>NZ_JACCHP010000035.1 GCF_016031625.1 Bradyrhizobium agreste | reverse complement strand
CCAGGGCCTCTGCGGCCCCTGAGCGATGCATTCGAGCCCGAGGACGTTCCCCTGCTGGAAGCCTGTTGCGCTCAACTTGAAGGCAAGACGGAGCGACAGAAAAATCCCCATCCGAAGGGATCACTGGCGCGCGCAGCTTGGGTCTGCGCGCGCCTCGGCGGATGGACCGGCTATTACGGCAAGCCAGGCCCGATCGTCATGCTCGAGGGCTGGCTCGAGTTCCAGGCCATGAAGCGCGGTGCAAAGCTAATGATCCCCGGAGGTGATCTGTGAATCCGGTAGCCCACAAGGGGGAGGGAACGCAGCTTCTTCGGGGATACGTCGGGCCCAGTGCATCGTGCCACTACCCGCGCGCCCGCCTGATCCGCACATACAGCGCCCCCTCGCCGCCATGGCCGATCGCGGCTTCCTCGAAGCCGACGACGAAGGCGCGGAATTCCGGCAGGCTGAGCCATTCCGGCACCTGGCGGCGGAGCACGCCGCTTTCGCCGCCGCTGCGTCCCTTGCCCGTGATGACGAGCACGAAGGTGAGGCCGTCCTGATGGGCGCGGTGCAGGAAGCGGGCCAGCGCGCGATGGGCGCGCGTCTGGGTCATGCCGTGCAGATCGAGCCGCGCCTCGATCTCGCGGCGGCCGCGCGACAGCTTCGTCCGCTCGCGCTTGCCGAGCGGCGCAAGCGGCGGGATCGACGGCTTGGCGGCGCGCGGCGCGGTTGCAGCGGCAACCGGCCTTGGCGGTGGCGAAGGGCTCGTCACCTGGGTCGCGGCCGACGACTCGGCGCGCGGGGTGGCATGCGCCTTGCCCGCGCGCTGCTTGCGCAGCGGCTTGACATGCCTTGCGACGAGATCCCACAGCTCGCGCTCGTCCTCGCTCAGCGCGCGACGGCGCGGCGAGGGGCGAGGCTCCAGCACGGGCGGACGGGACGGTCGTCTCATTGCGGCCGATGAGGACGATTCTTCGCCGAACGGCGCGGCTCAGGGGCAGGCTCGATCGCCGGACGCGGCACCGGCAGCGGAACGGGGCCCGCGACGGCGACTGTTTCGTTCTTGCCTTGCGCCGCCGCGGCAACAGGCGTGCCGGTCTTTGCCGGATCGGTTTGCGGAAACAGCTTTGCGATCTTCTCCGACGGCCTCGGATCCGGGATCGGCAGCTTCGCCGCGCGCGGGGCAGGATCGAGGCTCTTCGGCACCAGCATCACGAATTGCATGGGGTGGCGCAGCCGGCCGGAGACGCGCCCGGCATCCGCGCCGGCGCCGAAAAACAGATCGGCCCGCGCAGGACCGATGATGGCCGAGCCGGTATCCTGCGCGATCATCAGCCGGCGGAACGGCGTCTTGGCGCGTTCGTTTTCGATCGGCAGCTCGCCCTCGATGAAGAACGGCGTGCCGTAGACATGCAGCGATTTGTCGACCGCGATCGAGCGCCCCGCGGTCAGCGGAATGCCTTGCGCGCCCACCGCCTCGTCCTTGTCGGAGAGATTGACCTCGCGGAAGAAGACGTAGGCACGGTTCGCGCGCCGCAGCTCCTTGGCGCCGTCTGGGTTCTGCGCCATCCACTCCCTGATCTTCTGCATCGACATCTCCTCTTTCGGGATGATGCCGCGTTCGATCAGGATGCGACCGACCGCCGTGTAGGGATAGCCGTTATAGGCGTCGTAATTGAGCCGAACCGAGCTGCCGTCCTCGAACTTGATCCGTGCCGAGCCCTGGATCTGGGCGAACAACAGATCGGTCGGATCCTTCAGCCACGCGATCTCGAGGCCGCGGCCGGCGATCTTGCCGTCCTCGATTTCGCCGCGGTCGTAATAGGGCACCAGCTTGCGGCGACCGATCTTGCGATAGACCGGGCCCTTGTTGGGCAGGCTGACCGAATCCTGCTTGTAGCCGCGCACGAACAGGTTCGAGGGACGGCGATAGACCGGCACGTTGTAGACATCGGTCTGCGTCCGCGACCCCTCCAGCACCGGCTCGTAATAGCCGGTGACGAAACCGTCGGGCTCGCCGAGCCGCGAGATCCGCAGCGGCGTGAAATTCTCCTCGAAGAAGGTTTTCGCTTTGCCGTCGTCGGTGAGATCGAGCGTTTTGGCGACCCGGCAAGGCTCGCTCAGCGCGGTGCCCAAAGCCTTCGGTTCCGCCTTTGATTCCCCCTTGGGTTCGGCTGCGCCGTTCTGCGCATTGATCGGTTTGCAGCTGGCGCGGAAGGTCTTGTACGCCGCGAGATGATTGTCGTCGCCCCACCCCTTCACGTCCGCCCAGGCCAGCGGCAGATATTGCGCGCCGGGAATTTCGAACGGCAGGGAGAGCTGCGGATAGGGCAAGGGCCGCGGCGGAGCGGCAGGCACTTGCGGCAGGTGATGGTGGTGGCTGCGATAGTGACGCCGCGCCGCCTCGGCACCGAGCGAAAACGACGACAGCACGACGGCGCCCGCGCAAAGCGCCGTGGCGCCGTTCTTCAGAAAGATCTTAATTCGCGCTTCCGGTGCCAACCAGCTTCCAGTTCGGATCGCGAGAGGAGGTGTCGCGGGCGAAAGTCCAGATATCGGTGATGTCGGCGACCGTGTCGGCGCTGCCGTCGACGATGTTGCCGGCCTTGTCGCGGGTGGCCGAGATCATCTGCGAGACGAAGCGCACGGTGAGCTGCGCGTTGCGATCGCGCAACTCGGCGCCGACGAGCTCGGCCTTGTCGATCGACACGAAACGCGTCTCGGTCTTCTGCTCGTTCTTCTCGCGTTCCCTAATCGCGGCGTCGAAGCTGTCATAGACGTCCGACGACAGCAGATCGCGCAGCGCGCGGCGGTCGCCATTGGCGAAGGCCAGCACGATCATCTCGTAGGCGCCGCGGGCGCCCGAAAGGAAATGGCGCGGGTCGAAGCTGGAATCCTTCTCGACGATGGCATCGAGGCCCTGCGCCAGCGCGGTGCCCGGCTCGGCCAGTTCCTTCCAGCGATCGGCCGGCGCGGTCGGCTCGGCCGTCGGCGCCAGCGGCGCCTGGTCGATCACCTTGCCCGGCATGGTCACGACGTTGTTGTCCTGGGCACCTCCCAGCGCGTTGCGGGCGGCGGTGCGATCGAACGGCGGCCGCTCGTTGCCCGTGCGCTGCCCCAGCACGCTACGCAGCCGCAAGAAGATGAAGACGGCCAGCGCCAGGAATATGATGGTGTAGATGTCCACGTCGTATTCGCTTTCTGGTCTTTTCAGGGCTCGTTGCCGGGAAAATCAATCCGGCCAGTAGACCGTTCCCAACGGAAACGGCAAGTCTACATCACCATTTTAGGTCCACGTCAGGTCCGTGGGATGTAGGCACGAAATCTGGCCCGGCCAATGGCGCCTTTTGGCACAGCACCAAGTGTAGCGCGTTTTATGCTTAAGGGGAAACCCGATCCTGCCCGGGAAATCGCGCATCTTCAAACGTTTAAGGCGAAATTTCGCGGAAAAGGCAGGATCAACGTCCAAGGCGCGGGCGCGGCCCGAATTCCCGATCCGGGACCGTTCGTCCTTGTGGAACGAGCCGGCCCTATGTTAGCCAACCGCCGCGAAATTCAGCCCCAATCGGGTAAGGAGACACTTTCATGACCAACGGTAACGGCACCCCTCCCGAGGCGGCTCAGGCTCCCCAGCTCAACGTGCTGGCGCAATACACCAAGGACCTCTCGTTCGAAAATCCCAACGCTCCGAGCTCGCTGCAGCAGCAGAGCCAGCCGCCGCAGATCAACATCCAGATCAACGTCAGCGCCAACAATCTCAGCGAACAGGAATTCGAGGTGACGTTGTCGGTCGAGGGCAAGGCCGAGACCGCAGGTAAGGTGATGTTCTCGTTCGAGCTCGCCTATGCCGGCGTGTTCCGGATCGTGAACGTGCCCAAGGAGAACCTGCACCCGCTGGTCATGATCGAGTGCCCGCGGCTCTTGTTCCCGTTCGCGCGCGAGATCATCGCGACCGCGGTGCGCGACGGCGGGTTCCCGCCCCTGATGCTGGACCCGGTCGACTTCGTCGGTCTCTACCGCCAGAACATGGAGCGGCAAATGGCCGCTCAGGGGCAGGCCGGTCAGGCCTGAGCCGCCGCCAGCGCGGCTGGAGCGGGCAGGTACTCGTTCCAGATCGCCTTGTCGCCCAGCGTTGCGATGAAGGCCCGATGGGCCTCGCGCTCGGCTTCGGAAATCCGCTGCGCGAGCGGCACCGGACGCTGCCGCCGCGGCGCATCGCCGGCGCTACTGACCCTGATCTCCTCGGTGTCCGAGGCCAGCAGCAGCTGCGACTGCCGCGCTCCGACCAGATCGACATAGACTTCGGCGAGCAGCTCGGCGTCCAGCAGCGCGCCGTGCTTGGTGCGGTGTGAATTGTCGATCGCATAGCGCGAGCAGAGATCGTCCAGCCGGTTGGACACGCCGGGGTGCTTGCGGCGCGCCAGCAGCAGCGTATCGACCAGGCGCTCGCGCGGGATCGCAGCGCGCTTGATGCGGTCGAGCTCGGCGTTGATGAAGCCGATGTCGAACGAGGCGTTGTGGATCACCAGCGGGGCGTCGCCGATGAACGCGAGAAAGTCGTCGGCGACCTCGTGGAACAGCGGCTTGGTCGCCAGGAATTCCGACGACAATCCGTGCACTGCAAACGCTTCCGCCGGCATGTCCCGCTCGGGGTTGATGTAGACGTGATAGGTCTGTCCGGTCGGCATGCGGTTGAAGATCTCGACGCAGCCGATCTCAACCAACCGATCGCCGCGCAGCGGATCGAGGCCGGTGGTTTCGGTGTCGAGGACGATTTCGCGCATGTCTTTTGGATGCCGTGTGAGGCGGCGAATCAGGCCCGCCGTTGCGGCATCTTAACGACCTCGGCCAGGATGTGCGCGATTTGGGCGCGCACCGGATCAAGTCCGTGCGAGGTATCCACCACGAAATCGGCCCGCTTGCGCTTCTCGGCATCCGGCATCTGCTTGGCGATGATGGCATCGAGCTTGGCCTCGTCCATCGTGCCGCGCGCCAGCACACGCTGGCGCTGCAGCTCCGGCGAGGTCGAGACCACGACCACGGCATCGACCCGCTTCTCGCCGCCGGTCTCGAACAGCAGCGGGATGTCCAGCACCACGACCGGCGCCTTGGCGGCCTCGGCGTCGGCAAAGAATTTCTGCCGGGACGCGCCGAGCATCGGATGGACGATCTGCTCGAGCTGCTTGATGGCGGCGGGGTCGTGCACGACGCGCGCCGACAGTTTTTGCCGGTCGACCTTGCCGTTCGCGGTGGTGCCGGGGAAGGCGGCCTCGATCGCAGGGGCAGCCTCGCCCTCATAGAGCTGATGCACGGCGGCATCGGCGTCGTAGACGGGGACGCCGGCCTCCGCGAACAATTTCGCGGTGGTGGATTTTCCCATCCCGATCGAGCCGGTCAGTCCGAGAATCCGCATCAAGCACCCAGCCTTCTCTGGCATTCACACCGCAATTAGCTGCTCGCTGCGCAGATACGCAAGCAGCGGCAGCAGCGGCAGGCCGAGAATGGTGAAATGGTCGCCCTCGATGCGCTTGAACAGATGGATACCGAGGCCCTCGAGCTGATAGGCGCCGACGCTGGTCGTGACGGCATCGCCGGCGGCGTCGAGATAGGCCGAGAGCTCGGCTTCGGTCATGTCCCGCATGGTCATGCGCGCCACGGAAACGTGCTCGAAGAGGATCCTGCCATCCTGCGCCAAGACTACGGCGGAATTCAGCTCGTGCGTCTGACCGGCGAGATCGCGCAATTGCAGCAGCGCCTGCGCGCGTCCTGTCGGCTTGTTGAAGAGACGCATTCCGAGCGCCAGCGTCTGGTCGGCGCCGATCACATAGCTTCCGGGACGACCGGCAGATACAGCCTTGGCCTTTTCGCGGGCCAGGAGCAGGGCGATCTCGCGCGGGTTGGAGAGCTTTGACGCGGCCTGGATGCCGCGCTCGTCGATATCAGCGGTGACGGCTTCGAATGCGAGCCCGGCATTGGCCAGCAGCATTTTGCGCGCGCTGCTTTGCGAGGCCAGGATTAACGGACTTTTGCCGCGCCACAGACTCATCGGCGACACTTACTCGGACGGCCGGTTGCGCTGGCGATCGCTATACAGCTTCATGATCGCCGCCGCGGTTTCCTCGATGGAGCGGCGCGTGACGTCCAGCAGCGGCCAGTCATGCTTGGCGCTCAGCTTGCGCGCGAACGCGACCTCCTCGGTGACCGATTGCCTGTCGGTGTAGGTGTCGCTGCGGCTGCCGGACTCGGCGCCCATGGACAGCAGGCGATTCTGCCGGATCTGAATCAGGCGTTCCGGCGTCGCGTGCAGGCTGACCACCAGCGGCCGCGTCAGCGTCTCCAATTGCGGGGGCACCGGAATGCCCGGCACCAGCGGCACGTTGGCGGTGCGAATGCCGCGATTGGCGAGATAGATCGATGTCGGTGTCTTCGAGGTCCGGGAGACCCCGACAAGAACCACGTCGGCCTCGTCGAGACCTTCGACATGCTGACCGTCGTCATGGATCATCGTGTAGTTCAAGGCGTCGATGCGTTTGAAATATTCGGCATTGAGCACGTGCTGGGCGCCGACACGGCCGGTGGTCGCTGCTCCCAGATAGGCCTCGAACAGCTGCATCACCGGCCCGATGATCGACAGGCTCGGAACATTGATCTGCTTGCACTTGTCCTCGAGTCTCGCGACCAGGTCCTTCTCGAGCAGCGTGAACAGCACGATGCCCGGCGCTTCCTCGATCTCGTCGAGCACGCGATCGAGCTGCTTCTGGCTGCGCACCAGCGGATAAACGTGCTCGACCGGCGTCACGTTGGCGTATTGAGCCGCGACCGCGCGCGCGACGGTGATGAGCGTCTCACCCGTGGAGTCCGAGACCAGGTGGAGATGGAAATAATTGTTCGAGGTCGGCACAAAAACCCTTTGAATTTCGTTGGGGTGGTTTGTGGATTTCTGTGGAGCTTAACCTCTCGGAAAGGGATGCGCGACACCAGGGGCGGGACAAGGCGTGATTTTCTTCACACCACTGCCGGTCAGGACAAGTCCGGCGCCCCGCCGAGAAGGAAGCGGGATTGCGCGGACAAGTCCCTTGATAAGCTGCCGATACAAACGCGCAAGCCTTTGAAGCCGACTGACTTATCGGAAGTCGCCTGATGCTGTCCGGAATATGTGGATGGATGTGAACAAGCGCGCGTGAACGCGCGGACGGAATTGCGTGAGTCCAATCCACGGTCACATAGACTCAAACCTTAAGAATCTAAGATTCTAGATTTGAGGAAGGCGCTGCGTACGGATATGTGTGCGCGGTAAGACCTTAACGAGTTCTTACTATCCCCAGCGTTCCCCGACTGGCAGCGAGCCGGACCCCCGAAAATGTTCGAAGACGTCTATCTCTGGATCAAGGCGCTGCACGTGATCGCCGTCATCTCCTGGATGGCCGGCATGCTCTATCTGCCACGGCTGTTCGTCTATCACTGCGAGGTCGAGATCGGCTCGAAGCAGTCGGAGACGTTCAAGGTCATGGAACGCCGGCTGCTCAAGGCGATCATCAATCCCGCCATGATGGTCACCTGGCTCGCCGGGCTCTTTCTCGCCTGGTCCGGCCATTGGTTTTCGTTCGGCTGGCTGCACGTCAAACTGGCACTGGTCCTGGTGCTCTCGGCGGTCCACGGCTTTTTTTCCCGCTGGGTCAAGGATTTTGCCGCCGATCGGCGCCCGCGAAGTCAGAAATTCTATCGAATTATCAACGAGGTGCCGACCGTCCTGATGATTTTCATCGTCATCATGGTGATCGTGAAGCCGTTCTAGGCAGACCGCGTGCCGATTAGCTCAGCGCTTCGGCTTGCGGAGCGTTGAGCGATTTTCTATATTATCGATATCCCACCCAACGCAGGCGGATGTGGTTGTGTCCGAGCCTTCCAGAGGCCGGACACCGCATCAGGTTTGAAGCCTCACCGGCGCTCACCTTGCCAGACCTGCGGACCTTACCTGCACCTGCTCGCGTCCGCATTTCAGAGCCTCCTCGCACCCCCTCTTTTTCAGGCTACCCCACAGGACCACCCCAATGCGGGAAATCAAACTTCAGGACCTTAAGTCGAAAACCCCGGCCGAGCTGGTCTCGTTCGCGGAAGAGAACGGGGTCGAAAATGCCAGCACCATGCGCAAGCAGGAGCTGCTGTTCGCCATTCTCAAGCAGCTCTCGCTCGCAGAGACCGATATCGTCGGCGAGGGCGTCGTCGAGGTGCTCTCCGACGGCTTCGGCTTCCTCCGCTCGCCGGATGCGAATTATCTGCCGGGTCCGGACGACATCTACGTTTCGCCCTCGCAGATCCGCCGTTTCGGCTTGCGCACCGGCGACACCATCGAAGGTCACATCCGCAGCCCGAAAGAGGGCGAGCGCTACTTCGCGCTGCTGAAGGTCAACACGCTCAATTTCGAAGACCCGGAAAAGGCCAAGCACAAGGTCAATTTCGACAACCTCACGCCGCTGTTTCCGAATCAGCGTTTCCGCATGGAGATCGACGATCCCACGCGCAAAGACCTGTCTGCACGCGTGATCGACATCGTCGCACCCATCGGCAAGGGCCAGCGTGCGCTGATCGTGGCGCCGCCGCGCACCGGTAAAACCGTGCTGATGCAGAACATCGCGCATTCGATTACCCACAATCATCCCGAATGCTATCTGATCGTGCTCTTGATCGACGAGCGTCCGGAAGAAGTCACGGACATGCAGCGCTCGGTGAAGGGCGAGGTGGTGTCCTCGACCTTCGACGAGCCGGCGGTGCGCCACGTTCAGGTCGCCGAGATGGTGATCGAAAAAGCAAAACGCCTGGTCGAGCATGGCCGCGATGTCGTGATCCTGCTCGATTCGATCACGCGTCTCGGCCGCGCCTACAACACCGTGGTGCCGTCATCCGGCAAGGTGTTGACCGGCGGTGTCGATGCCAATGCGCTGCAGCGCCCGAAGCGCTTCTTCGGCGCGGCCCGCAACATCGAGGAGGGCGGCTCGCTGACCATCATCGCAACCGCGCTGGTCGATACCGGCAGCCGCATGGACGAAGTCATCTTCGAAGAGTTCAAGGGCACCGGTAACTCGGAGCTGATCCTGGACCGCAAGGTGTCGGACAAGCGCACCTTCCCGGCGATCGATATCTCGCGCTCCGGCACCCGCAAGGAGGAGCTCATCACCGATCCGCAGGTGCTCAAGAAGATGTACGTGCTCCGCCGCATACTCAATCCGATGGGTACGATGGATGCGATCGACTTCCTGCTCGACAAGCTGCGCTCGACCAAGAGCAATTCGGAGTTCTTCGACTCCATGAACACCTGAGTGCACTGCAGCAATTGTTGAAGGGCGCCTTTGGGCGCCCTTTTTTTGTTGCAGCTTTGCTGCAGCAAAGGTGCAGCACGAAAGACAGCCGGCGCGCCGGATCTTGGATCTCCATTAATCCGTTGATATTCAAAATTAAATCCTTGAATTCGGGTTCGCGTCTCTGCGCCCGCGATCAGGCTAGGTGCAGCAAATGCTGCGACGATATTGCGCTGCAATATTCGATTACTGCGGAATCTAGCGCAGCAAAACGCGGTTGGCTGGATCGTAAAAACGGATGTTTGCGTTTTCGGCGGCAGCCGGACAAATAGGCCATGCATCCGCGCGACCAGACCATTTTTGCGCTGTCATCCGGCCGGGCACCCAGCGCGATCGCCGTGGTCCGCGTCTCCGGCGCGCAAGCCGGCCTGGTGCTGACGACGCTCGCGGGCCGGCAGCCGGCGGCGCGACAGGCGAGCCGCCGGCTGCTCCGGGACGGCGCAGGCCAGCCCATCGACGACGCGGTCGTGCTCTGGTTTCCCGGACCGGCCAGCGCCACCGGCGAGGACATCGCCGAATTTCACGTCCATGGCGGCCGGGCGGTGCTGGCGGCACTCCTCGCTGCAATTTCCGATATCCCGAATACGCGCGCGGCTGAGCCCGGTGAGTTCACCCGCCGCGCCTTCGAGAATGGCAAGATCGACCTCACCGAGGCCGAGGGCCTCGACGATCTCATCCACGCCGACACCGACCGCCAGCGCCGCCAGGCGCTGCGCCAATTACAGGGGTTGCTCGGCGACCGAGCGCGCGACTGGCGCGAGCGCATCATCGAGGCCTCCGCCCTGATCGAGGCCGGCATCGATTTTTCCGATGAAGGCGATGTGCCGGCGGAGCTAAGAGCGCCGGCGGTGAAGGCGATCAAAGCGCTGCATGATGAGATCACAAAAGTACTTGCGGCACAGGGACATTCTGAACGGCTTCGCGAGGGCCTCGTGGTGGCCATCGCCGGCGAGCCGAATGTCGGCAAGTCGACGCTGATCAACCAGCTCGCGCGCCGCGAGGTCGCGATCGTCTCGCCGCATGCCGGCACCACGCGCGACGTGATCGAGGTGCAGCTCGATCTCGATGGCTATCCCGTCACCGTGATCGACACCGCGGGTATTCGCGAGAGCGACGATCCGGTCGAGCAGGAAGGCGTGCGCCGGGCCCGCGCGCGGGCCGGGGACGCGGATCTGGTCTTGTGGTTGGTGGAGGGCGGGCAAGCCGTCGATCCCGATACAATGCGCTGGCGCGGGACATCCGCGGACGGTGCTGCTTCGTCCGGCGGCTCGGTCTGGATCGTGCGCAACAAGATCGATCTCGACAAGGTCGACAAGGTCGGAGGAGCCAGGCCGATCGGCGAGTTCAGGATCTCGGCAAGCCGGGGCGACGGCATCCCCGAGCTGGTCGACGCACTGGTGAAGTTTGCTTCGGAGTTCTTCGGAACTACCGAGGGCGCCATGGTGACCCGGGCCCGCCAGCGCGAGTTATTGACCCGTGCCTCAGACTGCTTGCGCCGGAGTCTGGACCTTGTAGAACACGGCGAGGAACTCGCCGCCGAAGAGCTACGGGCGGCCGCCTATGCCTTGGGCCGGCTTTTGGGCCGAGTGGACGTCGAGGACGTCCTTGGGGCAATCTTCCAGAAATTCTGCATCGGAAAGTAGGCCTAGTTCTTCATTGTAGAACTAGCGCTTGTTCCATTTCTTCCGCTTCACGTGAAACAGGCGCGGGGATGGATCCCTAGCGCGGGATGGCTTTAGGTTGAATCGATTCCGCCGTGGGGTTGTTCACCTCTCCCGCTTGCGGGAGAAGTCGGCGCGAAGCGCCGAGAGAGGGCTTTCTCCTCTCGGGGATTGTCCCATTGCGGAAACACCCTCTCCCCAACCCTCTCCCGCAAGTACAAGTAAGAGAGGCAGCGCACTTTCGCTTGTCGCGACCTTTGGTTTCACGTGAAACATCAACCGAATCAACGCACCTCCTACTGTGCATGGGGTTTGTTTTTCACGAAAATGCTCCCGACCTGCATTGCTGTTTCACGTGAAACGCCGCTACCGAGTTTCCACTTCCGGCTTTGGCGCCGCTGAGCTAGAAGTCCGCCCATGCGACCAGCTCGAGCAAGTTTCGACGTCATCGTCATCGGCGGCGGCCACGCCGGCTGTGAGGCTGCGGCTGCCGCCGCTCGGATAGGGGCAACGACCGCTCTGGTGACGCACCGTTTCTCCACCGTCGGCGCGATGTCCTGCAATCCCGCCATCGGCGGGCTCGGCAAAGGACATCTGGTCCGCGAGGTCGATGCGCTCGACGGCCTGATGGGCCGTGTGGGCGATGCCGGCGGCATCCAGTTTCGTGTCCTCAATCGCCGGAAAGGCCCTGCGGTCCGCGGGCCGCGGGCGCAGGCCGACCGCAAGCTCTATGCGGCTGCGATGCAGGCGGCGATCCACCAGACCGAAGGCCTTTCCGTCATTGAGGGCGAAGCAGACGAGCTGGTGGTGGTCGATAACCGGGTGACCGGGCTGCGCCTGGCCGACGGCCGGGAGCTTCGGGCAGGGGCCGTGGTTGTCACCACCGGCACCTTTCTCCGCGGACTAATCCATCTCGGTGAGAAGAACTGGCCCGCCGGACGCGTCGGGGAGGCACCTGCGCTGGGCCTTTCCGGCTCCTTCGAACGCGCCGGCTTCACCCTTGGGCGTCTCAAGACCGGGACGCCGCCGCGTCTCGACGGCACCACGATCGACTGGTCGGCAGTCGAGATGCAGCCCGGCGACGAGCCACCGGAGCCGTTCTCGGTGATGACGGAGCGGATCACGACGCCACAGATCCAGTGCGGGATCACCCGGACCACGCCGGCGACCCATGAGGTGATCCGGGCGAACGTTCACCGCTCCCCGATGTACTCCGGGCAGATCAAGAGCTCCGGACCGCGTTATTGCCCCTCGATCGAAGACAAGATCGTCCGCTTCGGCGATCGCGACGGCCACCAGATCTTCCTGGAGCCGGAAGGGCTCGATGATAGCACCGTCTACCCCAACGGCATCTCGACCTCGTTGCCGGAGGAGGTCCAGCTCGCAATCCTCGCCAGCATTCCCGGCCTGGAGCGGGTGAAGATGGTCCGCCCCGGCTACGCCATCGAATACGACCACATTGATCCCCGCGAGCTCGATCCGACCCTCCAGACCAAGCGCCTGCGCGGGCTGTTCTTGGCCGGGCAGATCAACGGCACCACCGGATATGAGGAAGCCGCCGGGCAGGGCATCGTCGCCGGCCTGAATGCCGCGCTCTCAGCCAGCGGCGCCGCGCTCACCGTGTTCGACCGTGCGGACGGCTATCTCGGCGTGATGATCGACGACCTCGTGACCCGCGGGATCAGCGAGCCCTATCGGATGTTCACCTCCAGGGCCGAGTACCGGCTGACCCTACGGGCCGACAATGCGGACCAGCGTCTGACGGAGAAAGGGATCGCTCTGGGATGTGTCGGCAGCGCCCGTATCAGGCATCACCGCGCCAAGATGGAGGCCCTGAATGCCGCCCGGACGCTGTCGAAGTCCCTGACCATCACACCGAACGAGGCGATCAAGCACGGGCTGTCGTTGAACCGGGATGGCCAGCGCCGTTCGGCGTTCGATCTGATGGCCTATCCGGAGATCGGCTGGAGCCAGGTCCGCGCGATCTGGCCGGAGCTGTCGGCCATCGATCCCGTCATCGCGACCCATCTCGAGATCGATGCCAAGTACGACGTCTACCTGGAACGCCAGAGCGCCGATGTCGAAGCCTTCCGGCGCGACGAGGGAATGGTGCTGGCGGATGTCGATTACCAGCTCGTTCCCGGTCTCTCTAATGAGGTGCGCGCCAAGCTGGAGAAGGCACGACCGTTCACCGTCGGCCAGGCCGGCCGGATCGACGGGATGACGCCGGCAGCGCTCGGCATTCTCGCCGCCTATCTGCGCCGGGAGGCACGGAAGATTTCCAAGGCAATTGCATAAGCCAATCGCATAGGCCTTTCACGTGAAACAACGCGGATCAGGCGGAGATCGACCGCCATCGCGACGCCCCAGAGCGGGTGAGGGCGCCGGGCGGCGAACTGAACTTGGAACTGAACCTGGGGCGGCCAGCCCGAAGATCAGCAAGGCCGCGGCCAACGACAAGGCGCTCGATTCCATCATCGCCGCTGACAAGATCGCCGCCCTCAAGCTCGCTCCCGTTTCACGTGAAACCGAGGAGCGGCTTGATCGCTACATCGCGCTGCTCAGGGCGTGGCAGGCCAAGACCAATCTCGTCGCGCCATCGACCTTGCCGCAGCTCTGGACGCGGCACATCGCCGACTCGCTCCAGCTGGTCGATCTCGCCCCGGCCGCAAAACGCTGGGCTGATCTGGGCAGCGGCGGCGGATTTCCCGGCGTCGTGCTCGCCTGCGCCATGGCCGGCAAACCTGGTGCGAGCGTCCATCTCGTCGAGCGAATCGCCAAGAAGGCCGCCTTTTTGCGCGAAGCAATCCGCGTCACCACGTCTCCGGGAGTCGTACATCTCGCTGAGATCGGGGATAATGTGGATAGAATCACCGGCCCCGTCGATTGCGTCACCGCGCGTGCGCTGGCTCCGCTACATCAACTCATCGGCTTTGCGGAGCCGCTGCTGCGCCAAGGCGCAAAGGCGCTATTTCTCAAGGGTCAAGATGTAGAGGCTGAATTGACCGAAGCCGCTAAATATTGGAATATTCGGCCGCAGCTCCACCAAAGCCGCACAGGCGACGGTTGGATCGTGGAGCTCAATGCCGCTGAACGGCGCAGCTGAGGCGTTGAGGGGTGAGTGGGGAATTGCGATGAGCGTAATTGACGAACCGCAGCAAGAGCAGACGGCGCAAAAGACCGACGAGGTCCCCCATGGCCATCCGCGCATCCTCGCGTTGGCGAATCAAAAGGGCGGCGTGGGGAAAACAACCACAGCGATCAACCTGGGCACGGCGCTCGCGGCGATCGGCGAGCGCGTCCTGATCGTCGATCTCGATCCCCAGGGCAACGCCTCGACCGGCCTCGGCATCGATCGCCGCAACCGCTCCTGCTCGACCTATGACGTGCTGATCGGCGAAGCCGCCTTGCGCGAAGCGGTGGTCTCGACCGCGGTGCCGCGGCTGCATATCGCGCCCTCGACCATGGATCTCTCCGGCCTCGAGCTCGAGCTCGGCACCACGCCCGGCCGCGCCTTCAAGTTGCGCGACGCGATCGGCGCGCTCAACAACAACGTCTCGCCGGATGCCGACTATACCTACGTGCTGATCGACTGCCCGCCCTCGCTCAACCTGCTCACGGTCAACGCGATGGCAGCCTCCGACGCGATCCTGGTGCCGCTGCAATGCGAGTTCTTCGCGCTCGAAGGTCTGTCGCAACTCTTGCAGACCGTGGAGCAGGTGCGCTCGACGCTGAATCCGAACCTGTCGATCCACGGCATCGTGCTGACCATGTTCGACTCGCGCAACAATTTGTCGAACCAGGTCGTCGCCGACGTCCGCCAGTTCATGGGAGAGAAAGTCTACAAGACCATGATCCCGCGCAACGTGCGCATTTCGGAAGCGCCGTCCTACGGCAAGCCGGTGCTGGTCTACGATCTCAAATGCGTCGGCAGCGAAGCCTATTTGCGCCTCGCCACCGAAGTGATCCAGCGCGAGCGCGAGCTGCGCACGACGCATTGACGCGACGTTGATCCGTAGGATGGGTAGAGCGCAGCGAAACCCATCATCACGTGCACGGACAGCGATGGGTTTCGCTGCGTTCTACGCATCCTACAAGTTTTGAAATTCAGTTCTGGAGTGCTGCACCGTGAATCCAAGGGAGCTGGCGATGGCCGACGAAGCGCGTTCGCGACTGGGCCGGGGTCTTGCAAGTCTGATCGGTGATGTCGGCGGCGAGGCTCAGCATGTCGATCGTCCGCGCGCACAGCGCAAGGTGCCGATCGAATTCATCAAGGCCAATCCGCGCAACCCGCGCCGTACCTTTTCGGATACCGAGCTGAAGGAGCTCTCCGACTCCATCAAGCAGCACGGCGTGATCCAGCCGATCGTGGTGCGTCCGGTGAAGGGCGCGCAGGATCGCTACGAGATCATCGCCGGCGAACGGCGCTGGCGCGCCTCGCAGATGGCCGGCCTGCACGAGGTGCCGATCGTTCCGGTCGACATCAGCGACAGCGATGCGCTGGAATTTGCGATCGTCGAGAACGTGCAGCGCGAGGACCTCAATCCGATGGAAGAGGCGCAGGGCTATCACGCGCTCGCCAACGAGTTCAAACGCAGTCAGGAGGACATCGCCAAGGTCGTCGGCAAGAGCCGCAGCCACGTCGCCAACATGATGCGACTGACCAAGCTGCCGGCCGAGGTGCAGGCCTTCATTGCGACCGGCGAGCTGACGGCCGGCCACGCCCGCGCCTTGATCGGCGTGCCCGATCCGCTCGCCGCCGCCAAGCGCATCGTCGAGGAAGGTCTCAACGTCCGCCAGGCCGAGGCGCTCGCGCACGAGGAGGGCGTGCCGGAGCGCAAGCCGCAGAAGGCGCGCGCCAGCGGGGGCAAGGAGAAGGACCCCGACACGATCGATCTGGAGAAGCGCGTCAGCGACGCGCTCGGCCTCAAGGTCACGGTCAGTCACCGCGACCCCGGCGGCTCGGTGCAGATCAGCTACCGCAACCTCGATCAGCTCGACGAGGTGATGAAGCGGCTGGCCAAGGGCGCGGTGTAGACGCACCAACTCCATCTCCGTCACCTTGAGGCGGCCGCTTCTTCAGCGGCCCTCGAAGGGCGACGGCCCGGCTGCATCTCGGCCGTTCATCCTTCGAGGCTTCCGGCACGATGCGTAGCATCGTGCCACTCGCACCTCAGGATGACGGAATTAGCTTTCGCTCTGGCATTGGTGCGCATCTCCATCAGCGCCGTCATTGCGTGGAGCACTTGCGACGAAGCAATCCAGAATCTTTCCGCGGAGGGGATTCTGGATTGCTTCGCTGCGCTCGCAATGACGTGGAGAGAGCGGAGACCTAGCCCCGCCGCTTTGCATTCGCGGCGATCGCCATCAGCGCGCGCTGGGCGATGGCGGCGGCGAGGGTGGAGTGCTTGCGCGTGTCGAGCGCGGCGGTTGCCAGCTGCTCGATGATCGCGGCGAGCCGCGCCGGGCTGAAATTGCGCAGCGCGGTTTCGACCGCGGGCTTTCGTGAAAAATGCAGGCGCGGAAAGCCGCCGTCGAGCACGGCGGAGGCAGGCGTGCCGTCCGCAATCGCCAGCGCGGATTTGTGCAGCCACGCGGCCTGGCGCTGCGCGGCCGAGATGATCACGCCGGGATAGGTCCCGGCGATCATCGCCTTTGCAAACTCGGTCTCGACGATGTCGGGCCGCCCGGCGAAGGCGCCGTCGACGATCGGATCGAGTTTCAGCTCCGAGGCATCGGCGACCACGGCCATGACGTCATCCAGCGTGACCTCGCCCTTGCCGTGGGCGTAGAGCGTCAGCTTGCGCAGCTCGTTGCGCGAGGCCTGGCGGTCGCCGCCGAGGAACGACATCAGTGCCGCGCGGGCATCCTGCGCGATCCGCAAGTTCGCGGTGCGCAGCTCGTCTTCCATCAGCTTGGCAAGATCGCGCTCGGTGTCGGGATAACAGCCGATCGCGACCGCTGTCTTGGCCTTCTCGCAGGTCTTGCGCAGCGGCGATTCCGGGCGGAGCTCGCCCGCCTCGATCACGATGCGGCAATCCTTCACGTTCATCTCGGCCAGCGTCTCGATGCCGCTGGCAAAGCTGCGCGCGCCGGCGCGAACGCGGATGGCGCGGCGGCCGCCGAACAGCGGCACCGTCATGGCTTCGTCGACGAGGCGCGAAGGCTCGGCGGAGAGCTCGTCGCCGTCGAGCTTGACAAGCGAGAACGGGTCATTCGGATCGTCGACGCTCGACGCGATCAGCGCGTCGGCGCGCTCGCGCACCAGGCCGACATCGGGACCGTAGAGCAGGATGATCGGACGGCCGGCATCGGGGCGGGCGAGGAAGGCGTCGATCTCTTTTCCGCGCAGTGCGACCATGGTCCAGATCGTCATTCCGGGGCGCGCGTAGCGCGAATCCGGAATCCAGAGGTTTGAGATCGAGATTTCCGGGTTCGCCCTTTTGGGCGCCCCGGAATGACGGGAACGACCTACGTCCCCGCGGTGAAGAACGAGGCGAGCCGGGTGGTGATGTTCTCGGCGATCTCGTTGGCGGCGCGATCCTCGGCATCGCGCACGGCGCGGGTGCGCGAGAAGCGCTGATAGGACCCCGGCATGTCATAGGATACGCGCGAGAAGGTCGAGCCGGTCATCACAGACTTGCCGGTTGCGACGTCGACCAGGTTGTACTGGGCATCGATGCCGAGATTTTCGCTGGTCGGCAGTCCGGTCGTAGAGCTCACGATCAGCGAGGAGCGGGTGCTGGTGAAACGGATGTCGAGCCGGTGGGTCGGCGGCATGCCCGTCGCGGTGCCGTAAAGCTTGAAGGCAAGCGCGTTGCGGATTTCGACGCCGATGCGGGCCTCGCGGGAGGCGTTGGGCTTGCTGATCGGGGGCAACTCGACCCCCATCAGCTTCTCGCGCAGGCCGGGGGTGCCGTCGCTGCGCTCGGCATACATCGGCTGGAAGCAGCCGGCCGTCAGTGCCGCCAGCGCGGCCACTGCCAGCAAGCGGGCTGCGATACGGATCCTAGCCGACAACATTCACGATCCTCTTGGGGACGATGATCACCTTGCGGACGGACTTGCCGTCCAGGGCCAGCTTTACCGCATCAAGGGCCAAAACGGCAGCCTCGATTTCCGGATTTTGGGCCGCTGTTGCAACTGTGACCTCACCCCGCTTCTTGCCGTTGACCTGGACCACCAGGGTCACGTTGTCTTCAACCAGCAGATCGCGTTCGATTTGCGGCCAATCGGCCTCCGAAACCAGGCCCTTCTGGCCCAGAACCTGCCAGCACTCCTCGGCCAGATGCGGCATCATCGGCGAGAACAGCTGGACCAGGATCCGGCTGGCCTCCTGGATCGCCCAGGCGAGATCCGGGGCGGGCTGGCCGGGGCGCTGGAGCACCTCCGAGAATGCATTGGTGAATTCGCGGATATGGGCGAGGCAAACGTTGAAGTGCAGCCGCTCGATGCCGGTGGTGACTTTGTCCAGCGCGCCGTGGGCGGCCTTCCGCAAGGCGGTGGCGTCCGGGCCGAAGCTGGCCGGCCGGGCCGCCGGCGCGGCCTTGCCGAGCTCGATGGAATCGTTCACCAGCCGCCACAGCCGCTGCACGAAGCGCGAGGCGCCCTGGACGCGCTCGTCGCTCCAGATCACGTCGCGGTCGGGCGGGGAGTCCGACAGCATGAACCAGCGGGCGACGTCGGCGCCGTAGGTCTCGATGATGTCATCGGGGTCGACCGTGTTCTTCTTCGACTTTGACATCTTCTCGATCGGACCGATCGTGATGTCTTCGCCCGTCGTCAGCAAAGTGGCGCGCCGTCCGTTGCCGCCGACCTCGACCTTCACCTCGGCCGGCTGCACATAGGTGCCGTCGGCCCTCTGGTAGGTCTCGTGCACCACCATGCCTTGCGTGAACATGCCGGCGAACGGCTCGTCCAGCGCGACGTGCCCCGTCGCTTTCATCGCGCGGGTGAAAAAGCGGCTGTAGAGCAGATGCAGGATCGCGTGCTCGACGCCGCCGATATATTGGTCGACCGGCAGCATCCGGTTGGCGACCGCAGGCGTCGTCGGCGCGGTCTCGTTCCAGGGATCGGTGAAGCGCGCAAAATACCAGGACGAGTCCACGAACGTGTCCATGGTGTCGGTTTCGCGTTGGGCCTTGCCGCCGCATTGCGGGCAGGTGACGTGCTTCCAGCTCGGATGATGATCGAGCGCGTTGCCCGGCCTGTCGAAGGTCGCATCGTCAGGCAGCTTCACGGGCAGGTCGGCATCCGGCACCGGCACCACGTCGCACTTTGGACAGTGAATGACGGGAATCGGGCAGCCCCAATAGCGCTGGCGCGAAATGCCCCAGTCGCGCAGGCGGAAATTGACCTGGCGCTCGCCGACCGGCGCATTGCCGCGCAGCTCGGTCTCGAGCCGCTTCGCCACCTCTTCCTTCGCCTGCTCGATGGTCATGCCGTCGAGGAAGCGCGAATTGATCATGCGGCCGTCACCGTCATAGGCGGTGTCGGTGATGACGAAGCTCCTCGGGTCCTGGCCTTCCGGGCATACGACGGGCGTGTTGCCGAGATTGTACTTGTTGACGAAGTCGAGGTCGCGTTGGTCGTGCGCGGGGCAGCCGAAGATCGCGCCGGTGCCGTATTCCATCAGCACGAAGTTGGCGACATAGACCGGCAGCTTCCAGGAGGGATCGAACGGATGCACCGCGCGGATGCCCGTGTCGAAACCCTGCTTCTCCGCGGTGTCGATGATCTCCTGTGCGGTGCCGATCTTTTTGATCTCGGCGATGAACTCGGCAAGCTTCGGGTTCTTCGCCGCTGCCGCTTGCGCCAGCGGATGATCGGCCGAGATCGCCATGAACTTGGCGCCGAACAGCGTGTCCGGCCGCGTCGTGAAAATCTTCAGCTCGCTCTCGCCGGCCGGCGTCGTCGCCGCATCCAGCGCGAAGCGGATCAACAGGCCCTCGGAGCGGCCGATCCAGTTGCGCTGCATCAGCCGCACCTTGTCGGGCCAGCGGTCCAGCCCGTCCAGCGCGCTCAAGAGCTCCTGCGAGTATTTCGTGATCTTGAAGACCCACTGGTTCATCTCGCGCTGCTCGACCACGGCGCCCGAACGCCAGCCGCGGCCGTCGATCACCTGCTCGTTGGCGAGCACGGTCATGTCGACCGGGTCCCAGTTCACCTTGCGCTTCTCGCGCTCGGCAAGCCCGGCGCGCAGGAAGTCCAGGAACATCTTCTGCTGGTGCTTGTAATAGGAGGGATCGCAGGTCGCGATCTCCCTCGACCAATCCAGCGACAGCCCGATCGAGCGGAGCTGCTTCTTCATCGCGGCGATGTTGTCGTAGGTCCAGGCCTTCGGGGCGACCTTGCGCTCGATCGCGGCATTCTCGGCCGGCAGCCCGAAAGCATCCCAACCCATCGGATGCAGCACGTTGAACCCCTTGGCGCGCATGAAGCGGGCCAGCACGTCGCCGAGCGTGTAATTCCGGACGTGGCCGATATGGATGCGCCCGGACGGGTAGGGGAACATCTCGAGCACGTAATATTTCGGCCGCGGATCGTCGTTCCTGGAGACGAAGATCGCCTGCTCGTCCCAGAGGCGTTGCCAGCGCGGTTCGGCGTCGCGGGCGTTATAGCGTTCGGAGGTCATGGAATCGTTGGGTTTTCGTGGTTCGGCCGTCTCAAGACGGCGGACTAGGCCATAGAAGACCTCGGGGGGTCAATGGGTTGCCGCGATCTGGAACTTTGACGCGGCCTCCGCATAACTACGAGGGCCCGCGTTGGGGTGTGATTAAGGGGTCAGTGCCAATTTGCGGCCCAATAAGGCCGCGTTACCGAAAATGGATTCCAGCTTCGACGATCCCGATTACGACTATGCCGCGTCCGTCGCCGGGCGGGCGATGCGGAGCATGGCCGAACAGCGGATTGCCCCGACCCCGGCCAATTTTGCGGTCTGGTTCCAGTATTTCGCGGGCAGCCATGACGATCTGCGTAATGCGATCGATCTCCTGATCGACCACAATCGTCCCTTCGACGCCAAAACCAATCAGGATCTGTTCGAGACCTATGTCGCGCCCAGGGTGAGCGCCGCCGTGGTCGACACCTCCGAGCGGCTGCAGGCCCTGATGGGGGCGGCGCAGGAGTTTCTGGCAACGGCGATCGCCGACAATCATTCGCAGATGCAGGTCATCAGTCAGGTGGCCGACCAGGGCAAGGCCGGCGTCGATCCAAAGCTGCTGGTTGCCCAGCTCATGAACGAGCTGGCGCGGGCGGCCACGCGGGCGACGCGGCTGGAGGCGGGCTTTGCGGAAAAGACCCGCGAGCTCGACGTGATTCGCGATTCGCTGTCGCGGTCCGAGCAGCGCGCCCGGACCGACACGCTGACGGGGCTGGCGAACCGGCGGGCCCTCGACGAATTCCTGCGCAAGGCGCAGACGACCGCGGAATGGGGCGAGCCGCTCAGCGTGCTGATGCTCGACATCGACCACTTCAAGTCGTTCAACGACAATTTCGGCCACGGTGTCGGCGACCAGGTGCTGCGCCTGATGGCCAAGGTGCTGCGCGAGAAGGTTCGCGCGCAGGATCTGCCGGCCCGCTATGGCGGCGAGGAGCTGATCGCGGTGCTGCCGGACGCCGATCTGGCCGCTTGCGCCGAGATCGCCGAACGCATCAGGCGCGCGATCGCCGAAGCCACGATCACGCGTCGTTCGACCGGCGAGACCCTGCCCAGCATCAGCGTGTCGATCGGCGTGGCGCAATATCGGGCCGGCGAGACGATCGCGGATCTCATCGAACGTTGCGACCGCGCGCTCTATCTCGCCAAGGGGGGCGGTCGTAATCGTGTGGTGACGGAGATCGAGCTCGAGCGGGCCGGGGCGGCGGGCTAGCAAATTTCTCCTGCAGCCATCCTTCGAGACGCCCGCTGTGGCGGGCTCCTCAGGATGAGGACAGGAGTGTGCTGCAGCAGGTTAAACAGGCTCGATGCTGATGAGCCTCGCCCTGAGGAGCGGCGTGAGCGGCGTCTCGAAGGACGAGGCGCTTGCTCAGCCCGCCGCAATCATCATCTCCGCCGCTCCCATCTCGATGGCCTGCACGCCGTGCTCGACCACATTGTTGCGGCCGCGGTGCTTGGCGGCGTAGAGCGCGGCGTCGGCGGCTTCGATCAGGTCGCCTGGGCGCAGGGTCTCGTTCGGCTTGGTCGCGGCGACGCCGATCGAGACCGTGACGATCATGTGGTTCGAGGTGATGTGCGGCAGACAGAGCCTCAGCACGGCCGAACGCACCTGCTCGCCGATCTCGACGGCGCGCGTCACGTCGGTGTTCGGCAGCAGCAG
This sequence comes from Bradyrhizobium agreste, assembly GCF_016031625.1. Taxonomy (GTDB): domain Bacteria; phylum Pseudomonadota; class Alphaproteobacteria; order Rhizobiales; family Xanthobacteraceae; genus Bradyrhizobium; species Bradyrhizobium agreste. Next base: position 66,521 of record NZ_JACCHP010000035.1, on the reverse strand, counting down.
GCAGAACTCCTCGCCGCCGTAACGGGCTGCGAAGCCCATCGTGTCGGCGGCGATGCCGGACAGCGATTCGCCGAGCCGCGTCAGGCAGGAATCGCCTTCGAGATGGCCATAGGTGTCGTTGAACAGCTTGAAATGATCGACGTCGATCATCAGAAGCGCCAGCTCGCTGCCATATTGCTGCGCGCGCATCCATTCGAAATCCAGCCGGCTCTGGAAACCGCGGCGGTTGGCGAGACCGGACAGCATGTCGATCGAAGCCATCACCGTCAGGCGGTCGTTGCTTGCGATCAGCTCGCGCTCGCGCTGGCTCAGCTGCGCGGCCATCGCGTTGAACGCGCGGGCCAGCGGCACGAACTCGGCGGGCAGGCGATTGCGCGCGGCGCGGGCCGACAGGTCGCCTTCGCCGAGCCGCTTGGCCATGTCGGCGAGCATCTCGATCGGCTTGATCACGAGCTTTTCGGCGGCGATAAGCGCGCCGAGCAGGACGAACATGAGGACGAAGGCGAGCTGCAGATAGGCGGTGCGGATGTCGCGGCTGACCGCGGCGGACACCTTGTCCTCGTCGATGCTGGCGATCAGCCGGGCATTGGTGCCGGCGATGCGGATATAGCTGACCGCGCGGCGGGAGCCATCGGCGGCGAGGAAGGACAGCGAATCTTCATCCTGATCGGAGCGCAGCGCCTTGTCGGCGATCGCCGACATCAGCGGCATGTTGTCGAGCGGCCGGCCGACCGCGCTGTGCTGATCGGCCGGAGCCGCCAGCACGGTGCCCGCGCTGTCGACCAGCACCGCAGTGATGCCGGCGCGGCCGCCCAGATTGTTCATGACCTTCGACATCCAGTCGAGATTGACGGTGGCGAGCACGACGGCATCGGCCACGCCGCTGAAGGCGGAGACCGGATAAGCCGCCATCACCGTCGGCGAGGGCACCGGCCGCGACATGATGAAGTCGCTCAGCACGAAGCGGCCGGTTTCCTGGGCCTGCTGGAAGTATGGCCGGTCACCGAGATCGAGGCCGACATACATGTTGTTGGTGGCGCATTGGATGCGGCCGTCCTGGCCGGCGATCAGAAGCGTGCGGATCCAGGGAAGGTTCGACGGCAGGCTCGCGCGCAGCACATCGCAGCTCTTGCTGATGCCGCCTGCGGAGGCGCGGATGAAGGCCTCCGATTTCAGGATGGTCTCGACCGACGAGATCACCTCGCGCTGCGCATCGGCGCTGTGCCTTGCCACAATGGTGAATTCAGCCGCGGCCTGCGCGATCTGCCGCGCGCGCGTGTCTTCGAGGGACCGGATCCGCTCGATCATCAGGGGCGTAACGAGAATCACCGCGAGCAACGCAAGCCGCACCCGGATTCCGAGAACCTGCTTGAGTTTCGCGCGCTTGCGGTTGAGACTGACGCTTGCCATTTTCGCTAAACACCCCGCGGGCCAAGGTAAAGCGAAGGGTTCAAAAACTGTTTCTTGAACTCGGTAAAATTGGACCTAACCCGGGCTCGGGTCACAGCCAAAGAGACGTCATGACAGAAGCCAACGTCGCGCCGGTAGCCGGCGATTCACCAAACGCGCTCGCCGGGGTCGAAGCCGAAATTGCACGCGCCTGCAAGGACGCGCAGCGTGACCGCGCCTCCGTCACGCTGATCGCCGTGTCCAAGACGTTCGCGGCGGATGCAATTATCCCGGTCATCGGCGCCGGACAACGCGTATTTGGCGAGAATCGGGTGCAGGAGGCCAAAGCCAAGTGGCCGGCGTTAACATCTGCTTACCCCGATATCGCGCTGCATCTGATCGGGCCGCTGCAATCCAACAAGGCGAAAGAGGCGGTCGCGCTGTTCGACGCCATCCATTCGGTCGACCGTCCGAGCATTTGCCAAGCGTTAGCCAAGGAAATCGAATCCCAGAACAAGCACCCGCAGCTGTTCGTTCAGATCAACACCGGCGAGGAGCCGCAGAAGGCCGGGGTTGCGCCCGGCGAGGCCGATGCCTTCATTGCAAGCTGCCGCGACACCTATGGGCTGACGATCTCCGGATTGATGTGCATCCCGCCGGTCGACGAGCCGCCGGCCGCCCACTTCGCGCTCACCGCCAAGATCGCCGCGCGCAATGGCTTGACGAATCTCTCGATGGGCATGAGCGCCGATTTCGCGACAGCGATCATGTTGGGCGCCACCCATGTGCGCGTGGGCAGCGCGATCTTCGGGCAAAGATAGCCGTTGGCGAGGATCTGTCGTGTCCCGGACAAGCCGCAACGCCACGGCGTTGCGGCGCAGAGCCGGGACCCAGAGCAACGCGTTCACGTGCAGCGAAATGGGCCCCGGCTCTGCAGCGCACCGCTAAGGGCGCTGCGCTGCGTCCGGGGCACGAGCAGCAAAATGCTGCACTTGCAATGACGCGTAGAGGGGGATGGGATCGCAACGACGGCAGAGTGCCTCACCCGATGATGATTTTTGTGCGCGGGCCCAGGCGCCGCAGCAATTGCAGCATCGCGGATTTCGTCATGGAGACGCAGCCGGCGGTCGGGCCGAAATTGTCGCGGGCAAGGTGCAGGAACACCGCGCTGCCGCGGCCGGCGATGCGGGGTCGGGTGTTGTGGTCGATCTCGATGATGAAGTCGTAGAGATGGTCGGCGCGCTGGAGCCGGTCGCCGCCCTGCCCCTCGCCGAGCCGGATGCTCTGGTTGTAATGGCGGTCCCGCGGATCCTCGCACCAGGCGTCCACGCCGGTGATCATCCGGGCCGGCAGGAACGTCCGGGGTCGGCTGTGCCGGTCGGCCCGCCACCACAATTGCCTGGGCCGGAAGCTGCCCCTGGGGGTGCCGCCATCCCCCTCGCGCTTGTTGGCGAGAATGCCGCCTCGCCCCAGCGCAACCGGGATGGTCAGCGCTCCGGCCGTCAGCCAGCCCCGGCGCGGATTGCCGGCAGCAGGCTTAACGCGGATCGCCGCCAGCGGCCCGGCGCTTCGATTCCTGGTGTAACCGCCTGAAGCTGCTTTATTTTTCATGTGAATGTGCAATGTCGAATTCATTACAGGACATTCATCCAAACGCCCTGCTATTCTGAGTTAGAGTGCTTCTGGCTTGTGAATCGGTAACAGCCCACTACTTCAACACGAACAATAATAATAATGGCGACCTTAAACTTCCCCTCGCGGCTGGGTGCGGCATGGATGTGCCGCCGAGCCGGACCCTAAAAGGATGACCCCCCATGGCCAATGCCCGCAAGATCCTGATCGTGGATGACGATACCGATCTGCGCGATACGTTGGTGGAGCAATTATCGCTACACGAAGAATTCGAAGCCTCTGCCGTCGATACTGGCGCCAAAGGCGCCAGCGCCGCGAAGGCCAACTCCCCCGATCTGGTCCTGATGGATGTCGGCCTGCCCGACACCGATGGCCGCGAGGTCGTCCGCTCGCTGCGGAAAGGCGGCTTCAAGGCCCCGATCATCATGCTGACCGGGCACGACACCGATTCCGACACGATCCTGGGCCTGGAATCCGGCGCCAACGATTATGTGGCAAAGCCCTTCCGCTTCGCCGTGCTGCTGGCCCGCATCCGCGCCCAGCTCCGCCAGCACGAAGCCAGCGAGGACGCGGTGTTCTCGGTCGGACCCTACTCCTTCCGCCCCGGCTCGAAGATGCTGACCGCGGCCAATGCCCGCAAGGTCCGCCTCACCGAGAAGGAAACCGCGATTCTCCGCTTCCTCTACCGGGCCGGCCAGATGCCGGTGTCGCGCGAGACCCTGCTCCAGGAGGTCTGGGGCTATAATTCCGGCGTCACCACCCACACGCTGGAAACCCACATCTATCGCCTGCGCCAGAAGATCGAGAAGGACGCCGCCAACCCGGAGATCCTGGTGACGGAAGCCGGTGGCTACAAGCTGGTGCCGTGATACGCTTCGACGGCGTGCGAATCGTTTTAGATCGCACGCCTTCGAGCCTCGGACCTGAATGTCAATCGACGATGATGTAGCGCTTCTCGAGCGTGTCCCGACACTGCGCCTGTTGGGAGACGCCTCGTTGCGCATGTTGGCGATCGGCTCCGAGCAGCGTGACTTCGTGCGCGGCGACGTACTGTTCAATCTCGGCGACGACGCCGATGCAGGTTTCGTGGTCCAGCGCGGCGCCTTCCGGGTCGAGGACGGCGCTGGCGCCGAAATGATCGCCGGCCCCGGCGCGCTGATCGGCGAGCTCGCGCTGGTGGTGCCGATGAAGCGGCCGTCGAGCGCGATCGCGCTGGAGCATTCCTCCGTCATCCGCGTCGCCCGCAGCCTGTTCCAGCGCGTGCTCGAAAGCGATCCCGCCGCGGCGGTGCGCCTGCGCGACGAGTTCGCAGTGCGCTCCAGCCAGATCGCCAGCGATATCTTGATGGCGGGTGCGAAGCTGACGAGCTGAGTTCCCTCCGCTCGTCATTCCGGGGCGCGACGAAGTCGCGAACCCGGAATCCATTGAGCGGCAGAGCCAGTGGATCAATGGATTCCGGGCTCGCGCTGCGCGCGCCCCGGAATGACGGCGGGGCTTACACCTCCAGCGTCACCGTGACAGGCACATGGTCCGACGGCCGCTCCCAGTTGCGGGCATCGCGCAGAATCTTGAAATCGCTGACCGCATCCTTCAGCGCGCGCGAGACCCAGATGTGGTCGAGCCTGCGGCCGCGATCGCCGACCGTCCAGTCGGGCGAGCGGTAGCTCCACCACGTATAGACCTTCTCCGACATCGGAATGCGATCGCGCGCGACGTCGACCCATTCGCCGGCGGCGAGCGCCGCCTTCAGCTTCTCGGTTTCGACAGGCGTGTGCGAGACGACTTTCAGCAGCTGCTTGTGCGACCACACGTCGTTCTCGTGCGGGGCGACGTTGAGATCGCCGACCAGGATGTGGCGATCCTCACCGCGCGGATGCAGCGGCTCGCACGCCGTCATCTCGTCGAGGAAGCGGAGCTTGTGGTCGAATTTCTCGTTCAGTGCGGGATCGGCAATGTCGCCGCCCGCGGGCACGTAGAAATTATGCAGCACCAGCGGTTTTGCGATGCCCGCCTTTTCGCCGAACGACACCGAGATGTGGCGCGAATCCAACTTGTCGCAGAAGGTGCGGATGTCCTTCGATTCGAACGGGATCTTCGAAACGATGGCGACGCCGTGATAACCCTTTTGTCCATTCAGCGCGACGTGCTCGTAGCCCAGCCGCTTGAAGCGCTTCAGCGGAAAGGCATCGTCGATGCACTTGGTCTCCTGCAGACACAGCACCTCCGGCCGCGCGCTCTTGAGAAACTTCGCGACCAGGTCGATGCGCAGCCGCACCGAATTGATGTTCCAGGTTGTCAGGGAAAGACGCATGGGAGCGGTCTAACAAACTCCATTCGTCATGGCCGGGCTTGACCCGGCCATCCACGCCTTTTTGTCTGACCCAAAACGTGGATGCCCGGGACAAGCCCGGGCATGACGGTCATCCGAGCGGCCATCAATGTCTCAACCCGGCGACGGCGTGCTGTAATTGGTGAAATCGATCTTGAACATGTTGGGGTCGAGCTTCTTGCTCGAGTCCAGATTGTACACCGCGATCGTCGTGTCGTAACCCTGCGGATCGGTGACGGTCCATTGCTTGAGCTGGCCGTCCTTGGCGCCGAACATCAGCAGCAGGCGGCTGGTGCCGACCAGGGCCTGCTTCTCCTCGATGGTGACGCTGATGAAGACGTCGTCGGCCGAGACGCCAACGACGTTGGTGTCCTTCATCAGGTCGATGCGGTCGGACAACAGAAAGCGCAGCGGCGTCTGCGACAGCGGATAGACGTCCTGCGTCGCGAGCTTGCGGTCGCGCACCACGAGCGAGGATCCGTCGGCGACAATGTCGATCGGGCTCGGCGCGTCATATTCGAAGCGCACCTTGCCGGGTTTCTGGATGTAGAAATCGCCCTGCGTCTTGCTGCCGTCGGGACCGACCTGCACGAAATTCCCGACCAATGTCTGCAGCGACGACAGATAGGCGCTGACCTTGGCCGCCTGCGCCTTCTGGTTGGCGTCGAAGGTCTGGAATATGCTGCTCGGCACGTTGCGCCGCGGATCCGGGATCACCGGATTGGGTGGCGCCTGTGTCGCTCCGGTGACGGCCGGCCCGCCGGCGGACGCGCCGCCGTCACGTCCCTTCGGTGCGGGCTTCGGCACCGGCACGGTCTGCGCGAACGACGCAGCGGTCACGATCGCGGCGGTGACGAGAAGCACGCCGGCCATGCGCGCGCCTCGCGCGGCGATGGTGGCAGCGAATCGAATGTCCGGATGTCTGATCAACGCGTGGTCCTGTGTGGCTGGGCGCCCTTTTACCGTGATTTCGGGCAAAATCAGATATCGAATTTGCGTGAAATGTTGCTCAGAGGCTCCTCGCCTCACATATGGCTGTCTTCTTCCTCGACCAGAATCTCGCGCTTGCCGGCATGGTTGGCGGGACCGACGATGCCCTCCAGTTCCATGCGCTCCATCAGCGATGCGGCGCGGTTGTAGCCGATTTGCAGACGGCGCTGGATGTAGCTGGTCGAGGCCTTGCGGTCGCGTTTGACGATCGCAACCGCCTGCTGGAAGAGATCGCCCCCGCCATCGCCGCCCATGCCGGTGGCGTCGAACACGGCGCCGTCCTCGTCCTCGGTCGGCTCTTCGGCGGTGACGGCTTCGAGATATTCGGGCTGTCCCTGCGTCTTGAGGTGGCGCACCACCTTCTCGACTTCCTCGTCGGAGGCGAACGGTCCGTGCACGCGGCTGATGCGGCCGCCGCCGGCCATGTAGAGCATGTCGCCCTGGCCGAGCAGCTGCTCGGCGCCCATCTCGCCCAGAATGGTGCGGCTGTCGATCTTGGACGTCACTTGGAACGCGATGCGGGTGGGGAAGTTCGCCTTGATGGTGCCGGTGATGACGTCGACCGACGGACGCTGTGTCGCCAGGATCACATGCAGGCCGGCGGCGCGCGCCATCTGCGCCAGACGCTGCACCGCGCCTTCGATGTCCTTGCCGGCGACCATCATCAGGTCGGCCATTTCGTCGACGATGATGACGATGTAGGGCAGCGGGTCGAGCGAGAGTTTCTCTTCCTCGTAGATCGCCTTGCCGGTCTCCTTGTCGAAGCCGGTATGCACCGTGCGCGTCGGCTCCTCGCCCTTGGCCTTCAATTCGAGCAGGCGCGTATTGTAGCCGTCGATGTTGCGCACACCGAGTTTGGCCATGTTCTTGTAGCGCTCCTCCATCTCGCGCACGGCCCATTTCAGCGCAACCACCGCCTTCTTCGGGTCGGTCACGACAGGCGTGAGCAGATGGGGAATGCCGTCATAGACGGAGAGCTCGAGCATCTTCGGATCGACCATGATCAGGCGGCACTGGTCCGGGCGCAGCCTGTAGACCAGGCTCAGGATCATGGTGTTGATCGCGACCGACTTGCCCGAGCCGGTGGTGCCGGCGATCAGCATGTGCGGCGTGCGCGCGAGGTCGATGATGACGGGTTCGCCGCCGATGGTCTTGCCAAGGCAGAGCGGCAGCTTTGCCACGGTCTCGGTCGCCTCCTTCGCCACCAGCAATTCGCGCAAATAGACTTTCTCGCGATGCGCGTTCGGCAGCTCGATGCCGATCGCGTTGCGCCCGGGCACGACGGCGACGCGCGCGGACAGCGCGCTCATCGAGCGTGCGATGTCGTCGGCAAGCCCGATCACGCGCGAGGACTTGATGCCGGGCGCCGGCTCCAGCTCGTACAGGGTGACCACCGGACCCGGATTGGCCTTCACGATCTCGCCGCGCACGCCGAAATCCTGCAGCACGCCTTCGAGCGAACGGGAATTGCTCTCCAGCTCGGCCTTGCTGAGCGGCTGCCGATCGCCGGCCTTCGGTGCGGCCAGCATGGAGACGGAGGGAAGATCGAACCTGTCGGAGGATTTCTTGGCGGGAGTCTTCGGCGCAGCCTTCTTGCGCGGGGCGCGCGCGGCGGGCTCCTCTTCCTCCTCTTCTTCGTCCTCCTCCTCATGATGATCCTCGTGGTCCTCGTCTTCGGACTGCGGCGAGATCGAGGGCGCGGCGCGGCCGCCGCCGAGATTCGGCTCCTGCCGACTGAACTGGGCAGCCTTGGTCTTCGGTGCGCTCGAGACCAGCGAGCGGTAGGCGGCACCACACAGCCAGATCAGCCGCGCCTTGGTGCTCATGAGCGCATGGAACAGCCAACCCAGCGAGACCGAGCCCCGATCGCTCCCCTCGTCTTCGTCGAGCGGCTTGTCGTCATCCTCGACCTCCGTGAGCTCATCGTCTTGCTCGCGCGCGCCGAGGCCGCAGGCGATCAGGAAGGTCGCGGTCATCGCGGCGAACAGCATCGTGCCCAGCATGATGCGATAGATCGCGCCGGCCGGCCCGAAGATCACCGCGGGCGCGCGCACCAGTGCGTCGCCGACCACGCCGCCGAGGCCGGTGGGGAGCGGCCAGGCCCCGCCATGCTGAAAGCAACTGACGAAGCCTGCCGCGATCACGGTGCAGAGAATCCAGGAGCCGAGCCGCAGCGCCTCGCGGTCGAACGGGCGGTGCGTCATCATACGCCAGCCCCAGACCGCAACGGTCAGGACCAGCATGATGGCGCCGAGCCCCAGGATCTGCATGGCGAGATCGGCGCCGATCGCGCCGGCATAGCCGAGGATGTTGCGGATCGGCCGCGAGGTCGCGTGGCTGAGGCTGGGATCCTGCACCGACCAGGTCATCAGCGCCGCCGCGGCGACGCCCGCCAGCGCGATCAGGCCGAGGCCGGCGAGTTCGCGCATGCGCCGCGCCAGCCCCTCGCGGATCGAGGGCGGCAAATGGCCGACCAGTGGAATGACACGTTCGATTGCCGACATGCTCATGGGCCCCGCCTAACCCAGAGTCTCGACCAGCCGGTGCAGCGCCTGCGCCGTGGTCTCGCCGTCCTGCACCAGCGCGAGGCGGATATAGCCTGCGCCGGGATTGAAGCCGTCAGGCTGCTGTCGCGCCAGGAAGCTGCCGGGTACCACGCGCACGCCGGCTTCCCTGAATAACTTGAGCGTCACCGACACGTCGTCGCCGATCCCGGAGGTGTTGAGCCAGACGCAGAAGCCGGCATCGGGCCGGCGATAGCCGTAACGATTGCCGATGATCTGCTCGGCGAGATCGAACTTGATCCGGTACAGCCGCCGATTCTCCTCGACATGCGCCTCGTCGCCATAGGCGACCGTCGCGACATGCTGCAGGGGCACCGGCACCTGGGGCGCTGCGATGTTACGCAGCTCGAGGAACATGCCGATGAACCTCTTGTCGCCTGCGGCGAAGCCGACGCGCAGGCCCGGCAGGTTGGAGCGCTTCGATAGCGACTGGAATGCAACCACGCGCGTGAAGTCGGGGCCGGCGCATTCCAGCGCGCTGCCCGGAGCCTCGCGGGTGTAGATCTCGGAATAGCACTCGTCGCTGAGGATCACGAAGCCATGGCGGTCGGCGAGCTGCTTCAAGCGCTTGAAATAGTCGGGCCTCGCGACCGAGCCCTGCGGATTGGCGGGCGAAGCCAGGTAGAATGCCACCGTGCGCGCCAGCGTCGCCTCGTCGATGGCGTCGAGGTCGGGCAGGAAGCCGTTCTCGACCGTGGTCGGCAGGTGGACCGGCTCGCAAGCGGCCGCAAGCGCGCCCGCGCCGTAGACCGGATAGAACGGGTTCGGCATCAGGATCGCGGGCTTGCCCGGACGCGGACCGACATAGCGCGCAGCCGCGATCGCGGCGAGGAACAGCCCCTCGCGGCTGCCATTGAGGACGAGAATCTCGCTCTCGGGGTCGAGCGGCCGCGGCAGCTTGAAGCGCGTCGACAGCCATGCCCCGGCGGCGTTGCGGAACGGATCGGTGCCCTTGTTCGCGGGGTAACGGCCGAAATCGGCGATGTGCTTGGCCAGCACCGGGCCGACGAAGTCGGGCACCGGATGCTGGGGCTCGCCGACCGCAAGCGAAATCAAAGGCTTGCCCGGCTGATGCGGGGCCAGCAGCTCGTTCAGCCGGACGAAGGGCGAGCGTTCGTTGGTGGAGCTTCCACTGGCTTGGGGCGCACGGGATGAAGCGGTCATGACCATTCTGGGCGCCAGCACTCTCGGAACAGCCGGTCGCGCGAAGGCGCCGGCGGGAAGCGGTTCAGTTCACCATAGATAGGGCGAGGTTAAGACGCGATTAACCATCGGCCAGCCGGTCCGTCCAGAGCGGGAATAATGGGGCCGGATAACAGCGGGATGCGGGGCGACTGGCTGGTTTCGTCACCTCTCCCGCTTGCGGGGGAGGCATAGGCCGCCTTGCGGCCGTTCTCAAGCAACGCCGAGGCGAAGCCTCGGCTATGGCGAAGCGCCGGGTGAGGGCTCCCTCCTCTTGGGGATTCCCACCGCGGAGGTACCCTCTCCCCAGCCCTCCCCGCATGCGGGGGAGCGAGCGTACCGTCATCGCCCCGGCAACTTTTCGAACGTCTTCATGCCTGCGGGGATGGTGTGGAATTCCTGCATGTCGCAGGTGTAGATCGCCATCTGCGGCTGGAACTGCGCCGGTTCGTCGAGCGTGCCGACTTTCAGGATTGCGGCAGGCAGGCCCGGAACCTTGGTCACGAGATGCGTGCCGCATTCGGCGCAGAACTCGCGCGTGACGGCGCGCTCGAGGTCCTTGCGCGTGAACTGCTTGGGCTGACCGGTGATGTAGGTGAAGCCGGCTGCCGGCATCGCGATGAAGGTGTTGGGCGCGCCGCCTGAGATGTACTGGCACTCACGGCAATGACATTGCGCTTGCATCATCGCATCGCCCTCGGCCACGTAGCGCACCTCGCCGCAATAGCATCCGCCTTCCAAACGCATGACGACCTCCCGATTGTTATCGTTATGGTCGATATTTCTGCGCCGGCCGCGCGGAATGGCAATGCTTTTTCTTTCGAGCCCGGACCAAAAGAAAGGGGCTCCAGCTTGCGCTGGAGCCCCTCAACGGTCAGGGCATTGCCGGGTATGTGCCCGAACCGGAGTTGTGGACGCGGCCTCCTCGCGGAGACCGCGGCCGGGAGGAGAGGGTTACATGTTGTAGGCGCGCTCGGTGTGCTCGGTGATGTCGAGGCCTTCACGCTCGCTCTCGACATTGGCACGGAGGCCAACGATCACGTCGACGACCTTGTAGAGGATCGCCGAACCGATGCCCGACCATACCAGCGTGGTGCAGACGCCCCAGAGCTGGGCGATGATCTGCGTGGCGAAGTCGTAGTCGGCAACCTTCGGCGGGATCGCCGTGTAGTCGATGATGCCGGCGCCGCCGAGGGCGGGGTTCACCAGGATGCCAGTGCCGATGGCGCCGACAATGCCGCCGATGCAGTGCACGCCGAACACGTCGAGCGAGTCGTCATAGCCGAGCGCGTTCTTCACGACGGTGCAGAAGAACAGGCAGACCACGCCGACCACGAGGCCGAGGACGATCGCGCCCATGACGCCGGCATAGCCCGCGGCGGGCGTGACGGCCACCAGGCCCGCGACCGCGCCGGAGATGACGCCAAGCACGGAGGGATGGCCCTTGATGATCCACTCCGCGAACATCCACGACAGCGCGGCGGCCGCGGTGGCGACGAAGGAGTTGGTCATGGCGAGCGCAGCGCCGCCGTTGGCTTCGAGGTTGGAGCCGGCGTTGAAGCCGAACCAGCCGACCCAGAGCAACGAGGCGCCGATCATCGACATGGTCAGCGAGTGCGGAGCCATCAGCTCCTTGCCGTAGCCGACGCGCTTGCCGATCAGGAGAGCGCCGACGAGGCCTGCAATGCCGGCGTTGATGTGCACGACGGTGCCGCCCGCGAAGTCGATGGCGCCCTTCTTGAAGATCCAGCCGGCGTCGGCGTTGATCTCGTCGAGCTTGGCCTGCGCCGCGGTCTTCGCCGCCGCATCACCCGCCGCAGCGAGCGCCTTGGCCGCGTCCTGGATCGCGTCCGGGCCCGGCCAGTACCAGACCATGTGCGCAATCGGGAAGTAGATCAGCGTGACCCAGAGCGGAATGAAGAGCGCGACCGCCGAGAACTTCATGCGCTCGGCGAAGGCGCCAACGATGAGGGCGGGCGTGATCGCCGCGAAGGTCATCTGGAAGCACACATAGATGAGCTCCGAGATGTTGGCGTCGACCGAGAAGGTCGCGGCCTTCGAATCGGTGGTGACGCCCATCATGAAGGCCTTGGAGAAGCCGCCGATGAAGTCGGAGCCGCCGGTGAAGGCGAGGCTGTAACCATAGACGGCCCAGATCACGGTGACGACGCAGACGGTGTAGAACACCTGCATCAGGACCGAGAGCATGTTCTTGGAGCGGACCAGGCCGCCGTAGAACAGCGCGAGGCCGGGGATCGTCATCAACAGCACCAGCACTGTCGATGTCAGCATCCAGGCGTTGTCTCCCTTGTTGACCGTTGGCTCGGCGTAGGCTGCGGTCGCAGCGAACAGGCCGGCTGCGAGAGCCGCCAATCCCGCGCCATAGGGACGCTTGAACGTCATATTGTTTACTCCTGCTTGGATAAGGTTGAGCGCGAAATCAGAGGGCCGCGGCATCGGCCTCGCCGGTGCGGATGCGCACCGCGTGGTCGAGGTTGATGACGAAGATCTTGCCGTCGCCGATCTGTCCGGTTTTCGCCGCGGACGTGATGGCGTCGATGGTCTTGTCGACCTGGTCGGAGGCGACAGCGACCTCGATCTTGATCTTGGGCAGGAAGCTCACGGCATATTCGGCGCCGCGATAGATTTCCGTATGGCCCTTCTGGCGGCCATACCCCTTGACTTCCGTCACCGTGAGACCGTGAACGCCGATGGCGGTCAGGGCGTCACGGACTTCTTCAAGCTTGAATGGCTTGATGATCGCCATAACAATTTTCATGGGTCCTATCCCCGCTTGGGCCCGGTCCGGACGTGGCCGGGCGTTCTCGACTGGTTCGCCACGAGGGAGAAGTTTCACTACGCGGGCACAGCCGGCCCCCTAGAATCAAATGCCGTGCCAGATCAGGCGGATTGCCTAACGGATTATGAAGACGGGCGTTTTCGCCTTCGGCGAGTGTTGCAATGGAGTGCGCTATTACGTCGCGCTCAAAACGTGGTCACGACTGCTCAAAACGAGGGCAAGACAGGCTCCCGACACAATGTTGCTCACGTGTCGGGCAGCAAAACGGTATTTACGTAGCACCGGCGCCTATTGCAGGGCTTCACCATGCTGCGAAATATCCAGCCCCTCGAGCTCGTGCTCACGGGATACGCGCAAGGGCACGAACAGGCCGACCAGCTTCAGCAGGATGAAGCTGACGCCCGCCGACCAGACGAAGGTGACGGCGACCCCATAGAACTGGATCAGGAGCTGCTGCGGATGGCCCTCCAGCAGGCCGGCGGTGCCGCCGATGGCGCTGGTTGCGAACACGCCGCCGAGCAGGGTGCCGGTCAGGCCGCCGATGCCGTGGACGCCGAAGACGTCGAGCGAATCGTCGTAGTCGAAGCGGTGCTTCAGCCAGGTACAGGCCCAGTAGCAGATCGCACCGGCGATGATGCCGATGACGATGCCGTGCCATGGTGCGACGAAGCCCGAGGCCGGCGTGATGGTGCCGAGACCTGCGACCGCGCCGGAGATCATGCCGAGCACCGAAGGCTTGCGCCGCGTCGACCATTCGATCGCGCCCCAGGTCAGCGCGCCGGCGCAGGCGGCAAGATGGGTCGCGATGATCGCCATCACCGCGCGTGAGTTCGCCTCGAGCGCCGAGCCGCCGTTGAAGCCGAACCAGCCGATCCACAACAGGCCCGTGCCCATCACCGCGAGCGACAGATCGAATGGCGAGAGATTCTCGGTGCCGTAGCCGTGACGGCGGCCCATCACCTTGGCTGCAACGAGGCCGCCGGTGCCGGCCGACAGATGCACGACGAGACCGCCGGCGAAGTCGAGCACGCCCAGCCTGTTGAGGAAGCCGCCGCCCCACACCCAATGCGCCAGCGGAATGTAGACGAAGATGAACCAGGCGACCGAGAACAAGAGATAGGCCGAGAACCGCATGCGGTCAGCGACCGAGCCCGCGACCAGCGCCACCGTGATGATGGCAAACGTCATCTGGTACAGCATAAACAGCGATTCCGGGATCGTCTTCGCCGCAGGGTTGACGCTGTCCATGGTCATGCCGGCGAGAAACCAGCGATCGAGCGTGCCGATCCAGGGGCCGTCGCCGACGAAGCACAGCGAATAGCCGAATGCCACCCAGAGAATGGAGATCAGCGTCACCGCGGCGAGGCTCTGCGCCATGGTGGCGAGCACGTTCTTCTTGCGCACCATGCCCGAATAGAACAGTGCGAGCCCCGGGATCGTCATCATCAGCACCAGCGCTGTCGCGACGATCATCCAAGCCGTGTCGGCGGTGTTGATCCCGCTCTCCGCCGCTTGCGCCGGCGAAGCTACGACGGACACAAATCCGATTGGCGCAGCCATCACAGCTGCGCGGCGCAACAATCCCGCCATGTCATTCCCCCCGGCATAGAAATTACGTCGCACGCGGTCGCGGCGTTGCCCGGTGCGATCGAAACAGATTCGTTTGGTTCAGAGCGCGTCGCTGTCGGTTTCGCCGGTGCGGATGCGCAGCGCGTGGTCGATCGGCGTGACGAAGATCTTGCCGTCGCCGATCTGGCCGGTGCGGGCCGTCGCGGTGATCACGGCGACCGCCTTGTCGGCGACGTCGGAGGCGACCGCGATCTCGATGCGCAGCTTGGGAAGGAAGTTCACGACATATTCGGCACCGCGATAGATCTCGGTGTGGCCCTTCTGCCGGCCATAGCCCTTCACCTCGGTCACGGTCATGCCGTGCACGCCGATCGCCGTCAGGGCCTGGCGGACCTCATCCAGCTTGAAGGGTTTGATGATCGCGACGACGAGTTTCATGGTCAGGCCTATTCCCCGGAATTGCGCTGCGCCGCATGTCCACGGCGCTGCGTCAATCTGGCATCTTTCCGGGCAAATGGCACAAAAAAGTTGCAGGTTGAAGCGAGAAAACGTTTGGCCGAGGGCGGTCATGTGAACGGCCGCCTCTGTACAGGGCAGCTGTTCATCCTCCACAATGCATTTTTGGCATGGATGCGGTGAACCCAGGCGTGAACCAAAGCGTCCCGGCCGGTACATAAAGATGTTCGAGGGGGACGTTCCATGGCGAATTGGTTCTACGCATCCGAGGGCAAGCAGCAGGGGCCCTTTCCGGAAGGGCAGTTCCGCGATCTCGTCGCCCAGGGAATCGTGCGTCCGGACACGCTGGTGTGGACCGAGGGCATGACCGGCTGGCAGAAGGCTGCCGAAATCCCCGGCCTGATCGGCGGCGGTGCGCCGCCGATGGTCCCAGGCGGCGGGCCCCCGATGATGAATGCCGGTGGTTACGGCGGCGCAGCGCGCGGCGGATCACTCGCCGTCGATTTCGGCATCTGGGACTTCACCTGGCGCACGTTCGTGCTGGCGATCGGCTCGTGCTTCATCATCCCGGTGCCGTGGCTGTTCGTCTGGTACACGAAATGGATCGTGCCCTGCATCAAGGTCCCCGGGCGACCCAATCTCAGCTTCACCGGCAGCGCGATGACGCTGGTGCCCTGGTTTTTCGGTTTCATCGTTCTGGCGATCGCGCTCGGCTTCGTTGGCAGCCAGTTGCTCAGCAATTTGCTGTTCATCGTCCAGATCGTGCTCTATTGGCTGCTGATCAAATGGATGGTCGCGAACCTCGCCTCCAACGGGCAGCCGCTGGGCCTCAGCTTCACCGGTTCGGTCTGGGCCTATATCGGCTGGAATCTGCTGTTCGCGATTTCCATCATCACCATCATCGGCTGGGCCTGGGTGGCCGCGGCCCAGATGCGCTGGTTCTGCCGCAACATCGAAGGCACGCGGCGCGAGATCGTTTTCAAGGGCTCGGGTCTCGACATCCTCTGGCGCGGCATCGTGGCTGCGATCCTGTGCAGCCTGATCATCCCGATCCCGTGGGTGTATCGCTGGATCATGAACTGGTTCGCCTCGCAGACCGAGCTCGCGCCGCGCGGCTCGCTCGCAGCCTGATCTGAATGGCTCCAGGCGCAGTCCGCTGCGCTTGAAGCGATCAGGCCTTCCGCTCGCGCACCGAGCCTTCCTGCGCGACGGAGGCGACCAGCGTGCCGTCCGGCTTGAAGATCGAGCCGCGGGTCAGGCCGCGGCCCGATTGCGCGCTCGGCGAATCCTGCGCGTAGAGCAGCCATTCGTCGGCGCGGAACGGGCGATGGAACCACATCGCGTGGTCGAGGCTCGCCGGCATCATGCGCTTGTCGAACAGCGTGCGGCCATAGCGCGCCATGATCGCGTCGAGCAGAGAGAAGTCCGAGGCATAGGCAAGCGCGCACATGTGCAGCGCCGGGTCGTCGGGCAACTTGGCGGCGGTCTTGATCCAGACGTGGATGCGGCCGTCGTCGATCTTCTGGCCGAAGTAACGGCCGAGCTCGACCGGGCGCAGCTCGATCGGCCGATCGGATTCGTAGTACCGGCGGATGAAGTCCGGCATCTCCTTGAACATCGGCTGCTTCGCCACCTCCTCGGCTGTGAGCTTTTCCGGCGGCGGCACATCAGGCATCTTGTCCTGATGGTCGAACGCACTCTCCTCCTCGGCGTGGAACGAGACCATGATCGAGAAGATCGCGTTGCCGTGCTGGATCGCGGTGACGCGGCGGGTCGAGTAGCTCTTGCCGTCGCGCAGGCGCTCGACCTGATAGATGATCGGGATCTGCGGATCGCCCGGCAGGATGAAGTAGCAATGCAGCGAATGCGGCAGCCGGCCCTCCACGGTGCGGCAGGCCGCGACCATCGCCTGCCCGATCACCTGGCCGCCGAACACCCGCTGCCAGCTCGTCTTCGGGCTGTTGCCGCGGAACAGGTTCACCTCGAGCTGCTCGAGGTCGAGGATCGCGATGAGGTCGATCAGGCCTTTGGACATGATGGTGCTTTCGAAGATCTCGTCATTCCGGGCATCGCGCTAGCGATGAACCCGGAATCCCGAGCTGACAACCTCTGGATTCCGGGTTCGCGCTGGCGCGCGCCCGGAATGACGGAATTGGGCGGTTCCGCCCTCGTTTCACCGCACTGTTTCGCCCAGCTCAAGTCTGCTAGCAAGACCGAGAATTGTCCGGGAAGCTTGGTATGTCGGTACAGGGTAGCATTGTCATCGGTGGCGGCGCGTTCGCGGGGCTTGCGTTGGCCTTGGCGCTGCGCCAGGGGCTCGGGCCGGAGATCCCCGTCGTCGTCGCCGATCCCGCGCTCGGCACGCGGCCGAGCCGCGACCCTCGCGCCACCGCGATCGTCGCCGCCTGCCGCCGCCTGTTCGAGACGATCGGCGCCTGGGACGACATCCGGGGCGAGGCGCAGCCGATCCTCGACATGGTCGTCACCGATTCCAAGCTGGAGGACGCCACCCGTCCGGTGTTCCTGAATTTTGCCGGCGATGTCGCGCCGGGTGAGCCCTTTGCGCATATGATCGAGAACCGGCGCCTGATCGATGCGCTGGTGCTGCGAGCGGAGGCCGAAGGCATCGATCTGCGCGCCACCCCGGTCGCATCCTATGACGCGCGCACTGACGGCGTCGACGTGACGCTCGGCGACGGCAGCGTGATCGCGGCGAGCCTCTTGGTCGCCGCCGATGGCGCGCGGTCGAAATTGCGCGAGCGCGCCGGCATCGCCACCCATGGCTGGGAGTACGATCAGTCCGGCATCGTCGTCACCGTCGGCCATGAACGCGATCATGAGGGCCGCGCCGAAGAACACTTCCTGCCGGCCGGCCCGTTCGCGATCCTGCCGCTGACCGGCAAACGCTCCTCGCTGGTGTGGACCGAGCGCCGCACCGAGGCCGCACGCATCATCGCCCTCGGCGACGAGGAATTCCACGCGGAGCTCGAGCAGCGCTTCGGCCTGCATCTCGGTGAGGTCAAGGTGCTCGACAAGCCGCTGGCGTTTCCGCTGTCTTATTTCGTCGCGCGGTCCTTCATCGCCGAGCGCCTCGCGCTGGTCGGCGATGCCGCCCATGTCATTCACCCGATCGCGGGCCAGGGCCTCAATATGGGCCTGAAGGACGTCGCTGCGCTGGCGGAAGTGGTGGTCGATGCCGCGCGGCTCGGCATGGACATCGGCGGGGCGGACGTGCTCGAACGCTACCAGCGCTGGCGCCGCTTCGACACTATGGCGATGGGCGTCGCCACCAACTCGCTCAACTTCCTGTTCTCCAACCAGTCGACGCTGTTGCGTACCGTCCGCGACATCGGCCTCGGCCTGGTCGACCGCGCCCCGCCGCTGAAGAATCTCTTCATCCGCCAGGCCGCAGGCCTGACCGGCGAGGTGCCGCGGCTGTTGAAGGGCGAGGCGTTGTAAGTGCGAATGGTGAGTGGCGAATAGCGAGTGATGTCCATTCGCTATTCGCCACTCGCTACTCGCCACTCGCCACCTTCAATCGATCTTGCGCGCCTCTTCCGGCAGCATGATCGGGATGCCGTCGCGAATGGGATAGGCGAGCTTGGCGCTGCGCGAGATCAGTTCCTGCTTTGCAGAATCGAACTCAAGCGGTCCCTTGGTCAACGGGCAGACCAGGATCTCCAGCAGTTTGGGATCGACACTGGGTTCAGGGCGTTCCGTGGGCGCGTTCATGAATGGTCTCCGTCGGTCGGGCTGCCTCTAGCATAGAAAATCCCGCCCGCCCATCGCGCTCAAGCCGAGACCATGCGCAGGATCTCGTCGAGCAGGGCCTGAAGCCGCGTGGCCGGCACCGGGGGGCCTGACAGCGCGAAACCGAGAAATGTCCAGTACAGGATCTGCGCGCGGGCCTGCGCCGTTGCCGGGGCGAGCCCACGCTGTTGCAGCAGCTCCCCGATATAGTCGAGTCTGCGGCGGTCGATTGCACGCACCGCCCCTTGCGCGCTGGCATCGAACGCCGCCCAATTGCGCACGGCGCGCTCGAGGTCGAGCCGCGTGCCGAACGATCTCCGCAGCAGCAACCTGAGCGGCTCGTCGCCGGCGGCTTCGACATCGGCGATGATCTGCTCGGCCGCGATCTCGCGCCAGCGCTTCAGCACTGCGGCGTGAAACGCGGCGAGATCGGCGAAATGCCAATAGAAGCTGCCGCGCGACACGCCCATGGCCTTGGCGAGCGGCTCGGCCTTCAGCGCGGTGAAGCCGTTTCTGGCCAGCGCCTTGAGGCCCTGGGCAGTCCAGTCGTCGGCGGAGAGCTGCTGATTCATGTCGTTTCCCGGAAAGCGCACCATACACTAGTGTATTGACAGGCGCTTGGCCAGACGCTATCGAACCATACATAAGTGTATGGAGGCGTCGATGCGTGATTTGCTGCTCCAGTGTGCGGGCGTCGCGGCGATCGCCGTCGCCCTCGTTCACGGCTACCTCGGGGAGGCCAAGGTCTTCGCCCGCGCGCGCATCGAGCCGGAACGGCTCCGCATCTTGATCCGGCTGGTGTGGCAGGCCTCGACGGTGGCCTGGATCGGCGGTGGCGTGCTGCTGATCGCGGCGCCGTGGCTGCAATCGGAGCCGGCTCGCCACTGGATCGTCGCCACCATGGCTTGCGTGTTCGGCTGCTCGGCCCTCGCCAACGCATGGGCGACGCGCGGCCGGCATTTCGGCTGGATGGCGCTCAGTGCAGTCGTCGTGATGTCGGTTGCCGGGTACTAGCTGTGCATCCACCAGTGAGGCGTAAGGCCGCAGCGGCGCAAATCTAGCTCGTGTTAGAACGAGTCTAAACTTAACAATAGAACTTATCTAAAGCGGACCAAGCCCGTGACCGATTGACTTCATCCCGCTCTTTGCTTCCTTCGGTGGGCTCCGCGGCCCCGCGGTGCCCACGACAGAGGAGGAGAAGTTCGTGAACGTCATTCGTGTTGTTGCCATTGCGCTGACGATCGGGATTGGTGCGGGATCGACGGCCATGGCCGACGGTTTCAAGGATTGTACCAAGCTCGACAAGGCGTCGTGGAAGCCGGCCAGCGAAGCCGAAGCCAAGGCCAAGGCGCTGGGTTACGAGGTGCGGCGCTCCAAGATCGAAGGTTCGTGCTACGAGGTCTACGGCGTCAAGGAAGGCAAGCTCTACGAGCTGTTCTACAGCCCCGAAGATCTCAGCCTGAAGCACACGATCGCCAAGTAGGTTGCAGTAGGCCGGCTGCGCAGCGCGATCTGCGCAAAGCAGGGCTTTTAGGATGGTCTTTGCGTGATTGAAGAAGCGATGCCAGAAGCTCGCGGGGTATCCGGTAGGATCCCCGCCGAGCGAACTGCTCCGCGGACGATCGCGGTCTGGGACCTCCCGCTGCGCCTCTGGCACTGGGCTCTCGCGGCCGGCGTGCTGGCCGCGTGGTTCACGCCCACCGTCTATGACGGCCTTCACCGCGTGCTCGGCTATACGGTGCTCGGGCTCCTCGCGTTTCGCCTCATCTGGGGCGTCTGTGGAAGCCGCTATTCGCGCTTCCGCATGGTCGGCATTCGGCTGCGCGCCTCGCCTCGTTATCTCTGGAATTTGCGCCGCGGCATCACGGGCCGCTATATCGGGCTCAATCCCGCCGGCACGCTGATGCTGGTCGCGCTGCTGGTCTCGCTGGCCGTTTCGACCATCACGGGAGCGATGTCGGTCACCGTCACCTTCTTCGGCCTGTGGTGGGTCGAAGACGCCCACCATTATTCATCGGATGCCGTCATCGTCCTGGTCGTGCTCCACGTCGCTGGCGTGGTGCTGATGGGAATCCTGCAGCGCGAGAACCTGATCCGCGCGATGATCACCGGACGCAAGCGCATCCGTGGCCATCTCTAGGTTCGTCGCCGATCGTTGCGCGCCTTTCGCGTCGCTCCGGTTGGGCGCGAGCGCGCTGCGGCTTCACGCGCAAATGCGCGACAGGTCAGATTGTCCGGCCAGTGTTTACCTGCCGGTAAGCATGCAATCAGGAGTTGCACAAAATTAACGCGAAGCACGTTTAGCCCGCCCACCATCGGCACTTTCGACGATGGAGCGATACTGGATGTTCCGCGTTTTCTCCTGCCTTGCGTTCGAACACGATTGGCGGCTCGTCGTGCTCGCTGGCTTGGTCTGTTTCGTCGCCAGCATTGTCGCTGTCAGCATCTTTCATCGTGCGATCGCGACGCGCGCACGAACGCGGTGGATCTGGATCACGATTGCCGGCGCCGCCATCGGTTATGGAATCTGGGCGGCACATTTCGTTGCGATGCTCGCCTACGAGCCTGGCGTTACGACGGGCTATGGCATCGTGCTGACGGCGTCTTCTCTTGCCGCGGCAATGCTCCCGACCTCGATCGGTTTCGGCGTTGCGGTCGGGACCCCCGGCCGCTGGCGCGCGGCGGCTGGCGGCGTCATCATCGGCGGCGGCATTGCCAGCACGCACTATCTCGGGATGTGGGCCCTTGAAGTGCCGGGTCGAGTCTCCTGGTCCATCGATCTCGTGCTCCTCTCCATCGTTCTGGGCATGTGTCTCGGCTACGCTGCGCTGGCGGCCGCGCTCGCCCGTCAGGACTATCGGGGCACGCTCGCCGCGGCCATCCTGCTGACGCTCGCCATCGTGTCGCATCACTTCACGGCCATGGGTGCCGCGCAGATCACGCCGGATCCGGCGCTCGCGACCGGCACGCTTGCGCTGTCTCCGGCCTTCCTCGCGCTCGCCATCGCCGGCGTCGCATTGTCCGTGCTGGGGATGAGCCTGATCGGCGTGCTGGCCGATCGTCGTCTGGCGACCAGAACCGCCAAATTCGAGGAGATCATCAGCCAGCTCTCCATCGCCCGGCAGCAGCTCGAAGGGTCGCAGAACGAGCTCAAGGAACAGAAGCTGAGGCTGGACACGGCCATCAACCACATGGTCGAGGGCCTTTGCATGTTCGACGCCGAGAAGCGGCTTGTCGTCTGCAACGAGCGTTATGCCCGGCTCTATCAGCTGCCGCCCGAACTGCTGAGGACGGGGACATCGCACTCGGACATCATCAGGCACCGTATTGTGAAGGGAATTCTCAAGGGCGCGTCCAGCGAGGGTGCCGCCGAGCAATTCATCTCGAAACTGGCGGCCTTGCCGTTCGATGCGGTCTCGAGCAGGATCGACGAGTTTTCGGATGGCCGGCTGATCTGCGTGACACGGCAGCCAATGGCCGGTGGCGGATGGGTGGCCACGCATCTCGACGTGACCGAGCAACGCCGGTCCGCAGCCAAGATCACCCATATGGCGCAACACGATGCGCTGACCGATCTGCCAAATCGCGTGCTGCTCAGGGAACGGATGGAGCATGCGATTGCGGTGACGCGCAGCGGCGGCCTCGATCTGGCCGTGCTCATGCTCGACCTCGATCGCTTCAAGGAAGTCAATGACACGCTTGGACATCCGGCGGGCGATGCCCTGCTGCGCGCCGTCGCCGCGCGTCTGCGCGAATGCGTCGCGGAAACCGCGTTGATTGCGCGACTGGGCGGCGACGAGTTTGCGGTCATCGACTACGTGACCAGCCCGGCCGTGGAGGCGGCCGCCCTTGCCGAGACCATCAGAAAGGCGCTTTGCGAACCCTTCGATCTCGGCGATCACCGGGTCACGGTGGGCACCAGCATCGGCATTGCCATCGCGCCGCGCGACGGCAACGATTCCGACGTGATTCTGAAAAGCGCGGATCTCGCGCTCTACTCGGCCAAGAGCGGTGGGCGCGGTGCATTCCGCTTCTTCGAGCCGCAGCTCGACGAGCTCATGCATGCGCGACGCAACCTGGAGCGCGACATGCGGGCTGCACTCGCAGAGCGTCAATTCGCGCTTCACTATCAACCGTTCCTCAACGCCGCGACCGGCGAGACCTGCGGCTTCGAGGCCTTGCTCCGCTGGCATCACCCGCAGCGAGGCATGGTCCTGCCGGGCGAATTCATCCCGCTTGCGGAGGAGACCGGCTTCATCGTGCCCCTGGGCGAGTGGGTGTTGAGGACCGCCTGCGCGGAAGCCGCCAAATGGCCTGCACATGCCAAGATCGCCATCAACCTGTCTCCCGCCCAATTCAGGAGCGAGGAGCTCGTTCCGGTTATTGTCGGCGCGCTGGCGAGTTCAGGAATCGCGCCGCACAGGATCGAGCTCGAAGTGACGGAGACGGTGATCATGCATGACAGCGAAGCCGTCTTTGCGGTGCTCGCTCAGCTGCGCGAGCTCGGCGTGCGAATCGCCCTGGACGATTTCGGCACTGGCTATTCTTCGCTGAGCTTCCTGCAGAGATTCCCGTTCGATAAGGTCAAGATCGACCGCAGTTTCGTCGACGAACTCTCCAGCGCGCGGGCAGAGGCGCGCCATCTCGCGCGCGCAGTGGTTCGTTTCGCAGTCAGCCTCGGCAAGACCACGACGGCCGAAGGTGTCGAGACGAAGGAGCAGCTCGACATCCTCCGCGAAGAGGGGTGCGGCGAAGCGCAAGGCTATTATTTCAGCCGGCCTATGCCTGCATCCGATGTCGCCAGAATGCTGCGGCGAGATGAAGCCATCCGCGCTGCGTGAGCTTTAGACCCTCACTGCAGCGGCGGATCGCCGCTGGTGCGCTTCTTGGCGAGGTCCATCTCGGTGACGGCGATCAGGATCTCGGCGCGGGTCTTCAGGTCGGGCGCCTCCAGCATCGCCTGCTTCTCCGCGGGGCCATAAGGCGACATCATCGCGAGCGCATTGACGAGCGCCTCGTTGGGCGCGCTCTCGACGCCTTCCCAGTCGACCTTGAGGTTGTTGGCCTTCAGGAAGTCCGCCAGCACCGCCAGCAGCGCCTCGCGGTCGACCTCCTCCTCGCCCATGCGCGCGGTGAAGTCGTCGACGAAAGCGAAGAAGTCCACCTTGCACTGCCGATACGGGGTGAGCACCTCGAGCTCCTCGATCACCTTGAAGCGCGAAACGCCGGTGAGCTCGAGGATGTAGCGGCCGTCGCCGGATTCGGCGAGCTGGGTGATGCGGCCGACGCAGCCGACGCGGAACAGCGCCGGCTTGTCGGAATCCTTGGGCGAATGCGCGATGTCGGGCTGGATCATGCCGATCAGGCGATGGCCGTCGCGGAAGCAATCGTCAACCATCGCGAGGTAGCGCGGCTCGAAGATGTTGAGCGGCATCTGGCCGCGGGGCAGCAGCAGCGCGCCCGGCAGCGGGAAGACCGGAATGATCTCCGGGAGGTCGGCGGGCCCGCGATATTCGATGTTGATCGGCATCTGCCCGGTCCCATTGGCGTTGCTAGCGCATGATCCGGAAAAGTGTGAAGCGGTTTTCCGAACAGATCATGCTCAAAAGAGCCGTTACGAAAACAGGATCGTCGACAAACGTTTGCGTCCTTCGACGGTTGCATCATCCGTGCCGCCCCAGGCCTCGAAGAACTGCACCAGCTGCTTGCGGGCGCCGTCGTCGTTCCACTTGCGGTCGCGCTTGACGATCTCGAGCAGCTGCTCGGTCGCCGCCGCGCGGTTGCCTTGGGCGTTGAGCGCGGTGGCGAGGTCGAATCGGGCCTGATGATCGAGCGGGTTTGCGGCGACTTTCTGTTCCAGCTCGGCGACCGGTCCGAGGGATTTCGCCTGCTCGGCGAGATCGATCGCGGTCTGCACCGCCTTCACGGCCGGGTCGTTGCGTTTGGATTCCGGCACCATGGCCAGCGTCTGCTTGGCCTGCTCCATCGCGCCGGAGACGGCGTAGCACTTGGCAAGGCCCGCAAGCGCCGCGATGTTGGTCGAATCATGCTGCAGCGCCTCGGCATAGATCTGCGCGGCGGCCGCCGCGTCGCCCTCGGCGAGCACCGCCTCGGCCTCCTGCACGATCTCGGCGACGTTGACCTCGCCCGGCGCGGTGACGCCCTTGGTCAGCCGCTCGATGAAGGCATTGACCTGGCTCTCCGGCACCGCGCCCATGAAGCCGTCGGCCGGCTGGCCGTTGACGAAGGCGATCACGGCCGGGATCGACTGGATGCCCATCTGGCCCGGAATCGCCGGATGGTGGTCGATGTTCATCTTGACCAGCTTGACCTTGCCCTTGGCCGCCTTCACCGCCTTCTCCAGGACCGGGGTGAGCTGCTTGCAGGGGCCGCACCATTCCGCCCAGAAATCGATCAGCACGGGCTGGCGCTTCGATTCCTCGATGACGTCCTTCACGAAGGTCTGGGTGGTGGTGTCCTTGATCAGGTCGGCCGCAGCCGGGCCCACCGCTCCGTTACCCTGGTCGATGATCGTCACGGGATTCCCTCGTCATGTCTGGAATGGCGGCTGTTTAGCACGCCGCCGCGTCATATGCTTGTGGTCGGCTCCTAAATTGGGCCGAATGGGTCGAATTTCAATCCAGGCACCCCGATTCACCGGTTCCGGGGCGTTTCCGGTCGATTTGCCCCGCTTCGGGCTCCCTATGGAGCCCGAATTGCGAATTGAAGCCGCCGGTAGCTGTTGCATTCCCCTCCCGCTTTTGGCATACGACAGCCGTTGCCGGCGCGTCACGCGACCGACACAGGATGCGGGTGTAGCTCAGTGGTAGAGCACGACCTTGCCAAGGTCGGGGTCGAGGGTTCGAGCCCCTTCGCCCGCTCCAAATTTTCTCCAAAGCATCCAGCCAAACCGGAACGGGCCGCGGCTTTCCGCACCGCTGGCGGCTGTTCGGGTCTCACATGACAATTCTGGTCACAGGCAGCGCGGGTCACCTCGGGGAGGCCATCCTGCGGACGCTCCGCGCGCGCGGGTCGCCTGCTCGCGGGCTTGATCTGAAGCCCTCCCCCTTCACCGATGCCGTCGGCTCCATCGTCGATCCCGGCTTCGTGCGGCGCCAGATGGGCGGCGTCACCGCCGTGATCCACACCGCGACGCTGCACAAGCCGCATGTGGCGACCCATGCCAAGCAGGATTTTGTCGACACCAACGTCGCTGGCACGCTGAACCTGCTCGAGGCGGCCGCGGCGGCCGGCGTGAAGAGCTTCGTCTTCACCAGCACCACCAGCGCGTTCGGCTCGCAGCTGCGGCCCGAGTCGGGACAGGCGGCGGTGTGGGTCACGGAGGAGCTGCCGTCGGTGCCCAAAAACATCTACGGCACGACCAAGCTGATGGCCGAAAACCTCTGCGAGCTGTTCTTTCGCGAGCGCGCCCTGCCGGTCGTTACCTTGCGGACCTCGCGCTTTTTTCCGGAGGACGACGATAATCCGGCGATGCGGTCGGCCTACACGCTGGAGAACGCGCAGGCCAACGAGCTGCTCTATCGCCGGCTGGATATCGCGGACGCGGTGAGCGCGCATCTGCTCGCCCCGGAGTGCGCGCAGCTTTATGCGGCGCGCGGCTGGCGGCTCTTCCCCGCGATTGATCGGGTTTATGTCAACGAGCGCGCGCGGCGCGAGCTCGGCTGGCGACCCGAATTCGACTTCGCCCATGTGCTGCGCAGCCTGCGCGATAACCGCGACTTCCGCAGCACGCTGGCGCGCGAGGTCGGATCGAAAGGCTATCATGACACGCTGTTCGACGACGGACCCTACCCCGTCGCTTCCTAGCGCCGCGATTGCTATTTTGCTCGACGCTTCAAACGACTGTCCGGCATCACCGCGGGCGGGCCGACTTGCGCCGTTCTACTGTGCATGGGGTTGTTTTCGCACTTTTTGTATGTGCACCCCTCGGACCGCCTGACAACGACGCGCCCGCGCCGAAGGGACCCGAGGACGGGAATCCGGACCTAAAAGGGCGCGCAGGTTGCCGCCGGCCGCCGCTGCGCCTCATGCCATACGGACAGCTATGCCGGTACCAAGGCGGTGGCGCGGCTCGCCGGCCAGCGCGAGGAATACCTCGTCAAGGCGCTGCACGATTACAAGGCCGGCCAGCGCGTCGGCGGCGGCGTCGCCGCGATGGCCGACGTCGCCTATCACATGAGCGATGAGGAGATCACCGCCTTCTCGCACTATCTCGCGCATTTGAAATAGCGCGGAGCTGTGGCCCTAAATTCAGCTGTCGTCCCGGGGCGCGCGTAGCGCGAGCCCGGAACCCATAACCACAGGATCAAGTTTTGCGAAGACTCGGGGTTGCCGCCTCACCCGACCACCATTTTCTGAGGTTATGGGTCCCGGATCGGCGCGCGCTTGAGGCGCGCATGTCCGGGACGACAGCGGTGTGTTGCGCGCGCCCTACCCTGCCCGCTGCCTCTCATACGCCTTCAGATGCGTATACGCGATGCGCAGCTTCGGCACCGGCACCTTGGCGGCGTCGGCGCGCGCGATGAGATCACCGATGACGTGGTCGGCTTCGACGGGCAGGCCGGCCTTGATGTCGCGGAACATCGATGCCGTCAACGGCGAGCCCTCGGTGGTGAGATTGGCTTTGACGCGATCGAAGAACGGACCGCCCGGGGGGTAGCCGGACGCCGTGGCAACCGCGCTGGTCTCATCCAGCATGCCGAGCAGGAAATCCCGGCCGCCGGGCGCGGCCAGGATATTGCCGACGGACGTCCGCATCAGGCTGGTGCTTGCCGCGAGCGAGGACAGGAACACCCACTTCTCCCACATGTCCTGCATGATGTTCTGGCTGGCGCTGGCACCGTTGATGCCGCTCTTGAAGGCCTCGTCGATTGCCTTCACCCGCTCCGACATGCCGCCGTCGCGCTCGCCGTAGCTGATCGACTGCATCGGCTGGAGCTGCACCACCTCGCGCTTCTCGTTCAAGGTCGCGGCGATGGCGCAGAGACCGCCGAGCACGCGCTCCTTGCCGAACCTCGTATCCAGCGTGTCGAGATGCTTCATGCCGTTGAGCATCGGGATGATCGCGGTGTTGGGCCCGACGGCGGCGGCGAACGACTTGATGGCGTCATCGAGGTCGAACGCCTTGCAGCTCAAGAGCACGACGTCGAACTTGTCCTTGAGCGCGTCCGCCTGAACCGTCGGCGGGTTGTTCAAGGTCACATCGCCGTTCGGGCTCTTGATGACGAGGCCGGCGCTCGCGAGCTCGCCGGCGCGGCGAGGCCGGACCAGGAAGATCACGTCGCGGCCGGCCTGCAACAGCCTGCCACCAAAATAGCCGCCGATGGCGCCGGCGCCGACCACGAGGATACGCATGAGAGAACTCCGCTTTGCGAATGGCGAATAGGGAGTAGCGAATAGTGGGTGCGATTTCCACTCGCTATTCGCTACTCGCCATTCGCCCGCTTCACTTTCCCGACACCATCTCCTCGACCTCGCGCAGCTGCTCTTTGCCGAAGAACATTTCATTGCCGACGAAGAAGGTCGGCGAACCGAAGGCGCCGCGGGCGACCGCCTCCTCGGTATTCTTGATCAGTCTGGCCTTGACCTCGGGTTCCTGGCTGCGGGCAAACAACTTTTGCGCATCGAGGCCGGACGAGGCCAGCGCCTTCGCCGCAATCTCGGGATCGTCCATCTTCTTCGGCTCGCGCCACATATGGTGGAAGGCGGCCTCGACATATTTCTCGAACACGCCCTCGAGCTGCGCCGCGATCGCCGCGCGCATCAGGTTCAGCGTGTTGACGGGAAAGTGCGGATTCCACACATAGGGCTGGACATGGAAGCGCTTGATGAAGCGCTCGGTCTCGATCTGCTGGAACTCTCGCTTGTTCTTGACGCCCGCGAGCGTCTCGGCCGGCGACTTGTTGTTGGTCGCCTTGAAGATGCCGCCGAGCAGGATCGGCACATATTCGAACTTCACGCCGATCCGCTGTTCGATCGCCGGTATCGCCAGATGGCTAAGATAAGCGTTGGGGCTACCGAAATCGAATAGGAATTGCGGGGCGGTGCGGGTCACGAACATTCTCCCTGGCTTGGCTTTTTGAGTGGGCTTTTCCTCATTGTGGCGCAGGGCGCGCCACAGGTCCATCGTTTAATGACGGTCATAATACTTTGACGGTCAGATCGGGCGCCGGATCGCCCGCCTGCGCCACACCAGGTGGTAATAGCCCATCTGCAGGATCAACATGGCGCAGAACACGATGGGATAGGCAGCCCACACGCCGGTCAGGCCGACGGTATGGCTGAGGATGATTGCGGCCGGCAGCTCGATCGCGGAGATCGCGAAGATCGACAGCAGCATCGGCGTGAACGCCACGCCGGCGCCGCGCATCGCGCCCGAGAACACGGTGGCGAGCCCGAACGGCACCGAGCTCCACAAGGCAATGTTGAGCAATCCCTTCGCCAGATCCAGCACGGCGCCGTCGGTGATGAAGATACCGAGCACCGCGCGCGGCGCGAGGTAGATCAGCGCCACCAGCCCGCCGGTCAGGACGATGTTGAACGCAAGGCCCGCCCGCACGATGCCGTCGAGCCGGGCGAGGTCGCCGCCGCCGACGGCCTGGGCACCGAGGATCGAGACCGCGATCGAGATCGACATCGCCGTGAACTGGGTGTAGCCCATCACCTGATTGACGGCGCCATAGGCCGCGGTGGCATTCGAGCCGAAGCCGTTGACGAGGCCGAGCAGCACAAGCTCGGCGATGGCCATCACCACCATCCCGATCGCGCTCGGCAGGCCGATGCCGAGGACTTTGCCGAGCACGGCGCCGTTCAGCCGCAGGTGACGCAGCAGCGTCGCGTCCGGCGCGAGCGCGTGCTTTCGCCGCAGCAGATAGATAGCCAGAGCAATCAGCGTCAGCGCATTGGCGATCGTAGCCGCCCAGGCAGGACTGGTGATGCCGAGGGCCGGGAATCCGAACGTGCCGAGGATCAGCATCGGCGTCAGGATCAGGCCGATCGCCGTCGACAAGGCCAGTGCCAGCAGCGGTGTCAGTCCGTCGCCGACGCCGCGGATCATCGCCGTCATCAGCAGGAAGACGAAACCAAGCGGCATGGTGAGCAGCATGATGCGCGCATAGGCGCTGGCGTCACCGAGAATGTCCGGGGGCGTGGCGAGCATGATCATCAAAGGTCGGCTGAAGAGCCCGCCGACGAGTGCAACCGCAATCGAGAGCAGCAGGCCGACGGCGAGTGTCGTGCCGACGATGATCTTGATCCGGCCATGCTCGCCCGCGCCGAAGGCCTGGCCGATCAGCACGGTGGCGCCGGTGCTCAGGCCGATGACGAAGGCGAACAGGAAGAACATCACCGGGAAGAACGCCGAGACCGCGGCGAGCGCGTCGACGCCGATCATCTGGCCGAGATAGACGTTGCTCACGGTGCCGAACAGCGATTGCAGCGCGTTGCTCAGCATCAGGGGTGCGAGAAAGCGGAGGAATGTGGTCCAGAGCGGCTTTGCGGCAGACATGGAATTGGCCTTTCATCAGGGCGTGCGAAGCCGTTGCCGCGCAATGCGCGGCTCGGCCGTCGATGGAGTCGTGAGAAGCGATGCGCGGTTTAAGCGCGGTCGCTGTAGGCGAGCTTGACGATGTGGTCGCGGATGTCGGCCGGCCAGTCGGCGATCAGGGCGGTGAAGCGTCGACGGTCACCCGCGAACAGCGCGCGCGAGGCCTCCTCGAACTGCGGCAGGTTGCCGGCCATGGTCGACATGAAGTGGTAGGCCGCATCGCGCGCCTGCCGCTCGCGGTCCTTGTCGCCGCTGGCGCGCCTGGCCTCGTCCACGAGCTTGCGCAGCGCCACCGACGCGCCGCCGGCCTGCGCGTTGAGCCACTCCCAGTGCCGCGGCAGCAAGGTCACTTCGCGCGCGACGACGCCGAGCTTCGGCCGGCCGCGCCCGCGCGGCTCGGCGGGTGCGTCAGTCGTCTCGGCTTGAGGCATGAGCGTTGCCAGCCGCGCCAGCACCTCGCGATCGTCGCCGCGCAGGTCGAAATCGATCGACCGCCCGGTGCCGTCGTCGAAGATGATGATCGGCTGGCCCAGCGGCTCTGTCGCCCGCTTCACCGCGAGCGCGACATCGCCCGCAGTGCCTGAGGCCAGCCGGCGCTGGCCGGCGAAGGCTGTGTAGGTCCCTTGCATTGGAATCATTGCCAGATTGATCGCGTTGTCCGATTTAATACCCGGGTAAATTTCATCCGTCAATATACCCGGGTGAAAATATCTGCGGCGACGGCTCGACAATATCTTCCCGGGCTGGCACCAACGGCGCGGCCAATCGACCACGCCCAAGTCCAAGTCCAAGCCTTGAGGACCCCGCGATGCTGACCGTTCACCACCTCAACAATTCCCGCTCGCAGCGCGTGCTGTGGCTGCTCGAGGAGTTGGGCGTTGCCTACGAGATCGTGCGCTATCAGCGCCAGGCGGACATGCGCGCGCCGAAGGAGCTGCGCGCCATCCATCCGCTCGGCAAATCGCCCGTCATCACCGACAACGGCAACACCATCGCCGAGTCAGGCGCGATCATCGAATATCTCATCGCCACCTATGGCAACGGACGGCTGATCCCGCCGCCGAACACGCCGGAGCGGCTGCGCTACACTTATTGGCTGCACTATGCGGAAGGATCCGCGATGCAGCCGCTGCTCTTGAAGCTGCTGTTCACGCTGATGCCGAAGCGCGCACCCGCCCTGCTGCGCCCGCTGGTGCGCAAGGTCTGCAACCAGGCGCTGACCGCGCTGGTCAATCCGCAGATCAAGCAGCACATGGATTATTGGGAAGGCGAGCTTGCGAAGAGCGAATGGTTCGCCGGCAGCGAGTTCACCGCGGCCGATATCCAGATGAGCTTTCCGCTCGAAGCGGCCCAAGCCCGCGGCGGGCTCGAGCAGGGCCATCCCAAGGCGATGGCGTTCCTGGAGCGCATTCACGCCCGGCCTGCGTATGCGCGCGCGCTGGAGAGGGGCGGGCCGTATCAGGTCGGACGGTAAGGTCCCTTACCGGATCATCAGGTTACTGCCCCGCTGCCTCCGCGCCGCGAGTGCGCGGATCGGGCGCGCCCAGCGGTCCGTTCGGTGTCACCAGAATCGAGTTGGCAGATGTCTGCCCCATCGGCTCGACGACGAGGTGGCCCATCGCCTTCAGCTCGAGCAGCACGCCCTCGGGAAAGCCCCGCTCGACGCGCACTTCGTCCGGCAGCCATTGATGGTGCAGCCGCGGCGCCGCGACCGCGGCCGAAACATCCATCTCGTAGTCGAGCACGTTCACGATCACCTGAAGCACCGTCGAGATGATGCGGCTGCCGCCGGGCGAGCCTGTCACCAGCACCGGCTTGCCGTCCCTCAGCACAATGGTCGGTGACATCGACGACAGCGGCCGCTTACCGGGTCCGGGAAGATTCGCTTCGAAGCCGACGAGGCCATAGGCATTGGAGGCGCCGACCGCCGCGGTGAAATCGTCGAGCTCGTTGTTGAGCAGCACGCCGGTGCCGTCGGCGACGAGGCCGACGCCGTAGCTGAAGTTCAGCGTGTAAGTGTTGCTGACCGCGTTGCCGCGGGCATCGACGACCGAAAAATGCGTGGTGTTGCTGCCTTCACGCGGCGTGGCAGCAGCAGACACGAGCTCCTTCGAGGGCGTGGCGCGTTCGGGGGAAAGATTCGCGCGCAGCCTGGCGGCGTAGTCTTTGGCGACGAGCGTCTCGATGGGCGCATTGACGAAGGCGGGATCGCCGAGATAGCGGGCGCGGTCGGCATAAGCGCGCTTCATGGCTTCGATCAACAGATGCAGCGACGCCGCCGATCCCTGCTTCAGATCGGCAAGTGGAAAGCCCTCGAGGATGTTGAGCGTCTCCATCAGCACGACGCCGCCGGACGATGGCAACGGCATCGAGACGATGTCATAGCCGCGGTAGCTGCCGCGCACTGGCGCGCGGACGACCGGTTGGTAGGCCTTGAGGTCGGCCGGCGCCATGATGCCGCCGGCATCGGTCACCGCCTTCGCGAGTTTCTCGGCGACCGGTCCCTCGTAGAATCCCCGCGGCCCCAGCATGGCGACGGCCGCCAGCGTTTCGGCGAGATCGCCTTGCACCAGCCGGTCGCCTTCCCCCAGCGGCGTGCCATCCGGACGCGAGAAGATCTTGGCCGAGGACGGCCAGCGCGCCAGCCGCCGGTGCCAGCTCGGCAGCGTATCGGCCATGTCGTCGCTGACCACGAAGCCATCGCGTGCGAGCCCGATCGCGGGCGCCAGCAGTTGATCCAGCGTGAACTGGCCCGAGCCGTACTTCTCGAGCGCGAGCGCGAGTCCGGCGACGGTGCCGGGCACGCCGATGCCGAGCGCAGAATCCCGCGACTTCGTCGGGTCAGGCTTTCCGTCGGCGCCGAGGAATATCTGCGGCGTGGTCGCGGCCGGCGCTGTTTCGCGATAGTCGATCGTGATGTCTTCATTGCGATCGGTGGAATGAATCACCATGAAGCCGCCGCCACCGATATTGCCGGCACGCGGATAGGTCACCGCCATCGCAAAGCCGGTCGCGACCGCAGCGTCGATGGCATTGCCGCCGCGCCGCAGGATGTCGGCGCCGATCTGCGCGGAGATCTTCTCCTGCGCCACCACCATGCCGTGCTCGGCGGCGACGGCGCGCACCGCCTCGCGCGCCGGCGGGACATAGCCCGACCGCGCATCCTGAGCGGCCGCCGGCGTGAGCGCGAACGCCAGACTGGCAACCACCGCGAAAAACGTTCGCCGTGTTGAATATGACGACATCATCGAAATTACCGTCGCAGGTTCGAGCCGGTTCACACCTGTCACGGTAATGCTATACGGTTTGCTCAAAGAGAGGCAAAACTGTTCGTGATGAGGACCGCGTGATGACGACGATCGCCCCGGATGTGCGCATGGCCGGCACGCCGCTGTCCTATCCCCCGCGCGCCGCCGTCGTCAGCTGGATCTTCTTCGACTGGGCCGCGCAGCCCTATTTCACGCTGATCACGACATTCGTGTTCGCGCCCTATTTCGCGACCAGCGTCGCGCCAAATCCCGCCGCTGGGCAGTCGCTGTGGGGCTTTGCGATGGCTGCGGCGGGCCTTGCGATCGCGCTGCTGTCGCCGGTGCTGGGAGCGATCGCCGACTCCGCCGGCCGCAGGAAGCCATGGATCGCCGGTTTCGGCGCGGTGCTGGTGCTGGCATCCTGCGCGCTGTGGATCGGCAAGCCCGGCGATCACGCCGTCATTCCCCCGCTGCTCACGGCGGTGGCGCTCGCCAGCGTCGGCGCGGAATTCGCCACCGTCTTCAACAATGCGATGATGCCGACCCTGGTGCCGCCGGAACGGATCGGACGGCTTTCCGGCACCGGCTGGGCCACGGGCTACATTGGCGGCATCGTCAGCCTGATCATCGTGCTCGGCTTCCTCGCCGCCAATCCCGAGACCGGCCGCACGTTACTCGGCTTCGCGCCGTTGTTCGGGCTCGATCCCGTCACGCATCAGGGCGACCGTGCCGCCGGCCCGCTCACCGGGCTGTGGTTCATCATCTTCGTGACGCCGATGTTCCTGTTCACGCCGGATTATCCGGCGAAACGCCGTTTGCGCGAGGCGCTGCGCGAGGGCCTGTCGGAACTGAAGCAGTCGATCAAGAGTCTGCCCAGGCAGAAATCGCTCGCTGCGTTCCTGCTCGCCAACATGATCTACACCGATGGTCTGGTGTCGCTGTTCGCCTTCGGCGGCATCTATGCCGCCGGCACCTTCGGCTGGCATACGATCCAGATCGGGACGTTCGGCATCATGCTCGCGATCGCAGGCGCGTTGGGCGCGTGGCTCGGCGGCAAGCTGGATGATCGTATGGGGCCGAAGCGCGTCATCGCCGGCAGCCTGCTGGTCCTGCTGCTGTCGGTGGCCGCGATTCTTCTGGTCGACAAGGACAGCGTGCTGTTCGTCAAGACCGCGCCGCCGCAAGCCGGCGCTGCCCTGTTCTCGAGTGCCGCCGAGCGCGCCTATCTGGTGCTGGGCTGCCTGATCGGTGCAGCCGGCGGCCCGCTCCAGGCTGCCTCCCGCACGCTGCTGATCCATCTCGCACCGAAGGATCGCATCGCGCAATATTTCGGCCTGTTCGCGCTGACCGGAAAGGTGACGTCCTTCATCGGCCCGCTGCTGATCGGCATGATCACGGCCGCGACCGCGAGCCAGAAGGCCGGCATGGCCGTGCTGGTCGTATTCTTCGTCGCAGGGTTCGCGCTGTTAATGCGGGTGAAGGACTAGCATCCGCATCGTCATTCCGGGGCGCGCCACCTGGCGCGAGCCCGGAATCCATTTCTCCGCATGGGACGCTGCATGATGGATTCCGGGTTCGCGCTTCGCGCACCCCGGAATGACAGCAAGCTCAATGCCTGAAGTGCCGCGTTCCCGTGAACACCATGGCGATGCCGTGCTCGTCGGCAGCCTTGATCACCTCGTCGTCGCGCATGGAGCCGCCGGGCTGCACCACGGCGGTGGCGCCGGCCTCGATGCAGGCGAGCATGCCGTCGGCGAACGGGAAGAACGCATCCGAGGCCACCACCGAACCCTTGGTGAGCGGCTCGGCGAGCTTCAGCTCGGCTGCCGCATCCTGCGCCTTGCGCGCGGCGATCCGCGCTGAGTCCACCCGGCTCATCTGGCCAGCGCCGATCCCGACGGTGGCGAGATCCTTGGCATAGATGATGGTGTTGGACTTGACGTGCTTGGCCACCCGGAACGCGAACTTCAGGTCCCGCATTTCCGCATCCGTCGGCGCGCGCCTGGTCACGACCTTGAACGTCATGTCGTCGACCACCGCATTGTCGCGGCTCTGCACCAGCAGGCCGCCGGCGACCGTCTTGGCGGTCAGGCCTGGCGCCCGCGGGTCGGGCAGGCTGCCGGCGAGCAGCAGGCGCAGGTTCTTCTTGCCGCCGATGATGGCAATCGCCTCTTCGCTGGCATCGGGCGCGATGATCACCTCGGTGAAGATCTTGGTGATCTCGCGCGCGGTGTCGGCATCGAGCGGGCGGTTCATCGCGATGATGCCGCCGAACGCGGACGTTGAATCGCAGGCCAGTGCCCGGCGATAGGCCTCGACGAGGTTCGGCCCTTCGGCGACGCCGCAGGGATTGGCATGCTTGACGATGACGCAGGCCGCGGTGCGCTTGGCGTCGAACTCGCCGATGCATTCATAGGCCGCATCGGTGTCGTTGATGTTGTTGTAGGAGAGCTCCTTGCCCTGGAGCTGCCGCGCGGTAGAGACGCCCGGACGCCTGTCCGGCGTCGCATAGAACGCGGCGGTCTGGTGCGGGTTCTCGCCGTAGCGCAGCGACTGGATCAGCCGGCCGCCGAAAGCGCGGAAGTCGGGCGCGTCGATCTCCAGCTGACGATTGAACCAGTTCGAGATCGCGGCGTCATAGGCCGCGGTGCGGGCATAGGCCTTTGCGGCAAGCCTCCGGCGCAGCTTCAGCGTGGTCGCGCCCTTGTTGGCGGCGAGCTCGTCAAGCACGGCCTGATAGTCCTGGGCCTCGACCACGACGGCGACATCGTCATGGTTCTTCGCAGCGGCGCGGATCATCGCGGGGCCGCCGATGTCGATGTTCTCGATGCAATCCTCGAAGCCCGCGCCCTTGTCGACGGTCGCTTCGAACGGATAGAGATTGACGACGAGCAGGTCGATCGGCGCGATGCCATGCGCTTTCATCGCCTCCGCATGGTCCTTGTTGTCGCGGATCGCGAGCAGGCCGCCATGCACCTTCGGATGCAGCGTCTTGACACGGCCGTCCATCATCTCGGGGAAGCCGGTGAGGTCGGAGACGTCCTTCACCTTAAGGCCGGCCGCGGCGATGGCCTTGGCGGTGCCGCCGGTCGAGACCAGCTCGACATCGTGCGCGGCGAGCGCCTTGGCGAACTCGATCAGGCCGGTCTTATCGGAGACGGAAAGGAGAGCGCGGGTGACGCGGCGGGGATGGTCAGTCATGAGCAAGATCCTCTGTTCAGGGAGTGTCTATGCCCAGGCGCGCGGCTCATATGTCCCGCGCTTCCCGATGGTGCTCCATCCAAGGTCGCCAGTCGCGCGAGCGAGCGCTCGATAGCAGCTTTCGCCGCTTTTCACAACGACGAGATAGGGCCGGATCGCGCCTGTTTACAACGGAAGTTCCGGCTCGCGCCGGGCGTTGCGGCGCGCATTGGTGACGGCTGGCGAGGCCGTGGAACGGATGAAGCTCCAACGGATCGAGGGGGCCTGGCGGGCGTTCTGACGGATCACGATCTGCGCGGTGCGGCGCGGGCCGTCGTTGCCGGCCAGGAATACGCTGTCCTCGAGATCGACCTTGTCGTCCAATGCCTCGAAGGTCCAGACGTCGCGGTTCGGCAGCACCAGCATGACGCCGCGGGCATCCGACAGCCGGCTCGCCTTCACCGCCGGATGCAGATGGAAGCGCAGGGCGAAATCGGCATCGGCACCCTTGAAGCGCCCGCCCTGCGGCGGCGACAGCGTGTCCTCGCCGTCGATGCGCGCGCCGTCATTGGCGATCATCAGCACGCGGCGGTGGATCGCGCCGAACTTGGCGAGATAGCCGTCATGCGAGGTCGTGAGCAGCGTGCCGTTCTGCACGACCTCGCGATAGCTCTCGACCTCGACGGGGCCGCTGGTGACGGGCGCACCATGCAGGAGCCGCTTCATCGCCGACATCTCGACGAACTGGCACGATGAAGTCTCGTGATAGGTCAGCGTCGAATGCGCCGCCGTGCTGCGCGCGAACGGCCGCCAATTGTCGCGGCCCGTGGTTGGCATGCCGCAATTGGTGACGATGCGGCTGATGCCGGACGACAGTTCGAACGACAGACAGCCGGCATGGGCGTCGTGGCTGACGCCGGCGGGCGGCGGCGGGCCGGTGTCGATGATCACAGTGGTCTGGCCGGCATCGAGGCGCTGAAAGCCGGTATGCGGCATGTTCGCCATCGGCGCGCCGTGGGTGTCGTCATAGGCGAGCAGCGTGGCGAGCAGGTCGGACGAGGTCGCGCTCATGCCGTTGAACAGGGCGAAATTGCCGTCACCGTGCCGGAAGAAGCGCAGCATCGGCATCATGCGGTCGATCGCATTGAGCAGCGCCGGCGGCGGTGCGATGTTGCGTGCGGCAAAAGTCTGCCGCAGCGGCAAGAGATCGATCAATATCTCGATCAGCGCGCCCGGATTGCGCGAGATGTGGCCGCCATCGGGCAGGATCTGCCGCTGCAATTCGTCGGACAGCTTCTTGGAGGCGCTGCGGATGTGACGCGTCTGATTGGCGAGGCACAGGGAAGCATAGCACAGCGCGATCAGCACCTGCAGCTTCGGCACCCCGTCCGGAATGTCGACCATGGTGTAGCGCAGGAAGCGGATCTCGCGCGCGAGGGAGCGCAAGTAACGGCGGTAGAACTTGTTGTCGGTCTCGCTCAGCACCAGCGGCGCCTGCGACAGCAGCGAGATCACGCGCCGCGCCAGCACGTCGGCACGGCGCGCGACCGGGCGGCGCTTGTTGGCGGGGTTGGCGATCCAGTCCTCGATGAGCGCGCGCGCATTCGCCCGCGTCAGCGCCGTGTCGGCGGCGCGCAAGTGGCGCAGCCAGCCGAAGCCGAGCAGCGCAACCTCCCAATCCTCCGAAGGCGGCTCGAGATCGAAGATCGAGCGGCCGTGGCAATTGACGATCTTGCCGGCGAAGACGAAGCGGCCGGCATAGATCTCGGCGGCGCGGGTCGCATCCGCGGTACGCAGGTCGTGCGGCGCGATGATCAGCCGGTCGGTGCGGCCGGGCCAGACCCGCGACAGCGCAACGGAACCGCCGCTCGCGCGCGCGAGCATGTTCCGCGCGAAGCGGTTCATGACCAGCGTCGAGATACGTCTGCGTTGAGCGACCGACACGCCTTGCCTTGATGGGGGAGAGGATCAGTGACGAATCCTTATTAATCCCAAAATCGGACGCCTGACACCACCTTGAACGGCGCGAATCAGGGTCGTGGTCGCAAAATCCAGTGCAAAATCAGGATTTAACGAGCCGGGCCGCGAAAAATCCGTCGAGCCCGCCGAGCTTGGGATCCTCGTTCGGCAGGTGGCAGGGCAGGGTGCGCAGGTCGCCGTCCCGGTTGAGGATTTCGTCGAGGCCTGCAACTTCCGATGCCGCGATCGGGGCGCGGCGCAGCGCGGGCTCGGCGGCGAGCAGTGCCGCCACGGCCTGCTCGCCCTCCTCGGGTTCCAGCGAACAGGTGCAATAGACCAGCGTCCCGCCCGGCTTCAGCAACGACACCGATTTTCGCAGCAGCCGCTGCTGAAGCGCGGCCAAGGGGGCGATGTCGGATTCGTGCCGCAGCCATGCGACGTCGGGATGCCGGCGGATCGTGCCGGTGGAGGTGCAGGGCGCATCGATCAGAATACCGTCGAAGGCTTCGGCGGGGCCGGCCCATTCGACGGCGTCAGCGACGATGGTCTCGGCTTGCAGCGACAGCCGCGTCAGGTTTTCGCGCAAACGCGCCACCCGCGCGGGCGAGCGGTCGATCGCCGTCACATGCGCGCCTGAAAACGCCAGCTGCGCAGTCTTGCCGCCGGGGGCGGCGCAGAGATCGGCAATGGACTTGCCTTTGACATCGCCAAACAGTCGGGCGGGCAACGCGGCGGCGGCGTCCTGCACCCACCATTGCCCCTCGGCGAAGCCGGGCAGCATGGTCACCGAACCGTGAAGCAGCATCCGCACCGTTCCCGTCGGCAGCGTTTCGCCATGCAGGCGGCTCGCCCATTGGGCGGGATCCGATTTCACCGTGAGATCGAGCGAGGGCTCGTGGCCGAGCGCGAAAGCCATGTCCCGTGCGGTCGCCTCGCCATAATGCGCGCTCCAGCGCGCGAGCAGCCATGGCGGCAGGTCGAGCGATTGCGTCGCAACTTCCTCGACCAGGGATTTGCCCTCGCGCGCACAGCGGCGCAGCACGGCGTTGACGAGGCCGGCATAGCGTGCGGCGCGGCGGTCGGATTGCACCAGGCGAACAGAGAGATCGACCGCGGCGTGATCCGGCACGTCCATCCAAAGGATCTGCGCGGCGCCGATCAAAAGTGCGCTCTGCGCCCGCGGCGCATCGGAGGGAATGCCCTTGTCGAGCAGGCGGGACAGCACATGGCCGAGCGTGCCGAGCCGGCGCAGCACGGTGGCGACCAGGCGCCGCATCAGCGCGCGGTCGCGGTCGGCCAGCGTCTTCAGTCCGGGATGCGCACCGCCGCCGTCGAGCTGGTCGTCGAGTGTGCGGTGCTTGTGCAGCACGCCGTCGACGATGTCGGCGGCAATCCGTCGCGCCGCAAGGCCGGGCACTTCGGACGGAGGGACGAAACGTTGAGATGGCATGCGGAAGCAAGGTTCTGAACGAGCGGCAGTTCCGCCTTGATGGGCGCATGCCTGGAGAAAGCGATCTCTGACACGCGAATATGCCAAATGTAAGAATCGCTTGCGGGTTTTTCAGCGCTCCGAGCCGATTTCAGGAATGCGTTATTGGACATCGCGTTGTGCCCGGTCCTGCGCTAGAAAGCGCGGCGATGAGTGACCCCGTTCCCGATCGCAAGCCGCTGTCGCCGGCCGCCCAGCGCGCGCTGGCCGAGGCCGAGACGCGCCGGCAGGCTGCGGCCGCCAAGGCCAAGGATGCGGCCAAGGACGAGATCAAGGCGAAGGAGCTGCAGGGTCCGCAGGGTCCCGAGCCCACCCGCTATGGCGATTGGGAGCGCAAGGGCATCGCGTCCGACTTCTGAACTCGCGGTGGAGCGGTTGGATAACGCCGGGCAGAACTCGTCCCGGTCGTCACAGGTAATTGTGCTCTCGCAAGTAGCGGATGATGCGTTCGCAGGCCGCCTCGCTCGACAGTTCCGAGGTGTCGATGGTGATGTCCGGCGCCAGCGGCGCTTCGTAGGGCTGATCGATGCCGGTGAATGCCGGCAGCTGGCCCGCCCGCGCCTTGCGATAGAGTCCATTGGGATCGCGGCGCTCGCATTCGGCAAGCGGCGTCGCGACATGGATCTCGATGAACTCGCCCGCTTCGAGCCGCTGGCGCGCCAGCTCGCGCTCGCTGCGGAACGGCGAGATCAGCGCCACCAGCGCGATCAAGCCGGCATCGACGAACAGCCCCGCGATCTCCGCGACGCGCCGGACGTTCTCGGTCCTCTCCGCATTGGAAAAGCCGAGGTCGCGGTTGATGCCGTGACGGAGATTGTCGCCGTCGAGCAACGCGGCATGGCGCCCGAGCTCGGCAAGCCGGTTGTCGACGAGATTGGCGATGGTCGATTTGCCGGCGCCGCTCAACCCCGTGAACCAGAGCACGCAGGGCCGTTGCTGCTTCAGCCGGGCCCGCACGGATTTGTCGACCGCAAGCCGCTGCCAATGAACGTTGGTGGCACGGCGGAGCGACATGTCGATCATTCCCGCCGCGGCAGTGCGATGGCTGATCGGGTCGATCAGGATGAAGCTGCCCATGTCGCGGTTGTCGCGATAGGTCTCGAACACCAGCGGGCGGTCGAGATCGAGATGGACATAGCCGATCTCGTTGACGTCGAGCGTGGTGGCGCTTTCCCGCGCCATGGTGTCGATCGCGATCCGGTGCTTGAGCGTCGTGATCACCGCGCCGGTCGAGGCGGTGCCGCACCGGAGCAAATAGCGCCGGCCGTCGACCATGGCCGCGTCATCGAACCAAACGAGATGGGCCGCGAGCTGATCCGACACCGGCGCTGCAGATCCGGCGGTCAGCACGTCGCCGCGGCTGACGTCGATCTCGTCGGCGAGCGTGAGGGTGATGGACTCGCCCGCCTCAGCGTGATTGCGCTCGCCTGCAGGCGTGAGAATGCGCGCGATGCGGGTCAGGTGTCCCGACGGCTGCGCGCGAACGGCATCGCCCACCGCGATTGTTCCGCTCGCGATCCGTCCGCAGAAGCCGCGAAAATCCGCATGCGGCCGGCTCACCCATTGCACCGGCAGCCGGAACGGCTGCTGCGAGGCGTCCCCGGCCACGTCCACGGATTCCAGATACGCCGTAATGGTCGGTCCCGTGTACCAGGGCATGCGCGTGCTCGCAGCGACGATGTTGTCGCCGTCGGGCGCCACGACCGGGATGCACTGCACCTGGGAGATCCCGAGCTGGCCGGCCAGAGTCAGGTATTCGGCGGTGATGGAAGCGAAGCGACCGCCGTCGAATCCGATCAGGTCCATCTTGTTCACGGCGAGCACGACGTGGCGGATGCCCAGCAGCGACAGGATGTGGCTATGGCGCCGCGTCTGCGTGATCACGCCCTTGCGCGCGTCGACCAGCACCACGGCAAGATCGGCGTTGGAGGCGCCGGTCGCCATGTTGCGCGTATATTGCGCATGCCCCGGCGTGTCGGCGACGATAAAGCGGCGCAGCTTCGTGGCGAAGAAGCGGTAGGCCACGTCGATGGTGATGCCCTGCTCGCGCTCGGCCTGCAACCCGTCGACCAGCAGCGCGAAGTCGAGGTCCTCGCCGGTGGTGCCGGCGGTCTTGCTCTCCGAGGCGAGCGCATCGAGCTGGTCGTCGAGCAGCGCCTTCGAATCGTAGAGCAGCCGGCCGACCAGCGTGCTCTTGCCGTCGTCGACGCTGCCGCAAGTGACGAAACGCAACGTCGGGCGATCGTCCTGTGCGAGCCTGGGCGCATCGGCGGCGGCGATCGTCGGTGCCGCGTGATAGGACATCAGAAGTAGCCTTCCGCCTTCTTGCGCTCCATCGATGCCGGACTGTCCCGGTCGATCATGCGTCCCTGTCGTTCGGAGCTGCGCGATGCCATCATCTCCTGCACGATCTCGGGCAGGGTGGCCGCCATCGAGGTCGTCGCGCCGGTGAGGGGATAGCAGCCCAGGGTGCGAAACCTGACGGAGCGCCATTGCGGCGCTTCGCCAGGCTGCAGCGGCATCCGGTCGTCGTCCACCATGATCAACGCGCCGTCGCGCTCGACCACGGGACGCGAAGCTGCGAGATAGAGCGGAACGATCGGGATGTCCTCGAGCAGGATGTAGTCCCACACGTCGAGCTCGGTCCAGTTCGACAACGGAAACACCCGCATGCTCTCGCCGGGCGCGAGCATCGTGTTGTAGAGGCCCCACAGCTCCGGCCGCTGGTTCTTCGGATCCCAGCGATGCGAAGCGCTCCGATGCGAGAACACGCGCTCCTTGGCGCGCGACTTCTCCTCGTCGCGCCGCGCGCCGCCGATCGCGGCGTCGAAGCCGTGCAGCTCCAGCGCCTGCCGCAGCGCCTGCGTCTTCATGACGTCGGTGTAGCGGGCCGAGCCATGGGTGAAAGGGTCGATGCCCTGGCTCAATCCGTTGGTGTTGGTATGGACGATCAGGTCGAGGCCGAGCTCGCGCGCGCGGCGGTCCCGAAACGCGATCATCTCGCGAAACTTCCAG
Source organism: Bradyrhizobium agreste (assembly GCF_016031625.1). Taxonomy (GTDB): domain Bacteria; phylum Pseudomonadota; class Alphaproteobacteria; order Rhizobiales; family Xanthobacteraceae; genus Bradyrhizobium; species Bradyrhizobium agreste. The sequence goes on along the minus strand of NZ_JACCHP010000035.1, from coordinate 23,403 downwards.
GTCGTATCGACATGCAGCAGCGGAAACGGCGGCTTGCCGGGATCAAAGGCCTTCATCGCCAGATGCAGCAGCACTGACGAGTCCTTCCCGATGGAATACAGCATGACCGGCTTGCGGAACTCGGCCGCGGCCTCTCGCAGGATGTGGATGCTTTCCGCCTCCAGCCGTCGAAGGTGGCTGGGGGTGATACGGCGCTGCTTGCCATCGGCCATGCCGGGGACGGCTGGCGCGTCGATCGTGGGCACTTCCAACATGGTCACGCGGCCGCAGCGAACCAATCGCCAAACAACTTCGCCGACGTCGCCCGCGTGAGGCCGAGATCGTGAACGCAGCCTGCAACCGAAGCGCGATAGACGTCATTGACGCCGCAACGCTCAAGAACGTCCAGCACCGTCTGGCTCAGCAAGGACGTCGCGCGGCGTTGGTAGCGATAGGCTGTATCGGAGGTGTGCAGATTGGGGACGTCGTAAATAATCGCCTCACTGGGCCATATAACCCGTGCGTTATCCGCTTGGTCCAGTCCTGTCTCCCGCCAGCACGTCACCGCCTTTTCGGCAAAGCTGTTCGAAAGACCGAGCCGGTCGAAGAGGATGCGCACCGATGATACGGGCTCCTTGCTCACTTCATACACGTAACGGGTGACCGGAATGCCGTGTCGCCTGGCATAATTCTCCACCCGCACGGCGTTGAGCGCGGCGGCAACGTAATTGTGGATCAGCGTTTTTTCAGAAGCGCGGTCCGACCATTTTTCGATCCACGACGCCAGTGAACTTGCCGGTTCGCGATCGAGCATGATGCAATGGAGCCGGTGTCGCGGATAGCCCGCATCAATCAATATCTGTAGCGGATTGAACAGACTTTCCGCGAGCACATAGGGCCCCATCGTCTCCTTGCTGAAGATATTCGGGCTATTGCTTGCTGAGGGCACGATCCAAGATCTCAATGAGCTGCCCACCATTGCATCGCGCAGGATGGCTTTCACCGGCTGGTAGTATGAGGGCATTCCCATCGTGCCAAACAGGTTAGTCAGCGCCGTCGACCCGACGCGGCATTTCCCCCATGCGAAATGCAGCATCGGAAAATCGTGCGCCGGCCGCTGCCGAAAGCTTGCGGACAGGCACTCAGTGACTTCCCGCATCAAGGTCTCGAGACTGACTGTTCTGGTTTGGAATTCGCCAACTGGCGAGAGCGGCATGATGTCGAGCGAGCTGTGCTGCTGACGTATCAGATCGGCCATTCGTTGCAGGGAATCGGCGAAGGCCTGGTTGTTGTTCATGTTGGGGCTCCCTGGAACAGATACCGCTGGCGATGATGATCGCGCTTTTCGGGGCTCCTCCTACCTATAGTTGTTTTCTTGTTGCCGTCAAACCCGTGATTTAACGGGGTTGCGACGGGCGAGCATCGACGCGATGCTCGCCGCTTCGCCGCAAATCAGGCCGCGCGCACCGTCTCGAGGAACTTCTCGACCTCGGCTTTCAGGAGTCCGCTCTCGCTGGAGAGCGAGCGCGCCGATGACAGCACCTGTCCGGACGCAGCGCCGGTGGCGCTGGCGCCTTGGCTGACCCGAGCGATCTTGTCCGCAACTTCGACGGTTCCCTTCGCTGCCTCGTTGACATTGCGCGCAATCTCGGCCGTCGCAGCACCCTGCTCTTCAATGGTTGCAGCGATGGTCGTCGAGATGTCCGAGATCCTGGCGATGGTGGCGCTGATCTCCTTGATCGCTCCAACGGAGTCTTGCGTCGCGCTCTGCATGCCGGCGATCTGCGCGCCGATTTCCTCCGTGGCCTTCGCGGTCTGTGCCGCGAGGGCCTTGACCTCGCTCGCGACCACGGCGAAGCCGCGGCCGGACTCGCCGGCGCGAGCCGCCTCGATCGTGGCGTTCAGCGCCAGCAGGTTGGTCTGCTCCGCAATCGCGGTGATCAACTTGACGACGTCGCCGATCCGGCCCGCAGCCTTGAGCAATTCGTTGATCTGCGCGTCGGTGCGCTCGGCCTGCCTCACCGCTTCGCCGGCGATGCGACTGGAATCGTGCACCTGCCGGCCGATCTCGACCACCGACGTGCTCATCTCTTCTGCGGCGGAAGCCACAGCGCCGACATTGGCGGAGGCCTCTTCGGAAGCTGCGGCCACCATCCCGGAGAGTTGCTGCGTCTGCTCTGCCGTCCCCGACAGCGTGCCGGCGGCGGATTCGAGTTGCTGGGAGGCTGACGATACCGAGTTGATGATGCTACCGACCGCGGCTTCGAACGCACCGGCGAGCTTCATCATCTCATCCTTGCGCCGGGCGGCGGCTGCGGCCTCCAGATCCTTCCGCTCGGCTTCCATCTGCTCGATGCGGATCAGATTGTCCTTGAAGGTACGGGCCGCACGGGCGTTGTCACCGATTTCGTCGCCACGGGTCGTGAAGGGAATCTCGATGGCCTTGTTGCCGTCGGCGAGCTGCCGCAGCACATCGCCGATATGCCGGATCGGCCGGGCGATGTTCAATACCGCGAAGACTGCGGAACCGATCAGCGTCAACATGACGGCCACGCCGATCACGAGAGCGAAATTGGCGGTAGAATCCAATTCCTCCAGCACCTGGCTCTTACGCTTGGCCGCGTACTCGTTGGCGATGTCCACTCCCTTGTCAATGGCAGCGTTGACTTGCCCAGCCGCCGGGAATGTACGCTCGTTAAGAACGCGGGCCTTCGCCGCCTCCGCCTCGGCCTTGGCCCCTCCGTCGACGCCAATGACGCGCTTTTGCGCCTCCGCAAGCTCGATGGCGCTGGTCAGATAGGCATCCACAGCTTTCCGGGCCGCCTGGTAGGCATCCTTTGTAAACTGTTGCTTGGCCCGATCGCGCGCGGCATCAATCTCCGTGTCGGCTTTGGTCACGTTGGCACGGAGAACCTGAAGGAGCTCGTCGATCCTGGCGACTGACGGCGCGGACGCGATCTCAAGAGCGGTTGTCTGCGCCCGCGCTATCGCTGTCTGCGCCGACTGCGCATTGCCCTTGTTGAGATAGTTGAGAATTAACAAGCCGTTGGATGCCACAATCGACCGATTGCCCAGCGCCTGATTGACCAGCATGCCACCGACCAGCAGAATGCTGATCGCTGAGACGATGCCGAGCTTTGTGCCGATACGTAATTTGAAGGATGCCATCGTGAACCCCCGTCCCAGCAATTACCCGAGCCAGTTGGCAACCAAAAATTGAAATTCGCGTAAACGAATTGCAGCTTTATGCAAGTAGGCACAGAAACAATTTTACACCTGGTAGTAGAATTACGGGGTCGCGCTGCTTCAGCCAATCGTGATCACCCGAAACGAGGCTGGTGACGGCGATGATAGCGTCGTTCAGCGCGTGGATGCGCGGCAAACAGCAAGCCGCGCGGCGCTGCGCTCCGTGCCGGGGGCCATTCCGACGGCGGGATGAATCTACTTAGACGGGTATATGCATCGAATGTCGTTGACACATCTTAAGATAGCAATAGCCTACGAGCAGGTGAAAGAATCTTGAGCGGAGCCGGACGACCAGTTCCAGACACCGCGCGCCCGAGCCGTCGGAACTACTCACACGATTGAAACTTATGATCTGAATCGCCGGTACTGATCTTCCCGCCGCCAACTATGAGAATTCCGGCTTAGCGTCGGTCGCCGAGAGCGACGCCAACACCCGAGCCAAGAGTGAAATCAACCATAGCAGCCGGACTTCCGCCGATGTCGAAAGCCACGAAACCTGCCCATTCCTTTCACAACCCACTGTTCTCCAGTATTACTCATGTCAGACTGCTCGCACGAGTCGACCGCACCATGGCCGTTGCACGCGCCACCGAACGGCTCATCCGACCCGGAATGCGCGTGCTCGACGCCGGCTGCGGTACCGGGCTCATGTCGTTCCTCGCGGCGAAGGCGGGCGCTTCTGAGGTCGTTGCGATCGATCGCGAGAACGTGGAACTCGCACGCGCCCTGGCAGAGGAGAATGGTCTTTCAAACAAGATCCGCTTCGTCGAAGGCGATCTCACAACCCAGTCGCGCGACACGCTCAATGGTGGCTTCGATGCCATTATTGCCTTCGTCTATACGAATCATCTCGTCGTCGACGAGGCTCGCTCAACGCTTGTTTACGCTTTGCGCGAGCAATTCGGCAGGCCGAATTGCATCATCATACCGGACCGGGTTCGCTATTCCGGTGTTGCTTGTGAATGGCCCGGCGTCGACGCCGGTACCGAACTAGACGATCTGCGCCGCACTATCTCCGATATGGAAAAGCGGTATCAGCTTAGCTTGACGACGCTGTTCGAGACGGCACGCATGGAGTTACAGCACACGATGGCGCGCCCGCGCATCAGCGCTGACTACGAATGGTCTCCATCGTGGGGAAGTGGCGGTTATCGTTATCTGCGCGGCGCATTCCGCAAACTGAGCAGAGAAAGCCAGGTTGCCGACATCAACTACGGTGCTGAGACGCAAACGGCACCTTATCCAAGCGAGTTGAGCCTGGACCTTGTCGCGCCGGGCTTATGCAATGCCATCCTTTGGACACAAGAACTCTGGTCCGACAGCCATCTGCTGTGGACGGCAGAGCATATGAGCACTCTAGCCACGGCCGTCACCCTCGAAGCTAGCGATCGGCTCGTGGTAAAGCTCGATGCAGCTTGGCGTAAAACTAACTCGATCGGAGATGCAGCGCGCGTAGAGCGGGTGAGTTAGTTGTGGCTGCCTTATCCGTCGCGCTTGGAACAGCGTTCTCTGCATAGGTGGAATTTACGACCGGCCACGATCCGGACGAGGCGCGCGTTGGCAGCAGGCCGCACGTCCGACCGTGCCTTGCCGTCATCCCCGACTCAGTCCTAGCGTCGGTTGATGCGTTTCCAGGATCGCCCCAATGCTTATCGGCCGCGGTTCGGCGGCTCGCCATTCGGCCGTCGCTTTGCCGGACTGGTGCCGTGGGTGTTCGTGATCGGGCTTGTCGTGTCGGTCGTGCTCACATTCCGGCACGGCACGAACTGGCCGGTTCCGCATCCGGGAGACGAGCGCGCGCAGGACGCCGAGATCATCCTCCAGCACTCAGGCAATCCCGACGATCGCCTACCGATCGATGTCATCCGCACCATCGATGGCGACACTTTCCTGGCGCGCGTACATCAACGCGACGGACGCGATCTCGTCGCGCGGATTCGCCTGCGCGGCATCGACGCACCCGAGCTGAAGGCGTCCTGCCAGGACGAGCTGAACAAGGCCGAAGCCGCCACCGATGCACTGCGCAACCTGCTCGGCCAAGGCGGCGTCACGATCTACAATCTCGGCTCGGAAAAATACGGGCGCGTCCTCGCCGATGTCGCGACCAGACGCACAGCCGACGTCGCGGCCGCCCTGCTCGCGGGCGGCTATGTGCGCAGCTACAATGGCGGCCATCGCGACGGCTGGTGCAGGCGCGGCTGGCGCTTCTGGTGACAAAAAAGCCGCGTCTGACGACGCGGCTCTCCAACTCGATCTCTCCGATCAGCGCGTCACGACCACCGTCGTGCCGACGGAGACGCGGCCGTAGAGATCGGTGATGTCGTCGTTGAGCATGCGGATGCAGCCATAGGACACGAAGCCGCCGATCGAGCCCGGCACGTTGGTGCCGTGGATCGCATATTCCCCGCCGGCGAGCGTCATTGCCGCAACGCCCATCGGGTTGCGCGGCGAGCCGCCCGGAATGACGTCGGGCATATTCGGCTTGTCGCGCTTCACCTCGGCGGGCGGCGCCCAGGCCGGATTGAGATATTTGCCGTCGATCTTCGTGGTGCCGGCCCATTGCTTGCCGGCCTTGCCGACGCCGACCGGATAGCGCACGGCCTGGCCGTTCCCGAGGATGAGATAGAGCCGCCGCTCGCTGGTTTTGACCACGATGGTGCCCGGCGAATAGTCGGCCAGGTGTGCCCCCACCATTTCCGGTCGCGCCTGCGCCGCCGTCGACGTCAAGACCCCAGCCGCGATGGTGGCGGCCAGCGCCGCCGCAATCCTCATCGACATCGATGCTTCCCCTTGCCCAAAACGGATCGTCCAAAATGACGCAGAACCGGCAATCGCCGCCGCGCCAAACCCTCGTCGATGCTGATTCTTAACCGCGCCCGTTAACCCAATGGTTTCGACGCGGGGCTGCCGAGGGCCGGCCAGCAGGGGGAACAAAGGAAATGTTCGAAATAAAGTAAATGACCTGAAAACAACACTCGGCGGGAAAGATGCCGGCGCGCTGCCGCGCTCGCTGACAAGAGCGTGAGGGTGTGAATGGCCGTTGGTCGAGAGGGGCGCGACGCGCAATCTCGTGTCCCGGACAAGCGGAGCGCCGATCCGGGACCCAGTTCTTTCTTTCGGTCGATCGCTGGGCCCCGGCTCAGCAGCGCACCGCTGAAGTAGCGCTGCGCTGCGTCCGGGGCACGAGCTAGCCTTACGCCGACTTCTTGTTCTGCCGGTTCTTGACGAGATCATCGACCACGGCGGGATCGGCGAGCGTCGAGGTGTCGCCGAGGCTGCCCGGCTCGTCCTCGGCGATCTTGCGCAGGATGCGGCGCATGATCTTGCCGGAGCGGGTCTTGGGCAGGCCCGGGGCGAACTGGATCTGGTCGGGCGAGGCGATCGGACCGATCTCCTTGCGCACCCAGGTCACGAGCTCCTTGCGCAGCTCGTCGGTCGGCTGCACGCCGGCCATCAGGGTGACATAGGCGTAGATGCCCTGACCCTTGATGTCGTGCGGGAAGCCGACGACCGCCGCTTCCGACACCTTCTCATGCGCGACCAGCGCGCTCTCGACTTCGGCGGTGCCCATGCGGTGGCCGGAGACGTTGATGACGTCGTCGACGCGGCCGGTGATCCAGTAATAGCCGTCGGCATCGCGGCGGCAGCCGTCGCCAGTGAAGTACTTGCCCTTGTAGGTCGAGAAATAGGTCTGCTCGAACCGGGCGTGGTCGCCATAGACCGTGCGCATCTGGCCCGGCCAGGAGCGCGTCAGGCAGAGATTGCCTGATGTCTCGCCTTCGAGCACGTTGCCGTCGGCATCGACGATTTCAGGCACCACGCCGAAGAAGGGTTGCGTCGCCGAGCCCGGCTTCAGCCTGGTGGCGCCCGGCAGCGGCGTGATCAGGATGCCGCCGGTCTCGGTCTGCCACCAGGTGTCGACGATCGGGCAGCGGTCGTCGCCGACGACGCGGTGATACCACTCCCAGGCTTCCGGGTTGATGGGCTCGCCGACCGAGCCGAGCAGGCGGAGCGAGGCGCGCGAGGTCTTCTTCACCGGCTCGTCGCCGCCCTGCATCAGCGCACGGATCGCGGTCGGCGCGGTGTAGAAGATGTTGACCTTGTGCTTGTCGATGACGTTCCAGAACCGCGAATTGTCCGGGTAATTCGGCACGCCTTCGAACATCAGCGTGGTCGCGCCGTTGGCGAGCGGCCCATAGAGAATGTAGCTGTGGCCGGTGACCCAGCCGACGTCGGCGGTGCACCAGTAGATGTCGCCGTCGTGATAGTCGAAGACGTATTGATGCGTCATCGAGGCGAACACGAGATAGCCGCCCGTGGTGTGCAGCACGCCCTTGGGCTGGCCGGTCGAGCCCGACGTGTAGAGGATGAACAGCGGGTCCTCGGCGTGCATGTGCTCGACCGGGCATTCCGTGGTCACCATCGCCGCCGCCTCGTGGTACCAGAGGTCGCGCGTCGGGTTCATGTCGATCTTGCCGCCGGTGCGCTTGACCACGACGACCCAGTCGACGCCGTCGGCCTTGGCGAGCGCCGCATCGACATTGGCCTTCAGCGGCACTTTCTTGCCGCCGCGCAGGCCTTCATCCGCGGTGATCACGACCTTGGATTTGCAGTCATTGATGCGCTGGGCGAGGCTGTCGGGCGAGAAGCCCGCGAACACCACGGAGTGGATCGCGCCGATCCGCGCGCAGGCCAGCATCGCGTAAGCCGCTTCCGGGATCATCGGCAGGTAAATGGTGACGCGGTCGCCCTTCCCGACATTGCGGGTGCGCAGGATGTTGGCCATCCGGCAGACCTCGTCGTGCAGCTCCTGATAGGTGATGCGCCTGGACTGCGAGGGATCGTCGCCTTCCCAGATGATCGCGGTCTGGTTGGCGCGTTTGGCGAGATGCCGGTCGATGCAATTGTAGGCGACGTTGAGGATGCCGTCCTCGAACCATTTGATCGAGATGTTGCCGGGCGCGAACGAGACGTTCTCGATTTTCGTCGGCGCGTGCATCCAGTCGATGCGCTTGGCCTGCTCCGCCCAGAAACCGTTCGGGTCCGAGATCGAGCGGGCGTACATCTCCTTGTACTTGGCCTGGTCGACCCAGGCGCGCTTCGCCCACTCCGCGGGGACATCGTAGATCTTCTCGGACATGCTTCCCTCCACATGCGGCAAGCTCAGGCAATGCCGACATCATCATTTGACGGATTATGCGTCGGGCTAACCGGACCCGACAAGGAGCACAAGCTGGACCTTCGACGGGCAGCCGGCCATGCGGAGGATCAAGGTCCGGAAGGCTCGCTGTCGCAAATCTGAAACAGGGCCGATCGGCGGCTTCCGGCTCGCCAGCACAGATGCCGCAAGGGCCCCATGCGCCGAGCGGAGGTATTTGGAGACCTCTTCTCACTGATTCGGGACTCGCAATCGTGTTCGGAACCCCCTAAATGGCCAACCCGGGTCCAAAGAGACCCGTCGGAACAAAGATCGCAACAGCGGCATTGATCGATAACAGACAGGGCTAAGGCGTAAGACCATGATGGATCAGCAGAATCTCGGGACGATACGGCCCGCTTCAGCCGATCCTGCAGCCGTTGCCCTGGCCAACGCCCTCGGACAATGGCCGAAACCGGGCGGTTTCAGGCGCCCCAGCCCCAAGAAGACCTACGACACGGCGCCTGCGGCGACGGTCGAGGCCCTCGCCAAGGAGCTGGGCTTGCGGCTCGGGGACCAGAACGAGCTGACCATCCGCCGTATCAAGCGCGGCAAGGGCTATTCCTTCGTCCGTCCCAACGGCGCGCATATCCGCGACGCCCGCACCATCCGGCGGCTGCACGCCATGGCGGTGCCGCCGGCCTATCGCGAGGTGCGCTACTCCGCCGATCCGAGCTCGCACCTTCAGGCGGTGGGCCGCGATGCCGCAGGCCGGCTGCAATATCGCTATCACGCCGCCTGGGAGAAGGTCCGCGAGCAGCGCAAGGCGCATCGCCTGGCCAAGCTCGTCGGCGCGCTGCCGAAAATCCGGCGCAAGGTCTCGGCGTTCCTGTCCGAGGACGAGCCGACGCGCGAGTTCGCGCTCTCGGCCGTGATCGAGCTGATCGCGCGCACCGCGATCCGTCCCGGCAATGAATCCTACGCCCGCCTCAACGGCACCCGCGGCGCGACCACGCTGCTGAAGTCCAACGTCACGCTGGAAGACGATTGCTTCGTGCTGACCTTCAAGGCCAAGGGCGGCAAGGCGGTGCGCAAAGAGTGTGACGCGGCCAAGCTGGTGCGTGCCATCGGGATTTTGCAGAGCGTACCCGGCAAACGCATGTTCCAGTATCGCGATGCCTCCGGCATCGTCCGCGCGGTCAACACCACCCAGGTGAACGCGTTTCTGCGCGAGATCGCCGGCATCAAGATCTCGCTGAAGGATTTTCGGACGCTGATGGCGTCCGCCGTCGTGGTGGAGTCGCTGTCGCGGATCACGCCGGCGAGCAGCCAGCGCGGCCGCAAGAAGCAGGTGCTTGACGCGATCCGCGCCGCCGCCGACCAGCTCTCCAACACGCCGGCGATCTGCCGCAAGAGCTACGTCCACGACACCATCGTCACCGCCTTCGAGGACGGCATCCTCGAGCGCTTCGCCGCGACCATGAAGGGCCAGCGCTCGCAGGCCAGGCGCGAGCAGCTGCTGGCGCAGGTGGTGGCGACCGCGGCAGTCTGAGCTGCCGCATCCCCTACATATCGCCTGAAACGCCGGGGTCGGGACCGGGATCTCGGCCCGCGGCTGCGAGCGTGAGCCGGCCCAGATAGTGCGCCCAGCCCTTGTCGTGGCTGGCGCACTCGACTTCGTTCGGCAGGCCGCTATGTGTCATGCGCAGCAGCGTGCCGCCGTCGCGTTCGATCAGGTCGATCTCGACAAGGCTAGAGCCCGGCGGCATTTCCTGTCTGCCGTCCCAGCCGAACGTGTAGGCCAGCCGATGCACCGGCACCACCTCGCGGAAAGCGCCTCGGGCGCTGTGGTGGCTGTCGCCGATGTCTTTCACAAGGTAGAGACCGCCCGGATGCAGCTCCGTGGTGGCGTCGGAGCCCATCCAGCTCAAGATCTTTTCGGGGTCGGTGAGATAGGCGAAGACGGTGGCGCGCGGGGCCGCGATCTGGGTCTCTCGTCGCACTATGAATGGCTCGGGCATCGGCGATCATCCCTGGTCTGACGATGGGACATGGCGGCGGCCCCGCGGTCCGTCAAGGATTGCCCGTGACAAAGACCGCCCTCCTTCGCCATCATCGGGCCATGCAGCTCTCCTCGACCCTGGCCTGGCTCGTCGATGCCGCCTCGGATTGTCCCGGGGCCGACCGCCTGCTCGCGGAGCTCGGCGCGCATCTGGTCGCCGACGGCGTGCCGCTCGCGGCAGGCGCCCTGACGCTGGCGGTGCCGCATCCGCTGATCGCGAAGCGAACCTGGTTGTGGCGTGCCGATAGCGGCCAGGTGATCGAAGCCCTCGGCTTCGCGCCGGGCGGCCTCGCGCCAGATCCGCCCAATGACGCCGGCCGTCGCTGGCTGCGCGACAGCGCGGGCGGCGAGGTGCACGAAGATGTCGTCGGACGGCCCGATGGACCGCTGCTCGGCTGGATCGGGCCGCGTCCGTTCACGGCGGATGAGATCGGGCAATTACGTCAGGCCGCGCGTTTCGCCGCGACGCCGCTTGCCGTGCTCGCCGCGCGCGCCACCTTGCGGGCAACGCTCGATGCATACCTTGGCAAGCGCAGCGCGGAGCGGGTGCTGGCGGCGCCGCTGCGCCGTGATCTCGGCGAGACCATCCGGGCCGCGTTGCTCTATGCGGACCTGCGCAATTTCACGAGCCTGTCGGAGACCACACCGCCGGCCGATGTCATTGCGGCGCTCGACGCCTGGTTCGATCGCATCGCCGGCGCGGTTCACGCCTTCGGCGGCGAGGTGCTGAAATTCATCGGCGACGGCGTGCTCGCGATCTTTCCGGTGCTCGAGGCGTCACCGCGCCGCGCCTGCGACGCTGCTCTGCGCGCGGCAAGCGCAGCCGAAGCCGGCATGGCGTACCTCAACAAGGAGCGCCGCGAGCAAGGGTTGCCGCATTTGTCGTTTGGCGCCGCGCTCCATCTCGGCGAGATGCTCTGGGGCAATATCGGCGCCGCCAACCGGCTCGACTTCACCGCGATCGGCCCCGCCGTCAATCTCGCCAGCCGCCTGGAGGGACTGTGCAAGCCGCTGGGCCGAACGGTGCTGGTGTCGGGTGCGCTCGCCGCCGAGACGGAGATGCCGCTGGTCGCGCTCGGCACGCATGAGCTGCGCGGCATTGCCGCGCCGTGCGAGGTGTTTGCGCTGCCGGACCAGTAGGATTGGCAAAGGCGCGCTCTTCGCGCGCCGTGCCCACCGTTCAACCGCTGGCTTTCATCCTGAATGGTGGGCACGCTGCGCTTTGCCCACGTACAAATCCAGGGCTAATAACTCTGCGGAGGTAAGGCTCGAGCGTAGGCGCGCGGAGGCAGGATGCTGGAATTTCCTGGTGATTCGAATTGCGACTATGCCTTAAGATCGAAAGGCCGCATTAGTTGCCGGCCGGCGCGAAGCGCGGACTCTATCGGTCTCATTCAATTCATAGCAATTCACCCCATGAGCAAGCTCCGTCGGGTCCGACGCGCGGATATCAGGTTTGCTCTCGAGCTGCCATTGGCAATTCGGAAGCGTACATCATTAGAAGCGTCCCATATTCGTCGAATGCTTGCTCCTGTGCGATTCGCCCCAAAAGTACTTTCGTTCGAAAGACATTTAGCTTCGTGTACATGAGCAAATGAAACTTCCACTTCTCTCGGAAGAGGAGACTTTTCTCCGTTCCTACAAGTACCGTAGCAACTGCAGCGAGTACGGCGGCTATTGAGGATGCGCCACTCGCTGCAAAGTAGGTAGCGCCGGCAGAACAAAGCAGTGTTCCGACCGTCGTGATAACGTAGGCACTCATAGACAAAACGCGCCAACGTTTCTGGAAAGCGAGTTGCGACGCGAGATCGGCAATTAAGCTCGAGCGGGCTTCGGAAGTATCAGAAATCGACATGGGATAGCCACCTCGAGCTGCTGCGTCGGGCTAGGGTTTTACAACGGGTTCGACCTTGTTGCCGTAAATCCACTCAGGCGTCGGGCGCTGTGGGTCGAAATCGTCAGGTGAAAAGGACAAAAGCTGAATTTGCTCTGACTTTAGGTACCTAAGGAACATAAGCGACGTTGAAAAGTCGCTTAGCCTCCAAAAGTCTGGATGCGTTCGTTGCAACCAGGCAAGTGGAATTCTGATCTCCTTTTCCCCCCTTAGCAGATGTTCTGCTTGGTCTTCGGAGGCTCCAGCCGTCTCGTCAACACGGAATAATGAGACAGCAAAACGTCCGTCTTCGTTTGAAGCCCTCGTCGAAGACGTGTGAACAATCAAGGTCTGAGCTAAGCCCTTCTGTTCAAGTTCAATAACTCCATCTTGTTCAAAGAACTGCCACGTACCGGCTCCCTCCTTGGCAGTATCGAGTGCACTGCGCATCTTGGTAGTCACATCTTTATCAAGTGCAATGGATTCTGCCTCCTCGAACAGTCGTTTCGTATCGTTGAACCAGAAGTCAATGCGGGCAGCCGACCAAGCGAGCTCACGACCGTGAATAGCGGGGTGGAATACTATCGAACGTGGTATCTCTCCATGGGTGGCGGCGTATTGTTTCTCCGCCTCTTGGGCGGTCTCCACCGCACTTTTTGCGATGTCAATTTCCTTGCGAAGTCCATTGAGCTTAGCTTCTAGCTTCTTGAACTCCGCTGAATTGAGAGAGTCAAACTGAGTGCCCTGAATAGACTTGTGAGACAGAGAGTTTTTGGCGGATGTGACTGTAGCATTATACGAAGCCACTAATCGCTCGTACTTGCGGATTGAGTTCTGTTCCTGATTTACGAGGGCCTCCAATCCTTCCGGTAGCACCCAAGGGTTCATACTCATCAACACAGTAATGTCACCTTCGACAAACTGCGCTTCAGTGCCGAACGACCCCCAGAGCAGTTGGTTCGCCGCCATGAAGCTGTCTGCGTGCAGGCGCTTCGATGTTGCGACGATCGGATCTCCGTTGCAACGGTTCAACATTTCCCAAAAGAACTTGACCCAATTATCCTTGCAAGGAGCGAATGAAATTACTAGGCGACCAAAACGTTGGTTTGTCTTGTCGGAAATCCAATATGCCTTGAGCGGTCGCCGAAACACCTCGCTTCTCATTTCAGCGCCGACCGCGATACCTCTTGCCGCTCTTGGCGACATAATCGCGACTCGATAGGCCCTTGGTACGGGTGGTGGGCGTGAACCTTGCACCCATCCCGGAAGTGGCGGCGCATTGCCCACGCTGCTTCTACGTTCGAAACTCTGCTCAACGTATCGCTGATGTTTTTGCGCCAGCTCACTACCTCCGCGTGGGCTCGGCTGTGGAAACGGAAGTCCTCCACCGCCACCTGATGACGCACCAGGAGGCGATTCGATTGCTTTCGAGAGCGCGAGGGCGGCCTTTGCGTCGGATGCCCCGTCAACCGACGGCCTTATTGACTGCTTCGCGTCATGAGCCTCGAGGAAAGCCCCGTCGGTTTGAACAAGCCTCTGCTCCGATGCGGTGAGTTCGTTCGAGAGGCCGGCCATTACCTTGGCTACGGCTGGGTCGACGGCAAAAGCGCCGCTCGAGCGAGCAAAGTCTTCGATTACCCGCTGAACAGCTATCTGAAGCTTAGGCGGCGGTGTGTGCGCAATAAATGCCGCCGCTATAACGCCCCGTCTGCTTGCGGACTGGCGCACGAGATCGTCGAATTTGCGAATAGAATCTTTGCCCCCACGGTTGTCCAGGTTCAGATTCCGCAGGAGAACGCCCCGTACATGTCCCAACCCTCGGGCACTCGTGTGCTCGCTGAGAACGGTCAGAGCCTCCTCGATTGCTGGCGAAAGTTCCTTCGCGACCGCGTCGCCAGTTAATGTGGCGATCTCTGCGAAAACTATGGGGCCCGATCGCCTCGGAACGGCATCGAGAAACTTAAGCCTTGGATCTTCAGCAAGAGCGGCCGAGTTAAGCGCCAAATTGTCTTTGAGGCGCGCGAGGAACAGTTCGCCTTGTCCGGCACCTCCGGCTTCGGCTCGCTGGTAAAGCATCTCGATCTGGGATCGCGCTGAAAAATTATAGTATCGAAAGTCGGTTTTTTCCTGAGCGTCCCGCAAAGCCTGCTGGACATCGGGCCCAAGCCGGTTGAGCACCTGGCTAGTTGACTGGACGCCCTGGACGAGTGCTTGCTCGAGCGCGCTAGTGAATATCTGAGCGTCAACAAAGCTAGGTTTTACATCAGCGGAGGCAACGCTGAGATACGCAAAGAAGACCAGAAAGGCGGAAAAGGCTTGGCGAATAAATCGTTTTGCAATCATCAAAGTCACTCCAACGATTCGAGAGTTCTCCTCAATTCATTAAACGCATGCGTTGCTTCTGGCCCATACAGAGCCGGATTCGGAGCATTTGGTGCAACCGTGAACGTAGCAAGGGTTCTCCTTGATTTGTGTCCGGCGAGCGTCAGAACCTCTGTCCAAAAATCGATGAAATTCCCAGGCGACATGCCGAGGTCGTGAGGCTCGACGAGTATTTGTTGCTCAGTGTTGTTTTCTGGATTTAGTTTGATTCGTAAGGCATTCACGCCGTTGATGAAGTTCTTTGCAGCAGGCAGCGTTGGATATGCGCGAGCGAACGCCTTGATCGCTTCGAAAGGTATCTCATACGGCTTTACGGCGGGGTAGTTCTTGATCCCCAATAGCCACTTCTCGCTCGTACTTTCACTATGCAGCGCCGGCGATACGCGGCTTAAACCCGTGCTGTCCGCTTGGCCATTAGGAAGCAGCTCCTGTTCACTTAGCTCAGCTCGGAAACAGCTGCGAACGAAACGCTCAACAGTTACGTACAGAAAATCCTCGCGCGACTCGGGCTTGCACATCGTGAGATGTGTGCCGTCCAAAGGTATTGCTGCAACCGACTCAATCGTGGGGTCGGCGGCAGTTTCGTCGACAACGAGAATTCCGTGGGTCGGTTGCTTTTCGTAGAACGGAAGCGTCTTGATGTTTAATGGTCTGGCAGAGTTTCGATACCACTCGTTAATATCCCGAAGGTGTGGGCTGTTTTTAGCTAGTTCTGTCATCGAAACTGAAGTGCCCAGGATTGCACCGAGTCGATCCAAAGTCCCCGCGATGTCAGCGCCTGTATGAGGCGTTCCCAAAAAGACGACACCTCTGGTTTGATTAGCAAGAGCCCGCCAGTTGGCGAAACCTCCTGTACTGGCTAGGCGAATCATCTGCTTGACCAACAGTCCCCCTAGGCTGTGACAAATGAAGACGATCGGCCTTTCCGAAAGAGGTTCAAGCCAAGTAAGAATTTGCTTAGCTCGATCGAAGATAGGCATTGTGGTACCCAGCCAGGCGACTGGCGAGGCCTCGTAAGACAACGAATAAACATCAAGCTGCTCTAAATCCTCTGCGAGCCATTGCGGCCAGAAAGAACTCGATTCTTTTCCCTTGCGCCATGTGGCGAATGCATCGCCGCCGAGTCCATGGACGAAAATTACAGCGCCGAGTCCAGGCTGCGTTCGTTTGCTCGATATCTTGTGAAGCTTGCTCAATGAGTGGGCCTCGCCCGAAAGTAAAAACCCTTGAAGTTCAATGATATGGATTTTCGGTTGCAATATCGACGTGCGTGACGCACAGATAGTGCCACATCTTGCGGGCGGTTGGCCAGAGGCTCGTGCTCTAGTCGCGGGATTTTGTCAGCGCCTCTGCCGCATTGCGGCGGTACGCACCCAGGCGCTTCAAACATCGCGTCGGCTATTTATTTCATGCTGCCAGCACCGCCATTCTCCACATAGCTAGACTAGGCTAGATGCGGCTAAACCCCACCCATCTTGCAGACGAGCTTCCATTCCTCTGCCGTCACCGGCTGCACCGACAGGCGAGAATATTTCACCAGGGCCATATCCGCTAGCTTCTTCTCCGCCTTGATCGCGGCCATGGTCACCGGTGTCTTCAGGGGCTTGTCGGCCTTGATGTCGACGCAGACGAATTTGCCGGTCTTGTCGGTCGGATCGGGATAGGCCTCCTTGATGATCTCGGCGATGCCGACGATCTCCTTGCCCTCGTTGGAATGATAGAAGAACGCCTTGTCGCCCTTCTTCATGTTCACGAGGTTCTGACGCGCGGTGAAATTGCGCACGCCGGTCCAGGCCTCGCCCTTGGCGCCCTTCGCGACCTGCTGGTCCCAGGACCACACCGACGGTTCGGATTTCACGAGCCAGTACGCCATGCTTATTCCTCTGCCTTGAAGGGGCGCGTCATCAGCGCCGAGATCGCGGCATCGATCGTGCTTCGGCCGCTCAGGATCGATGCGACCGCCTCCGATACCGGCAACTCGATGTTTTGCGAAGCGGCGAGTTCGATCAGCACGGGGGCGGTGAACTCGCCCTCGGCGAGCTTGCCGGCGGGAGGCTGCTCGCCCCGCCCGAGCGCGAGGCCGAGCGCGAAGTTGCGCGATTGCGGGCTCGAGCAGGTCAGAATGAGATCACCGAGGCCCGACAGGCCGGTGAGCGTCTCGCGGCGTGCGCCGAGCGCGCGGCCGAGGCGCGTGAGCTCGGCAAAGCCGCGGGTCGTGAGCGCCGCCTGCGCGGAGGCGCCGAGCTTGCGCCCGACCGCAATGCCGACCGCGATCGCCAGCACGTTCTTGGCGGCGCCGCCGATCTCGACGCCGCGGATATCGGTGGAGTGATAGGGGCGGAATGTCGGCGAGCCCAGCGCCTGCACCAGGCTGCTGGCGAGCGCCTCATCGCTTGCCGCCAGGGTCACTGCCGTCGGCAGGCCACATGCGACGTCGTCGGCAAAGCTAGGTCCCGACAGCATCGCCGGCTGCGCGTGCGGCGCGGCCTCGGCGATCACGTCAGTCATGAACTTGTGGGTGCCGTGCTCGATGCCCTTGGCGCAGGCGACGATCGGCACCGCTTTCGTGATGTGCGAGGCCAGCATGTTGACCGCGCCGCGCAAATGTTGCGCCGGCGTTGCGATCAGCAGCATGTCCGCGCGCGCGGCGAGCGCCAGGTCGCTCGTCACGATGATCTCAGGCACGATCCGCACCCCGGGCAGCCGCGGATTGTCGCGCGTCGATGCGATCCGCGCGGCATGCTCGGCATTGCGTGCCCACAGCGTCACATTTCGCCCGGCTCGCGCCGCCACCGTCGCCAGCGCCGTGCCCCAGGCGCCTGCGCCGATCACTGCGACGGATTGGAGAGCGGTCATTCCTAATATCCCGCTCGCGTGTTGCCGTAGCCTGCCGGCGCCGTCGCCTTGGCGTCGAGCAACCAGCGTGCGCGCGGCTGCGCGTCCATCGTGTCGGTCAGGCCGAGCGCGAGGCGCTCGGCGCCGGCCCAGGCGATCATGGCGCCGTTGTCGGTGCAAAGCGCGGGCGGCGGCATGATCAGCTGCGTCCCGGCCTGCCGCGCGACATCATCAAGCGCGCCGCGGATCGCCTGATTGGCGGCGACGCCGCCGGCAGCCACGAGCGCAAGCGGCGCGCCGAACTTTTCGCGGAACAGCCTGAGGCCGACGCTCAGCCGGTCGGCCGTCGAATCCAGCACGGCGGCCTGGAAGCTTGCGCAGAGATCGCTGATGTCCTGCGGCGTGAGCTCGGCCAGCCGGCTCGCTTCAGTGCGCACCGCCGTCTTCAATCCTGATAGCGAGAAATTGGCATCGGGGCGCCCCTGCATCGGCCGCGGAAACGCAAAGCGCGTGGCATCGCCACCGGCAGCGGCGCGCTCGACCTGCGGGCCGCCGGGATAGGGCAGGCCCAGCATCTTCGCGACCTTGTCGAAGGCCTCGCCGATGGCGTCGTCGACCGTGGTGCCGAGCCGCACATATTGGCCAACGCCGGTGACCGCGACGATCTGGGTATGGCCGCCGGAGGCAAGGAAGAGGCAATAGGGAAATTCGACGCCGTCGGTGAGACGCGGCGTCAGCGCATGCGCTTCGAGATGGTTCACCGCGACCAGCGGCGTGTCGTGCACCATCGCGATCGCCTTCGCGGTGGTGAGCCCGACGATGACGCCGCCGATCAGCCCGGGCCCCGCGGCTGCCGCGACACCGTCGAGTTGGGCATAGTCGATGCCGGCCTCGGCCATGGCACGGTCGATGATCCCGTCGAGCACGTCGACATGCGCGCGCGCGGCGATCTCCGGCACCACGCCGCCGAAGCGGGCATGCTCCTCGATCTGCGACCGCACGATGTTGGACAGGATCTTGCCGCTGCCGTCGGCCGCGCGTTCGATCACGGCCGCGGCGGTCTCGTCGCAGGTGGTTTCGATGCCCAGCACCAGCATTGGCGAATTGTTATCCAATTTGCGCCCTTGCGCTCATCCGTAAAGCAGAGTTCTGGTACGTCCGGTAGCATCCCGGGGTCGGCTTGCGCAATCGTCACGCGCAGCCGTTCTGGTCGATGCATCACCGCCAAATGGTCCGGGAACACCAGCGATGTCCATTCTTGTCACACGGCCGCATCCCGACAATGTGGCGACGGCGGACAATCTGCGCACGCGCGGGCATGCGGTGCTGTTGGCGCCGGCGCTCAAGCTCGAGCCGGTCGCCTTCCATGGCGAGATTGAAGTTTCCTTTGACGCCGTTCTCGTCACCTCGGCCAACGCGATCCGCGCCGTGGCGCCGCAATTGGCGGACCTCGGTCTGTTGCCGCTGCCCTTGTTCGCGGTCGGCGAGCATACGGCTGCTGTAGCGCGCGAGGCCGGTTTTGCCGAGGTGATCGTCGCCGGCGGCGATGCCGCGTCCCTGCGCCACAAGGTGATGCAGAGCGCGCGCGACAAGGTGCTGAAGAAAAACAGCACGCTATTGTATCTCGCGGGCGCGGATCTGTCGCGCGACCTCGGCGGTGAGCTCGGTGCGGAAGGTTTCCGCGTGGTGACGCAGACGACCTATCGCATGGCGCCCGTGAAGCATCTGCCGCGCGAGGTCTGTGAAGGCTTTGCCGCCCATGGGATCGAGGCGGTGCTGCACTACTCCCGGCGCAGCGCACGCGCGTTCCTCGACGCGGCGCGGGACGAAGGTGTCGAAATTTCGGCGCTGGCGATCCCGCATTGCTGCCTGTCCGAGACCGTTGCGGGCGTGCTGCGCGATGCCGGCGCGTCGCAGGTTCTGGTGGCCGCAACGCCGGACGAAACTGCCTTGTTCGACACCTTGGAGCGTGCGTTGCGCACCCGTTTGGCGTAAAGGTCGGGCCGAATCCGACGCAATCTAGTCCCTGGTATGGAAGTGTGAGGAACCGTCACGATGGCCGACGACAAGCCTGAAGACGCTGGATTGGCGCCCGATCCGGGTCGTGCAAAGCGCACCCCGCCCACCATCGACCTCGAGGCGACGGAAGTCTCGACCCAGCCGCAGCAGGTCGCGGGCGAGCCCGAGGCGTCCGAGCATCTCGCGCAGGAGCAGGCCAGGGTGGAAGAGCCCGGATCGGATGAAGTCAAGGCCGAGCCTCAGTCCGAATCGGCAGAGCAGCAGACGTCCGCGGCGGCGCCTTTATCGGCGCCGATTTCCCCCTGGATCGTTGCGCCCTTCTCCGGCGCTGCCGCTGCTGCGGCCGTGATCGCAGTCGGCTGGATGCTGGGTTGGCCCGCGGTGCAGGCCCCGCCGGCCGCGCCGCAGGTCACCAATGCGACGGTCGATGCGCTGAGCGGACGCGTTGCCGCGGTCGAAGCCAAGGCCGCGAGGCCCGCGGCCGATCCGGCCCAAGTCGCGCGAATCGACGCGTTGGAGAAAGCGGCGAGTGCGCTGCGTGGCGAGATCGCCAATTTGCGCGCACAATTCGACAACACCGCGAGCGCGCTGAACGATGCGAAATCCGCAGCCCCGGGTGCCGCGCCCGATCTTGCCGCGCTCACCGACCGCATCGCTCAGCTCGAGCGCGCCAGCAAGACCGAGCGGGCCGAGCTCGCGCAGCAGGGCGAGAAGATCGCCGAGGCCAAGACGCTGGACGACAAGCCGCTCCGCTATGTGGTGGCGGCGTCCCTGCTCGACGTTGCCGTTCGCCACGGCGATCCCTATCAATCGCAATTGGCGGTGGCGCGGTCATTGACGGCCAAGCCCGACATGCTCAAACCGCTCGAGGCGTTTGCATCGTCCGGCATCCCGACGGCAGCGGCGCTCAGCCGCGAGCTCCTCAACATCGTGCCGAAGCTGTCGCCGCCGGCTGAAGCTCCGTCGAGCGAGGCCGGCATTGTCGAGCGTCTCCAAGCCGGCGCGTCGAAGCTCGTGCGCATCGAGCGTACCGACGGCATCGGCAACGATCGCGGCGCCGTCGTGACGCGCGTGACGGCGGCGGCGCTCCGCAGCGATTTCGCAGAAGCGCGGCGCGAGCTGAAGACGCTGCCCGAGGCTGATCGCGCCCCGGCGCAGGCCTGGCTCGACAAGGTCGATGCGCGCGACGCCGCGCTCGCCGCATCCCGCAAATTCGCCGACGAGGCCATGGCGGATCTCGCCAAATCCACTCAATAAGATTCGCGCAACAATCGGCGCGTATAGGGATCGCCATGCTTCGCATCGTCCTCTTTCTCGTCTTGATCGCACTGGCGGCGGCCGGCGCGGCCTGGATTGCCGACCAGCCCGGCGATCTCGTCCTGACCGCGGGCAGTTTCCGCATCTCGACGACGCTGCCCAGGTTCGTGTTCTTGCTCGGCCTCTTTGCCGCTTCCGTCGTGCTGGTCTGGAGCATCCTGACGACGATCTGGCGCATGCCGGGGCGCTTGCGCCGCCGCCGTCATGACAAGCGCCATGCCCGCGGCCGTCACGCCATTACCCATGGCCTGCTCGCGATCGGCCACGGCGATTCCGCGCTCGCGCGCCGGCACGCCGAGGCGGCCCGGCGGCATGCACCAGACGATCCGCTTGCGCTGCTGCTGCACGCGCAGTCGGCGCAGCTCGAAGGCAATCGCGACGAGGCGCAGCGCGTCTTCCGCGCCATGGCCGAGCGCGAGGACACGCGGCTGCTTGGACTGCGCGGTCTCTTCATCGAGGCGCAGCGCGCCGATGATGCGGTCGGCGCCGTGATGATCGCGGAGGAAGCGATCAAGCTGTCGCCGTCCGCGACCTGGGCCTCGCACGCGGTGCTCGGCTTCCGCTGCGCGCGCGGCGACTGGAGCGGCGCGCTCGCGATCCTCGATTCGAATCTGTCCGCGGGCCTGATCGACAAGCAGACCTATCGCCGCCAGCGCGGCGTGCTACTCGCCGCGCGTGCGCTGGAACTGGAAACGATGGACCGCGACGTCGCGCGCGAGAGCGTGATGGAGGCGGTCAAGCTCGCGCCGACCCTGGTGCCGGCGGCCGTGCTGGCGGCAAAATTCGAGAGCGAAGCGCATCAGGTGCGCCGCGCCATGAAGCTGGTGGAAGCCGCCTGGCTCGCCAATCCGCATCCCGATCTTGCGGAAGCCTATGCGCATGTGAAGCTCGGCGATTCCGCGCGGCAGCGCCTGCAGCGGGTGGAGACCCTCGCGGCCAAGACACCTGCCGACAAGCCGGGCCATATCGAGGGCCAGCTCGCGATCGCGCGGGCCGCGATCGACGCCTCCGAATTCGGCCGTGCCCGCGAGGTGCTTGCGCCGCACGTCAACGATCCGACCCAGCGCGTCGCGCTGCTGATGGCTGAGATCGAGCGCGCCGAGCATGGCGATAGCGGCCGTGCCCGCGCCTGGACCTTGCGCGCGGTGCGCGCCCGTCTCGATCCCGCCTGGACCGCGGACGGCTATGTCAGCAACCGCTGGCGTCCGGTCTCCCCGGTCACCGGACGCCTCGATGCGTTCCAATGGCAGACGCCGGTTGCGAGCCTGCCCTCGGACAAGGGCACCACGATCGAATCCTCGGCCTTCGAGGAAGCCATGCTAGCCGCGCCGCCGCCGAGGCGGGTGACCGCGGCTCCCAGCGAAGTCGCGATGGAACCGCCGGAGGCGGCCCCGGTGCCGGCCCCGGCCGCGCAAGACAATTCACCCCCTCCGGCCAAGGACGCCGCGAAGGAGGCTGCCAAGGAAGCTGGCAAGGAGACGGGGGAGCAGACTGCGGAGGCCGACGAGCCGGCCGTGACGTCCGCCGAGCCGGCGAATCCGGCTCCGGCGCCCGCCGAATCATCGCCGCCGGCGCCGACACCGGTCTTCCGGACCCGGGCCGACCTCGGTAAGCCCGCCTCGGCGCCGATCCAGACCGTCATCCCGATCGTCCGTGCACCCGATGATCCCGGCATCGACGACGACGGCCCAAGCGATGAATTTACGGAACAAATCGGCACGCCCAAAGCCCAGGCGGGCGGCTGGCGCGGATTCTGGTCCCGCTGGGGCGCGTGAGCCGCATTTCGCCTCCCGCTTGTCCTTGCCAATTCGGGCCATGCCCGATATCAGGAGCGCGCGTATCGGGGCCGGCATCGCTTCGGTCCCGGCAGGTTCGCCGCAATAGCTCAGTCGGTAGAGCACGTCATTCGTAATGACGGGGTCGGGGGTTCGAATCCCTCTTGCGGCACCAGCGCCCGGTTTGTCCAGCCCGGACACATAGGTAACGAATCGTACCTGAGACATGGGTGACAACCTCGTGCCGAACGGGTTGTCGAAGGTTGCAGGTCACTCCACGCCTTCATGGCACGGCCTATTCTTGCTCGGCCCGCGCTATCGCCGTCAACCCCGCGCGCCAAGGGGCGCGCCCCTGCGGGCTTCGGGGGTTGACCGCTCAGCGCGGCCAAGCAGGGGAGCTGCCATGCCGAGAATGAGCAAGAGTGGCGTCAGAGCGACGATGTCGGACCGGAGACATCGGTAACGGGCTTCGGGCCGAATGGGTTGTCGAGGGGCTGCAAGGTC
Organism: Bradyrhizobium agreste; assembly: GCF_016031625.1. Lineage (GTDB taxonomy): Bacteria > Pseudomonadota > Alphaproteobacteria > Rhizobiales > Xanthobacteraceae > Bradyrhizobium > Bradyrhizobium agreste. The sequence goes on along the minus strand of NZ_JACCHP010000035.1, from coordinate 274 downwards.
TTTTGCTCCAGGTCGAAGTATCCCAGATCGTAGTGCATGAAGCTGACGAGCCAGATGCCCTCGTCGACTTCCTTGATGCCGAGCTTCTGGCCGGCCAGCACGGTCGAGATGTTGATTCGCTTGCGATGCAGGCAGAGCCGTCCGCAGGCCGTGACGAGGACGTCGCGGTCATGGAATGGATAGGACAGTTCGGGCAAGCCGTCATAGCGGCGCGGTGACGCCGCATACAATTCCGCCGGACACTTCATGCCGAGCGCCTCGTGCGGTCTTTCCG
>NZ_JACCHP010000034.1 GCF_016031625.1 Bradyrhizobium agreste | reverse complement strand
GAGCTGCCGGCCGACAAGATCGAGTTCTCGAACGGCCGCTACATGGTGCAGTACCGCGAGCAGCTGATGCCGCTGGTCGCCATGGACGGCGTCACCATCGCCAGCCAGGGCGCCCAGCCGATCCTGGTGTTCGCCGACGACGGCCGCTCCATGGGCCTCGTCGTCGACGAGATCATCGACATCGTCGAGGAACGGCTCAACATCGAGGTCGGCGGCTCCTCCTCCGGCATTCTCGGCTCGGCCGTGATCAAGGGCCAGGCCACCGAGGTGATCGACGTCGGCCACTTCCTGCCGATGGCGTTCGCGGACTGGTTCACCCGCAAGGAGATGAAGCCGTCGCTGCACTCGCAGTCGGTGCTGCTGGTCGACGACAGCGCGTTCTTCCGCAACATGCTGGCGCCGGTGCTGAAGGCCGCCGGCTACCGCGTCCGCACCGCGCCGACCGCGCAGGAGGGCCTCGCCGCATTGCGCGCCCAGAACTTCGACGTGATCCTGACCGACATCGAGATGCCGGACATGAACGGGTTCGAGTTCGCCGAAGTCGTCCGCGCCGACAACAACCTCGCTGCGACGCCGATCATCGGCCTCTCCGCGCTGGTGTCGCCGGCGGCGATCGAGCGCGGCCGTCAGGCCGGCTTCCACGATTACGTCGCCAAGTTCGACCGTCCCGGCCTGATCGCGGCGCTGAAGGAGCAGACCGCGGGCGCCGCCGGCGCCTCCGAGCTGAGCCGGGCGGCCGCGGCTTAGGCCCCAAAGCGGGATCGATCAGGAGAGAGGTAAGATGAGCAAGACCCAGTCCAGCGAAGGCGCCATGGTCGAGTACGTCACCGCGATGATCGGCGGCCAGCTGTTCGGCCTGCCGATCTCGCGCGTCCAGGACGTGTTCATGCCCGAGCGCGTCACCCGCGTGCCCTTGGCCTCGCGCGAGATCGCCGGCGTGCTGAACCTGCGCGGCCGCATCGTCACCGTGGTCGACATGCGCTCGCGCCTCGGCCTGCCCAAGGACGCGGACGGCAAGACCGCGATGGCGGTCGGCGTCGATTTGCGCGGCGAATCCTATGGCCTCCTGATCGACCAGATCGGCGAGGTGCTGCGCCTGCCCGAGGACGGCAAGGAGGACAACCCCGTCAACCTCGACCCCCGCATGGCCAAGCTCGCCGGCGGCGTCCACCGCCTCGACGGCCAGCTCATGGTCGTCCTCGACGTCGACCGCGTGCTCGAGCTCGCGCCCGAGATGATGGCGGCCTGATACGGCGGCATTGCCGCCGAGGACTTAAGTGCCCCCGCAAAGGGGGAAGGAAGCAGAGGTTCACATGCGAACTTGTCTCGTCGTTGATGATTCCAGCGTCATCCGAAAGGTTGCGCGCCGGATCCTGGAGGGGCTCGACTTCCAGATCCTCGAAGCCGAGGACGGTGAGAAGGCGCTGGAGGCCTGCAAGCGCGGCCTGCCCGACGCAGTACTGCTCGACTGGAACATGCCGGTCATGGACGGCTACGAGTTCCTCGGCCATCTCAGGCGCATGCCCGGCGGCGACCAGCCCAAGGTGGTGTTCTGCACCACCGAGAACGACGTCGCGCATATCGCGCGCGCGCTGCACGCCGGCGCCAACGAGTACATCATGAAGCCGTTCGACAAGGACATCGTGACGGCGAAATTTCAGGAAGTCGGCCTGATCTGAGCGAGCGCCCGGAGGCTGAACGGATCCTTCGGCGTTTGTTTTCAACTGAACCGTTTCAGTCTGAGTTGGTGGGTAATGAGTGTTGCGTTCGCAGGTAGTTCGACCACGGGCACGTCGCGCGATGCCGGGCCGCTGCGGGTGATGATCGTCGATGACTCCGTCGTCATCCGCGGTCTGATCTCGCGCTGGATCGGTGCCGAGCACGACATGGAGGTCGCGGCGTCGCTGCGCACCGGGCTCGAGGCGGTCAACCAGCTCGATCGCATCAATCCCGATGTTGCCGTGCTCGACATCGAAATGCCCCAGCTCGATGGTCTCTCCGCGCTGCCGCAACTGCTCGCGAAGAAGCGCGATCTCGTCATCATCATGGCTTCGACCCTGACCCGCCGCAACGCGGAGATCAGCTTCAAGGCGTTGTCGCTCGGCGCGGCCGATTACATTCCCAAGCCGGAATCGACGCGTGAGGCGTCGGCCGCGGACATTTTCCATCACGACCTGATCCAGAAGATCCGTCATCTGGGCGCGCGTCTGCGTCGCAAGTCTGCGGTTGCGAGCCCGCCGCTGGCGCCGGCGAGCCCGGCTCCCGTCGCGCGCGGCCCTGTCGCGCGGCCTGCGGCGCCTGCGCCCGCTCCGGCGGTGCCGGCCGCGTCGTCAGGATCGCTCGCGACACGTCCGTTCTCGACCCAGGCACCCAAGGTGCTGCTGATCGGCTCCTCGACCGGCGGCCCTCAGGCGCTGATGGCGCTCGTCACCGAGCTCGGCCCCGTGATCGATCGCTTCCCGGTGCTGATCACCCAGCACATGCCGCCGACCTTCACCACCATCCTGGCCGAGCATCTGGCGCGCTCGAGCCGCCGGCCGGCGAGCGAGGCGGTCGACGGGGAGCCGGTGAAGCCGGGACGGATTTACCTCGCACCGGGCGGCAAGCACATGCGCGTCGCGCGCAGCGGCGCTGATCCTGTGATCGCGCTCGACGACGGCCCCGCCGTCAATTTCTGCAAACCTGCGGTCGATCCGCTCTTCACCTCCGCCATCGAGGTCTGGCACGGCAACATCCTCTCGTTGATCCTGACCGGCATGGGCTCGGACGGAATGCGCGGCGGCAAGGAGATCGTTGCGGCCGGCGGCAGCGTGATCGCGCAGGACGAAGCCTCCAGCGTGGTCTGGGGCATGCCGGGCGCGGCGGCCAATGCCGGCATCTGCGCGGCGATCCTGCCGCTCAACCAGATCGGCCCCAAGGTCAACCGCCTGTTCGCGGGAGATCGCTCGTGACACCCGCAGATTACGATTATCTGCGCAAGTTCCTGAAAGAGCGCTCCGGTCTCGATCTCTCCGCCGACAAGCAATATCTGGTCGAGAGCCGGCTGCTGCCGCTCGCGCGCAAGGCAAGCCTTCCCGGCATTCCCGATCTCGTTCTGAAGATCAGGAACGGCGACGGCCGGCTTGCGACCGACGTGGTCGAAGCGATGACCACCAACGAGACGTTCTTCTATCGCGACAAGATTCCGTTCGATCACCTGCGCGACACCATCCTGCCGGAGCTGATCCAGGCGCGTGCGGCGCGCAGGTCGCTTCGAATCTGGTCGGCGGCCTCCTCGACCGGGCAGGAGCCCTATTCGATCGCGATGTGCGTGAAGGAGATGGGCTCAGCTCTCGCCGGCTGGCGCATCGAGATCGTCGCCACCGACCTGTCGCAGGAGGTGCTGGAGAAATCCAAGGCCGGCGTCTACAGCCAGTTCGAGGTGCAGCGCGGCCTGCCGATCCAGCATCTGGTGAAATACTTCGCGCAAACCGGCGAGCTCTGGCAGCTCAACGCCGACATTCGCGCCATGGTGCAGTTCCGCCAGCTCAATCTGCTGCAGGACTTCTCCCACCTCGGCACGTTCGACGTGATCTTCTGCCGCAACGTGCTGATCTATTTCGACCAGGACACCAAGGCGGTGATTTTCGAGCGCATGGCGAAGGCGATGGAGGCCGACGGCACGTTGCTGCTTGGCGCCGCCGAATCCGTCGTCGGCCTCACGGACGCGTTCCGCCCAATCGCCGATCGCCGCGGTCTCTATGAGCTCAACCCCGCGCGCTCTGGCCGCCCCATGGGCGGATTGATGCCGCAGCCGCTGAAGGTCGCTGCGGCGAGGTGATCTGCTTCTCGTCATTCCGGGGCCGCGCGTAAGCGCGGAGCCCGGAATCCATAACCACAGGGCTCCGAAATGGGCAGGCGGTCAGACGTGGGGCCCTTCGGTCTGCCTGTGGCTATGGATTCTCTGATGCGCAACTGCGCATCATAGTTCGCGACTGCGTCGCGCCCCGGAATGACGGGCCGTCACAAAATCGCGTGCGGGAGAAATCGCGAGCGGTTGCCCGTGATCGGGCTCTCGTCCTCGCGGATCGACAGCCCGCAGGGCTCGTGGTTCACCAGCCAGCTTCCGATCACGGGATAGAAGCCAGAAAAATTCGGCAGCGGTGACAAGGCCTGGCGCACGAAGCCTTCGGCGCCGTACGGCCCCGTCTGCTCGTCGAGCGGCATGCCGCCGGAAACCAGCGTGACATTGGCGCCTTCGCGCGACAGCAGCGGCTTGCGCACATAGGACGTGCCGAGCTCGGCGGCGCGCGGGTCGTCCTCGAAGAAGGCCGGCAGCAGATTGGGATGGTTCGGAAACATCTCCCAGAGCAGCGGCAAGATGCCCTTGTTGGACAGCACCGCCTTCCATGGCGGCTCGATCCAGCGCGTCGGCGCATCCTTCAGCTTGGCGCCGAAGGCGTCCTGGAACATCCATTCCCAGGGATAGAGCTTGAAGGCGAGCGCGATGTCGTTCTCGTCGAGATCGACGAAGCCGCCGGCCTCGTCGCGCCAGCCGACCTGCTCGATGTTGAGCAGCGTCGTCGTAAGTCCGGCCTGGCGCGCGGTGTCTTCGAGATAAGCGAGCGTGCCGGCGTCCTCTTCGTTGCCGGTGATCCCGGTGAGATGGACGTGGCGACCGCCGGCGATCTCCTTCCATGCTGCGATCAGCCGCTCATGGATGGAGTTGAACTGGTCGGCACGCGCCGGGATGACGCGGCGTTCGATCGCCTGTTCGAGCCAGGTCCATTGGAACACCGCGGCCTCGAAGATCGAGGTCGGCGTATCCGCATTGTACTCGAGCAGCTTTGCCGGCGACTTGCCGTCGAACCTCAGATCGAGCCGGCCATAGAGGCTGCGGTCGCGGCGCTTCCAGCTCTCGGCGATCAGGCCCCAGAACGCTTCCGGAATCTTCAAGCGCCGCAAGGAGCGCTCGTCGCCGATGACACGGCCGGCAAGCTCCAGGCACATCGCGTCGATCTCGCCGGTCGGCGCCTCGATGCCGCGCTCGATCTCGTCCAGCGTGAAGCCGTAATAGGCCCGCTCGTCCCAATAGCGCTCGCCGTCCATGGTGTGGAAGACGAAGCCGCATCGCGCCGCGGTCTCCCGCCAGTCGTCGCGCTCCAGACAGGTGATGCGCTGCATTGGTCAGCCGCCGCCGGAAAAGCCATGGCCGAACGAGCCGAAGCCGCCACGGCTCACGCTGCTGTGGCCGGAATCCGATGACGTGCTCGATGAGGAATGGCTGGAGGAATCACTGCTGTAGAAGCTCGATCGCGACGATGAGCCCGAGCCGCCGCTGCCGCCCGAGGAGCTGATTCTGCTGCTGCTACATGCGGTGCTCGTCTGCACAGTTGGATCCGCGCCGGGAGGAGAGGGCTCGCAGGTCTGCCGCGGCATCAGCGTGTAGGCGGTGGTGCCGACCGCGATCGTGCCCATCACCAGCAGCGCGACGTGGCCGGAGCGCTTCACCGGCGGCCGCGGCGGCGGCTCGGCCACCGGCCGGCGCTTGCCGAACTCCTTCTTGGCGGGTTTGTCGGCCATGTCAGTAGATCATGCTGGCGGCGTTGAGCAGCCCCGCGGCGAGCGAGGACAGGCCGAGCCAGATCGCCGGGGCAAGCTCGCCGGCGGAGATCCGCTCCGAGAGGTTCGGCACCGGGACCTTGACGAGGAAGAACACGATGACCTGCACGACCAGCGCGATCGTCGCCCAGATCAGGCAGTCCAGCACGTTGGCCGAATGCGCGATGGCGCTGACCAGCGGCGCCACGAAGCCGAGCAGGCTGAGCCCGAGCGCGATCGCCGCAGCCGGCTCGTTGTCGCGGATCAGCTGGAACTCGTTATGCGCGGTGATGCGGGTATAGACGAACAGATAGGCCACGACCGCGATCAACCCGGTGCAGAAATAGACCAGGAAGGCGGGCAGGCCGGCCAGTGATTGCAGGATCATCGTTCCCCCATCGGTCAGCGACCATTCGTCGGCAGGAGGAGGCTAGCGGTTCAAACGTTAAGCTTCCGATGAAGCGTCCCCCAAAACGAAAACCCCGCCATTTGCGGCGGGGTCCAGGCAGGGAGGAGCGAGCCTGACTGGGCTCGCGACGTAACCTTTAAGATCAGGCGGGGATGCGCTCGTCGGCCTCGTGCGGCTCGCGCAGCACGTAGCCGCGGCCCCACACGGTCTCGATGAAATTGCGGCCTTCGGAGGCGTTGGCGAGCTTCTTGCGGAGCTTGCAGATGAAGACGTCGATGATCTTCAGCTCGGGCTCGTCCATGCCGCCATAGAGATGGTTGAGGAACATTTCCTTGGTGAGCGTCGTGCCCTTGCGCAAGCTGAGCAGCTCCAGCATCTGATATTCCTTGCCGGTCAGATGCACGCGCTGGCCGCCGACTTCCACCGTCTTGGTGTCGAGGTTGACGACGAGGTCGCCGGTCTGGATGACCGACTGGGCATGGCCTTTGGAGCGGCGCACGATGGCGTGGATGCGGGCCACCAGCTCGTCCTTGTGGAAGGGCTTGGTCATGTAGTCGTCGGCGCCGACGCCGAGACCCTTGACCTTGTCCTCGATGCCGGCGAGGCCGGAGAGGATCAGAATCGGTGTCTTGATCTTGGAGACCCGGAGCTGCTTGAGCACGTCGTAGCCGGACATGTCGGGCAGGTTGAGGTCGAGGAGAATAATGTCGTAATCGTATAGTTTACCGAGATCGACGCCTTCTTCCCCCAAATCGGTCGTGTAGACGTTGAAGCTCTCCGACTTCAGCATCAGCTCGATCGACTGCGCGACGGCGCTGTCATCTTCAATCAGCAAAACGCGCATGCCAGTTCCCCATAGTCGCCGCTCCTGGGCGTCAGGTCGGCCGCATTCGCGGCACTCAACAAAACGCCTTTGAACAACTGATTCGGATCCTGACAACAGATGGTTAACAAAGTCTGATTCTGGAACGCAAGTCCCCCGGTGCAATTTTTGTCGAATCGCCCTAAGGTCTTGCGCGCGAAGCAGCTTTCGTTACCCGATTCCGTTCAAGCTCCACTTTAAGAGACGGGCCTAACCGACTCCCGCGACTCAGCCTTCTTCTGAAGGGGAGTCACGCTCAGTCTCAAAGACAGTGACGCAATGATTAATGATGCGGGTAAACACGAAGTTAAGCGCCGTTCAGAAATATGGCGAAACTTAAGGTTTTCACCGTGATGTCCCGGGATTACCGATGGCGACCATCTCATGAGGACCCTCATATGAAGGCGCGCTGCCGATGAAAGCGCTTGCCGAACAGATCGGCGACATCGACGGCATCAACATCTATGGCCGCGTCGTCGGCGTTCGCGGCCTGATGGTCGAGGTGGCCGGTCCGATTCACGCGATGTCGGTCGGCGCACGGCTGGTGATCGAGACCGGCGCCAACCGCACCATTCCGTGCGAGGTGATCGGCTTCTCCGGCAACAATGCCGTGGTGATGCCGTTCGCCGGGCTCGAGGGCGTCCGCCGCGGCTGCAAGGCGGTCATCGCCAATGCCGCCAATCAAGTGCGGCCGTCCGCAGCATGGCTCGGCCGCGTCGTCAACGCGCTGGGCGAGCCGATCGACGGCAAGGGGCCGCTGCCGCAGGGCTCTTCGCCGATGCCGTTCCGCAATACGCCGCCGCCCGCACATTCGCGCAAGCGTGTCGGCAGCCCGCTCGATCTCGGCGTGCGCGCCATGAACACCTTTCTCACCTGCTGCCGCGGTCAGCGCATGGGCATCTTCGCAGGCTCCGGCGTCGGCAAGTCGGTGCTGCTGTCGATGCTGGCGCGCAACGTCGATGCCGATGTCAGCGTCATCGGGCTGATCGGCGAACGCGGCCGCGAGGTGCAGGAATTCCTGCAGGACGATCTCGGCGAGGAGGGCCTGGCGCGCTCGGTCGTGGTGGTTGCGACCTCCGACGAGCCGGCACTGATGCGCCGCCAGGCGGCGTATCTGACGCTCGCGGTCGCCGAATATTTTCGCGACGAGGACAAGGACGTGCTCTGCCTGATGGACTCGGTGACGCGCTTTGCCATGGCCCAGCGCGAGATCGGACTGTCCGCCGGCGAGCCGCCCACGGCCAAGGGCTACACGCCGACCGTCTTCACCGAGTTGCCGAAGCTCTTGGAGCGGGCCGGGCCGGGATTGGGCGAGGGCGCCATCACCGCGATCTTCACCGTGCTGGTCGATGGCGACGACCATAACGAGCCGATCGCGGATGCCGTGCGCGGCATCCTCGACGGCCACATCGTGATGCAGCGCTCGATCGCCGAGCGCGGCCGCTACCCTGCGATCAACATCCTCAAATCCGTCTCGCGAACGATGCCGAAATCGGCCGATCCGCAGTTCTGGCCGGTCATCCAGCGGGCGCGGGCGGTGATGGCGACCTATGCCGACATGGAGGAGTTGATCCGTCTCGGCGCCTACCGCGCCGGCTCCAGTCCCGAGGTCGACGAGGCGATCCGCCTGCATGAGCCGCTGGAAGCTTTCCTGCGCCAGCGCAAGGACGAAAAGGCATCACTCGCGGAGGGCTATCGCCAATTGGCGCAGATCCTCGGCAATTTGGAAACGGAACGCTAACTTTGTCCGGTCATCATCCGATCCCACAGAGTAGCAGAGCCGGTCTGGGCCCCCATCGGGCCCGTGGGGTGACCGGTATCGTCCCACGTGCAGCGGGGGGACTTCTGGGGAGTACGAGTCGATGAAGTCACGAGATACCCTCATCCGCCTGAAGAAGTTTCAGGTCGACGAGAAGCGCCGCCGGGTCACCCAGATCGAGACCATGATCGCCGACTTCCAGCGCATGTCGGTCGATCTCGAACGCGAGATCCAGACCGAGCAGGAGCGCGCCGGGATCAACGATCCTTCGCACTTTGCCTACCCGACCTACGCCAAAGCCGCCATCCAGCGCCGCGAGAACCTGACCCGTTCGGCCGACGAGCTCAAGGGCCAGCTCGAGGAAGCCAAGGCCGCGCTGGCCGAGGCCTTCGAGGAGCTGAAGAAGGTCGAGCTGCTCGACGAGCGCGACCAGGCGCGCGAGCGCGCCGAGGAGAGCGCCCGCGAGCAGGCCGACCTCGACAGCATCGGCCTGATGCGTGCCCGCATCGGCGCCGTCGCCTGAACCGCTAGCCCGTCCCTCCAGGACATTGCCAAAACCCGGACCCGCAAGGTCCGGGTTTTCGCATGTGCTGTCCACAGTGTGGCGCCGCGCCCCTTGGTGGTTGCCTTGGCTGCGCGCTATGGTGGTGGAGATGAATGCTGCGCCAGCGACGGCGGTGCCACCTCTCCATTGGGAGAGGTCGGCGCGGAGCGCCGGGTGAGGGGTGACGGTCCGCCGTTAGCCCCGCGCCCCCTCACCCGGTTTGCTGCGCAAATCGACCTCTCCCCGTCGGGGAGAGGTGAAGGCAAGCGGCGGGCCGCGTGTCGGGGGGCTGAATGCTGACGCCACCGGAGCTGGTCGGGTTGATTGAGGCGGTGGCGAAGGGCGATCAGACCGCGTTCGAGCGCCTCTACGCGGCCACGCGCGCGAAACTCTATGGCGTCGTGCTCCGTATCTTGCGCAGGCAGGATCTCGCGGAGGAGGTCATTCAGGAGACTTACGTCAAGATCTGGAACAGCGCCGGTCAGTTCAACCCGGCCCTGTCGTCGCCGATCACGTGGATGGCCTCGATCGCGCGCAACCGCGCCATCGACATCGTGCGGAAAAAATCGGAGACCTCCATCGAGGAAGAGCCTCAGGCGATGGAGGTGGCGGCCGAAAGTCCCGATCCGCTGGCGCGCCGCGAGATGACCGAGGAGCTGAAGCGGCTCCTGGAATGCATCGGCCGGCTCGAGCCGGACCGTCAGAGGCTCGTGCTGCTCGCCTATTACAACGGCTGGAGCCGCGAGCAATTGGCGGAGAAATTCGCCGCGCCCGTCAACACGGTGAAGACGTGGCTGCGGCGCAGCATGCTGGATATCCGGGAGTGCCTCGGACTTTAGAGGATGATGAGAGTGGCACGAACCAGCGCGGCAACGGCAGTCCACCTCTCCCCGTTGGGGAGAGGTCGGCGCATCGCGCCGGGTGAGGGGCCGCAGATCTCCCGAGAGACCGTAACCCCTCACCCGGACCGCATCTTGCGATGCGACATAGCCGAAGCTCTGCTTCGGCGTTCTTTAGAACGGCCGCCAAAGGCGGCCTATGCCTCTCACTTCGGGAGAGGTGAAGGACATTGATGGCCTACACGGAGGACCATATCGCGCTCGCCGCGGAATACGCGCTCGGGACGCTCGGCGCCGACGAGCGCGCGCAGGTCGAGACCATGATGGCGGTGGACCCGGCGTTCGCCGAAATCGTGCAGGCGTGGTCCTATCGGCTCGGCGTGCTCAACCAGATGGTCGGCTCGGTCGAGCCGCGTCCGATCGTGTGGGAGAACATCAGGGCGGAGATCACGCGCACGGCCGCCGCGCAGGAGCAGCAGCCCGCGCGCGCCGAGGCTTCGCCGCCGCCACCGCCGCCTGTGCCCGACTCATTCTCGCTCGGACCTGCGGAGGCTCCCCCCGAGAGCTCGCCGCCGCCGCAGATGCTGCATCCCGAAGCCGGGCCGCCTGAGGCGCCGCGTCCCGAGCCTGATGCGCTTCCGGACATCGCGCCGCAATTCATTCCGCAGGTCCATGCGCCGGATACCAATGTCGTCCGTGCGCCGCAGGCGCCGGTCGCCGACGACAGCAATGTGATTCGTCTCGAGGGCCGGGTGAAGCGCTGGCGCAACGTCGCGTCCGCTGTCGGCGCGCTTGCCGCCGCGCTGCTGGTGACGCTGTCGCTGCAGATTTTCCTGCCCGAGGCGCTGCCGGGCGCCTTGCGTCCCGCGCCGCGCATCCAGACGGTCGAGGTGAAGACGCCGGCGGCGCCGCTCGCCGCCTCCGCGCAATATGTCGCGCTGCTGCAGGGCCAGGGCGGCGGTCCCGCCTTTATCATGACCATCGACGGCGCGACGCGGAATTTCACGGTGCGAAAGGTTGGCGCCACACCGGAGCCCGGCAAGAGCTTCGAGCTCTGGCTGATCTCGGACAAGCTGCCGCGCCCGCGCTCGCTCGGCGTGATCGGCGCCAGCGATTTCACCGCGCGTCCGCTGCTCGCCTCCTACGATGCCGAGGTCGTCAATGGCGCGACCTACGCGGTCACGGTGGAGCAGGCCGGCGGCTCACCGAACGGCCAGCCGACCTCCGCCCCGGTGTTTTCCGGCAAGCTGATCGAGACCGTGCCGCCGGCCCAGCCGCAGGCGCCAGCGCAAAAATAGCTGCCAGGGCCATTGTCGCCGCGGTCCATCCCGCCGTCGCATCCCGACAAGTGCCCCCGAATCTGCCCCCGATTTGAACCTCCGTCCGGCCCGCCGCGTCAAATCCCCGGAATTTGAACGCGGTGATGCCGGAAAGGGCGAGCAAATCAGATGGATGCAGCGAGAACGCCGGGCATCTTCGTTCATCAATATGCAGGCCTGCCGCACGGTCCGGCCTTCGAGCATTGGCGCGAGCGGGCCGTCGGTCCCTGCGGCCTCGATATCGGGCCGAGCCATGGCGAACGCATCGATTGCCGTCTGCAGATCAGCGTTGTCGACAACATCACGCTCGCCATTCCGGAAGGCGCCTCGGCGCAATATTCGCGCACGCAGAGCCACCTTGCCGACGGCAGCGACGATCTCGTGCTGATATTGGCCCATGCGGGGCTCGTCCGTGTCGGGTCGAACGGCCACACCGTCGAGCTCACGCCCGCCCAGATGGTGCTGGTCGACATGAGCGTGACCGGGACCGTCGGCCACACCGAGGCAGACCGCTTCACCACCATTCGCATGCCGCGCCGTGCGCTGCTCGACATCAGTCCGCGCGCCGAGGACAAGCTCTCGCAAATGCTGTCAGACGGCGCGGTCGCCGAGACCATCTTCCGCTACCATGCGCTCGCCGCCAATCACGCGCCACATCTCGATGCGGTCGGCCAGCGCCTGACCGCGCAGCACATGGTCGATCTCGTTGGTCTCCTGCTCGGCACCGATGCCGAGCATGCAAGCCGCGCACGTGGGCGCGGGCAGGCGGCGGCGCGCCTCGATCTCATGCGCGCCGACGTGATGGCCGCGCTCGGCCGCAACGATCTCTGCCTCGCCGAGGTTGCGACACGCGCAGGGCTCAGCCCGCGCCAGGCCCAGCGCCTGTTCGAGCAGGCCGGCACCACCTTCACCGAATTCGTGCTGGAGCAGCGCCTGCTCCAGGCGCGCAAGCTGCTCGGCGATCCCCGCGCCAGGATGCGCAAGATCAGCGACATCGCGCATTCCTCCGGCTTCTCCGATCTGTCCTATTTCAACCGCGCCTTCCGCAAGCGTTTCGGCGCGACGCCGTCGGAACTGCGCGAGGCGTAGGCTTTCGGTTCTTGGGCTTACGATCTTGTGCAGCAGCCTTGCGCCGCCGCAGTTGGTCGATCCTGACGAATGGGCTATATCTAGCCGCGCGGGCAGGCCGCAGGATCCTCGGAAAGTGCGAGTAGGCGGACATGGCGCGTATCGTCGTGCTCGGCGCCGGATTTGCAGGCCTGTGGGCGGCTATCGGTGCTGCACGCAAGCGTGACGAGATCGGCGCGAGCGACCGCGACATCGAGATCCACCTCATCGACCGCAATCCCTATCACAACATCCGCGTGCGCAATTACGAGACCGACCTTAGCGAGGTCGCGCTTCCGCTTGCGCAATTGCTCGATCCGATCGGCGTCACGCATGGCCTCGGCGAGATCGAGGCCATCGATCCCGCGCATCGAAAAATTTCGCTCGTCACCAGCGGCGGCGAGGAGACGCTGGGCTATGACCGCCTCGTGCTCGCGCTCGGCAGCGAGGTGATGCGTCCCGACATTCCGGGCCTTGCCGACCATGGGTTCGACGTCGATACCTATGCTGCGGCGCTCCGCCTCGAGGACCATCTCGTCGCGCTTGGGCGCAGCGCGCCGTCGCCGGGGCGTTCGACGGTCGTGGTGGTCGGCGCCGGCTTTACCGGCATCGAGGTCGCGGCCGAAATGCCGGACAGGCTGGCGCGTGCCGGCATCACCGGCAGCCGCCGCATCATCCTGGTCGATCCCAATCCAACTGTGGGCGCCAGCATCGGCGCGCATGCGCGGCCCGTCATCGAATCGGCCTTGTCGTGGCTCGATGTCGAGACGAGGCTCGGCGTGCGCATCGCCTCCGTCGAAGCGGCCGGCGTTCATTTGAGCTCGGGCGAGTTCATCCCGACCCAGACGGTGATCTGGTGCGGCGGCATGCGTGCGAGCCGGCTGGCCGAAAACTTTCCGGGCGCGCGCGATCGCCTCGGGCGCCTGCTGGTCGATCCCTTCATGCGCGTTGCCAATCTGCCCGGCGTGTTCGCGGCCGGCGATGTCGCCTCGAGCGTGATCGACGGGCTGCATCCGACCGTGATGTCCTGCCAGTTCGCCCGCCCCATGGGCCGCTTCGCCGGCCACAATGTGGTGGCCGATCTCGCAGGTGAGCCCATGCTGCCGCTGCGGATCGACTGGTACGTCACCGTGCTCGACCTCGGTGATTGGGGCGCGCTCTATACCGAAGGCTGGGATCGCGAGGTGCGGACGATCGGCGCGGCCGCGAAGGCGACCAAAGAGACCATCAACCGCAAGCGCATCTATCCGCCGCTCAATGGCAGCAAGGACGATCTGTTCGCGGCGGCAGCACCGACGGTACAGGCGCCGCCGCCGACCTATGGGGCACCGCGCCGTTGAGCTGGCGCGTAGGTTCACCAAGCGAGCGATGAAACGAAGGCGACGGGTTGGCGCGGTCGGCTGCGGCGGAGCGACTGCCAGCCATTGTCCGCTCCGGGGCTCCTGAGCCGATTGTGCCGCTCGCTGCCGAGAGGTCGGCAAATGACTCGAAGCCGGACATCCGGGCGAACCGACCGGCGCAGGCCCTATGGTGGGCGTAGCGCATGAAGATGCACCAGCGTCATAAGAAGCTTCGCCTCCGCCGCACAACGCAGTTAGCACTATCGGCTCGGTGATGCGTAAGAGCGTCCGATTGCTGACCTCTGCCCCGCAGCCGACGATCTTGGCCTCGCACTCTGACACTACGGCCCTCAGGCTCGCATGTCATATCTTTCGATTGCTATCGAGCGACTAATATCGAACGACGGCCCAATTTTATCCGAAGATGACTTGCTCACGAAGCATGTTCTCCCGAAGATCGAACCGTGCAATCCAGCTCTCACTTAAAGGAGCAATCCAATGGCACTCAGAAATCTGACGGTTGCAACGACCCTCGCCGTATTGACTGCAGTCGGGGGAGTCTGGTTCTCGCCGGCCGCCCACGCAGGCAGCACCAAGACGTGCACGACGACGAATACCAATGATCCTTCGAACGGCTGGACGACCACGACCTCGAATACCCAAACGTCTTCATGCAACAGTAACTCGGATACCGGCGCTACACCGACTACCTCAACGACAACCAACCCCGGTGGGAACACGCCTAAGCCCAAGCAATAAGGCCTAGCAATTTAGTCGGCGGCTCTTCCCGGAGGAGCCGCCGACCGCTCGCGAAGTTCCTCTCATGAAGCTGCTGCTGGCATCTCTGGTCGCCGTCAGTTTGGGGGCGGCGGCATACAATCGGGGGATTTTCCCCGAGAACGCGCGGGATTTTGCCTGGACCCAAGCGGCGCAGTACCTCCCCGAATGGTTGGCGGACGCTCCTCCTGAAAGTCCTAAATACCTTCTTGCGCCGGTTCGTCGGGGGGACATCGCCACGACCGTGACCGCGAGTGGCGCGTTGTCGGCCATCACGACCGTCCTTGTCAGCTCGCAGGTATCCGGGCAGATGCTCCGCATCCTGGCGGACTACAACACCGAGGTTCGTCCGGGCGACGTGATCGCCCAGATCGATCCGCTCAGCTTCCAGATCGCTTTGGAGCAAGCGGAAAGCGAATTGAGTGTCGCCGAAGCGGCCGTGCTGATTCAGAAGCGTGTTCAGGAAAAGGCGGCCGCCGATCTCGCCAGCGCCGGCTCCGTGATGGAGAGGGCGCGGTTCGTGATCGAGCGCGAGCGCATCGTCGTCGCCGAGGCTCAGCGCGAACTGGATCGCAAGCTTACCTTGGCCAAGGCGGGCAACATCTCGCAGGTCGACTTATCCAGGGCGCAGGCCGCGTTCGACATGGCGGTACAAAACTACAAGTCGGCTGAGGCTGACGAACGCACCAACATCGCGCTCGCTCAGGCTGCCGAGTCAGCGCGGCGCTCGGCCGAGGCGCAGGTGATTCATGCCAACGCGGTCGTGCAGCAAAGGCGGGCGGCCGTAAAGGCTGCGCAGACCGAGCTGGAGCGTACCAACATCCGCTCGCCCGTCGACGGAGTAGTGATCGGACGCACTATCGAGGAGGGCCAGCAGGTCACCGTCACCTTGCAGACCCAAACGCTGTTCACCGTGGCTCGGGATCTTCGCGAGATGCAGATCAAGATCTCAGTTGATGAGGCCGACATCGGCAAGGTCCGTGAGGGTCAGCCAGTCATCTACACGGTGGACAGCTTCCCCGGACGCGAGTTCCGGGCCGAGGTGAAGCAGATCCGCAAGGACTCGCACGAGAAGCAGAACGTGATCACCTACGTGGTGGTGGCCGACGCGCCGAACCCGGACAAGATTCTGATGCCTGGAATGACGGCGAACGCCCGCATCGTCATCGACGCCCACACGAACGTGCATAAGGTGCCGGTCGCCGCGTTGCGCTTTACCCCAGCCGGAGAGCGCGGACCGGAAGCTTCCCACCTCTGGACCTTGGGAGAGAATCAGCGGCCGAGGCCGGTTCCGGTTCGAGTGGGGCTGTCGGACGGCAGCATGGTCGAGATCTCCATCACCGAGCCAGTTGAGCAGGTCATCGTCGGGGTCGACCAGCGAGAACCGACGCCCACCATCACGCGACGGATCATCGGGAGCATGTAGATGGCGCTGGTGGCCGTCTCGGATCTGACAAAAACCTATATGCTCGGCCAGACGGCGGTGCCAGCGCTCCGGGGCATATCGCTCGCCATCGACAGGGGTGAATTCGTCGCCGTCATGGGCTCGTCGGGCTCCGGCAAGTCGACATTGATGAACCTTCTCGGCTGCCTCGACGCCCCCAGCAGCGGCACTTATCACCTCGCTGGACAGGACGTGCTGCGCCTGTCGAGCAACAAGTTAGCGGCGGTCCGCAACACGAGCGTCGGCTTCGTGTTCCAGCAGTTCAATCTGCTGGCGCGGGCGACGGCGCTCGAAAACGTCGAGCTTCCGATGGTTTATGCCGGCATCGGATGGCGCGAACGCACGCGCCGGGCGCGCGAGGTCCTGGCGCAGGTCGGCCTCTCGGACCGCGAGCACCATCGCCCCTCGCAATTGTCCGGCGGACAACAGCAACGGGTCGCCATAGCCCGCGCCCTGGTGAACCAGCCGCTTCTTCTGCTCGCCGACGAGCCCACTGGTGCGCTCGACTCGGTGACTTCCGATGAGATCATGGCCACTCTGGTCCGTCTCAACGAGGGCGGGCTCACGGTGATCGTCGTGACGCACGACGCCGAGGTTGCCCGCTATGCACGTCGGGTGATCCACTTCAAGGACGGCAGAGTAGTGTCCGACGATCTGAACCAAAACATCCGGGCCGCCGCGTGAAACTCGTCAACAGCACCCTTGCGGCGTTACGCGCCGTTCGCGTCAACAAGCTGCGCAGCGCGCTGACCATGCTCGGTATCGTTCTGGGAGTGTCATCGGTGACCGTCATGATGGCGGTCGGTGGCGGGGCGAGCCAGCGCATCCAGACCGAAATGCGCAATCTCGGAGCGAACACCATCGTGTTGAACTCGGGGGCGCTGAAGAGCGCCGGGGTGTCCAAGGGACAGGGCTCACGACCGAGCGTTACGCTCGCCGACGCGCAGGCCATCGAAAACGAAGTCCCGGCCGTGACCGCGACCTCGCCGCAGCACAACTTCGCGGGGATGCAACTGATCTATGGCAATGCGAACTGGTCGACCCTGGTCACCGGTACGACACCGGAGTACCTCACAATCCGCAATTGGGCGGTGAGCCGGGGCCGCGCCTTTGACCGCGAGGACGTGATCCAGGGCAGCAAGGTGGTCGTGCTCGGGCGGACCGTGGCCGAACAACTGTTTGGCAATCAGAGCCCGGTGGGGCAGGAAATCCGCGTCAACCGCGTTCCGATGACGGTGATCGGCGAACTGGCGGCCAAGGGGCAAAGCCTGGCTGGGGTCGATACGGACGACACCGCTGTCATCCCGATCTCGACCGCGCTCAATCGGGTTGTCGGGCGCAATCCGGCCAATCCTCGGGCGATCTCGGGCGTGATCATCAAGGTGCGCGACGGCGCCAACATGGCTTCGGCCTTCAGCGACATTCGTCAGGTCG
This sequence comes from Bradyrhizobium agreste, assembly GCF_016031625.1. Lineage (GTDB taxonomy): Bacteria > Pseudomonadota > Alphaproteobacteria > Rhizobiales > Xanthobacteraceae > Bradyrhizobium > Bradyrhizobium agreste. The sequence continues at coordinate 31,968 of NZ_JACCHP010000034.1, read as the reverse complement.
TGCGCGAGCGCCACGGTCTCCTGCCCGCACAGGAGGACGATTTTCACCTGATCAATCTAACGGAAGTAATGCGGGCCAAGGAGGACTCGGCGCGGGCGCTCGGAATTCTGCTTGCTGCCATCGCGTCCGTGTCGCTTCTGGTCGGCGGGATCGGCATCATGAACATCATGCTCGTCTCGGTCACCGAGCGGATCCGCGAAATCGGGCTGCGGCTCGCGGTTGGAGCCCGGCGAAGCGACATCCTGGGGCAATTCCTGGTCGAGGCGACGATACTGTCCCTGATCGGCGGCATCGCCGGGGTCGTCCTGGGCTTGGGCGGCGCCGTGGCCGTCGAGCGCTACGCCGACCTGGGCGTCGTGCTCAATGGACAGCTCAGCCTCGTCGCCATGGCGTTCGCGGCGGGAGTGGGCATTTTCTTCGGCTTTTACCCGGCCTGGAAGGCGTCATTGCTGCAACCCGTCGAAGCCCTGCGCTCGGACTGATCCCGATCAAATTGCAGATGGCTTAAAGTTGGGTCGACTTCTTTCCTCTGAGCCTTGCTGCAGCCGCAGAATCCCAAATAGCGGGCTCCCCGTCGCGGCGCCCTCCAGTGCCCAATTCTGGCGCCGCGCGTGCTCCTGTAATGCACATCGCCAACTGCGTTCTGCCGCCGACGTGAAGTTTCCCGTAGATGTGATGCAAGCGCATCTTCACGGTGCCTTCCGACAAACCGAGCTTGCTGGCGATCTCCTTGTTGCGCAAGCCTCGCAATAGGAGGTGCACGATATCGGTTTCGCGCAATGTCAGGTTAGTTGTCATCGGTGAGGACCGTTCAGCGCTTGCTAGATGGTGCAACAGGTTAGGGTCAACCCATTTCCGGCCGCGGGACACGCTCTGGACACAATCGATCAAACTGCTGGCGCGAGCGCCGCTCAGTAGAATCCCGTCCACGTCAGGCTTCAGCAGGTCCGCAGCCATTATCGCGTCGCGCTCCTCAAGCAGAAGGATGATCGAAACGGAAGTGCTGTGGGCTCGCAGTTCTGAAACTGTTTTCGCGGTCTCGTGCTGGACGATGGCTTCTGTGAGCAGAACAATATTCGGATGATGGGTGTTCAAGGAGCGCAGGAGTTCATCTTGGGAGGGGCAGCGCGCGACGACCTTATGGCCGCTCGCTTGCAAAAGAGCCTCGATTCCGGCTCCTGCGATGTCGTCGTGGGTGGCAATAACAAGAGTGGCCAATTCACCACTCGGGAGCCGTTTGGAGCCATAGGCGCCGTCTTGTTCAAACGACACAACCGGTTCAATGAAATGAGATCGGTCGAATTTGGTACGCATGACGCATCTCTACGAACGCTGAAACTAATTGTAGTTCGAACGACGGCCCGACCCGAGGACCTTGCATTCCTGCGCGGACGAATATCAAACGAGAGCGTTGGCGCTATTGTTGCTGAACACTTCCGATGTCGATCTCGTCCAGGCACGCAGTACCGTGTTGTCGCATCACAGTATGGTCCCGATGCTTTTCCTAAACTCGTTTAGACAAACGGGGGTCGTCGGACTGCAAGGTACAGGACACAGCAACTGTCCATCTGCAGTGACGAGTACTAGCCGGTCACCTTGAGGGCAACCGGTCGGCGAGTTATCAAGGGTGGTCATGGCGCTACTCCTTCCCTAGCGCAAGGAAGATTGCGGAAACACGTTTAGGTCCCGGATGCATTTATTTTGTTTTAGATCGTTCTACCGAGGACATTCGCGATCGCCCTCCCAGCACTATCGGAATTGCTGCGCAGCATTCGCCAGATCGAAAATTGATAGCGGCAATTAACGCATAAGCCGATCATCGTCCTGTTTGCGCTTGCGACGACAGCAAAAGATGGATCACCAGCCACACAGGAAGTGAAGCAGCAAATTTATCTTTTTTCAACTTGAAACCTTTCGAAGGTCGAAACGTCGCGGGCAGATGTAGTTCCATGAAGGAACAGAGCTGCAGAGAAACGCTAACATCGGTCGAGGTGGTTTCGAGACCATGCCGTCAGCCATTGCTCATCCTAAGGGCCTCCCTTCATCTCAGCGCCTCTGAAGAAGCTTGCGAGTTTCCACATGCCTGATTGAAAACGGAGCCAATATCGGACGCGGTCTCAATTTGAGCGAAAGTACAAACTGAGTGAGCTTGGACATTTTCGCTCCTGCCCCCACGCAGGCGTCTGCCGGCCAATGTCTGCTGTTGGCCCTTTGCCCGCGTTGCTTCCCCCGGTCCCGCAAAGTCAGCTCTCGGTTCAGCGACATGACGGTGCAGCACGCACAGTGTTGCGGTCCCGCGGAGCCGCCCTCAGTTCCTAGGGAAAGCACACAAGCTCTTGCGGCGTCCGACGCGCGAAACACCCACCACCAGGTCAAGCCGGGTCGCCGAAAACATTCCACTTTACCGAAATTCGGAAATGGCGTATATGTCGCGCAACCCGGCCCAAGGAAGAGGGGCGTATCGCGATCGTCACGAACGCGGGCCGGGCGGCGGTGGGCGTTGGTTACATCGGCGCGAAGGGCTTTTGCAGGGCGGGCAACCGTGAGCAAGGCTGTCGCGCACACGACCGGTGTGATCGGCGTACGGCAAAATCGTGTGGTCCTGGCGCCCGGGGTCTGTGCGCCAAGTCTTGTGGTGATGCGTGTCGCCCGACCGGGTGCATGCGTCAGTCATCGGCAAGGCGACGGGGGCAATAGTGCATCGCTCCCCGGGGAGAGCGCGACATAAGCCGTCAAACCACTGCGCAGGGAAGGCCGGGATGTCCTGGCTACACCTGTATTATGCTGTATTATGCCGCTGTGCAGCTTCTCACCACGCAGATTCCGCACAGTGGACCTCGGGTGCCAGCGGGCTCCCGGTCTTCCCTGCGCCCTCTTTCAATTGAGGGTGAAGAGATCAAGCAAAGCTCGGGCATGATGAGCCGCGAGGATGCGAAGGTGTGTCCGTTATCTGAAGATCGATATCGAACGGTGCCGCGAGCACCAATTCCTCGCCGTCACCCTGAGGTGCGATTCGCGTTGCGCAGCAGCGCGAGCGAGCCTCGAAGGGCAACGGCCCAGCTGCATCTCGGCCGTGCATCCTTCGAGGCTCTGCATGCGATGCATCCGCACTTCTTGTGCCCCGGACGCAGCGCAGCGTCTCTTTGACGATGCGCTGCAGAGCCGGGGCCCATGCATCGGAGTGAGTGGGGCCTGCTGGGTCCCGGCTCTGCGCAGCAACGCGAGGAGCGTTGCAGCGCGTCCGGGACGCGCGGGGGCGACTGGTGGGTTCGATGGGTTTGGCGGGTGCTCCCGCAAATGACGAGACCCCCAGACATGCGAAAGCGCCCGTGGGGGGCGGGCGCTTTCTGTAGTCGACTTGGGGTTGGGGTCGTCTACATATCCACGTGGCGACTTTGGGGGGCTGGTAAAGAGCCGCGTGAATTCACAAAACTCGTCAGATCTCCTTAGCGAACGAGGTTCGCATTCGAACTGGTGACAACGACCGGCTTGCCGGCCTTGATGACGCGGGCGGTCTGGGTCAGGCCTTCATCCGAACCCGAGCGTGCCGTGATGCCGAGGCCAGCCACCGCGATCCCTGCGACGAGGGCGACGACCACAATCTTCAAATGGGTCGCGCGATCTGCGCTGTAGATCGAGTGGTTCATGGAAGCCTCCTGCCGCCATCTACCCGAAGTAGTCGCCGACCGTTTCAGGCAGGTTCATGCTTCCGGTGCCCAACAACCTAGTATTGGCCGGATTCGTTCCCAAGAGGCCATCACAAGGGCGTGATAGGACGTGAAAGATCGCGATCGAAGGCGACCCTTGACCGTTCTTTTGTATAATTATTTCAAAGATGTAATGTGCCTGCCGCTCGACTCTTGGACCTCTGGTCGACAAGGCGCCAGGAACTCAAAAACCATTTGCCTGTGGCTGAAAAACACACGGCTTCTTAAGCCAAATCAGATGCTTCCGACCGTTTTCAGCCTCGCCCTGGGGTGGATTTCCGCCTGTGACAGCACGGTGGTCTGGGCCCGGAACCGTTCCACCAGGGAGCGCACGAAGGGCCGAATGGCCGCGGAGGTGACCAGCACCGGCGCCTCGCCTTCGCGGGCGGCGCGCTCGAAGGCCTCGCGCACGGCGGTCATGAACTCCGACAGTTTCGAGGGCTGCATGGCAAGGCTGCGCTCCTCGCCCTGGCCGATGATGGATTCGGCAAAAGCCTGCTCCCATTTCGCCGACAGCGCGATCAGCGGCAGGTAGCCGGCGTACGAGGTGTTTTGCGCGCAGATCTGCCGCGCCAGCCGCGCGCGGACGTGCTCGACCATGGTTGCGGGGGTGCGCGAGAAGGCGAGCGAATCCGCGATGCCTTCGAGGATGGTGGAGAGATCGCGGATCGAGATGCGCTCGGCGAGCAAGAGCTGCAGCACGCGCTGGATGCCGGAGACCGTGACCTGGCCCGGGACGATGTCCTTGACCAGCTCGCTCTGCTCCTTCGGCAGCTCCTTGAGCAGCTTCTGCACCTCGCCGTAGGACAACAGGTCCGACATGTTGGCCTTGAGCAGCTCGGTGAGATGGGTCGAGAGCACGGTCGCGGCATCAACGACGGTGTAGCCCTTGAGCGAGGCCTCTTCCTTGAGGCTGGCATCGACCCAGGTCGCGGGCAGGCCGAAGGTCGGCTCGGTGGTGTGGATGCCGGGCACCTGCACCTGGCTGCCGCCGGGATCCATGACCATGAACTGGTTCGGCCAGATCTTGCCGGTGCCGGCGTCGACCTCCTTGATCTTGATGATGTAGGTGTTGGCCTCGAGCTGGACGTTGTCGAGGATGCGCACCGCCGGCATCACAAAACCCATCTCGATCGCGAGCGAGCGGCGCAGCGCCTTGATCTGCTCGGTGAGGCGGTCGGTGCCGTCGGGGCCGTTGACCAGCGGCAGCAGGGCGTAGCCGAGCTCGATCTTGAGGTCGTCGATCTTGAGTGCAGCCGAGATCGGCTCCTCCGTCGCGGCAGCGCCCGGCGCACCCGGCGTTCCCGGAGCGGGTGCGGCCATGGCGGCCTGCTCGGCCTTGACGGCTGTTTTCTTGTGGTTGCGGGCGTGCCAGGCCAGCGCGCCGGCGCCGGCGCCGAGCGCGAGGAAGGGAAGGGTCGGAATGCCCGGCAGTGCCGCCAGCACCAGCATCACCGCCGAGGACATCGCCAGCGCCTGCGGATAGCCGGAAAACTGCTTCATCAGCGCCTTGTCGGCGGCGCCGGAGACGCCGGCCTTGGAGACGAGCAGGCCGGCCGCGGTCGAGACGATCAGCGCCGGCACCTGGGTGACGAGGCCGTCACCGACGGTCAGCAGCGTGTAGCTGCGCCCCGCATCGGCAAAGGACATGCCCTGCTGCGCGACGCCGATGATCATGCCGCCGACGACGTTGATGAAGACGATCAGGAGGCCGGCGATGGCATCGCCCCGGACGAACTTGGAGGCACCGTCCATGGCGCCGAAGAAGCCGCTCTCGTCCTCCAGCTCCTTGCGCCGCTCCTTGGCGACCTTCTCGTCGATCAGGCCGGCGGAGAGGTCGGCGTCGATCGCCATCTGCTTGCCGGGCATGGCGTCGAGGTGGAAGCGCGCGGCGACTTCGGCGATGCGGCCCGAACCCTTGGTGATGACGACGAAGTTGACGATGATCAGGATGGCGAACACGATGATGCCGATGACGAAATTGCCGCCCATCACGAAGTTGCCGAAGGCCTCGATGACGTGACCGGCCGCAGCCGTGCCTTCGTGCCCGTGTGACAGGATCAGTCGGGTCGATGCCATGTTGAGCGACAGGCGCAGCATGGTCGAGATCAGCAGGATGGTCGGAAAGGCGGAGAATTCGAGCGGCGCCTGGATGAACAGCGAGGTCATCAGGATCAGGATCGAGAGCGTGATCGAGATCGCCAGAAACAGGTCCAGCACGATCGCGGGCAGGGGCAGGATCAGCACCACCAGAATGGTGAGGATGCCGAGCGCCAGCGCGATGTCGCCGCGCTTGAGGACAGTGACGATGTCGTTGAGGGAGGGGATTCCGGGTTTCGCGTTGCCTACGCCCTGTCCCGCGGTGACGTCGACCATGGTAGCTGCCTCCCCGCGCGACTGCCGCCCGCGCGCCCCAAACGTCTGCGCGGCGGCCGAAGGGCCGCCGTTCCGAAAGTGAGGCACCGCACTGGCGTCCACGGGGTTCCTCCCGTTCTACGCGGCCGACGACACTCGACTTCACCCGGCAATTTTTGCCCGGTGTATGGTTAGCAAAGGGTTAACGGGGGGTGGGAAGGGGGCGACCGACGGTGTTTTGCCCGTCATTCCGGGGCGCCCGCAGGGCGAACCCGGAATCCATCGGGCGGCAGAGTTGGTCGATGAATGGATTCCGGGCTCGCGCCAAGGGGCGCGCCCCGGAATGACAGTGGAAGCTACTTCGCCTTCTCCATTTTCGTCACCGTATAGCCCGACGACGCCTCCTCGGCCTCGAAGGTCACCTTGTCGCCGACCTTCACCTGCTTGAGCATCGCCGCGTCCTTGACCCGATAGACCATGGTCATGGGGTCATCCATGCCGAGGCTCTTTGCTGGTCCATGCTTGAGCGTGATCTTGCCGGCGCCCTCGTCGATCTTCTTGACCTCGCCGCTGATTGAGGCCCCGGCCGCCAGCGCGCTGGTGGCAACGCTTGCGGTCAGCGCCAGCGCGGCCGTGATATTGATGATGCGGTTCATGGAAATCTCCTTCGCGTTACTTGACGGTGACGTGGCCGATCATGCCGTTGTCGCGGTGATCGGGAATGAGGCACGAATATTCGAACGTGCCGGGCTTGCTGAACTTCCAGAGGATCTCGGCCGTCTTGCTCGGGGCGAGGCGCACGCCGTTGGGATCGTCATGCTCCATGTGCGGATGCTTCTTCATCTCGACGGCATGCGCGAGATTCTCCTTTGTCGTCGCCAGCAGGAATTCATGGTCCTCCTTGCCGACGTTGCGCAGCACGAAGCGGATCTGCTCGCCGCGCTTCACCTCGATCTTTGCGGGCGTGTAGTCCATCTCGTTCAGCAGAACTTCGATGGTGCGTGCGGGCTTCTTGGGATCGCCGGGTTCGCCGGCCGAATAGTTTCCGTGCCCGTGCTTGTCGTGAGCAAGGGCCGGGGCGGTCGAAAGTGCAGCCAGCGCGAGGGCGAGCTTGATCGTGGTCTTCATCGTAGTCTCCAGTTGGTGGTTCATCGAAACGCTCACATCTTGTGCTTCATCGGCGGGCTGCCGGGTGGTTTGTGCCGCGCCGGCTCTGCGGCCGGCGCCGCGACCTCGTAGGCGACGGTGCCTTGCGGGAACTTGTACGGACCGGGATCGCGGTAATCGTCGCGCGCGAGGTCTTCGCGGATCTTCATCACCGTGAACATGCCGCCCATCTCGATCGCCCCGAACTGGCCGGTGCCGGTCATCATCGGCAGCGTGTTGTCGGGGGCGGGCATCTCCATGTTGCCCATCGCCATGCCGGTCGAGCCCATGGCCATGCCGTCGGGCGCGAGCTTGCCGACGGCCTTGGCGAGATCCTTGCGCGACACGCCGATCAGGTTGCGCACGTCGTGCCCCATCGCGTTCATGGTGTGGTGCGACTTGTGGCAATGGAACGCCCAGTCGCCGGGATTGTCGGCGAGCACGTCGAACACCCTGACGGCACCGACCGGGACGTCGGTGGTCGTTTCAGGGATCTGCGCACTCTCCGGAATCCAGCCGCCATCGGTGCAGGTCACAGCAAAGCTGTGGCCATGCAAATGGATCGGATGGTTGGTCATGCTGAGATTGCCGATGCGCACACGCACCTTGTCGCCGAGCCTGACCGGCAGCGGATCGATGCCGGGAAAGACCCGCGCGTTCCAGGTCCACATGTTGAAGTCCGTCATCTCGTTGACGTGCGGCAGATAGGTGCCGGGGTCGACGCGATAGGTGCTCATCACGAACACGAAGTCGCGGTCGACGGCGCGGAAACTCGGGTCGCGCGGGTGCACGACGACCATGCCCATCATGCCCATCGCCATCTGCACCATCTCGTCGGAATGCGGGTGGTACATGAAGGTTCCGCTCTTCTTCATCTCGAATTCGTAGACGAAGGTCTTGCCGGGCTCGATATGCGGCTGGGTCAAGCCGCCGACGCCGTCCATGCCGCTCGGGATGATCATGCCGTGCCAGTGCACCGTGGTGTATTCGGGCAGTCTGTTGGTGACGAAGATACGGACCTTGTCGCCCTCGACCGCCTCGATGGTCGGGCCCGGCGATTGCCCGTTATAGCCCCACAGATTCACCTTCATTCCTTCCGCGAATTCGCGCACCACCGGCTCGGCGACGAGATGGAATTCCTTCCAGTCGCCGTTCATGCGGAACGGCAGCGACCAGCCGTTCAGCGTGACCACGGGGCGATAATCCGGGCCGCTGGTGGGGTGCAGCGGCGGCTGCATCACCACCTTGTCCATGGTGGGTGCTTCCGGAATCGAAGCGGCCTGGACGCGGCCTTGAATAGCCGATGCGCCGACAAGCGCGGCGGTGCCCAAAAATCCTCGGCGTGAAAACATCTTGGCCTCCGTCTTTAGTGGCCGCCGCCTTCGGCAGGAGCTGCCGCGGCGACATTGGTTGGATTGTCGCCGCCGGCGGCGGGCGCGCCGCCGCCGTTGACGGCGGTCTGCAGGTCGGCCTGGGCGAGGAAGAACCTCTGCCTGGCGTCGATCGCGCCGCGCAGCGCCGCGAGGCGCTGCCGCGCTTCGGTGAGCAGCGCGAAGATATCGACCTGCATGCTGGAGAAGCGCAGCTGCATCTCCTCGGTGATGATCTTTCGCAACGGGATGATCTCGCGCTGGTAGTGACCGGCGATGTCGTAGGTGGAGCGATAGGCGCGATAGGCGTCGCGCGCCTCGGAGCGCACATTGACAGCCCGCTCGGTCAGACGGTTGAAGGCGAGATTGTAGGTCTCGGTGGCCTGGCGCACGCGCACCTCGCCGCCGTCGAAGATCGGAATCTGGAACTGCAGGTCGAAGCCGCGCTCGCGGAACGGCGGCCCTTCCGGATCCTGGGTGCGGCGGGAGATGCCGGCGAGATCGAGCAGCGTCACGAAACGCGTCGCCTCGGTGAGGTTCAGCGCTTTCGCCAGCGCGGCCAGCTCAAGCCGCGCGATCTGCAGGTCGAGGCGATGCGCCACCGCATCGGCCTCGATCGTGGGGAGCGCCAGCGGCCGGCGCGGCAATGGCGGCAGTTGATTGGGCAGGCGGAAGTCGAGACCGTCGTCCCACAGCCCCATGAGGCGCGCCAGCCTTTCGCGCGCGCTTCCCGCCGCCTGCCGCGCGGTGGCGAGATCGGCGGTGGTCTCGGCATAGAACACCTGCTCGCGGGCCTGGTCGAGCTTGTTGAGCGAGCCGGTCTCGCCGAGCTTGAGCGCGAGCTGTGCCGTCGATTCCGCCGTCGCCTTCGCGTCGGTCAGCAGCCCCACCATCTCGCTCCCGGCAACCGCGCGGACATAGGCGCGGCGCACGTCCGCGGCGAGCCGCAGCGTCGCCAGCGCGGCGCGCAGCTGCGCTCCGCGGAAGCGGTCGCGGGCGATCTCGGACCGGAACGGCAGGGTGGCGAGGGCGAGGATGTCGCCGACCACCTGGCGCTCGATCTCGTTGCCGCCATCGCCCGTGATCCGCGAGAGCGAGAACACCGGATTGGGCGGCAGGCTCTGCTCCACCAGGTCGGCCTCCGCCAGCGCCAGCTCGTTATAGGCGGCCTGCAGTCCCTTGTTGTTGAGAAGCGCGATCTGCACGGCGGCGTCGGCGCTGAGCGTGCGCGACAGCAGCTGGCGGACGCGGGCGTCGACCGCGGCGGCGCCCTCGGCCGAGCGCACGAAGGCGACGTCCTTGTTGATGGTCTGGCTCGCCAGATCCGAGACGGCGGTCATGCCGCTGTCGGGCGAGAACGCGGCGCACCCGGAAAGGCCGAGCGCGGCGAGCAGGAGCAGGCCTCGCGCGAAATGCTGTGACATGGCGCGCTCCTACCGCTCTTGCTTCGGCTGCGGCGTCACCGCATCGTTGCGGCCGCGCCAAGGTGCCGGCGTCGCAGGCCGCAGGCTGGCATAGGGTGCGATGGTCGAGCGATAGCCGACGGGGGCTACTTTCGCCGCCGGATCGGCGGGATCCGCGCTGGCCATCTGCGTCGTTGCCGGCATGCAGCCGGACAGCGCCGACGCAGCAAAGGCCAGCAGCAGCCAAATGAATCGAGAATGTCGTTCACCCGCCGCGGATGCGGCAGATTTCGCCCCGGAAAGCGCAAGCATGTCTTAGTTCCTGATCTGAAAGACCACAGGTTCGCGCGCGCAAGAGCGCGCATCGAACCGACGCCGTCATGTCAGATCAGGCGATGGGGGGACGATAGTGCTGGGGCGGCGCGGCGCTGTGCAGGCTGGGCACGATCTCGGGCGCACAGGTCGACATCGGCCGGACCGGCGTGGCGACGCTGGGCAGATCGGCCGGCAGCGCGCTGACGCACATCATCGCGCAGCACGGGCCGACTGTTCCCTTGCCGTCGTGATGATTCGGAAGAGGTGCGTCCTTCGCGGCGGTGTGGGAGGAGGTGCCCGCATGCTCATGCGGAACATCGCCATGGCTCGCAGCCATGTGATGATGCGCCGGAACGAGGTCAGCCTGGGCCTCGTCGCCAAGGCAGGGCGCAGCACTGCCCCAGGCGAGGCTTGCGGCTGGCGCGAGCACGCAGAACAGATAGGCGAGGGCGATGATTCGCCCCACCCTGATCCGCACCGATCGCGTCAATCGCGACAACATCCCGCCGATATGCTCCTCGCGCGGCAATGTTGCACGCGCATATTGCAAACTAATGGCAAAAGACGCATTCGCCAAGAGCTTATTACCGCAGTGCACCGCGCATGCCCAATATCGCGGCACGCTGGTTGACCATGGGACGGTCCGCGAACATGGTCCTGCCCGTGCACGCGCCAAATCATCCAGGACAAACACCTGCTTCCTTCACCCCTGACTCCCGTCAGGCCTGGGTGCGACTCGTCCTTGCCCTCGTGATCGGCTCGATCGGCGCCGTCGGCATGTGGGCGGTCGTGGTCGTGATTCCGATCGTGCAGGCCGAGTTCGCTGCCACGCGCGGCGCGGTGTCGCTGGCTTTCACCCTGATGATGTTCGGCTTCGGGCTCGGCGGCGTGATCGCCGGCAAGATCACCGACCGGTTCGGCATCGTGCCGGCGATGGCGATCAGCATCGCCTTCCTCGGCGTTGCCAATGTGCTCGCGGGCCTCTCGGGCCAGCTCTGGCAGTTCGTGGCGGCTTATTTCTTCATCGGGCTCGGCACCTCCGCGACCTTCGCGCCGCTGATGGCCGAAGCCTCGCACTGGTTCGAACGCTATCGCGGATTGGCGGTGACCATTGTGGCCAGCGGCAATTATGTCGCCGGCGCGATGTGGCCGCCGATCGTGAGCTGGGGCACGCAGGAGATCGGCTGGCGTTACACCCACATCGGCATCGGTCTCGTCTGCGCCGGCCTGATGTCGGTGCTGGTGCTGATCCTGCGCGCGCAAATGGGCCGCGACACCGTCCACGATCATGCCAACGCGCCGCCGCCGCGGGTCGATCTCAGGCTGTCGACGAATACGCTGACGGTGCTGCTCTCGATCGCCAGCATCTCCTGCTGCGTGGCGATGGCCATGCCGCAGGTGCACATTGTGGCCTATTGCGGTGATCTCGGTTACGGCGTCGCGCGCGGCGCCGAGATGCTGTCCTTGATGATGGGCTGCGGCATCGTCAGCCGGATCGGCTCCGGCTACCTCGCCGACAAGATCGGCGGCATCCGCACCCTGCTGGTGGGATCGCTGGCGCAGGGCTTTGCGCTGGTGTTCTATCTGTTCTTCGACAGCCTGACCTCGCTGTATCTGATCTCCGCGATGTTCGGCCTGTTCCAGGGCGGCATCGTGCCGAGCTACGCCATCATCGTGCGCGAGGCCATGCCGGCGAGCGAGGCGGCGACCCGCGTCGGCATCGTGATCTTTGCATCCGTGTTCGGCATGTCCTTCGGCGGCTGGGTGTCGGGCGTCATCTTCGATGCCACCGGCTCCTATGCCGCGGCGTTCGCCAATGGCGTCGCCTGGAATGCGCTGAACATCGGCATCGTCGTGCTGCTCTTGATCCGCGCGCGGACGGGCTCGGTCGAGACCGGCCCTGGTTTTGCCACCTAAAGCGCGATGAATTGAGGTTTGATAGCGCAACGACGGAGGTGCGCTCCCTCTCCCGCTTGCGGGAGAGGGTTGGGGAGAGGGTGCTTCCGCAATGGGACAATCCCCAAGAGGAGAAAGCCCTCACCCGGCGCGTGGGACGATGCTGCGCATCGCCCGGACGCGCCGATCTCTCCCGCAAGCGGGCGAGGTGAACGAGCCGCGACAATCGATTCAACCTAAAGCCATTCCGCTTTAAACGGCCTGTCCCGCCTTCAGGAGCGAGCAGCCGGTGATCTTGTAGCTGCCGTCGCCCTGCTGCTCGAGCGTGTAGAGCGCCTCCCAGGCCTCGCCATTGGCATCGATGATATGGACGCGCTGGGCAATCCAGCCGCCCTCGGTCTTGCTCTCGCCGAATTCGAAACTCTTGTGACGATAGACCGGCGCGTAGCCGTTCTGCACCATCGACATGAAGATGTCGGGCGCGGGAAAGATCTCTTTGATCGCCGGTGCCGCATGGGAATAGGCCGCCGTCGCATCGTCGCGAACGAAGGCCCGCTCCTGGGCGCGGATGACGCTTTGGGCCGCCGCGACATCGCCGGCAAACGCTGCATGATGACAGGCAACGATGAGAGCGACCAGCAAAGCTGCGATGCGCATGACAAGCTCCGCGTTGAGATCCCGGCGGAGGCGATCCTAGCACATTTGCGACGCCAGGGCGGGCACTCATCCCGCGCTTGACTTGGTGCGTTAGCGCCACACGCGGGAATGATGGTCTGGCTTGCTTATGATCAGCCGTCCAGCAGCGCTGCCATACGGTGTCGGTCGATGATGCCGGGATCGGGTGGTATTTGATAGCCGTCCATTTCGGCCAGTTTTGCGGCGACACGCGGTCTGGTGATGACCTCCTGAGGCAGCGCAACGCACATTGCGATTTCAATCATGCCGCGGAGTACGTCGGCGTCTTGAGACGAGGCAGCGAGAAGCTTGGCCATGACCGGGTTGGGTGCGGGCAGCGGCGTGCCGTGTTCCAGAGCGTTCATCTCAGCGATCCGCGCGCGATCCGCGGCGATCTGGTTGCGATAAAACGGACCGACTTGGATTTCGGTCTCGGCGTCGTATTCCCGGGAGAAGGCTTCGGGATCGTCGAGGTGTCGGCGGGCAACGTTGCGAAGCACCTGTGCGTGCAGAAGGCCGACGCTCAAGCCCCGTCCGGCGGACGGGTTGGTACACGCCCATGCATCGCCGACAGCAGCGAATCCCGTGATGACGGGGCGACCATCGACGACAAATCGCCGGTATCGGTCGATAACTCCCGCCATCAGAAGGACGGGTGTTATTGGCTCGCCGTCGAGCCAATGGGCTTGCCGTGGGCACGCTGAGACGACGCGATGGAATGTCGCCGTATCCCGCAAGCCGCGCATCGCCTTGTTTTTCGACGAGGTAAACAATGTGACCGACCAGGTGTCGTTGTCCCCGTCCAGGGTAAGGATCGAGAACAAGCCCATCGGAGTGAGCGCGCGTCCCATCCTGCGAGGCCGCTGCTGCCCCGAGAAATACCGCGTAAAATAGGCAAAGTTGCTGTCTTCGGCTTCCTCGAACGGGCTGCGGGCACCCGCGCAGCGGATCCAGTCACAAGCCGCGCTTCGCCGTCCCATGGCGTCGATGACCAAATCGGCGCGAATCTCTTCGCCGGATGTCGTGCGTACCCCCGTGACGTGCGGCACACCCGGGACCGCCGATGCGCCAATGATAATTTCGCGAACTTTGGTCCCCCGACGAATAGTCACGTTAGGCGCGGCTTGCGCCATTGCAGCTACGGCCCATTCTACAATCGGCCTCCGGCCAGTGACGAAGCGCATGGCCTCATCGCCCGGACGCGGTGTCTTGTCCGTTAGCGTTGGGGGAAGAGATCGACTGTCGAGATAGTCCACCCAAACGCATCCGGCGCGCAGCAAATCATCCGTCAATCCTGGCAATTCCAGATCGCTGATCATCCGAAAGCGCGAACTGAGGTTATGTGGTTGCCTGAATTGAGCAACTCCTGGACGTTCCCACGTGTCCCATCCCTCGGCAGAGGCCACAGGTTGACCGGCCGGATCAGCCTCCAGGACCGTGATATCGTGGCTGTCGCGACCGAGCATCGTCGCTGCGCTCAATCCAATCACGCCTCCACCGCAAATTACGATCTTGCTCATCTTCTTCCCCACCTGTTCGGGTTCGGCGGGCCGCAGAAGCGGCGGTGAATCGTCATCGTCTCCTCCGGGCGAACGACAACGACGCCCACTCACGTGGCCACGGGTTCCTCAAGAGATTGAGTCGGTGTGGCGAACCGGAGGTTCAAGCGTGTCTCAGCTTTGCCTTCAAGATGCGGTTGTCATTGGTGACGTCGCATTGCTCCGCTCCCGGATCCGCAAGCAGCAATGCCTTGACCGGTCGCCAGATTTCGGCTCGCGCCTCAGGAGCCGGCATTCCTTCGCTCAGCCCTCGGAAGCCGGCCGTCCGTGGCCAACAAGGAATGTCAGTATGGGGTCAGAAGTGGTCTCACCCTTGCAGCTCGTCGTCCGACAGGTCAGCATCAACGCTGCGAGCTGCTCGACCGCATTGCGCCAAGCGTGGCTGCAGCTTGAGGCGAGAGGCCCGCTCAGACATTCCGACGCTATTCTATCACCTCATCGACGCGAGCAATGAGTATCGATGGCAAGTCGACTCCAATGAGACGTGCCGTCGCAAGGTTGAGTACCAGCTCGTATTTTGAAGCCTGCTCAACAGGAAGGTCGCCTGGCTTTTCCCCTTTCAGTATCTTGTCGACAAAGAAGGCGACATAACGATACATGCTGTTGAAGTTCGGTCCATAACTCATGAGCCCACCGGCTTCCACGTTCGCTCTGTTCGCAAACATGGTCGGCAATCGGTGCTTGATAGCCAGCTCGGCGAGCGACCGGCGGCGAGCGTTTGTAATCGGCGACGATGGGACAAGCACCGACGTAACGTTGTCGTTCACCATCAGCTCAAAAGCTCGGTTGAAATCGTCGGCCGTTCTGATCGGCGCTCCCACCAAATCGATGCTCTTGCGCATAGCCGCTTCTTCAAGGGCGGACAGTACACGGGCGTGCGTTGGCGTGGTCAAATTCCACAGCACCCCCACACGCTTCGTCCCCGGTTGTGCCTCGACTAGAATTTCCAATCCTTTGGCAGCCATTTCGGTAAGGACCATGGATACCCCGGTAACATTGCCGCCCGGGTGCGCGAGACTGGCCACGTGTCCAACTCCGACCGGATCCGCGTGCTGCGCAAAAACGATCGGGATCGTCCTCGTGGCCCGTAGTGCGGGTTCAACCTGCGTCGACGCCGGCGCGATGATGATGTCGACATTCAACTTCGAAAGTTCTTCGGCGTGTCTATCTAGTTCAGCAACTTCGGCGGCCCATCGAAACTCGATCAGCAGATTGCGACCTTCGCGATATCCGAAGCGCTTCAGTCCCAGGCGCAAGGCTTCGATCTGGTCGGTCCAATCCTCGGACTTACCAAGACCGAGAAATCCGATGCGAGGAACACTCCCCGTCCGCTGCGCCAGCCCAACGAGTGGCCACCCGATCGTGCAAACCGCGGCTGCAATGAACTGCCTCCGGTTCATCCCCGACTCCAGCTGTACTTAAAAGCCATCGTAGAGACCGAGCAATTCATCAGAAGGGAAATGTCCGTTGACTGTCATAGGCGCCGCTTTGGCGCATTGCACGATCAGTGATCTTGGTTGGGGACCCATTCCTCAGCGGTCGCATCCCAATGATGGGTATCGTCGAAATGCTTCCAGAGTGGCTTCCTTTGCTTCCTTTCGTCCTCCTGCCGGTTTGCCTGTAGGCCGACAACAAATGTCATAGCCAGCATTGCCCATTCGCGAGTGCTGCGCCGAGAATTCCACTTGATTGCTGAGAGCATGGGAGGCCTCCGTCAAAGCAAGAACTTGTCTTCACACTAGGCCGCGCCATGAGCGAGGAGATGTAAACTACTTCACAAGCAGTCACTATCTTCGGCGGAGGTGACGGTGATGCGGTGCAGCGAAGAGAGGCAAAGCGTCGGCTTGCCTTCTTCCAAGTTAAGCCGAAGAGTTGCGGCCTGCGGCTCCTGGCGAGGACTCATGGCACGGGATGCCCAGGCTCGAAAAGCCAGTCCACCTTCCATTGCAGAGGAGCAGATCGAAGCCCACAACCTGTTGGCGCACGAGCGAGCTTCGGTTGGTTCGATACCGCACCTGCATGTGCGAGATGGAATGGGCCTGGTATAGAAGCAGCGATGCCTTCAATAACTGACTCACCCACCGATGTTGCTGCAATCGTGATCGTCACTATGGATATGGCGACTACAAGGACATGGGGCACAACGCTGTTTGAAAAGTGCGTCATGAGTTGAGCCCTCACAACTTATATCTGTGCTCGCCGCACATGGCGTGCTCGTCACCTTTGTAGGGCAGTCATGAACAATGTTGTAGCAGCGATCCAGACCTAGTCTGGAGCCGAAACACGCTACCAGCGTGGGCAGGCGCTCCTGAAAAGAGCGCCTTCATAAATCAGAGATCGTGTTGCCGGTTTTCACATGATCTTGGATTGTGATTTGCGACCCGCGTCGCAAAGCGCTTCGCCTGCGGCGTAAGTCGCTCTACGCGCCGCTAGCGCTTTCGCTTCGTCGCCGGCTTCGCCATCTTGGACGAGCGCGCCTTGGCTTTGCCGGGCGGCTGCACGCGCAAGCCGTCGACGAACACGTCGAGCAGGCGCAGCGCCGTCGCCTGCCAGCCGGGCTGGTCGTGCACGTAGCACATGCCGAAGAAGGCGCGCAGCAGATCCTCGGGGTTGATGTCGGCGCGCATCTCGCCGGCTGCGACCGCCCGGTCCAGCAGCGAGCCGATCGCCTTGGTCAGACGCTCGAAGGAGAAAGCATGCAGCTCCGACCCGCTCTGCACCGCGAGCGCCAGCGCGGCCATCATTCCCTTCTTGGTCGCAACGAACGCGACCCCTGAGTGCAACCAGCGCCGCAGCGCCTCGATCGGGTCTTTCTCGTTCTTCAATTGCTCGGCCAGCTCGCCGAGCTGCTCGACCTCGCGGCGGTACACCGCCTCGAACAAGGCCTCGCGCATCGGAAAATGCCGATACAGCGTGCCGATGCCGACGCCGGCCCGCTTCGCCACGGCTTCCAGGCTCGCCTCCGAACCGCCAGCGCTGAACACCAGCTTCGCCGCTTCGAGCACGCGCTCGCGATTGCGCACGGCGTCGGCGCGGGGCTTTCGGGTCTGGTCGGTGTGGTCGTCCATGGTGCGCAATGTAGATCACGAATTGGTTAGATTGAACCCTCAGGTCGTCTTATCGCGTTGGTGGCGCACGCGCTTTTGACGAATTCCAGATTTTTTCGCACGGCCCTTGTTAAGCGGAGGGTGCCTCCGTATCTTCGGATCAAGCGCCGGCCGCATCGTGTTCGGGCGGCGCTATTCGACAGCGGCCACGGCGGTGGCGCGCTGCGCGATCACTCATGTCCAAATCTGATCGGAGCCTTGTATGAACCACTCCATCAGCCTCACCGTGAACGGTGCGCGGCGCGATTTCGTCCTCGACGATCCGCGCGTCACGCTGCTCGATCTCCTGCGTGAGCGCCTCGATCTGACCGGAACCAAGAAGGGATGCGACCGCGGCCAATGCGGCGCCTGCACCATTCTGGTCGACGGCAAACGCATCAACTCCTGCCTCGCGCTCGCCATCAGCAATGACGGCGCCGACATCCTCACCATCGAAGGCCTCGCGCGCGGCGACCAGCTGCACCCGGTGCAGGCCGCCTTCATCGCCCATGACGGCTTTCAGTGCGGCTTCTGCACGCCCGGCCAGATCATGAGCGCGATCGGCATGATCGGCGAAGGCCAAGCCGGCAACGATCCCGAACGCGTCCGCGAATGTATGAGCGGCAATCTGTGCCGCTGCGGCGCTTACGTCGGCATCGTCGATGCGGTGCTGGAAGCGCAAGGACAGATGGACGAGACCAATCAGAGGCGCTCCGCATGAAACAGTTTGATTATGTCAGGCCGGCCACGGTCACGGAAGCCGTTGCTGCCGCGGCCCAGCCGGGTGCGGCCTATCTCGCCGCTGGCACCAACCTGCTCGATTTGATGAAAGGCGGCGTCAGCCGTCCGGACCGGTTGGTCGACGTCACGCATCTCGACGGGCTCGATCAAATCGAGACTCTCGCTGACGGGTCTTTGCGCATCGGCGCGTTGGTGAGCAACGCCGATCTCGCCCATGATGCGGAGTTCGCGCGGTCCTATCCCGCGGTGGCCGAAGCGCTGCTCTCCGGAGCGTCGGCTCAATTGCGCAATGCCGCCACCGTCGGCGGCAACCTGTTGCAACGGACGCGCTGTGCCTATTTCTACGACACCGCCAGCCGCTGCAACAAGCGCGCACCTGGCTCCGGCTGCGACGCGCGCGACGGCGAGAACCGCAGCCATGCCGTGCTCGGCTGGAGCGAGAGCTGCATCGCTACGCACCCCTCCGACTTCTGCGTGCCGCTGGTCGCGCTCGGTGCCATCGTCGAGATCGAGGGCAGGGGCGGCCGGCGCGAGATCGCGCTCGACGAGCTGCACCGCCTGCCGGGCGAAGCGCCCGAGCGCGAGTCCGTGCTCGAGCCCGGCGATCTCATCGTCGCGGTGCGCCTGCCGCCCGCCGCGCGCGGCTTTGCCGCGCATGCGCGTTACCTCAAGGTCCGCGAGCGCACCTCCTACGCCTTCGCCGTCGTCTCGGCCGCGGCTGCGCTGCGGATCGAGAATGGCAGGATCGCGGAAGCGCGGCTCGCGCTCGGCGGCGTTGCCGCAAAGCCCTGGCGCGCCCGCGCCGCGGAAGACGTCCTCAAGGGTATGGCGCCGACCGCGGACGCGTTCCAGGAGGCGGCCTCGCACGCGCTCAAGGGCGCAAAGCCGTCCGGCGACAACGCCTTCAAGATCGAGCTCGCGCGCCGCATCGTCTTGCGCGCGCTGACCTTGGCCGCCACTGGTACGCCTGCGCGGATCCCCGCGCTGCCGGCCTCTCCCTTTGCCTCGATTTCCGGAGCCCTCCATGTCTGAGCTCAATTTGACCAGCGCTCCCGCCCATCTCAGGCACGGCTCGAATATCGGCCAGCCGCTGACGCGTCGTGACGGCATCCTCAAGGTGACGGGGCAGGCGACCTATGCCGCAGACAATCATCCGCCCGGCATGTTGTTTGCGGTGATCGCTGCGGCCAGCATTGCGCGCGGCCGCGTCGTCTCGCTCGATGTTGCCGCGGCCAAGCGTCATCCCGGCGTCGTCGACGTCATGACGCCGGAGCACAAGCCGCCGCTCGCGATCGATCCGGAGATCAAGACCAATCCGTTCGTGTTCCGAATGGAGGCGTTGCAGAGCAACGAAGTCCGCTATGCCAATCAGCCGATCGCCGTCGTGATCGCCGAGACGCTCGAAGCCGCGACGGAAGGTGCCGCGCTGCTGGCGCCGCGCTATGAGACCCTGCCTCCGCTGGTCGGACTCGACGCGGGCGAAAGTTTTGTGCCGCCGGTCGTCGGCGTCGGCAATCCCGCGGAAAGTTACCACGGAGATGTCGAAGCGGGCCTCGCTGCAGCCGACAAGCAGATCGATGCGACTTACGAGACGCCGCCGCAATATCACAACGCCATGGAGCCGCATGCGGTCGTGGCGCACTGGGATGGCGACAGGCTGTCCGTGGACATGCCAACCCAGGGCCTGAAGTTGTCGCTCGCGCGCATCGCCGAGCTGTTCGGTATCGCCCACGACAAGATCCACGTTCGTAGCCCGTTCCTCGGTGGCGGCTTCGGGTCGAAGGGGCTCATGGGCGGGCCGCCGGTCCTCGGCATCATGGCGGCAAAGCTCGTCGGCAGGCCGGTCAAGCTGGTGCTGCGCCGCGAGCAGATGTACGGCCCGGTCGGCCATCGCGCGCCGACGCGCCAGCGCCTGCGCCTGGGCACCGACACCGAGGGACGTCTGACCGCGCTCGATCACCATGCGCGGACCGTATCGAGCACGTTCGATGATTTCTACGAGCCTGCGGCCGGTGCTTCGCACACGCTCTACGCGGCGCCCGCGATTCGCACCTCGCACGATGCCGTGCGCGTCAACACCGGCACGCCGCTGTTCATGCGCGCGCCGGGCGAGGCGACCGGCTCGATCGCGCTCGAAAGCGCGATCGACGAGATGGCCTGGGCCTGCGGCATGGATCCGCTGGCTTTCCGCCTGAAGAACTACGCCGAGGTCGAGCCGATGACGGGACGGCCTTTCTCCTCCAAGGCGCTGCGCGCCTGCTACGAGCAGGGTGCGGCGCGCTTCGGCTGGGCCAAGCGTCCGCTGCAGCCGCGGCAGATGCGCGACGATGCCGGGCTCCTGGTCGGCTGGGGCATGGGCACGGCGACCTTCCCGGCGCTGATGTTCCAGGCCGAGGCGCGCGCGGCGATCCGCCGCGACGGCTCCGGCGTGATGGAGATCGGCGCGCACGACATGGGGCAGGGCGCCTGGACGGCGCTGGCCCAGATCGCGGCCGACGCCGTCGGTCTCGACATCGACAGCCTCGACTTCAAGTCCGGCACGTCCGACCTGCCCGACGCCGGTATTGCCGGCGGCTCGGCGCACACGGCAACGGCAGGCGCTGCGATCCACAGCGCCGGTGCGGCCGTGATCGCAAAGCTCGCCGATCTCGCCACCAGCGACGAGCGCTCGCCGCTGTTCGGCGCCGGCAATGCCGGCGTGATCGCGCGCGAGGGCAGGCTGATCCGCCGCGACGACGAGAGTCGGAGCGAGAGCTATTCCGAGATTCTCGCGCGCGCCGGCGTCGCCGAGATCGAGGCCCGCGGCACCGGCGCAGCGAACCCTGCGGCGATGGAGCAATATGCGATGCATGCCCACGGCGCGGTGTTCGCCGAGGTGAAGGTCGATCCCGAGCTGGGCCAGATCCGCGTCAGCCGCATGGTCGGCGCCTTCGCCGCCGGGCGCATCATCAATCCGCGGATGGTGCAGAGCCAGCTGTTCGGCGGCATGATCTGGGGCCTGTCCTTTGCGCTGCACGAGGAGGCCATCACCGACCGGCGGACCGGGCGGATCATGAATGCCAATCTCGGCGAATACCACCTCCCGGTGAATGCCGACGTGCCGCCGCTCGACGTCATCACCGTCGAGGAGCACGATCCGCACGTCAACGCGCTCGGCATCAAGGGTGTCGGCGAGATCGGCATCACCGGCAGTGCCGGCGCGGTCGCCAACGCCGTCTGGCACGCCACCGGCGTGCGCGTCCGCAAATTTCCGATCCGGATCGAGGAGTTGCTGACGCAGCTCTGAAGCGGTTCCACAATGGGACAATCCCCAAGACGAGAAAGCCCTCACCCGCGCCGGAGCCTGTCATCGGGCGCGCCTTCGGCGCGACCCTGTGGGCGCGACCTCTCCCGCAAGCGGGAGAGGTGAACGAGCCGTGCCGGATGCGCCGATCTCGCCGTCAGA
This sequence comes from Bradyrhizobium agreste, assembly GCF_016031625.1. Taxonomy (GTDB): domain Bacteria; phylum Pseudomonadota; class Alphaproteobacteria; order Rhizobiales; family Xanthobacteraceae; genus Bradyrhizobium; species Bradyrhizobium agreste. The sequence continues at coordinate 10,270 of NZ_JACCHP010000034.1, read as the reverse complement.
ACGTCGGCGGCGTGCAGGCCGAGATCACTTCGCACGGTTTGCCGCCGACGCAACGGAAGCGATGCGGGCGGCGGCTCTCGAAATAATAGGCATCGCCGGGATTGAGGATGCGGCGCTCGTCCTCGACGGTGACCTCGAGCTTGCCTGAGATCACGATGCCGCCTTCCTCGCCGTCATGGACGAGATGCACGCGGCCGGTGTCGCTGCCGGGCTCGTACCGCTCTTTGAGGATCTGCAGGCTGCGGCCGAACAGATTGTCGCCGACCTGCCGATACGAGATCGGCTTCTTGCCGACTTCGGTGAGCTCCTCGGCGCGGTAGAAGATCTTGCGCCTGGACTCCGGCTGCAACGCGAAGAACTCGGCGAGCCCCATGGGGATGCCGTCGAGGATGCGCTTGAGCGCGCCGACCGACGGGTTCATCTGGTTGGATTCGATCAGCGAGATGGTCGAATTGGTCACGCCGGCGCGCTTGGCCAGCTCGCGCTGCGACAGCTTGTGGCGCGCCCGGATGAATCGCAGCCGTCCACCGATGTCGACGCTCATATCCAAGTCCCGTGTTGCAGGTGTTGCGGATCGCGCAAATATGGACCGGCAGCCCCAGCCAAATCAATGGCTTGCAGGTCGCCAGAAAAGGGCTTGTTGCGCTTTCCAAGCCATGGCTCAGCTATGGGATCAGCAAAGGAGCGCGGCCGTGACCCTTCATCAGATTCCGAACACCATCAAGACCGATTCGTACTGGATGCCGTTCACGGCCAACCGGCAGTTCAAGAAGGCGCCGCGCCTGTTCTCCTCGGCCGAGGGCATGTACTACACCAGCGTCGACGGCCGTCAGGTGATCGACGGCTCCGCCGGGCTCTGGTGCGTCAATGCCGGCCACGGTCGCAAGCAGATCGCCGCCGCGGTCGAGCGCCAGCTGATGACACTGGACTTCGCGCCGTCGTTCCAGATGGGCCATCCGCTGGCGTTCGACTTCGCCGAGCGTCTTGCCGAGATCGCCCCTAAAGGCCTCGACCGCGTCTTCTTCACCAATTCCGGCTCCGAGTCGGTCGACACCGCGCTGAAGATCGCGCTGGCCTATCACCGTGCCAACGGCCAGGCCAGCCGAACCCGGCTGATCGGCCGCGAGCGCGGCTATCACGGCGTGGGCTTCGGCGGCACCTCGGTCGGCGGCATGGTCGCCAACCGCCGCGCCTTCACCACGCTGCTGCCGGGCGTCGACCACATCCGCCACACCCATGATCTCACCCGCAATGCCTTCGCCAAGGACCAGCCGGAGCATGGCGCCGAGCTCGCCGACGATCTCGAGCGTCTGGTCGCCCTGCATGGTGCCGAGACCATCGCCGCCGTCATCGTCGAGCCGGTGCCTGGCTCGACCGCGGTGCTGCCGCCGCCGAAGGGCTACCTGCAGCGCCTGCGCGAAATCTGCGACAAGCATGGCATCCTCCTGATCTTCGACGAGGTCATCACCGGCTTCGGCCGCCTCGGCACGCCGTTCGCCGCCAATTTCTTCGGCGTGACGCCGGACCTGATGACGACGGCCAAGGGCATCACCAACGGCACCATTCCCTGCGGCGCCGTGTTCGCCAGCCGCAAGGTGCACGACGGCCTGATGGTCGGTCCCGAGAGCCAGATCGAGCTGTTCCACGGCTACACCTATTCCGCGCATCCGACCGCCTGCGCCGCGGGCATCGCGACGCTCGACATCTACAAGGACGAAGGCCTGCTGACGCGCGGTGCCTCGATCGCGGAATACTGGCGCGATGCACTGCATTCGCTCAAAGGTCTGCCCAACGTCGTCGATATCCGCAATTGCGGGCTGATGGGCGCGGTCGAGCTGGCGCCGCGCGACGGTGTGGTCGGCGCGCGCGGTTATGACGTGATGGTCGATTGCTTCAACACCGGCCTCTATCTGCGCATGAGCGGTGACAGCTTCGCGATGTCGCCCCCGCTCATCGTCGAGAAGAGCCACATCGACCAGATGATGTCGATCCTCGGTGACGCCATCAAGAAGGTGGCCTGATATTTGCTCTCGCCGCTAGCGAGTTGTGTCCTTGCAGCGGCGAGCGCCGCGGGAGTTTGACGAAGCGTGAAAGTTCTGATCCTCGGCAGCGGTGTCATCGGTGTCACCTCTGCCTACTACCTCGCGCGTGCCGGTCATGAGGTGACGGTCGTCGACCGTCAGCCGGAGCCGGCACTGGAGACCTCTTTCGCCAATGCCGGCGAGGTATCGCCCGGCTATTCCTCGCCCTGGGCCGGCCCCGGCGTGCCGGTGAAGGCGATCAAGTGGCTTCTGATGAAGCACGGCCCGCTGGTGATCCGGCCGAAGCTCGATCCGGTGATGTGGGTCTGGCTGCTCAAGATGCTGCGCAACTGCACCAGCGCGCGCTACGCGGTCAACAAGAGCCGGATGATTCCGATCGCCGAATACAGCCGTGACTCTTTACGCGATCTGCGCCGCGACATCGGCGTCCAGTATGACGAGCGCTCGCAAGGAACGCTGCAGCTGTTTCGCTACCAGGCCCAGCTCGACGGCACCGCCGAAGATATCGCCGTGCTCAAGCAATATGGCGTGCCCTTCGAGGTGCTGAGCCGCGAGGGCTGCATCGCGGTCGAGCCGGCGCTCGCGGGCGTGAAGGAGAAGTTCGTCGGCGGGCTTCGCCTGCCGCAGGACGAGACCGGCGACTGCCACATGTTCACGCAGGCGCTCGCCAAGCATGCCCAGGCGCTCGGCGTGCGCTTCCTGTTCAACACCTCGATCGACCGCATCGTCACCGAGGGTGCGCGCGTCAGCGGCGTCGCGACCAGTGCCGGCCTGTTGCAGGCGGACGCTTACGTGCTCGCGCTCGGCAGCTGGTCGTCGCGGCTCGTAGCGCCGCTCGGCATCTCGCTGCCGGTCTATCCGGTGAAGGGCTATTCGATCACGGTGCCGATCAAGGACGCCTCCGGCGCGCCGGAATCGACCGTGATGGACGAGAGCTACAAGGTCGCGATCACCCGCCTCGGCAATCGCATCCGCGTTGGCGGCACCGCCGAAATCTCCGGCTATTCGGACAAGCTCTACGCTGCGCGGCGCGCCACGCTCGATCATTCGCTGACCGACCTGTTCCCGCGCGGCGGCGATCTGTCCAAGGCGACGTTCTGGAGCGGTCTGCGCCCGATGACGCCGGACGGCCCGCCCGTGATCGGCCCGACCCACTACGCCAACCTCCACCTCAACACCGGCCACGGCACGCTGGGCTGGACCATGTCCTGCGGCTCGGGCCGCGTGCTCGCCGACATGCTGTCGGGCAGGAAGCCGGAGATCGACGTCAGTGCGCTGACGGTGGAGCGGTATAAGTACAGGTTCGGGTAATTGATGCTGTCATTCCGGGGCGCCTCGAAGAGGCGAACCCGGAATCTCGAGATTCCGGGTTCGATGCTGTGCATCGCCCCGGAATGACAGCAATCGGCTACCCCGCCCCCGTCACGCAGTTCACCCACAGCACCACGGCCTTCGCATCCTGCGCCGGGTTCGAAAACCGGTGCGGCCGTCGGCTCGCAAAGCGGAAGCTGTCGCCGGTCTTCAGCGACCACGTCTGGCTGTCCACCGTCAGCATCATCTCGCCTTCGAGCACGAGCCCGGCCTCTTCGCCGTCGTGGGTGTAGAGCTCGTCGCCGGTGGATCCGCCCGGCTCCAGATGCACCAGGAACAGATTGAGCTTGTTGTCGCTGCTGGCCGGGCTCAGCAATTGTTTGGACACGCCGGTGCGCCACAGCTTCAATTCGGGCCGTTGCAATCCGCGCGTCACCACCTGATCCGATGCGCCGTCGGCGCTCGGGCTCGCGCCGAACAGCGCGGCGATGCCGACGCCGAGCACGTCGGCGAGCGTCGCCAGCACGCGCAGCGACGGCGACGACAGCCCGCGCTCGATCTGGCTGAGGAAGCCGATCGACAAATCCGAGCGCGCGGCGACCGTCTCGAGCGAGAACTGCCTGACCCGCCTGAGATCCCGGATGCGGCGACCGACCGCGACGTCCATCGCCGGCTCGGCCGGCTTGGCTTTGGCTTTCACCTTAGCCGGCTTTTTCCTGGCCGGCTTTGCGGCGGCCGGTTTGCGCATTCTTTTGCCACCGCTCACGTCAAACCGCTTCCTTCATGTGCATGAAAACCGCTTGCATCATCCGCGAAAGTGTGACCAATTTTCATATTGGTGAAAATAGGCCGAAACGGCCCCGCCCGCAACGTCTGACCGCGACATGCGCGCGCCGCCGCCGGCCAGGCCCAAAAGGGGGATGCGATGAAGCGTTTTGTTCAAGCCGTTTTCGCGGCGCTCGCCATTGCCATAGCCGTGCCGGCCTCGGCGCAACAGGTGCTGAAGGTCGGCTCGACGCCGACGGGCATCCCTTTCACCTTCCTCGACACCAAGACCAACACCATCCAGGGCATCATGGTCGATCTCATCACCGAGATCGGCAAGGATGCCGGCTTCAACGTGCAGATCGAGCCGATGCAGTTCTCGGCGCTGATCCCCTCGCTGACCTCGAGCAAGATCGACATCATTGCGGCCGCGATGTTCATCACCGCGCCGCGCAAGGAGGTCATCGACTTCTCTGACCCGATCTACACCTACGGCGAGGGCCTCGTGGTGCCGAAGACCGACACCAAGGCTTACGCCACCCAGGACGATCTGAAAGGCGAGACGGTCGGCGCCCAGGTCGGCACCGCCTTCGTCGACGCGCTGAAGAAGACCGGCCTGTTCGCCGAAGTAAAGGCCTACGACACAATCCCGGACATCCTGCGCGACGTGAACACCGGCCGCCTCAAGGCTGGCTACGCCGATTATCCGATCCTCGCCTACAATCTGAAGCAGGGCGGCTTCCCCGAGGTGCGCCTGGTCGACGGCTACAAGCCGGTCACGGTCGGCTCGGTCGGCATTGGCGTCCGCAAGGGCGAGACCGCCCTGCTCGGCAAGATCAACGCCTCGCTCGCGAAGCTGAAAGCCAACGGCACCATCGACAAGATCCTCGATAAATGGGGCCTGAAGGCCCAGGGTTGATCGTCAGCGTCTGATCGATGAAGGCTGCCCGATGAAAGGCTTCTGGCGCGACGCCGTCGAGTTCTTCCCGATCCTCTTGAACGGCGTCGCGCTGACGATCATCGTCACGATCGGCTCGCTGCTGCTCTCGACGGTGCTCGGCCTCGTCTGGGCGATGATGCGGGTCTCCGGCATCAGAGCGCTGTCGATGCTCAGCGCCAGCCTGATCAACGTGATCCGCGGCATCCCAATCATCGTGCTGCTGTTCTACCTCTACTTCGTGATGCCCGATCTCGGCGTCACGCTGTCGGCCTTGCAGGCCGCGATCCTCGGGCTCGGCATCGCCTATTCGGCCTACCAGGCGGAGAACTTCCGCGCCGGCATCGAGGCGATCGACAAGGGGCAGATCGAGGCGGCGCAGTCGATCGGCATGGGATGGTGGCTCACCATGCGCCGCGTCGTGCTGCCGCAGGCGGTGCGCATCGTGCTGCCTCCTTACGGCAACGTCATGATCATGATGCTGAAGGATTCCTCGCAGGCCTCGACCATCACGGTCGCCGAGCTGGCGCTGCAGGGCAAGCTGATCGCCTCCTCGACCTTCAAGAACACCAGCGTGTTCACGCTGGTCGCCCTGATGTATCTCACCATGAGCATTCCGCTGATCCTGCTGGTCCGTCACTTCGAGAAGCGGGCCGGCAAGCGATGATCGAGCTGAGCGACGTCCACAAGAGCTTTGGCAAGGTCGAGGTGCTCAAGGGCATCACGGCCTCGGTCGAGAAGGGCGAGGTGGTCTGCATCATCGGCCCCTCCGGCTCCGGCAAGTCGACCATCCTGCGCTGTATCAACGGTCTCGAAAGCTACGACCGTGGCGAGATCAGCGTCGAAGGCTTGAAGGTCGATCGCGATGCGCCGTCGATCGTGAACATCCGCACCCAGGTCTCGATGGTGTTCCAGCGCTTCAACCTGTTCCCGCATCGCACCGCGCTGGAGAACGTGATCGAAGGGCCGCTCTTCGTGAAGAAGGAGCCGCGAGCCCAGGTGCTGGAGCGCGGCCGGGCGCTGCTCGCCCAGGTCGGGCTTGCCGAAAAGGCCGACGCGCATCCGCCGCAGCTCTCCGGCGGCCAGCAGCAGCGCGTCGCGATCGCGCGGGCGCTCGCCATGCAGCCCAAGGCGATTCTGTTCGACGAGCCGACCTCGGCGCTCGACCCCGAGCTCGTCGGCGACGTCCTCGGCGTCATGCGCAAGCTCGCCGACGACGGCATGACCATGGTCGTCGTGACCCACGAGATGGGCTTCGCCCGCGATGTCGCCGATCGTGTTCTGTTCATCGATGGCGGCGTCATCGTCGAGCAGGGGCCGGCTAAATCGGTGCTCAATCAACCGCAGCACGCGCGGACGCAGGACTTTCTGCGCCGCGTGCTGCATCCGCTCTGACCGGGCTTTGCCATGACGCGCCTGCCTCTGCCACCCTCGCTCTATGCCGACACCGCCGTCGCGCCGGTCGCCACGCCGCCGCTCGACGTCGACAAGAGCGTCTCCGTCGCGATCGTCGGCGGCGGCTACACCGGCCTCTCCACGGCGCTGCATCTGGCGGAGCAGGGCGTCGAGGCGCTGGTGCTGGAGGCGCAGGAGCCGGGCTGGGGCGCGTCCGGCAACAATGGCGGCCACACCAATCCCGGACTGAAGCACGATCCTGACAAGATCGAGGCCGATTTCGGCACTGAGCTCGGCCGCCGTATGATCGCGTTCGCCTACGGCACGACCAACTTCACGCACGATTTGATCCGCCGCTACCAGATCCCGTGCGAGGCGCGGCAGAATGGCACGCTGCGCGCGGCTTACAATGAGAGCAGCGCCGCCGCGATCGAGCAGACCGCGCAGCAATGCATCCGCCGCGGCATGCCGGTGACGTATCTCGACCGCGCGCAGCTGCGCGAGATGACCGGTACCGACCGCTACATCGGCGCCATGCTCGATAGTCGCGGCGGCGATCTGCATCCCCTCAGCTACGCCCGTGGTCTTGCGCGCGCCGCGATTTCGGCGGGCGCGAAGGTTCATGGCGAGACGCCGGCGTTATCGCTCCGCCACGAGGGAACGCGCTGGCGCATCGAGACGCCGCGGGCGGTGGTTCATGCCGACAAGGTCCTGCTCGCCACCAACGGCTTCACCGACGATCTCTGGCCGGCGCTCCGCCGCACCATCGTGCCGGTGTTTTCCTCGATCGCCGCCACCGCGCCGCTCTCCGACGCGGTCGCTCGTTCGATCATGCCGACGCGTCCGGTGCTCTACGAGAGCGGCCACATCACGGTCTACTATCGCATCGATCAGCAGAATCGTCTTTTGATGGGCGGACGCGGCCCGATGCGCTGGATCAAGTCGCCGCATGACGTCGCCTATCTCATGCGTTACGCGGAGCGGCTCTGGCCGCAGCTCAAGGGCATTGCCTGGACCCACGGCTGGAACAGCCGGCTCGCCATCACCAAGGACCATTATCCCCACGTGCACGAGCCTGCTGAGAGCGTCCTGATCTCGCTCGGCTGCAACGGCCGCGGTGTCGCGCTCTCGACCGCGATGGGCGCGCAGCTCGCCCGCCGCCTGATCGGCGGCACCAAGGCCGAGATCGACATGCCCATCACGGGCATCAAGCCGATCCCGATGCACGCGTTCTGGCCGGTCGGCGTGACCACCGCCGTGATTGCGGGCCGGGTGCGGGACCGGCTCGGCATATGAAAGGCGCCGCCTTGTGAGGGCGGCGCCTTCTCAAGAATTGCAAGATGGCATCAGCAGCGGCCCTGCTTCCACAGTCCGGGCGGGCAGCCGTAACCGCGCCAGCCGACCTTGCGCCCATGGTACCATCCGGGCGGCGTGCCATAGTGATGATGGCCTATCTTATAGCCATGACCATGTCCGTGGCCATGCCCACCCTTCGCCAGCGCCGGGCTCGCAAAGGTGAAGCCGGCCGCAATGATCAGCGACGCGGCGAGCGCAAGTTTCTTCATCATGTCCTCCAGTGGGGCGAGCGCATTGTCCGTTCAGTGAACGAACGCCGGGCAGGTAAGTTCCCTGCGAATGTGGAGGAGTCGTGACGCTCTCCTGGATGCGTAATCGCGCTGGAGCTCAACGCGCGCTGGCAATTCCAGCCGACTCAAGCCTCCGCCACCGCATCGGCCCACGGCTGGAAAATCTCGACCGCGCCGGAGTTGAGCGCGCCATCGCGCATCACGACGCTCGGACAGGCGAATTTCTGCGGCACCGCCTGCACCCGGCTCTCTTCATAGTCGAAGCGCGCCGCAAGCGCCTTGCGCACCTCCTCAGGCAGGCGCGCATCGCCGATCACCACTGCGCCTTCGCTGGCGTCGATGCGCGGCTGGTGGATGGCGGCATCCAGGTCCATGCCGTAATCCATCGCAAAGGACACGAGCTGCGTCACCGCGGGCAGGATGCGACGGCCGCCGGAGGCGCCGACCGCGAGGCGCTTGCCGTCCTTGGTCTCGGCGATGACGGGCGTGTAATTGCAGAGGCAGCGCTTGCCCGGAGCCAGCGAGTTGGTGGTGCCGGGCGTCGGGTCGAACCACATGATGCCGTTGTTCATGGTGATGCCGCTGTGCGGTGTCACGTATCGCGAGCCGAAGGACGAGAGCAGCGTCTGCGTCACCGCCGCGATGTTGCCGTGACGATCGACCACCGAGAAATGCGTGGTGCAGGCCGGCGCCAGATATTCGGCGCCGAGCGAGCGCTTGCCGTCGGCATCGCCCATGTCCTTGAGCCGCTCACGGAAGGCGGCCTGCAGGGCCAGCGCATATTCGACATAAGCGCCGGCATCCGGCGCGCCTGCCGGCGCCAAGCTCTGCTGCAACAGGCGCAGCGCGTGCGCCATGGTGGGGCCCGCGGTGAGCTCCGGGGTCGCGAACACCTTGCCCTCGCGATAGGGAATCGCCAGCGGCTCGCGCAGGTGGGCGCGGAAGGCGCCGAGATCCTCCACCGACAGCGAGCCGCCGTCGGTCTGGATGTCGGAAGCAATGCTCCTGGCGAGATCGCCTTGATAGAAATCGCGCGGGCCCGCGTCGGCGAGATGTGACAGCGTCGCCTTCAGGGCGTCCTGCGGCAGCCGCGTCTCGGCCTTGATGCCCCATGGCGCGGTCGGCGGCAGGCCGTCCTTCAGATATGCGGCCGCGCTCGCGGGGTAGCGTCTGAGATCGGCGGCCGAGCCCGCGATCGTCACCGTCGTCCACCAATCGACCAGCAGGCCTTCGCCGGCGAGCCGAGCTGCCGGCGTGACCAGATCCTTCCACGGCAATTTGGCGTAGCGGCGGTGCGCCTCTTCCATTCCGGCGACGACGCCGGGCACGGCGATCGAGCCGGGGCCGTGGACGTTGCGGTCATCCTTCACCCGCGGCCATGGAAACAGATCGGACGCCGCGCCTTCGCCGCTGAGCGGATAATCGGCGGCGCGCAGGCTCTGCGGTGCGCACATGCCGTAGTCGATCACTTGGTAGCGATTTTCCTTGGCGCGGTAGAGCACCATCGCACCGCCGCCGCCGATGCCGCTGTTCCAGGGCTCGAGGACGTTGAGGGCAAACGTGGTCGCGACGATCGCGTCGACGCAATCGCCGCCCGCGGCCAGCACCTCTGCCCCGACTTCAGCCGCCCGCCGCGATTGCGAGGCGACGATGCCGCCCTTGGATGTGACGGCGGGCTTGCGGATTGTTTGGTTGAGGCTGAACTGCTGAGGCATGATGTCGTCTGATGCTCGTCGATGGTTCGCTGCGTTGAATGCGAGGCTCCGCAATTGGCGAAGCGCGCGGACAATGGCACATTGCCGCCAACGAGAACATCCAAAGGGAGGCGCGACATGGCTGGTGTGAAACAGGCGCGGGATGTGAGGTGCGGGGGCTGTCCCCACCGTCATGCCCGGGCTTGACCCGGGCATCCACGTCTTCGTATCCGCGCTCCCAAAACGTGGATGGCCGGGACAAGTGTGCGGACCGGGGACATGGGTAACACCGTTCGGAGACATGGGTAACGGGTTCATTTTGCATCACCTCGTAGATCGATGGATGCGATTTGATGGGCTCCGAAGTAGACGCCGAATTGCCCATCGGTGGCGAGTGGCCTGATGGCCAAAAGCTCGCCGCGGAAGGCCTCCGGGACGCGCCAGCGCCGCTTGCCGAAGCGTAAGTTGGCCTTGAGCTGACTGGCCCTGCGCACGATTGCTCCTTCCTCGTACTCAGGCTCGGGCAGCTTGCTTGGCAAT
>NZ_JACCHP010000033.1 GCF_016031625.1 Bradyrhizobium agreste | reverse complement strand
CCAGGGCCTCTGCGGCCCCTGAGCGATGCATTCGAGCCCGAGGACGTTCCCCTGCTGGAAGCCTGTTGCGCTCAACTTGAAGGCAAGACGGAGCGACAGAAAAATCCCCATCCGAAGGGATCACTGGCGCGCGCAGCTTGGGTCTGCGCGCGCCTCGGCGGATGGACCGGCTATTACGGCAAGCCAGGCCCGATCGTCATGCTCGAGGGCTGGCTCGAGTTCCAGGCCATGAAGCGCGGTGCAAAGCTAATGATCCCCGGAGGTGATCTGTGAATCCGGTAGCCCACAAGGGGGAGGGTGAAGGCAACCGAGCTCGCTGCAACAGCGTTCGCTACTTCACCAGCTCACACCCGCCCTCCGCCAGCGGACGGAACGCCTGGTCCGCCGGAATGGTCGAGACCAGCTTGTAATAATCATACGGATATTTCGACTCCTCCGGCTTCTTCACCTCGAACAGATACATCGGATGCACGACGCGACCGTCCTGGCGGATCGTGGTGTCGCCGAACAGCTTGTCCTTGCCCTTGAACTTCTTCATCTCGGGCACGACCTGCTTGGCATTGTCGCTGCCGGTGGCCGCGACGGCGTTGAGATAGGCGAGGGTGGAAGCGTAGACGCCGGCCTGGTTGCCGCTCGGCATCTTGCCGTTCATGCCGGGCCGCGCGGCGAAACGCTTGGCGAATGCGCGCGTATCGTCGTTCATGTCCCAGTAAAAGGCTTCCATGAGCTGGAGGCCCTGCGCGACCTTGATGCCCATGCCGTGGAGGTCGTTGATGAAGAGCAGGAAGGCGACGAGCTTCTGGCCGCTTTGCTGGATGCCGAACTCGGCGGCCTGCTTCACCGCGTTGATGGTGTCGCCGCCTGCATTGGCGAGTCCGATCACCTGCGCCTTCGAGCTCTGCGCCTGCAGCAGGAAGGACGCGAAATCGGAGGTGCCGAGCGGATGCTTGGACGAGCCGATCACCTTGCCGCCGTGACCCTCGATGTATTTCTGCGCCTCCGCCTCGATGCCCTTGCCGAGCGCGTAATCGACCGTCAGGAAATACCAGTCCTTGCCGCCGCGCGACATCATCGCCGCTGCCGTGGTGTTGCCGGTCGCCCAGGCGTCGTTGACCCACTGGATGGTGTTGGGCGAACACGCCTTGCCGGTGAGATCCGAGCTCGCCGTCGATGACGCCAGGAAGGTCATGCGGCTGTCGCGCAGGAGCGCGTTGATGGACAGGCCGACGGCCGAGTTGGGCACGTCGACGATGGCGTCGACGCCTTCGACATCGAGCCATTTGCGTGCGATCGCGTTGCCGACATCGGCCTTGTTCTGGTGATCGGCATAGACGATCTCGACCTTGATGCCCTTGCCGCCGCCGTTGAAATCCTCCGCGGCCATGCGGGCGGCTTCGACCGAGCCCATGCCGTTGGTGTCCTGGAAGATGCCGGAGATGTCGTTGAGCACGCCGATGCGCACGATATTGTCCGATATCTCGGCGCTCGCCGCGCCGGTCACCAGGCTCGCCGCCAGCGCGAGCGTCCACTTCAGATGCTTCATCATTCCCTCCCCTGTTTGTTGGTCGCCGGTCGTTGCCGACATATTGAGATTCACACCTGCCGATCGGGCAGTCTCAGCACGAGCCCGTCGAGCTCGGACGTGATAGTGATCTGGCAGGACAAGCGGCTGTTCGGCCGCCGCTCGGCGGCAGTGCCGTCGAGCAGCGCATCCTCGTCGTCAGCTATCGCCGGCAGGCGCGCGAGCCAGCTCTCATCGACATAGACGTGGCAGGTTGCACACATCGCGTTGCCGCCGCATTCGGCCAAAATGCCGTCGACGCCGTGACGGGTCGCGGCCTGCATGGCGCTCTCGCCGCCTGAAGTCTCGACGCGGTCGGGCTTGCCGTCGGCATGGATAAAGATGATGGCGGGCATCGAGTCTCCTCGTCAGGCCGGGGTGATGGTGACAGGCAGGCTGTCGAGCCCGCGCAGGGTGTTGTTGAAGCGGCGCTTCGGCTCGCCCGTGATCTCGATCTTCGCGATGCGACGCGCCAGCGCGGTCAACATCACTTCGCCTTCGAGGCGGGCGACGAGCTGGCCGACGCACATGTGGATGCCGGAGCCGAAGCCGACATGGCCGGAGGTGCGACGGGTGATGTCGTAAGCGTCGGGATCGTCCCAGCGCCGCGGATCGCGATTGGCTGCGGCAAGGAACATCAGCACCTTCTCGCCCTCGCCGATACGCGCACCGGAAAGCTCGACCTCACGGGTGGTGGTGCGGAAGAAGGTCTGCACCGGGCTCTCGAAACGCACCGCCTCCTCGAAGGCGCCGCGTGCCAGCGTGAGATCCTCGCGCAGGCGCTGCCACTGGTCGGGGAAGCGCGCGAGGCAATAGACGGCGGCGCCGATGCCGTTGACGGTGGTATCGAGACCGGCCGACAGCAGCGAGCGCACCAGCAGCGGCGCCTCGCTCGCCGTAATGGCCCCCTCGTCGACCTGCGCATGAATGCAGGCGCCGAAGCCGCCGGGTGCCAGGTTCTCGCGCTGGCACTGCTCGGCGACATAGGCTTGATGCGGCGCCGAGCGCTTGATCGCCTGCTGGCGCAACTGGTTGGGAGGGCCAAAGGCGTTGAACACGACGCTGGCATAGGGGATCAGATGCTCGCGCCCTTCCGGCTTCAGGCCGAGCGCATCGGGGAAGATCGACAGCGGATAAGCCTCGGCAAGGTCGGTGATCGCGTCGAAGCTGCGCTGTTCGAGCAGCGCGTCGACCCGTTCCTCCGCCGCCGCCGCAAAACGGTCGCGCACCTGCTTCATCACCGTCGGCGACAGCACCTTGGACAGCACGGCGCGGGTGCGGGTGTGCGCCGGCGGGTCGGCCTCAAGGATCAGGCTCGGCGGCCGCCACGGCGTTTCCTTCTTGAAGTCTGAAAGCCCGACGCCGCGGCTGGAGCAGAAGGTGGCGGGATCGTTCAGCACCGCGTGGACCTCGGCATAGCGCGCCACGCCATAGACCTTCCATTTGTCGAGATAAACCACCGGGCCGGCCTCCCGCAGCAGCTCATGGGCGGGATAGGGATCGGCAAAAAAAGTCATGTCGAAGGGATCGACGTCGAGATGCGGGACACCCGATCCCGCGGAGCCGGATGCGGTCATGGGAGACCTCCCTCATTTTGATCTTGTGAAAGGACGGCGCATGCCCTTAGGTCTTTGGGCCCGCCGCGAGTTAGAAACCCGATATGCCGCCGTCGTCGACCAGAGCCCGCCAGAAGCCCGCGCCCAGCGATGCGGGACCGACGCTCGATCTCGAGCGCTACGTCCCGGCGTTCATCACCTTCATCGCCAACAAGCTGTCGAACAGCGCGACCGCGTTCTATCAGCGGGAGTTCGGCGTCAACGTCACGGAATGGCGGATCATGTCGCTGCTGGCGATCGAGCCCGGCATTCCCGCCTCGCGCATCTGCCACGTCATCGGCTTCGACAAAGGGCCGGTGAGCAGGACCCTTGCTGGCCTGGAAAAGCGCGGACTGGTGTCGATCCGCACCGACCCGAACGACGGCCGCACGCACTCGATCTCGTTGACGGCAAGGGGCCGCGCCACCCACGACAAGGTGATTGTCGCTGCGTTCGAGCGTGAGCGGCGCCTGCTGTCCTGCCTCAGCAAGGACGAGCGCGAAGTGCTGATCGACCTGCTCCGGCGGCTGCACGACAATCTCGGCGCGGTGACGGACAGCAGCTAGAGTTGACGCGCCGCGCCGGAGAGGCGCCCCGTCGTCCGGCATGCGTCGGCATTTGCCGACGGCATCATCTCTGCCGCGCATTGTTTCCTCCAGAATCAGACGCAGCGGTTCTCCGCCGTCATCTCCGTCTGAAGTGGTTCGCACAAATTAGTTGCTTAGGCAACAAAAGAATCGGCAGGATATTGCGACAGGGTGGCTGGCGTATCCCGCTCGTCATTCCGGGGCGCGCGTAGCGCGAACCCGGAATCCATCGCGCAACACCCCTGCGGTGAAATGGATTCCGGGCTCGCGCCAAGAGGCGCGCCCCGGAATGACAGCGGAATGTGGCGTCGCTGACTCGGCCTTTACAACCCGATCCACTCCCCCGACGCATCATCGTTCAGCCGCGCCACGGCATCGGCGCGGCGCGTCAGCACGGCGCGCTGGTTGATGTAGCCCTTGTCGGTGATCTCGCCGCCGTCAACCGAAGGAGGCTCGGCAAGCAGCAACGCGCGAGTGGCGTGAGCGGAGGAGTTGGCGCTCTGCTGTTTCAGCCGCGCCAGCCCCTGTGCGATTGCCGTCCTGATCTTGTCGTGCGCGAGCACCTCGGTCGCGGCCACGGTCTCGGGCAGGCCGGCAAGGGTGCGGCAGGCTGCGATGTTCGGAAACACGAGGAAGCGCACCTCGTCGCCGCCGTGACCGGCGACGACGATGTCCTGCGCCAGCGGTGCCAGCGCGGCGATGCCGGCAACGCGCAAGCCGCCGACGCTGACCCATGTGCCGGAGTTGAGCTTGAAATCTTCGGCAACGCGGCCGTCGAAGAACAGGCCGCGCTCGGGGCGCGCGTTATCGGCAAGCTTCACGGCGTCGCCGATCAGGTAGAAGCCCTCCTCGTCGAACGCTTGCCTCGTCAGCTCCGGTGCCTTCCAATAGCCGGGCGTGACGTTGGGGCCGCGCACCCGCACCTCGAGCTTGTCGCCGGAGGTGACGAGCTTCAGCTCGGTGCCGGGAATGGGCACGCCGATGTTGCCGGAGCGCTCGGCGAGGAAATGACAGTCGGTGGCGAGCGGTGAGGTTTCCGTCGAGCCCCAGGCCGAGACCATCGGCAGCGTGTGGCCGACCGTCTGGAGCGAGAGCTCTGCGAGCGCATCCCACAGATTCTGCGGCAACGCGGCGCCGGCGTAGAACGCGAATTTCACCTCGCCGAAGAAGCGGCGCCGCAATTCCTCGTCGCTTCGCAGTGCCGCGATCAGCATGTCGAAGCCGCGCGGCACGTTGAAATAGACCGTCGGCATCACGCTTTTCAAATTGGCGAGCGACGTCGCGAACAGGCCGGGCGCGGGCTTGCCGGCGTCGATGTAGAGCGAGCCGCCGTTGCGCAGCACGAGGTTGAAATTGTGGTTGGCGCCGAAGGTGTGGCTCCAGGGCAGCCAATCGAGAATGACGAGATCGCGGCTCTGTTCGAGAAAGGTCCAGGTCTGCGCCTTGGCCTGCTGGCTCGAGGTCAGCATGCGCTGGGTGTTGATGACGGCTTTCGGCGTGCCGGTCGAGCCCGAGGTGAACAGGAATTTTGCGATCGTGTCCGGCGTCACCGCGGCGAAGGCTTTTGCGACGCCGGGCGTCTCGGGCGTTGCCGCAATGGCGCGGAACGCGAGCGCGTCGGCGTCATCGGCGTTGCCGCTGATGATCTGTGCGTTGTGCAGCGGCTTGATGGCGGCCAGCGCTGGTGCGAACGGCTGGAGCGCGGAGACGTAGATCGCGCCGGGGTCGAGCAGCGCAATCATGCTCTTGAGCTTGTCGAAGTCCTTCGACATCAGCGAATAGGCCGGCGAGATCGCCGCCGAGGGTACGCCGACATGCTGGGCTGCGAGCGCGAGCAGCGCATGATCGACGCTGTTGTCGGAGAGGATCGCCACGGGGCGATCGGCGCTGAGCCCTTGCGCCAGGATCCAGGACGCGGCGGCGCGCACCTTCCGCAGCGCCTGCGCATAGGTGACGGTGGTCCAGGGCTGGTCGACATTGCCGCGCTCGGCGAGGAAGATCGCATCCGGCCTTTGCTGCGCCCATTGCTCCAGCCAATCGCCGGTGCAGCGCGCAAACTCGCCGAGCGGCTCGGGCGAGCGCAGAACGATGCTGCCGTCGGGCCGATGCTCCGCGACCGTCCTCGGCGTTGCGAACAGGCCTGCAACGTCACCATGTGAGGCAACTGTCATGTGTTTCCTCCTCCATCCCGGTTACAGGATCGGCCGCAGCCTCGTTCCGGGCCGCTTTGGCCATAATGTTGGGCGTGGCAATTGTTGTCGTCAACAACAATCTTTCGCTTCGGGCTCAGGAGCGCTAGGGTTGCGCGACAGGAGATACCGACGTGCCACCCTCAGCAGCCCGGGCCGACACCCGCCACTCCCCACGCAAGCGCGCCGGCAACGGCGCGGCACCACGCGATGTCGGCGACGACGTTGGCCTCGACGCACTGGTCGGCCACGCCGGCTATGCGGTGCGGCGCTTCCAGATCTGGATCTTTCAGGACTTCATCAAGACGCTTCGAGACGTCGACATCAGGCCGACGCAATATTCGGTGCTGACCGTAATCGGCGCCAATCCGGGCCTGTCGCAGATGGCGGTGGCAAAACGACTCGGCATCGAGCGCGCCCGGCTGGTGCACCTGCTCGACAGCCTCGAGCAGCGCAAGCTGGTGAAGCGGATCAAGTCGAAGGAGGACCGGCGCTCGCATGCGCTGCACCTCACGGCGCAGGGCGAGACGGCGCTCGAAAAGTTCAAGCGGCTCGCGGCCGAGCACGAGCGGCATGTCGAGGCCAAGATCGGCAAGGAGAACCGGGCGCAGCTGCTCCGGATCCTCTCCGGCTTCACCTGATCCAGGCTGCCCATGATTTGAGCAGATGCAGGCGAGGGGTCGCCGAGGCGAGCGGGCGCGCGGCGGCCGGAATATCCCCCAAGCCACTGATCGCACGATAAGATCCGGAACGATGGTCCTGCCCGGATTCTGTACACAATGGCACATCGCTTGCTTCACTCGGGGCCAAGACGAATTGCCGGAGTTTTGCCGCCATGGGGGCCGAGCAGCCTGAAACGATCGCCGCGATTGTGGCCGCGCACCGCGCGGGCACGCTGACGCCGGCAGAAACGGTCGCGCGGACCTATCGGCGCATCCGCGATCACGACGATCCCGCCGTGTTCATCAGCCTGCGCGAGGAGAAAGCCGCGATTGCGGAAGCGGAGAAGCTGGCGGCCCGGGCGGATGCGGCCAGCCTGCCGCTTTACGGCGTGCCTGTTGCGGTGAAGGACAATATCGACGCGCTGGGCTTTCCGACCACCGCGGCCTGCCCGGCTTTCTCCTACACGCCCACGCACGACTCGACAGCGGTCGAGCGCCTGCGTGCGGCGGGCGCGATCATCATCGGCAAGACCAATCTCGACCAGTTCGCGACCGGCCTCGTCGGCGTGCGCTCGCCCTATGGTATCCCGCGCAACTCGATCCGCGATGATCTCATTCCCGGCGGATCGAGCTCGGGCTCGGCCACCGCGGTCGGCGCCGGGCTCGTGCCGCTGTCGCTCGGCACGGATACCGCCGGCTCCGGCCGCGTGCCGGCGATGCTCAACAACATCGTCGGGCTGAAGCCGAGCCTCGGCATGATCTCGACCGCAGGCCTGGTGCCGGCCTGCCGCACGCTCGACTGCATCTCGGTGTTCGCACTGACGGTGGACGATGCCGCCCTCGCGCTGTCGGTGATGGCCGGCCCCGACCAGGCCGATCCGTTCTCGCGCGACCGGCCGCTCGGCGCGATCACGCCGATGCCGGCAAACCTGCGCCTCGGCGTGCCGCGCAACGGCCAGCTGATCTTCTTCGGCGACAGGAAGGCGGAAGCCGCCTACAGCGATGCGCTGAAGCGATGGACCGCGCTTGGGGCAACGCTGGTCGAGTTCGACCTCGAGCCGTTCTATGAGACGGCCCGGCTGCTCTACGAGGGCCCCTGGGTCGCCGAGCGTTACCTCGTGATCAAGAGCCTGCTGGCGTCCGCGCCTGATGCGATCCATCCCGTGACGCGGGAGATCACCGCGGGCGGCGCGCGGCTCACGGCGGCGGACACCTTCTCCGCGCTCTATCGCCTGCAGGGACTGCGCAAGATTGCCGAGCGAACGTTCGCCAACATCGACGCGCTGGTGCTGCCGACGGCGCCGACGGCCTATACGACCGCGCAGGTGCTGGCCAATCCGATCGAGCTCAACAGCCGGCTCGGCACCTACACCAACTTCGTCAACCTGCTCGATCTCTGCGGCCTCGCCGTGCCGGCCTCGATGCGCAGCGACGGCATTCCGTTCGGCATCACGTTGCTGGCGCCCGCAGGGCGCGACGCGCTGCTCGCAAGCATCGGACGGGTGTTCCATGCCGATACGAAGCTGACGCTCGGCGCGAAGGGTGTGGCGCAGGCCCCACTCGCGCCACTACCCGCAAGCAGTGGCGATGAAATCCCGATTGCGGTGGTCGGCGCGCATCTCTCCGGCATGGCGCTGAACGGGGAGCTGACGGCGCTGAACGCACGCTTGATCGAGGCCACCAGGACGGCCGCCGACTACAAGCTGTATGCGCTTCAGACCACGCCGCCGAAGCCGGGCCTGCTGCGCGTCGAGGCCGGCCAAGGCGCTGCGATCGAGCTGGAGATCTGGTCGCTATCATCGTCCGCCTTCGGCAAGTTCGTCGATGCGATTCCTTCGCCGATGGCGATCGGCACGATCAGGCTCGCCGACGGGCGCAGCGTGAAGGGATTCCTCGTCGAGCCGGCAGTGCTGAGCGAAGCCCGCGACATCACCGCGTTCGGGGGATGGCGGAAGTTTATGGCGGAAGCTGCGACGGCTTAGACGACGGCCACCGCCTCACGCCGACTTGCGCCAGGCAGCTTCGTTCTTCTTCTCATAGTCGTCGAACGCCTTGACGAGGCCTGACAGCACCTCTGCGGACGTTTCGAACATCGCGGTGAGCTGGGGCTCGTCGACCTTGCGGATGTCTTCGCGCAAGTGCGTCACCGTCTCCTGCAGACGCTGCTTCATCTTCTGGGTGTGATGACGGGGATCTTTCTCGGAGGAGGCCATGATATTTTCTCCTGATCGGATCGATGGGAGGAAACGATCAGGGCAAAGCAGGGTTCCCGAGAACCGGCGCCTCTCCTTCACCTCGCAGTGAGCACGCAACTCACACCGACACCGCGTAGATCTCATACTCCCCGCGCACCAGCTCGATATGCGCGCGCATGGCGGCGGCGGCGCCCTGCTTGTCGCCGCGCATGATGGCGACGACGACGCGGTCGTGCTCGGCTTGCGACTTGGCGAGGCGGCCGAGGTTGCGGAACTGGGCGCGGCGGAACGGCTGCACGCGGACGCGGGTCGCGAGCGTGATCTCGGCGATGTAGCCGTTCTGCGAGCCGGCATAGATCGCGTTGTGGAAGCGCTCGTTGACCTCGTGGAAGCGCTCGGGATTGCCGGTGTAGCTCAGTACCCGCAATTCCTCGTGTATGGCCTCCAGGCCGTGACGCTCGGCCGCTGACATGCGTTCGGCGGCCAGGCCTGCGCACAAGGCCTCGAGCTCCGCCATCGCCTCGAACATGCTCTTGAGCCGCTCGATGGATGGCCGCGCCACGACGGCGCCGCGATGCGGCCGCGCCTCGACGAGGCCGCTCGCCACCAGCTGGCGCAACGCCTCGCGTACCGGCGTGCGCGAGACGTTGAAGCGCCGCGCGATATCGGTCTCGTCCAGCGGCGCGCCCGGCGCCAGCGTTCCCCGCACGATCTCGTCGGCAAGCTGCAGCCGCAGCTCCTCGGCGCGCGTGATCTTCAGCAGCGACGGCGATGGACGGTCGACACGCGGCACCACCGGCTCGGCCGGCAAGGTGCCCTGCGGAAGATCATCAAGCGTCATACGGTCTCTTTCGGCTCGTCGATGATGCTGACATGAGCGGCGACGACGCGCCAGCCCTCCGGGAAACGTATCCACGTCTGCATCTGCCGGCCGACCTTGCCGGGAGCCGTATCGCGATAGAACAAGGTGGACGCCACGGCCGTGTCGCGGCCGTAAGCCGTGATCACGGTCTTGGCGGTGCGGCGGTTGAGGCCGACCGGCGGGCGCGCGGCGCGGAAGCCTGAGATCGCCTCGTAGCCATAGAGGTTCTCGCCGATGCCGTAGCGCAGCGTGCGCGGGTCGTTGCGGAAGAGCTCGCCGAGCACGGCGACGTCGTTGCTGACGAGGGCCTGCTCATAACGCTCGAACGCGGCTTTGACTTCCGCAACCACGTCGGGGAGATCGATCTGCATCTTAGAATCCTCTCGGCGCGGGCGCGGCGACGACGCCCATCTTCTCCAATGCGTGCGCGACGCGCAGCGCGATGTCCTCGCGCCAGGGCGCGCAAATGATCTGCACGCCGATCGGCAGCGGCTCGAGCGGCACGGGGACCGCGACCACCGGCAGGCCAATGAAGGAGATCGGCTGGGTGTGGATGCCGATATTGGCGCGGACCGGCAGCTCGACGCCGTCGAGATTGAAATTGACCTGGCCGAGTTTTGGCGCGGTGCAGGGCGTTGCGGGTGCCAGCAGAACATCGACCGATTTGAAGACCTCGGTGAGTTGCGCGCGATACCAGCGACGGAATTTCTGGGCGCGATCGACCAGCGCGGCCGGCACCATCGCCCCCGCGATCAGCCGGTCGCGCACCGCCGGGTCAAAATCGCCAGGGCGCTTGCGCAGGCGGTCGAGATGGAGTGAAGCGCCTTCCGTGGTGGTGATGACATAGGCGGCGGCGCGGGCGCGCGATGCTTCGGGAACATCGACCACTTGCGTTGCGCCCAGCGCCTTGGCGATACGGCTGACGGCCTCGACGGCTTCCGGAAACACGTTCTTCTGGAAGTGCCCGCCGGCGATCGCAACGCGCAAGCCGGAAATGGACTCATCGAGCAGCGGCGTGACGGGCTCGACAGCACGCGTGCTGCAGGCACCGTCGTCTGCGTCCGGGCCCTGCATCGCGTCATAAGCGAGCGCGAGATCGGTGACGGATCGCGCCAACGGGCCGAGATGATCGAGGCTCGCCACGAACGGGAACGAGCGCGCGCGCGACAGCCGGCCATAGGTCGGCTTCAGGCCGAAGACGCCGCAGAAGGACGACGGCACGCGGATCGAGCCGTTGGTATCGGAGCCGAGTGCGATCGGCACCAGCGCGCCGCCGACGGCGCTGCCCGAGCCGCCCGAGGAGCCGCCGCTCATCCGCGTGGTGTCGTGCGGATTGCGTGAGGGTCCGTCATGGATGTTCTCGCCGGTGAAATCGTAGGCATACTCGCCCATGTTGAGCGCGCCGACCAGAACCGCGCCGGCCGCTTCCATGCGCTCGATCAGCGTCGCATCGCGCCTGGCGGGCGCGAGGTCGCGATTGATCTTCGAGCCGGCACGCGTTGGCAGGCCCGCAACATCGAACAGGTTCTTGACGGCGAAGGGCACGCCGGCGAGCGGACCGACTGTCCTGCCGGCGGCCATGTCGGCATCGATCGCGCGCGCTTTGGCGCGGGCGCGGTCGGCGGTGACGTCGGTGAAGGAATTGAGGATGCCGTCATGCTGCGCGATGCGCGCGAGCGCGGCGTCAGTGGCATCGAGCGCGGACATCTTGCACGCCGCAACCGCACTCGCGATCTCGGCGGCCGTCATCTCTGGCTTGGCGGTCATGGCGTCAGGCCGTGAAGATCGGCGCCGGCTCGGTCTCGTCCGGCAGCGCGAATTCGTCGACCAGACGGCCAAGCCGCAGCGACACCTCGAGGTTGGCGCGCACGGCGGGCCGCCAGGCCTCCTCGATCGGCAGCGCCAGCGCCTTCGATAATGCGTCGATATAGTCGTCCAGGGGTTCGGCCATCACGCGTCCCAGCAATCAGTGCACCGGCAACGGCGGATGCGGGATCGCCGTCAGCAGCTCCTTGGTGTAGTCGTCCTTGGGATCGCCGAGCACCTGCTCGGAAGAGCCTTCCTCGACGATCCGTCCGGTCCGCATCACAATGACACGATCGCACAGCAGGCGCACCACATTCAAATCATGCGAGACGAACAGATAGCTCATACCTAGCCGCGCCTTGAGGTCCTGCAGCAGGTTCAACACCACCGCCTGCACGGAGACGTCCAGCGCCGCGGTCGGCTCGTCCAGGATCACGAGCTTGGGATGCAGCGCGATCGCCCGGGCGATACCGACGCGGGCCTTCTGGCCGCCGGACAATTGGTGCGGGAAGCGGTCGAGCAGATTGTGCGGCAGGCCGACCATGGTGGCGAGCTCCTCGCAGCGGGCGCGCAGCGCGTCGCGTCCCCTGATGTCGCCCAATTGCATGATCGGGTCGGCGATGGCGCGCGCGGCGGTGAAGCGCGGGTTGAGGCTGTCGGTCGGGTCCTGGAACACCATCTGGATGCGGCTGCGCTGCGGCAGCCGGGCGAAGGCGGCGGGCGCAATGCCGGAGATGTCCTCGCCGTCGAACTGGATCAGGCCGGAGGTCTGGTCGAGCAGACGCATCACCATCATCGACGTCGTCGATTTGCCGCAACCGGATTCGCCGACGAGGCCGACGCTCTCGCCCTGGCCGATCGCAAAGCTGATGCCATCGACGGCGCGGAACACGTCCGGCTCCACCGGCGGCTTGCGGCCGAACAGTTTGCCGAGCACGGCGGTGGCGCCTTGGCGCGGATATTCTTTGACGAGCTTGTCGACGCGGAGGAGAAGCTTTGGATTCTCGTCACCCCCGGGCTTGACCCGGGGGTCCATCGACTGAGACGAATCTTGCGAAGCGTGATGGATGGCCGGGCCTTCGCCGCGCCGAAGGGGCTTCGGCCCCGCAGGCGGGTCAAGCCCGGCCATGACGGAGAAGGATTGCGAGGCGCTCGCTTCCTCTTCCGGCAGCAGATCTCGCAAGCTCACCCCGAGCCGCGGCGTCGCGCGCATCAGCTTCTTCGTATAGGGGTGCTGCGGGTTCGCAAAAATGTCGGCGGCCGTGGCGGTCTCGACGACGCGGCCCTTCTCCATGACGACGACGCGGTCGCAATAGGCGGCAGCGAGGCCAAGATCGTGGGTGATCAGGATGGTCGACATCGCGCGGCGCTTGGTCAGCTCGACGATCAGGTCCATCACCGCCTTCTGCGTGGTGACGTCGAGGCCCGTGGTCGGCTCGTCCGCGATCAGGAGCTGCGGATTGCAGGCGAGCGCGAGCGCGATGACGACGCGCTGGCACATGCCGCCCGACAGCTCGAACGGGTAGGCGTGGTAGCGCTCGCGCGGGCGGGCGATCTTGACCTGCTCCAGCGCCTCGATCGCCTTCTCGCCGTGATCGGCCACCTGGGCCTGCTGCACATGGGTGCGCAGGACGTCCTCGATCTGATCGCCCACTTTCCGGATCGGGTTCAGCGCGGCGCGCGGGTTCTGGAAGATCATCGAGACTTCGCGGCCGCGCAGATCGCGCATCTGGTCTTCGGTCGCCGCCTTGACGTCGATGCCGGAGAACAGCACCGAGCCCTCGGCGATCTTGCCGGCGCGGTCGAGGATGCGCATCACCGCGTAGGAGGTCACCGACTTGCCGGAGCCGGACTCGCCGACGATGGCGAGCGTCTCGCCCTTGGCCACGGAGATGTTGACGTGCTGCACCGCCTTGACGATGCCGCGGCGGGTGGTGAATTCGACCGTGAGGTCCCGGACGTCGAGCAGCGGCTGGGCGGTCATGGACGCCTCCCGTCACTCAAACATTCGAAAACAACCCCATGCACAGTAGAATGGCGACTGAAATCATTGGAGAATTTCGGCCAGGAATTTGCGCGTGAGGCGGGCGCCGCTCTCTCATTCCCTCCCCCCTTGTGGGGGAGGGGCAGGGAGGGGGGTGCCACACGGGGGCTCTCTCCGCATGCGAGCACCGCAACATCCATCCCACAGACACCTTTTCCTGGGCTACCCCCCTCCCCAACCCTCCCCCACAAGGGGGGAGGGAGCGAGAAGACAGTGCCCTCCTCACCGGTCAGTCTCGCTTCGCTCGCCGCTGACTGAAGACCAACCATCACGTCCTCCGCTGGGGGTCGACGATGTCGCGCAGGCCGTCGCCGAGGAGGTTGAAGCAGAACACGGCAACCATCAGAGCAAGGCCGGGGAAGAGCGCGATCCACCATTCGCCCGACACCATGAAGCCCGCGCCTTCGGCGACCATGATGCCCCATTCGGCGGTCGGCGGGCGGACGCCGAGGCCGATGAAGGAGAGGCCGGCGGCGTTGAGGATGGCGTAGCCCATGGTCAGCGACATCTGCACGATCATGATCGGCATGATGTTCGGCAGGATGTGCACCAAGAGAATGCGGAATTCGCCGTTGCCGGAGAGACGCGCGGCCTGCACGAAACCGGCATTGCGGCGGACATTGGCCTCGGCGCGCGCGACGCGGGCATAGAGCGGGAAGTTGACGATGGCGGTGGCCAGGATGATGTTCTGCACGGTATTGCCCAGCGCGGCGACGATGCCCATCGCCAGCACGAACAGCGGAAAGGCCATGATGGTGTCGGCGATGCGGCCGACGACGCGATCGGTCCAGCCGCCGAAATAGCCGGCCGCAATGCCGGCGAGGCCGCCCATCAGGAACACCAGCGCCACCGAGGCGACCGCGATGAAGACGTCGAGGCGCGTGGCGACGATCACGCGGCTGAAGATATCGCGGCCGAGCTGGTCGGTGCCGAACCAGTGTGCCGCGGACGGTGGTTTCAACGCGGCGGCCGTGTCGGAGGCGAGCGGATCGTAGGGCACGACATAGGGGCCGAACAGCGCGGCGAACACGATGATCAGGAGCAGCGCGAAGGCAAAGCCCGTGACCTTGTTCTCGCTGAGGACGTAACGGGTCTGTTCAAAAATCGCGACGAGGCCTGACGTGCGGGCGGGACCGACAGGTTCAACAGCTGGCGCAACGGAGCTCATAACCTAGCCCTCCAACCTGACGCGGGGATCGATCACGCCGTACAAAATGTCGATCACGAGATTGAGCAGCACGTACATCACCGCCATGGTCAGCACAAAACCCTGCACCGGCGCGAAGTCCGAAGAGATCAGCGCTTCCACCGCGTAGGAACCGATGCCGGGCCAGGCGAACACCTTCTCCACCAGCACGTTGGCCCCGAGCAGGAACGAGAACACCATGCTGAGCGTGGTGATCACGGGCAGCATCGCATTACGGAACGCGTAGGTGACGATCACGGTTGCCGGCGACAGGCCGCTGGCGCGCGCGGTGCGGACGAATTCGGATGCGAGCACCGCGAGCATGGAGGCGCGGGTCATGCGCGCGATCGGCGCCAGCGAGAAGATCGCAAGCGTCGTTGCGGGAAGAATCAACTGGCTCAGTGCCGAGCGGAACGCTTCATAATCGCGCGCGATCAAGGTGTCGATCAGATAGAAGCCTGTCACCGTCGGCGGCGCGCTGTAAAACACGTCGAGGCGGCCGAGCGGCGCCGGCGACCAGCCCAGCCGGAAGTAGAAGACATAGACCAGCACGAGGCCGGTGAAGAACACCGGCAGCGAGACGCCGGCCGTGGTCGTCACCCGACAGAGATGGTCGATCCATGATCCCGGCCGCGTTGCCGCCAGCACGCCGAGCGGAATGGCGATCGCAATGGACACGAAGAGGCCGAGCAGCGTCAGCTCGGCCGAGGCCGGCAGGCGGTTGCGGATCTCGGTAGCGACGGGCTGGCCCGTCGTCAGCGAGTTGCCGAAATCGCCGTGCGCGAGATCGTTGGCGTAGCGGAAGAACTGCTCGATCAGTGGCTTGTCGAAGCCGAGCTTTTTCCGGATCTGCTCGACGGCTTCTTTCGTCGCGGCGGGGCCGGCAAAGTAGGCGGCGGGATCGCCCGGCAGCGCGCGCGTCAGCAGGAAGGTGACGATGACGACGCCGATCAGCGAGGGGATCGCGAACATCAGGCGCTTGCCGATCATGGTCAGCATCGGCAGCGCTCCGCGCTTGCGAGTGGCGAGTAGCGAATGGCGAATAGTCGTTCGCGGTTGACCGTCATGATCCCTGCTCCCCTATTCGCTATTCGCCACTCCCTATTCGCCTCGTCACCCCTTCGCCATCGCGCGATAGTCGAGCCGGCGGTGGAACCAGTACTGATAGCCCGTGACGTTCTTCTGCATAGCGACGTTGACGAACGGCTGATACAGCGGGATGCGCGGGATGTCGGCGAAGGCGAGATCGACGAAGCCCTTCACGTCGGCATCGTAGGCGGCCTTGTCGCCGGTGGCTGCCGCCGTGCGCGCGCCGTCGATGAACTTGTCCATCGCCGCCGACTTGTAGCTCATGGTGTTGAACACGGAATTGTTGCCGTGATAGCACCAGTAGAAGAAGTACTCCGGGTAATCGAGCCAGCCCGAGAACACGTTGGTGAACAGCGGCATCTCTTTCTTGTTGAGCTCGGTGCGCCAGTTGGCGCCGGGCACCTTGTTGATGGTGGTCTTGATGCCGAGCTGGGCGAGGCTCTCCTGCACCAGCACGCAGAGCGGCTCGTTGACGCCGGCGAAATTGAGATCGAACGAGATCGTGGTCTCGAAACCGTTGGCATAGCCGGCCTCGGCCAATAGCGCCTTCGCCTTCTCCATGTCGGTGTTGAACTTGTGTGGCTGCGGCCAGGCGACTTCGGTCGCCTTGTCCTTTGCGCCGAACATGGGATTGCCGAGGCCGAACAGCACGGCGTCCATGATCTTCTGGTACGGCATGGCATAGGCCATGGCCTGCCGCACCTTGACGTTATCGAACGGCGGCTTGGTCACGTTCATGCCGATATATTGAATGCCGTTGGAGAACGGCAGCGACACCACGTTGAGCTTGCCGTTCGCCTTCATCTCCTGGAAATCCTTGAACGGCAACTCATAGGAAATGTCGGCATCGCCGCGCTCGAGCAGCGCGCGGCGGTTACCCGCCTGCGGCACCATGCGCCAGATCACGCGCTTGATCTTGGGAAGCGGACCGCCGACCCAGTCGTCGTTGCGCTCCATGATGACTTCGGTGCCCGCGGTCCACTTCGTCACCTTGTAGGCGCCGGAGCCGGCGGTCTGCTGCTTGGTGTATTCGAGACCCCATGGGTCCTTCTCGCTGGCGTTCTTCTTCACCAGCTCGGAATTGACGATGCAGGGCACGATGACCGCGAGATCGGGGATCGTCAGCCTGTCCTTCTTCAGGAAGTCGACGCGCACGGTGTGATCGTCGAGCACGACGAACTGCTCGGCCTTGGTCAGCGAGCCCGCGCTCATCTGGAAGGTCGGGAAGCCGCCGACGCTGACGGCGCGGTCGAGCGACCATTTCACGTCTTTCGCCGTGACCGGCGTGCCGTCGTGGAATTTGGCGTTCTTCTTCAGCTTGAAGGTGACCGACATGTCGTCGATCTTCATGTCGTCGGCGAGCTCGCCCTTGAACTTGTCGCGGTCGTAATAGGGCACCCCGCCCGGGCCGCTCTTCATCTCGTGGCTGATCAGGCGGTCGTAGCAATTCCAGGAGACTTCATAGCCGGGCACGTTGGTGCCGACGCCATGGATATCGAGATTGTTGGGGCCGCCCTCCGAGACGATCAGCAGCGTCTCCGAGCGGGCATCGGCCTTGGCCGGGGAGATCACGGACGGCATGGCCGGAAGCGCCGCGCCAGCGGCCAACCCGGAAACGGATTTGAGGAAATCGCGGCGCTTCATGAAATCGCTCCAACGCAAAAGTTTTTTGGTTGGAGCTGGATTCGCAAGGTTTGTGCCAAGGCTTAACGGGAGACTAAATTCTCTCTAAACAACTGATAATGCAGAGTATCTCGTATTTTCACCGCTCTGCACTGCGCCCGCGATTGCATACAAAGACGGGCAATTGCGCAAAAATTAGTCTGCCCCGCTTGAGAGCTCATTGTGGAGGCGCCGCCCAGCCCCTGCCCAACCGGCGCGCGCATCCGGCCCCCAGCCGTCATTCCGGGGCGATGCGGAGCATCAAACCCGGAATCCATCGGGCCGCAGCGCGTGTAGAGAAATGGATTCCGGGTTCGCGCTGCGCGCGCCCCGGAATGACGAGCAGCGCTCAGCCCGGCCAGATCAGCTCCTGCAGCTCGATCAGATCCCCCGCCCTCTCCTGCCAGCCCTCGATGCAGATGTGGCTGTTGAGGTCGCTGGCGCGGTGCAGCAGCATCAGGGCCATCAGGCGGCGCTTGTGCGCAAAGTCCAGCCTGGCATAGCCGAAGCCTTCGAGCAGGCTCTTCACCCGGCGCGGACGGCCCGCCGCCATGAAGGCGCTGGGGCCGAGCAGATCGTAGTCGCGCCATCCCGCGAGAACGTCGCCGAAATCGAACAGACCTGCGAGCGACCACTGGCCGTCATCGCAGGCGAGCAGAAAGTTCTCGGGGATGTATTCGCCGATCAGAATCACTGGCGGTGCGTCCATCGGGATCAGTTTTGCGGCGTCGCGGAGGAGATCGTCGAGACCGGCGAGGAATTTTGGTGCAAGGCCAAGACGCTCATGCCGCGCCTTACAGCCTTGCATCTGGGCGTGCATGAACGCGTCCCAGCGCGGCTCGACGGACGCGAGCTCCCCGAGAGGGACGCGCTGCACGGCGGCGATCGTCTCGCCGATCTGGCGCAGTAGGCGCTCCTTCTGCGGCTCCGGCAGTTGCGGCCACACCTCCGAGCCGAGCGTGCCGGCAAGACGCGTCATGGCGAGGTAGGGCCAGCCGTCGCGCATCCCCTCCGCGACGATCTCGGGGATCGGCAGGGGCAAGCGACCGGCGAGCTGCGTCAGCGCGGCGCGCTCCGAGACGAATTGCGCTGCGAGCAGCGGCGGAAAGATCTTCAGGATCAGCTTGTCGCCGAGGCCGACCACGAGATTGGTGCCGGTCGCAAACACATGCGGCGAGCCGGTGTCGAGGCCGTGGCTGCGTGCGATGTCGAGGGCGATCGGCAGCCATTGCGCGGACACGGAGCGGAAGGCGCGGAAGCTTGCGGCGTCGGCGAGGTCAGCGAGTTTTATGGACATCGCGCGCTGCTGTTTGAGTTCGTCATGCCCGGGCTTGTCCCGGGCATCCACGTTCTTCCGCTGCCACAAGGCGTGGATGGCCGGGACAAGCCCGGCCATGACGACGTGGAAAGGTCTCGCATTCCAGCCAACGCCAAGCTTCTATTCCGTTCCTACCGCTCCGGGCTGGCGCGCTCGAACTGGCGCAGGAGCTTGTTGCCGCGCTCGACGGCGGCATCGAGTGCGGCTTGCGCGCTCTTGTGGCCGGCGAAGGCCTGCTCGAGCTCGTCCTCGATCACGCCGCGGATCAGGACGAAGGAGCCGAGCCGGATGCCCTTGGAGTTCTCGGTCGGCGGATGAAGCGTGATCTGCTCGAACGAGATCGCCGAGCCGGGATTGCGCTCGTAGAAGCCTTGCGAGCGCGTCAGCTCGAAGGCGGCGCGGGTCACAGGCAGATAGCCGGTGTTCTGGTGCCAGGCGGCCTGCACGCCGGGCTGCGACAGATAGGCGAAGAACCGCGCCACGCCCTTGTATTCCTCGCGCGGCCGGTCGCGCAGCACCCACAGCGTGGCGCCGCCAATGATCGAGTTCTGCGGCGCGCCCGCAACGTCCGGCCAATAGGGCATCATGCTATAGCCGATCTCGAACTTCGAATTGGCCTTGATGTCGGCGCGCGTCGCCGAGGAGCCGATGAAGATGCCGCACTCGCCCTTCTGGAAGCGCGGCTCGGCCGACTGGCCGCGGCCGCTATAATCGAACAGCCTGGACTTCTGCCACTCGCTGAGCGCCGCGACGTGATGCACCAGCGTCGGATTGTTGATGGTCAATTCCGCATCCAGCCCGGCGAAGCCGTTCGCCCGGCTCGCTACCGCCAGGTTATGGAAGGCGGAGAAATTCTCGACATGGATCCAGGACGGCCATGACGTGGTGAAGCCGCAAGGAGCGCCGCGGTCGCGCAGGCGCTTGGCGGCCGCTCCCAATTCCGGCCAGGTCTTCGGCGGCGTCTCCGGGTCGAGGCCCGCGTCGCGGAACATGGTCTTGTTGTAATAGAGGATCGGCGTCGAGGAATTGAACGGGAAGGACAGCAGATTGCCGGTCGCATCGGTGTAGTAGCCGGAGACCGCGGGCAGATAATCGCCCAGCGAGAACGGCTCGCCCTGGTCCCGCATCAGGCTGAACACCGGGTAGATCGCGCCCTTGGCCGCGGTCATGGTGGCGGTGGCGACCTCGTTGACCTGGACGATGGCGGGCTGGCTGCGCGAGCGGAAGGCGAAGATCGCGGCCGTCACCGTCTCGGTGTAATTGCCCTTGTAGACCGGCACGATGCGGTAGCTGGACTGCGAGGCATTGAAGTCAGCGGCGAGCCTTTCCAGCTGCCTTCCGAGCTCGCCCGACATGGCGTGCCACAACGCGATCTCGGTGGCGGCCCGCGCGGGAGCGGCCAATGCGAGGGCCGCAAAGGCGGCGACGAGCTGCAAAAGGCGCAATGCTGACCTCACGATGGCTCTTCCCGGGCCGCGGTCGAAGAGGCGGCTGCCTTGCTTAAGGCGCGGCATACCCAGTTTCAACCGCGAATGAACTCCGGCCGCGCTGCACAATCGGCTCGCGGGCCCGGCGCGGGATGGCCTTCCCTTAACCATCTGCTAGATTGCATTGAACCTTTTCCTTCCGCCATAGACTCCACCACTGAGGGGTTGAGTGTGCCAGTGTTGAGCCGTGCCGAACTCTCGCGGACCGGGGTGGTCTTCGTCGCGCTTGTGCTTGCCGCAGTCTCGTCGAGCATGCGCACGACGAGCGCGATTGCGCGCGAATTTCGCGCCGCCGACACCCAGACCGAGGATTACCCGACCGTGCAGGCGCTGCGCTACATGGGCGCCCTGATCGCCGACCGCACCAAGGGCCGGCACGAAATCAAGGTGTTCCACTCCCGCCAGCTCGGGGAGGAAAAGGAGACCATCGAGCAGACCCGGGTCGGTGCGATAGACCTCAACCGGACCAATGTGGCGCTAATCGGCAATTTCGTCCCGGCCATGAACGTGCTGGCGATGCCGTTCCTGTTCCGGTCCATCGAGCACATGCAGAAGGTGCTGGACGGACCCGTCGGCAACGAGATCCTCGGCAGCTTCGAGCCCTACGGCTTCGTCGGGCTCGCCTTCTACGATTCGGGCGCGCGGTCGATCTACAACGGGGTCCGCCCGGTGAAGACCATCGCGGACCTCAAGGGATTGCGGATCCGGGTGCAGCAGTCGGAGTTGATGAGCCAGATGATGCGCGCGCTCGGCGCCGAACCGGTCGAGCTGCCGTACGGGCAGGTGCTCACCGGACTTGCCAACCATCTGATCGACGGCGCCGAGAACAATTGGCCATCCTTCGTGACCACGGACCATTACAAGCATGCCGGCCATTACACGCTCACCGAACACACGATGAGCCCGGAGGTGCTGGTGATCTCGCTGAAGGCCTGGAGGAGCCTGTCGGCGGAGGAGCAGACGATCTTCAAGGAGGCCGCGCAGCGCTCCAGCCGGTTCATGCGCGAGAAGTGGCGCGACCTCGAGGAACAGTCGCAGCGCAAGGCGCAGGAAGCCGGCGTGACCATCATCAGGGACATCGACCGCAAGCCGTTCGAGGCGGCGATGGCCGCAATCTACGCCAAGGCCGAGCGCGACCCCGCGGCGGCCGCGCTGATCGAACGAATTCGCAAGGTGGAGTGAGGCCTGTTGGCTGCGCTTGGACATAGCGAACACGCGGACAAGCCGCCCGGCCCGATCGGGCAGCTGCGCGCGCGCATCGTCGGCCTGCTGCGGGCGGTGCCGATCCGCTGGCGCATCCTGTCGATCGCCGCGCTGAACTCCGCCGTGGTCGTGGTGCTGGTGGCGATGATCTGGAACGGCGCGCAGGTGCTCGGCTCGGCCTGGGACGACGTGCGCCGGGTGCGCGAGTCCGACCGGATCCTGGCGCTGCTCGAAAGCGAGACCGGGCGGCTGCAAAACCTGATCCACCGCTATATCAACCAGCCGAGCCCGGACCTGTTCGCCGAGATCCTGTTGCTGCGCGAGGCGGTGCTGGGCACGCTGACGGGCCGCGCCGCCAAGGACCCGATGCTGTCGGGCTCGGTCGAGGAGCTGGAGCGCACCACCGACCGCTTCCTCAACGGCTTCGGCGAGCTGCGCAGCGTGCAGTCCACCATCGCCAGGACCTATGAGGAGCAGGTGCAGGGTCCGGCCAGGGACATGGCCGGCCTCTACTCCATCATCGAGGGCGCCACCGGCCATCGCGACGCGCTGATCTGGCCCTCGCTCGGCAAGTCCCGCGAAGCCTTCACCGCGATGCTGGTCGCGGCCAATTCCTATTATCTGTCGCAGTCGTCGGGCGCCGCCGACGACGCGCGCCGCCACACCGAGACGATCGAGAGGACCATCCCGGTCATGATCGATCTCGCCGACAACGACCTGCAGAAGATGGCCTTGCAGCGGCTCGCGGCCCGCACCGCCGCACTTCGAGAGGGCTTTGCCAAGCTCTCCGAGCAGCTCGCGAGCCGCACCGAGCTCTTGCGCAACACCATCGACGCCAGCCAGGCCGAGGCGATCGGCGCCATAGACGACCTCTCGACCAAGATGCGCCAGCGCGAGCAGAAGGCGCAGGAGACCTTTGACCGCACGCTGGCCGACATCTCCCGGCGGGTGCTGTCGATCGCCATCATCTTCCTGGGCGTCATCCTGACCGTGGGCGTCCTGATCGCGCTGTCGATCCGCCTGCCGCTGCAGCAGATCATGACCGCGATGCGCGCGATCACGCTCGGCGACCTCGACCGCGAGGTGCAGGGAACGAAAGCGCGGGACGAGGTCGGGGCCATGGCGCGCGCGGTGGAGGTGTTCCGCGAGAACGCGATCGCCAAGCGCCGGACCGAGGACGAACTGCGCGCCTCCAAGGAGAAGGCCGAGAGCGCCCTGCTCGAGCTCAACACCGCGCAGCAGAACCTGATCGACGCCGAGCGGCTGGCCGCGCTCGGCGGCCTCGTTGCCGGCGTCGCGCACGAGGTCAACAACCCGATCGGCATCAGCCTGACGGTGGCGTCGAGCTTTGCCCGTCGCACCGAGATCTTCGAAGCCCAGCTCAAGGGTGAGGGCGGCCTGCGCCGCTCGCAGCTGGAGGAGTTCGTGCAGTCCTCGCGCGACGCCTCGCAGCAGCTCGTCGCCAACCTCACCCGCGCCGGCGAGCTGATCCAATCGTTCAAACAGGTCGCGGTCGACCGCTCCCATGCCGAGCGGCGGCAGTTCTCCTTAAGCGAAGCCACCGACCAGATCATCGCCAGCCTGAAGCCCGTGCTGAAGCGCTCGCCGATCACGCTGGAGGTCGACGTGCCCGAGGGGCTGCTGCTCGACGGCTATCCCGGCTCCTACGGCCAGATCCTGACCAACCTCTTCCTCAACGCCGCCAACCACGCCTTCGCCGATGGCCGCGCCGGCAGGATCGCGATCTCGGCGCGGCCGCGCGGGACCGAGGACATCGAGATCAGCTTCTCCGACGACGGGGCCGGCATGACCCCGGACGTGCAGCGCCAGGCCTTTGACCCTTTCTTTACCACCCGGCGCAATGAAGGCGGCACGGGACTTGGCCTTCATATCGTCTATAACCTCGTCACCCAACAGCTCGGCGGCCGCATGATGCTGGAATCCAAGCTGGGACAAGGCACTACTTTTCGCATTATCATGCCCCGCGTCGCCAAGGGCGGCGCGCAAAGCACAGAAAGTGACGGATCTTCTCGATGGCCGAACAGGACGATGTCCTCCACCTGATCGACGATAGCGGTACCGCGTCGGAGGATAGCAACGCCCGGAAATGGAAGATCGCCGTCATCGATGACGATCCGGCCGTGCATGACGGCACGCGTTTCGCGCTGTCGGACTACAGCCTGAACGGCCAGAGCCTGGAGATCCTGTCCGCCTATTCCGCGGCGGAAGGACGCAAGCTGATGGCCGAGCACCGCGACGTCGCCGCCGTGCTGCTCGACGTCATCATGGAGACCGACGTCGCCGGCCTCGAGCTGGTCGAGTTCATCCGCAACGAGATCCGGAACGAGACCGTGCGCATCATCCTGCGCACCGGCCAGCCCGGCCAGGCGCCGGAGCGGCGCGTGATCGTTCAGTACGACATCAACGACTACAAGGCCAAGACCGAGCTCACCGCCGACAAGCTGTTCACCTCGCTGACCGCGGCGCTGCGCTCCTATCAGCAGCTCGAGCGCATGGTGCAGACGCGGCGCGGGCTCGAGATCATCATCGACGCCGCCTCCACGCTGTACGACTTCAAGTCGATGCAGCGGCTCGCCGAGGGCGTCCTGACCCAGCTCGCTTCGCTGCTCAACGTCGACTGCGCCGGCATCCTGGTGCTGCGCGACAATGGCGGCGCCGATCCCGAGCTCTCGGTGCTCGCCGGCAGCGGCTGCTACAGCCGCTTCATCGGCACCACCTCCTCCAAGGCGCTCGACCCCGAACTGCGCGAGATGGTGGAGGCCGCGTTCCAGCGCCGCAAGAACGAGTTCGCCGACCACCGCAGCGTGATCTATTTGCGCACCGGATCGGGCCGGGAGGTCGTGGTGCTGCTGCAGGCCGAGCGCGAGCTGTCGGAGACCGACCGTTCGCTGGTCGAGATCTTCTCCAGCCGGCTCTCGATCGCCTTCGACAACGTCATCCTCTATCAGCAGCTGCAGGACGCCAACACCCAGCTGGAGGACCGCGTCGCCCAGCGCACCCGCGCGCTGATGCAGGCCAACCGCCGGCTCTCGGCGCAATGGCTGCGGCTTCAGCGCGCCAACGGCTTCAAGAACGAGATCCTGGGCACCGTCGCGCACGATTTGAAGAACCCTCTCGGCGTCATCCTCGGCCGCACCGAGATGCTGAAGGAGCTGATCTCGACCGGCGCCTCGATGGGCGGCGTCATCGCCCAGGTCGACCACATCCGCGACGCCACCAAGCGCCTGACCACGATGGTCGATCACCTGATTTCGGACGCGATGGCGGATGCCTTCGACATCACCATCCGCCGCGAGCCGGTCGACGTCGCCGCGCTGGTCAAGGAAGTGGCCGACGCCAACCAGCCGCTCGCCGTCAACAAGCAGCAGGCGATCAGCGTCACCGCGCCGCCCAACGTCGTCACCATGTGCGACACCGACCGCATCCGCGAGGCGATCGACAATCTCATCAGCAACGCCATCAAATACTCGCCGATCGGGGGCAAGATCAACGTGGCCGTCATCCACGAGGGCAGCGACACCATCGTCCGCGTCAGCGACGAGGGCGCCGGCCTGTCGCCGGAGGATCTCGGCCGCCTGTTCGGCCGGTTCCAGCGGCTGTCGGCCAAGCCGACCGCCGGCGAGAGCTCGACGGGGCTTGGTCTCTCCATCGTCAAGCGTATCATCGACATGCACGGCGGCGAGGTGACCGCCGAGAGCGAG
Source organism: Bradyrhizobium agreste (assembly GCF_016031625.1). GTDB lineage: Bacteria > Pseudomonadota > Alphaproteobacteria > Rhizobiales > Xanthobacteraceae > Bradyrhizobium > Bradyrhizobium agreste. The sequence goes on along the minus strand of NZ_JACCHP010000033.1, from coordinate 27,785 downwards.
GGCCCCACCAAGGGCTCGACCTTCACCATCATTCTCCCTGCGACCGAAATGCCGTGATGCAAAGACCATGACTCAAAGCCAGCACATCATGATCGTCGACGACGAGGCCCCGGCCCGGGAGATGGTCGGCGATTACCTCAAGATGCACGGCTTCACCGTGACGCTGTGCGACGGCGGCAAGTCGTTGCGCGCCGCGATCCAGGGCAGCATGCCCGATCTCGTCGTGCTCGACCTCAACATGCCCGAGGAAGACGGGCTCTCGATCATCCGCGACCTCAAGAGCCGCATCAACGTGCCCGTCATCATGCTGACGGCGACCGCGAGCCCGATCGACCGCGTCGTCGGCCTCGAGCTTGGCGCCGACGATTACGTCGCAAAGCCCTGCGAGCTGCGCGAGCTGATGGCGCGCATCCGCTCGGTGCTGCGGCGGAGCGGGCCGGCAAAGGCGGCAGACGCGCCGGCGGCGAAGTCGGACAAGGAGCAGCTGGTGCGCTTCGGCACCAAATGGCTCGACCTCGAAGCGCAGGCCTTGCGCGACGACGAGGGCAACGAGCATCCGCTGACCGCGTCCGAGTTCGGGCTCTTGAAGGTGTTCGCGGCCAATCCGAAGCGCGTGCTGTCGCGCGAGCGCCTGCTCGAGCTCGCCAACGCCCGCGATGCCGAAGCCTTCGACCGCGCCGTCGACCTGCGCATCATGCGCATCCGCCGCAAGATCGAGCCCGACCCGGCCAAGCCTGCCGTGATCCGCACCATCCGCGGCGGCGGCTATCTGTTCTCGCCGCAGGGCGAGAAGGCGTAGTTTCTTAGCCCAAGCTCACTGCCGTCGTCCCGGGGCGCGCGTAGCGCGAGCCCGGGACCCATACCCCCAGGGAGGGGTTATGACGCCGAGCTGGTAACTCCGAATCTTCGCCAAACCACATTCTGTGGTTATGGGTCCCGGGCTCGCTTCGCGCCCCGGGACGACAGCGGTGGGTGCGGCGCGACCAAACGCAATCCCCCGAATTACGTTCCCGGCGCCTGGGTCCGCCCCCGAATCCCCGCCCCCTTATTCTCCACACATTGAAATTCCACGGTTTTTTGCCCCGAATGTTTCGTCGCGCCGGTTGTGACGAAACAATTTGGCGGCGCACGAAACCATTTTCCGCTTTTCGTGCAGACGTCCCGAAACGTTGGCTCATTAACACTTTGACAGCAGGAAACGCCGCTCGGTTGCGGCGCTACGGGGAGCCAAGTCCATGCCGAACGTCATCGCCATCAACGCCCAAGCCAGCCAGAGCATCATTGCCGCTCAGGCGACCTCGGACGCCATGCTCCTCGAAAGCATTGCCGACGGCAACCGGACGGCCATGCACATCCTTTACTGCCGGCACAATGTGCGGGTGTACCGTTTCATCCTGCGCATCGTGCGCGACGCCACTACGGCGGAAGACCTGGTCAGCCAGGTGTTTCTGGACGTGTGGCGGACCGCCGGCCAGTTCCAGGGCCGCTCGCAGGTGTCCACCTGGCTGCTCTCGATTGCCCGCTTCAAGGCGCTGACCGCGATGCGCCAGCGCCGGTTCGAGGACATCGATCAGGAGGACGTGCGTCAGATCCCCGATGATTGCGACACGCCGGAGACCTCGCTCGACCGCAGCGACACCAGCGCCATCCTGCGCGCCTGCGTGCAGAAGCTGTCGCCGGCGCACCGCGAGATCATCAACCTCATCTACTACCACGAGAAGTCAGTGGAGGAGGTCGGCCAGATCATCGGCATCCCCCAGAGCACGGTGAAGACGCGGATGTTCTATGCCCGCAAGCAACTCGCCGATTTGCTTAAGGGCGCCGGAGTGGACCGTTTCGCCGCGTAACGGCAATGATTTCAGGGGGATAGGTCATCAACTCTGGCCCTGTCCCCGAACACGGAAGCGTTACCACCGACGAAACAATTGAAACAATCGACAACATCAGGCGGAAAAACTTCCCCTCTATAAAGCTCCCATACGGTTTCGTTAAACCTCCCAAGACCTCCCAGCGACCCGGACGATGCCCCGTCCGGGTCGTTTTGTGTTTGGTCTTGTGTTGGCCGCCGTGGAACTCCCGCCTCTCCCGCTTGCGGGAGAGGCCGACGCACCCGGGCGATGCGAAGCATCGTCCCGTGTGCGGCGGGTGAGGGTTCTTTCCTCTGGGGGAGAGTCCCGTTGCGGAGACACCCTCTCCCCAGCCCTCCCCCGCAAGCGGGTCGCAAGCGGGGGAGGGAGCGCACCGCCGCCGCGGCGAACAGAATGCCTCAAAGGCCCCGTCACGAAGGCGTGACGCGGCGTAACGAGCGCCCCATCCATCCCGAACAGCCCTCGTGACCTCCCTCACGAGTGCGCCATGCTCGACCTGGTCTTCGCTCTCCTCGCCGGCCTCCTCACCATCGCGGCGCCCTGCACGCTGCCGATGCTGCCGATCCTGCTCGGCGCCTCGATCGGGCGCGCGGGGCATCTGCGCCCCGCGATGATCGCGCTCGGCTTCGTCGTCTCGTTCTCGGCCGTAGCGCTGGCGCTCGGCGCGATCACGCGGGCCTTCGATTTCGATCCGAACGTGCTGCGCGAGGCGGCTGCGGTCCTGCTGCTTGGCTTCGGCCTGTTGATGCTGTGGCCGGCGCCGTTCGAATGGCTGTCGATCCGGCTCAACGGCTGGCTCGATCTCGGCAACACCGGCACCCCGCAGCGCGACGGCGCGCTCGGTGGGCTGATCCTCGGCACCACCTTGGGCCTGGTCTGGACGCCCTGCGCAGGGCCCGTGCTCGGCTCGATCCTGACGCTGGTTGCGACCTCGAAGAATCTCGGCTGGGCCGGCACGCTGCTGGTCGCCTATGCCATTGGTGCTGCGATCCCGATGCTGGCGGTCGCCTACGGCGGACAGGCCGCGACCACGCGCGTGCGCAGCCTGGCCCGGATCTCGCCGCGGCTGCAGCAGGGCTTTGGCGTGGTCGTGATCGGCTTCGCGGTCGCCGCCTATTTCCAATATGACACGCTGCTCGTGGCGTGGCTCACCGGCTTCTACCCCACCGGCCAGATCGGCCTGTGATCACCCTCAATCTTCACCGGAGGACGCTTTCCATGACTCTCAAGCTGCTCGCAACCTCTGCTGCACTGATCGGCATCACCGTCACCGGCGCCGTCATCCCCGGCATCTGCGACGAGGCTGCGCGTGCCGCACCCATCGTCACCGCCGCCGCGAGCCAGCAGGCCGCGCCGGATTTCACCGGCATCACCAACTGGTTCAACTCGAAGCCGCTGAGCATCGCCGATCTCCGCGGCAAGGTCGTGCTGGTCGATTTCTGGACCTATGGCTGCGTCAACTGCGTCAACACGCTGCCGCATGTCACCGAGCTCTACGCCAAGTACCGGGATCGGGGTCTCGTCGTGGTCGGCGTGCACACGCCGGAGTTCCCGTTCGAGCGCTCGGCCGCCAACGTGCAGGCCGCGCTGAAGCGCCATGGCATCACCTATCCGGTGGCGCAGGACAATGAGTCCAAGACCTGGAACGCCTATCGCAATCAATATTGGCCGGCGCAATACATCGTCGACCAGAGCGGCAAGATCGTGTTCCAGCACGCCGGCGAAGGCAGCTATGACGAGATCGATCGCACCGTGGCCAAGCTGCTGAACGCGAGCAGCTGACGCTGCGCGGCCATCGCGCGGCCGGCTGCAATTGTCGCCTTGTTGCTTGACTCCACGGAGCCGTCCGTGGAGGTTCGCAACCGACGCAATCAGCCGCCCGCAATGGACGCGACTAGCAGCACCGACATCCGCCTTCGTGAAGGTTCCTCGATCGCACAGCGGCTGGTCGTGGCCGGCTCGGCGGCCGCCGTCGCGCTGTGCTTCACGCCGGGACTGTTCACGCAGGACGTCCTGGAAATCACGATATCGGCGGTGGCGCTGCTGGTGGGAGCCGGGTTCGTCGTCGGCATCATGATGGCGCCGGCGGTGGTGTGGATCATCACGCCCGACGAGATCCTGATCGGGAGGCAGCGGCCGTTCGGAAAACTCCAGACGCGCCTCGTCGGCAAGGACGAGATCACGGCGCTGCAGGTCCCCGGCAGCAAGCGGGTGAAGGCCCGCTTCCAGCTCGTCTTCACGCTCGCCTCGGGCGAACGCCTGACCTCGCCGCCGATTCCCGACGTCACTCATGTTAGGGACACTGTGACGTGGATCGCGGCGAATTTCGGCGTTCCCAATGTCGAGGCGCCGAGCAACCCGCTCGATGCCAGCAATCCCGAGATGCATCTCGGCGAGCCGCTCGAGGCGTTTTCTGAACGGGACATCCGGATCGTCGCACTGATCGCCGTGGCGTTGTCCGCGGTCCCCTATGCCTACAAGCTGTGGCGCGGCCTTTCCCCGAGCCATGTCGACATCCTGCTGCTGCCGCTGGGCGCGATCGCCGCATTCGCCATCTATCGCTATGCGAACCTCGCCACCGGCGCGTTCTGGGTGATCGGCGCGAACGAGATTCGCGTCGAGCGCCTGTGGGGCGACGGCAGCCTGCGGGCCGACCACATCGCAGGGCCCGACGTGAAAACGATCACGGTCGAGCGCCGCGGCCGCTCCGAGGACGAGCATTGCATCGTGGTGATCCGGCTGCATTCAGGGCGGCGGTTTCGCAGCCCCCGCATCGGCTCGCGGGTCGAGGCCCGCGCCGTGGGAGCCGAGATCGTGCGGCGGCTCGGGATCGCGGCGGAGAGCAACAAGATTTAGCGGGCCTCCATTTGTCTGGGTTGATCTCACCGCGCGTTCGGTCTGCGCCTCTCCCGCTTGCGGGAGATGTCGCCGCGCAGCGGCGGGTGAGGGTTCTCTCCACGTCGGGAGTGTCCCATTGCGGAAGCACCCTCTCCCCAGCCCTCCCCCGCAAGCGGGGGAGGGAGCTCACCTCCCGAGCGGTGACAATCACTGCTTTTCGCGCCATCCCCTGTTCGTGGCATTGCTCTGGGCCCGTCAAAAAACCAAAGCATTGTCGTGACATGCCAGGACGGCGCGCCATCAACTTGCCATGAACTTGCCCCTCAGGTTTGATGGTTCCGAATGATTTGCGCTGTGGCAGCGGGGAGAGCTTGAAATGACGGATTTTCGTCGCCTGACCGGGATTTTGGTGGCTGCGATGGGCCTTTTCCTGTCCATGCCGCACGCCTTCGCCCAGCAGCCGGACCGCGGCGACGAGCCGGGCCTGATCGCGGATGATTCCTACCAGCTCGAGCCGGAATGGCAGAAGCAGGTGGTCTACTTCCGAACCACGGAAGCGCCGGGCACCATCATCGTCTCGACCGCCGAGCGCCACCTCTATTTGGTGCAGCCGGGCGGGCGCGCCATCCGCTACGGCATCGGCGTCGGCCGCGACGGTTTTCAGTGGCAGGGGCTGGTGACCATCACCAACAAGAAGGAGTGGCCGGACTGGACGCCGCCAGCGGAGATGATCCAGCGCCAGCCCTATCTGCCGCGCTTCATGGCCGGCGGACCCGGCAATCCGCTGGGCGCCCGCGCCATGTATCTCGGCACCACGGTCTATCGCATCCACGGCACCAACCGCCCCGACACGATCGGCACCAAGGTGTCGTCGGGCTGCTTCCGTCTCGTCAACAACGACGTCGCCGATCTCTACGATCGCGTCCCCCTCGGCACCAAGGTCGTCATCCGGCAGAAGCCCGAACTCTGACGGCCTTTAGGTTCGAGCATGATCCCTCGGGATCATGCTCCGTACCCTCCTCCCATTCCTTTTCCGATACTTTCGAGAGAGAGAGAGAGACATCATGCGCACTTTTCGTGGCGGCCTGCTGATCGGGCTCGCGGTCGCCGTGCTGGTCGGCGTCCTCGCCGTCATCTATGAATTCTACGACACCCGCACGCTGAAGCGCACCGTTCGCCGCGGCGAGGTGCTGTGCGGCGTCAACAAGGGCCTGCCGGGCTTCTCGATCCCCGACGACAAGGGCAACTGGACCGGCTTCGATGTCGATTTCTGCCGCGCGGTCGCCGCTGCGATCTTCAACGACCCGAACAAGGCGAAGTTCGTTCCGCTCGACGCCAATGAGCGTTTCAAGGAGCTGCAGAGCCGCAAGGTGGACATCCTCTCGCGCAACACGACCTGGAGCATGGCGCGTGAGCTGGAGTACGACCTCTATTTTCCCGCCATCGCTTATTACGACGGCGTAGGCTTCATGCTGCCGCGCTCGCGCAACAAGGAGACGTCGCTGGATCTGACCGGCAGCAAGGTCTGCGTGCAGGCGAACACCACGACGACATTCCACGTCGCCGATTACTTCCGCGTCAACAACATGAAGTACGAAGAGGTGAAGTTCGACAAGCTCGACGACGTCGTGAAGGCCTACGATAGCGGCAAGTGCGACACGTTCTCCGCCGACGTTTCCCAGCTCTATGCGCTGCGGCTGAACCTGACGAAGCCCGGCGACCACATGATCCTGCCGGACATGATCTCCAAGGAGCCGCTTGCCCCCGTGGTGCGTCAGCGCGACGACGACTGGATGATGATCGTGAAGTGGACGCTGTATGCGATGATCAACGCCGAGGAGCTCGGCGTGACCTCGGAAAACATCGACGAGGCCCTGAAGTCGAAGAAGCCGGACGTGATGCGCCTCGTCGGCACTGAGGGCAATTACGGCGAGCAGCTCGGCCTCACCAAGGACTGGGCCGCGCGCATCATCCGTCACGTCGGCAATTACGGCGAGATGTATGATCGCAACATCGGCGAGAAGTCGAAGCTGAAGATTCCGCGCGGCATGAACCAGCTGTGGAACGCGGGTGGCGTGCAGTATGCGCCGCCGATGCGGTAACCGGCCTCGCGGTCGTCATTGCGAGGAGCGCAGCGACGAAGCAATCCAGACCGCCTCCGCGGAGGGATTCTGGATTGCTTCGCTGCGCTCGCAATGACGAGATTGAGGCAAGCGCATCCCACAATCTCAACCGCCGTAGCCCGGATGGAGCGTAGCGTAATCCGGGGCGGTCTCGCCGTGCGGAAAGAACCCGGATTTCGCTGCGCTCCATCCGGGCTACAGGATCCTCAATACCCCCGCGACCTGGCCAGCTGCTCGGTGTGATAGTTCGCATCGCCGAACAGCTCCTCGCAGACACGTGCGCGCTTCATGAAGAAGCCGATGTCGAACTGGTCGGTCATGCCCATGCCGCCGTGCATCTGCACGCCTTCCTGCACCGCGCGCGTGGCGGTGGTGCCGGCGCGCGCCTTGGCGACCGCGACGGCGGACGCGGCCTTGGCGACGTCGGCATCCAGGGCCTGCAGCGCCTTCATGGTGGCGGCACGGGTGATTTCGATGTCGATATAGAGCTCGGCGGCGCGATGCTGCAGCGCCTGGAATTCGCCGATCAGCTTGCCGAATTGCTTGCGGCTCTTCAGATATTCGACGGTGCGGCCAAACACTTCATCGCTGAGGCCGACCATCTCGGCGGCGACCGCGCCGCGGCCGATATCGAGCACGCCATCGAGCAGGCCCGCGGCCTGGTCGACCTCGCCGAGCACGCTGTCGGCGTCGACCTCGACGTTGGCGAATTCGATCCGCGCCGCATTGTGCGCATCGACCATGATGGTGCGCTCTATCGCAACGCCCTTGGCCTTGGGGTCGACCAGGAACAGCGTCAGGCCCTCGCGTTCGCCGGCGGCGCCCGCGGTGCGCGCGGCGACGATGAGGAGATCGGCAACGTGGCCGTCGACCACCAGCGCCTTGGCGCCGGAGAGCTTGAAGCCGTTGCCGGCGCGCACGGCCTGCAGGCTGGTCTGCAGCGGGCGATGCTTGGCGCCCTCGTCGATCGCCAGCGTCGCGAGCAGCGAGCCGCTCGCGATCCTCGACAAATATTCCGATTTCTGCGCGGCATTGCCGCCGCGGCCCAGCGCCGAGGCCGCCACCACTGACGTGGCGAGGAAGGGCGATGGCATCAAGGTGCGGCCAATCTCCTCCATGATGATTCCGGCTTCGACGTAGCCGAGACCGCTGCCGCCGAACTCCTCCGGCACCAGCAAGCCGGCAAAGCCCATCTCGGCGAAGGAATGCCAGAGCTCCTTGGAGAAGCCGGTGGGGTCCTTGCTGTCGCGCAAGTGGCGCAGGTGCGACACCGGCGCCTTGTCGCTGATCAGCCCGCGCGCGGAGTCGCGGAGCATGGATTGTTCTTCGGTGAGGACGAGGGCCATGGGCGTGTTTCCGATTCGAAATCTATCTGGTTCGTCATTCCGGGATGGCCCGAAGGGCCAGGCCCGGAAACCATCGAGCGGCGGAGTTGGTGGATAGATGGATTCCGGGCTCGCGACTTCGTCGCGCCCCGGAATGACAGAAAGGCTTACGCCCCCGGCAAATCCAGGATGCGCTTGGCGACGATGCCGAGCATGACCTCGCTCGTGCCGCCCTCGATCGAGTTGGCCTTGGTGCGCAGCCAGGCGCGCGGGCGGGCACCCTGCCTGGAACGCTCGCTCTCCCATTCCAGCGCATCGACGCCGCCGGCCGACATCAGGATTTCATGGCGGCGCTTGTTGAGCTCGGTGCCGTAATATTTCATCGCCGAGGAGAACGCCGGATGCGCCTGCCCGGCTTTGGCGAGATCGACCGCGCGCTCGGCGCAGGCAGCTAATGCGGCTTCATCGACGTCGAAGCGCGCGATCTGGCCGCGCAACATGGCGTCGTCGAGCTTGCCCTGCCCATCGGTGCCGATCGTATCGGCCGCGATCTGGCCGAGCGGCCGGCCGACGCCGCGCTCGCCCATCCCTGAGATCATCGCACGCTCGTGCTGGAGCAGATATTTCGCGACGTCCCAGCCGCGATTGATCTGGCCGACCACATTCGCCTTCGGCACGCGGACATTGTCGAAGAAGGTCTCGCAGAACGGCGAATATCCCGAGATCAAGAGGATCGGCTTGGTCGAGACGCCCTTGGAGGTCATGTCGAACAGGATGAAGCTGATGCCGTCATGCTTCTTCGCGGTCGGATCGGTGCGGACCAGGCAGAAGATCCAGTCGGCGTAATTGGCGTAGGACGTCCAGATCTTCTGGCCGTTGATGATGAAGTCGTCGCCGTCGCTCTCGGCGCGGGTCTGGAGCGAAGCGAGGTCGGAGCCGGCATTCGGCTCCGAATAGCCCTGACACCAGCGGATCTCGCCCGCGGCTATCTTCGGCAGATGCTCCTTCTTCTGGGCGTCGTTGCCGTACTTGAGCAGCGCCGGCCCGAGCATCCAGATGCCGAAGCTCGACAGCGGCGGCCGCGCGCCGATCCGCGCCATCTCCGCGCGCAGCACCTTGTGCTCGGCAGCGCTCAGGCCCCCGCCGCCATACTCCTTCGGCCAGTCGGGCACGGTCCAGCCCTTGTCGCGCATGCGCTCGAACCAGATGCGCTGCGGCTCGGACGAGAATTTCGCGTTGCGCCCACCCCAGAACACGTCTGCATCGGACGTTGCCGGCTTGCGCATCTCCGGCGGGCAATTGGCCTCCAGCCAGGCGCGGGTCTCGTTGCGGAATGTTTCGAGATCGGCGGATTCAGAATCGCTGGTTTTGGAGTCAGTCATTGGTCGTTTCCATCACTCAAATTCGAATTGTTGCCGCCGAGTCTGGGCCAAGCCCCCGCGGAATTCAACCACTTATCAGTTATAGTCGCCGCTGCGGCGAGCCTTGAAAACAAAGAGGAAACGACCATGCGCCTGAAACTTCTTTCGCCTGGCGAAATGAACGAGAGCCAGCGGCAGACCTATGACGAGTCGATCGCCGGCAAGCGCGGCAAGCCGCCGCCGCCGATGATGGCCTGGCTGAACAGCCCCGAGATGGCGCGCCATGCCACGCGGCTCGGCGAGGTGCTGCGCTTCGACACGATGTTTCCCGCAAAACTCTCGGAAATCGCGATCCTGGTGACGGCGCGGCACTGGACCGCGCATTACGAATGGTATGCGCACAAGCGCCTGGCGCTTGCCGGCGGCATGAAGCCCGAGATCATCGACGCCATCCGCGACCGCCGCACGCCCGACTTCGACGATCCCGTGGCCAAGATGATCTACGACCTCGCGAAGTCGCTGCACGAGGGCCACGGTGTCGAGAAGGGGCTCTACGACGAGGCGGTGAAGCTGCTCGGCGAGCGCGGCGTGGTCGAGGTGATCGGCCTGTGCGGCTATTACACGCTGGTGTCGATGACGCTGAACACATTTGAGTTTGGCCTGCCCGACGGTGAGGTGTCGGAGCTATCCTAAATCGTGCTATGACCATTCAGAACAAAACGAAGAGATGGACTGCCGTCGCTCAGCAACTCGCGCGCGACCGGGATACGCCGATCCGCTGTCCGTTTTGCGAGGAAGCTGACCTGAGCATCACCGACGTTCCATTCGCCTCTGAGAAAATGGAACGCTTGATTGCATGCCCTGTATGCAAAGAGGCCATGGCACTGCGTATGTCGAGAGAGACCGGTCCATAGTCGGGTCTCGTTCCGGAAACAATGGGTTTCGGGATCGGCCCGTAGCGCGGTCCCGGGGCCGACCTTATGTGGGTGTATTCGATGGAGCATTCACATGTCGCAAAGCCCCGCCATTCCTGCCGGCACCAGGATCGGCCACGTCCATCTCAAGGTCGCCGATCTCGATCGCGCGCTCGGCTTCTATTGCGGCGTGCTCGGCTTCGAGCTGATGCAGCGGATGGGCTCGGGCGCGGCCTTCATCTCGGCCGGCGGCTATCATCACCACATCGGGCTCAACACCTGGGAGAGCAAGGGCGGCTCGCCGCCGCCGCCGGGCACCACCGGGCTCTATCACACCGCGATCCTCTATCCGACGCGCCCCGCGCTGGCGGATGCGCTGCATCGCCTGCTCACGGCCGGCATTGCGCTCGATGGCGCCAGCGACCACGGCGTCAGCGAGGCGCTTTACCTGCGCGACCCCGATCAGAACGGCGTGGAGCTGTATTGGGACAAGCCGCGGGAGCAATGGCCGTTCGGGCCTGATGGGAAGCTCGCGATGTTCACCAAGCGGCTGGATGTCGAAGCGCTGTTGCGGCAGCGGCAGGGGTGAGATGGGCACGGCGCGACCAGCGCCGTTGCCCATCCTGCATGCGCTGCGCGTTCAGCGCCCTGCGTCCATATCGCCCGCCTCGCGCTGGCCGCTGAGCCAGAGCGCGAGCAGGGTCCAGAACGCGCCAGACAACAGGTACGCACCGGAGGCGATGACGCCGAGATTGGTGGCGAGCAGCAGCGCGACCAGCGGGGCGAAGCCGGCGCCGAACAGCCAGGCCATGTCGGAGGTCAGCGCGGACGCCGTGTAGCGATAGGCCTGCCGGAAGTTCGAGGCGATCGCACCGGAGGATTGGCCGAAGGACAGGCCGAGCAGGATGAAGCCGATCACCATGTAGATGGTCTCGCCGAACGCGCCGGCGTCGAGCAGCTGCGGCGCGAAGCCGCTGTAGACCGCGATCGCGATCGCCGATCCCATCAGAAGCGACTTGCGGCCGACGCGGTCGGCAATGATGCCGGAGGCCACGATCGCGGCGACGCCGAACACGGCGGCGACGATCTCGATGATCAAAAAGCGCACCGGGCTTTCGCGGGTGAACAGGAACACCCAGGACAGCGGAAACACCGTGACCATGTGGAACAGCGCAAAGCTCGCCAGCGGCGCGAAGGCGCCAAGCATGATGGTCTGGCCCTCGCGCGCGACCGTCTCGGAGATCCGCGCCGGCTGGAGTTCGCGGGTCTCGAACAGGGTGGCGTATTCTTCCGTCGTCACCATGCGCAGGCGCGCGAACAGCGCCACGACGTTGATGGCAAACGCAACGAAGAACGGATAGCGCCAGCCCCAGTCGAAGAAATCATCGGCCGAAAGGAGGCCAGCGAAATAGGCGAACAGCGCGCTCGCCACGATCAGCCCGAGCGGGGCCCCTAACTGCGGCACCATCGCGTACCAGCCGCGCTGGGAGGCCGGCGCATTCAGCGCCAGCAGCGAAGCCATGCCGTCCCAGGCGCCGCCCCAGGCCAGGCCTTGCGCGATGCGCGCCAGCGCCAGCAGCCAGATCGCGGCGACGCCGATGTCCTGATAGCCCGGCAGGAAGGCGAGCGCGACGGTGGCGGTGCCGAGCAGGAACAGCGCCGAGATCAGCTTGGCCGTCTTGCCGTAGGTTCGGTCGATCGTCATGAAGATGACGGTGCCGATCGGACGGGCCATGAAGGCGAGCGCGAACACCATGAAGGAATAGAGCGTGCCGGTCAGCTCGCTCGCGAACGGGAACACCAGGCGCGGAAACACGATCACCGAGGCGATCGCGAAGACGAAGAAGTCGAAGAATTCCGAGGTACGGCCGATGATGACGCCGATGGCGATCTCGCCGGGACTGGCCTGGTCGTGGCCGTGCTCGCCCGTGTGGAGGTCTGCCATTGCGGGGGTCTGTGCCGTCGCCATTCGTGCGCCCTTAACGTCCTGAAAACCAAAGCCGACCGCCCGGCGGGGCGCCAGGCAATCTGCTCCTGTCTGGCCCAACCTCCCGCAGTGCAACATTGGACAAATTGTCCAATGTCCGGATTGTTGCGCCGCAGCTACCCGTTGGCCCCGCAAAGGAAACTCATTCTCATAAGGCTCGGCCCGTGTCTCGTCTCAAGATCCTGGCGCTACTACCTCTGGTAGCCGCACTCAGCGGCTGCGACTATATCGTGCTGGCGCCAGCCGGCGATATCGCCGCCCAACAACGCGACCTCGTCATCATCTCGACCGTCCTGATGCTCCTGATCGTCGTGCCGGTGATGGCGCTGACGGTGCTGTTCGCCTGGCGCTACCGCCAGTCCAACACCCAGGCCCGCTACGAGCCGGAATGGGACCACTCGACCAAGCTCGAGCTGGTGATCTGGTCGGCGCCGCTTCTAATCATCGTCTGCCTGGGCGCTCTGACCTGGATGGGCACCCATCTGCTCGACCCCTATCGCACCCTCGGCCGCATCCATGCCGAGCGCGCCGTGGACCAGTCCAAGGCCCCACTCGAGGTCGACGTCGTCGCGCTCGACTGGAAGTGGCTCTTCATCTACCCGGACTACGGCATCGCCACCGTCAATGAGCTCGCCGCTCCGGTCGACCGCCCCATCACCTTCCGCATCACCGCATCCTCGGTGATGAACTCGTTCTACATCCCCGCGCTCGCCGGCCAGATCTACGCGATGCCGGGCATGGAGACCAAGCTCCACGCCGTGGTCAACCACGCCGGCACCTACAAGGGCTTTTCGGCGAACTATAGCGGCGCCGGCTTCTCCGGCATGCACTTCAACTTCCAAGGCCTCGACGACAAGGGTTTTGACACCTGGGTCGCCAAGGCCAAGTCCGCCGGCGGCTCGCTCGGCCGCGCCGAATATCTCCAGCTGGAGAAGCCCAGCCAGAACGAGCCGGTGCGGCGCTGGGGCACCGTCGATGCCGATCTCTACCGCCTGATCCTCAACATGTGCGTCGAGACCGGCAAGATGTGCCAGAGCGAGATGATGGCGATCGACGCCAAGGGCGGCAACGGCCATCAGGGCCTGAACAACACCCTGCCGCTCACCTATGACAAGTATGCCCGCCGCGGCGCCCCGCTGGGGCCCGAGCCTGTTTTCGTCGCCGGCACCTGCACGCCGGATGCGCCGCAGGGCAAGACCACCGCGTCCATTACGGCACCCGTCGACACCGCGCCGCTGCTCGGTGCCGGCCTGAAGCGGCCGTCGTTCACGCCGCTGAAGTCCTCGTCCTTCTTCCTCGGACAGCGTCCGAAGTCAGATTCCTAAAGAGAACGCGCATGTCTCCTGATCTTCTCAAGCTCATCTTCGGCCGGCTCGGCCTTGAATCGCTGCCGCTGCACGAGCCGATCGTCGTCGGCACCTTCGTGGTGGTCGCGCTCGGCGGCGCTGCACTGCTCGGCGGCCTCACCTATTTCCGCCTCTGGGGCTATCTGTGGCGCGAATGGTTCACCACGGTGGACCACAAGCGCATCGGCATCATGTACATGATCCTCGGCATCGTGATGCTGCTCCGCGGCTTTGCCGACGCGCTGATGATGCGCGGCCAGCAGATGCTCGCCTTTGGCGGCTCCGAAGGCTATCTCAACGCCCATCACTACGATCAGGTCTTCACCGCCCACGGCGTGATCATGATCTTCTTCGTGGCGATGCCGCTGGTCACCGGCCTGATGAACTATGTCGTGCCGCTGCAGATCGGCGCGCGAGACGTCTCGTTCCCGTTCCTGAACAATTTCAGCTTCTGGATGACGGTCGGCGGCGCGGTGCTGGTGATGGCTTCGCTGTTCATCGGCGAATTCGCCCGCACCGGCTGGCTGGCTTACCCGCCGCTGTCGAACATCGGCTACAGTCCCGACGTCGGTGTCGACTATTACATCTGGGCGCTGCAGGTCGCCGGCGTCGGCACGACATTGTCCGGCATCAACCTGATCTGCACCATCGTCAAGCTGCGCTGCCCCGGCATGACCATGATGAAGATGCCGGTGTTCACCTGGACCTCGCTCTGCACCAACGTGCTGATCGTCGCCTCCTTCCCGGTCCTGACCGTGGTGCTCGCGCTGCTGTCGCTCGACCGCTATGTCGGCACCAACTTCTTCACCAATGATTTCGGCGGCAGCCCGATGATGTACGTGAACCTGATCTGGATCTGGGGTCACCCCGAGGTCTACATACTGGTTCTGCCGGCGTTCGGCATCTTCTCCGAGGTCACCTCGACCTTCTCGGGCAAGCGGCTGTTCGGCTACACCTCGATGGTCTACGCCACCGTCGTCATCACCATCCTGTCCTACCTGGTGTGGCTGCACCACTTCTTCACGATGGGCTCGGGCGCCAGCGTCAACTCGTTCTTCGGCATCACCACGATGATCATCTCGATCCCGACCGGCGCGAAGATGTTCAACTGGCTGTTCACGATGTATCGCGGCCGCATCCGCTATGAGCTGCCTATGATGTGGACCATCGCCTTCATGCTGACCTTCGTGATCGGCGGCATGACCGGCGTGCTGCTCGCGGTGCCGCCGGCCGACTTCGTGCTGCACAACAGCCTGTTCCTGATCGCGCACTTCCACAACGTGATCATCGGCGGCGTGGTGTTCGGCGCGTTCGCCGGTATCAACTACTGGTTCCCGAAGGCGTTCGGCTTCAAGCTCGATCCGTTCTGGGGCAAGATGTCGTTCTGGTTCTGGGTCACCGGCTTCTACCTGGCCTTCATGCCGCTCTACGTGCTCGGCCTGATGGGCGTGACGCGCCGCCTGCGCGTCTTCGACGATCCTTCGCTCCAGATCTGGTTCGTCATCGCCGCGATCGGTGCCGTGTTCGTCTTCATCGGCATCCTCTCGATGCTGATGCAGTTCGCGGTCAGCCTGCTCAAGCGCGAGCAACTCAAGGACGTCACCGGCGATCCCTGGGACGCGCGCACGCTGGAATGGGCGACCTCCTCGCCGCCGCCGGACTACAACTTCGCCTTCACCCCGGTCGTTCACGACAATGACGCGTGGTGGGACATGAAGCGGCGCGGCTATCAGCGTCCGCTCACCGGCTTCAAGCCGATCCACATGCCGAGCAGCACCGGCACCGGCATCATTCTCGCCGGCTTCGCCACCGCGATGGGCTTTGCTCTCGTCTGGTACATGTGGTGGCTCGCCGCCGTGAGCTTCATCGCGATGCTCGCCGTCGGGATCGGCCACACCTTCAACTATCACCGCGACTTCGACATTCCGGCTGAAGACGTCATCCGGACCGAAGACGCGCGCACCAAGCTGCTCGCCGGAGCCAAGTAAATGACGATCGCTGTCAATCCCTCGCAGACCGGCGAGCCGGTCTTCTACCTCGCCGACGAACATCCGCATCCGGAAGGCTACAGCACCTCGCTCGGCTTCTGGATCTACCTGATGAGCGACTGCCTCATCTTCGCGATCCTGTTCGCCACCTACGGCGTGCTCGGCGGCAATTATGCCGCCGGGCCGGCACCGAAGGACCTGTTCGACCTGAACCTGGTCGCGGTGAACACGTCCATGCTGCTGCTGTCGTCGATCACCTACGGCTTTGCCATGCTGACGATGCAGCAGAACAAGGTCGCGCAGACGCAAATCTGGCTGGCGATCACCGGCCTGTTCGGCCTCGCCTTCATCGGCATCGAGCTCACCGAGTTCGCCCACATGATCCACGAGGGCGCTACCCCGCAGCGCAGCGCCTTCCTCTCCGCCTTCTTCACCCTGGTCGGCACCCACGGCCTGCACGTCACCTGCGGCCTGATCTGGCTGGTGACGCTGATGGTGCAGGTCGGAAAGTTCGGCCTGATCGAGGCCAACCGCCGCCGCCTGATGTGCCTGTCGATGTTCTGGCACTTCCTCGACGTGGTCTGGATCGGCGTCTTCACCTTCGTCTATCTCCTGGGAGTTCTGCGATGAGCACTAATACCCACGCAGCCGGCGCGCACGACCATCACCACGAAGGCGGCCACGCCCACAGCACGTTCTCGGGCTACATGCTCGGCTTCGTGCTCTCGGTCGTGCTCACCGCGATCCCGTTCTGGCTGGTGATGAGCGGCGCGCTGCCGAGCAAGCAGATCACCGCGCTGGTGATCATGGCCTTCGCGATCGTGCAGATCATCGTGCACATGGTCTACTTCCTGCACATGAACACGACGTCCGAGAACGGCTGGACCATGATGGCGCTGATCTTCACCATCGTGATGGTGGTGATCGCCCTGTCGGGTTCGCTGTGGGTGATGAGCCACCTCAACAGCAACATGATGCCGGTCCACCAGATGACGGGAATGAAGTGAGCGACATCAGGACCGTGACGGGCGAGGACGAAACGCGCAGCAAGGCTGCGCCGTCGCCGTCCTTGTGGCTCACGGTCCTCTCGCTCATTGCTTTCGTGCTTCTGATCGCGCTCGGCGTCTGGCAGATCGAGCGCCGCGCCTGGAAGCTGGCGCTGATCGACCGGGTCGAGCAGCGCGTCCACGCGCCGGTACAGCCGATCCCCTCGCCTGCGGCATGGCCTGCCGTCAGCGCCGCAAGCGACGAATACAGGCACGTCAGCGTCAGCGGGCGCTTCCTGCATGAGAGCGAGACGCTGGTTCAGGCCGTCACCGAGGAGGGCCCGGGCTATTGGGTGTTGACGCCGCTGCAGCGCGACGACGGCACGCTGGTGCTGATCAACCGCGGCTTCGTGCCGCCCGAGCGGCGCGACGCATCGACGCGCCGGGACGGCAACCCGCAAGGTCAGGTGGCGATCACCGGCCTGCTCCGCATGACCGAGCCGAGGGGCGGTTTCTTGCGGACCAACGTGCCCCAGCACAACCGCTGGTACTCGCGGGACGTCGCCGCCATTGCGGCGGCACGTGGCCTTCATGAGGTCGCGCCCTTCTTCGTGGACGCCGACGCCGGATCACAAATTGCCGGCGGCCCAATCGGCGGATTGACCGTGATCCGCTTTCCCAATAACCACCTGATCTACGCGCTGACGTGGTTTGCCCTGGCTTTCATGCTGGCCGGCAGGCTTTTCGTCACATTCGGCGGCGGGCTGTTCCGCCGCAAGCGCTTCGTCCACGACAAGGCCGGCGGCTCGGATGCCGTCGCCCGCAGGACGGGATCAGATGCTGGAACGATCGTCGAGCCGACCTGACGACGGGAAAACGCTTCCCCAAACGCTTGCCCATGGCGGCGGGCCCGTCACGCTGCAATCGCAGGCCGACGCGCGCAGCGATCTGATCGGCACCACGCCCACCGACGACGAGACCAACCGCAAGAACATGGCGCTGCTGATCCAGCTGCGCTGGACCGCGGTGGTCGGCCAGATCGTCACCATCGGTGCCGTGCATTTCGGCCTCGGCATTCCCCTGCCATTGGAGCGGATGGGCGCGGTGATCGGCGCCTTGGTGCTGCTCAACGTCTCCAGCCTGGTCTGGGTGCGCCATCGCGCCGCAATCACCAACAACGAGCTCCTGGTCGCCTTGATGCTGGATGTCGCCGCGCTGACGGCGCAGCTCTATCTCTCCGGCGGCGCCACCAATCCCTTCACCTCGCTGTTCCTGCTCCAGGTGACGCTCGGCGCGGTGCTGCTCGATGCCCGCTCGACCTGGTCGCTGGTGGCGCTGACCTGTGCGAGCTTCGTCTGGCTGACCTTGGCCTACCGGCCGCTCGATCTGCCGCCCAATCCGTTGAGCGAGACCTATACGCTCACCGTAACAGGCATGCTCCTGGGATTCGTGCTCAACGCCGTGCTGCTCGTCGTGTTCGTCACCCGCATCAACCGGAATTTGCGCGAGCGTGACGCGCATCTGGCGGCGTTGCGCCAGCATGCCGCCGAACAGGACCATATCGTGCGCATGGGCCTGCTCGCCTCCGGCGCGGCGCATGAGCTCGGCACGCCGCTCGCCTCGCTCTCGGTGATCCTCAGCGACTGGCGCCGCATGCCGGACCTCGCCGCCGATCAGGAGCTCGCCGAGGATCTGGCTGAAATGGAAACCTCGTTGCAGCGGTGCAAGTCGATCGTCACCGGCATCCTGGTATCGGCGGGCGAAGCCCGCGGTGAAGGCTCCTCGCCGACGACGGTGACGGCCTTCGTCACCGCGCTGGTCGACGAATGGCGCAATGCTCGCTCGGCCCGCACGCTCTACTTCGTCAACACCTTCGGTGAGGACGTCGCGATCGTCTCCGACGTCGCGCTGAAGCAGGTGATCTTCAACGTGCTCGACAACGCCTATGAGGTCTCGCGCGAGTGGGTCGAGCTCGTCGCCGAGCGCGAGGGCGACAATCTCGTGCTGTCGATCTCCGACCGCGGCCCCGGCTTTGCGCCGGAGATGCTGGCACAGCTGGGCAAGCCCTACCAGTCGAGCAAGGGCCGCGCCGGCGGCGGGCTCGGCCTGTTCCTGGTGGTGAACGTCGTGCGCAAATTGGGGGGCACCGTGACCGCCGAGAACCACAGGAAGCGGGGCGCCACGGTGCGCCTCACGCTGCCGCTCGCAACATTGGCGATCGGAGGGAAATTTGACACCTGACCGTTCCCTCATCGTCGTCGAGGACGATGCGGGTTTCGCCCGCACGCTGAAGCGCTCGTTCGAGCGCCGCGGCTACGAGGTCGTGCTCGCCGCCTCGATCGAGGAGGTGCGAAAGGTGCTGGAGCAGCGCTCGTTCGGTCATGCCGTGGTCGACCTCAAGCTCGGCGGCGCCTCGGGCCTCGCCTGCGTCGAGCTCCTGCACACGCACGATCCCGACATGCTGATCGTGGTGCTGACCGGATTTGCAAGCATCTCCACCGCCGTCGAGGCGATCAAGTTAGGGGCCTGCCACTATCTGGCGAAGCCGTCGAACACCGACGATATCGAGGCCGCCTTCCACAAGGCCGAAGGTAACGCCGAGGTCGCGCTCGATACGCGGCCGACCTCGATCAAGACGCTGGAATGGGAACGCATCCACCAGACCCTGATCGAGACCGAGTTCAACATCTCGGAAGCGGCCCGCCGGCTGGGCATGCACCGGCGGACGCTGGCGAGGAAGCTCGAGAAGCGCCCGGTGAAGTAGGAGGAGCGCGCCGCGGCTCCTGCTGCTTCCCTACTTGCCGAAGCGCTCAATCACGTCGGCCAGCGCGACGTGGCCTGTGCACGATCCCGTTCCCAGACCCGAGTCGCCGTCCTCCAGAGCGGTGGCGTAGAGGACCCCAGGATCGGCTTCGAGGCGAGCTCGCAGTGCCGCCAGCTTCGGCCAGCGGCTGCTCTCCGCAACCGCGTGGAAGTCGAGCCAGCGCGCGACGCCGACAAGCACGGCGTCGGCGAGGGTCGGCCGGTCCCCGAGCAGGAATTGGCGCGCCTCGATCATTCCTTCGAGCTTGTCATGACGCTCGATGACCCTTCCCGTGCCAAAGGCGCGCAAGGCCGACTTCGTGGCGGGCTCCATGGCTTCGGCTTCCATTGCGGCCCATAGCGGCGCAAAGGCGGCGGTGAAACCGGTATTCACGAAAGCCATGAGCTGATGCATTCGATCGGCTTGCCGCGACAGCGGATCGAAGCTGATGCGTCGTTCGACATCCCTGGCTTCGAGCCAGGCCGCGATCGCCATCGTTTCCGTCAGCACCTCGCCCTGCTCGGTGATGAACACCGGCGTCTCATGTCGCGGATTGATGCGGGCATATGACTGGCTTCGCATCTCGCCCATCATGTCGACCCGACACAGCCGATATGGCTTACCCAGCCATTCGAGAGCCGCAACGAGCCCCATGGAGCTTCCCTTCGGGAAGCCGTAGAGTAGAATTGGGTCCACGATCCATTCTCCGTGATTTCTGATGATCACGCTGCGCAGCGGTGATGCGACCCTAGCCGCTCGCCGCATCAAGTAAATTACGAACTTTTTTGTAACCTGGAGGCGCCGATGAAGGATCTCGTTTCGCGATGTCCCATCGAGGAGGTGATGCAGATTCTGAGCGGTCGCTGGCCGACGCTGCTGATCTATTATTTGAAGCAGGGCACCAAACGCTTCAGCGACTTGCGCCGCGACAATCCGACCATCTCGCACAGGATGCTCGCACTCGAGCTTCGCAAGCTGGAAGACGCCGGCATCGTCAGCCGCACTGAATTCGGCGGATATCCGCTGCGCGTGGAATACGATCTGACCGCCGCCGGTCACGCGCTCGTGCCGTTGATCGATGCCCTGGGGGACTGGTGGGCGTCGGTCGCGGCCGGGGCTGGAGATGGCCATCGAGGTGAAGTCGGCGTCTCGGCAACGACGCAGCGGACTTGATGCGCTGAAGGCCCCAGGTGAGGAGATTGTGAGGAGACTTCCGTGACAATGCTCGTCGAGCGCTTCAACCTGCCGGCTGCGTTTGCGCCGGCGCCGAGCAAGCGCGATGCCGAAACGGTTCAGTTCGCACAGGCTGCGCTGACGTCCGCCAAGCGGGAGGGTCTGCAACTCGCGGTGCGGGCGCGCTATGTCGCCCTCGTCGTCATTGCCTGCCTGCTGCTGGTGATCAACCCGGCCTGGGAGCAGCTCTACTACGTGGCGCTGCTCGGCTTGTTCGCACTGATCGGCTGGGCCCAGGTCAGGGTCGGGCGGGTTGGCGTGTCACGGGCGGAATTGGCACTCCTGTTTTGCGACCTGGCGCTGCTCACCTGCCTCATCGTGGTTCCCAATCCGTTCGGAACCTCGCACTGGCCGGTCGCGATGCAGTACCATTTCGGCAACTTCATCTATTTCTTCGTGCTGCTCGCGGGCGCCACACTGGCCTATACCTGGCGGACCGTCATTGCGGTCGGCGTGTGGACGGCTGCGCTCTGGATGATCGGCATCGCCTGGGTGTGGTGGCAACCCGATCGCGATCCTGCACTGACTGCCCGCATCGCAGCCGCAGCAGGCAGCGATCATCGCCTGTTTGCGATGATTTCGCCGAGCGCGATCGTGTTCCACGTTCGCATTCAGGAGATCGTCGTCTTCATGATCGTGGCCATGACCTTGGCGCTCGCGGTCCGCCGCAGCAACGACCTTCTGGTGCGGCATGCCGCGGTGGAGCGCGAGCGGGGCAACCTTGCACGCTATTTCTCGCCGAACGTCGTGGCGGAATTGTCGAAGCAGGACGAGCCGCTGAAGCAGGTGCGCACGCAACACGTCGCGGTGCTGTTCGTCGACATTGTCGGCTTCACGGCCTTTGTTGATGCGCGCTCGCCACAGGAGGTGGTGCGGACGTTGCGGGAATTCCACGGATTGATGGAGCAGGAGGTTTTCCGCCATAGCGGCACGCTCGACAAATATCTCGGGGACGGGTTGATGGCGACGTTCGGCACGCCCTTCGCGGGGGCGCACGACGCCAGCAACGCGCTGCGATGCGCCCAGGCCATGATCGCGGCGGCGGACGGTTGGAACGACCGGCGCGCAGCGTCAGGCGAGCCGCCGCTTCATGTGAGCTTTGGCTTGCATTATGGGCCGGTGGTGCTCGGCGACATCGGGCAGACCTGTCTGGAATTTGCGGTGATCGGCGCGACCGTCAACGTGGCAAGCCGTCTCGAGGCCTTGACCCGCGCTCTCGATTGCGCGCTGGTGGCGAGTGACGACCTCGTCAGTCAGGCGAAGGCCGAGCTTGGCGACGCAGCCGCAACGTTTCAGTCATTGCAAGCGCGAGAGCCGCGGGCGGTCCGCGGTATTCAGCAGCCGATCTCGATCTGGACCCAGCCGCGCGGCGTGTAGAGGCGAGCTCGTCCCGGTGTAAGGCAGGGCCTTTGAATATTGCAGAGGTCGTCATGCCCGGGCTCGTCCCGCCTGCGCGGCCGAAGCCGCTTCGGCGAGGCGAAGGCCCGGGCATCCACGTTCTTTGTGCCGCGTGGAAAGGCGTGGATGGCCGGGACAAGCCCGGCCATGACGCTGTGGAGACAGCCGGTGCCCATAGCCACACCTCATATGCGATAGCCCTGCGGCGTCAGGAAGCCAAAGAAAAAGCCCGGCCAACGGCCGGGCTCTTGATGGCTTGCGCAGAACGAAGCTGCTTACGCGGCCTCGTCGGCGACGGTGCTGTCGTCGCCATCGGTATCGTCGGTATCGCCCTCGGCATCCGTGTCGGCTTCGCCGTCGGCAGCTTCCGCCTTGGCGCTGGCGCGGCGCGGGCTCTTGGCGAGCTGAGCCTCGATCTCCTTGACCGCTTCGGTCTCGGTCGAGTGCTGCACCACCGCGATCTCGCGGGACAGGCGGTCGAGCGCCGCTTCGTAAAGCTGGCGTTCCGAGTAGGACTGCTCGGGCTGCGATTCCGAGCGATAGAGGTCGCGCACGACTTCCGCGATCGCGACGATGTCGCCCGAATTGATCTTCGCTTCGTATTCCTGGGCGCGGCGCGACCACATCGTGCGCTTGACACGGGCGCGGCCCTTCAGCGTCTCCAACGCCTTCTTGACCAGCGCCGGATCGGACAGCTTGCGCATGCCGACATTGGCGACCTTGGCGGTCGGCACGCGCAGCGTCATCTTGTCCTTGATGAAGTTGATGACGAACAGCTCGAGCTTCGCACCGGCGATCTCCTGCTCCTCGATGGCCAGGATCTGGCCGACGCCGTGAGCGGGATAGACCACGAACTCGTTGGCCTTGAAGCCCTGACGCTGGGTCACGACCTTCTTTTCCTCGACCTTCGGCGCAGCCGCGGGCTTGGCGGCCGGCTTCGCAGCGACGGGAGCCTTGGCAGGCGCAGCGGCAACAGAGGCCTTGGTCGCGGGCTTGGCAGCGGGGGCCTTGGCAGTCACAGGCTTGACATTCACAGGCTTGGCGGCAGCAGGCTTGGCAGCGGTCGCTTTCGCGGCCGGTTTGGCAGTCTTGTTAGGCATTGCGCTTCTTTTGTTCTTCGAGGACTTTGCAGCCGGCGCCTTCGTCGCGGTCCGACCCTTGGATGCGCTACGGCTGGCCGCGGCGACTTTTTTGGCCTCCTTATGGGAAGCCCTCGCTGAAGTACTCTTTTTACGCGTTTTCTGTGACACAGCCTGCGCGCGGAAACTGCCACGCCCCTGTTCGACATTTGGTTTCACGGGAACCCAGAGGGGCCAACGGGGCTGACGGGGTTCGGCTTAATGTGCCCAATATAGCACATTTCCCGCAAAAATCAATGATTTAGGGGTCTTGAGGGCTGGTTTTCGGAGAAAGCGCCGCTATTAGGGTTAAGTTTGGACCCGAATTAGTCTCCCGAGCCAGGGTTCGGAGAGAAATATTTCTCGAACTTGCCCTCCATGCCGTCGAATTCCTTGGCGTCGGCGGGTGATTCTTTCTTCTGGGTGATGTTCGGCCAGCTCTTGGCGTATTCGGCGTTGACCTGGAGCCACTTTTCCAGCCCCGGTTCCGTGTCCGGCTTGATGGCGTCGGCGGGGCATTCCGGCTCGCACACGCCGCAATCGATGCACTCGTCGGGATGGATGACGAGCATGTTGTCGCCCTCGTAGAAGCAATCGACCGGGCAGACCTCGACGCAGTCGGTGTACTTGCACTTGATGCAGTTTTCAGTGACGACGTAAGTCATCCAACGCTCCGAAAAGCTCTTTTAAAAGTCGCGGCTTGCCTAGCGCGGATGGCCGGGCGCCGCAAGGTCGGGAGGGCCCGATCATGACGGCTTTGTGTGTTTGATCGATCAAGAAATGAATATCAGACGCAATTAATTGCGCGTCCCGAGCTCCTCGTAGAGCACGCGAGCCGAGGCAGCATCGCCACGGCGCTCGTTGAAGGCGGTGACCTTCAGGACACGCACGGTGCGATCGAGCGCGATGGTGAGGACGTCACCGGCCTTGATCGCATGGCCCGGCGATGTCTCGCGCACGCCGTTGACGCGGACATGGCCGGTGACGACGAGCTCGGCCGCAGAGGTGCGCGCCTTCACCACGCGCGCGTGCCACAGCCATTTGTCGATGCGCTGCCGCTCGGTCGTGGGGCTACTCCTTCCGCCCCAGCTGCTCTTTCAGCGCGGCGAGCTTGGCGAAGGGCGAGTTCGGATCGATCGGACGATCGCGCTCGCGCGGGTTCGCGCTCGAGGCGTAGGGACGCAGCGAGGGACCGGACTCGCGATCGCGACGATCGCGGCCCTTGTCGCGGTCGCGGCCGCCGCGGTGCTCGCGGCCGCCGTCGCGATCGCCGGGCTTGCCCTTGCCGCGATCACGATCCTTGCCCTCGAAGCGGCGGTTGTTGTCGCTGCGCTGCTCGCGGCGATCGCCACTGTCCTCGCGGCCCTTGCGGAAATCCTTGCGATGCCCGCCATGGCGGTGGCCCGGCTGGGCGCCTTCGGCCGCTTCGCCGGGCGTCGGGGCAGCAGCTTCGGCACCCGCCTGCGGACGCGGCTGATGATGGTGACGCTGATGGCGATGGCGCTCGTGGCGCGGCTTGCGATCCTCGTGACGGCCGGCGGGACGCCAGACCTCGACCAGCTCGGGCTCGGCGGGCGTCACGGCCGCTTCGACCGGCGCGGCGGCATCGGGTGAAGCGGCGGCTTCGACGGCGGCGGTCTCGGCCGGAGCCGCATCAACCGGGGCCGCGGCCTCCTCGGCCGGCGGCGCGATGCCGGGGGCATCTTCCGGCGTGACCGGCTCCGGCGCAGCAGAAGCTTCCGGCGCCGGCTCCGCTTGAGCCTCCTCATGAGCAGGCTCGTCGTGCGGCTCCATGCCGGGCGCGTCTTCGACCGTGACGGATTCGGCGGCAGCCTCAGTGGCCGGCGCCTCAGCCGGCAGGCCGGCAACGGCTTCAGCTGCAGTCTCGGTCGAGGTCTCCGCGCTGCCTTCAGCGGGCGGCGTCTCGGCCGTAACAGTCTCGGTCACGACCTGCTCGGTCGCGACAGGCTTTTGCGGCAGCGGCGGGCGCTTCTCCATGCGATAGCCGAGCGCGCGCAGCACGGAGGCGAAATCTTCGCCGGCAGATCCCGTCAGCGAGGTCATCGCCTGCGTGACCACGAAGCTGCGGCCGTCGAATGCGCCGGCGGGCTTTTCGCCCGGCGAATTCTCGCGCCAGGCCAGCGCCGGGCGGATCAGGTCGGCGAGGCGCTCCAGGATGTCGACGCGCACGGCGCGCTCGCCGGCCTGCTTGTAGCCGAGCACGCGATAGGCATCGCGCGGCAGCGCCTTGTCGACCGGGAACGAGGTGCGCCCCGAGGAGGCCAGATGCTGCGCGCCCGAGAGCGCGGAGAGATCGACATTGTCCTGCTTCAGCGCCCACAAGAGCGCTGCGAGCGCACGCGCGGCGGGCTTGAGCAGGCCGGGGAAATAGAGGTGATAGGCGCCGAAGCGGACGCCGTATTTGCGCAAGGTCGCGCGCGAGGGCTGGTCGAGATCCTTCAGCTCGCTGGCGATCTTCGGACGCTCGAGCACGCCGAGCGCCTCGACCAGCTGATAGGCGATGCCGCGGGCAATGCCGGTGACGTCCTCGGCCTTCGACAGCTCGAACATCGGCCCGAGCAGCTTTTCGATGTGGGTCTTGAGCCAGAGCTCGAGCCGCGCCTGCACCTTGTCGCGGGGAGCGCCGGTCAGGCGCTCGTCGGAGATGATGCGGATGCGCGGATGCAGCGCCTCGTCTGCGGCGGCGAGCCGCGCCACGGCATCGCCGGTCCAGCGGATGATGCCTTCGGACGTCAGCACGAACTGCTCGTCCGGCGCATTGCCCAGCTTTTCGGCGCGCGCGTTGATCTCGCCGGCGAGCACCGCTTGTGCTGCAGCCTGCAAGGCTTTCGCATCGGAGCCGGCTTCCGCCGCATCCGGTGCAAAGGTGAAGCCATCGAGGCGGCCGATGACATGGCCTTCGACGATAACTTCGCCGGTCTTGCCGATTTCAGTATTCAAGCTCGTGTTCTCCCGCAGGCGGCGCATCAATACACTGGTCCGGCGATCAACGAAACGCTCAGTCAAGCGTTCATGGAGCGCATCCGATAATTTATTTTCGACCTCCCGCGTAATCCCCTGCCAGCGTTCCGGGTCTTTCAGCCAGTCCGGGCGGTTGGCGACGAAGGTCCAGGTGCGGATCTGGGCGATTCGGGCCGACAGCGTGTCGATGTCGCCGTCGACGCGGTCGGCCTGGGTGACCTGGGCCTCGAACCAGGAATCGGAAATGCAGCCCTTCCGCATCAGGAAGCCGTACAGCGTCGTCACCAGCTCGGCATGGGCGGCCGGCGACAGCTTTCTGTAGTCCGGCACCTGGCAAGCTTCCCACAGCCGCTCCACGGCGGCCTTGCCATGCGCGATATCGCGCACCTCGCCGTCGCGGGCGGCGTGATCGAGCACGCGCATGTCCTCGGCGATCGGCGCGCGCGTCAGCGTCTCGTGGCCGGGGGCGAGGTTCAGCGAGACCTGGAGCGCGCCGAGCGAGGAGAAATCGAGCTTGGAATTGCGCCATTGCAGCACCTTCACGGCATCGAAGGTGTGGTTCTGCAGCGCGTTGACGAGCTCGGGCTCGAACGGCGCGCAGCGGCCCGTGGTGCCGAAGGTGCCGTTGCGCGTGGCCCTGCCCGCGCGTCCCGCCACTTGCGCGAATTCAGCTGGCGTGAGGCGGCGGAACTGGTAGCCGTCGAACTTGCGGTCGGAGGCGAAGGCGACGTGGTCGACATCGAGATTGAGGCCCATGCCGACGGCGTCGGTGGCGACGAGATAATCGACGTCGCCGTTCTGGAACATCGCCACTTGCGCGTTGCGTGTGCGTGGGCTGAGCGAACCCAGCACCACGGCGGCGCCGCCGCGCTGGCGGCGGATCAGCTCGGCGATGGCGTAGACTTCGTCCGCGGAGAAGGCGACGATGGCGGTGCGGCGCGGCTGGCGCGTGATCTTGCGATCGCCGGCGAATTCGAGCTGCGACAATCTGGGCCGCGTGATCATGGAGACGCCCGGCAGCAGGCGCTCGATGATCGGACGCATGGTGGCGGCGCCTAGCAGCAGCGTCTCGTCGCGGCCGCGGCGGTTGAGCAGCCGATCGGTGAAGACGTGGCCGCGCTCGAGATCGGCGGCGATCTGGACCTCGTCGACGGCGAGGAAGGAGACGTCGAGGTCGCGCGGCATCGCCTCGACGGTCGAGACCCAATAGCGCGGATTCCTCGGCTTGATCTTCTCCTCGCCGGTGACGAGCGCGACGCTGGCCTCGCCGGCTCTGGCCGCGATCTTGTTGTAGACCTCGCGCGCCAAGAGGCGCAGCGGCAGGCCGATCATCCCGGAGGGATGCGCCAGCATCCGCTCGATGGCGAGATGGGTCTTGCCGGTGTTGGTCGGACCGAGCACCGCAGTGACGCCCGCACCGGGTGCGCGCTCGGAGGCGAAGGGGGAGGAGGAAAAAGCCATGTCTGGGGGAATAGGTAATGGCGATTTGGGCGAATGTCAGTGCTATCCGGGGCG
>NZ_JACCHP010000032.1 GCF_016031625.1 Bradyrhizobium agreste | reverse complement strand
CCGTCCTGGCTGGTGACCGTGAACTGGTCCTGGACCTGCTGCCCGGCGGTCAGCTCATTATGGGCGCCGTTGCCGGTGTAGCTCCAGGCCCCGCTGGCATCGATGCTGAAGTCGCCGTAGGTCCCTTGGACGTTGCCTTGCGCCACAACATGGGCTTCGCCCGAATCGGGATCCACAATCGTCAGCTGGCCGGAGGTGTTGAGCACGGCGGCGGCATTGCCCTCTGTCACGGACTTCGAGTCCGAGCTCACCGTTGCCGCGTCGTTGGTCCCGGTGATCGTCACGGTCACAATGCCGGCCGCGGTGCCGTCCTGGCTGGTCACCGTGAACTGGTCCTGCACCTGCTGGCCGGCGGTGAGCTCATTGTGTGCGCCGTTGCCGGTGTAGCTCCAGGCCCCGTTGGCATCGATCGTGAAGTCGCCGTAGCTGCCGTGGATATTGCTCTGCGCGATGACGTGGGCCTCGCCGGTGTCCGGGTCGGTGATGCTGAGCTGGCCCGAGGTGTTCAGCGCGGCGGCCGTGCCGCCTTCGGTGACGGTCTTGGAGTCTGACGAGACCGTCGCGTTGTCGTTGGTGCCGGTGATGGTCACCGTGACGGTGCCGGTCGCGGTGCCGTCCTGGCTGGTGACCGTGAATTGGTCTTGGACCTGCTGGCCCACGGTGAGCTCGTTGTGGGCGCCATTGCCGGTGTAGCTCCAGGCCCCGCTGGCATCGATGCTGAAGTCGCCGTAGGTCCCTTGGACGTTGGCTTGCGCCACAACATGGGCTTCGCCCGAATCGGGATCCACAATCGTCAGCTGGCCGGAGGTGTTGAGCACGGCGGCGGCATTGCCCTCTGTCACGGACTTCGAGTCCGAGCTCACCGTTGCCGCGTCGTTGGTCCCGGTGATCGTCACGGTCACAATGCCGGCCGCGGTGCCGTCCTGGCTGGTCACCGTGAACTGGTCCTGCACCTGCTGGCCGGCGGTGAGCTCATTGTGTGCGCCGTTGCCGGTGTAGCTCCAGGCCCCGTTGGCATCGATCGTGAAGTCGCCATAGGTCCCGGGCGCGTTCGTCTGCGCCACGACGTGGGCTTCGCCGGTGTCGGGATCGGTGATGCTGAGCTGGCCGGAGGTATTGAGCGCTGCTGCCGTGTCGCCTTCCGCCACGGAGTTGGAGTCCGAAGAGACGGTCGCGTTGTCGTTGGTGCCGGTGATCGTCACCGTCACGGCGCCGGAGGCGGTGCCATCCTGGCTGGTGACCGTGAACTGATCCTGCACCTGCTGGCCGGCGGTGAGCTCGTTGTGGGCGCCGTTGCCGGTGTAGCTCCAGGCGCCGTTGGCATCGATCGTGAAGTCGCCATAGCTGCCGTGGACGCTGCTCTGCGCGATGACGTGAGCTTCGCCGCTGTCCGGATCCACAATCGTCAGCTGCCCGGAGGTGTTGAGCGCAACGGCGGTGTCGCCCTCGGTCACGGACTTCGAGTCCGAGCTAACGGTCGCGTTGTCGTTGGTCCCGGTGATCGTCACCGTGACGGTACCGTTCGCGGTGCCGTCCTGGCTGGTCACCGTGAACTGGTCCTGCACCTGCTGCCCGGCGGTGAGCTCATTGTGGGCGCCGTTGCCGATGTAGCTCCAGGCGCCATTGGCATCGATCGTGAAGTCGCCATAGGTCCCGGGCGCGTTCGTCTGCGCCACGACGTGGGCTTCGCCGCTGTCGGGATCGGTGATGCTGAGCTGGCCGGAGGTATTGAGCGCTGCTGCCGTGTCGCCTTCCGCCACGGAGTTGGAGTCCGAAGAGACGGTCGCGTTGTCGTTGGTGCCGGTGATCGTCACCGTCACCGTGCCGGTGGCGGTGCCGTCCTGGCTGGTCACCGTGAACTGGTCCTGCACCTGTTGGCCGGCGGTGAGCTCGTCGTGGGCGCCGTTGCCGATGTAGCTCCAGGCGCCGTTGGCATCGATCGTGAAGTCGCCGTAGCTGCCGTGAACATCGCTTTGCGCAATGACATGGGCTTCACCGGTGTCGGGGTCGGTGATGCTGAGCTGGCCGCTGGTGTCGAGGGCGGCGGCAGCATCGCCCTCGGTGACGGACTTCGAGTCCGATGAGACAGTGGCGGCATCATTGGTGCCGGTGATGGTCACTGTCACAGTCCCGGTGGCGGTGCCGTCCTGGCTGGTCACCGTGAACTGGTCCTGCACCTGTTGCCCGGCGGTGAGCTCGTTGTGCGCGCCGTTGCCGGTGTAGCTCCAGACCCCGCTGGCATCGATGCTGAAGTCGCCGTAGCTGCCGTGGACGTTGCTCTGTGCGACGACATGGGCTTCGCCGGTGTCCGGATCGGTGATGGTCAGCTGGCCGGAAGTGTTGAGCGCGGAGGCAGTATCGGCCTCGGTGACGGACTTCGAGTCCGACGAGACCGTCGCGTTGTCGTTGGTGCCGGTGATGGTGACCGTGACGGTGCCGGTGGCGGTGCCGTCCTGGCTGGTCACCGTGAACTGGTCCTGCGCCTGCTGCCCGGCGGTGAGCTCGTTGTGAGCGCCGTTGCCGGTGTAGCTCCAGGCCCCGTCGGCATCGATCGTGAAGTCGCCATAGGTCCCGGGCGCGTTCGTCTGCGCCACGACGTGGGCTTCGCCGGTGTCGGGATCGGTGATGCTGAGCTGGCCGGAGGTATTGAGCGCTGCTGCCGTGTCGCCTTCCGCCACGGAGTTGGAGTCCGAAGAGACGGTCGCGTTGTCGTTGGTGCCGGTGATCGTCACCGTCACGGCGCCGGAGGCGGTGCCATCCTGGCTGGTGACCGTGAACTGATCCTGCACCTGCTGGCCGGCGGTGAGCTCATTGTGGGCGGCGTTGCCGGTGTAGCTCCAGGCCCCGCTGGCATCGATCGAGAAGTCGCCGTAGGTGCCGTGGATATTGCTCTGCGCGACGACATGGGCCTCGCCGCTGTCCGGGTCGGTGATGCTGAGCTGGCCGGAGGTGTTCAGCGCGGCGGCCGTGTCGCTCTCGGTCACGGACTTCGAGTCAGAAGAGACCGTCGCGGCGTCGTTGGTGCCGGTGATGGTCACCGTGACGGTGCCGGTGGCGGTGCCGTCCTGGCTGGTCAC
Source organism: Bradyrhizobium agreste (assembly GCF_016031625.1). Classification (GTDB taxonomy): domain Bacteria; phylum Pseudomonadota; class Alphaproteobacteria; order Rhizobiales; family Xanthobacteraceae; genus Bradyrhizobium; species Bradyrhizobium agreste. The sequence goes on along the minus strand of NZ_JACCHP010000032.1, from coordinate 53,415 downwards.
CGTGAACTGGTCCTGGACCTGCTGGCCGGCGGTGAGCTCGTTGTGGGCACCGTTGCCGGTGTAGCTCCAGGCCCCGTTGGCATCGATCGTGAAGTCGCCGTAGGCGCCGTGGACATTGCTCTGCGCCATGACGTGGGCCTCGCCGCTGTCCGGGTCGGTGATGCTGAGCTGGCCGGAGGTGTTCAGCGCGGCGGCCGTGTCGCTCTCGGTCACGGACTTCGAGTCCGAGCTGACGGTTGCCAGATCATTGGTCCCGGTGATCGTGACCGTAACCGTCTGAGTGGCCGTCGAGCCGTGGCCGTCGTTGACCGTCACCACGAAGCTCTCGGTGACGCTCTGGCCAGCGGCGAGATACTGCGCGGCACTGTCGTTCAAGGCATAGTGCCACTGCACCGAGCCGTTCGCGGCATTGGCTGCCTCGTTGACCGGATCGAGCGAAAACGTGCCAAGCGAGGTCGTATTCGTGGACGACGCGACAAAGGTCGCTGTGTGCGTATCACTCAGGTCCGCATCGGTGAAGCTGATGGTGCCTGCAGTATTCGGGGAATCCGACAGGGCCAGTGCCGACGGCGCGTCTTCCACCACCGCGCCGCTCTGCGGATTCGATGTGATGAGGACCGAGTCGTTTGCGCCATTGAACTGGAGTGTCACGGTCGCCCAGCTGAGCGTACCGTTACCCAGCTGGATGGCGTAGGTGAATGTGTCGGTCAGCGTTTGCCCGGTTGCCAACGCCTGAAGCTGAACGTTGATGTCGCCCTTGTCGTAGTGAACGGTGCCGTCCGGGGCGGCCCAGATGCGCGCACCGAGGGCACTGCGGTCACTGGTTGCGGCCATTCCGGCGGCATCGCTGCTGTACGCCACATCCTTGACCAGCAAATCCGCCGGTGCGTAGCTCTTGGTGGAGGCGGAGGCGCTCGTTCCATCATCCAGGGAGAACAGCGTCTTGGCCGTGCCGCCAAGATCATTTGCCAGCACGTTCAAGATCAGAATGTTGCTGGCGTCTTCCGTAAACGAGAAAATGTCGGTGTTGGCCTGCGGCGTGTTTCCAAAAGAAACCGTGCTGCCGCCGCCCGTTGTTTGCGTCGCCATAGCTAAATCCTCCGGATAATGCGGCGTCCGCGTTCACGGATCCGCACAAATTGCGCAATGACGCGGCGATGATCGGCCGTTGCCGCGCCCATGCTGTTGAAGACAAATGCCGTGCTGCTGAGCCTGACTGCCGTCCTGCCGAGGGCCGCGAAAATGTGCAAAGCGAGCATGTGACGAGCTCAAGCCTGTTGGGAGCGAGCGGTCGCTCCGGACTCGCGGTCGGATGTTGGAGAGATGGAAGGCAGGCTCCGGCGCCGACCGGCATGCGATGGCTCACGCACTGTCCGCAAACGGCAAACTGGCTCGATCGAAGGATCACATCTCGACGGAGAAGAACTCGAAATCGCTCGAGTCGGGTCGACGATCGCCCCGGCCTCACACACAAGACGCGTGCACGTCATTTGCAACCCTCGTCTGCCAATGCAGAGCAGGGGGGACATCGCAAAATCAATTCACGCAAATCGCGAGCGCTCGGTCGGACGAATGGGTCCGCCCACCCGCGAGATCCAGCCAACGCTACCGGTGACGCGAAGAGATTTAGAACTTTCCCCCTGCCCTTCGTGTGCGGTCCTGGTCCGCCCACGTTTGACAATATTGATCTGCAGTATTCTTCGGCTCCCGAGCGCCGTTCGTGATCAGGAGCGATCACGATCGTTTGGCTCGGGATTAAATTAAAGCTAGATTAAAATAATGCGGCGGTCCATTTATTTATTCATTGTCCACATTTAATGATTAATGCTTGAAAATCAGCAGCCAAGCGGCGCTTGCTTCGCTGCTGGCGGGAAGCACCGGATTCATACGGGCGTTATCCGATATCGCGGTCGCTGCTCCGACCAGCGCGGCACATTGGTCTAGCAAGATCGTGCAAGTCGACATCATCATGCGTCAGCTGCGAGATGCGCTGGGTCGAACGCGCAACTGACGCGGCGGCGAGACCGGCCGTCTATTCAGGGGCAGGGCGGCCGCGCCGATCTGCGTTCGACGTCGCACCTTGAAAAATCGCAACGAGCCGGTCACCGTCCCAAAGCTCCACATCGTGCTCGCCAGACATTTGCCCGGCTCGATGCCTTGCCGCCTGCTCGTCGATGCAGTCGAGCTTTGCGGCGCAGATCACTCGGCGGCTGCTGTCCACCACGAACACTTTGTACCGCATGATGGTCGTCCGATCCCGAAGGGGGACCGTCATCGTAATCGAATGTCCGTCCAAGTCAGGGCCAAATTAAGTGGCGGTGCGCGGAACCTTTGTACGTGTGGCAATTCAGCTATGGCCGCGTGACCGCATCGACTTCGCGGTGAGCGCGTCAGGTAAGCTAGTATCGCAATCGCACCGCGTGCCGAAGCGTGCGGCTCGAGCTCAAGAGCGAGAAGCCCCCCAGCGTCACCAGCAGCACACCGAGCCAGGTTACCATCCGGCTGCGCGCCTCGTCGTGCGCCTCTTCGTTGCGCATCGGCATAGTTGGAGGCGAGACGGCTCGCGCGGGCTTCTCCAGGTCCAGTTGCGGCGGCGCGGAGTGTTCGGGCGTGAGCGGGCCGGTGGGGCGATTGGTGACGGTTGCCGCGGTCATCAGCGCCGGCGTGCCCGCATCGACAACAGAAGCGGCATCAGCCACCCTCACTTCGCGTGCCGGCGGCGTCGGCGAAGCCTCCTCGGCCGGCGAAGCACTGAGCAACTCCGCGCGCGCATCGATCCCCGGACTCCGGATTTGCCGCGCGGCCGCGTTCTCGTCGGGACGGGCGGAGCGCTTGGCCACACGACCATGAGCCGGCTTTCGCACCGGTGCAATCTGCTCGGCCAAGAACCAGCATTTGCGGTGGCCGTCCCGCCGATATACCCAGTGCAGGCCGGGACCGGGCGGGTTGCCGGGCTGTGCCAAGCATTCCGGCTGGGCCGAAGAGGGTGCAGCGGGCTCGCGAGGCGCAGGATTGAACAAGTCGGTGAATGAGTTGGCGAACGCAGGTGCGGCCGTAAGACCTCCAGCAAGGACCAAACTGGCGAAATAACATCGCAGATGACCGGACATCGAAAACTCCCGGTGATGCGCCCCACCCGGCACGAGCCTTCGCGGCGACATGGGCTCCCATGCGACTTAAATCGGGCAGCGCGATGAATTAATTATGGTCCTGGTAGCCGAATTAATCGGCTCGTCCGGCCCGCTTGGGTTGCTGCACGCGGCCGCCGCTCCCATCAATCGAGCCACCGGCGTGTCGCCGGACATCGCTTCGCGCCCGCGGTCCGCGACGCAGCCGCCAGTCTGATCGGCATCGCTGCGGGCACATTTGCGCTCCTGTCCGCTGGTAACTGGCGATGCGAACGCGCAACTGGGGGCGGTAAGTCTCAGGATGTCACGATCCCGCGGTGCGGGCCTCAGCGAAGCTTTCTCCCCATAGCAAATTAAATACTCCGCCATGACATTAGCGCTGCCCTTCTCCCTGCAATCTCCCGCATTTAAATGTGGATTATACGGCTTGGACTTAACTGACGGCTTGTCTGCTCCGTCATTCCCGATTTGTCTGCCTGCGCCAAATATCGCAATCCGAAGAAAGACCCGCCAAACCTTGATCCGGCGCGATTTGGTCCCTTCGACCGCTGTCGGAGGTTGAGCGAGCATCAAGCGGCAAGGCGATCATGAATACGCGGCCCAGTTTGTGCTATGCGGGCTTCTCTGTCTGGTCCTCAACACGAGGTCTCGACGATACACTTAATGCGGGGGAGGGACGCAACGCAACATTGGCGCCAATGCCGCGGATCACAGGACGCATCCGCACCGAGCCGATTGGGCATAGGCCGAAAGGCGCGGGTCGATCCCGGAATGCGCCGCGCAGAAGCGGTCTATGATTTGGGAGACTTTCTCGCTGTAGTCGCGGTGCCAGTGTCCAAGTCCGTGTAGAGCACTTTCCTGACAGGCGATCGATTTGAGCTGCAGGATACGGTCCATGGTGTGCAGCGCGCAATCGTGGAGCGTTGGCAGGTCGGGGTCGTCAGGAAGAGCCAAGCTCGGAAACGCATCCCACCACATATAGCAAACATTGTTGAGCGCGTTGCTAGCGGCTTCGCTCAGGTGGGACAGGCTAGGGTCGCAACGAGGCTCAAACAATTTCGCAAATAGCGCAGCGACAGACGTGACGCAGCGAACACGGTCTTCGATCGGAACATCGGTGGAACAGAGCCACCGGCTATCGCCGCCGGCATTGGTATTCACAAGATAGGTTAGGCCCTGCGCGATTTGGCTGTCAGCAAATCCTTGTAACGCTGGCTCCGGGTCTTCAAACAGTCGAGTGAGATAAGACACGGCGTCTCCCGCCGGCGGATCCCACCAATCATGCTCGGGATCGAAGTACCACGGTGCTTGCTGAGAGCGAACTTCGCGTCCAAATGCGTGCTCCAGCCAATCGTCAAAGCTGAGGTTTTGAAGGCGCATCGCAAGTGCCCGCGGCTCATACAAAGCAAGTGGATCGGCCAAACGACATCGCGGCCGCGATAAGCCCCCGTCGCTACGAAGGTCGCTGGCTCATGCGGTTTCCCTGCGGCCTGCGGCGGGCACTTTCCCTGCAAAGGTCCCTGTAAGCAGGGAATTGATCGCCGGCGTCTTTTGCATTTTTGGGCGGGCGTTCTTTGAATTTGGATGGGAATAAGATAAAGGCGCATCATTTAATAGCATTGAAACGGAGAGAGGTCGCGTGGTCTGCGGATGCCGCCCGTATTATTCCGGTGAATCTCGATGATTGATGGTTAATTAAGGTAAGTTATTGGAGGAAAATGAATTTAGGGATCGTTGTCGGATCTGGATGGCCGAAGATATCAAAAATTTAAAATCCGAAGCATATTAAATATTGACTAAGGATAATATTTAATAAAGAGTTTACGGGCGGCGTGGGCGCTGGTCGTTCGCAGCCGCTGAAATTTGCCAAGGGTGTCCTGCAAATCCATCTTCGAAAGAAAGGCTTTCCCTATGTTGCGCTATTACATCAAGACCACCGACGCCTTGAAGCGCCTGCGTGCCGACCAGGACGGCGTGGTGTCGTTCGAGTATATCATCGTCGCGGTTTGCATTATCGGCGCAGTGTCGGCCGTGTTCGGCGTGGGAGCTGGCGGTGCGATCGGAACAGCGCTGACAGGCGGCATCACCGCGATCACCACTGCCTTCACTGCGGCGGTTTGATACGACCATCTGACGTCAGAAGGGGGGCATCGGAATGTGTCCCCCTCTCAGATGTTCTCCCTCTACCTTTAGTGTGCCTTCCACCTGTTTGAGGCATGCATTTCCATGAGCTGGGTTTCTTACATCGCCTCGATACTGGAAATCCCGTTGTTGCTGTATGTCGCAACGCTCGATGTCGCGACCCGCTTGATCCGAAATGACGTCTGCCTCTTGCTGGCGCTGCTCGGGATCGCCGGTCAGCTTGCCAGCCCGATGCAACTTGCCGAATCCCTCGTCGCCGCGACGATCCTGTTCGTGCTGCTGTTCGCGCTTTACCAGCGTGGAGGGATTGGCGGCGGCGACGTCAAGTTGCTGGTAGCTTTGGCCATTGGTCTGCCGCTGGCAGGCTTGGTCCAGCTGTTGACGATAACCTCGTTGGCCGGCGGCGTTCTTGCCGTGGTCCATCTGATGATGCGCGTCCTGCCATATCCGAGATTGGCGCCGGTCGGATCGTCGCTCGCACGCCGGGTCTACGCGATCGAGCGTTGGCGCCATGTGCGACATGCACCCTTGCCTTACGGCGTGGCCATAGCGTGCGGCGGTATCTGGACCATCTTGAGCAGAGGATTTTGACATGTCATCCGCGTTGCGCCTCTCAATCATTCTGGTGCTGTTGCTCGCAACCACCGCATTCGGGCTGATCGCCTACAACATGAACCTGCCGAAACAGGTTCCGGTAACGGTTACGGCGCAAGGGCCGGCGCCTCCTTCGACTGTCGGGTATTTCGTCGCGGCACGTCCGCTGTCGAAAGGTACATTGGCCCGCGAAGAAGATTTCGCGGTGCGCTCGGTGTCGCCTGAACGCCTCCCTGCAGGAGCGATCCTGGAAACACCGGACTCGAAGGCCGGACTTCCCGGCTCTCTGATTCGCAAGTTCGTCGACGCTGGCAGTCCCATCACCTTGCAGGACGTATTGCGACCTCGGGATCGTGGCTTCCTGGCCAGCGTCCTGGCACCGGATAGCCGTGCAATCAGCATCAAGGTGGACGAGGAGTCTGGCGTGTCGGGGCTGATCAGGCCGGGTGATCATGTTGATGTCTTGTTGACCCAGGTGTTCGAGAAGGCAGATCCCGCGCGCCGGGCCCTGAGCGAGACCGTTCTGGGTAACGTTCGAGTCATCGCGGTTGACCAGGAAATCATGCAGGGCGGCCGGACCGTAAGCTCGGTCGCCGGCTCGGTGGCCGGCAAGCAAGCGCAGACTGTGTCGTTGGAGCTTGCCCCGGACCAGGTCAAGAAGATCACGGTCGCAAGGCAGCTCGGAACGCTTTCCCTGGCGGTGCGGGCCGCAGTCGAGCAGTGGGATACGGCGGACACTGGCGCCATGTCCAGCTGCGATGTGTCGCCGGAAATCGCCCGCCAAAATGCGATTGCCGGCCGGACTGCAGCGGTCGTCGTTCATTCCGGTGGTCAGATAAAACAATACTCGGTCAGGAAACAGGAATCTGCCGACGGCGACGTTCTGATCAACTGCGACGGGTCGGAAGTTTCCCGCCGCGGGGGGACGATGGTGGTCCAGGCAGGCAAGTTGCTGGAGAAACGTTGATGAGCGTCAACATAGCGGCCATCAGTACGCCTGAAGAAGCGACCTCTATTGTCGCGCGCAATCGAATCGTCTGCTTCGTAAATGACGAGCTGAGTGCTGCGGCTCTGCGCAAGGGCCTCGAAGGCAGCAACATTTCGATCAAGCGGGGCACGATCCGCAATGCCATACGGATGCTCGAAACGGACACCGAATTATTCGCGCTGGTGACGGACATCAGCGGAATCGATGATCCGTTTGCCGAACTGGAGAAGCTGGCCGGCGTCTGTCCACCCGATGTCCGGGTGGCTCTGATCGGTGAAAGCAGGGAGATCACCTTCTACCGTGCGCTTATGGAGCTCGGCTTGACCGAGTACCTGCCGCGGCCGATCACGCGGGACATGGTGCTGGACCAGCTGCGTCCAAAGCTGCTTGGCGATCGTGCGCCGGGGCCGACCGACCGAGGCGGGCATGTGATCTCGATCTGTGGTGCACAGGGCGGTGCCGGCGCAACGAGCATCGCAATCAATCTCGCGCTGCAACTGGCCGAGACCACCAAGGCCAAGGTCGCGCTGCTCGACCTTCATCTTCAAGGCGGCGAAACAGCCGTGATGCTGGGTGTTCAGCCCGGACCAGGCTTGCGCATCGCCCTGGAGAACCCGATGCGCGCGGACACGTTGTTCCTCGAGCGTGCCGCAATTGCAGTCAACGAGCGAGTTAGCCTGATTTCCGCCGATGAGGAGCTGGATGCTCAGCTCGACATCACTGAAGCGGGCGTGAGGCACGTCCTTGGTCTGCTCCGCCAACGATTCAATTACATCGTTGTCGATGTCCCGGTTCCGTTTCCGCCATCCATCCATCCGGTGATCTCTCTTTCCCGGCACGTGCTGGTGCTGCTGGAGGCCGAGGTGACCGGACTTCGCAATGCCCATGCACTGCGGACCGCCGTCACCAACATTGCCGGCAGGGATCGGGTCTTTACCTTGCTGAACCGTGCCAATCGCCCCGGCGGCCTTCCCAGGGCCGCGGTGGTCAAGGCGTTGGGGACAGAGCCTGACATGGTTGTACCCGATCTTGGGAAGGGCATGACCCAGGCGGTCAATCTCGGAATTCCCGCGCTGAAGCACGTATCAGGACTGCGACGCCATCTCGCGCCGATCGTACGGGAGATCACGGGGCTCGGCGCCGAGCAGAAGGGACGGCTGAGGAGGCTGCTGGGGCTATGAGAAAGTTTGGTAGGCGCGACGAGGAAACGCCGGTTCGCTTGCCTGCATCGACGCCAAGCGTGCCTGCATCAACGTCAAGGCGCGACGAGCCTTCGATTGCCCGGCCAGTGATGCCAGCTTCACTGCGCGAACGCGTCATCGAGCAGATTGAGCCATCGGTGGCCGCAACTGTTTCGCGTGACGTCCTTCGGAGGGAGATCGAGGAAATCATCCATGGAATTGCCAATGAGGAACGGCTCGAACTGTCGGGCCGCGAGCAGCTTCAATTGGCAGATGAGATTGCGGACGACATGACCGGCTATGGACCGCTGCGTCCGCTTCTGCTCGATCAGTCAATTAACGACATCATGATCAACGGACCGAGCAACGTTTATGTCGAACGAGCCGGCAAGCTGGAGCGGATCGCGGTGCGCTTCCGCGACAATGATCACATCGCATCGGTGGCCCAGAAAATTGCCGCGCAAGTTGGGCGGCGGATCGACGAATCCAGTCCGATGGTGGATTGCCGCTTGCCCGATGGCAGCCGCGTCAACATCATCTTCCCGCCGCTGGCGATCCATAGCCCCTGCATCTCGATCCGAAAATTTCCGAGCCGCCGTCTGGATATCGCCGCAATGGTCGAAAACGGTTCAATGACCGCGGCCATCGGCCAATTGCTGGAGATCGCCGCCCGGTGTCGGCTCAATATTCTGGTCTCCGGCGGCACCGGGTCCGGCAAGACGACGCTGCTCAACGCCATGAGCCAGTTCATCGATCATAGCGAACGGGTCGTTACCATCGAGGATGCGGCAGAGTTGCAGCTTCAGCAGCCGCACGTGATCAGCCTGGAGACCCGGCCTCCCAGTCTCGAAGGCACGGGGCAGGTGACACAGCGCGATCTCTTGTGGAATGCCCTGCGCATGCGCCCCGACCGGATCGTCGTGGGCGAGGTGCGCGGCGCTGAAGCGTTCGACATGCTGCAGGCGATGAACACCGGCCATGATGGTTCGATCTCCACGGTCCATGCCAATAGCGCCCGCGATGCCCTGACCCGCATCGAGAACATGGTGCAGATGGGGCAGGTGAATCTGCCGTCCCGAGCCATTCGAACCCAGATCGTCGCTGCGCTGGATCTCATCGTGCAAGTCGAACGCATGCGCGATGGGCAACGTCGCATTATCCAGATCAGCGAGGTGATGGGGCTGGAATCGGATGTGATCACCACCAATGACATCGCAACCTTCGAATACCAGGAGGAGGATGAGCATGGGCGGATCTCGGGCACCTACAGGGCCAGCCTTGCAGTCCCGAAATTCAAAAGCCGTCTTGTCTATTTCGGGCTTGATCGCGCCTGGGCCGAGGCAGTGAGGCAGATATGATACCAGAGTTCGTGATCGTCGCTGTTCTGGTGCTTGCGATGTGTGCAGCCGTCAGCTCCTTGTGGCTCGACGGTCGGGAGCGACGCATGGACCGCCGGCTGGCGGTCGCTCTACCGGCCTCCCATCCGGCCAACCTACCATCGATTCGCCGGGCGGAGACCGGATCCCGGCATCTGCTTCTCCATCGTTTGGCCAATTACAGGCCCGAGATGGTTCACGCCTGGCATCCGGCGTATGTGCTGCTTGCTGCCGTCATCACGGTAGCAGCGATCTTCTGCTCTAATCGCCTGCTGGGATTTTCCATTTTCTACGTGTCTGTCGCGGCTGCAATTGCCGCCATAGTGGTCGTGCGAGGTCTGTTTGGTTGGCAACAACGTCGCTTCGCCAGTCAACTGTTCCGACAATTGCCTGACGCCATTCAGCTGGTGACGAGTACGGTTCGATCGGGTCTGCCCGTGCACGAAGCATTTCGCACCATCGCGCGCGAGATGCCGCAGCCAACTTCCGGGCAGTTTGCAATCGTATGCAGCGAAGTGAATCTGGGAAGACCTCCGGAGGAAGCCGTCGAAGCCGTCTATCGGCGAACGCACGTGGCAGAGTATGCGATGTTTGCGGTGACACTTGCAGTCCAGTTGAAGTCCGGCGGCAGCTTGGCCGAGACCTTGCAGACGCTGGGCGACACAGTGAGTCAGCGTGTTGCTCTCGCAGCCCGCGCCAAGGCGCTCGCGGGAGAAGTGATTTTTTCCTCGCGGGCACTCACGATCTCGCCCTTGATTGCCGGAGCATTGCTATACGCGGCCAATCCGCAGAATGTCGATCTGCTGTTCTCTGATCCGACTGGAAACAAGCTTCTGGCTTACGCGATAGTCTCGGTGCTCGTCGGGCATCTGGTGATAAGTTGGATGGTCAGGCGGGAAACAGAACTATGACTTTTGGTCTCAGTCTGGTGGCCCTCGCAGTCGCAGCTGGGACTGCGGCCTGCATGTTGATTATCCGCGAACTACACATCCGTGCATTGGACACGCGGGTGTCAAACGCGGTGATGGGTATCCCTTACCGGTCAGCCCCCTTCAAAGACCTGACCGGTTTGTTTTCATGGCTGGGCACGCGGTATCGGCGCTTTTACGCCGAGGAGAATCTGGAGGAGCTCCGAACGATCCTCCACTCATCCGGTTTCAATCATCATAGAACCTTGCCGATCTGGATCGGCATCAAGGTCGTCAGCATGGTCGCGCTGCCGGTCATTGCGCTGCTGCTGGCGCAAGTTTCGGGAAGGGGACCTGCCGACGTGCTGGTCTTCGCGCTGATGGGTGTGGCGATCGGAATCTTGGGTCCGCGATTGGCTCTGTCGGTGATGAAGCGGCGCTTTGATGCTGCCATTCGGCTGGGCACGCCGGATATGATCGATTTGCTGATCGTATGCAGCGAGGCGGGAATGGGCCTGGAAAGCGGGCTGGGGCGTGTCGCCGAAGAAATGAAGTCGACCAATCCTGCCATGGCCTGGGTGCTGCACCGTCTTCTTGATGATCTCCGGATACTGCCAAGTCGCGTCGAAGCATTCGAGAACTTGGCGGCCACTTCGGATGGTCTCCGCCGGTTCGGCACGATGATCAGCCAGAGCCTGCAATACGGAACGCCGTTGGGCCAGGCGCTACGCAGTATCGCGCTCGACCTGCGGCGGGAACGTATCACCAAGCTGGAAGAAAGGGCGCACAAGTTGGGCGCCAAGCTGACCATTCCGATGGTGCTGTTCCTGCTCCCAGCCATGTTCGTCATCATGGGAGGAAGTCCCGTTCTGCACCTCGTGCGTTCGTTCGCCAGCTTCGGAAAGTAGCCATGAGCACAATTGCCCTCACTAAGAGCGGATCTTACGACCGGATCATGCGGTTGCTCGGCAGCTTGTGGTTCTTGTTGCTGGCTCTTTGCGTCGCCGTCAGAATCGGGGCGTCGCTGACCGATCCATGGCCCTCGCTCCTGTCGAGCTTTTGCCTTGGCATCTTCTACATGCTCCTGGCGCTGTTGATCATGACACGCTCACCGGCAAAGGCGCATGCAGACGGCCCGCTTCCAAGAATAGCTGCCTTCGTCGGCAGCTATCTGCCATGGACGATCAGCTTCCTCGGCAAAACCGACGACACGCTGCCCAACCTGGCATCGACGGCCTGCGTGCTGGTCGGCACGATCATGATGCTTGTCACCATCCGACATCTGGGTCGATCGTTCAGCCTAGTGCCGCAGGCGCGCTCGGTGGTCCAGACCGGTCCGTATCGATGGATCAAGCACCCGCTCTATGTCGCGGAAGAAATCGTGGTGCTCGGCGTCGTGCTGCAATACCTGACACCGGTTACGCTGATCGTACTGGTCCTGCATATAGGCATTCAGGTCTGCCGAATCCTTTACGAGGAAGACCTGCTTCGGCGCAATTGTCCTGAGTATTCGAGTTACGAAGCATCACGTTGGCGAGTGATTCCTTACGTTTGGTGAGCGGCTATGCGTGGCCGGATTGTGGTGGACTTGGTTCAAATCGCTGCGGCTCGGCTGCCGCGATCGCACGTGGCAAGTCCCCGTCGAGGCAGGCGCGCGTCTCGTAGAGGGTCCTTCATCGCCGATCAGCGCGGCGCCGTCGCGTTCGAGACGGTTATCGTCTACATTTTCTTGGTGGCGAGCCTGCTGATGCCGCTCGCCGACGTCGCTGCCGCGGGCTTCCGGTTCATCTCCGCGTGGTCGGCGCTGCGCTCTTTCGGGCAATACATCCAATACAAAAATCCGCCCGACCCGGCGAACCCGGGGACCTGGGTGTCGACGCTGCAGACGACAGTCGCTGGGTATACCATCGGCAACATCCAGGTCATGTGCGGAAGCACTGTCTGCAACTCCGGCAATCTCGGTGCGACTCCCAAATACTTTACGTTTTCGACAACTGTCACTTTGGCGCCGATTGTGTTGACGTCGGTGCTGTGCCCCAACAGCTGTACGTACACGCTGCCTTACTCTGAACGCTTCCAGTAGGTGCTTCCATGCGTAGTCTGCTCCGTTCCAAACGAGGCTCGGCCGCATTCGCGACTGTGATCGCCCTGGTGCCGCTCATCGGCGTGGTCGCACTCGGGGCCGAGGCCGGATCATGGTACGTCACCAGGCAGCACGCGCAGAATGCCGCCGATGCAGCGGCCTATTCGGGTGCCTTGCGACTCGCATGCGGGAATGCTGGTGTGCTCTGCGATACATCAGTGGATTATCACGCCAAGGAATTCGCGGCACAGAACGGGTTCTGCAACCTCGGCGATACGGCCTATCCGGGCACCAACTGTGCGACCAGCCTTCCAACAGGAATCTCGCGGGCCGTGCAGATCGATATCGGCAGCTACAGTGCGGGTGCGTTCACAACGCCGCCCGCAGGAGGCGGCGGTAACGCCGTTCGCGCCCGCGTCAGTCAGCAACAGCCGGCCTACTTGTCGGCAGTGCTGGGTTTGACGACCGTGAATATCCCCGCCCAAGCCATCGCTCTGGTCGAACTACCGAGCAAGGTGTGCGCCTTGGCGCTTGGACCTGATCCGAACGGCGGCGGAGGGGCGCTCAAAATTGCCGGTAACGTCAGCAACAACGGCACGGGTTGCCCGATAATGTCGGACGCCAGTGTTCAATTTGCCAGCACTGCCACGTTCACCGGTTCGGGATGGGCTGTTCTTGGTGCAACCGGCTGTAGTCCAACGAGCACCTGCGCCAATCCCGGCGTCACGCACAACTATTTCATGCCGTACGCCAACAATCCGCTCAGCAAATTGGACAGTGAATCGTTCAACAGCAGGACTGGCCCATCAACAAAACCATGCGGTAGTGGCAATGTTACCAATGGTAATACATGTTCGCTGAGCGGGAACAGCGCTAGCGGGGTGTACAGCAGTCTGAAGGTGAACGCCGGAGGCACCGTAGATTTTGCCCCCGGAACGTACTTTTTCTACAATGCAACGATAACTTTTGCCGGAACGGTCACCTGCACCGCCTGCACGCCCTGGCCGACCGCTTCACCATCGGGCACAGGTAAAGGTGTAACCCTCGTACTACTCGGGGATTCCAGCCTTTCCATCGCAGCCGGCGCTGTAGTTGAGCTGTCCGCGCCTTACACCAACCCTTTCTCTTCTGATCTGAACGGCGTTCTGATTGATGATCAGGCACCAAGCAAGAGCAGCAACAAAGTCGACATCAACGGTGGTACCGTTAAACTGGGTGGTGCGATGTATTTCCCGAAGGTCGATGTTACGTGGAACGGATCGACTAGCAGTTCCAATACGACCTGTTCACAAGTGATCGCCAAAACACTCACCATGGGCGGTGGCGGCTTCCTGAGCACGGATGGATGTAATCCGGTCACCGTCCCCTACACCCAAGTTGTCCGCTTGGTGCAGTGATGAGAAAGCTCGATCAGCGGGGCATGGCATCGTTCGAATTCATCCTCGCCTTCGTGCCTCTTTTTATGTTGATTTTCGCCATCTTCGATCTCGGACGGTATGCGATTACGATGCAGTCCTTGCGGACGCTCGCGAGCGCCGGGGCCCGAGCGGTCATGATCAACTGCTACACGCCTGCCTTGCTTCAAAGCCCGCCTCAGTCGCCGTCAAGCTGCGCGGGCGATCCCATGTCCACGACCGCTAAGCAGAACGCGGCGCCGTTCCTGTATCGCGGCGGTCTCACGCCGACGTTGAACGTGGCATCCAGCGGCAGCAATTTGACCGTGACCGCTTCTCAAGCCGGCTTCACCATGCTGATGCCGATATGGGGCACGGCACTCAATGCGCCGAGCGCGTCAACGCAAATTCCCTTTTAGCGCAAAATATGGCAGCGTACCTTACCCATCTTGGCCTCGGGTCGGCGCTCGAGCTGGACAGTCGCCTCGGAATGGAACCGCGCCAAAGCGATCTGAGCCTGGCCAAGTGCCGTTTGAAGACTGCGAGCCGACGCCGTTCGATCGTGAGCGACGACGGAATCTCGCGCAAACGTGGCTGTGCTGCAGCAGTTCTGCAGAGAGAAATGATGCGCGCCGGCAACATTGGAAAGTTTTCTTTGCGACTTGAGGCTGTGCGGTAAGCGTCTCTTCTTGCAAGCAGGCAGCATCAAGGACGATGATCTTGGAAACGCGAAGTAACGAATTGTAGTCGGACAGCTTGTAAGCTCTGGGACGTGGTGCGCAGAGGGCAACTGTTGGGGATATCGAGCACGTAGATTTGCGGGGATGCCGCGGATCGCAGCGGGGGGACTCGAATGGGTGGCGGTCGCATTTCGGGTAAGGTAGGGGGGCTTCTGGCCTTCAGCGTGATGGGTCTTGGCGCGGCGCTCGCCTCCTTTGCGTCCGCTGACCGCGCGACGGCTGCAGACCGGCGGGGCTCCTCCGGCGGCGTCTTCGTCAGCGAAATGAACGACGTCCAGCGAGTCAAGGTGGTCGTCAACAAGTCACGCACCTTCAAGGTCGATACGGCTTTCGCAACTATCGTGGCCGGCTCGCCTGACATTGTGGACGTGAAGTCGCTCAGCGATCACCTGATCTACGTCCAGGGCAAGCAGACCGGCACCACCAATGTCATCCTGCTCGACTCCTCGATGAAGCAGATCGGCATCCTCGACGTCGAGGTCGTGATCGATACCGGCAATCTCCAGCAGAACATCCGCAGCAGCACTGGCGGGCACGGAATCCGCGTCTCGGCTTCGGAGGGCCAGGTGGTGCTCAGCGGAACGGCCGCCGATGCCGTTACGGCCGAGCGGGCCATGGCGATCGCCACCAGCACAGTCGCGAAGGGGGGCACTGTCGTCAACGCGATGAGTGTCGCGGCGCCGCAGCAGGTGATGCTGGAGGTGCGCTTTCTCGAGGTCACCCGGGATGCCGGCCGCAACCTCGGTGTCAATCTGTATGCGGCGAATGCTAATGGCACCAATGTGGGGAATACCGGTCTTGGTTCAACCACGGCCATCGGGCGGGCACCCATCGGCGGCGTCAATGGTCTCACTAGGGTACCTACCACCGGCACCACTAGCGCTCTTAGTCCCAGCAGCACTCCTGTTGGCGCCAATCCTGCTGGCAGTCTTCCGATACTCGGAACAGTGGGGACTCTTCTTGGCACCGCGGGTGGTGTGGCTCCCATCCCGTTCGGAAGCTTGTTGACCAGCATCGTCCGAACCAGCAATGGCGGTTCGGTGGACTTGTTGATCTCGGCGCTGGAAACCAAAGGATTGGCCCGCCGGCTGGCGGAGCCAAACTTGACCACGCTCTCCGGCGATGCCGCCCGCTTCCTGGCTGGCGGTGAGTTTCCAGTGCCGATACCGAACACAACGGCGAACGGCTTTCCCACCATCACCATCGACTACAAGAAGTTCGGTGTCGAACTAGCCTTTGTCCCTACCGTGCTCTCGCGGGGCGTGATCAACCTTCGGGTGGAGCCGTCGGTCAGCGAGCTTGATTTCGCCAATGCGGTGACGATTCAGGGCACGACCGTTCCGGCATTGACCCGCCGCGATGCGCGCACGACGGTGGAATTGCGCGACGGCCAGAGCTTTGCAATCGCCGGCCTGTTGCAAACCCGCAACCGTCAGGACGTTTCGCAATTGCCCTGGATCGGCTCGGTGCCCGTGCTGGGAGCCTTGTTCAGCAGCAAGTCGTACCAGCAGGAGGAAACCGATCTCGTCATCATCGTGACGCCGCGCCTGGTGGCACCGGCCGCACCCGGTCAGCAACTGGCGTCGCCGCTCGACTCCCGCCTTCCAGCCAACGACGTCGATTTCTTTCTCAATGGCCAGATGGAAGTGCGCAAGCGTTACAACGACTACGTCAACTCCGGAGGCGACGTTAAAGGACCCTATGGGCACATCATCGCTCCCGAGGTGACGGCGACCATCCCGGCACCGGCCGCTGCGAACCAGCCGGTCGTAAAAACGCTCAACTGAGAAGGAAGCGGGAGATGACCATCAGGTATCTGGCTCTGTTCGCGCCGCTCCTGCTCGGGGGATGTTACGGGGTCGCCGGTCATGACGAGGTGGACCGGTACTTCCAGCGTTCCGACACCATCACGATGAGTGCCGGCAATGCCAAAGAGGTCAACGCGGTCACCCACACCATCCATCCGTGGCCGCGAAACGTCGGTGATCGCAGGATCGCGTACGACGCCCGGCGCGTGGGCGCCGCCGTGACACGCTATGGCAACACGAAACAGCCGGTGGATCAGCTTCCCGACGTTGGCGATGCGACGAAACAAATGGGCGTGCGGACTGCCCCAACCCAGAACGTCAACATAGAAGGATTGGGGGCTGGATCGACTGCTGGAGTATCAGTGCCGGTTGGTGGCGCGGTGAATAGGTAACTGGTTTTGTTTTTACGGACGGTGCAGTGAGTCTGCTGGGCCGCGCGGGGGACTAAGGTTTATGCGGCGTCTCATTCTAATGCTGACCTGTTGCTGGTTGGGGATCGGCCTTGCGGGGTGTGACCAAACGCTGAGGGAGGCTGCCGTCGTGGCTCCCGTCGAGCCGCCGGGCGGGGACCCCGTGCAGGAGCCGACGGACGTCAAATACTATCCCTCGGATGAGCCGGTACGGCTGGGCTTGGAGCATTTTAACCGCGGCAATTACGGGATTGCCCAACGCTACTTCAAGGACGCCGTGGAGAAGTCGCCCAAGGACGTGACCGCTTGGGTCGGGTTGGCTGCGAGTTATGATCGGATACGTCGGTTTGATCTGGCGGACCAGGCCTATGCCCAAGCGATCCGGCTCGGCGGCGAAACTGTGCAAGTCCTGAATGACCAGGGATATTCGTACATGCTGCGCGGCAATCTGAGCGCGGCGCGGCGAAAGTTTGAGAAGGCCTATTCGCTCGACCCAGGCAACCCGGTTATCGCCAATAACCTCGAGCTTCTCAATGGCAGCCGGCGCTTCATTGAAAGGCCGCCAAATAATCAGCCGTAAGAAGAACCGATCCTGGATCGGTCGAAAGCCGTCGAGATCGGAGAGCCGTAGCTGACAGTTTAATGTATCGTCGGTGACGTGGCGGCCGCATTCGAGGCCGCTCTTCTTCGCCTTGTTTCGGGGGCGCATGGTCGCAGCGCGACCAGATCAACCCATCGGCGCTGCGCCGCTAGCGGGATGGACAAACGAAAACCGCCGCCAGCTTTTGCCCATATGGCGGCGGTTCACGATTGAGCGAAGCTCGGCTCTCGGCCGACCGCTCCTACCGCACGTACCAATATCCCCACCAGCGCTGGGACACCGGCCGCGCCTGCGCCTTCATGGCCGCGACTTCCTCCACGGAGCGCAGCTGCGGGCCATAGATCGCGGGCGGGTAGACGTCGTCCCAGAACACAAGTCCGCCCTGGACGGCGGCCGCGCGGTGTGACGGAGCAAGTGCGAGCTCGGCGGCCGGCGCCATGGATGTCGCCAGAGTGAGGCCGAGAGCAGACAGGGCAATGGATGAAGCAACGGCGCGGACGTTCATTGGATTGAATCCCTCATGAAATGCGACGTGCGATAATGCGATGGGTTCCGGATGGTTGCAAGGGCACGGGCTGGCCGGTTGACGCCAAATTTCCGTTGCGGGGGCGCACGGTCTCGCCCACGCGCATCGGCCTGACCGCGACGGGGCCTGGATGCATAGCTGCGAGAACGTCTCTTAGATATGTGGTTGCCATATATAGAGTGCTCGAAGATCACCACCGGCCGAGACGAGATCAGGCGTTGGCAGATTTGCCGCGCGCGGCATGCATGGAAGCGACGAACCTTGAACAATTTTTCGGCGCCGCTGAATCCTCGAGAACCATGATGTCGACACACTGCTCGCTCTTGATAGGAGACGCACGATCCAGGACGCTCCCATGACTTCTACGTTTGTCTCCGCTTCCATTTTCGGCGCTGGCCTCATTCTCGGATACGCGCTGCGCGCGTGGCGCGTCGAACGAAGAACCGTGAACTCATCCAGCGGCGCCTCGCGCCGTTCGTCGCGGCCCGCTCCGACCTCGACGTTCGGCCATGCCCGGCGAGCCTTTTAGGCATCGTCCCATTCGCTCTCGGCATCCGGCTTCACACTGAACCCGATGGGACATGAAGACATGAGTGAGCCCAAGAACGATGCGCCGCGACGCTATATCGTGGACGGCGCCGGGCACCGTGTGCTCGTTGGTCTGACGATCTCGGAAACGATCGAGTTCGAAGCGCTGGACAAGCCGGACACCCGTCCCGGCGCCGAGCTGCTCGGGGAGGCGGCGCGCGTCCGCCAGGCCAGGCATGGCGAGCGTTGGGTAGAACTCTACGTCAAGCACGAGCGAGCCTGGAGTGACTGGATGGCCCAGACGCGTGCGCGGCCGGCGCAGTCGCCGCTGCCGTCGCTCAACTAGAAGCCGCGGGGCGTCCACTTCCTCCTTGAGGCCGTCTCGCGCGTCGGCGGCAAGAGGCTGAAACTCATTACACCGCGAGCATGCGGCTGCCCTGGATGCTCATCAGGGTGAGGTTGCCGGTCGCATAGGCCCCGGTGTCGATATTGGCCCGGTTGGCCAGCAATTCGGCGCTGCGAACCGGCGTATGACCATGGACGATATATTTGTCGAACTGCTCCTCGCTCCGCAGGAATTCCTCGCGAATCCAGAGCAGATCGCGCTCGGTCTGCTCGGCCAACGGCACGCCCGGGCGAACGCCGGCGTGGACGAAAAAGAAGTCTCCGCAACTGAAGCTCAGCCGCAGATTGTCGATGAATTCCAGATGCTCGGTCGGCATCGCGCGAATCAGATCGCGCAGGATCGATGCCGGCTCGTCGCGCCTGAGATCGGGCGGAGCAAGCCCGTAGGACATCAATGTCTGGGTCCCGCCGAAGGCGATCCAGTCCTCGAACAGTGAAGGATCTTCGAACACACTTACCAGAAAGGCCTCGTGGTTGCCCTTGAGGAAGACCGCATTCCCCCGGCGGCTGCGCTCGACCAGGATGTCGAGGGTGGAACGCGTATCCGGGCCGCGATCGATGTAATCGCCCATGAAGACTTCGATCGCATAGCGCGGCCGGCTGCGCGCGACGTCCGCGTCGATCACCCGCAGCATGGGCTCGAGCAAATGCGCGCAGCCGTGAATATCCGAGATCGCGTAAATGCGGACGCCATCCGGCAATTGCGGTTTGGGAGGCGACGGGTGGGATCGCGCAAGAGATTTCATGGCGCTCATCGATCGGGTGGGCGGAAAAATATCCCCAAGTCACCGGCACCGGAGAGCGTCCATCCAACGCAAACAACGCGAGTTCCGTGGGGCCGCAGCTCGTTGTCAGTCCCGATCACGCCAAAAGAAGGGCACGGCATTTTTTGCCGAGTTGTTTTTGATGGCGTCAGGAACGAGCTGGGTGCGCAGGAATTGCATCGCTGATTCGAAGCGTGCGGCAAGTCTGCATGACTCGTCGCAGATTCTCGTATACATCCGCAGATAGAAATTCCTGGAAATTCACGTGAGTGATCCGATGTTGCGTTCGTCGGCAGCAAAGCAGCGCCTCAAAGTTGAGCGAAGAGCAGTTCTTGCAGCGATAGCGTCGCCTCGGATGCGGAACTTGATTCAAAATAGGGCAGTCCGTTCGCTCATATGTCAGCACTGTGACGACATTTTCAGCGCGTCGAATTTCGCCGTGCATCTCAACGCGACGCATCGTCCGTGCGCCGCAAAAGTTTCGCGTGCAGCGCCACAATGTCGCTGCGATCGATCAACACTTTCCGCGCGGGGGATTGACGAGTCTTCAGCATCACGATGAGCGTCAGGCACTCTCTCGATACGCAGAGGTTCGAATGGCTGTTGCAACTTATGGTTCTGAAAGCGCTCATGCGCTGTCATCTGCGCGCGGCAGTGCGCTTCAGAGGCCGTTTCAGGTCGTCGTCATCGCTGCCGACTTTCTGTTGATCCTGCTGAGTTACGCGGCGGGGGCTTCGCTGTATGGTGTGGCGGTCGCTTCGCCGCCCGACGGTGCATCGGTGGGAGCCGGATTGTTTGTCGGCGTGGTGTTCGTCGGGATCGCCTATTTCCGGGACGTCTATTCCACGCATCGGCTGCTCAATCTGGTTTGGCAGCTTCGAATGGCGGCGTTTATCTGGCTGACGTCGCTCACGATCCTCGCCGTTGCGGCCTTCCTGCTGAAATCGACGGACAATCTGTCGCGCGGCACCGTCATCGTCTTCGCCGTGATCGGCGGGCTCGGCTTGACCAGCCTGCGCTTCGCCTGGCAGGCCGTGTTCGGCACGAGCTTTGCGAGAAGCCGCCTGGTCGATCGCAAGGTGATCCTGCTCAGCCTCAAGCCGCTCGACTTCACCTCGAGCCGCTTCAAGGATTTGCGCAGGAACGGCTTCGACGTCATGCGCCATTTCGTGCTCGGAGACGACCGGGATGATGGCCAATGGGAGCGGCAGATTCGCGACGTCATCCGTCAGTCGCGCTCGGCCGATGTCGATGAATATCTGCTCGCGATCGACTGGAATGAATTGCCGATGTTGCGCAAGCTCGGGCCGTATTTGCGCGCCGTCCCGCAGCCCATTCGTCTGCTGCCTGACGATCCGGTTGCCGACCTGGTGACCCGTCCCTTCCTGCCGGTCAGCGGAACTGTCGCGGTCGAGATCCAGCG
The DNA here is from genome assembly GCF_016031625.1 of Bradyrhizobium agreste. Lineage (GTDB taxonomy): Bacteria > Pseudomonadota > Alphaproteobacteria > Rhizobiales > Xanthobacteraceae > Bradyrhizobium > Bradyrhizobium agreste. The sequence goes on along the minus strand of NZ_JACCHP010000032.1, from coordinate 32,416 downwards.
GCCGCCGCTGACCATTCTCGAGCGGCTGCAGAAGCGCTGTCTCGACGTCGGGGTCGCTCTGTTCGCGCTCGTGCTGCTGACGCCGCTGCTGCTGACCGTAGCCGTGCTGATCAAGCTGGATTCCCCGGGAAGCGTCATATTCCGGCAGTCGCGCCGCGGCTTCAACGGCAAGCCGTTCGAGATCTGGAAGTTTCGGACCATGACGGTCTGCGAGAATGGCGAGACGGTGACCCAGGCGACCAAGAAGGATGCGCGGGTCACCAAGATCGGCCGCTTCCTGCGCATGACCAGCATCGACGAACTGCCGCAGCTCTGGAACGTGCTGCGTGGAGACATGTCGCTGGTGGGACCGCGTCCGCACGCGCTCGCCCATGACAATTACTACGACGAACTCATCAGCAAGTATGTCTACCGCCATCACATGAAGCCGGGCCTGACGGGCTGGGCTCAGGTGAACGGATTCAGGGGCGAGACGCCCACGATCGATCTGATGGAAAAGCGGGTCGAGTACGACGTCTGGTACGTCAGCAATTGGAGCATCTGGCTCGACCTGAAGATCATGGCCCGCACAGCGTCCGCAGTGATGTTCCAGGAAGCCTATTAGGCGCTCGATATCTCAATCGCCTGGGACCTCCGGCCCAGGGGCCTCAGGATCCATTTTGCGGCGGCCTGCGGAAGAGCCGCATGATCGCATCGCGCAGCGCGAGCAGCGGCGGCACGAGCACGAAGAAGGCTCCCATCGCGACGGAGACGATGATGTGGCGGATCGAGAAGGGCTCGTCCTGCTCGATCTGGCGCCGGCTCGGGTCGATGGGCGCGGGTGAGAGCGTCGTCGCCATGGGCTGGCGGAGCGGCTTGCGTGGAGGGACCACGATCAACACGAATAGAATGTTGAGCAGAACCCAAATAGTCAAAATCGTCAGGACGATCAGCATCCGAGCCTACCGGAAACGAACTGCGAGTATGAGCCGAGACTAGCCTCGGGGAACCGAGAAAGAAAGATGCCTAAAGTTTCGGCGCTTTCAGGCGTCAAGCTCGGATTGTCTCATCTTATCGACGGATGATTGTCCCTCGGCGCACTGTCCCGGCGACCACCGTATCCGTCAATCCTAGCTTTTGGCTAGAGCAATAACTGCAAGTTGTGGATTCCGGACGAATACGGACTCGCGAGCAGTTCCGCGCGCCTCGCAGGCTCCGGACCGTGCGCGAGGGCTGTGCCATTCAAGCGTCCGCCAAGTACGAAGAAGGCCCGCCGCCAATTGGCAGCGGGCCTGAGCTCATTCCAGCTGTTGGTGGGGCGGCGCCTCGCCTCCGCCTAGGCGTGCTCGACGTAATAGCTGTTGTGGTGCTTGCCCTTGTAGGCCTCGATGCGCTTGAGCATCTTCGGATTGGCACGGTTGAGCACGGCACCGAGCAGCTTCTTCTGGAGGATCTCCGACCCGGAAACCGACTCCTGAAGCGCGCTTCGCGTCGTCTGCCCCCATTCGATGACGTAGACCATGGCGTCGATCAGCAGGCTGACGGCCTTGGAGTCCGCCACCGGCATTACCGGGGCGAGATCGATCACGATGTACTCGTAGTGCTCCCTCAGCACCTTGAGCAGCTCGGCCATCGCCTTCGACCCGACGACGTCGGCCGAATTCACCATGCGCGATGCCACGACGGAGGGCAGGAAATCCAGTCCCGTCTCCTTGCTCCGCTGCACGTGGTAGCCGAGGCTCGCGGGGTCGTTGAGCGCTTCGACAAGCCCGCTCTTGGCGTTCGGCGCGAGCTCCCGCGTCAGCGAACGCGTGTGCAGGTCGCCGTCGATCAGAACCGTGCGGTGGCCCGTGAGCGCGATCAATTGCGCAAAATTCGCGGCGACGGTCGTCTTTCCCTCCTTGGGAAGGGAAGAGACGATGCCGATCACCTTGATCTCGCGGGTGAGGCGCGCAACGTCGATCGACACCTTGATGTTGCGCAACGTCTCGGCGAACCGCGAGAACGGATGGTCGACGACGTAGCGGGATACGTCGGATGCGCCGGTCTTCGAGGCCGGACTGATATCCGGCAGGACGCCGAGGCACTTCACGCCGAGCTCGTCCTCGACCTCGCCAGGGGTCCGCAGCACGTCGCTCAGCAGCTCGCGCGCAAAGGCGACGCCGAAGCCGAGACAGAGACCGCCGACGAGGCCTCCCACCAGCGCCAGGACCGTCCGCGGCGAGCTCTTGCGGTCCGGCTTGGTGGCGGTGCTGATCAGCCGAGCCTCGCTGAGCGGAAAACTCTGGTTCTGCGTCGCGCTCTGCAGCTTCTCAAGGAAGTTGTTGTAGAGGTTGCGGTAGGTGTCCGCGGCGCTTTCGAGGTCGCGCAGCTTGACTGCGGCCTGGCCGGTATCGCCGGCCTGGGCGACCAGCTCCTTCACGTTCTTCTCGAGAGAGGCTTCCCGGCTCTTGGCGATCTCATAATCGCTGCGATAGGCGTCTCCGATCCGATGCAGCTCGTCGGCCATGTTCTTGCGCAACTCCTCCATCTTGTTGGCGAGATTGACCGCCGCAAGATGGGACTTGCCATAGCGTCTCGACCAATCAGCATATTGGGCCTGGAGATCGAGATATTGGGCGCGAAGGCGGGTGATGACCGAGTTGTTGAGAGCGTCCGTCACGGTTGATTGCGCGACATCCTGGTCGGAGATCGCGGTAATCCGGTCGAGCCGGGCCTTGGCCTCGGCGGTCGCCGCCCGCGCCTGAACCAGCTGCGTGTTCAGGTCCGACAATTGCTGCTCGGACATCAGGCCGCGGCTGGTTCCGACGATGTTGTGCTCGGCCTTGAAGGTCTGCACGGCGCGGTCGCTGGCCGACGCCTGCTCGCTCAGCTCGAGGCTGCGCTGCTGAAGCCATTCGGTGGCCCGCTTGGTGGATTGATATTTGGCCTCGAGAGCGCCGACCAGATAGGCATTGGCGATGGCGTTGGCGATCTTGGCGGCCTTGTCGGGACTCCGTGAGCGATAATTCAGCGACAAGACGTAGGTGGTCAGCACGCGCTCGGTTCTCAGGTTCTTCTGAACCTGCTCGACCACCGCATGTTCGATTCGTTCCTGGTTCGGCGGTTCACCGGAGCCGAACAGCGACGTCACCTTGCCGACGATCAGGGAGAGGAGGCCTGGATTGGAGCCATTGAACTCCGGATCCTCTGTCAGCTTCAGGCGACGGACGACGGACAGGATCAGGTCGTCCGAGTTGATGATTTCGACCTGGCTGTCGACATAACCTGTGTCGATCAGGGCGCTGCTGGTGTTGCTCTCCTTGTCCAGCACCTGCGCCTGACGCGTGTCCATCATGATGCGGGCGTTCGCCGTATACATGGGTTGCGCCGTGACCAGATACAGGATCACCAGGGCCAGAGAAGCTCCGACACATGCCGCGATGATCGGCCACTGGCGGCGGAGCACGTCGGCCACACGCTCGAAGCTGAGGACTGCCCCGCCAAATTCGATGCCGAATCGGTGTCCCGACTGGAAATGTTCTCTAGGCTGGTACATGTGCTAATTCGCTGCCTTTGATGATCATCGATCAATTCGGAAGGGGAACGGGCTTGAAAGGGTTGGCCAGCTTCGTCTTCCACTCGCCGTCGAGCAGGGCGCCGCCTCGGGGCGGCTGTGGCGGACCCTTGATTTGCGATTGCGCCTGGACGCCGGAATTGTCTTCGCCCGCGGCGGCATAACCGGACTGCACGTTGAGATCGCCGATCCGCTGAGCGAAATCCCTGATCTTCCGCGCGGCATCCGGCTTCGTCGTCGTGCACCGCCCCTCGGCGATCCGCAATGCGGCGCCGATGGCCGAACGATCGCTCGAAGCCGATGCCGAAATAAGCGTTTGAACCGACGGCAGCAAAGATGGATTGGTCGCGATGAGAGTCGCGAGCCGATAGCGCAACTTTTCCTTGTCATTGCGCAGCCGCTCCAGCAGCGAGGAGGGCGACTTTACGAAAGTGTCGAGTTCCAGTTGCGAGGCACGGTCCGAAAATTCGACGCACTGAGCGCGACAAGCACCGGCGCTCGAGACGATCAGCGCAGCACCTATCGAGACAGTCGGTAGCCATCGCGGTTGTGCATGGCGACGTGTTAGTCCGCGGCCCATCCGTGTTCCTTGCTTCTGTTGCAACAGGAGAACAGGCGAAACTTGGCAGGTAACTGTGTCATCTTTTTGTGCGGCGCAAAAGCTGAGCGCGATCGTCGACGACAAACAACGTTTGCTCGATTTCGCGTCGGTTGCAGAAGCACGATTTACAATGCCTGCGGGATCGGCATGTTGCGCTCACGAATGTTGCAGCTTGAAAACATATCGGGCACTCGCAGACCGCCACGTCGCAAAACCGACACAAGTCGCGATCCTCTTCTATTGTTCCCCCGCACAGAAAGAAATTTTGACTGCGGCATCCATCCGCAGACAGATCAATGTTCGCCGGCCTTCATCGCACCAGCGCCGAATTTCGCGCACACTTTCCACGCAAATACTCGCAATCATCTCGGCTGATGAAAGTTGCGCCCGAAGCACGCGGCGCCTCAAACAAAAAGTGGCGTGAAGTTGGCGCTCGCATGTCCGAATGATCTGCGAGCGTTGAAACTATCGTCGGTCGTCATGCATCGCGTGCGAGTCCGTGGATCGCGAAGATTGAACATGCCCGAGACCTGATACACACTGCTGCGGTGCAATAGCTATGGAATGTTGATGTGACGGAGTTGGTTCATCGTGAGAAGGCGCATGTCCTGCCGCTCGACAGCATCCGGGGGATCGCCGCGACGTCGGTGGTGATTCACCACCTCCTGCTGATGCCGACATTCCTCGCGGCGTTTCCGCACAATGCCTGGATCAATTGCTCGTTCTTCAGAAGCGCTTGGCTGCTGGTCGACTTGTTCTTTGTTCTCAGCGGGATCGTCATGTCGCTCAGCTACGTCGAGAGCGACTTCGGACGCTTCTCGCTGCGCGAATTCATGGTGCGGCGCTTGGCGCGGGTCTATCCGCTGCATATCGTCATGCTGGTCGCCAATCTGTTGTTTCGCCTCCTGCGCATCAGCCTGGTCATGGCAGGCGTCGTCGTGGCCGCACCGGCGGCCTTCGAGGTGAACAACGCCTATTCGTTCGTGCTCAACGTCTTTCTGCTGCACTCGATGGGCTTCATCGACTATCTCAGCTGGAATGCGCCGAGCTGGAGTATCAGCGTCGAGTTCTACACATATCTGGTGTTTGGCCTGATCGTCCTGTTTGCCCAGCGCATGCGCTCCCTGCTGTGGTTCTATGTTCTCTGCGGCCTGCTCGCGGTGGCAAGTCTCGTCGTCATCATCTTCGTGCTCGACAAGAGAAGTCTCGGGCTGCAGACCGATTTCGGTATCCTGCGCTGCTTCGTGAGCTTCTTTCTCGGCGTGCTGACGGTGCGGATCGTGGACCGTCTGCCCGCCAAGCCGGGCCCCGCCGTCCAGGGTCTGGTGCAGCTCGTCGCCATGATCGCCAGCGTTGTCCTGGTGAGCCTGGCGGAGACCAATCCCGCGGCGACCTTCCTTGCGCCGGTGACGTTTGCGATCTTCCTCGGCAGCCTGCTCGCATTTCCCGATGCGATGCTGGTGCCGCGGATGCTGGTGGCGGGGCCGCTGGTCTGGCTCGGACGCCGCTCCTATTCGATCTACATGGTGCACGCGCTCGTGGTGCTGCTGGCCGAGTATTTCGTGCGGGCGCTCGGGGCCGGGCGGATCGCCGCTCTCGATTCGGTCTGGGCGGGCCTGCCGGCCACGCTGAACCTCGTGGTCTCGCTCGCCGCCGTGCTCGTGGTTTCGCACTTCACCTATCGCTACGTCGAGCTTCCCGGCGGCCGGTGGATGCGGAACGCTCTGGGCAGCCGGACCGACTTCTCCGCTTCTCCGGCGCCATCGGCGCGGCCGACGAACTGAGCCGGACATGACCATTCTCGCGCTGAACCGGCCGAAAATGACGCTGATCAGCCTCAACATCGAGGCGATCGCGCTCGGCGTCTATCTGATCCGCGACGCCTTCGGCGGCGTGATCCGCTACTACACCAGCATCTACCACTTGAATCCGCTGTGGTATGTGCCCGACGGCGTTGCGCTTCTGTGTCTGGCCCAGTTCTTCGTGCATTGCATCCTGCGCAATCGTAGCACCCTGGCCCTGCTGGTGTTCGTGCAGATCATGCTGTCGCTCGTGCTCGGCTATTTCATGCTGGGTACGATGAACGCAGCGATCTCGGCCTTCAAGATGATGTTGCCGGTCTTCGTCGGCTTCTGCTTCTGCGATTCGAGCCTCGGCTCATACCGAAAGCTGCTTTCGGTGATCGCCGTGACCTTTTACCTGTCCATGATCGGCGTCTTGCTGACGAAATTCTACCTGATGCCTTGGGTCGGCTACAAATACGAATCCTTCGGCGCCGTACGCGAAGCCGGCCGGCTGTGGTGGGCCTATGGCGGCGACGACCAGCGCCTCATGGGCTTTGCGGCCGACAATACCATGGCTGCCTTCTTCATCCTGGTGTCGTTCGCAATCACCTCCATTCGCAAGAGTACGACGTGGTGCCTCCTGTTCGGCTCCATCGCGATCTATGCCATCAAGCTGACCACGAGCAAGACCACCATGATCGTCCTCGTGCTCTATTTGCTCTTGCTGGTGTTCGTGCGGATGCTGCCGGAAAAATCGCGCTTCCCCGCCATCCGGACCATCGCGCAGTGGTCTTTCGCCTCGATCTTCGCGCCGTTCTTCATGATCGTGATCGCTTCCGGCACCGCCGCCGTGCCGCACTCGACCTTGTTCAGCATTGTCGATCGCATCAACAACAGCTGGCAGAAGCCGTTCATCTACCTGAGCCAGCTCATGCCGGTCGGCCTGGTGACGGGCTGCGGCGCGGGTTGCTTCAACTATCCGCAGCAGCTGTTCTCGCCGCTCGCGCCATTTTGGGTGCCGGTCGACAATTTCTACATCGGGACGTACCTGATGTTCGGTCTTCCCTTCGTCGCGTTCATGGTGATGGTGTTCCGGGCAACATTCGGTGCGACCGACGTGTACAAGCTGACGCTGCTCTTCGTCGTCAACCTGTTCACGATCACGGTCTTGAACTACGGCCCGGCCTCCGGCCTCCTGATCATCGCATTGAGCTTTAGCGAAGTGTTCTCGCGGCGTGCGACCTCCGCACGTGGGGCCGACGCCGTGCCAATCGTCATGCGGCCGCCGATGCGGCCAGTGGATGGCTTCCGCCCGGATCTACCGGCGGCGAGCGGAAGCAGGTGAGAACGAATGATGCATAAACGGCTCGCATTCATCGACACGCTGCGCGGCATTGCCGTGTTGTCGGTCCTGGTCCAGCACGTATTCGAGGTGATCGTCGAGAAGCACCCGACGGGCGCCTATTACTGGCCGATCCACGACGTGTTCGGCTATTACATGAACTTCGGCCGGTTCGGCGTCGTCTTGTTCTTCTTCGTCAGCGGCTTCGTCATTCCGTTCAGCTTCCCGGACAGCGCCACGCCCGTGCGGGACTTTACCATCAGCCGCTTCTTCCGGCTCTATCCGGCCTACTGGACCTCGCTCGTCGTCGGACTCGTGACGATGCAGCTCTTGGACTCGAAAGTCTATCCGCTGGGGCAGGTCGCCGCCAACGTGACGATGTTGCAGACGTTCGTGAACGTCCCGAACCTCTGGGTGTTCTACTGGACGCTGGCGATCGAGCTCTTGTTCTACGTCGGATGTACGATCCTCTTTGCGATGGGGCTGCTGAACCAGCGCTTCACGGCGGTGACGATCGTCATCGCGGCGGCGCTGGTCGGAACCACCGCTGCGCTTCTGCTCGAGAGCAGGACCGTCTCCTCGGTGATGGAGGTCGGGTTGAACCTGTCGGCGATGTTCCTGGGCAAGATCATCCGCGACACCGTCATCGGCGGTAAGCTGCGATGGACCCATGTGACCGTCTGCACGCTGCTGTATGCGGTCTTCGCCGCAACCCTGGCCGATCGGCGTTTCGGTGGCGTGTATCACGAGAATTTCTTCTACAGCTACTCGATCGGATCGGCCTATGTCTGCGCCGCGCTGGTCTTCATCGCCTTTGCCGTGTTCGGTGAGCGAATGGCGTGGCGCCCGATGGCGTTCGTCGGCGTCATCAGCTATTCGGTCTACCTGATGTCGCCGTTCGTGATCGTCGCCGTCCATCGCCTCGTTTGGTTCGGCGACGGGCCGTTCGGATGGTCGCTTTTCATGGGCGTGATCCTGGCCTTGTCGATCCTGGTCAGCTGGATGACCTACGCCTTCGTCGAGAAGCCCTGCATTTCCTTCGGGCAGAGGTTCCGCTCGGCGCGACGGAAGCCGGTCGTACTCGAGCCCGCCCTCAGCACCCAGGGTGCCGCAGAGTGATCAAGACACCGCACCAGCCGGGCGCCGTCTATGACGGATCGTTCGTTCCGTCGGTTCAGGGCCTGCGCGGCATCGCGGCGCTGAGCGTGCTGATGGATCATTTCTACGACATGCCGAAGGGCGGCATGTACGACATCCCGGATCCCGGCTTCCTGCCGCCGCTTTGGTCCTGGCTGCAATCGGTGATCAATGTCGGCGGGCACGGCGTCGAGCTGTTCTTCATGATCAGCGGATTCCTGATCCCGGCGAGCCTGGTGCGGCACGGCTCGCTGTCGCGGTTCTTCTTCGATCGCGTCCTTCGGATCATGCCGGTCTTCGTCGTGCTGCATCTTGCGCTGTTCGCGATCGGTCCGATCGTGGCCTACAAGTTCTTCCGCGGCATCGATCTGAGCAGTTACCTCGCTATCTTTGCGGCCAATCTTTTCTTCGTGCAGGACGCGCTTGGCCTGCCCATCGCCCAGCAGAACGCCTGGACATTGACATATGAGTGGGCGTTCTACATCTGGTTTGCGCTGACGTTCTCGGTCTGGCGCGGCGGTGGCAGATTGCTGGCGGCGCCTTTGCTCCTGCTCGGCGTCGCCTGCCTGATGCACTGGCCGATCACCGCCTTCTTCTGCGTCGGCATGCTGTTCAGCGCCACAGGATTTCGTATCTCGATTCCGGGGCGCGCCGGCTTGCTCGCGGGCCTTGCTTGCGGGGCTGCGCTGTATGCCAGCCTGGTGCTGTTTCACCCCTTTGTCGGGCTCATTCCCGGATTTCTGCTGTTCGGCATGGTGCTCGCTCCTGACTCGGGCCTCGGCAAGGCGCTGAGCGCACCGGCGCTGCAATATGTCGGCAAGATCAGCTACAGCCTCTATCTCGTGCACCCGTTCGTGCTCTTCCCCTTGCAGGTGATCGGCCTGAAGCTGGTCGCCGTCGGTGTCGACCGCTGGTTGCTGTGGGCCGGCTTCATCGGGCTCGGGCTGGTGATGTCGCTGGTCGCAAGCGCGATCAGCTATGAGCTGATCGAGGTCAGGCTGCGGCGATTGCTGGACGGCGCGATCCGCGGCATGTTCTTCCGGCCGCAGATCGAGCAATCGGTTTGAGGGCGCCGGTCGCGCTCAGCTCACGGTGCGGCCGGCGAGCTTGTGATAGGACCCCAGCAGTCCGTCGGCGATGCGATCCCAGTTGAGGAGGCCGGCCGCAGTCTGGCGCGCGCCTTCGGTCAACGTCGCGGCCAGAGGTTTGGAGGTCAGCACGCGTTCGAGTGCGTCGGCCAATGCCGTGGCGTCGCCGGGTGGAACCAGCAGCCCGTTGACGCCATCCGTCACCACGTCGGGAATGCCGCCGGTCGCGCTGGCAACGACTGGCCGGGAATTGCCATAGGCGGATGCAAGCACGCCGCTCTGCGTCGCATCCTTGTAGGGCAGGGCAACCACGCTGGCGGACTGAAACAATCGGCCGGTATCCGCAGGCGAGATATAGGCGTTGATGGTCTTGACCGTCGGCATCGCCTCCATTCGCGCGCCGAGCCGTGTCATTTCGGGGCCGCGGCCGGCGACGATTGCTTCATGGGCCACCCCGCGCTTGGTCAACAAGTCGATCGCATCGATGAAGACGTCGAGACCCTTGTAAGCCCACATCCTCCCGAAAAACAGGATGCGTGCAGCTTCAGGCGCGGTGATCGCACCTCCGGCCGGCGGAACCATCAGCACGCCGTGCATGCTGGAGATCGTTTCGCCTTTGAAGTCGGGCGAGGCGCGGCGAAAATCGGCGATGCAGCTCTCGCCATGCGTGGTGACGACGGATGCTGCCGCGCGCATGCGACCCCGCCATGCATCTTCGCGCGCCGACGTGCCGGAGCCGCCTTCCGAATGCGGGATCGCATCGTGAACAGTCAACACCAGGGGAATGCCGAGCGGACGGAGAAACTGGATCAGCTTGGACGTGTAGATCTCCGGAACTTCGTGACAATGAATCACGTCCGGGCGAAACGAAATGATGTCCAGGAATGAGGCCGGGATACCGATCGCACCGCCGCGGCGCAGGCTCAAGTCGCGAATTCTCGTCTCGAACGGAGCCGTGACGGCAATATCGGCCAGTTCCCATTGCTGGTTGGCGTCTTTGCGGTTGAGCACCAGCCGGACATCGCAATGGCGGGCCAATCCGGACGCGAGACGATAGGAATATTCCGCAAAATGCGGTGCGTAGATGGCCACACGCAAGCGCCTGGAGCTGCGGAGAGAACGCTGAGCAGGCGGATTCATCAAGGCATCCATTTTGCATCACTTCGCAAAGTTGATCGGAGTGTAGTCCACGATTTGAACTCACTTCCACTCTAAATCGGAATCGTGACGGCACTCATCTGATTGCCATCACTCCGTCGTAATGTAGCGAGCTTTCAGTGCTCCGCCGTGATCGGAGATGGTGACGTCGCGGCAGCATCGCATGTCACGCGTCTAGCCTACGATTGTGGTCGGATCTGTCGGAATTGGGTCGAATTGTTGATGAACGTCACGGGCAAACAGCATCAGGTCGTGATTGCCTTGTTCTGGTCGCTTGCCCAGAATTGGGGCGGCCGGGCGCTGTCGTTCGTGCTGTTCCTGGTGCTGGCCCGGCTGCTCAATCCTGCGGATTTCGGCCTGGCTGCGCTCGTCGCGTTCATCCTGCTGCTTTTGAGTTCGGTCGCCGAGTTCGGCTTCGGTGATGCGTTGATCCAGCGGCGGACGCTCGAACCGGCCGATGTAACGCTGCCCTTCTTCTGCTCCTTTGCAGCGTCGACGATCCTGGCGATTCTGATTGCCGTCCTGGCGACGGATATCGAGCGCTGGTTCGACGTGAAGGGGCTCGCGCCGCTGCTCACCGCCGCCAGCCTGTCGCTTCCGATCGGCACCGCGACCCTGTTCCAGGAGGCGCTTTACAAGCGTCAGATGGATTTTCGCGTGCTCGCGGTCAGGACCATGGTGGCGACCGCTATCTCCGGTGTCGTGGGAATTGCCTGCGCCTATGCCGGGTTCGGTGCACTCAGCCTCGTGATCCAGGTGGTGGTTCAGAGCGCGGTCAGCGGCCTGTGGCTCTGGAGCCAGCCGCGCTGGCTGCCGATGCGCGGCTACGATGCCAGAAGCTTCCGCGAGCTTTCCGGCTATAGCGTCCATGTCGTGCTGAACCGGCTCTTGGATTTCGCCATCGTTCGCACCATCGACATGATCATCCTGACGCTTTATGGCGTTGCGGCCCTCGGCATCTACACGGTCGGTGCGCGGGTCTACATCATCCTGATGCAGCTGCTCACCCAGGCGGTGATGGACGTCGCGCTCAGTGCGCTGTCCAGGATCGCGCATGAACGCGACCGGATCGCCGGCGCCTATCTGCGCAGCGTCAGTCTCGGCGCGCTGGTCGGATCGCCCGTCTTCGTGCTGCTTGCGGCGATCGCGCCGGAGGTGTCCCTGCTGCTGTTCGGCGCGAAGTGGAGCGGCAGCGAAGCGGTGATGCGGCCGCTGATGCTCGTCGGCGCGATCCAGACGGTGCAATTCGTCAACAGCGCCTATTTCGGCGCGCTGGGCAAGCCGAACTACGTCTTTGCGCTGAACATCCTCAAGTTCTGCACGGTCGTGCCTGCGATGTTCCTGCTGCCCTCGCGCGACATTGGTCAGCTGGCGACGATCTTCGCGTTCGCGCAGCTCGTGGTGACCCCCGTGACCTTCGCGCTGGCGCTCCGGCTCTTGGGCTTGAGCTGGAGCCAGTTCCTGCGGCCCATTGCGGGCTGCCTGTGCGCCATCGTCCTCGCCTATGGCGCGGTCGTACTGTGCCGCGCGGCGACGCCGGACATCAACCCGTATTTGCGGATGGGGTTGCTGTCGTCATGTTTCGGCGCGACCTATCTGATGAGCATTCTGCTGTTCTGGCGGAAGCAGCTCTTCTCCCTGATCGATTTCGTCGTGAAGCGCGGTGTGACCGCCTGAGGAAGACGAGGAGGACGACGTGAAGCAATTGATCCCCGTACCCGTGCGCAGGCAGCTTCGAGGCTGGCTCAACAGCGCGAAGAATACGCCGTTCGCGGTCGATCTGCTCGAATTGCGCAGATGGCAGATCGCCCGGAAGGATGTCGGCGTCAACGCCGCTCCGCGCAACAATCCGCGCCGCCTCCTGGTGCTGCCCTCCGATCCCTGGAGCATTCATCAGTCGCGCGGCGACGAGGCCATGATCGAGGCGGCCGCCGGAGAGATGAAGCGGGCCTATCCGGACCTCGAGATCTACATCGTCACCGCCACCGCAGCGGCCAGCGCCGACGTTCGCGCCATGGGTTTCAAGCCGCTCGAACTCTGGAAGCAGCCGTTTTCCTATGAGACGGTCGCGCAGGAGCTCTCGATCACCCGTCCGGATTTCGGCGTCATCCTGGGCGCCGACGTGCTCGACGGCTATTATTCTCCGGTGGATGCCGCGCGCATGCTGCTCGTCGCCGACCTGATGGCGGCGTTCGGCGCCAAGGTCAGCGTGCTCGGCTTCAGCTTCAACTCCCGTCCCGCGAAAGCGCTGCGCGAAGTATTCCGGCTGATCGATCCCGGCGTGGTCCTCAATCTGCGCGATGCGATATCGCTTCGGCGGTTCGACGACTTCGCCCGGAAGCGCGCCCGGCTCGTGGCCGATGCCGCGTTCATGCTGACGCCGCGAGCAGACACCGACGCAGTGAAGGCGATCGCGACCACGATCGCGCGGCAGCGCGCGCAGGGTCGCAAGGTCTTTGTCTTCAACATCCACCCGATGCTGTTCAAGAAGCCGGAGCCGGCCAAGCTGCGGAAGATGATAGAGCTCGCGGCAGGCGCCATGGAGCGTCTGTCGCGGCAGCACAATGTCAGCTGGGTGCTGCTTGCACATGACTACCGCCCCGAGATCGCCGACGACAATTGCCTGCGGCCGCTGGCCGACCGGCTCAAGCCCACGCTCGGCGAGCACGTGCACCATGTCGAACAGACGCTGTCGGCGGGCGAGATCAAGGCCGTCGTCGGGCTGGTCGATGGCGTGATCACCGGCCGCATGCACCTCGCCATTGCGGCGCTCGGACAGGGAACGCCCGTCGCGGCGATCACCTACCAGGACAAGTTCCAGGGCCTGTTCGCGCATTTCGGTATCAGCGAGCAGCTACTGCTCTCGCCGGCCCAGTTCCTCAACGGCGACAGCTTCGAGCAGTTTGTGGCCCACTTCCTCGGTACCTACGAGGCTGCCGGCGACCAGGTCCGTCAGGCGCTGCCTGATGTCATGGAGCTGTCGCGGGCCAATATCGCACCGTTACTCGGCGATAGCGCAATCCGGATGGCACCGGAGGCCGGCGGCAAGGTGGCCTGAACGCCTCCTAAAGCGCGATGCGATCAGGATGAATTGTCATCGCGCTTTAGGTTTATTGTTTGAGCATGATCTTTTCGGAAAACCGCTACGCACTTTTCCGGATCATGCTCTTGTCATCGGCACGGCGTCAGTTGACCGCCCGCTCGGTGTTGTCGAAGCGCAGGGCCGGTTCGGCCGCCTGAGCCTTGCGCGGGGACGCGACGCCGATGTCGGCCCAGCGATTGATCAGGCGCCGCGCGGGATTCTCGAAATAGGCGTAGGTACGGTCCGCGATGACGGTGAGGACCACGCAGCATGCCAGGGCGAACAGGCCGAACTGATCCGGGCGCAGCTCGAGCCAGGTCCACAGCGGCTTGAACACGGCAATGAGGATGGCGTCGTGCAGCATGTAGATCGCGTATGAGGTGTTGCCGAGCCGTCCGAGCAGCCGCGCGCCGGGAAATTCCTTGAAGGCGCTTTCGCCGATTGCGGTGAGCAGGATGGCGCAGGAGAACAGCAGAATGGCCAAATCCGGCTTGGCAAAAACGTTGAGCACGAGCACGGAGAGGCCGAACACGGCGATGCCGGCGAACACCACCGGCTTCTGCCGGTAGGGGCCGGACATCCGGAACAGGATGGCGAGCAGGATGCCGTTCAGGAAGCTCGGCAACGCGCGCAGCATGCCGTAGTCGTAATTAGCGCCGTACATCTGCGATCGTTCCTGCCAGATCGGCAGATGGCCGTGGGCAAGGACCAGATAGAGCGCGGCCACGATGACGCCGAGTACGACCGGCTGGACCTTGCGCGCAAGCAGCATCAGGACCGGAAAGATCAGATAGCAGAAGAATTCCGCGCTGATCGACCATGACGGCGAGTTGAAGCTGAGATGGTCGGTGACGCCCCAGGCCTGGAGCAGCAGGAGGTTGTAGAGGAAGTCCAGCGAGGTCGACCGCGCCGTGCGCTCCATGCCGACGCCGATCAGCACCACGAAGATGAGCAGGCTCAGCAGGTGCAGCGGATAGATCCGCGCGATGCGCCGGATCATGAACCGGGAATAGGCCCTGAGGCCACGCGCGTCGGATGGATAGGAATAGGAGATCACGAAGCCGGACAGGATGAAGAACATGTCCACGAACAGGCCAAAGGACCCGTTCCAGGCCGGCGAGATGCCCGGGTCGATCATCTTGAGATGAAAGATGAAGACACCGAGGGCGGCAACGAAGCGATAAAAGTCGAGGACGACGAAACGTCTGGCTTCACTGGCTTCCATCGGGCCTCGGAGTCCTTGCACGGGTCGTCTGTCTTCTAGAGACGAATTGTGACGCAAGTTCGCAAGCGCAGCGCCGTCGCGGCGATCCATCCGAATTCATGCGGCCCATCCGATTGCGGATGGCTGCCGCCGCTGCTCATCATTGAGGCAGCCGCCCGACAAACGAACGGGGGCCGGGACATGGTCCCGGCCCCCGCGCTGTTGATGCCCGTTTGGGCAAATCGCGCCCTGCTCAGACGAACACGAAATCGTGGCTCGTCAGGTTCGAGACATAGACGTTCTTCAGCAGGATCGAGTCGCTGTCCGAGAACGTGATGAGCGCGTTCGTGCCGGACTGCGTCATTTGCAGGTGGCTGTAATCTGCGGCCAGAAGCTTCGAGATCTGGACCACGTCGTGGGTGGTGCCGTCGCCGGCCTGGAAGTTCAGGATCTGGTCCTGGCCGTGATCGTAGGCGATCGTGGTCGAGCTCGGCGCGGCCGAGAACACGTCGTTGCCGGACCCGCCCTGGATCGTCACGCCGGCAGCGACGGCCGTGACGTTGTGGGTGCCGTCGGTCTTGGTCTGATCGAAGAACTGCAGCGCGTTGGCGCTGTTGTAGTTCTCGTGCTGCGTCGTGCCGCTCTGTCCGTTGAAGTTGAACAGGAAAACGTCCTTGGTGCCGTCGGCGTTGTTGGCGATCTCCTGGGTCTTGACGCCGGCGCTGTTGTAGATGTCCGTCAGCTTGCTGCCGTCGTCGTGGATGACCTGGGTATAGTCCAGCGTGCCGTCGGCGTGGGTCCGGGTGAGCTCGACCAGCTTACCCGAAGCGTCGAGGTGCTGATGCTGTGTGGTGTAGGACTGCCCGGTGACGTTGTAGTTCCAGTTGTCGGACGTGCCGTCGGCATTCTTGATGTAGGCGGCGGTCTTCACGCCGGCGGTGTAGACCGTCGTGGAGCTGTAACCGTCGCTCTTGGTCGTGACCTCGCTGGTGATGAGGCCGTTGGCGTCGTACCAGTCCGATGTCTTGGTGCCGTCCGCGCTCTGCACCAGCGTGAAGGCCAGGCTGTTGTCGGCGTGGGTACGCACGATGTTGGTGAGAAAGCCGGTCGTATCGTAGGTGTCGTGCTCGTTGGTGTAGTTCTGGCCGACGACGTTGAATTGGAACACGTCCTTCGATCCATCGGCGTGATAGTCGGTCTCGGTCTTCTTGACGCCTGATGCATCGTAGTTGGTGACGACGCTGCTGCCGTCGCTGTTGATCACCTGGGTGTAGTCGAGCGAGTTGTCGGCATGCCAGCGGATCACCTCCGTTGTCCGGCCGGCCGGATCGAGGTGCTGGTACTGCGTCGTATAGCTCTGGCCGGTGATGTTGTAGCTGTAATTGTCGTGGCTCATGTCGGCGTTGGTGATGTAGGCCGCGGTCTTCACGCCATTGGTGTAGACCGTGGTCGAGCTGTAGCCGCTCGCCTTCTCCAGCACCTCGCTGGTGAGCACGCCGTTTGCGTCGTACCAGTCCGTCGTCTTGGTCCCGTCGCTGCTTTGCACCAGCTTGAACGCCATGCTGCCGTCGGCGTGCTTGCGGATCAGCGTGGTGAGGAAGCCGGTCGCGTCGTAGATGTCGTGCTCGGTGGTGTAGTTCTGGCCGGTGATGTTGAAGAGGAAGATGTCCTTGCTGCCGTCGGCGTGCAAGTCGGCTTCCTTGATCCGCGTTCCCGCCGCATCGTAATTGGTGACGACGCTGCTGCCGTCGGCGTTGATGACCTGCGTATAGTCGAGCGTGCCGTCGGCATGCTTGCGGGTCACCGCCGTGATCTTGCCGGACGGATCGACGTGCTGGATCAGGGTCGTGTAGCTCTGGCCGGTGATGCCGAAGGCGTAATTGTCCTGGCTGCCGTCGGCATTCTTGACATAGGTGTTGGTCTTGACACCGTTGCTGTAGGTCGTCGTCGAGGTGGTGCCGTCCGCCTTCTGCACGACCTCGCTGGTGAGGCTGCCGGCGGCGTTGTACCAATCGGTCGTCTTGGTTCCATCGGGCGCCTGAACCAGCTTGAAGGCGAGGGTGCCGTCGCTGTGCAGGCGCGTCAGGTTGGTGAGGAAACCGGTCGAGCTGTAGACGTCGTGCTCGGTCGTGTAGTTCTGGCCCGTGATATTGTAGGTCCAGACGTCCTTGCTGTGATCGGCATGATAGGTGGTCTGCACCAGCTTGACGCCGGTGGCGCTGTAGGTGGTGATCACGCTGCTGCCGTCGCTGTTGTAGACCTGGGTCGAGTCCAGCGAGCCGTCGGCATGGCTGCGGGTCACCGAGGTGACCTTCCCGGAGGCATCGAGGTGCTGCACCTGCGTGGTGAAGCTCTTGCCCGTGATGCCGTAGGTGTAGTTGTCCTGCGAGCCGTCGGCGTTCTTGACGTAGGCGGCGGTCTTCACGCCGTTCGTGTAGAGCGTGGTGGAATAGTAGCCGTCGGGCTTCTGCACGACCTCGCTCAGCAGCGTGCCCGCCGTGTTGTACGTATCGGTGGTCCGGGTCGCATCGGTGCCGATATGCACGAATTTCGTCATCACACCGTTGGTGTAGCTGATCAGGTCCTTCGAGCCGTCGGTGTAGGCGACGGTGGTCGAGGTCGGCTGCCCGCTCGAATTCAGGCCGGTGTCGGCCTTCGACAGCAGCGTTCCGCTGGCGTTGTAGGTCTTCGTGCTGCTCCAGGTCGCGGCCGCATTCGTCACCGAGAACGAGTATCCGCCCTGGATCTTGGAGAGCGCATTGTCGTAATGGGAGATGATGTAGTCCATGGTCGCCTTCGAGGCGACCGGCAGGACATGCGAGTCGGTCAGTGTGATGGTCTGTAGCGCGGTCGACTTGCTGAGGTCGGACAGTTGCGGCACGATCTCGGCCGCCGTGCCGCTGACGCTGGTCCGCGTGTCCGGCGGCGGCGTCGTCGTCGCAGGCGCGTCGATCTCGATGATCAGCGGGTGATCGCTGACCGGGATCGTGATCGAGCTGACGTCGGTGTAGCTGGCGATCGCGGTGGTGCCGGTCAGCGTGTCGTACACCTTCACGGTATGGTGGACGGAGCCGAGGTTCACTGTGACCGTCTGGGCCGCATTGGACAGCTCGGTATCGGTGGCGTCGTTCCAGAGCTTCGGTTCGGCCCAGACGACGAGCTCGTAGGCGCCATTGCTCTTGCCGAGCACCATGCTGTTGCCGGTGGCCGGCATGTTGCTCAACGTGTAGTTCAATGGGTCAGTCGGCTGCAGGCCGCCCTTGCCGTCGTCGGCCAGAATGGTCGTCAGGTTGTGAATCGCCGTCGCGGCGAGCTTGGGCGTGCCGTCGGAATTGAACAATCCGAAGTTCGCCTCCGGATTGGTGTTGGCGGCCGAGGAGTCGCGGTCGAACAGCTCGTAGAGATAAGTCGCGCTGACGCCGGCCTTGTAGGCGTCGACCAGCGTGTTCAGGATCGATTTGGCCTGCACCGTCTCGTTGACGCCGAGATATTGGGTGTTGGCCTGCGTGGTGTAGCCGGTCTCGGTGATGACGACGGGCTTTCCCGGTGCCGCGCTCATGACGGCGCTGAGCGTTGCCGCGATGGAGCTGCCGGTGGTCAGGCTGGTGCTGACATAGGCGTGGGCGTTGGCATAGTCGACCGAGCCCGACATGTTGCCGAGCTGGCTGTAACCTTGCGGATCGTTGTAGGCCAATGACAGATTGTAGACGGGGATGCTGGCGAGCGCGGCGTTGGAATTGACGGCCTGATAGAGCGCGCTCTGAAACTGAGCCGCGGCCGAGAGGCTGGAACTGCCATTGTAGCTGAAGGGCTGGTGATTGGCCTCGTTGAGGCCCTCGATGGCGCTGATGCTGCCCGCGTGGGTCGTCGCGAACTTCTGCAGCGAGGCGATGTAGTTCTGCAGCCCGACTGTGCCCGTCTGCGGCAAAGCGGACGAGACCAGGAAGTCGAACTTGTAACCGGCAGCGGCGAGACCCTCGACCACCGGTTGCGCAGCCGGGCTGGTTCCCATCGCGTCGCGGAGATGGGTCACGCCGAGATATTTGAGGTCATCGGCCATCAGCGCGAGATTGTTGTAGCCGGTCCACCCGAAGCCGGCATGCGTGTTGACGCCGATGGAGTTGATGAAGCCGCTGGCAGATAGGATGGTTTGATCGGACATTGCACACTCGAATTTCAGCGCGAACGAAATTGCTCGCAGGGGATTTGCGTTCAACCTTCTCTGTCGAGTGTGAATTTCAGATAAAAACCGGAGCTACAAATGCGAGCGAAATGCTGTTCCTTGTGGAGGAACAGTTCGACTCGCGTTGCAGCGGAATGTTCGATGCGATGCCCGTGCAGCGTGGCGTCAGGAAGGCGATTTGAAGATTTTCGCGATCTGCGTTGCTGAATATATGCGCATAAGGTGCGAGATCATCGGATTGCACAGCGAGCCGGCAGTCATGCCGCTTTCATGCGCGAGTAAGGTGATGGATTTGAGCGCGGTGGTTGTGTCCGTATTTTCACGGAGATTGGTCGCTCGGCTTGCCGGGAAGGGCTGACGGTTCCGCGCAGGAACAGGATCGCTATCGGGCGGGCAAGAAACGATGCGAGCGTCGAATTAGCCGCGGCGGGCCAGCATCAGAAAGTCGCCGCGCCATCCGACGATCGCCGTTGCGAGCGCGGCGATCACGATCTTGCCGGCGAGCCAGGCCGCGGGCTCGGTCGGCATCGCGCCGAGCGATCCGATAAGGATCGCGGCTACCATCGCCTGCGCGACCAGGGGCCAGCGCGGGAATGCCTCGAACCGCAGCGTCGGGCCGAGCGCGACCACGATCGTCACGAGCGTGGCGAGGCAAGCGCAGCCGACCGCCTGTCGCGGCGACAGGCCGACCCACGCGGCGGCCAGCGCGACGGCAGCGACGATCGCGAGCTGGCCGGCTGCAACGACCACGAGCCTCGTCGCGAGCTTCTCCAGGTGCGGAACGACCGCGACGGTCGCCTGGAGATGCGTGTGCAGGAAATAGAAGACGGCCACAACAGGCGCCGTCGTCAGGAAGCCGTCAAGGCTGTCCCGCGGCACCAGGATCCGGGCTGCGTCCGGAATGAAGCCGATGAGACCGCCGAGCAGCACGAGGGTCGTGCAGACCATGAACTCGAACATCCGCCGCGCCGATTGGACCGACTTCATGACGGTTCCGTGTTCGAAATCCTTCACGACATCGGGATAGCTCACCGTGTGGATCGCTGCATTGAGGACCCAGAACGGGCGTTGCAGCAGATCGAGCGCGATCGAAAATCCGGCGCCGGCGCCCGTCGCGCCCAGCCGGCCGATGATGATGAAGCGGAGCAGCACCGGCACCGACAGATGGATGACGGACGCACCTGCCGCCAGCATGCCGTAGCGGGAGAAATCCTTCCAGTCGGCCAGCATCGTCCGCAGCGGAACGCGCTCCAGTGGGGTGCGATAGGCCACCAGCCCAACGAGCAGGCCCAGTGCGTGGCCCGCACTGACACCGAGCATCGCCGCTTCCGCCGTTCCCCAAATCGCCGCCCCTGCGGCGGCCCCGGTCAGAAGAGCGGTCGCGCGAAACGCCAGAAGAGAGGAGGCGATACCCAGCCGGTCGGACAGGCGGACCGACAGCAAATAGAGATCGGTCAGACCCTGCAGCACCGATATGCCGAGGCCCAGCGCGATGATCCCGGCCGGGAGCACGCTGGCCAGAGATGCGCAGCTGCCGACCACGACGAGCGCGCCCGCGCTCGACAGGCCTGCCGCAAAGAGCGACCACCTCAGCCGCGCCGCCTGGTTCTCCCCGGCTGCCGCCAGAAAACGCAATCCGGCGAGCTGCAGCCACTCGAACATCAGGACGCAGAGCAATTGGCTCGAAGCCAGTGCCAACGAGAAATTGGTGTAGTCGGCGGCGGGCAACAGATGACTGAGCGCGAAGATCAGGACGATCGCCGCGGCACTCTGATAGACGTAGCCCGCCATCGCGAAGAGGCGTGTCATCTCGGAATGAGGCGCTCCTTGCCGACGGCCCGTGGCGCTTCAGTCTTTGCCACGCGCACGCGCGACATTCGCTGCCCACGCAATTGCTCATACAGATTCTTGTAGGATGACAGCACGTCGGCAAATATCCATTTGCTGGTATCGGCAATCAGCCGCCGGCTGATCTCGTCGATCTTGTGCGGATCGGACGCGACTGCGAGCATGCTGTCGGCCAGGGATTGCGGATCGGCCTCGGTCAGCCAGCCCGTCACGCCATGCTCGATCACCTCGGGCATGCCGCCGAAGCGCGTTCCGAGCAGCGGCCTGCCGGCCGCCTTGGCATCTGCGACGACGAGCGGACCGGGGTCGTGCCAAATGGATGGCGCGACCACCACGTCGACCTGCTGGTAGAAATCGTCCGGCGCCACGAAGCCCATGAACTCGATGCGCGCATGCGGCGCGAGGCCCTTGAGGCGGCGCTGCTCCTCCTCGCTGACCCGGCCGGCGATCATCATCCGGATGCGGTCGGGGGGCAGCATGGCAAGGGCATGCATCAGGTTGTCGATGCCCTTCTCCTCAGTGAGCCGGCCGATGAACCCGAACGTCACTTCCGTGGTGCAGACCGGGCGAGGGTAGGGCTCACGCGGCGGCTCGGTCGAGGCGTTGCGGATCACGGTGCGGATCGGCGTCTCCGCGAACATGCCGATGTCGGTGTGAATCGACAGCACGCGCTCGCTCACGCCGACCACGGCGCTCAGCCAATGCGTCGCCCGCTTGCGATGGAAGGTCAGGATCCCGCAGCTCGTGCAGGTGTGCTCGCAGGAGCGTCCCTTGTCGAAGCGCGAGCAGCGCGGGCAGGTCAGATAATAGTCGTGAAGCGTATGCAGCACCGGGACGCCGAGCTGGGCGGCAACGCGCCAGATCGCGGTGGTGAGACCCGACAAATTATTGGAGTGCAGCACGTCCGGCTTGAAGGCCCGGATGCGTTCCGCGATCAGCGGCGCCTGCATCTGCCAGTCGTCGACCGCATGCCAGATGCTGCGCAGCGCGACGTTCTTCTGCTCGGTGAAGGGCAGATAGATGTTCTGTACTGGCGCGGAATAGACGTTGATGCCGTTGCAGCTTTCGCGCTCCTGCCCATGGGCCGATGCGGCCCGGATCACCTCGACCTCGTCTCCGCGCTGCACCAGGCCTTCGGCGAAGCGCCGTGCGAAGATCTCTGCGCCGCCGACGATCTTCGGAGCCTGAGGCGTCGGATAAAGCGTGGACGTCAAAAGAACTTTCATCGCGTAACCTCATGTTTTACAAAAATCGCGCTTACCGCGCCGGCCTTATCTCCAGGACGGGCATCGCACCGTTGCTCGCTGCAATGAGAACCGGCGTGCTCGAAACCGGAATCCAGGCACCGGACGCCGGTCTTGCGGCCGAGTCGCACGGCATCGCAAACGTTGCGCCGTCCTGATCGCCCTTGATCCGGATCTCGTAACGCCGGTCGGGAGTCTCGGACCAGACCGCAACTCTGCCGCCGGACGTCGTTGTTGCAGCGATCGACACGACGCCACTGGCGAGCTCGCGTCGCTCGGCGCTCAGGCTGGATCGGATGAAAGCCCAGGCGCTCTGGACCGCACAGGCCACGGGCTTGGGCGAATTGTCGAAACGGTAGAGACCGAAATTGTGCTCCAGCTCCGACGGATTCTGCCCGCTGTCCTTGAGCTCGTAGAGCCAGATGCCTTTGAGCCAGCGCGCCGCGGTCGCCGCCCACAGGATGAGCTGCGCGCTATTGTCGGCCTGGGCCTGCTCGCTGACGCCGCATTTGTTGCTGGCCGTGGTCCAGCCGGTCTCGGTGACATAAACCGGGAAGTCGGGGTTTCCACTGGCTTGGCCGACGAGCCGGTGAAACGCCGTGAGCCGCTCGATGATCTCGGCCGAGGTCCGTTTGCTCGGGCCCATGCAGAAATTGTAGAGATGGATCGAAGCGCCGTCGGCATACTGCAGAATGCCGGTCCGCAGCATCTTCTCCGTCCATGTCCAGCCCAGGTCGTCGCCGAGGGCGCCGACCAGGAACGGCGCATTCGGCGCAGCGCGCTTGACCGCAGGTCGTGCGACTTGTGCCAGCGCCAGATAATTTTCCGGCGAGAACGCGGCATCCTTCTTTGCCGCCAGGTTCCACTCGTTCCAGAGCTCGAACAGGGGATGCTGCGCCACCACGGATTGCGCCGCCGCTGCCGCATAGTCGGCGAACCGCTGCCGCGCCTCATTGGTCGTCGGCGGCGAGGAATTCGGAACGAGATGATGGCCGAAGGCGAGGATCAGCAGCGGGCGTGCAATGCCGGACCTGACCTGCGCCTCGAGCCGGCCCAGTCTGGGCGTGAAGCCCATCCGGCGCCCTGCCGTTTCGAAATCGGACCAGGGGAAATCGTCGCGGAAGGCGTTGAGGCCGAGTTGCTTGATCTGGGCGATGTTCTCGGCAGGCACGTATCCCCGCGCGCTCACCGGCCCGCCCAGCCCCTGGTGGGTGCCGACACCGAGCAGGAATCGGGCGTCGAGCGGTTGCGCGTGCTGAGCGCAGGCGGGCACCGACAAAACGATGGCCGAGATGAGGCCCGCGAGGCGAAGGGCATTGTCGCGAAGCAACGTGCGTGGGCGTGTCATGTTTAGATCATGCTCACGCGCGAAGCAGGGGCGGTGACATTCGAGAGCATCGCCATCGCGATCTCCCGCATCTGCGAGGGCAAGCGAGCATGTCGATCATCAGAAATTCTTGGAGAGATCCGACTGCAGCCCCGCCTTTGCTTCGACGGGCGTCTGGTCGTCCTGAAGCAGCTCGACATAGACCTGCTGCAATTGTGCATGCGTCTTCTCGACGTCATAGAGCTGCTTGAAACGGTCGTAGCCGCGCTGTCCCAGCACCTTGAGGTCGAGATCGAGCGCTCGACGGAAGCCGTCGACGAGCGGCTGCACCGCGACCGGCTCGCAAAGCACGCCGGTGACGCCGTCGACGACGATCTCGGGCAAGGCGCCGCTGCGGAATGCCAGGATGGGTTTGGCCGCGCGCATCGCTTCCAGGGCAACGAGGCCGAAGGCTTCCCATCGTGACGGAATCACGACGAGGTCGGCGGCCTCGAGCTGGGTCTCGATGGTCGGCCGGTCCAGCCAGCCCAGCAGGGACACGTTGGACGGCACCGTCGGGCCTTCATACTTGTTGACCACGGAGGCGCCGATCATGCGGATGTCGAGGACGTCCTCGAGCGCGCTCGCCGCCTCGATCAGGAGATCGAAGCCCTTCTGCCGATCCAAGCGTCCGATGAACAGCACCTTGACCTTCTTGGAGGTCCAGTCCGCCGAGACCGGCTGGGGCGTGCGGCTCTTCGAGATGCCGTTGTGGACCACGGTGAGGCGGTCGGCAGGAATTCCCGCACGCACCGCCTCGCTATACTCGTCGCCGGAGATGCAGATGATTCGGTCCGACGTGCGCGCAAGCAGGTTCTCCGCCGCCTTCGTCAGTACGTGACTGAGGCGCCCGGTCTCGCGCGAAAACGCCCAGCCGTGCGGACAGTACACGACTCGCGGCCCGCCCGAGCGGGCGGCCAGCGCGGGCCGGAGCACGAGCCCTGCAAACGAGGAATGCAGGTGCACCACGTCCGGTCTGAAGGCATCCAGCGCTTGCATGCTGGCACGTAGCATCTGGAATAGGCCGGCGATGCTGCGGCCGGATCGCTCGAATGTCGTAATCTGGTTGTCATCGATCGCGCCGAGGTCGTCCCGATGATCCGACGGCACGACATAATGCACGTTCTCGGCACCGAAGCTGGCCTGCTGCTGCGGATGCAACTCGTTCAGATAGCTCGCGATCCCGCCACGGATCGTTTCGGCGATGTGCAGCACTTTCATCGTTTGCCTTGCGTAGGGCCGCGTTGGAGAGCCGGACATCGAGTATCCCTGTTCTGTGTTCGCTAGTGCGAAACACAGTTCCTCGAATACGTAGCGATAATGGGGCAGCGATGTGGTGATGTTGCGCCAAGGCGCGCGTGCTTGCGATCATCGCAAGAACGACGAAGAAGTTTCATGGAACCGTGCCGAGAGCCGCGAGTTGCAAATCGTTTGTGCAAAAACCATTGCGCGCGATAGGCGAACCGCGCCGCGTTTCACGCAGCGCTGGCGACGCTCGCCGGCGCTGCGAGGTGATCGAGCAACGCCTTCGCCGATTTCTTCCACGAATAGAATGCAAGGCGATCCTGTTGCCGTCTGCGTTCCTGGTCCGAGATCGCGCCGATTGCCAGTCTTTCGAGCATGAGCTGCTTCAGCGCTTCGGCATCCGTGGCGCTAAAATACTCAGCCGCGTCGCCGCACGTCTCCACGACGGCGTCGGCCCTCGAGGCGATCACCGGGCAGCCAAAGATCATGGCTTCGAGTGGCGGCACGCCGAACCCCTCGTAGAGCGAGGGAAACACGAAGGCCAATGCATGCGCATAGAGAGCGGCAATCTCGCTGTCGGTCAGGCGGCCGGCCAGCAGCAGGCCGGAAGCCCCTTCGCCCGAATTATCCTGAAAGATCTTGCTGTTGTCGCCGCCGACGATGACCAGGGGAACGTCGGGCCGATCGAGCAACTGGATGGCGCGGATGGCGACGGACAGATTCTTGTTCTTGGTCTTCGAGCCCACGAAGAGGAAGAACTTCTGCGGCTGAACGCCAAGTCGGGCCAGAATGCCGGAATCGGGCTTCGTGGCTGCGAAGTGTTCGGCACTGTTGGGGAAGATCGGAATGCGCGATGCCGAGAGATTCAGCACGTCTGCAAGCTCCTTGCGGGAAAATCCCGACACCGTTGCGATGCTTGCGTGCCGGGCGAGCATCCGACCCATCGTGCGATGGACGGTCAGATAGCGCCAATTGAAGAAGTCGGGCCTGCGAAAGACCTGGGCATCGTGTATCACGACAATATGGTCGCGATGGAAGACGGGTCCGGAATTGGCCAGGCTGATCAAGCGGCCTCCGGCGGCGGCGCGGGCGAGATCGATTTGATCCCACGCGTGCCCATGCAACCGGCCGACAGGGCGAATCTTGATCCGGTCGAGATCAAGTACCTCGCTTGCATCCGCAGGCTTCAACAATTGCCAGTCTGCGTTGCGCAGCGAGGCCGGAATCTGCTCCGATGCGAGCAGCAGGTCGATCGCCTTGACCATTTCAGCGGCATAACGCTGCACGCCCGTGAGCTTTTGCGACAGAAAGCGGCCGTTGATGAACAATTTCAATTGACTACCACGATGGTTCATGGAGTTCCGGCCGGGTTCGCGGGGAGCTCGCGGTGGAGGAGCCGCACGTGAGCAATCGTTAGGTACAGAAATATGACGCAGCTCGGCATGGCTCGGAGGCGCCGCCTGCATGGCCGGCGCCGCCTTGCTGCGTGCGAGGCCGCGGTGTAGAGGTCGGCCATGACCGACGACACCCACTCCTTTCGCAGCGGCTCGCTCAGCGCGACTGTCAAGGCGCACGGCGCCGAGCTTTGCTCGCTGAAGGGCGGGGACACCGAATTCCTTTGGCAGGCCGGGCCGGAATGGCCGCGTCACGCGCCGCTGCTGTTTCCGATCGTCGGGCGCCTTGCCAGTGACGAATTGCGGCACCAGGGCAAGACGTACCGAATGACGCAGCACGGCTTTGCCCGCGACAGCCGCTTTGTGTGGGCAGAGCGCAGCGAGAGCCGCTGCACCCTGGTGCTCGACGACAACGAGACGACGCGCGCGCTTTATCCGTTCCCGTTTCGGCTGACGGCGGCCTACGCGATCGATGAGTCCGGCCTCGATCTGACGCTCACGATCGCCAACACCGGCAAGGAGACGTTGCCGGCGTCGCTCGGCGGCCATCCCGCCTTCAACTGGCCGCTGCAGCCCGGCGCCGCAAAGGAGAGCTATGCGCTGACCTTCGCGAGCGCAGAGCCGGCTCCGATCCGTCGTCTCGAGGCTGGATTGCTGCGGCAGGCAGCGGAGCCGAGCCCGGTCAAAGGCACCTCGCTTCCTTTATCGGACTCCCTGTTCGTCGATGACGCCATCATCTTCGACCGCATCGAGAGCCGTTCGGTCCGCTATGAAGCGGCGGGCGATGCATCGACCGGGCCATGGCTGAAGATGTCCTGGCGCGGATTTCGCGAGCTCGGCGTCTGGTCGAAACCATCAGGCGCGCCGTTCCTCTGCATCGAGCCCTGGCGCGGCTATGCAAGTCCCGCCGGCTTCCAAGGCGAGTTCACCGGCAAGCCGGGGCTGATGCACATCGCAGCCGGCGCGGAAGAGCAATTGTCGTTCCGCATCGAGGTCGGATCCTTCTGAGGCGGCGAGCTGATCGATGATGCTCAGACCTCAATGCGCGTGAGATCCTCGCCGAGCACGACCGGTCCTGCGTAGTCCCGCCTGACATCATCGAGCAATGCGGTCAGCATCGCATCGTCGGTGCGCGGACGGTGATGGGTCAGCGCGAGCTTCTTGACGCCGGCTTTGGCCGCGATCTTGCCGACAGTGTCGCCGCAGGCGATCGTGTATTTCGCAAGCCGGCGCAAATGCTCGTTGTTGATCTCTGGCGTGGCGAGGAAGCAGCACTGCACCAGCAGGTCGGCTCCCTCAGCGAGCCGCTCGAGCCCGGGGCAAGGGACGGTGTCGCCGGAAATAGCAATGACCTTGCCTTCCGCTTCGAAGCGGTAGCCGATACACATCCAGCGCGCCAGGAAGGCCGGCGGCATGTCGAGACCATCGCCATGCGAGACCAGCTCTGCGCTGATCTTCCAGCGGCCGGTGTCGAGAACGGGACCCGGCACGATGTCCTTTGCGGCGACAGGCTTCCAGCCGCCGAAGCTGGGCTCGCCCTTGTCCCGCCAAATGATGTCCTTGTCGTAGACCTGCGTGATCAGCGTGTTGACGAGCCGCTCGGTGTCCGGCGGTCCATAGATGCGGAGCTCGTCCTTGCGCCCGTGCATCCATGAATTCAGCATCACGTCGTAGAGGTCGCCGATGTGGTCGAAGTGATGGTGGGTGAGAAAGACCGTGTTGATGCCGCCGAGCGGCACACCGGCCTTGCTGAGCTGCACCACGACGCCGCGGCCGGCGTCGAACAGGATGTTCTCGTCGCCGAGCCTGATCAGCGTGGTCGTCGCCATGCGACGCGGGTCCGGGCGCGGACCGCCGGTGCCGAGCAGTATGACCTCCATGCGCCACCTCCGAATGCAAACCTTTGGACGCACAGTAGATGTGAAGCTCACGGGGGAGCAAGCCGCAGCGGGGTGCCTGGATCCAAGCTTTCGGGAGCCGGCGCATCCGATGGCGAAGGGTCCCGCAACATCGTGGTCAGCGCGATGCGACGCGCTTCCAGCGTGCTTCGATGCGCGCCTTGATCTGGCTGACCCTCGCCTCGTGGGCGGCCCAATAGGCCCGGCTGGCGGCCGCGGTGCCTTGACGATAGCGGGCATAGACCGCTTTGGGCTGCACCGGCACCTTCGGGCGGCTCGCCGGTGTTACGGGCGCAGCAATCGCAACCGCGGGTGCCGGATCCGGAGCAGCCGCAGCTTCGCGTTCTCCCGGCATCGCGCTCATCGCGATAAGCCGGTTGCGGGCCCGGTTGCAATAGACCTGTGAACGCGCGGTCATCTCCTCTTCGCCATGACCCGCCCGGTATTTCATCAGGGCGCGGCAGAGGTCCCCGCCCGAAAGCCGCCAGGCCTGGCTGAGATAAAGCACGCCGTAATGGATGTTGACGTCGGGTTCGGCCAGCTCCGCATTGCTTCCGCGGAAGCCCAGCATCGCCGCCGTCTCGGGGCGCACCTGCATCAGGCCGATTTCGCCCGCGCTGCCGATGACCAACGGGTTATAGCCGCTTTCGACGAAGACGACCGCCTCGGCGATATCGGCCGGCAGATTGGTGCTCTTGGTTTCCCGCTCGATGATCTTCCGGATCATCGCCCGCGACGACGGCGTTTCGCCGGCGCCGAGTTCGCTGCTGCCGTCGCCCGCATGGGCGCCGATCGGCGCCGACACGAGCAGGGCGACCGCAACGTGCCTCCACGTCGCGCCGAGAATGAAGCGTGCCCGATCCCAAAGCATGGGCTTCTCATAGAGCGCCGGAGTTAACAAACCGGCCTCTGGCGGGTGTGTCACTGTCGGGCGCGGGCGCTCTGGTCGGTGGATCTGGCCTGCGACGGCTCCGCCAGCTGGTCATCGACCGCATAGAGCGTGCAGCTGGGCGACCATTTCATGCAGGCCGCCAGCGAGTCGCGCCTCGCCTCCTCAGCCGTGGCGCGGCCGGTGCGCCAGCCGTAACCGCCGTTCGGCGACACCGCAAAGGCCTTGTGCGGCAGCAGGCTGGCGAGATAGCGCGCGAACTCGGCCCGTGCGGTCTCGTTGAGCATGGGCGGTGGCGGCAGCGGATCGGGCAGGCTCAGGAGTTCACGGCCGAGCCCGCGCTCGCGCAGGAAGGCGTCGAGATACGGCGTCCATTGCGGCCGGCCCGCGACCGAATAGAGATAATGGCCGTCGTCGCCGTAAGCCGGCGCCGCGATGAATGTCGCGTTGCCGCCGGTGCTGCGAAACCCCTCATGAAGGCGGCGCGCGAGGGCGGGGTCGAAGTATGAATCGTTGCTCGCATAGACCCACAGCATCGGCACGCGCGAGGTCTTGCCGAAGAAGGCGAAAGCCTGCACCAGCCCATCCGGATTGCAGACGTCGTCAACGTCGCGCGAGCCGCGGCCGCCGGCGAAGCTGATCGCGGCGACGAGACCGGGCGGGGCCTGCGCGCTCAGCGCGACCGTTGCGAGCCCGCCGGCGGAATGCCCGGCCGCGATCATGCCAGACGTCGTCACGTCGGCCCGGTGCGCCATCGCATCGATCGCGGCGCGCAGGTCCGCCACTGCGACCGCGCTCGCCGGCAGGTAGATTGCATGGGCACAGCTGCCGGCGCTGTCCACGAGTCCGCCGGGCGAAGTACCGTAGCCCCGCCGCATCACCACCAGCGCGGCAAAGCCGCGCCGGGCATATTCCAGCGCGATGCCGTAGTATTTGTGCGCTGACATCTCCGCGCGGTCTGCGAGCTTGCGCGGCGAGCCGTGGCTGAGCAGCGCCAACGGATAGCGCTTCGTCCCCGCCGGGCGCACCAGGAACGCCTCCAGCCCCTGCGGTCCGGCCTCCGCCATCGGGATGCGCAGGTCCTCGATGTAGAACTCCGCGGCGCGCGCGGGTGCGCCGGCCAGGATCAGGCCGGCGATCAGCACGAGCAGCTTGCGAGAGGGGATCATGAGGCGATTCGAACGGGCGATGCTGCCGAGCATAGCACGAACACCACTTTCGCTTCCCCAGGAACGCCTTCCCCCTCGCGCGTGTTGAGCCCTTGGCGGGGGCTTGGCCGATGCTATGGTGTCCCGCACTCACGACAGGACGAGGATATTCCAGTGGCTGATGTTCATCCCGCGGCGGGCAAGCAGGCCTCGCCGGACGCGCTCACCAATATTCCGCGGCTGGTGACGGCCTATTTCGCTGGCAAGCCGGATGCGTCCGATCCGGCAGAGCGCGTGGCCTTTGGCACGTCGGGCCATCGCGGCACCTCGTTCAAGAACACGTTCAACGAAGGCCACATCCTCGCGACCACGCAGGCGATTTGTGATTACCGGAAGGAGAAGGGCCTGACCGGCCCGCTCTTCATCGGCATCGACACCCATGCGCTGGCCGAGCCGGCGCTTACAAGCGCCATCGAGGTGTTCGCCGCCAACGGCGTCGAGGTCATGATCGACAAGGACGGCGGCTACACGCCGACGCCGGTCGTCTCGCATGCGATCCTCACCTACAACAAGGGCCGCAGCAGCGGCCTCGCCGACGGCGTCGTCATCACACCCTCGCATAATCCGCCCGAGGACGGCGGCTACAAATACAATCCGCCCCACGGCGGCCCGGCCGATACGGATGTGACGGGCGTCGTCGAGAAGCTCGCCAATGCCTATCTCGCAGGCGACCTCGAGGACGTGAAGCGCATCGACTATGCCAAGGCGCGCAAGGCCGCGAATGTTCACGCCTACGACTTCGTCACGCCCTACGTCGCCGATCTCGGCCATGTCGTCGATCTCGACCTCGTCAAATCCGCCGGCGTCAAGATCGGCATCGATCCGCTCGGCGGCGCCGCCGTCCATTACTGGCATCCGATCATCGAGCGCTATGGCCTGAGCGCCAATGTCGTGAACGAGGCGATCGACCCGACCTTCCGTTTCATGACGGTGGACTGGGACGGCAAGATCCGCATGGACTGCTCCTCGCCTTACGCGATGGCGAGCCTGATCGGCATGCGCGACCGCTTCGACGTCGCCTTTGCCAACGACACCGACGCCGACCGCCACGGCATCGTCACGCGCTCCGGCGGGTTGATGAATCCGAACCATTACCTCGCGACCACGATCTTCTACCTGTTCGCGCACCGCCCGGACTGGGGCAAGGATGCCGCGATCGGCAAGACCGTGGTGTCGAGCTCGATCATCGACCGCGTCGCCAAAAAGCTCGGCCGCAAGCTGGTGGAGACGCCGGTCGGCTTCAAATGGTTCGTCGATGGCTTGCTCACCGGCGGCTTCGGCTTCGGCGGCGAGGAGAGTGCAGGGGCCTCGTTCCTGCGCCGCGACGGCGCGGTGTGGACCACCGACAAGGACGGAATCATCCTCGGCCTGCTCGCTGCCGAGATCATGGCCAGGACTGGCCGCGATCCCAGCCAGATCTTCAATGAGCTCACTGCCGAGTTCGGCATGCCGCATTACGCGCGCATCGATGTCGCTGCCACGGGGCCGCAGAAGGCCATCCTGAAATCCGTCACGCCGGAGCAGCTCGGCCTGAAGGACCTCGCCGGCGATCCCGTTCGCGCGACGCTGAGCAAGGCGCCCGGCAACGGCCAGCCCTTCGGCGGCATCAAGGTGGAAACCGATTTCGGCTGGTTCGCCGCGCGGCCGTCCGGCACCGAGGACGTCTACAAGATCTACGCCGAAAGCTTCCGCAGCCCCGAGCACCTGAAACGGATTCAGGAGGAAGCCCAGGCGGGGTTGGCCAAGGTGTTCGCGAGTTAAAGCCAACGCTGGCCTGGAGGGGGAGGGTCGATCGCGCGCCAGCCCGAGCGGGGTGGGGTGATTTCTCCACACGGAGACTGCCCGTGTGGAGAGATCACCCCACCCCGCTCCGCATTCCGCTGCGCTTCATGCGAAGCGACCCTCCCCCTCCAGGGCTACGGCATTCACACATCGAAGTTGAAGACGGGCAGAATGTCTGATTCCGTGTTGTTCTCATTGTCGAGGAGGATGGCATGGAGCTTGGACTGGGACGGTTTGGCGACCGTCGCCTGGAAAAAGGGGGGCCTTTCTCCTGGGCCGGCTGGTCGCGTCGGGCGGCCGAAAGCTGCGGGTGCGTCGATTGGGCGGCAATCGGGCGGGAGAGATTCGCCTGACCCGGCTATTGCGTAACGAGGCGTTCACCTGCGAGGAGATGCTGGCGGAGGCGGCCAGACGGACCTCGGAACGTT
>NZ_JACCHP010000031.1 GCF_016031625.1 Bradyrhizobium agreste | reverse complement strand
GGTGGTGGCTCCGGGCGCGATTGGACCAGCGGCATCTTCGGCATCAACCATCATTGGGGTGGTGGCGGCGGCGGTGACGGCGGCGGTGCCGGTGGTCAGGGAGGCTCCGGTGGCAGTGGTGGTTCCGGTGGTGCCGGCGGCGGTGCGTTCGAACTCGTCGCAAAGGGCCGCATCACGGTCGGATCGTCTTCCTTGCTCGCCAAGGGCGGTGACGGCGTTGCCGGCAGCAACGGCAATGGCTCGCCGGCTGGCCCCACCGCGGGTCAGCTCGGCGGCTGGAATAATGACAGCGATCTCTACCGCGGCGGTTATGCCGGTGCGGGCGGCGCGGGCGCCTCGGGCGGCACCGGCGGCGATGGCGCGGGCGGCGCCGGCGGCACGATCAAGCTCTATGCCACCGACATCAGTGCTGGCTCGGCAACCATCACCACGTCCGGCGGCCTCGGCGCGGGCACCGCGCCGAAGGGCGGCGAGGGTCGTTTCATCATCGGCAGCAACACCTCGCTGACCTATTCCGGCAACGTTGTTATTGGTAACAGCGGCCAGCCGTCGCTCGGCAACGTTTCGGACAAGACACCAGAGCATTTCACCGGACCGAGTGCGTCGAACAGCTACATCGGTGGGACGCCGAACACGCCGACCATCGTCGGTCTCTCCGGCGGCGCCGACATCTACGGCATCATCTCCGGCCTGTCGGCAAGGTCCATCGACTTCGATCCGTCGACCCCTGCGGTCGACGGCCCGGCAAGCGACGCACTTCTTGCGGTCATGCGTTTCGACCACGGCGTGGGCGGCGCCAATCAGGACTATACCGGTTACGATCTCCTGATCGTCGCCAACGTCTCCAGCATTGCGGTCAGCAATCCGACCATCAGTGTCGACGGCGCAGCGCTTCAGGCTCTGAAGGTGCACGGAATCGGAGCTGATCAGGTGCTGCCCAGCCTCGCTCCCGGACAGGTCTGGGCGATGCTCATTCCGGAATCCGCACAGACCGTTTCCGCGACGATCGGCACCAATGTTGCGAGCGCGGCGACCACGATCTCGGGCCAGGTGCTCACCGATGGTCACGTGCAATACATCACGACCGCTCGTCCGAATCTGTCCGTGGCGGCCTTCAAGGGGCTCGACGCCATCGCGGCTGAGCCGGGCGCGGCGCATTTGTTCGGCGTCTCCACCACCAACAACGCACTGTTCGTGATCAATTCCGCAGAGGGTTCGCAGCGTCAGGAACTCGTCGACGGCCAGAACGGAGTTACCGGTCTTGCCGGCGCTTCGAGCGTCGCGGTCACGGGCGCCAACGGCTATGTCATCGTCGCGGGCGCCACCAACGGCTCGCTCGCCGTGTTCAAGCTCGACTCCGCGACCGGGGACCTGACCTTCCAGGCGTCGAAGACGAGGACCGACGGCGGCGCCTATTACGCCAACCTGGGTTATGACGCGTCGAGCGGCACGCTGACGGCGATGGGCACCGCAGGCGTACGGACCTATCATGTCGCTGCCGATGGCACGCTCAGCCTGCTGTCGACCCGGAATACGGCCGCCAGCGATGAGGCAGGGCAGGGCACGTACCACTATTTCGTCGATCCCACCTCCGGCAGCCTGCGGGTCGTCGATGGCGCCGGAGCGACGGTGCAGACGCTCAGCGGCGCCGCCAACGGTCTCACCGGCGCGTCCGACGTTGCCGTCACCTCCACCGGCGATTTCGTCTACGTCACCAGCAAGAGCGCCAACACGCTCTCGGTCTTCCAGGCAAATGGCTCCGGTCAGCTCGTGCACGTGCAGACGCTGCGCAACGGCGCGGAGGGCGTGCGCGGCCTGACCGGCGCATCCGATGTGGCGCTGACGCCCGACGATCAATACGTCATGGTGACCGGCGCGGACGGCAATAGCCTTGCGGTGTTCCAGCGCAACGCGGTCACTGGCAAGCTCGTCTTCGCGCAGGTCGTTCGTGACGGCGTCGGAGGCATTCGCGGACTTGAAGTGCCGAGCTCGCTGGTGTTCGGGCGGAAGAGCGGCACCTCCGTCCAAGTCTGGGTCGCCAGCGCCGGTGCCGGCGCCGACCAGGGCGGTCTCGCTGTCTTCAGCGTCGACCTCAGCGTTCAGGCGCCTCCGTCGGCGATGACTACGGAGCATGAAGGCATCGAGCAAATCAGCGTCGTGCTCGGCAGCGGCGACGATACCGTGGCGCTGATGTCGGCGCCGCCGGCGATCGTAGCGCGGACCAGCATCGACAGCGGCGATGGTGATGATCACGTCGTGATCAGCGACTACGCCGCCATCACCGGCATCGCGATGGGGGCGGGCAACGACCGGCTCGACCTTCGCGTGGCCAATGCCAAGACCGCTGCCGACGGCCTGACCATAAATGGCGGCGTCGGTGCCGACACGATCGACGTCGCCACGACCGGGGGAGGTGCGACCACCAGCATCGACGGCGGCGACAACAACGACCTGATCATGCTGGAGAGCGTCGGCGACGGCGCCCACACCGACGTATCGGGTGGTGAGGGCAATGATACGGTGCGCGTCGCGCTGACCAACCTGCCGGCAACTGCGATGACGACCCTGCACGGCAACAGTCCGGCCGTTTTGCCCGGCGATCTCCTGATCATGGACCCGCAGGATCCAAATGCAGTGATCTATTCCAACGGCATGGCCAATGGTGCGGTCACGATCACCTCGGGGGAAGTGCATCTGATCGGCAAGGGCGCCGTCAGCTACGACACCTTCGAAGGCTATCAGGTTCTGTCCTCACCCAAGGTCTCCTTCAGCCAGCAGACCTATTCCATCGCCGAAGGGCAGGATGTCGTCCTGACGGTGACGGTGCTGCCGCTCGGCACCAAGAACGCGCTGTCGGGGCCGGTTGCGTTCGACATCGACGGTGACGGCCAGTTCGGCGAAATCGTCGGAACCAGCATCGGGTCCAATCAGTATCGTGTCACGATCCCGTGGCAGCGGCTGGTCGACTTCGGCCTCAACGACAACGGCACCTACCGTATTGCCGTACAGACCTCCAACACCGACACCGACGCCAATGGCGACTATCTGACCACGACCGCGGTGGCCGCGATCAAGATCAGCGACACGCCGCCCACCGTCACGATCGCGGAAGGTTTGCACAACACGACGATAGGCACCGCCTTCAGTATCGATTTCAGCGCAGTCGATCCGTCGCCGGTTGATCGCGTGCTTGAGTGGCGCGTGGATTGGGGTGATGGCAGCGCGACCGAAGTCTTTGGTGCCGACACAAGCCACGCGGTGCACACCTACCAGAATCCGGGCATCGCGATGATCCGGGTCAACGCCGAGGACAAGGACACGATCCCCGGCGGCACCTCGTCGAATCCGTACACGGTGACGGTCGGTGCGGGAGCCGCGAACGTCAACGCGCATGATCCCTATCGCATCAAGGAAGGCGACTCGCTGAAGCTGTCGGCGACCGCCGACGGCGCGCCGAGCGACTATGCCTGGGATCTGAACGCCGACGGGACCGCCGATGCCCATGGCAGTTCGGCCACGTTGACCTGGGTGCAGTTGCAGACGCTCGGCATCGCGGACAGCGGCGTCTTCAACGCGCCTATCCTGCGGGTCACCTATCCGCAGATCGGAGGCGGCACCACGACGGTCGCCCATGGCTTCAGCCTGATCGTCGACAATGCGCCGCCGACCTTCACGTCGATGACCAACAGCGGGCCGGTCAACGAGGGCGGCACCGCGACGGTCGCGATCAACGGCGCGAACGATCCGTCGCCGGTCGACGCGGCTAGTCTGAAATATCGATTCGACTTCAACAATGATGGCAGCTTCGACACCGCGCTGCTCGCGGGCAGTCAGGTCACGGTGGCGAGCCAGTATCTGCGCCAGGCCGGGAACGTCGTGGTGCACGGCCAGGTCGTGGACAAGGACGGCGGCATCGCCGACGCCTTCACCACCATCGTTGTCAACGAGGTGCCGCCGACGCTTACCGTCTCGGGCGCGGCGCAGACCACCGAGGGCGCGAAATACTCGCTCGATCTTTCCGCAAGCGATCCGGGTGCCGACATGATCCGGTCCTGGGACGTCAACTGGGGCGACGGTTCGGTCGATCACGTCGTGATCGATCCGACTGCGGCCAATGGCAACGCCACGGTCGCGCACGTCTATGCCGACAACGGCAACTACACGGTGAGGGTCGGGGCCACCGACAATGACGGCAGCTACGCGGCTCCCGACGCGCCGGTCGCGGTGGTCAATGTTCCGCCGGCCTTGTCGGGCGTCGGCATCATGCCGGCGTCCGGCGCCGGACCTGCGGAGATCAACGAGAATGACTTCGCGCGGCTGACCGGCAAGATCGTCGATCCCGGCAGGCTCGATTCCTTCTCGCTCGCCATCAACTGGGGCGATGGCTCGCAGGTGCAGACTGTGAGCCTTCCGGCCGGCGTAGTGAATTTCGACGTGTCTCACCGCTACGTGCAGGATGGCAGCTATCAAGTTACCACGTCAGCGATCGACAAGGACGGCGGTTCCAGCTCGCCCGCAGCTCTGGCCCTGAAGGTCGACAACGTGGCGCCGGTCGCCGGTTCGCTCAATGTGGTGCCCGCGCAGCAGACCGAAGGCAGCGCGGTGACGGTGTCCGGCACCTATACCGATGCCGGTCCGCTCGATAGCCACACGGTCCGGATCGATTGGGGCGACGGCACGAGCTCGCGCAGCACTGATGCGGGAACGACGATTGTCGTCGATCAGATCCATCGGTCGTTTATGGTGACCCGTGTCTACGCCGACAATCCCGACCTAGCCACGCGGCCCGGGTCGGACTATGCGATCACGGCGATCGTCACCGATGAGCGCGGCGCCGACAGCAATGCTGCGACCGCCAGCGTCGTGGTGCAGAATACTGCGCCGATCTTTGTCGATCTATCGCTCAACGGCGTTCCGGCTGCGCAGCAGTCGGGCTCGACGCTGCCCTCGACCATCGCCATCGATGAAAACGGCATCGTCACTATGACCGGCCACTTCACCGATGCGGGTATCTTCGACACCCACACCGGCGCGGTCGTATGGGGCGACGGCGACGTTTCGGCGATGACCATCGACGATACGGCTCATACCTTCACGGCGAGCCACCGCTACCTCGACGACAATCCGACCGGGACCGCTTCGGATCCCTATCGCATCACCGCGACACTCACCGACAAGGACGGAGCAACCGCCTCGATCGACGCGAAAGTCACGGTCGACAACGTAGCGCCGAGCTTCGTCACCTTCACGAACAACGCGGCCGATGTCGGCAACGTTCTGCCGGGCGAACCAGTGATCCTGTCCGGCTTGTTCAACGATCCTGGCACGCTCGACACCTATACGGTGGTGATCGATTGGGGTGACGGAACAGCCGCGACCCAGGCGGCGTTCGCCGCCGGCACGCGCGACTTCACGTTCAGCCATCTCTATCGCGATCCTGGCTTCTGGACGATCTCGGCACGTCTCGCCGACGACGATCTCGGGGTAGCGACGGCCACCACCGAGGCGCGCCTCAGTGGCGTCGCCCTCCAGGATGGTGTGCTGCGTATCGGCGGGACCAGCGATGCCGATACTGTCGTGATCCGCAAGCCGCTCGACCCGATCGCCTACTGGAATTTCAACGAGACCAGCGGCACGAAGGTTGCCGACAGCGCCGGCACGCCGCAGGACGGCAAGCTCTATTCGGATCGAGCCCTCGATCTTGCCGACCCCGGACCGTCGTTGACCCAGGCGCCGTTCAACGCGCAGAACTCGACCGAATTCCATGGGGATACCAAGGAGTACGTGGCGGTTGCCGCCGACCCCGTGTTCCAGGTCGCCAACGGCACGGTCCAGTTCTGGTTCAATGCCGACCAAACCCATGGCAAGCAGACGCTGTTCGCCAAGGATCGCGCTGGCGTGCCGGGCGGTCTGAACATCGGACTGGATGGCGACCAGCTCGTGGTCACCATGGCCGGTACCGACGGCCATGGCGGCTGCAACACCTACACGGTATGCAGCGACCAAGAGGTCCGCGCTGGCCAGTGGCACCATGTCGCCTTCACCTTCGGTGACTCCGGCATGTCGCTGTATCTCGATGGCAAGCTGGTGGGCGAGAACGCCTACACCGGAGGGCTGACGCAGAACCGCGAAGCCATCGTGATGGGCGGCTCGAACTCGTCCAACCGCGACACATCCGGCGATCTGTCGCGGCTGCGCATCACCGACTCCTTCGACGGTCACATCGACGAGGTTGCCTTCTACGGCCAGTCCCTGAACGCGACCCAGATCGCCGATCTGATCACCAAGGGAGCCAATGGGGCCAACGATCCGAACGGCAACACGATCGAGGTCTATGCGGACTTCCTGCCGAAGCTCGGCCAGGATGTGATCAAGACGTTCAATGCCGCGGATGTCCATGCCATCCTCGTGGTCACCGGTGGTGGCAACGACGTCGTGCGCGTAGATCAGAGCGTCGACGTATCGCTGACCGTCAATGCGGGCGACGGCAATGACCAGGTCTTCGCCGGATCGGGACCCGCGACGCTGATCGGCGGCAACGGCAATGATCTGCTGGTGGGGGGACCAGCCCACGACGCGATCTATGGCAGCGCCGGCGACGACTACCTCGTCAGCAACGGCGGCAACGATCTCATCGACGGCGGCGCCGGCATCGACACGGTGTCGTGGCCGATCGTCAATCCGATCTCGTACTGGAATCTGAACGAGACCAGCGGCCGGACCTTCACCGACTCGGTCGGGACCAACAACGGCACCTATTACGGCAAGTGGTCGCCCGATCTCGGCGAGGCGGGCGCGCCGGCGACGTCTTACGATACCGGCACCGCGGTCGGTTTCGGCAACGATCCGCGCAGCTATGTCGCGGTCGCGAACAATACCTCGCTCCAGGTCGCCAACGGCACGATCCAGTTCTGGTTCAACGCCGACAACGGCAGCGACAGGCAGACCCTGTTCGCGAAGGATGGCTTCGGCAACAATGCCGGCGACCTCAATATCAGCCTCGATGGACATCATCTGTCGGCGACGATGCAGAGCGGCACCGCCACCTATCAGATCTCGAGCTGCGACGATGTCGGACGGGGATGGCACCATGTCGCCTTCACCTTCGGCAGCGGCGGCATGAAGCTGTATCTCGACGGCGCGCTGGCCGGGAGCAACGCCTATACGGGCGGCCTTGCGGATAACCGCCAGGCGATCGTGATCGGAGCGTCGAACGCAAGCAACCGCGGTCAGTCGGGCGACCTCTCACGCCTCGACGTCACCAATCTCTATCGCGGCGAGATCGATGAGGTCGCCGTGTTCGGCCAGGCGCTCGATGCGAGCCAAATCCGGCGGCTGACCTTCACCGGGCCACGTCAGGCCAGTGCGGGACCGGGCCTTTCGGGCGCACTCGCGGACTACCAGTTCGCCTTCGTGGATGGCGCGCTGCAGGTGACGGATACGCGCCCGGCGCTGCCGCAGGGCGTCGCCTACTGGTCGCTGAACGAGACCAGCGGCTCGACACTGGCCGACGCAACGGGGCTGTCGCATACCGCGACTTTCAAGGGCACACCGGATCTCGGTAATGCTGGAGCGAGCGGCACTGTGGCGCCGTTCGGTGCGGGCACGTCCGCGGAGTTCCATGGCGACAACCGCAGCTATATCGCGGCGGCATCGTCGCCCGACCTGCAACTGGCCGAGGGCACGATCCAGCTCTGGTTCAACGCCAGCCGCACGACCGGCGTGCAGACGCTGTTTGCCAAGGACGGCATCGGCGTCAGCAACGGGCTCACGATCAGTCTGGTCGACTCGCATCTCGAAGTTCAGCTCGAGGGCGATTGTCAAACATATCGCATCGAGACCTGCAACATCGTCGGCAAGGGCGGCTGGAACCAGCTCGCTCTAACCTTCGGCGCGGGTGGCATGAAGCTCTATCTCAACGACGTCCTCGTCGGCGAGAACGCCTATACCGGCGGTATCGCGGCCAACACCGCGCCCATCGTGATCGGTGGATCCGACGAGAGCAATAGCGCGGCCGACCTGTCGCGGCTCACCGTCAACCACGTCTTCAATGGCTTCATCGACGAGGTCGCGATCTTTAACGGCGCCTTCAACCAGACACAGGTCGGACGGCTGATGAACCAGGGTGCGAAGGCTCTGATCGATGCCGGCCGCAACGGGCCGACCATCGACGGCACCGACCAGTACGAGAATGTCGAGCGCCTGAGCTTCGGCGACGGCACGACCGCCTATG
The DNA here is from genome assembly GCF_016031625.1 of Bradyrhizobium agreste. Taxonomy (GTDB): domain Bacteria; phylum Pseudomonadota; class Alphaproteobacteria; order Rhizobiales; family Xanthobacteraceae; genus Bradyrhizobium; species Bradyrhizobium agreste. The sequence continues at coordinate 50,693 of NZ_JACCHP010000031.1, read as the reverse complement.
TGCTCGGCGCGGGCAGCTCCAATCCATCGGCGCTCTCGGCGAAGGACATCCAGGCGCTCGCCGGCAACGGGACGCTCGCCGTGCTCGGACCGCCGGACCAGTCGCTGCGGCTGATCGGCGCCTGGAGCGACCTCGGCACCGAGAAGGTCGGTGCTACCTCGTTCACGGTCTTCCAGAGCGGAGCGACCCAGGTTCTCGTGCAGGCCGGCGTCGACGCCCAACCCGACCAGCCCCTGTTGACGCCAATAGGCTACTGGAACTTCAACGACACCAGCTCCATCGTGCACGACAGTGCCGGCACACCACAGGATGGAACGTTCTTCGCCGCCGGCTGGCCGGATCGCGACGACGCCGGCCCGCCGGCAAGTGTTGCGCCGGTCGGCGCCGGCACTGCCGCCGACGTTCACGGCAACAGCCGGGAATATATCGCGGTGGCCCATGACGCCGCCTTCGAGGTCGCCAACGGCACGGTCGATCTCTGGTTCGACGCGCGCGGCACGTCCGGCCAGCAGACGCTGTTCGCCAAGGACGGCGCCGACTCCGACGCCGGTCTGACCATCGGGCTCGATGGCGACCGTCTGGTGGTGCGCATGGAGGGGGCGGGTACCGCGGTCTACTCGATCCGCTCGACCCAGGCTGTGACGCGGAATAGCTGGCATAACATCGCGTTCACCTTCGGCGCCGATGGCATGAAGCTCTATCTCGACGGCGCGCTGGCCGGCACCAACGCCTATACCGGCGGCCTCGTCCAGAACCGCGATGCCGTCGTCATTGGAGGATCGAACGAAACCAACACCGACCGCTCGAGCGATTTGTCGCGGCTGAGGATCACGAAGTCCTTCAATGGCCTGATCGACGAGGTCGCGATGTTCGGCAGCGCGCTCAGCGCCGGCCAGGTCCAGCAATTGATCGCCGCCGGACCGCTGGGCGTCGTCGACCCGAGCGGCGTCAGGATGGCGGCAATGCCCGCGGCTGCGACGCTCGCATCGACTGCGGTGGTCTCCGATCAGGTTGACGACGACTGGCTCTGGATCAACACGATCACTCAGGCCAAGAAGCTCGCCGGCAAGGCGGTACAGGTGTAGCGCATGCACCGCCTTGCAAAACAAAGTTCTGTGCCATTGGCGGTGCAGATAAACGGCTGTCACATTGGGCTGCGAAGGTCGCCGCCGTCCGCCGGCACCCGCAGAGGTGGATGGGGGCAGGCAGGTCCCGAAACGAGTTCGAAGGGGATGCGTATGGAACAGGTTGAAGAGCAAGGCCACGCGGTGCGGACCAATGGCAACGGTCACGGTGAAGCCACCGAGGCTACCCGCCAGGCAGCCGTGCATTGGGACGACAGTCGGATGGTCACCCACTTTGCCAACGTGGTGAACATCCAGAGCACGCTCGAACAGGTCGATCTGTTCTTCGGTACCAACAAGACCTGGAACGTTGCCAACGAGGTCAAGGTCGACCTGACCGACCGCGTCATCCTGAGCCCGCATGCCGCCAAGCGGCTGTGGATTGCGCTCGGCGGCGTGCTCAAGGAGTACGAGGCGCGGCACGGCCAGTTGAAGATCGACGGGCGCTAAGCACCCGCACGAACCATGTGCACGTCCGGCGTCAGGCCAGTCCGCCATGCTCGGCGGTAGCGAGCGGCCACCCGACCTTCGCTCAACCGAACGGTCGAGGCCGGGCGATGATGCTCGGATCGCGGTGCTCGAACAGGCGCTATGGAAGCGCTTGGGCGAGGCGCAGGGGTTGGACGATGTCGTAGCCGCCTGGGTTGCCGTGCTGTGCAGCATGATCCCCGGCGTGACCCTCGCGTCGGTGTCGGCGCAGGACGGATCGTCCGGACGCCGCCCCATTGTATCATGGCCGCAAGGGAGCGATGCCGCGGAGCGGCTTGGTCTTGTCGTCGATGCCGCAGTCGCCCAGAACCGGGGCGTGGTACAGCAGGCTGCGACCGAAGCTGGCCCTCAGTCGCAAGTCGCGCAGCTTGCCTATCCTCTGGCGATCGACGAACGGCCTGTTGGGGCCATCGCGCTCGAGTTGTGCGAGAACCGGCCGCCGCAGTTGCGCGTCGCGATGCGACAATTGCAGTGGGGCGCGGCCTGGGTTCGCGAACAGCTCGGGCTGCGAACGCTTGCTGCCAAGGAGCGCACCCTCGCACGCATGATGGACGCGCTAGATCTGTTGGCTGCCTGCCTCGAGGAGGAGCGGTTTCCCGCCGCGTGTCGCGTCTGCGTCACCGAGCTCGCGCTCCGGCACGGCTGCGAACGGGTCAGTCTCGGGTTTGTCAGGAACGGGCGGGTGCGCGTCACCTCGATCTCGCACACCGCGCAGTTCGGCAAGCACATGAATCTAGTGCGTCTGGTCGCCAGGACGATGGAGGAGGCGATCGATCAGCAGTCGGTCATCCTCCATCCGCCCGTGCCAGGCGATCTGTCGGTGACTCGCGCCCATGCCGCGCTCGCGGCGGCTCATGGCTGCGGCGCGGTCCTCACGGCACCGCTCTACGTCAAGGACGAATTCGTCGGCGCCTTCACATTCGAGCGCGGCGAGGATACTCCGTTCGATCAGGACGCGGTCGAATTCCTGGAATGCGTCTCGTCGGTGATCGGTCCGGTGCTGCAGGTCAAACGGCTCGAGGACCGCTGGCTGATCGTGAAGATTGCGTCGTCGTTCTGGGAACAGGTGCGGCGGCTGTTTGGGCCGGGCTATTTCGGGCGCAAGCTCGCGCTGGTGATCGCAGCCGCCGTCTTCGCCTTGTTCTACGTCATGACCGACCTCTACCGGGTCACGGCCAATGCGGTGATCGAAGGCAAGATCCAGCGTGCCATCGTCGCGCCATTCAATGGCTTCATCAAGGAGGCGGCGGTCCGTGCGGGAGACACCGTGAGCGAGGGCCAGCTCTTGATGGCGCTGGATGAGCGCGATCTCGCGCTCGAGCGGCTGCGCTGGGTGACCGAGCGGCAGAGGAAGACCTACGAGTACGAGAAGGCGCTCGGCGCGCGCAGCCGAGCCGAGGCACGGATCGCGGAGACCGAGCGAGAGGAAGCCGAGGCCCAGATCCGCCTCGTCGATGAGCAGCTCGCGCGCTCGTCGCAGCGGGCCCCGTTCGCCGGCCTCGTCATCTCCGGCGATCTCAGCCAGTCGATTGGCGCGGCGGTGCAGCGAGGCCAGGTGCTGTTCGAGATCGCACCGCTCGAAGCCTACCGCGTCGTGCTCGACGTCGATGAGAGCCAGATCGGCGATATCATCGTCGGTGCGCGCGGCGAGTTGCTGGTCGCGTCGCTGCCGCACAGCACCTTTCCGGTTACGGTCGAGAAGATCACGCCCGTGGCCAAGGCCGAGGAGGGCCGCAACACCTTCCGCGTCGAGGCGTCGCTACAAGGCGCGGCGCCGGAATTGCGCCCTGGAATGCGCGGCGTCGGCAAGATCGAGATCGAGCGCCGCCGTGTGATCTGGATCTGGTCGCGATCACTGATCGAATGGTGGCGGGTCTGGAGCTGGCGGTGGTTCGCGTAGGCCCCGCCCACCGCCGTGCCGGACGACGGGATCGCACGGAGGCGAAGGCATGAGCAAGTCGTCGCGCAGCCAGTCATGGTATCGCGTCGCCGGCCTGAGACCGCGACTGCGGACGCACGCCCGCATGCACCGCCAGCGCTTCCGCGGCCAGACCTGGTATGTGTTGCAGGACCAGCAGAACGGGCGTTACCACCGCCTGTCGCCGGCGGCGCACTATTTCGCGTGCATGATGGACGGCCGTCGCACCGTCGGCGAGATCAGGCAATTGATCGGCGCGAGATATGGCGAGCACCAGCCGACTGAGGATGAACTGATCCGCCTGCTGGCGCAACTTCACGCCGCCGATCTCCTGCTCGGGGAAATTCCGCCCGACATGGAGGAGATCAGCGAGCGGGCGCAGCGCCACGCCCGGTACAATCTGATGCAGCACCTGCGCAATCCGCTCGCCTTGCGGCTGCCTCTGCTCGATCCCGACCGCTTCCTGGTCGCGACATTGTCGCTGGCGCGCGTCCTGTTCAGCACCTCCGGACTGCTGGTCTGGCTTGCGCTGGTAGCTGCGGGGATCGTCGTGGCCGCGATGAACTGGTCGGTTCTGACCCACAACATCACCGACCAGGTCCTGACCGCGGGCAACATCGTGCTGCTCCTCGCGATCTATCCCGTCATCAAGACGCTGCACGAACTGGGCCATGCCTATGCGACCCGCCGCTGGGGCGGTGAGGTCCATGAGATGGGCGTGATGCTGCTCGCGCTGATGCCCGTTCCCTATGTCGATGCATCGGCGTCCTCCGCGTTTCCACGGAAGTGGCGGAGGGTGGTTGTCGGCGCCGCCGGGATCATGGTCGAAGCCGCCCTTGCAGCCGTCGCGGTGATACTCTGGGTGTCGGTCGAATCCGGCATTGTGCGCGCCATCGCCTTCAACGTGGCGCTGATCTGCGGTGTCTCGACCATCCTGTTCAACGGCAATCCGCTGCTGCGGTTCGACGGCTATTATGTCCTGTCCGATCTGCTCGAAATCCCCAATCTCGGCACTCGGGCCAATCAATATGTCGGCTATCTGGTACAGCGCTGTGCCTTCCGCATCGACGACGCCCATTCGCCGGTGACCGCTCCGGGAGAGCAGCTATGGCTGCTGGGCTTCGCTGTCGCATCGTTCCTCTACCGTCTGTCGGTAATGCTCGGCGTCGCGCTCTTCATCGGCACAAAACTGTTCTTTATCGGGGTCGGCCTGGCGCTCTGGACGGTGGCCAGCAGCCTGATGTTTCCGCTGGTGAAGGGCCTGTGCTACGTCGCTCGCAGTCCGCAGCTTCGCTATCGTCGACGACGTGCGCTCGCGATCACGGCCGCGGCGGCGGGGAGCCTGCTCGTCCTGCTGCTGGTCGTGCCGTTGCCCTATGCGACGCTGGCGCAGGGCGTCGTCGTGGTGCCCGACCAGTCGGCGGCGCGCGTCCTCACCGACGGTCACGTGGTGGAGGTGCTTGCGCCCAACGACACGAATGTAGCCGCCGGCGCGCCGCTGTTGACGCTGGAGGATCCGATCCTGGCCGGCCAGACCGCGGTGCTCGCGATCCAGGCCGAGACCTACCGGCTGCGGCTCGGTGCGGTGCTGACCTCCGACCTCGTCCAGGCCAACATCCTTCGCGAGCAGATCCGCCATGTCGACAGCGCTCTCGAACTGAACCGCAAGCGGATGTCGCAGCTCACGCTGGTTGCCGGAAAGGCCGGGCGCGTGATGCTGCCGGGAGCGGCGGATCTGCCGGGCCGCTATGTCAAGAAGGGCGATCTGCTCGGCTATGTAGTCGAAGCCAGCGACCTCGTCGTTCGCGTCGTGGTGCCGCAGAACGACGTCGATCTGGTGCGGCGCCGAACGACGAAGGTCGAGGTTCGCTTCGTCGACCGGAACGACCAGATTTTCCCCGCGATCATCGTACGCGAGGTGCCGAGCGCGGTGGCCGAGCTTCCAAGCCTTGCGCTGAGCACGCGCGGCGGCGGCGACATCGCGCTCGATCCATCGAAGCCGGATGCACCGAAGGCGCTGGAATCCCAGTTCCAGTTCGATCTCCATGTGCCGGAGGAGGTCGCGGCGCGAGTGATCGGCGGCCGCGTCTACGTCCGCTTCGATCACGGCACTGAGCCGATTGCCTGGCGCGTGGTGCGATCCGTGCGGCAGCTGTTCCTGAGGCAGTTCAGTGTCTGACGCCCCCATGTCGTCGCCCGGTTTCGTGCTGCCGCGGCCGGTGCTCTACCCGGAGCGGCGTTGGCCGCGCCCGAGACCGCTCGATCGCGTCGCCGACGCCTTCGGCTCGATGCTGGTCACCCGGGCGCCGCTGCGAGCACGACGGCTGCGCGACATCGTGGTGCGGGTCGCAGATGAGGGACGACTGCTTGCCGGGATACCCGATGCTGAGCTTCAGGCGCATACGCAGGCGTTGCGTGAGCCGTTGCGGCGGACGCAGGCGCAGGACCCGGCGGTCGTGGCCAGGGCCTTTGCGGTGATCCGTGAGGTCTCCGACCGCGTCCTCGGCATGCGTCATTTCGATGTGCAACTCATGGGCGGCTACGCGATGCTGCAGGGCATGGTCGCCGAAATGGACACCGGCGAAGGCAAGACACTGACCGCGACGCTTGCCGCCGCAACTGCGGCGCTGGCCGGCATGCCGGTCCATGTCGTGACGGTCAACGATTATCTCGCCACGCGCGATTGCGACATCATGCGCCCGCTCTATACCTTTCTCGGTGTATCGGCAGGTATCGTCGTGCACGATCTGACACCCGAGCAGAGACAGGCCGCCTATGCCTGTGACATCACCTATTGCACCAACAAGGATCTCGCCTTCGATTATCTCCGGGACCGTCTCGAACTCGGTCAGCAGCGGGGCAATCTTCGGCGTAAGGTCGCGCGTCTCGGTGCGGCGCCGCCCGTCTCGCTGCTGCTGCGGGGGTTGGCCTTCGCCATCGTCGACGAGGCGGACAGCGTCCTCATCGACGAGGCGCGCACGCCGCTGATCCTCTCGCGCAGTCTGCCGTCCGCCATCTCCTCGGAAGACGTGCGCCGGGCCATCGAGATCGCGCGATCGCTGGAGCAAGGGCGTGACTACCTGACGCGCAGCAATGAGCGGCGGATCAGCCTGACACAGCGCGGCCTACTTCGCGTCGCGCGGCTCGCCGAAGCGGCCGGAGGTTTGGGGAACGGTCCGGTGCAGTGCGAGGAGCTGGTGTGTCAGGCGCTAACCGCCCTTTACCTGTTCAATCGCGGCGAGCACTACATCGTGCGTGACGGCAAGGTCGAGATCGTCGACGAATATACGGGACGCGTTATGGCCGATCGCTTCTGGAGCGACGGCCTGCACCAGATGATCGAGCTCAAGGAAGGCTGTGCGGCGACCGGCGCGCGCGAGACCCTTGCGCGGATGACCTATCAGCGGTTCTTCCGCCGCTACCGCCGGCTCTCGGGCATGTCCGGAACGGCGACCGAAATCGCCGGCGAACTATGGCGGGTCTACCGGCTCAAGGTCGCGCGCATTCCCACCCATCGGCCCTCGCGGCGTGTCCAGGTAGCGGACCGGGTGCTGCCGAACGAGACGACGAAGTGGCAGGCCATCACCACAACGATCGCGGGATTGACCGCGCGCGGCCTGCCGGTGTTGCTCGGCACGCGCTCGGTGCTGGCCTCGCAGCGCGCCAGCGAATATCTGCACTCCGCGGGCCTCGACCATGTCGTGCTCAATGCGGCCCAGGACAGCGCAGAGGCCGAAATCGTGGCGGCTGCAGGACAGCCGGGCCGGATCACGGTGGCGACCAACATGGCCGGGCGCGGTACCGACATCAAGGTGCCCGAGGACGTCTGTGTCCGCGGCGGCCTGCATGTGATCATCTCGGAGCGCCACGACTCGCGGCGGATCGACCGGCAGCTCGTCGGCCGCTGCGCCCGGCAGGGCCAGCCCGGCTGGTGCCAGTCGATCCTGTCGGCCGAGGACGCGCTCTTCGATATGGACCCGAGCGGCATCATGCGGATGCTCGTACGCCTTGGACTTGTGATCGGCAGCCAGCGGCTGGCCGCGATCGCGATCCGGGGCGCCCAGTGGAAGGCGGAACGGCTTCATTCCCGCATGCGCGGGGCTTTGTTGAACAGTGACGAAAGGCTCGATCATGCATTGGCATTTGCCGGCAAGGCAGAATAGCGGCCGTCGTGCCGTGCAGTCCCGTCTCCTGGCTGCACTCTGCGCGTTCGGCCCGATCCTTTTGACGCTGCCCGCAACCGCAGCGGAGCCAGTGTTCGACTGCGTGATCGATCCATCCCAGACCGTCAAGCTCGGCAGTTCCGTACCGGGGTTGCTCGCCGAGGTGCTGGTCAGCCGCGGCGACGTGGTCGCGCCGGGGCAGGTGATCGCGAAGCTGGAATCACGCGTCGAGACGGCGGCGCTTGCCTACAATCGCGCGCGCGCGGCCAGCTCGGCGCGGATCGATGCGCAGCTCGCGCGCCTTGCGTTGACCCGGGCACGGATGGATCGCGCGAGTCAATTGCTCGAGAAGCACGTTGTCGCCCAGGACAAGTTCGACGAGCTTCAAGCGGATCTTCGCGTCGCCGAGCAGGATCTCGCCCGCGAGAAGCTCGAGCGGGATCTTGCCCTGATCGAGGTCGATCGTTCGGAAGCGACGTTTGATCAGCGCGTGATCCGCAGCCCGATCGGCGGTGTGGTGAGCGAGCGCAAACTCACGGCCGGTGAGTTCATCTATCAGGAGGGTTATATCGCCGTGCTCGCACAGCTCGATCCGCTGCATGTGGAAGCCTTTCTGCCGGTGCGGATGTATCCGCAGCTCCGCACGGGCATGAGCGGGATCGTCCGTCCCGATCCGCCGATTGGTGGCAGCTACGAGGCCAAGATTGTCGTCGTCGACCGGGTCTTCGATGCTTCCAGCGGGACCTTCGGCGTTCGCCTCGCACTGCCGAACTCGGATCATCGCTTGCCAGCCGGCCAACGCTGCAAGGTCTACTTTCCTGAAACGACCGGTGAGATGAGAACTCTCTCGGACGCTGGACCGCCGCGCTGAGCGAGTTGGCTTAATTTTCCACTATTCGCTTCGAGCTTGCTTAAACCGGCCCATGATGGATTGGAGCGAGAATTAAGGTCTTTCAGATACTTAGAAGACGCCGTGTGCACGACGTGTGCACCGGGAGATCAAGAAAAATCTCGTCACAGCCAATGTGAGCAGACCTCGTGAGATGAGATTGGGCTGCCTCGGGTCAGCGGAAGGAGCACGTCCATTGCTTCCGAGGGGAGCGAGATAGGTGAGTGCTGACGATCAGCATCAGTTGGTGGAAACATGAGGCGCCACCCTCTCATCCCGCTCCGTGCAGCCCCGCTGGTCGAACTTGCTGCGCTCATTGCTTGAGTTCGATTGCGTTAGCTGCGCTTTGGCGAGGTCGTTTCTGGGGCGAAACAGGTGTGGTCCGCGGCGATAGCAGATTTCGGCCGATGAGGAGACCGCTCACGCTCTTAATCGCTTTGTTGAACGTTCAGTAAAGCTATTTGCTAAACATGCTTGGCGATGGCCAACTTCTGGCTCGCCGGTTATCCGGGCGGCTGGATTGCTCCGCGGCGTCAGATCGGAAATCGAAGCTTCCGACAAAAGCCCGGCATTTTGCTGCGCTGCGAACATCCCGCTTGCGCGCGCGAACGTCGCGAATCTTTTCGCCAGGCTAACGACAAGCCGGCTTGACGGCTCCCAAAATTTAGTAATACGTTTAGTTCTACAAAAAACATAAACATCACGCATCGAGCCGATGTGTGGGAGGAGCCCAAGCCCTTCCGGACCCGTTTCCGGAAATGGTCAGTCTCGTTCTCCACTCATCGCTCCTCAAACTCGGTTTCAGGATCTTGGCGTCTTTCCGGCAGGGAGCGCCGAGCGGGTTAGATGCTTCAACGAGAGAGGAAACGGATATGCGGACATTCAATTGGCTAAGAAGCTCGACGGCAACCACGGTCCTCGGGACGGCGCTGCTGGGGATATTTGGCGGAGGCGAAGCCGCAGCTCAGGGCAAGCAGCTCACGCTGTGCTGGGCGGCATGGGATCCGGCCAATGCGCTGGTCGAGCTCGGCAAGGACTTTACCAAGCAATCCGGCATTGAGATGAAATACGAGTTCGTCCCGTGGACGAGCTATGCCGATCGCTTCCTCAACGAGCTCAACTCCCACGGCAAGCTCTGCGACCTGATCATCGGCGATAGCCAGTGGATCGGTGGCGCCGCCGAGAACAAGTGGTACGTCAAGCTCAACGATTTCTTCGACAAGGAGAAGATATCGATGGACGACTTCGTCCCGGCGACGGTCGTCGGCTACTCGCAGTGGCCGAAGAACTCGCCGAACTATTGGGCGCTGCCAGCTATGGCCGATGCGGTAGGCTGGACTTATCGCAAGGACTGGTTCTCGCGGCCCGAAATTCAATCCGCGTTCAAGGCCAAGTATGGCCGCGACCTGGCGCCGCCGAAGACCTATGACGAGCTGAAGCAGGTTGCTGAGTTCTTCCAGGGCCGCGAGATCGACGGCAAGAAGGTCTACGGTGCCTACATCTTCACTGAGCGCGGCTCCGAAGGCATCACCATGGGCGTGACCAACGTGCTCTACAATTACGGCTTCAGCTACGACAATCCCAAGAAGCCGTACCAGATGCAGAGCGTCGTCAATTCATCGGAAGCGGCCAAGGGGCTCGAGTTCTACAAGGAGCTCTACAAGTGCTGCACCGCGCCGGGCATGACCAATGCCTACATGCAGGAGGGGCTGGACGCCTTCAAGTCCGGGCAGGTGGCGATGCAGATGAACTGGTTCGCCTTCTTCCCCGGCCTCTACAAGGATCCGAATGTCGGCGGCGACAAGATCGGTTTCTTCGTCAACCCGGCCGGCCCGAACGGACACTTCACCCAGCTCGGCGGACAGGGCATCTCGGTGGTAGCGACCTCCGATCGCAAGGACGACGCGCTCGCCTACATCAAGTGGTTCGCGCAGCCTGCCGTGCAGCAGAAATGGTGGCAGCTCGGTGGCTATTCGGCCCTGAAGGCGGTGGTCGACGCGCCCGACTTCCCGAAGAGCGCGGCATTCGCACCGCAATTCCTGGAGTCGATGGGCATCGTCAAGGACTTCTGGGCCGAGCCATCCTATGCGCAACTGCTGCTCGACATGCAGAAGCGGGTGCATGACTACGTCGTTGCCGACAAGGGCACGGCGCAGCAGGCGCTCGATCTCCTGGTCAAGGATTGGACCAAGGTCTTCAAGGAGCAGGGCAAGCAGGTCGCGTCGCAATAGGCGCGGCACTCGCATCAACTGAACCGGTTTCCCCGGGGTGTATCCCGGGGAAACCGAACCAGCCAGTCGATGGACCAGATGACGACGATCCTTCAACCCGATGATACTATGATCCCCGGCGTGAGCGAGCCCGCCAAATCTCGTGCCACGCGGCGCGTCCGCGGCCTGTCGGACCGGACCATCGCTTGGCTGTTCGTTGCGCCGACGATCGCGCTGTTGCTGGCGATCAACATCTTTCCGCTGGTGTGGATGATCCGGTTGTCCTTCACCAGCCTCAACCTCAGCATGTCTTATCTGCCGCTGCGGTTCGTCGGGCTCGACAATTTCACCGACATCCTCACCGACGAGGACGTCTGGTTCCGGCTCCAGACCACGGCGCAATTCGTGATCTGGTCGGTGGCACTACAGGTGGTCATCGGCTATGGCCTGGCGCTGTTGATCAACCGTCAATTTCGTGGTCACAGCTTTTGGACCACGATCATTCTGCTGCCGATGATGCTGTCGCCTGCGGTCGTCGGCAACTTCTGGACGCTGCTCCTGCAGCCGCAAATCGGCCCGTTCAACTACCTCATCAGTATGTTCACCGGTGTGCCGCCGAGCTCGTTCAGCATGACCGGGCAGGTCTCGCTCGCACCCTGGACCATCGTGCTGGTCGACACCTGGATGTGGGCTCCCTACGTCATGCTGATCTGCCTCGCTGGGCTTCGCTCCATTCCCGACTACATCTATGAGGCGGCCGAAGTCGATCGCGCCTCGGCCTGGCGGCAGTTCTGGTCGATCACGCTGCCGATGACGGTTCCATTCCTGATGCTCGCCGTGCTTTTCCGCGCGATCGAGAACTTCAAGATGTTCGACATGGTCAATCTGTTGACGTCTGGAGGCCCGGGCTCGACCACCGAGCTCGTGTCGATCACGCTGAAGCGCGCGGCATTCGAGAAATGGCGCACCGGCTATTCCTCCGCGCTCGCCATCATCCTGTTCGTGACCGTGTTCGGTGCCGCCAACATCTACGTCAAAGCGCTCAATAAGGTGAAGCAACGATGACCGCTGTCCTCACCAAGTCTTCCGCTCACTCCATCGTCGAAGCCTCGCCGCGCGCAAAGATTGTAGCTGGCGGTCTCGTCATCCTGTATGCGGTGATCACGATCCTGCCGCTGCTCTGGATCGTCGCCACCGCATTCAAGTCGCAGAGCGACGCCATCGCCTATCCACCCAAGGTGATCTTCGAGCCGACCCTCGAAGGCTACGTGAACCTCTTTACGGTGCGCACCCGCCAGACGCCGGATTTCATCGCCAAGCTGCCGCCGCCGGAGACGTGGTACGACAAGCTCGTGCGCCAGCGCGACATGGTCATTGCCGGACCGTCGAAGGTTGTGCCGCGCTTCGTCAACTCGCTGATCATCGGGTTTGGCTCGACCTTCCTGGCTGTCTTTCTCGGCACGCTCGCGGCCTACGCTTTCTCTCGCTTCCGCATTCCCCTGGCTGACGACCTCCTGTTCTTCATCCTCTCGACGCGCATGATGCCGCCCGTTGCGGTGGCGATCCCGATCTATCTGATGTACCGGCAGCTCAACCTGACCGACACTAGGCTCGGAATGATCCTGCTCTACACCGCCGTGAACGTCTCGCTCGCGGTCTGGCTGCTCAAGGGGTTCATCGACGAGATCCCGCGCGAATACGAGGAGGCCGCCCTTGTCGATGGCTACACGCGGCTGCAGGCGTTGCGCAAGGTCGTATTGCCGCAGGCCGTCACGGGAATTGCGGCAACCGCAATCTTCTGTCTGATCTTCTCGTGGAACGAGTATGCTTTCGCGGTTCTCCTGACCAGCGGCGAGGCGCAGACCATGCCGCCCTTCATTCCCTTCATCATCGGCGAGGGCGGGCAGGACTGGCCGGCGGTTGCTGCGGCGACCACGCTGTTCGTCATACCGATCGTCTTGTTCACCGTGCTGTTGCGCAAGCATCTATTGCGCGGCATCACTTTCGGAGCTGTGCGCAAATGAGCGGTTCTGCGGTTGCCAAAAGCGGAATGTGTCGCTGGTTCCTTCGTGGGCCTTGGGAGGCCGGCGCGATGACCCTGATCGGGGGCGGCATCGTCATGCTGGTGCAGCCGTGGTCGATCGATCTGTACAGCTATTCCTTCGTGACGATCCTCGCCGGCACGGTTGGCTATGTCATCGTCAGCCATTTTCCGGAATAGGGCGGCAGCTATGGCACAAATCCGCATCGAAAACCTGCGCAAGTCGTTCGATCAGTTCACGGCCGTCGAAGGCTCGAACTTCACCATCGACGACGGCGTCTTCTTTGCGCTGCTCGGCCCGTCGGGCTGCGGCAAGACCACCACGTTGCGCATGATCGCCGGCCTCGAGCTGCCGACCGATGGAAAGATCATGCTCAACGGCGAGGACGTGACGTTCCGGCGCGCCGCCGCGCGCGACATCGCCTTCGTCTTCCAGCTCTTCGCGCTCTATCCGCACATGAATGTCGCCGAAAACATCGGCTTTCCGCTGAAGTGCCAGGGCATGGCGAAGCGCCAGATTCGCGAGTGCGTGCAGGAAACGGCGCGGCTGTTGCGGATCGAGCATCTCTTGTCGAGCAAGACGTCAAAGCTGTCGGGTGGCGACCGGCAGCGGGTCGCGCTGGGGCGTGCCATGGTCAGGCGGCCGAAGGCTTTTCTGATGGACGAGCCGCTCGGGGCGCTCGACGCCGAGTTTCGGCATCTGATGTGCGGCGAGCTCCGTGACCTCCATGATCGCATTGGTGCTACTACGGTCTACGTGACGCACGACCAGCTCGAGGCGATGTCGATGGCGGATCAGATCGCGGTCATGAATAAGGGGTGCGTCGAACAGATCGGCTCGCCGCAAGAGGTCTATGACCGGCCCGCCAGCATGTTCGTAGCCGATTTCATCGGCTCGCCCCCGATGAATTTCCTGCGGTTTGAAAGCGGCCTACGGGCGGGGGATCGGGCTGTCGCCTTCCATAGCGTCAGCGTCGAAGTCCCAGAGATCCGCGAGGATCGTGCGAGCGCACCGCTGGCGCTCGGGATACGTCCTGAGCACATTCGCTTTGCCGACGCGGCACCCGTCCGCGGCGAGGTGTTCGGCGCCGAATATCTCGGCACCACGCAGATCGTCACCGTCGACACGGCGCATGGACGCGTCGCGGCGCGGTTGCCCTCCAGCGCGTCGGTGCGGATCGGCGAGACGGTAGGTCTTGAATTCAACTCCGAGAGGCTCGCGCTGTTCGATGTCGGCAGCGGTTTGGCTATTCGGACCGCCAATGAAGGGAGCGCGCGCCGTGGCTGACGTCATCCTGCGCAACATCAGCAAGCGCTTCGGCACGGTTGAGGCCGTGCGCGAACTATCGCTGGCGGTGAATGACGGGGAATTCCTGGTCCTGCTCGGGCCGAGCGGTGCCGGCAAAACCACGACGTTGCGGCTGATCACCGGGCTCGAGACCCCCGACGCCGGCTCGGTCATGATCGACGGCCGCGACGTGACGCACGATCCGCCAGGATCACGCGATATAGCCTTTGTCTTCCAGCAATATTCGCTGTATCCGCACCTCACGGTCTATGACAATCTGGCGTTTCCGTTGCGCTCCCCCGCGCGGCGCGTGCCCGAGCCAATTATCCGCAAGCGCGTCGAGCAGACAGCGGAGCTGTTGCATATCGCAAGCAAGCTGAAAAACCGTGCAACCCGCCTGTCCGGCGGCGAAATGCAGCGGGTGGCCATCGGCCGCGCGCTGGTTCGCGATCCCTCGATCTACCTGATGGACGAGCCGCTGTCGTCGCTGGATGCGAAGCTCCGAGCGGAGCTTCGTCTTGAGCTCAAGCGGATCCAGCTCGAGCTTGGCGCAACCATTCTCTACGTGACCCACGATCAGGTCGAGGCCATGACCATGGCATCCCGGATCGGCGTGATCAGGGACGGCCAGCTTCTTCAGTGCGGCACGCCGCGGGAGATCTACGAAAGCCCGTCGAGCAGCTACGTCGCCTCGCGCCTCGGCTCGCCCCAGATCAACTTACTTCCGGCCCATCTGTTGTCTGACGTGCCGGTGCCACCGGGAACGGAGACGGTCGGCATCCGAACCGAGCATCTGCAAATCGCTGCGCGCAATGGAGGACGGATGGTCGGCCGGGTGCACCGCGTCGAGCACCTCGGTGAGCAGAATCACGTTCACCTGGATTATAAGGGCGAGATGCTGGTGACGCTTGCGGATCCGCGCCAGCCACTTCAGTCCGGCCAGGAAGTCGAACTGCACCTGGTGCATCCGCTCTGTTTCGATCGCGCGGGACAACGCATCCCTGCGATGGTTCACTAGAGGATCAACTCGATGTCGCTACAACCCGAGACGATCAGGACCCTGGTGAAGGTGGCCGCAGAGCAGGTCATCGCGAGCGCGCCGGAACTCACGACCCTGGATCAGGCGATCGGCGACGGTGACCATGGGACAAACATGAAGCGCGGCTTCGAGGCAGTGCTCGGCAAGCTTGATGCCATCTCGGCGCAACCGCTGGACGAGGCGCTGAAGATGATCGGCAAGACCCTGGTGATGACCGTGGGAGGCGCCTCCGGGCCGCTTTACGGCAGTTTCTTTCTTGCCGCGGGCGAAGCGCTCTCGCATGACAGGCACTTGCCGGACGATCTTGCGGATGTCTTTGGTAGCGGCGTGAATGCGGTGAGCGCGCGGGGGCGCTCGCAGGCCGGCGAGAAGACAATGCTCGACGTGCTTGTTCCAGTCCTGGAAACGTTGAGGATGGCGGCCGGCCAACCGGATCTGATCGCGCGGGTCCGCACCACCGCGGCCGAAGCGGTCGAGCGGACCGCACCGATGCAGGCCACCAAGGGGCGAGCGTCGTTCCTCGGACCGCGCAGCGTCGGACATGTCGATCCCGGCGCACGTTCGAGCTGCGTACTCGTGCAGGCGGTCTGCGCGAGCCTGGAGGGACAACAATGACCGACACTGTGGGTATCGTGATCGTCTCGCATTCGAAGGATATCGCCAAGGGCACCGCCGACATGGTGCGGCAGATGGTCGGCAGCGAGGTCAAGGTGGCCTTCTGTGGCGGCAATCCGGACGGTGGACTGGGCACCAGTGTTTCCTCGATCATCGACGCCATCAATAATGCCTGGTCCACAAAGGGCGTCGCGATCCTCGTCGATCTTGGCGGCGCCGAAACCAACAGCGAAATGGCGGTCGAGATGCTGGAGCCCGCACGGCGCGATCTCGTCGTCGTATGCAACGCGCCGATCGTGGAGGGCGCCGTGATGGCGGCGACCGAGGCGGCAGGCGGCAGCTCGCTGGCCCAGGTGAAAGCCGTGGCCGAGGAACTCTCTGCCGACTGAGATGTCGGCGAAGCGATGACGGAATATGACGATGCTGGATAAAGCGGACGGACAGATCTTCAACGGCAGTGTGCGGCTGGTGCACGCGGTCGGCATGCATGCGCGCCCGGCGGTCAAGCTGACCAAGCTCGCCAAGAGGTTCCAGGCGCACATTTCGGTCCGGGTCGCGGGTGCTCCGGATTGGATCAATGCCAAGAGCGTGGCCAAAATCATGGCGATGCGCGCGGCGCACGGCAGCACGATCGAGATCAAGGCTTCCGGCAGCGATGCAGAGGCTGCGGTCGAGGCGCTGGTCAACCTGATCGCAACCGACTTTCCCGACGAGGCGTCATAGCATGCGGGGCGGCGCTAACGGACTGGCCTACCGCGGCAGGACCGCCTCGATTGGCTTTGCCCATGGTCCGTTCGTCCGGGTCGACGCTGATGCCGGTGGCGAGCGTGTCGCGGGTAACCTGGCTGAAGAAGCGCTTGCTCTTCGTGCTGCGATTGAGACGGCAAGCGGGCAGATCGCTGATTTGGCCGGGGTCGCCGGCGGCGAGGCCGCGCAGATTCTCGAATTCCAGGTCGCGCTCCTGGACGATGAGGATTTCATCGAGACCATTTTCGCATCCATCGGCGAGGGAAATGCGGCGGATGTCGCCTGGCGTTCGGCGCTCGACGCGCAGATCGCGGACTACAATTCGGCAGAGGACGAATATCTCAAGGCGCGCTCTTCCGACCTCGCTGACCTCCGCGACCGCGTGATCAATGTCCTGCGCGGAGGCGCGGGCCTGCCCCTGAAGGTTCCGGGCGGTGCGATCGTTTGCGCCGATGATCTTCCGCCCTCGCGATTTCTGGAGATCGACTGGTCCGACGGCGGCGGTCTGGCGCTCTTGCGCGGCAGTCCCGCGAGCCACGTCGCCATGCTGGCCCGTGCGCGTGGCATTCCCATGGTCGTGCAGCTCGGCGCCATCCCTCACGCCGGAACCATGGCGCTGCTCGACGGCGAAGGGGCGACCCTTGAGCTTGATCCCAGCGGCGAGCAGCTCCGCCTGTTCGAGAAGCGGCGGGAGATGCACCGCAAGAGCAGGGCGTCGGCCCGAGCGATCCTGCGGCGGCCGACGGCGTTCTGGCGCGGCGAGCGGATTAAGCTCTTGATCAACATCCAGCGCGTCGAGGATCTCGACCACGCCGATGCGCAATATGCCGACGGCATCGGGTTGATGAGAACCGAGTTCCTGCTCAGCGAGCGGGGCGGCCTGCCCGACGAGGAGACGCAGTTTCGGGCCTATGATGCCGTCATGCGCTGGGCCGGTCCGCGCCCCGTGACGATTCGCACTTTCGATGCCGGCGGCGACAAGCCGGTGGCGGGATTCACGATCGAAGGCGAGGCCAATCCCTTCCTCGGGCTCCGCGGCTTGCGGCTCTGCCTGGCTCGCCCCGAGATCTTCGCGGTCCAGCTCCGCGCCCTGGCGCGCGCGGCCGTGCGCGGCAACCTCAAGGTCATGTTCCCGATGGTCACCTCGGCGGACGAGCTGGAGGCCGGGCGGAAGCTGTTTGCTGACATCGTGCAGCGCTTGCGGGCCGAGGGCATAGCCGCAATGCTGCCCGAGCTGGGAATCATGGTCGAGGTCCCTGCGGCGGCCCTGGCGATTGCGACGTTCAAGGCAGCCTTCTTCTCGATCGGCTCGAACGATCTGGCGCAATATGTCCTGGCCTGCGATCGTTCGAACGGAGCTCTGGCCCCCTTGATGGATCCTCTGCATCCGGCTGTGCTCGAATTGATCGCGCGGACCGCCGAGCATGGCCGGCGCGCCGGCCCCAGCGTCAGCCTGTGCGGCGACATGGCCAGCGATCCGCGCTGCGTCCCTGCGCTCCTGAACTGCGGCCTGCGCGAGCTGTCCGTGAACGCCGCGGCGCTTGCGCAGATCAAGCAGACCATCGACCGGCTGAGCAGTGGAGGCGCACTTGGCTGACACGGCGATCGAAGAGCCGGCCGAGGCCGGCGCTGTCGCGGTCTACAAGCGCATCTTCAAGGAGGTGCTGGAGAGCCGTCCGTCGGGCATGCGGCTACGCCTTGCGCACGCGATGGGGAAGAACCGCAGCTTCGTCAGCCAGATCAGCAATCCGGCCTATCCAGTGCCGATCCCCGTGCAGCATCTCAACACGATCTTCGATGTCTGCCATTTCCCGCCGCCGGCCAAGGCCGCCTTCCTGCGCGCCTATGCGCGCGCGCACCCGCGCCGGATCGGGCGGCTGACAGAAGGCTCGCATGAACGGACTTTGACGCTGCATTTGCCGGACCTCGGCAGTGCCAAGCGCAACGCCGAGCTGGACGCGCTGCTGCAGGAGTTCGCGCGGCGTCTCGTTGCCATCATGCGAGAAAAATAGCCGCGAGGCGCAAAGGGACGGAGAGGGGAGGAGACAATGAAAAAGTTCATCAACTCGGTCGACGGCGTGCTCGCAGAGAGCCTGGACGGCTTTGCGGCTGCGCATGCAGATCTCGTGACGCTCGGGGCGGAGCGCAAATTCGTGAGGCGCCGCGACCTCAATCCGCGCAAGGTCGCCCTCGTTTCGGGCGGAGGCAGCGGCCATGAGCCGCTGCATGCGGGCTTCGTCGGCTACGGCATGCTGGATGCGGCCTGCCCGGGACAGGTCTTCACCTCCCCGACGCCGGATCAGATCGTGGAGGCGGCGCAAGGCGTCGCCGGAGACGCCGGCGTGCTCTTCATCGTGAAGAACTACGCGGGCGATCGCATGAACTTCGAGATGGCGGCCGAGATTGCCGAGGGCCGCACGGCGACCATCGTCACGGATGACGACGTCGCGGTCGAGAACTCGATCCACAGCATCGGCCGCCGCGGCGTGGCCGGCACCCTGATCGTCGAGAAGATCGTCGGCGCGGCCGCCGAGACGGGCGCCGACCTCAAGACCTGCGTTGCGCTCGGCGAGCGCGTCAATACGCGCACGCGCTCGATGGGCGTGGCGCTGACGAGCTGCACGGTGCCGGCCGCGGGCACGCCAACCTTTTCGCTTGGCGAGGACGAGATGGAGATGGGCGTCGGTATTCACGGCGAACCGGGACGCCGCCGCGTCAAGCTGGAGCGGGCTGATGCGATCGCGGAGGAGATGACCACAGCCATTGCGCAGGATCTCGAAGGCCGCAAGGGTTCCGAGGCCCTCCTGCTCGTTAACGGGTTCGGCGGCACGCCGGCGATCGAACTCTATCTGATGTACAACGCGGCGCGCCGCATGCTCGAGAAGCGCGGCCTGCGCATCGCGCGCTCGCTGGTCGGTAGCTACGTCACCTCCCTCGAGATGGCCGGATGCTCGCTCACCGTGAGCCTGCTCGATAGCGAAACCACTGCGCTCTGGGATCATCCCGTGCGCACGGCCGCATTGAAATGGTGATCGCTCCAGTGGGCGGCCGCTGATTTTCAGATTGCGCTCTGGCCGACGATCGGCCGGCTCTCTCACACATGCACCCCTGCGGCATAAGATTTCTGTTGTTCATCGGTTTTGGCGCCTTTAGCATCGAGCCAAAACGGCATCGAGACAAACCGCGCCGGGAGGACATGATGCGCTGCATTCGAGCATTGCTGCCGATTGCGTGCGCGCTCGGCTCGCTGCTGGTCGCGCTGGCGCCGAGCCATGCGCAGGGCATTCCGCAAAACATCTCGAGAAAGGATTTGCTGATCCTGGAAAACCCGGAAGGAACCGTCAAGAACGCGGGCTGGTTCAACATCTGGGCGATCAATGCCGGATCGCAGTCGAACGGATTGCAGCAGGTCGCGCTCGATACGCTCTGGTACATCGATCCCGAGAGCGGCCTCGACGGCGTCTGGGACAATTCGCTGGCTGCCGAGAAGCCGCAATACAACGCCGACTTTACCGAAATGACGGTCAAGCTCCGCAGCGGCATCTTCTGGAGCGACGGCGTCGAATTCACCGCCGACGATGTCGTCTCGACGGTGGCGACCCAGATCAAAAATCCGGGCATGCGTTTCAGCGCGGTGCTGGCGAGCAACGTCGCATCCGTTGATGCTCCGGACGCCCATACGGTTGTGTTCAAGCTCAAGAAGCCGAACTCACGCTTCCACGCCAATTTCACGGTGCGCTGGGGGGCGGTGTGGATCCTGCCCAAACACGTCTTCGACAAAGTCGAAGATCCCGCCAAATTCGATTTCAACAAGCCGATTTCTCTCGGCCCCTACCTGCTGCAGAGCTACGATCCCGACGGCAAATGGTACATTTGGCACCTCCGGGACGACTGGCAGCGCACCACGCTTGCGCGCTTTGGCAGGCCCGGTCCGAAATATCTCGCCTATGTCGATCCCGGACCGCCCGAGAAGCGGGTGATCTCGCAACTCAACCACGAGCTCGACGTGATCCACGATATTGCGCCTGAGGGCATGTTCGCCCTTGCCAAGCAGAGCAAGGCGACGCGGGCATGGTTCAAGGGTTTCCCCTATGGCCACCCCGACCCGACGCTTCCCGCCGTGATCTTCAACACCCAGAATGAGACTTTCAAGAACCCGGACGTGCGATGGGCGCTGGCGCTGTTGATCGACATCAAGGCCGTGGCGATGGCGGCCTATCGCGGCGCCGCTACGATATCGGCGATCGGTGTGCCACCGACCGGAACCCACCCGGCGACCTATCATGGGCCGATGGAAGAGTGGCTCAAGGCATTCGAGATCGATACCGGCAAGCGCAAGATCAAGCCGTATGACCCCACGATCGGCAAGCAGATTGCCGACA
Organism: Bradyrhizobium agreste; assembly: GCF_016031625.1. Lineage (GTDB taxonomy): Bacteria > Pseudomonadota > Alphaproteobacteria > Rhizobiales > Xanthobacteraceae > Bradyrhizobium > Bradyrhizobium agreste. The sequence goes on along the minus strand of NZ_JACCHP010000031.1, from coordinate 29,788 downwards.
TGCTGCGATCGTCCATGGGCGAGCAGATCCCATCCGATCCTGCGGAGATTGCCAAGGCGTTCGGCAGGGGCTGGTGGAAGACCGATCCGCAGGCAGCGCAGGAGCTTCTGGAAAAGGCCGGCTTCACCAAACGAGGCGGTACCTGGATCACGCCCGACGGAAAGCCGTTCGGCCTCCGCGTCATGGTCGAAGGCGATTTGCGTCCGGTGATGACCCGTGCCGGAACGATGATTGTGCAGCTATGGAAGCAGGCGGGAATCGATGCCAAGATCGATGTCGCGCAGGGGACGCTGCCCACGCGACGGGCGGCCGGCGATTTCGACACCTTCATCGGCTGGAGCGTCGAAACCTGGGGCGGCCACCAGGACTTGTCCTACTTCCTCGACAGCTGGCACTCGCAGTTCATCGCCGAGCCAGGAAAACCGCAGCCGCTCCGCAATTGGCAGCGCTGGTCCAATCCCGCCCTCGACAAGATCATCGAGGAGATCCGGACGGTCGGTTTCGATGATCCGAAATCGATCGAGCTCGGCAAGGAGTACGTCAAGCTCGCCGTGAAGGAGATGCCCACCATACCACTGATGGCTTACAACGTGTTCACCGCAATGGACCAGACTTACTGGACAGGCTTTCCGACCTCGGAGAATCCCTACACCAATCCAGTGCCGAACTGGGGCAATTCGCGCTACATGTTCGTCAGGCTGAAGCCGGCCAGTTAGGATGCGGTGACACAAATGCGACCGCATGGGCCGTGCTTGGATGAACGACTTTGGCGGACATCCCTGGTGCACCTATGAGGGGATACCTCGCCTATGTGGGCCGGCGGTTCGGGCAGTTTCTGCTGGTTGTCTTCATCGGCATCAATATCGCTTATGTCGTCACCCATGCTTCGCCAATTGATCCCGTCGAGCAATCGATCTCGGCAGTGACCTCCTATGGCAACACCGCCCCGGGAGCGATCGAGCAGATGCGCAACTCCTTGCGCGAGCTCTACGGTCTCAGCGGCACGCCCGTTGAGCAATACCTGCTGTTCTGGAAGCGGATCCTGCGCGCTGATTTTGGTCCCTCGATGTCGGCGTTTCCGACCCCAGTCGGCACCCTCATCGGACGTGCGCTGCCCTGGACCGCGGGACTCCTTGCGGTTTCGACCATTGTCGCCTGGGGACTCGGAAATCTGCTGGGTGGGCTGGCTGGCTACTACCGGCAGAGCCGTGGCCTGAAGCTGATGGGGGTGATCGCCATGGGCCTCCATCCGATCCCATACTATATTCTGGCGATGCTGCTGTTGATCGTGTTCGGCTTCCTTTGGCCGGTGCTTCCGATCAGCGGAGGATCGGCGATGAACCTGCCCCAGACATTGACTCCCGAATTCGTTCTGAGCGTGCTGCAGCACGCGATTCTGCCAGCGCTCTCGCTGATCCTGATCGGCATAGGGAGCTGGTTCCTTGGCATGCGCTCGCTGGTATCCAATGTCCTCGCCGAGGACTTCGTCGTCTATGCCGAACTCGCCGGCGTGAGATCCTGGCGTGTCCTGACATCCTACGTGATGCGTAACGCGCTCGTGCCGCAGGTGACTGGGCTCGCCATGTCGCTGGGCGGAATCTTCAACGGCGCCGTGATCACCGAAAAGGTGTTCGGCTATCCCGGTCTCGGCTCGCTCCTGGTCGACGCCGTCTATGCCGGAGATTACGGGCTTGTCCTCGGCGTGACCACCATCTCGATCCTCGGCGTGTCGATCGGCGTGCTCGCCATCGATCTTCTGTATCCGTTGCTCGATCCCAGGGTGAGGGTCAGCTGATGATCGTACTTCTGCGCGATCTGCTGCGCGACAGCCCTGAATTCCGGATAGGGGCCGTGCTGGTCGTCTTCGTTCTGTTGCTGTCCGTACTGGCGAGCTTTTCGCCCTATCCGCCGGAGAGTGTGTATGTGGTGCCGCCCGACGTGCCGCCGTCGCTGACCTACTGGTTCGGCACCACATCGCGCGGCCAGGACGTGTTCTGGCAATTGAGCTTCGCCATCCGAAATACATTGTTGTTCGGATGCACGGTGGCTCTGATCAGCCGCCTGTTCGCGCTCGTGATCGGACTCATCAGCGGCTACAAAGGGGGGTGGATCGATCGCGCCCTGATGTCAGTAAACGATACGTTCATCGTCATTCCTCTGCTGCCGATCTTAGTGCTGTTCTATTTCATGATGCGCGACCGCATCTCCTGGCTGATGCTTGCGCTGATCATGGCCTGTTTCGGCTGGGCCTATGACGCCCGGTTGATCCGTTCGGTGGTCATGAGCCTGAAGGCACGCGAATTCACGCAGACCAGCCTTTTTTCCGGAATGAGCACACGGCAGATACTCACCGAGGAGCATTTGCCTTATGTCATGCCGATCGTATTCTCGACGACCATGAACAACATGGTGTGGTCGATCGGACTTGAGGTGACGCTTGCGGTGCTCGGTTTCACCGACATCAACACGCCGACGGTCGGGGGCATGATCTATTGGGCCAACCAGCACACCGCAATGGTGGCAGGAGTCTGGTGGTGGATCGTCTTTCCGACCATCACGGTGATCATGGTGTTTATCGGGCTCTTCCTGCTCGCGGTATCTGCGAATGCCTACATCGATCCACGAAGCCGCCTCTGGAGCATGGAAGGGGCCTCGTGATGCACGCCAACGCTCAGTCCGCGCCCGCGCCCCAAGGCGCCCAGCCGATTCTCCGGGTTCGCGATCTGCAAGCCCATTACCGGACCAGCCACTTCGGCGTCAGACGCGGCGTCAAAGCGGTCGACGGCGTCAGTTTTGCTGTTAATCGCGGTGAGATCTATGGGCTTGCTGGAGAATCCAGCTCCGGCAAGACCACGCTGATCAAGAGCATCGCAGGGGCGATCAGACCGCCACTCGAGATCGTGGGCGGCAGCGTGGAGTTTGCATTCCTGCCCGGCTATGGCGGATTGCACCGCGCGCCGCCAGTGGACGTCGCGCGGATTCGCTGGCGGCATCTGTCTTATATCATGCAGGGATCGATGAACGTGCTGAATCCGGTTCGCCGTGTCCGATCGGTATTCGTCGATTTCGCATACCCGCATATCGGCGGCAGCCGGAAGCAGTTTGAGCAACAGGTGATCGCCCATCTGGCGCGGGTCAGGCTCGACCCATCGGTGCTGGCAGCCTTCCCGCATGAGCTCTCGGGGGGCATGCGTCAACGAACCACGCTTGCGCTGGCAACGATTTGCCGTCCTGATTTCATCATCGCCGATGAGCCCACGACCGCACTCGACGTGGTGGTGCAAAAGGAGGTGCTCGGCATGATCCGGGGCATTCAGCGGGAGACCGGCTCGTCGGTCCTGTTCGTCACTCATGACATGGGCGTGCACGCGCACGTCACCGATCGCCTCGCCATTATGTATGCTGGACGTCTCGTGGAAGAGGCCGCGACCGCGGAGATTTTCCGGAACCCGCTACACCCTTATACTAGGCATCTCATTTCGAGCCGTCCGCGCATCGGCGATGACACGCCTCGCGAGGGGCTTGGCGGCTCCCCGCCCAATCTCGCCGATCCCCCGCCCGGATGCCGATTCCATCCGCGCTGCCCGCTCGCAACCGAGATTTGCAAGCGCGAGGTCCCTGCCATGCTGGAAGCCGACACCGGGCATCGCGTTGCCTGCTTCGCCGTCAACCAAGGCAGCCGGCCATGAACGATCTGCTCCTCGACATCTCCGAGGTCAGCAAGACCTTCGTCCGGGGAGGGCTATGGTCAAGGCAGAAGATCGCTGCGGTGAGCGAGGTGAGCTTCCAGCTTGCCGCCCGGCGACCGGAGATCTTGGCGATCATCGGTGAGTCCGGGAGCGGCAAGACGACGCTGGCACGAATGATCCTGAACATTGAAACGCCGACCAGCGGCAAGTTGGTGCTCGACGGCATCGACCTTGCTGCCATTCGAAACAGTGCCGGTCGCATGGCGTTCATGCACAAGGTGCAGCCGATCTTTCAGAATCCCTTTGAGTCGTTCAACCCGCTGAAGCGGCTCGATCGGTATCTGTTCATGACGCGGCGCCGGTTTTCCGGTGAGGCCGGCGAGGGGGCAGCCGAAACGACCGTTAATCACGCGCTGCACAAAGTCGGGCTCTCGCTCAAGGAGGTGCGCCATCGATACCCGCACGAGCTGTCCGGCGGGCAGCTTCAAAGGGTCGCAATCGCCCGAGCACTTTTGGCCGAGCCAAAACTGATTGTCGCGGATGAGCCGGTGTCCATGATCGATGCGTCGCTGCGCATATCCATCGTCAATCTGTTCAAGACATTGCGGGACGAACTTGGGATATCGATCATCTATGTCACGCATGATCTGGCTACGGCCTACTACATCAGTGACCGCATCATGATCATGCAGAAGGGCCGCGTCGTCGAAAGCGGCGATGCGAGAACGGTGCTGAAGGCGCCGCAGCATCCCTATACGCGCCAATTGCGTGAAGCCGTGCTATAACCTGAGGCTCCCCAGCCGCGGCCGACATACCTAGCATGAACTATCTCACCAGCCCCGGGGAACCCGAGAGAAGAGCATGAGGAAAGCAAGAGTTCTGATCGACCGCGACTTTGCCATCGGTCATACCGATCCTCGCCTGTTCGGTGCGTTCATCGAGCATTTGGGCCGGTGCGTCTATGGCGGCATCTACGAGCCTGGCCATCCGACCGCGGACGAGAAGGGCTTTCGCAAGGATGTGCTGGCGCTGGTGAAGGAGCTCGGCCCGACGCTCATTCGATACCCCGGCGGCAACTTCGTCTCGGGATACAATTGGGAGGACGGCGTCGGGCCGCTGGCGGCGAGGCCGGCGCGCCTGGACCTTGCCTGGTTCAGCACGGAGCCGAACAGTTTTGGCACCAATGAATTCATGGACTGGTGCCGGGCTGCGGATGTCGCGCCGATGATGGCGGTCAATCTCGGCACCCGCGGCGGCGATGCAGCGCGCAGCCTGGTCGAATACTGCAACCATCCTGGCGGAACGGCCTGGTCGGAGCTGCGCCGCAAGCACGGCTGGGACAAGCCGCATGACATCAAGCTATGGTGCCTCGGCAACGAGATGGACGGACCTTGGCAGATGGAGCACAAGAGCGCCGCCGCCTACGGTGCGATCGCCAGCGAAGCGGCCAAGATGATGCGCTGGGTGGATCCGACCATCGAGCTTGCTGCGTGCGGTTCGTCGGGGCGCAACATGCCGACATTCGGCCAGTGGGAAGATACGGTCCTCGAGCACACCTTCGATCATGTCGACTACGTTTCGCTCCATACCTATCTCAACAATTACAGGCAGGACACAGCATCGTTTCTCGCAAGTCCCGACTTGATGGACAGCTTCATAGAGGAGGTCGTCGCCTTGGCTGATGCGGTTGCGGCCAAGCGGCGTTCCAACAAGCGTCTCATGCTGAGCTTCGACGAATGGAACGTCTGGTATCGCACGCGTCGCAGCCGGGCCGACCGGGTGAAGGAAGGCTGGCCGGTGGCACCGCCGATTCTCGAGGAAATCTATACGATGGAAGATGCGCTCGCCTTCGGCGGCGCCTGCATTTCCTTGCTCAATCATGCCGATCGGGTGAAGGTCGCTTGCCTTGCGCAACTCGTCAACGTCATCGCGCCGATCATGACCGAGACGGGCGGAGGAGCGTGGCGCCAGACCATCTTCTTTCCTTTCGCGCATATGAGCCGCTTCGGCCGCGGCAAGGTCCTGCGCACGCAGGTTGAGTCGGACAGTTACGATTCGTCCTACTATGATCCTCGAGGTGTGCAGGAGCTAACCTTCCCGGTGTCCAACGTGCCTTATTTGAAGGTCGCGGCAGTTGCAGGAGAGGGCGGCGGTCTTTCGATTTTTTTACTTAACCGAGACCTGAAGCGGGATATGCAGGTCAATGTCGAGGCACGCGGTTTTGGCCGTTTCGCTGTTTCCCAGGCGATTGAATTGCGCCACGATGATCTCCATGCGACAAATACGAAGGACACGCCGGAGCGGGTGAAGCCGGCGCCGCTGCAGGAGGGGACCATCGAAGGTGGCCTGCTACGAGCGCATCTAGGCCCGGCGTCATGGAACGTGATTCATTTGTCGGTGCACTGACGGACAGCAGATCCTAGTTACAGACCTGCTGCCCTTAGACTGAGGAAACGCCCAACTTCGACAGCAAATCGGAACCGAGAGGGACCCGCCTAGCTCATGACAGATGGAGCGGAGGCGAGGGCTAGGGATGAGAATGACATCGCCGCTTAAGCCGGGTAGATGCCCATGAATTCACTTTCGACCGGGTTGCTGTGCCACGAGACCCGCTTCAGGTCGGCTCCTGCTGAGCTGGCAACGTGAACTGAAACACGGCTCCGCGAGCCTGGTTGTCGCTCGCCCACAAGCGTCCGTTGTGGGCCTCAATGATTGAGCGGCAGATCGCAAGTCCCATGCCCAAGCCGTCAGGTTTGGTGGTGTAATATGGATCGAAAACATGCCCGAGCGTCTCTGGATCGAGGCCTGGCCCGGAATCAGCGACTCGGACCAGCACGTTTGCCTCGGTCGCGGCGGTGGTGATGAGAACGTCTCTTGTCCCTTCGATAGTGGCCATAGCCTGCATGGCGTTGACAACCAGGTTGAGCAAAACCTGCTGCAACTGCACGCGGTCCCCCTCGATCGGCGACAAAGTCTCCGCAAGTTCTATCCTCACCGAAGTGCCGGTTTTCAGCGCTTCGCTATGGGTTAGAACGAGCACTTCCCGTATCACCTCGTTGAGATCCACACGCTCCTTTCGCGGCGGCGCTTTTTGGAAGAGTTCACGAATCCGACCAATCACTTCACCGCTGCGATGCGCGTCGTCGGCGATTTGACATATCAATGACCGCACTTTCTCGATATCAGGCGTCTTCCGAGCCAGCCAGTTCAGCGCCGCACCCGCGTTGATGGCAATAGCGCAGATGGGTTGGTTGACCTCATGGGCGATGGAAGAGGTAAGCTGACCCATAGTAGCGACCCGGTTCGCGTGCGCCAACTCAAGCTGCATTCCCTGATAGCGCCGCTCGCTCTCGCGCGCTTCGGCTTCCGCCCGCTTGAGTTCTGTCAGGTCAAGGACGAATGAGACGCATTCGTCATCGGATCCTGCCAGCGAGGCGGAGCCGATGAGAACAGGAACGCGGCTTCCGTCCTTTCTCAAGAATTCCTTCTCGCGCGGCGCGATCTGCCCCCACAACCGGAGATGTTCAATGCGCTGCCTGTCTTCGTTCCGGTATTCCGCCGGGGTCATGTCCTTCCAGCGGACCGCACCCGAAACCAGTTCCTGCCTGGAGTATCCGGTCATGTCCAGGAAGGCATCGTTTGCATAGGAGATATCGCCGCTGCGCTCCCAGAACAGTATTCCGATAATGTTGGAATCGACGAGACGCCGGATGCGGGCCTCGCGCTCCTGAAGATCCCGGTAGAGGAGAGTGTTCTCCAGAGAAATCGCCGCCTGAGCGGCCAGCAGATCAAGCACCGCAACACGATCGGGCGTGAAGGCGTAGGTCGTCAGTGTGTTCTCCAGATACAGCAACCCGATGAGCTTGGCTTGCTTGATGAGCGGTAGGCAGAGGATCGATCTGGGATGCCGTCGATGGACGTACTCTTCGCTGTAAAGCGGATCAGGCTGCGTCGCATCGTCGACGATGAGAGGCTTTTCCGAGCGAATGACGTAGCGCAGCAATGCCTCTGGGCAATCGGGTGCTGAGAGGGGGGTCCGGTGCATCACAACCGCAAACTCGTCGCCTTTGGATTGGCCCTCCGCCTCGATCCAGAAGTCATCATGTCGCGACAGTATCAGCAAGCCGCGATCAGCGCCTGCGTTCTGTAGAGCGATCTTCATCAGTGTTCCGATGAGCTTCGGCAGCTCGATTTCACTGGAGACGGCCTGAGACGCCTTCACCACGGTGGTGACGTCCATTTGCCCGGCGGTCAGGCTCACCGCGGACCTGGGTTCCTCTGCAACGTGGAGGTGAGGATACAGGTGTTCGAGTTGTCTTGCTTTGGCGTCAGCTCCCCAGCGGAGAAATCCGTAGTGAGCATCGCGTAGATAGGCATAGGCGATCTTCTCGAAACCGCGCGTTGCGTAGAAGCGTCCGGCAAGTTCGTTTGCGATCGCCTCATTCTGAACAAATCCGCTAGCGCGCGCCGAGGCGATCGCGCGGTCATAGAAGCGCATGGCATCGAGTTCGCGCCCTTCGATGCGCGCAATCTCCGCCGAGATCAGAGTGGCACGGTCAGCAAAATCCTCCGGGCAGATATCGGCCCATTGCTGAAGCTGGCGATGGTGGCTAGCCAGGTCATCGAGATGCGGGGCTCGTTCGCTTGCCGCTGCGGCCTCGCCGAATGCAGCCTGTGCCAGCGCAGCATAGAAGTGAAACTCGACGCGGTCGAAGAGGGCTTTCGAAGTCCACAGGAGCCGATCGCCCTGCGCCACCGCCGCGATCGCAGCGGGGTCGTTGGTGAGGACCAGAGCCTGAAGCTTGCGCACCCAGTACCAGAAGCCGGCCTGCTCCAGATGCGGCTCAGCCTCGAGCCGACGTTCAAACTGAAGCTCGTTGAACTCGTTATCATCAAAGCAGCCGAATTTCGTGGTGAGTCCGCGCAGTGTCCGGATCAGCTGGAGCTGTCCGGCAATTCGATCGGCCGCCAGCTCAACGCGCGCCCGGCGTGCGAAATCTAGCCCGGCCTCGGCCTCCCGCTGCACGTCGGCGAGTGGATCTCCGCAGGCGAGAAGGTGTGTCAAGAGATGGTGACGGGTAAAGCTGGCGTAGTTGATGTCGCCGACCTGCTGCGCGGCGTCGAAGGCACGCCGGAGCCACGGGCGGCCCATCCTCACATGTCGCGTCCAGCTGCCAAAGCCAAGATAGACGCGAGCCTTGAACCGATCCAGCCCCCGTCGTTCGACGAGGTCGAGGCCGAGTTGGGCGAAGCGGTACCCCGCAGCATAGTCGCCAAAGTCAGGGCCAAGCACGGTGCCGAGCACGATGTAGGCGAGGCAGGAGGCGTCGGAGTTGCCGTATTCCATGCTCAGATTGGCCATCCGTCCGATGATGAGACGGCGCAACCGCTCGTCGATGAACCAGGCGGGTGAGACCAGGACCGTGAGAACGTCCATCGTTCCGCGTGCGACCGGATCGGCCATCCGGGGCAGGTCGAGAAGGGCCTCGATCGGACGCTCACCGATCTGTCGCCACATTCGCTCGTATTCCCGCCCGACCTCCTCCGATGAGGGATGTGCGGACCAGGCGATGCCGACGCGCCGCAAATAGTCGAGAGCAATTTCGATGTCGCGATCGCTGGGCTCCATGCGGAGCCGCGTGACGGCTGCGAGATCAGGCAGAGTGGCTGCGCGGCTCGCCAGCTCGGCAAGGCGGATTTTCGCCGCTGCCTGCTCACCAGCGACGAACTCGCATTCGGCCCGCTGTAGCGCCAGGGCAAAGCTAAGCGCGTAATGCTGCTCCCAGCGATCCTCCGGGAGCATGGCCTCCCCGGCGGCGAAGTGAGCGAGTGCCATGGCAAAGGCGGGCGCCGCCTTGGCGCGCCGGCCGGCCAACAGGTTCAGTTCCGCCAGCTTCACGCGCTCGTCGCCCGCGGTGATCAAGGCTGCGCCGCGGTTGAGTTGGCTCACGATCTCGAAGACATTTTCCTCGATTGCTTCCGATGGGGTTCGGGCCGCGAACAGTCGGCCAATGCGCAGGTGGGCCGCAGCCCGTTCTTTCTCCGGAATCAGTGCGTAGGCCGCCTCCTGGAAGCGGTCGTGGACGAACCGATAGGCGCCGGCCTGAGGCTCCACGAATTCCTGGCGGACGGCAGGCCACAGGTCTACGTGGACCTGCTCATCTGACGTGTTGAGGACGATCGAAAGCACCGCGACCTCGGCGATATTCCCAAGACAGGCCATCTGCTGCAAGGCCGTGCGCGTCGCGACGGGAAGCCGGGTGAGCTTGCCCAGCATGAGGTCGATGACGTTGTCGGTGTATCGCTTGGCGTGGATCCGATCGAGATCCCAGGACCAGTGCGCTGCATCATGGTCGAACGCGAGCAGTCCTTCCTCGACCAGCGAAAACATGAACTGGATGGCAAAGAACGGGTTGCCACCGGTTTTCTCATGCACGAGCTGCACCAGCGGGGCGGCGTGCTGGCGTTCGCAGTGAAGTGCGTCCGCGAGCAACTGGCCGAGATGCCTGCGGCCGAGCGGCGCGAGCGTGATCTCCACGACCCGTCCACCCCGTGTCCTGATGGCCTCGCGCATGCGCATCACGGGATGAGCGGAATCCACCTCATTGTCCCGATAGGCGCCGATCAGCATCAAATGCTTCAGATTCGACCGGGTCAGCAGATCCTCGAGTAGCTCGAACGTCGCCATATCGAGCCATTGCAGATCATCGAGAAACAGCACCAGCGGATGTTCGGATCGGGCAAAGAGACCGATGAATTGCTCGAACACGCGGTGAAAGCGGCTTTGCGCGTGCTGGAGCGGCAGCTCGGGAACAGGTGGTTGTTCGCCGATGATGGCCCTCAGGTCCGGGATCAGGTCCACGACGAGCTGTCCGGTTGGACCGAGCGCGCTCAGGAGATCATGGCGCCACTTGCTCAGCTCGGTCTCGCTCTTGCCCAGGAGGGGCCGGACGAGGGTCTGGAGCGCCTTGGTGAGCGCCCCGTAAGGGACGTCGCGCTTGTGCTGGTCGAATTTGCCCGATGCAAAAAGCCCACGCGAGGGCACAAGCACTTTATGGAGCTCGTTGACAACAGAGGATTTTCCGATCCCGGAATATCCCGAGACCAGCGCCAGCTCGGGCGTGCCGTTCTTGACAATGCGCTCGAACGAGGCGAGCAACATCGCGCCTTCGTGCGCTCTTCCGTACAACTTCTCGGGAACGAGCAGCCGGTCGGGCGTATCGTGCTGGCCGAGCGGGAAGTCGTCGATGTGCCGTCGAAGCTCCCACTCCGCAAGGCAGTGCTGAAGATCCCTTTCAGCGCCGGCTGCAGTCTGATAGCGCTCCTCGGCCATCTTGGCGAGCAGCTTCATGATGAGGCTGGAAACCGCAGCGGGGATGTTCCCGGATCGCTTGATCGGCGGCTCTGGCTGTCTTGCGACGTGGCAGTGCACCCACTCCATCGGATCGGAAGCGGTGAATGGAAGCGAGCCGGTGACCATCTGGTAAAGCGTGACGCCGAGTGAGTACAGGTCACTTCGGGAGTCGATCGAGCGGTTCATGCGCCCGGTCTGCTCGGGCGACATGTAAGCGAATGTGCCGGCGATCGACTCGGGCGGGGCCGGGGACTGCCGTTCGCGTAAACGGCGCGACGCGATGCCGAAGCCGGTGAGGTGCACGCTGCCGTTGCTGCGGTTGACCAGGATATTTGCTGGTTTGATATCCTTGTGAACCAGACCGCGCTGGTGAACCTTGCTCAGGGCCGCGGCAATCTGGATCGCCAGGCGCAGGAAGCTCACCATCTCCATGGGAGCGTCCATCAGCCAGGTGAGCGGCTCGCCACCGACATCTTCGAGCACAAGAATGGTGCGGCTGCGATTTTGCACAAGCTCCAGCGGCTTCGCCGCCCAGGCACTGTCCAGTTCACCCTTCAGCGCAAATTCGTGTGCGAGCCGATCAAGGCTGTGCTGCGTTGGATGTTCCGCCGCCGGAACGACGGCCAACACAACCTGTCGCTCACCGTCAATGCTTTCGCGGCGGGTTCGGCACAGGCGAATCCCTTCCTCGTCGCACAGAACCTGCGGACCGTGAGCCCGGCCAGGGCCCATAAATGATGAAAGGTTCATGCCGGTAAACCATGCCGCGGCCGAGCCGAATAGGGCTTGCCCGGTCCGCCGTGTCATCCTCTACAGAGCCGCCCCGATCCACGTGCGATGTATGAGGGGTAAGACCCGAGTGACACGATGGGGCCGAACCCCTCGCCTTTATTCTCGCGCCTGGTTCGATGGCTAAACCGGGCGGTTCAAACGTATCATTTACCTCGATCTCGTCAACTTTCCGTCTTCGCGCAATCATGCGAAGCCCATGCGAGCGGCGGACGGATTGCCGCATGTTGGCATGTAGCAGAGGTCTGCTTCCACGCATCATGGCAACTTTGAGGAGTGCATGGGTCTACGTGGCGGCGGCTACGATAGTTGCGAGCGACCACTTGAACCAGATCTGTACCACATAGTCGGCGATCGGACGCAGCAGCTCGGGCAGCTCTTGGCGCAGAGTGGACCACTGTTCATCGGGCTCGATCTGTGTTGGCGATCGGTCCTTGGGCAATGTGACGTCCCGCCGTCCTTCCGGCGATTTACGTGCAGGATGAACTGCCTGAACACGAGCGTGATTTCATGCGCGCCAACGCCGAATTTTTCGGGACCTCGGTCACCAGCTGGCTTTCGCCCGGGTGGCGCGGATGCGCGACACATAAGCACGCTCGATCATCCGCTCGTGGCCGCTAGGCCGCCGCGGGCAGATCCGGATCGGCAATCGCACCTGCAACACGGACGCGCACCCGCAGCGCGTTGCCGGGCAGGTAGGCGATCGGCATGTCCTCGACGTCGACGGTCTTGAGGCTGTCGCGAGCAGCGCCGGCCTGCACGGCGCGATCGGCTGCGATGTCGCGCGCGGCTGCGATCGCGTCCTCGCGGCTGAGGTCGCGGAACACCTGATCGGCTTCGCCCGAGACCTGCGCGATCGCGGCGCCTACCGCATTGGCGCAGTCGCCATACGGCACGCGCACGATCTCGGAAATGCCAGGCAGGCGATCCGGCACCAGGAAGGCGCCGCCGCCGACCGCGAGCAGCGGCACGTCGCCGGCCTCTGTCTTCATGCGGTCGATGTCTTCCTCCAGCTTGCGCCAGGCGTCGCGCAGCGCGGCCTCGATCAGGCGCTTCGGCAAGTTAGCGACGCGCGAACGGTCGCCGATATCGATCAGGCCGGCCGCGACGGCGATGTCGGTGGCGGTGAGGCGCGAGCCGCCGAACACCAGCGCATCCGACGTCAGGCGGTAGCTGACGCTGAGCGGGCCGACGCGGAGCGGGTCCTCGTCGACATGGCTGCCGCCGCCGAGCCCGATCGAGAGCAGGTCGGGCATACGGAACAGCGTGCGCACGCCGCCGACCTCGACCACGGCATTGGCTTCACGCGGGAAACCGTGACGCAGCTGGCCGATATCGGAAGTGGTGCCGCCGACGTCGACGACCATGGCGTCGTCGAGGCCGGAGAGATGGGCGGCACCGCGCATGGAGTTGGTGGCGCCGGAGGCGAAGCTCATCACCGGGAAGGCGATGGCGATCTCGGCCTGCATCACGGTGCCGTCGTTCTGGGTCAGAAACAGCGGCGCGTCGATGCCGCTGTCGGCGATCGCCTTGCGGAACGCCGCGACGGTGCTGACGGCGAGGTCGTGCAGCGAAGCATTGAGCAGCGCGGCGTTCTCGCGCTCGAGCAGGCCTATGCGGCCGAGGTCATGCGACAGCGTCACCGCGACGTCAGGGCAGATGTCCGCGAGGATCTCGCGCGCGGTGGTCTCGCAGGAGGGATCGAGCGGGGAGAAGCTCGAGCACACCGCGACCGAGCGCAGGCCTTCATCCTTGATCTTTCGCGCGGCGTTCTTGAGGCCCGCGATGTCGAGCGGCATGAACGGGCGGCCGTCGTAGTCATGGCCGCCTTCCAGCATGAAGATCTCGCCGTTAACGGGGCTGGCGAGGTCCGCCGGCCAGTCGCAGAACGGCGGCAGCGAGGCGCTGGCGGGCATGCCGATCCGGATCGCCCCGATCTTCTGTACGTGGCGGCGCTGCACCACCGCGTTGATGAAATGCGTGGTGCCGATCACGACCGCATCGACCTTCACCGCGGCGGACGGCTCGGCGCGCAACGCCCTAAGCGCGTCCAGGATACCCGAGGTCACGTCGGCCGTGGTCGGCCGCTTGACGGAATGAACGACCTTCTCGTCGACGATCAGCACGGCGTCCGTGTTGGTGCCGCCGACATCGATGCCAATACGCTTCATGGGGTCTTAAGCTCCGGCCGCTGCGGGCGAGAAGAGGGAATGGAAGTCGAGGTCGTAGCCGAAAGCGCGCGGACCGACGAATTCGAGGCCGCGCGGGCTCGTCAGCACCGGCGGCGCAGGCAGAGCGACGACGGTGACGCGCTGGCCGTAGCGGATGGTCTCGGTGCCGATGCCGTGGCCGTTGACGCTGTCGAGCACGCAGATCAAATCGGGCGAGGTCGCGATCGCCTCCTCGTCACGCCAGGCCACGATCCATTCGTTCTGGAACGAGAGCTTGAGCTTGGTATCGCGGTCGGCGTCGCTGCCGTCGACCATGGCTGTGCCGCGCAAGAACCCTTCCGTGGTGCGCCGAGCGACGTCGACGATCTTGCCGGTGAACAGTTTTTGGCCGCCTTCGGTCGCGAGCAGTGCGGCGATCGGGTCCTCGTGACGGCGGTTGGCCTCCTGCACGGCGCGGCCGATGCGGATCGCCTTCGTCGTGGTGAAATGGATGCCCCAGTCCTTGACCTCGCGCCCCGTGCGCGGCGCCTTGCTGGTGGAGGCGATCGAGCCCATCTCGACGCAGATCTTGCGGCTTGCCCGCTCCATCCATTTCCAGGTGGGCACCTTGGTCACGACGGCTTCGATTCCGCGGGGATCGTAGAGCGTGCAGGGATAGGGACGCAGGTCACCGATTGCGACCGACGTCATCTGTGCCTCCGGGAACGCGCGGCCCATGCAGTCGGCATCGACGACGGGAATGCCGAGATGGGCGGCCGCCATCAGGGCCTGAACGCCGTTGCCGCCGCCGATCTCGACCGACATCACGGCGCGGAACTTGACGTTGTTGATCTCCTCCTGCATGCGCACGGCGCGCGCGATGTTGCGGCTGTCGGCGAGGCGCTCCTGCCCGACCAGGGGCGCGCCCATGTTGGAGACCACCGCGACCCAGTCCTCGTCGTCGAGGTCGAGCGGCGACATCAATTGTACGCGGTGGCCCTCGGCATAGAGCCGGCGCAGGTTGAGCAGGCCGAGATAGGGGCTGCCGCCGCCGCCGGTGCCGAGGATCCAGGCGCCGACCGCGAGCGCCTCGATCTCCTCGAGGCTGATCGTCTTCAACTCTGCCTTGCTCACGATACCAGCTCCTCGACGATGCGGGCGGCCGCGGCAATGCCGAGGATCACGGGGCCGGGATAGGCGGTGCGCACGCGCGCCTTGTTGGCGCTGGTGTAGCTGATGCAGTCCATCACCACGAGATCCGGCTCGAGGTCCGCCATCGTGCGCGCGGCTTCGTCCACTGTGGTGTCGCTTGAGCCGGGACGCAGCGTGATGCCGACGACCTCGACGCCCTCGCGCTGCCATTTCTTGTCGATCAGCGCGGTCTGTTCGGGCAGCGGCGAGAACACGCCGAGCCGTCCCTTTGGCAGCACGGCCTCGACGAGGTTGTGCAGGATGGCCGAGGGCAGGATGACGAGGCCGTCGGCCGCGAGATTTGGGAATTTGCCGGTGCACGCCATCAGCGTCACGCCGACGCCCTCGTGCTTGAAGCGGGTGATCTGCTGGCTCGCGCGCCGCTCCACCTCCTTCTTGCTGATGGTGACCGCGTCGCCGTTCGGCAGCAGCGTGAACAGCGTGTCGTAGCCGTCCATCGGCGGGATCGCGTCGATCTCGGCGCGGCTCATGCCGTCGAGCGCGCCGCGCAGCTCGATCTGGATGCCCGGCGACAGCACGGCGGCGATCTCGGCAGCGACGGTGGGGCGCGGGCTCTGGCCGATCACGACCACCCCGATGCGCTGGTGTTTCAATGGCATGTTCATCTGGTCTAGTCCTTCAAGACGACGAGATCGGCCGGCGTCCATTCAAGCGTGACGGCGTCGCCGGGAACGAATAGGCGGCCCGTGCCTGCATTGGGCTGCTGCACGAGCACGCGATGGCCGCTATCGAGCGTGATGCGATAGAGCACGGCGCCGCCAAGGAAGTTGGTATTCTCGACGGTGCCATGCGCGGAGCTGCCGGCTGCGATGGCCACGTCGATGCGTGGCGAGAGCCGGATCTTTTCCGGGCGCAGCGCCACCGAGAGAATGCCGGTGCCCTGCGTCTCGGCTGGCGGCAGCGCCAGGATCAGGTCCTTGCCGACGCTGAGGTTCGGCCCGATGCGTTCGCCTCGAAAGATGTTGGTGTCGCCGATGAAGTCGGCGACGAAGCGCGTGGTCGGCTGGTTGTAGATCTCGCTGGGCGTGCCGACCTGCTCGACCCGGCCGCCATTCATCACGGCGATCCGGTCGGACATTGCCAGCGCCTCTTCCTGGTCGTGGGTGACAAAGACGAGAGTGAGGCCGAGCTTCTTCTGGAGCTGCTTGAGCTCGAATTGCATCTGTTGGCGCAGCTTCTTGTCGAGCGCCCCGAGCGGCTCGTCGCAGAGTAGGACGCGCGGCGCGATCACGATGGCGCGGGCAAGCGCGACGCGCTGCTGCTGGCCGCCGGAGAGCTGCGCAGGGCGGCGATCTTCCAGCCCGGACAGCTCCACCATGGCGAGCGCCGCCTTCACATTCGCGGCGATGCTCGCCTTGTCCAGCCCGCGCATGCGCAGGCCAAAGGCGACGTTTTCAGCGACGGTGCGATGCGGGAACAGTGCGTAGTTCTGGAACACCATGCCCATGTCGCGTTTGTGCGCGGGCACGTGGGTGATGTCGGCACCGTCGACACGGATCGCGCCAGCGCTCGGCGTCTCGAAGCCGGCGATCATGCGCAGCGTCGTGGTCTTGCCGCAGCCGGACGGACCGAGCAGGGAGAAGAACTCGCCCTGCCGGATGTCCATCGCGACCGCGTCCACCGCGCGGATGCCGCCGTCATAGACCTTGCTGACGCCGGCGATCTCGATTGACGCGCTCATGCGCGGAAGATCCGGTTGACGCGCTGGTCGATCTCGTCCTTGCGCTCGTTGTACCACTTCCAATCGACCTGGATCAGCTTCGAGACCTTCTCGGGCGTGGTGAGCAGCTTGGCATCGTACTTGGCATCGAGCTTCACCTTCTTGTTGGCCGGCGAATACCAGACCGTTTCAGCCAGGCGCTTCTGCACCTCCGGCCGAAGCATGTAGTTGACGTAGGCGTTGGCGAGCTCCTTCATCTTGCTGCCGGGCGTGATGGTCAGGACCTGCTCCAGCGACAAGACGCCTTCGCTCGGCGCGACGAAATCGATCGGCTGGTTCTGGCCGTCGTAGCGATAGATGCCGGAATCGTGGATGACGCACAGGCCGACTTCGCCGGACAGCAGCATCTTCTCCATCGCGCCGGTGAAATCGACGATCTTGATCGGCTTCAGCTTCTCGAGCGCCGCATAGGCGGCATCGAGATCGGTCTGGCCCTTGCCAAACAGCGTGCCGCACATCATCAGGAAGGCCTGGCCGAGACTGTTGACCGGAATGACATAGCCGCCACGCACGCCGTTGTATTTAGTGTCCCACAGCTCCTTCCAGGACGTGACGTTGCCGTAGCCTTTGTCGGTGCGCATACCGAGGCCGATCGCGCTCGTGAAGATCGAGACGCCGACGATCTTCTCGCTGACCGCGTAGGGATAGACGTCGGCGAGGTTCGGCACCAGCTTAGGATCGATCTTCGGCTCGACAAGACCCATCTCGGCGGCTGCCCACTGCTCGTTGGAGTTGGTGTGCAGCACGTCGTAGATCGGCGCCGAGCGCGAGCTCGCCTGGAGTTTCGGCAAGTATGGAAAGGCAGAGTCGGTCTGGAGCTTGCACTTGAACTCGCTCTCGAAGGCGGGGCCGATCTCGGCCTTCATGATCTCGCCCCACTTGCCGCCCCAGCCGGTGATGCGCAGCGTCGGATCTTCGGCGCGCGCGACGTAAGGCGCGGCGATGGTGCCGATGCCGAGCGAGGCGCCCGCGGTCAGAAAGCGGCGGCGGCTGAGCCGTGACGATCCCAGAGCTTTCATCATGTGTCGATTCCTTCGTTGGAATGAGCGGTTACAATTTGACGTAGGAGCGCAGGCCGACCGTGCGATCGAGCCCGATGACGACGACAAAGGCGAGCACGATCGAGACCACCGAGGCGGCGCCGATGGTGCCGTCGAGATCGAACTTGAGATAGTTGAACAGCGTGACCGGCAGCGTCTCGTTGCCCGGGCTAACCAGGAACAGCGACACCGGGAACTGGTCGAACGAGACGATGAAAGCGAAGATCGCGCCTGCGATCACACCGGGCTTGATCAGCGGCAGAGTCACCTCGAAGAAAGTGCGCAAGGGACTGGCGCCGAGATTGCGCGCGGCTTCTTCCAGGCGCGTGTCGAAATTATGCAGCACGGCGAGGGTGGTGCGCACCACGTAAGGCAGCGTCACCAGCGTGTGGCCGCCAACGAGGCCCCAGGTCGGCCGCCCGACGTCGAGCAGCACATAGGTCTGGAACAGCGCAAGGCCGGTGAGGATCGCCGGCAGCATCAGGGGCGAAAGCATCGTTGCGACGATAAGCCGGGTGCCCGGCAGGTTGCCGCGCGCGAGCGCCAGCGCCGCGCAGGCGCCCAGCATAGTTGCGGACACGGTGGTGAGCACGGCGACTTCGAGGCTGAAGCCGAGCGCGTGCATGAAGTCGCGCGAAGCGAAGAATTTTTCGAACCAGCGCAAGGACACGCCGACCGGCGGAAACTGGATGAACGGCGTCGGGTTCAGCGCGAAGACCGCGACGATCGCGATGGGCGCCAGTAGGAAGACCAGGATGGCGATGTTGAGGACGAGATAGAGGGTGCGGCCGTAAGGCCATGCGGCTGCAGCCGCCCGTGCGGATGCTGCCTGCCGGCTTGCTGCGAGCGCTGCGCTGTTCGAGGCCGCGGTTTGCATCTCCGACCTCACTGCAATTCGCGCTGGCCGGAGACGAGGCCGAGCGCGCGGTTATAGGCGATGACGAGCATGAGCGAGATCACGAGCAGCACGATGCCGAGCGCAGCGGCGAAGCCGACGTTGAAGTTTGCCGAGATCTGCTGGTAGATCAGGATCGGCAGCGTCATGATCTGGAAGCCACCGAGCAGGATCGGCGTGACATAGGCGCTGATCGCGAGCGCGAAGACCAGCAGCGATCCGGCGAGAATGCCGGGCAGGCTGAGCGGCAACGTCACCTCGAGAAAGGCGCGCAAGGGACTCGCGCCGAGATTTTCCGCGGCCTGCTCCAGCCGTTCGTCGATGCGGCCGATCACGCCGGTCAGCGTCAGCACCATGAACGGGACGTAGATGTGGACAAGGCCGATCACGATGCCGGTCTCTGTGTACATGAGTTTCAACGGTTGAGCGATAAGGCCGAGCGACATGAGGGTCTGATTGATCACGCCCTTGTCTGAGAGCAGCGTCATCCAGGCGAAGGTGCGCACCACGATGCCGGTCAGCATCGGCGCCAGCACGGCCATCAGCAGCAGCGCATGCCCGGTGCGGCTCTTGATGCGCGCCATCCAGTGCGCCAGCGGATAGCCGATTGCGAGTGCAACCAGCGTGGTCACGAGCCCGATCCGGATCGTGGTCCAGATCACTTCCAGATAATAGGGGTCGTTGACGATACGAGCGTAGTGCCGCGTGGTGAACGCCACCTTCGGCATCACCACCGGATTGCCGGTCAATGCGCTCATTAGCGCCATCAGGCCGATCGGCAGGAAGAAGAACAGGGCGAACAGCAATGCGCTCGGTAGAATGAAGAGCGCAACACCGTTGGGGCGGGTTGTCGAAGCGCTGCTCATCGCGTCCCCGTCTGCGCGGCATCTTGATTAAGTGGATCGCCGGTCATCCGCCGCAGCTTTGCCGCCATCGCCGCCAGCTCGCGACGGACATTGGCGCGCTCGGCGGCAGTGGTCGCCTGCACTGAATAGGACACCGCGATGCCGATCAACTCGCCGGTCTCGCCACTCTTGAGCGCAAAGCCTTGCGAGCCGACTCCTTCGATGGATTCGTCGGCGGCTTCCGAAATGCCGGTGCGGCGGATCTCGTCGAGGCGCGCCGTCAGTTGTTTGAAGTTTTGTGGCGAGTTGCGCGGCAGCCTGGGATAGGTCGCCGGCACGCGCGCGCGAATCTCCTCATCCGAGAGGCGCGCGAGCATGGCGCGGCCGTTTGAGGTCGCGAGCGCCGGCGTGCGCTGGCCCGGCGGATTGACGACGCGCAAGGGATTCGAGCCCGGAACGATCCTGAGCACGACCTGTTCGTAGCCGTCGAGCACGGCGATGTAGCCGGTGTGTCCGGTGCGCGCGCAGACCTCGCGCAGCTCGCGCTCGGCCATGCTGATGAGATCGTCATGGGCGCGGTGCAGCCGGCCGAGCTCGAAGGTGAGCAGGCCGGGGCGGTAGCGGCGGGTGTGCGGATCCTGCTCGAGCAGGCCGCAATCGCGCAAGGAACGCAGAAGCCGCGAGGTCGAGCTCTTCGGCTTGCCTGTCAACGCCATCACGTCCGCAAAAGACAGATCGGGTCGCGCGCTGGAGAAGCAGCGCAGGATCTCGATCGCGTTGGTGAGAGCGCTCATGAAGGTCGGTCCACGCGGTTCCATATTTCGGAACCATGTCCCAAATTCTAAGGCCGACGCGGAAGCGGGCAAGCGGAAATTTCCGGCAGGTGGCGCCCGATTGCTCAGATGCAGCGGAAGGTCGCTTGCAGGGATGGCGAAGGGCGCACCGGGTGTGGCGGTGCGCCCTGTTCTCGGAGTCAGGCAGCTATTGCGGCGACCTTGCCGATCCATTCGCGGGCGAGCGTCACCTCGGCCTGCGACAATTGATGGCCGCCTCTGGGGATCGGCGTCCGGCCCAGTGAACGAATCGCCGGTCGATCACGAGGAACATGAGGTTCAGGGAATAGCCCAGCGCGCCCGCGGCGAAGAGCATACATTGCGGGCATGTCGAAGAGATGCTGGGCCTCGAACACGCGCTGGCCGAGCCGTAGACCTTTTCGGACGAGCCGAGCAGGATCCCGAGCGGAATGGCGATGACGGCCGCAATTGCTGTTGAGGTGATTGTCCGCTGGAGGACGGGCAACCGTGCGGCTAAAGGCCGGTCTGAAACTGCTTGGACGCCTGTCATGCGACGTCGCGCGGCCACCGCAGCCGCCAGCGACACGCGGCGAGTTGCATGCACTGCGAACTGCCGGGGTGCTCTAAGCCGTGAAGAACGGATTGGCCGGCCGCGCGAGGCCGAGATGATCGCGCAATGTCGTGCCCTCATAGTCGCTGCGGAACAGCCCACGCTCCTGCAAGACCGGCACCACGAGCTCGACAAAGTCCTCGAAGCCTTTGTGGAAATAGGGCGGCATCACGTTGAAACCGTCGGCGGCACGCTCCTCGAACCAGAGCTGGAGAGTATCGGCGATGCGCTCGGCCGAGCCGCACAGCACCCAATGGCCGCGAGCGGCGGCGGTGAGATTGTAGAGGTCGCGCAGCGTCGCTGCAAAGATCGGGCTGCACCGACAATCTGATCTATTTCGGCCGCACCTACCACACGATCGGGATGATTGATCCAGCCGAGGCTGGACCCAAATCCGCTCCTGGCCGATCCTGATGGGCCGGCGGCTATCGTCAGCCGTTCTAGCAGTCTCTACGTCATGGAAGGAGATCGTCACCCGAGCAAGCGTAGCCCTTGTGGCGATGCACTAGGCGACCGCGTTATAGCCATCGACTCTTCAGAAATGCCATCAGCGAGCAAGGGAAGTGAGTATAAGCGAGTCCGCCGCTGCTTCTTGCCCAGGATTTCCTGCGCCAACCTACAATCTTATGCTAGCTGACGCTCCTAGCGGGAGCGGAAGACGCAAATTGCTTTCGCCGCGAGACGAGGGTCAAGCCTCTGAGAGGTGACTATCGGTTGCAATGAGGAGCTTCGCGGTTAGCGTAGTTGATGTCCCAGGAATCCTTTCCTGGGCTCACCTGCAATGCGATTCTATCTCCTTGCGCAAGAGCGACAGGTTAAGGGTGCTCTCGCCTAAAGTACCTCGACCAGCGAATGGCCGTGCAGCTCGATGTTTAATCCCTGCATGCCCAAATCGTTGATCTCGCCGCCCATCGCCTTCAGACTCTCCTCGCGGATCAGGGACATCAGCCCGCGGCGCAGCGCCAGAAACTCCGAGGACATCATCACCGATTGCTGGCGCGGCCGCTCCAGCGGAATCGGGATCTCCGCCTTAATCGAACCGGGCCGCGCGGTCATGCAGTACACGCGGTCGGAGAGGAAGATCGCCTCGTCGATGTCGTGGGTGACGAACAAGACCGAGATCTTCAGCCGCTGCCACATGTTGGTGAGGATCTGTTGCATGATCACCCGGGTCTGCGCGTCCAGCGCGCCGAAGGGTTCGTCCAGCAGCAGCACCTTCGGTCCGGTCGCGAGCGCACGCACGATGCCGACGCGTTGCTTCATGCCGCCGGAGAGTTTTTCCGGATAATGCTTCTCGAAGGCCTCGAGGCCCGCGAGCCCAAGCAACGTACGCGCGGCGCGCTCGCGCTGCGAGCGCGGCATGCCGCGCATCTTCAGGCCGAACTCAACATTCTCCCGCACCGTCTTCCAGGGAAACAGCGAATATTGCTGGAACACCATGCCGCGCTCGGCGCTGGGGCCGCTGACGCGCTCGCCGTCGACCGTGATGGTGCCGGTGGTCGGCTTGAGAAACCCCGCCACCGCATTCAGGAAGGTCGACTTGCCGCAGCCGGAGGGCCCGACGATCGAGACGAACTCGCCCGGCTTGACATGAATATGCGTGTTGGTGACGGCATCGACCAAGCCGTCGATGGTCTCGTAGCTCAGCGAAAAGTTCTCGACCTCGATATGCCCCTGCGGGGTGGCCGTCGCCATCGCGCTCATTTCGCCCTCCATGGCATCACCAACTGTCCGGCGCCGCGGATCAGCAGGCTCGATCCGAGGCCGAGCACGCCGATCGCGATCATACCGAGCGCAATATCGGCATATTGGACCAGCGAATAGGCCTCCCAGGTGAAGTAGCCGATGCCGTATTGCCCGGAGATCATCTCGGCCGCGATCAGCGACACCCACGCGACTCCCATGCCGATGGTGAGGCCAGTGAAGATGTGTGGAAGCGAGGCCGGAAAGTACACCTCCCGGAAGATCGAGCGCTCGCGCGCCCCCAGGCATTGCGCCGCGCGCACCAGCACGGGATCGACCAGCGACATGCCGTGCAGTGTGTTGACCAGGATCGGGAAGAACGAGCCGAGGAAGGTGATGAAGACGATGCTCTGCTCGTTAGTCGGCCACAGCATGATCGCCATCGGCACCCAGGCGATCGCCGGAATCGGCCGCAGCACTTCCGCAACCGGGAACACCGCCTCATGGACCAGCTTGAAGCGGCCCATGATCAGCCCGAGCGGCACGCCGACGATGGCCGCCAGCGAGAAGCCGATGAAGATGCGCCGGCAGCTCAAAAGGATGTGCAGCAGAAATTTGGGATCGTGGATCGCCTTGGTGAAGCTCGCATAGACTGCCAGCGGCGAGGGCACGTTGGTGAAGCGCACGAAGAACACGACGCGATAGGTCGTGAGCAGATGCCAGACGAGAAGGAAGGCGGCGAGCGAGATCACGCCAATGGCGGTTGCGCGCAACCTGTTCTGGTTGAGCCGATACCAGCGCCCTGCTGGGGCGCCAAATGAGGGCGGCGCGGTGGGTGCCGTGACGGGCGCGGACATGGACTCGGTGACGGCTGCGGCTGCCGGCATGGCATCCTCCTGATGGCGCAGGATGGCGGGACTGCTGCTCACGTCTTGCCTCCGGTGACGGCCGATTTCACGGCATCGTCGAAGCCCAGAACCTTGCCGCTGATCTTGGCCGCATAGGCTTCGGCGTCCTTCTTCAGCAGGAACGGGGCGACATCGCCATTGCCGACCGCGAAGAAGGCCTGGTCGGCGAACAGCTTGATGCCGCGGGTGGTGTCGAAGACATATGCGACGTTGATCTTCTTGCCCTTGGCCTTGAAGTCGGCATAGGCGCCGAGCGTGCAGCTGGCGGACGAGAAAGGCATGATGCCGGCCTCATCGACCCAGACCTCGCCGGCCTTGCGCGGATCTGCGATCGGCTTCTTGCAGAAAGCGTCTTCACCCGTGATCTCGTAGTTCTTGGTGCTCGCAAGCTGCGTGTCGTAGTCGAGCTTCATCTCGGCATAGGCCTTGCGGATGTAGCTGTCGTCGACCCACTTCTTCGGATCGAACTCCTTCATGCGGCCGAGATTCTGCAGCACCTTGACGTCGGTTGCGGCCGCATCGATCAGCGCCGGCTTGACCGTGGGATCGGTGATCATGTTGCCGCTGGGGCCAAGGAAGATGTAGACGACTTCCTTGCTGATGCCGGTCCATTCCTGGATCTTTTCCGCGGCCAGCTTCGGATCATCGCGCAGCCACTGGTTAGCGGCGATTACCGCCTTGAAATAGGCAACGACGACCTCCGGATATTTCTCGGCAAAGTCGGTGCGGACGACGATACCGTGGAAGGTCGGCAAGTTCGTCTCGACGCCGTCAAAGATCTTTCGCGCGAAGCCGCGGAACGGCAGCAGCTCGGCGAAGGGGACGAAGTCGGCATGAGCATCGATCTTCTTCTCCTGCAGGTTGGTTGAACCGACTTCAGGGCTCTGGCTCACGAGCTGGAAGAAATCGGATGCATAGCCGCGATCCTGCATCGCCTTCAGCACCATGCCGTGCGCGGCGGAGCCGAAGGGAACGCTGACGAGCTTGCCCTTGAGATCGGCGAGATCGTAGTAGGGCGAGTCCTTGTGTACGACGAGGCCATTGCCGGAGCCGGAGAGGCTGTAGGCGGCGACGCCGATCAGGCGGCTCTTGCTCTCCGGATTGCTCTCGAAGGTGAAGCCGTTCACGATCAGCGGATAGTCGCCCATCATGCCGATCTGCAGCTTGTTCGCCATCATCGCGTTGGTGACGGGCGGACCGGAGGTGAAATTCTGCCACTCCAGCTCGAACTTGATGTTGGCGTATTTGCCGTCCTTCGGTAGGTATCTTTCGAGCAGATGCAACTGGCGGATGACGACGCCCGCGGTCACCGTGTTGGTCGTGGTGTCCTGCGTTCCGATGCCGAGGGTGACGGTTTCCGCCGAAGTCGGCTGCGCGGTTAGAAGCGCCAGCGACGTCACTGACATCGCGATCGAGAGCGTGGGAAGATGGCGGACCATTCTCATCCTCATTCGGTTGGATGTGCTGTGGTTGCCATGATTGGGGGAGGGCACCGGCAGGGCAAATCCGGAGTGACCGCCGCAGTCGATTAGTTGCCGGGAAAAGCTGATTGCATACTCCTTGGGCAGTCCTGCACTATAAAGCCGCTTGCCTGTGCACCGGCCATGGTCGCGGCTCCCTTTCAATCCGAGGCCTGGCCGCGCATCTCCTCCAGCACGTCGGTCCGGCAGACCACGATCTGAGAGCGCTTGGTCAGGACGATTCCCTTCTCCTGCATCCGCTTCAGGCTGATCGTGACCCATTGCCTGGTGGCGCCGACCATGTGGGCGATGTCGGCGTGGGTGAAGGCCGCCGCGATCACGGTGCCGTCGGCGTCCTCGACGCCGTAGAGCTCGACGAGGTGCAAGAGCAGATGCGCGAGGCGTTGCGTGATCGAGCGCGTTCCCAGCATCTGCGCCAGCGCCGAATAGCATTTGCCCTTGAAGGTCAGGCCTTCGATCAGGCCGATCGCGAGGTTGGGGATCTCTGCGGCAAGCGACCGCAGTTCCTTTCCGGGCAGGTGCACCACGCTGCAATTACTGGACGCAACGCCGGACCATTGATGCACGGTGCCCTCGAACACCTCCGGCCCGCCGACGAAATTGCCGACATGCCAGTAGGCGAGCGTGATCTCGCGCCCGAGTGGAGAGGTGTAGAACACTCGGATGCGGCCGCTCTCGATCAGCCAGATGCCGTCATGCTTGCCGCCCTGGCTGAACAGCGTTTGGCCGCGGTTGAGCACTTTTCGCCGGCCCTGCTTCAGCACCAACTCCCGCTCGCGCGGTGAGAGCTTGTCCATCAACGGTGGTGGACCGCCGATCCATTGCTGGTTCTCGGTGAGCAGCAGCGAGGAACTGCTCGCAGGCCGGACTGCCGGGGGAACAGCCCCGCGAACCGCATTGGCCGCCTGCAACATCACCTGCCTCCGGAACGTTCAAATCGTTCCCTAAAGCGGAGCAATGTCCGTGCCAGATGGGGGCTCGCGGTTCGCTTGTAGCACGGCCTCGCCATTTCTCCGCTGTCACCGCCCGGCTTGACCAGGCTTGACCGGGCGATCCAGTATTCCAGAGACAGCAATGGGTTACGGAAAGGCCGCGGCGTACTGGATGCCCCGGTCAAGCCGGGGCATGACATCGAATACCGGGTCAGCGCCCCGCCAAACTAAGCAGATACGTCTTCGGGTAAATCCCCCTGTTATGCCCGTCCGAAAACGCGATGTTCAGCCCGTAGCCGAGATCGCCGATCTCGGTGATCGCAATTCCCGGAAACGCTTCCGGGAAGCGGCCGTCGAAACGGGCGCGGGTGCAGTGGGCGCATTTGCAGGAGAGGCGGAGTGTTTCGGCCGGGACGCTCAACGCATCATCCTGCGTGGTGCGGACGAGAAGCGAGGCCAGATCGACGCTGGCTTCATAGTCGGCGATGGTCGGTGCCGCCAATGCGGTTATGGTCATGATGAACCTCCGACTTCTCTCTACGTCGGCGCGGGCGCGAGCGAATAGCAACTAATTGCCGGCGCGAACGCGTGGCACTGATCTTCACTGCCTCCTCTTCGATCATCACCCGCGAAATGTGAAACTAATCGACCGGGAATTTCACTTCCGAATTGCTGGACTCTCTTCTCTCCGAAACCGTGGGCGTCATCGACAAGGAGAGATCATGAGCGCATTTCAGAAGGAAACGGTTTTGTCGGTCAGGCACTGGACCGACTCCCTGTTCAGCTTCACCGCGACGCGCGATCCCGGATTCCGCTTCCAGAACGGCCAGTTCGCGATGATCGGGCTGGAGGTCGAAGGCAAGCCTTTGATGCGTGCCTACAGCATGGCCAGCGCCAATCATGAGGAGGCGCTCGAGTTCTTCTCGATCAAGGTGCCGGACGGCCCGCTGACCTCGCGCCTCCAGAAGATCAGGGAAGGCGACATCATCCTGGTCGGCCGCAAGGCGACGGGCACGCTGATCACTGGCAACCTCATTTCCGGAAAACGCCTGCTGTTGCTCTCGACCGGCACGGGACTCGCACCCTTTGCGAGCCTGATCAAGGACCCCGACGTCTATGAGAATTACGAGACCATCGTGCTCGCTCATGGCTGCCGCCAGGTCTCGGAACTCGCCTATGGCGAACATGTCGTCGAAGGCCTGCGCAATCACGAGTTCTTCGGCCCCTTGATCCGCGACAAGCTCGTCTACTACCCGACCGTCACCCGCGAGCCGTTCCGCAACCGCGGCCGCATCACCGACCTGATCGCCTCCAACCAGCTGTTCGACGATATCGGGCAGGACGGCCTCAATATCGAGACCGACCGCATCATGCTGTGCGGGAGTCCTGCGATGCTGGAGGAACTGCACGCGATGTTCTCCGCACGCGGCTTTGTCGAGGGCAATCACAGCCAGCCCGGCCATTTCGTCATCGAGAAGGCCTTCGTCGAACGCTGAGGCGCAAATCGCATCGCGGCGACAACTAATTGCTATCGCCGGGACGCCCTCTGAACAAATCTGATGCAAAGGCGCCGGGGATCGGCGAACCAGGAGCAGGTGATGGCACTAGATCAGATCGTCGACGGACTTTCGGAGGTTTCCTGCGATGTGCTGGTGATCGGCGGCGGCACGGCCGGCCCGATGGCAGCACTGAAGGCGAAGCTGAAGAACCCGAAGGCCAATGTCGTCCTGCTCGAAAAGGCCAACGTCAAGCGCTCCGGCGCGATCTCGATGGGCATGGACGGGCTCAACAACGCCGTCATCCCCGGCTATGCAACGCCGGAGCAGTACACCAAGGAAATCACCATCGCGAACGATGGTATCGTCGATCAGAAGGCGGTCTATAAATACGCTCAAAATTGCTTTGAGATCATCGAGGAGCTCGACAGCTTCGGCATCCGCTTCCTGAAGAACGAGAACGGCGACTACGCCGTCAAGAAAGTGCACCACATCGGCACCTATGTGCTGCCGATGCCGAACGGCGAGACCGTGAAGAAGGCGCTCTATCGCCAGCTCCGCCGCGCCCGCATCCTGATATCCAATCGCTACATGGCGACGCGTCTGCTGAAGTCCAGTGATGGCCGCATCGCCGGCGCGATCTCCGTCAATACCCGCACCGCCGAGATGCTGGTGATCAAGGCCAAGGCCGTAATCCTTTGCATGGGCGCCGCCGGCCGCCTGGGCCTGCCGACCTCCGGCTACATGTTCGGCACCTATGAGAACGCCGCCAATTCAGGCGACGGCTATGCCATGGCCTATCACGCCGGTGCCGCGCTCGCGAACCTCGAATGCTTCCAGATCAACCCGCTGATCAAGGACTATAATGGCCCGGCCTGCGCCTATGTCGCAGGTCCCTTCGGCGCCTATACGGCGAACAACGAAGGCTCGCGCTTCATCGAATGCGACTATTGGTCCGGCCAGATGATGCTGGAGTTCTACAACGAGCTGCTGTCCGGTAAGGGCCCGGTGTTCCTCCAGCTCAAGCATCTGCATCCCGACACCATCTCCGAGATCGAGTCGACGCTGCACAAGGTGGAGCGTCCGACGCGCGGCCTGTTCCAGCAGGGGCGGGGCGTCAACTATCGCAGCGAGTCCATCGAGATGCACATCTCCGAGATCGGCTTCTGCTCCGGTCACAGCGCTTCCGGCGTGTTCGTCGACGACAACGCGCGCACCACCGTGCCCGGCCTCTACGCGGCCGGCGACATGGCGAGCGTGCCGCACAACTACATGCTCGGCGCCTTCACCAACGGTTCGGTCGCCGGCATCGACGCGATGGAGTTCGCCGACAGCCACGATTTTGCGGAATTCGACGCGGCCGACGTCGCCATCGAGCGCGACCGCGTGATGGCGCCGACCGCACGCGAGGACGGCATTCCGCCGAACCAGATCGAGTACAAAACGCGTCGCCTCGTCAACGACTATCTCCAGCCGCCAAAGGTCACGCGCAAATACGAGCTCGGCATGCGCCGTCTCGCCGAGGCGCGCGAGGACATGCAGGAGCGCATGATCGCGCGCAACGCGCATGAATTGCTCCGCGCACTCGAAGTGCAGTCGATCATGGATTGTGCCGACATGGCAGCCCACGCCTCGCTCTACCGCGAGGAGAGCCGCTGGGGACTCTATCACTGGCGCACGGATTTCCCGGAGAAGGACAACGAGAACTGGTTCTGCCACACGCTGCTGAGTAAGCGCGACGGCAAGATGACAAGCGAGAAGCGCGCGGTCGAACCTTACGTCGTGCCGATCACCGACGACGAGAAGGACCTCTACGACAAGCAGCGGATCCGCGCCTCCGCCTGATCCACCAGAACACAGCAACAGGAGACAGCAAATGCCTCTCGCGTCCTATCAGACATCGGTTCCGGTGATCGTCGACGACGCCAAATGCATCGCCGACAAAGGGTGCACCGTCTGCGTCGACGTCTGCCCGCTCGACGTGCTCCGCATCAGCGACATGACGAACAAGGCCTACATGGCCTATGACGAGTGCTGGTACTGCATGCCCTGTGAAGCGGATTGCCCGACCGGCGCGGTTACCGTCAACATTCCCTATCTGTTGAGGTGATCATGTCGAGCCCGTTCGAATCCTACGACGATCTCGAGGACGCCGATGAGCGGCTTCAGGCCGCCGACCCCGCCGAGCGC
>NZ_JACCHP010000004.1 GCF_016031625.1 Bradyrhizobium agreste | reverse complement strand
AAGATATCCCCGTCCGCATCCAAACGTTCTTCGTTTGTGGGGGATCATAGAGACGAATTCCGGGAAGAAATGCAGCAAGGCGTCACAATGCGCAGCGACAATCCGCGATCCGAGTTCACAGCCCGATATCTGATCGAGACCGTCGATAGTCTCGAGAGGGCGGCGGAAATCGTCGCAGGAGAGCAGTCAAGCGGGACGTTTCTCTCGTTGCCTGGCGAAACGGACGAGCTGAAGAAGCGGTCGCGCGCACGGGTACTTGGGGTGACCGAGTTGCCATCCGCCGACGCCCCGACATTGCGCAGTGCGTTCTCGGAGCGGAGGCAGAGACCAAAGGCGTTTCGGCGCGGCGAGATCGAAATTGCGTTTCCTGTTGATAACGTGGGTCGCAATATTCCAACGCTCTTGGCGACTGTTGCGGGCAATCTATTCGAACTCGGCGAAATCACGGGGCTTCGGCTGCTCGACATCGACCTTCCGCTCGAGTACGCCGCAAGCTTTCCAGGTCCCAAGTTCGGTGTCGAAGGGACTCGACGCTTAGCCGGTATCTTTGAGCGCCCGCTGATCGGTACGATCTTGAAGCCAAGTATCGGTATGTCTCCATCCGAGACCGCGTCGCTGGTCGATAAGATCTGCGAAGCCGGAATCGACTTTCTCAAGGATGACGAGCTAATCGCCGATCCGCCTTACGCGCCTTTCGAGGAGCGCTTGAAGGCGGTCTTTCCCGTGATCGAGAGGCATGCCGACCGGTTGGGTCGAAAGCCCATGTACGCGATCAACATCAGTGGTTCGATCGACGACATGCGGCGTCGCCATGACTTGGTGCTACAGGCTGGCGGAACGTGCGTCATGGTGAGCGTCAATTGGTGCGGCTTCTCTGCGATCGAACATCTGCGGACCTATACAGATCTGCCGATCCATGGTCACCGCAATGGATGGGGCTTATTTACCCGTCATCCCTGGCTCGGCTTCGATTTCTTGGCATTTCAAAAGCTGTGGCGACTGGCTGGTGTCGATCATCTGCACGTGAATGGCCTGAGGAGTAAGTTCTGGGAGCCGGATGATTCCGTGATTTTGTCCGCAAGCTCATGTTTGGCTGAGTTTTCAGGTGTCAAACCGATGATGCCGGTCTTCTCTTCAGGACAATGGGCCGGACAAGCCGGAGACACATTCGAGCGTCTCGGAAGCGTAGACCTCATGCATCTCGCCGGCGGCGGCATCATGGGGCATCCCGGCGGTATCGCGGACGGCGTCATGAGCTTGCGAGAAGCTTGGGAGGCGGCGGTCCAGGGTATACCCGCAGCCGAGTACGCAAAGTCACATGCGCCGCTTCAGCTCGCGCTGTCCAAGTTCGGAGGCCCGAGGTGACGCAATCTCGCTATCGGTTGGTATTCTACGGTGATGATTTCACTGGGTCGACAGATGCGCTTGAGGTCGTAGCATTTGCTGGGCTGCGTGCTGCTCTCTTTCTTCGTCCGCCGAGCCCCGAAGTTTTAGATCACTTCCGGGACATTGACGTTGTCGGCCTCGCTGGAGTGAGCCGCGGCATGTCGCCCCCGGAGATGACCGAACATCTCGAGAAGGATCTGCGGTACCTTGCATCGCTTCGCGCGCCGATCGTTCATTACAAGGTGTGCTCGACCTTCGACAGTTCGCCGGAGATTGGCAGCATCGGTCGCGTGATCGAAATTGCAAAATCGATCTTTGGCGATCCAGTTCCCATCGTTGGCGGCACGCCCTCGCTTCAAAGATATTGCACTTTTGGAAACCTGTTTGCACGGTCGGGAACTGACGGGAATGTCTATCGCATCGACAGACATCCGGTCATGAGTGTTCACCCAGTGACGCCAATGCACGAAGGCGATCTGGCGGTCCACATCGGACGGCAGGCGGCGCTCAGGATCGAAAAGCTGACATGCCCCTTCTTAGACCAGGGCTATGAAGCAGCAGCCCGGCGGTTCAAGGATTTGGCAGAGGGGGCCGACGCGATCCTGCTCGACTCGGCCAACGATTCACAACTTACCCATGTTGGTCGCCTCCTCATTGATTGGGCGGGAGTGAGTGGAAGCGCATTCGTCGTAGGCCCGTCGGGCGTGGAGTACGCCCTGACGCAATGGTGGCGGCAGGCGGGTGTTATCCCCGAGCCTTCTAACACCTACGGCGGACCGGCTGCGATCGATCAAGTCCTGGCCGTGTCGGGCAGTGCTTCCCCGGTGACGGCATTGCAGATCGATGCCGCTGTTCGGGCCGGATTTGCCGAGGTGCCTCTCGACGCTGCCGCTCTGCTTGATGACGGCCAGCACATAGCAGCCGCGAGGCGAGTCGTCGGACGTACCCTCTCGCTGCTCAAGGAAGGACGCAGCGTCATTTTGCATACAGCCCGTGGTCCCGATGACCCCCGGATCGGAAAGATGATCGATCTGCTCGTAAGCGGCGGGATGTCTCGCCAGTTCGCCAAGCATGAAGGTGGTCGAAACCTTGGTCGGAAGATTGGTCAACTCGTCCGTGATATCCTACAGGAGGTGCCCCTAAAGAGGTTGTTGTTGTCCGGTGGTGACACGTCGAGCCAGGTCGCACAGCTCTTGGACATTGATGCGCTTGAGATCGAATCCCGCCTAAGCCCTGGCGTCCCACTTTGCCGGGCCAGATCGGTCCGCGGTCGCCTCGATGGACTTCAGATCGCCTTCAAGGGTGGTCAACTTGGCGACGAAGAGTTCTTCAAACGCGGGTGGCGGGGCCGGTCTTAATCAAAAACGAACCAGGGAGAATAGCGATGCGCGCCCCAACGATGGCTTCAGGCGACGTGATTATGCACGATAGTCATGGCAGTGCGATCTCGCATGCGCCGTTTGGGGGGGGCGTAGAGAGTTCGCGCCAGAGCGTTTTGCATGCGATCGC
Organism: Bradyrhizobium agreste; assembly: GCF_016031625.1. Lineage (GTDB taxonomy): Bacteria > Pseudomonadota > Alphaproteobacteria > Rhizobiales > Xanthobacteraceae > Bradyrhizobium > Bradyrhizobium agreste. The sequence continues at coordinate 329,227 of NZ_JACCHP010000004.1, read as the reverse complement.
AGACGGCGCCGACAAATTGCTCGGCCGCATCCTTGAAGTCTGCGTCACCGTACTGCTGACGGCCGAGATTCTGCTGCTGTTTGCGGGAGTCTTAGCACGTTACGTCTTCCTCAAGCCCATCATTTGGTCGGACGAGCTGGCTTCTATGCTGTTTCTCTGGCTCGTGATGCTGGGCTCCGCGATTGCATTGCGACGCGGCGAGCACATGAGAATGACGGCTCTGTTCGCATTCGTGTCTCCTCGGGCGCGAGCTCATCTGGACGCGATCGCGTTGGCAGCCTCGCTGGGCCTGGTCGTCCTGCTGTTTCCGGCCACACTTGAGTACGCAATCGAGGAGGCCATCGTTAGAACCCCCGCGATGGATATCTCAAACGCGTGGCGAGCGTCCGCCGCTCCCGTCGGTTTTGGCTTGATGGGCTTATTTGCCTTCCTTCGCCTCGTGCGCCTCGGTGATGCAAGACAGGTTCTGACAGCGCTCGCCATTGTCGCGCTGTTGGTAGGGATATTTTGGCTTCTCAAGCCGCTCTTTGCGCCGCTCGGCAACATAAATCTCGTAATCTTCTTCGTCGTTGTCGTTGCCTGCACCGTCTTTACAGGCGTTCCGATCGCCTTTGCGTTCGGTTTGGCGACGTTCGGTTATCTCATGCTTACGACCAGGACCCCGCCGCTGATCATCGTGGGCCGTATCGACGAAGGTGTCAGCCACCTCATCCTGCTTTCAGTGCCCCTGTTCGTTTTTCTTGGTCAACTGATCGAAATGACGGGCATGGCGCGGGCCATGGTTGCGTTCCTCGCGAGCCTGTTGGGTCATGTGCGCGGCGGCCTCTTGTACGTGCTAGTTGGAGCGATGTACCTCGTCTCGGGAATCTCCGGATCAAAGGCCGCAGACATGGCCGCGGTGGCGCCCGTCCTGTTCCCGGAAATGCAGCGCCGAGGTGCGAAAGAAGGAGATCTCGTCGCGCTGCTGGCCGCGACAGGTGCTCAAACCGAGACGATTCCGCCGAGTATAGTTCTCATCACCATCGGCTCGGTTACCGGCGTCTCCATTGCGGCTCTATTCACGGGCGGACTTCTTCCCGGCGTTATTCTGGCGATTACCCTTTGCTGTGTCATTGCATGGAGATACCGCAAGGAGGATCTTAGCCTTGCTCGTCGCGCCTCCGCCAAGGAAATTGGAAAGGCATTTCTGATAGCGGTACCGGCCATCGCCCTGCCTTTTGTTATTCGATCAGCAGTGATCGAAGGCGTGGCGACGGCGACCGAAGTCTCTACGATCGGAATCTTCTATTCGATTGTAGTTGGCGCTCTATTCTACAGGAAATTCGATTGGCGGAGGATCAAACCGATGCTGGTCGAGACCGCAAGTCTTTCTGGCGCGATTCTCTTTATCATCGGCACTGCGACTTCGATGGCTTGGAGCCTGACCCAATCAGGCTTCTCTCGCTCGCTCGCTGTGGCGATGAAGCAGTTGCCTGGTGGATCGACGAGCTTCATGGCGGTGTCCATTGTGGCCTTCGTAGTGCTTGGCAGTGTCCTTGAGGGAATTCCGGCCATTGTTCTCTTCGGCCCGTTGCTTTTCCCGATAGCTCAAGCGTTGGGGATCGATCTCGTTCACTATTCGATGGTCGTCATTTTGGCGATGGGGATCGGCCTTTTCGCGCCGCCTTTCGGCGTCGGTTACTACGCCGCATGCGCAATCAGTCGGGTGAATCCAGACACTGGAATGCGACCCATCCTCGGCTACATGTTGGCTCTGCTGGTTGGGCTGGTGATCGTGGCGTCAGTTCCGTGGATCTCGACGGGGTTCTTGTGAAGCTGACGCTCCGCAACGGGTGGCGTCGAGCTCTGCAACTTAAACAATGGAGGAAACAATGAGGAAGATTGATCGCAGAACGTTCTTGCAGACAGCAACCTCGGTAGCGCTGGCGGCTGGAGCCGGACTATCTGTGAGGCCTGCCCGGGCGGCAGAATTTCAGCTCCGATGGGGATTCAACCTGGCCGAGTCGCATCCGATCACCGCGCGTGCGCGGGAAGCTGCCGAGCGCGTGCTGTCTGAAACGAAGGGGCGGGTGGAAATCAATGTGTTTCCTAACAATCAGCTCGGGGGCGACACGGACATGCTGTCGCAGCTGCGCGCCGGCGGCCTAGATTTGTTTCTCAATTCTGGGATCAACGTGCTCTCGACGATCGTGCCATCCGCGTCGATCTACGGTTTGGGATTTATCTTTCCCGACTACGACGCCGTTTGGAAGGCGATGGACGGACAACTCGGCGACGCATTGCGAACCGCGATCGGCAAGGCGAACCTCGTGCCGATGGCCAAGATGTGGGACAATGGCTTCCGCAACATTACGACAAGCTCGAAGCAGATCAATACGCCGGCCGACTTGAAGGGCGTTAAAATTCGCGTGCCGGTCGGTGCACTGTGGACATCCATGTTCCAGGCCTTTGGCGCCGCACCGACGGCGATCAACTACAGTGAATTGTACTCTGCGCTTCAGACCAAGATTGTCGACGGTCAGGAAAACTCTCTCGCCAACATCTTTACGGCGAACCTTTACGAAGTGCAGAAGTACTGCGCGCTGACCGGTCACATGTGGGATGCCTTCTTCTGCGTGGCCAATAAGCGAAACTGGGAAGCCATCCCTCAGGATCTCCGCGCAATCGTCGCCACGGCAATCAATGACGCCGCAATGGCGGAGAGGAAGGACATGGCTGCGCTTGCCACGACATTGCGCGGTGATCTGGCCAAGAAGGGTCTGACCTTCAACGAACCCGACGTCGGCGCATTCCGAGATGCACTTCGCACGGCCGGCTTCTACAAGGAATGGCGGGCCAAATACGGCGAGGAACTCTGGACGATGCTTGAGAGCACCGCGGGAAAGCTAACCTGAAGACGACAAAATCGGGAGTTAAATAGACATGAGATTGGACAAGAGAGTGGCGCTCGTCACTGGAGGGGCACGCGGTATCGGATTTGCGATCTCGAAGGCGCTGGCGCGGGAGGGTGCGCGCATCGTGATCGCAGATCTCAACCTTGAGGGTGCGAAGACAGCGGCAGCTGCTCTCGAAAATGCCAACCGAGATCACGTAGGCCTGCGTGTGGACGTGGCAGACCAACGATCTGTAGGCGAGTTAATGGACGGAATGGTCGGTCGCTGTGGGGGAATTGATATCCTGATCAACAATGCCGGAATCGGTGGCAATACACCCTTCCTCGACATCAAGCTCGAGGATTGGCAGCGAATGATCTCAATCAATTTGACCGGGGCGTTCATCGTGGCGCAATCCGTGTCGCGCCAGATGGTTAAGCAAGGGCGTGGCGGCAAGATCATTAATATCGCCTCGCTCTCGGGGCAGCGGGGCGGGAATGGACGCGGGGCATATGGCGCTGCCAAGGCCGGCCTCGAGTTGCTGACCAAAGTCATGGCGGTCGAACTTGCTCAGCACCGCATCAACGTCAACAATATCGCTCCGGGAGCGATTGAAACCGAGATGGCGAAGACGGCGCACGATCCGGCGACGCGCCGAGCCTATGAATACCTCATTCCGATGGGCCGCTACGGAACCCCGGAAGAAATCGCTGACGCGGCGGTCTTCCTGTCATCGGACGAGAGCAGGTATGTCCACGGTCATACCTTGAACGTCGACGGCGGCTTCCGTGAAGCTGGTCTGATGTTCGGACCAGACAAAACACCGCCTCGTTAGCGTCCCTGGAACAGGCTTGCTTTGTCGAGGGAAGGTTAGTCAGGTGCGCCGAAGTCGCCGAGCTAAAATCGTAGCAACCGTTGGGCCAGCCTGCTGCGAGCCAAAAATGCTGCGGACGTTGTTCGAGGCGGGGGTCGATACCTTTCGCCTTAACTTCAGTCACGGGGCAAGGGAGGATCATGCCGCTGTTCACGCAGCAATACGCGCGCTCGAAGCTGAAATCGGAAGACCGGTTGGCATTTTGCTGGACCTCCAGGGGCCGAAGATCCGGATCGGCACATTGCGAGACGGGAGCTTGACTATAGCGGCGGGCGAAACCATCCGCTTCGTTCAAGAAGGCGCCGATCGCGATCGGGATGCCATCCCGTTACCGCACCCGGAGGTGTTTGCAGCGGCCGCTCCAGGGCACGATCTCCTAATCGACGATGGTCGGCTGTGCCTTCGCGTCAAAACACTGTTCAGAGACAGTCTCGAAGCTGAGGTCATTGTGGGTGGCAAACTCTCCAACCACAAGGGTGTTAATCTGCCTGGGACAATCTTGGATCTATCTCCGCTTACCGCAAAAGATCGGTCTGACCTGGAATTCGGCCTTCGACTCGGCGTCGATTGGGTTGCGCTATCGTTTGTGCAGCGACCGGGAGATCTCATCGAGGCGAGGGGCCTCATCGGAGAGCGGGCGGGGCTTGTCGCGAAGATCGAGAAGCCGGCTGCTCTCGATCGGATAGACGACATCATCGCCTTGTCCGACGCGGTCATGGTAGCGCGGGGCGATCTGGGCGTGGAAATACCCCATGAAGACGTGCCGGGCCGGCAAAAGGAGCTGGTGCGAGCCTGCCGTCTGGCAGTTAAGCCTGTGATCGTCGCGACCCAAATGCTGGACTCGATGGTGTCCTCGCCGGCGCCAACACGCGCGGAGGCGTCCGATGTCGCCACGGCCATTTACGACGGAGCCGACGCCGTGATGTTGTCAGCCGAGTCCGCCGTCGGCCGGTATCCACGCCAGGCGGTGGAGATGATGGACCGCATCATCCGCAGCACTGAGCGTCACAAAATGTATCGTTCGATCGTCGACGCCTTGCGTCCCGACGAAGAACAAACACCGCCTCACGCAGTGGCCGCCGCTGCCGCTGGCCTAGCATCGGCGATCCATGCGGCGGCAATCGTCGTTTATACATCCGGAGGAACCACCGCTGCGCGGATCGCCCGCCGCCGGCCGGATGTGCCTGTGCTAGCCGTTACTCCGAGTTCGGACACCGCCCGTCGTCTATGTCTACTTTGGGGGACACACAGCGTATTCTCGTCCGACGTGAACAACTACGAGGAAATGGTGTCGCGCGCGGTCTCCACCGCGGTCCGAGAGCGTTTTGCAGAGAGCTTGGACCACGTGGTGATCGTTGCCGGAATTCCATTCGCGCAGGCTGGGACCACGAACAATATCCGCGTCATCGCGGTACCTTGAGCCGTTGAAGCCGCCCGCCTCTGAAGCTGAACGCCGCCGACGAGGTTAGATTCCCTTCAAAGTTGGAAGAAAACCAGCGGAACTCGACCAATAACGGAGCGACAGGTGAGCGATAGCAAGTTGAGAGATGAACTCTGCCGCTTCGGCCGCTCGCTGTTCGAGCGCGGTCTCACACCGGGATCGTCTGGCAATATGAGCGTTATGCTGGATGACGGCGGCTGGCTTGTAACACCCACTAACGCATCACTGGGCTTCCTCGATCCCGATCGGATCACGCGTCTGGACGCACACGGACGTGTTCTATCAGGGGATGCGCCGACGAAGGAAGTCCCTTTACACGCTGCGCTGTACCAAACGCGGAGTACGGCCCGCGCCGTCGTACATCTTCACTCAACTCATTCGGTCGCGCTATCGATGTTGCCGGATGTCGATCCACGCGCCGCCCTGCCGCCAATAACCCCATACTACCTCATGAGATGCGGACGGACCGCTCTGATACCGTACTACAGGCCAGGCGATCCCGCGGTTGCGAAGGCGATCAAGAGGCTCGGTGGGCTTTATTCCTCCGTCTTGCTTGCCAACCATGGTCCTGTCGTTGCGGGCGACACGTTAGAAGCTGCTGTCTTCGCAACCGAAGAATTAGAAGAGAGCGCAAGGCTCTATTTGCTCTTACGCGGTCTCAACCCTCGCTATCTGTCGCCGGACCAGGAACGGGATCTAGCTAAGACATTCAAGCTTTCGTTTCCGGATCACTCCCATTAGCGCTTTTCCCTCGATTGTCGTTCGCCCAACGCCTTTTTCCCCAGAACCTGAAACGTTTCACAAACAACCAGATGGGATTGACGCGGCGGCGTGCGTCCGTTAATGTATGCATTAATAACTGCATTAATGTCAGGTCGATGGGAGGTCTGCGTGTCGAATCTGTTTTCGAAAAACTCACTTATTGCTATTGCAGCAGTCGCGCTTAGCGCGATCGCCGTCCCGCCAGCTCATTCCGCCGACATCGCGGCGGCGCTCAAAGATATCGAAGGTCACCCGGCCCCCGGTCCGAACGGCGAGAAGCCGGTCCTCGCGAGCGACATCAAGCTGACTGCGGAGGAGATCGCGAAAGTAAAGTCGATGAACGCCACTGCCGCCATTGTGATGCACTACACGGCGTCAGATTGGGCCAAGGCTCAGATGGCCGGTCAAAAGGCGGCGCTCGACGAACTCGGTATCAAGATCATCGCCGTTACCGACGCTGGATACAAGGCGGAGCAACAGGTCTCTGACATTGAGACCGTCATGGCGCGCAAGCCGAACGTAATGATATCCGTCCCGGCCGAGCAGAGCGCCACTTCGGCCGCCTACAAACGGGCCGCTGCTGCTGGTATCAAGATCGTCTTTCTCGACCAGACTGGCGCCAGTATGGTGCCAGGAAAAGAATATGTAAGCCTCGTGTCATCGGACAATCGCGGCATGGGAAAGGCGGCCGCGCTACTCATGGCGGAAGCGCTAAACGGCAAGGGTAACATCGGTTTGATCCCCCACGCATCCGACCTGTTCGCCACGAAGGAGCGCTTGGTCGGGTTCAAGGAGGCGATCAAGGCATATCCGGAAATCAAGATTGTGGCGGAGCAGGGTGTCGGGGGACCAGATTTCGCCGGCGAATCCGAGCGTATCGCCTCAGGCATGCTCACCGCTCATCCCGAGTTGAACGGCATCTGGGCAGTCTGGGATGTGCCGACCGAGGGCGTGCTGGCCGCCGCGCGTGCGAGCGGACGCGCCTCCAAGGACTTGGCGATCACGACCTGCGACCTAGGTGTCAATATCGCGATCGACATGGCAAAGAGCGGTTTCGTTCGTGGGACCGGATCGCAACGACCGTATGGTGCGGGGTATGCGGAAGGTATGCTCGCGGGGTATGCGCTGCTTGGCAAGGAAGCGCCAGCTTACGTCGTTCTTCCTGCGCTCGCGGTATCGAAGCGCAACCTTATCGCAGCTTGGCCGAAGTCAAATGGTACCGAGCCTCCTAACGTTGTCACCGCCGCCATGAAGTAGCGCGACAAGAAGCCAATTCGATTTCTCGATGGGAAGACCTGCGTGATGACCAAGGTTGCCGCTGCGGTCGAGATGACTGGAATCAAGAAGTCGTTCGGCGGCCTTAATGTCCTCCGAGGCGTAGAGTTCTCCGTCGATCGCGGCACGGTTCATGCGCTAATGGGAGAAAACGGCGCAGGTAAGTCCACCCTGCTCAAAATTCTTCAAGGGGTAGTTGCGCCGACCGAGGGTTCCATCTCGGTCTTCGGTCGGCCGATGAGCGTCCATAGTCCCGAGATATCTCGTTCTCTCGGGATCGGAATGATCTTTCAAGAGCTGAGCCTCATTCCTTCCCTCACGATCGCGCAGAACATCTTTCTGACGCGAGAGCCACGACGATTCGGCGTCTTCGTGGACGATGGTGCCGCCGCAACAAGGGCCCGGGCTTTGATGTCCGAATTGGGGCTCGATCTTGATCCGAATACCCGGGTCGAGAAGTTGAGCACCGGCCAAATGCAAATGGTGGAAATAGCGAAGGCGATTTCGCAAAATGCGCGGGTGCTCATCATGGACGAGCCCACCTCTGCGCTCAGCGGGTTCGAAGTGGAGCATCTGTTTGGCGTGCTGAAGCGCCTCACTGCAGACGGCGTGGCCATCATCTACGTCTCGCATCGCATGGACGAAATCTATCGGGTCGCTGAGCACGTGACTGTTCTTCGTGATGGCCGCAACGTCGCGACCGCCTCTCTAAAGCAGATGCAAATTCAGGACCTTATCGAGCACATGATCGGCAAACGCGTCGGGGTCTTTGACTGGCGTCCCCGGGCCGTTGATCGCTCTCGGCCTCCGGTCCTCGAGCTGCGCAACGTTTCGGGAACCGAAAAGCCAATCGAGGTCTCCTTCAAAGTGCATGCTGGTGAGGTACTCGGAATCGCGGGCCTGCTCGGATCGGGGCGGAGCGAACTTGCTCGCGTCATGTTCGGTATCGACCAGAAACTCTCCGGCGAGATCAGGGTGAAAGATAGACCCATCGAGATCGATCGGCCACGCGCAGCAATGGACGCGGGCATCGCATTGATACCCGAAAGCCGATCGCGTGAGGGATTGATTGTTGCTCATAGCGTCCGGGCCAACCTCGGTCTCCCGAGGATCGACGATCTCGTTCGAGGGCCTTTGATCGACAATGCTGAGGAAGCAAAGTCGACGGAAAGAATCGTTCACAAACTCAGAATCAAGACTGAGACGGACGCCGTCCCGGTGCGGACCCTCTCTGGAGGCAACCAGCAGAAAGTCGTGCTTGGGAAATGGATGGCCACAAACCCCGATATTCTCATTTTGGACGAGCCTACAGCAGGCATAGACGTCGGAAGCAAATCGGAAATCGTCGAACTGATCCGCGGGTTAGCCGACGAAGGGCGCGCCATTGTCATGATTTCATCTGAGATTGCCGAACTGCTTGCTGTAAGCGACCGCGTCCTCATCATGAGCGACGGCCGTCTCGTCAGAGAAGTAACGAGGGACGAGATATCCAGTTGGATGGAGGACCAGGATCCGTCTGATTCGGACGGTGGAGCGCGCATCGCGAAGGCCGAGCACGGCTTGCAAATGCTGCTTCAAGAAGTTCGGCTCACTGCTCCCGCACGCTGAAAGAGAACGGTACCACGATGACGACAGCGTCCATAGATTCAGCGCGGAACAGGCGGGGTTTGTCATTCATTGGTAACTGGAGGCAGTATGTCGTCTACATCGGCTTCGTCCTCATTTTCGCAGTGTTCGCGGTCGTCTTAAGCGACCGCGGATTTCTGTCGACGAATAATCTACTGAACATCACCCGACAGACGGCGATCATCTCGATCATGGCGATGGCTATGACGTTCGTGCTGTGCGCTGGCGAGATCGATTTGTCGGTAGGAGCAATCGCAGGCCTCGCATCCGTCGTCTCCAGCATTACACTCAGCCGCTACGGGTTGATCCCGAGCGTGCTGGCTGGACTAGCCACGGGCCTCGTCGTGGGAGCGGTGAACGGCGGACTCACTGCCTGGGTCGGTATTCCTTCGTTCCTTGTAACCTTGGGGATGATGGGATTCGCGCGTGGGCTGGGTATGTGGACGAGCGGCACCTCTCCGGTGCCGGTTATAGACGATACGTTCATCGCGATTTTCGGTTCGGGTAACATCGGTCCAGTGCCGGTATTGGTATTTTGGGTGGCTATACTTGGGACCGTTTCTCACATTACCCTGCATAAAACGCCTTTCGGCAGAAAACTTCTGGCGACCGGCGGTGGCGAAACCGCGGCCCGTTACAGCGGCGTCAAGACGCGGACAGTAAAATTCCAGGCGCTTCTTATTACAGCGACCGCGGCATCAATCGCTGGGATGCTCTATGCGGGGCGCCTCCAATCCGGACGTTTCCAGCTGGGAGAGGGGGATGAACTCTCCGTCATTGCGGCGGTCGTTTTGGGCGGTACTAGCCTGTTCGGCGGAGCCGGTACAGTCGTGGGATCGATCGTCGGAGCTCTGCTGATTGGTGTGATCAACAACGGCCTGATCCTGCTGGGTTTGGATTTCAGTCAGCAACTCATGGCCCGCGGCGTCCTGATCGTCTTGGCAGTGGCGCTTGGTCGAAGCCAGCGCTCCTGATCAAGCGAAATCTAGAATTGGAAGGAATGTGCAGATGACCTTGGTGATCGTAACCGGCGGCAGCGGAAAACTGGGCAGGGCCTGCGTCCGTGATCTACTGGATCGCGGTTACAACGTGATCAACGCCGACGTTTCGCCACCGGAGCAGCGCATCTGCCCCTTTGTCGAGGTTGACCTCACCAGCCTGGACCGCACGCTCGAACTACTGTCAGGCATGGATTGGAATCACAATCGTCGTGTCGATGCGATCGTACATCTCGCAGCCATTCCGATGCCGGGCGTCAAGCCCAGCGGAGAGGTTTTCAGAATAAACACGTTGGCCACATACAACGTTTTCGAAGCCGCGCGACGTCTTCACATACGAAACATCGTTTGGGCGTCGAGCGAGACCCTGCTCGGACTCCCGTACGAGACTCCGCCCCCATACTTGCCCTTGGATGAGGACTATCCCGCGCGACCAGAGACCGCCTACTCGCTTTCCAAGGCAGTTGGCGAGGAGTTGGCGCGCCAATTCTGCCGGTGGGATCGCGAAACGAAAATCATCTGCCTCCGGTTCTCGAACGTAATGGATCCGTCCGAATATGCAGACTTCCCTTCATTCGACCCAGAGGTGCGGAAATTCAATCTATTCGGTTACATCGACGCTCGGGACGGAGCGCTGGCCATTCGGTTGTCGCTCGAGTCCGACTTGAAAGGAGCGGAGGTCTTCGTCATAGCAAATCAGGATACAGTCTTTCCGACGCCGAGCGCCGAGCTCGCCGCAAAGTACTTTCCCGGAGTGCCGTTCAAAAGAGCAGTCAAGGGCAACGAAACGCTCCTCTCGATCGATAAGGCGCGTCGGATACTCGGGTACGTTCCGGCGCATAGCTGGCGTGACTCAAAATGAGCAGGGTATTTTCGAAAAGATAACAGCGAGAACCGAGGACCGGAACATACGCGTGTACGGCTGCTGCGTGAACCGGGCTCAGAGCGGCTCACGTGTCTGTCTCCTTGAGGGCACGAACCAGCCAGGACCGGAACGTCGCGATCTTCGGAACGTTCGACCGGGATCGCCGGTAAACGAGACTATGGCATTTTATCCGCTTGCCGGAAGCGCCGAACGGCATGACAAGGCGGCCGTCTTCGAGCTCGCGCTGCACCAGAAGACGGCTTTCCAAACAGACGCCCAGGCCATCCACGGCGGTGCTGATCGCCATGAACGACCGATCGAAGCGAGGACCTCGTTCAAGATCCAATTCCACGTTCTTATCTTCGGCCCAATGCCTCCATCTATAGAGATTGACCTCGGAGTGGATAAGGACGTGCTTCTTTAGGTCGGCTGGTGTTCGAATACGCGAGGCCCCCTTCATCAATTTGGGTGAACATAAGACGACGATCGTCTCGAGAGGGAAGGGATCGACCCCTAGGTACGCCGCAGGAACGAACGTCCCATAGCGAATGTCGATGTCGACCGCATCGCCTCCAAGATCGGCTGCATCGCCCGATGCGTTGAGCCTGAGATCGATCGCTGGATTGAGAGCGCCGAACCTGGACAATCGTGGCATGAGCCATTGGCTGGCAAAGCTCGGAACGGAATGTATCGTGAGGATATCACTCTTGCCCCGTCGCGTAATCGTGTGCGTCGCGGCCTCTATTCGTCCCAACGCCTCCGAGATCTCGTCGGCGTATTTGCTGCCGATGTCCGTCAGCATGACGGCGCGATTGATGCGGTGGAAGAGTTGCACGCCAAGCGATTCTTCGAGCGACCTTATCTGGTGGCTCACTGCCGATGGCGTCAGGCTCAATTCATCCGCAGCACGAAGAAACGATCCGAGGCGAGCCGCGGCCTCAAAAATCTGGATGGCGCGAAGCTGCGGAGTCTCGGACACGTCAAATGAGCCCTATTCATCTAAAAGAGGGTTTAATTCTTTTGTTGCAATTGGACAAGGGGGATACGGTCTCGAACGAAATAGCGGACGAATAACCGCAGAGATCGGAGAAACGCTCAACCCGCTCGCAGCCGAGCGGAGTCTGATTCTGCGTGACGAGTTCGCGAAGCGGAGGACCTGTGGGTCTTTGGCTCGTAGAAAGGACACGGACGTAGAAAACATGACAGGTCAGGGTCACAATATTTCATTGAGCGAACGCGCGCGTCGCATCAGATGCCACGCGCTGCGCATGGGCGAAGTCCAAGGACAGGGGTACATTGCGCAGGCGCTCGACATCGCCGATGTGCTGGCGGCAGCCTATTTTCACGCCATGCGCTATAAGCCGGAAGACCCGGAATGGGATGGCCGCGACCGCTTCCTGCTCTCGAACGGCCACTATGCCATCGCCCTCTATGCGGCGCTAATCGAGGCCGGGATCGTACCGGAAAGCGAACTTGACACGTATGGATTCGACGACAGCCGACTGCCCATGTCTGGAATGGCAAGCTACACGCCGGGAATGGAGATGTCGGGCGGTTCGTTGGGGCTCGGTCTGAGCATCGCGGTCGGCAAGTGTCTGGGTCTCAAGAGAAGGGGCTCCGACAGCCGCGTGTACACGCTCTTCTCCGACGGCGAGCTCGACGAAGGCTCAAAGTGGGAGGCGATGATGTCGGCAGCCCACTTCAGGCTCGATAATCTCATCGCCATCGTGGACGTCAACAATCAGCAGGCCGATGGACCGTCCAAACAGATGATGGGATTCGAGCCGCTCGCTGACAAGGTGCGGGCGTTCGGTTGGTTCGTGCAACGTGTCGACGGTAACGATCTGGAGGCAGTTGTCGGGGCCTTTGATGCGGCGAAGACACACCAAGAACCGCAGCCCCGAATGATTATCGCCGACACTCTGATGGGAAAGGGAGTTCCGTTTCTGGAGGCTCGTGAACCAAACCATTTCATGCGGGTCGATGCGAATGAGTGGAAATTGGCACTAAAGGCGCTCGGCGAAGGGAGGTCAGCATGAAGCCGGAAACGACCAACGCCACGACGGCGCCGAGCAAGCCGCGGCTGACCACCTCCGCGATGATCGCGTCGATCGCAGCCGAGGGTCAGGCGACCAAGCCTGCCCCTTTCGGTCACGCGCTTATCGAGGTCGCCCGCCGACGTCCCGAGATCGTTGGAATGACGGCAGATCTCGGCAAATACACTGATCTCCACGTCTTTGCCAACGAGTTCCCCGACCGCCACTATCAAATGGGCATGGCCGAGCAGCTTCTTTTTGGCAGCGCATCGGGTTTGGCCTCAGAAGGCTTCATTCCGTTCGTCACGACTTACGCCGTCTTCGCGTCACGTCGCGCGTACGATTTCATCCATCAGACGATCGCGGGGGAGAATCGCAACGTCAAAATCGCCTGCGCATTGCCCGGCCTGACCTCCGGCTACGGCCCCAGCCATCAGGCGACAGAAGATCTCGCGCTCCTCCGCGCGATGCCCAACATGACGGTGATCGATCCCTGCGACGCTTTGGAAATCGAGCAGGTGGTGCCGGCTATCGCCGAGCATAAGGGTCCGGTTTACATGAGGCTCCTGCGTGGGCAGGTGCCGCTCGTGCTGGACGAGTACGGTTACGAATTTGAACTCGGCAAAGCGACGCAATTGCGCGATGGGGAAGACATCCTCATCATATCTTCAGGCCTGCTGACGATGCGCGCCCTTGAGGCTGCGAAGCTACTCGCGGCGGATCGCATCAAAGCGGCCGTACTGCATGTTCCCACCATTAAGCCGCTCGACGTCGAAACGATCGTCGCGGCCTGTCGAAAGCCGGGCCGGGCCGTCGTTGTTGCCGAGAACCATTCGGTCATCGGCGGACTGGGCGAAGCCATCGCGACGCTTCTGATGCGCGCGCGCGTATATCCCGTTTTCCACCATATCGGGCTTCCGGATGAATTTCTGGCCGCCGGCGCACTTCCAACGCTTCACGACCGCTACGGAATTTCCGCAAGCGCGATCTCGAATAGCATCAAGTCATGGCTTTGATTGAGGACGACATGCAACAGCAGAGCTCACCCGCTTCCGCGCCGAAGCAGATCGGCTTCATCGGGCTCGGATCGATGGGCTCCCAGATGGCGCGCAATTTGTGCTCTCGCGGCTTTCGCGTGAAGGGATTCGACGTTCGCGCCGGCGCGCGCGTGGCGTTCGAAGAGAACGGAGGCACGTGGGCCGAGTCCGTGCGCGATGCGGCAACTAGGTCCGAGTTCCTTCTCTTGATGGTGGTCAACGTTGGTCAGGCAGAACAGGTTCTCTTCCAGTCCGGAGCTGTGGACGCATTGCCGGCCGGCGCGACAGTCATCCTGATGGCCACGTGTCCAGCCGCGGAGGTCGAGCAGATCGCCGCTCAGGTTGCGGCGAAGGGACGACGCTTCGTCGACGCTCCGGTATCAGGGGGGGTAGCGGGTGCGGCATCCGCCGGACTCACGATCATGGCCGCATGCAATGACGAGACGTTCGAGCTCGTGAAGCCGATCCTGGACGCGATGGGCGACAAAGTCTTCCACGTCGGCGAACGTGCCGGGCAAGGCGCGTTGGTCAAGACAATCAACCAGCTCCTGTGCGGAGTGCACTTGGCCGCCGCGGGCGAGGCCGTGGCGCTCGGAGCCAAGGCGGGCATCGATCCGCGCATCTTGATTGACATCTTCTCGCAGTCTTCCGCCTCAAGCTGGATGCTGCGGGATCGCGGGGCGCGGATGGTCGCGAACGACCCAAAGGTTACGAGCGCGATCGACATCTTCGTGAAGGATCTCGGAATAGTGCTGGATGCGGGTCTCCGGCTCAAGGCGCCAACTCCCCTTGCATCGGTCGCTCAGCAAATGTTCTTGGCGGTGTCCGGACAGGGAGCGGGACAGATCGACGACAGCCAGGTGGTTCGCGCCTATCGTGCCATGACAGCCGATGCGGGAGCTAGCCAACCATGAGCGTTTTCACTGGACAGTTCGCCGATCTGAAGGAAGTCACCCTTCACTATCTCACGGCAGGACAGGGCGAAGCGCTGGTGCTTCTCCATGGAATTCCGCAGACATCGTTCGAATGGCGCTTCATTCTGCCCAAGCTGGCCGAAAAATACCTCGTTGTCGCCCCGGACCTGAGGGGCCTTGGCGACTCGACGCGTCCCGTGTCCGGGTACGACAAGAAGACGGTCGCCGAAGACGTATGGCAACTAGTCCATGACCATCTCGGCGTAACCCGGTTCCATCTTGTCGGCCATGACTGGGGTGGGCCAGTCGCATTCTCCCTCGCAGCGCATCACCCGGAAGCAGTGTCGCGCCTGGCCATTCTGGACGTCACCATACCCGGTGACGGAGCTGAGATGTCCCAGGGTGGCAGACGCTGGCATCATCCCTTCTATCGCACGCCGGATCTCCCGGAAGCGCTCTGCGCCGGCCGAGAGGAGCTGATGATGAATTGGTTCTTCGAGAACTACGGCCATCGAGCCAACTGCATCTCGGAGGAAGACAAGCAGGAATACTACCGCACCTACAAGAAGTTAGGGGCGTTCCGGGCAATGTTCGCCTATTACCGCGCGTTCGCGCAGGACGCGGCCGATAACCGGGAAGTGCTTGAACGCAACGGCAAACTCACGATGCCGGTGCTCGCTCTTGGGGGAGACAAGGCATTCGGGCGTGGATTGGAGACTTTAGACTCTCTGAAGCGCGTTGCCGCGAACGTACGTGGCGGCATCATTCCCAATTGCGGCCACTGGGTCGCGGAGGAGCAGCCTGAATTCGTCTTGCAGGCTTTGCTGAAGTTCTTCGCCGAGAAGGGTTGAGTAACTCGCTGCGATGCAGCCCGCAGCGCAAGCCGGTCAACAAAGCTGCTAACAAGGAGGAGACTATGAGGAAGCTTTCGCGCCGCGGACTTCTGTTGGGCGGGACGGGCCTGGCGGTGGGCTTTGCAAGTCCATCTATCTTGCGGGCCGAGCCTCAGTTCAAGATGAAGTTCGCCAACATCATGCCAGCGGATCACCCGCTCAATGTTCGAATGAGGGAGGCGAGCGAGACGATACTGAAAGGAACAGACGGGCGGGTCGACATCCAGGTCTTTCCGAACAGTCAGCTTGGCACCGATGCGGACATGCTCAGTCAGCTCAGGTCCGGCGCCCTCGAGTTCTTCGCCTCGTCGGGCCTGATTGTCGCCACCTTGGTTCCCGTAGCCGCCATCACAGGGATAGGTTTTGCGTTCTCGGACTACAAGCAGGTCTGGAATGCCGTGGATGGACCACTTGGAAAGCACATCGTCGCGAGCTTCGCCAAAGCCAACATCGTGGCGTTCGATAAGATGTGGGACAACGGCTTCAGGCAGACGACATCTGCGCGCAGCCCGATCAAAACCCCGGACGATCTCAAAGGGTTCAAGATTCGCGTCCCACCTAGTCCGCTTTGGACCTCGCTGTTCAAGTCGTTGGGAGCATCCCCCACTTCCATCCCGTGGGGAGAGACGTATTCCGCGTTGCAGACGAAGGTCGCGGACGGCCTGGAAAACCCTCTTGCGGGCATCTACTTCGCGAAGATGTACGAAGTCCAAAAGTACCTGTCCGAAACAAACCACATGTGGGATGGATTCTGGTTCTTAACCAACAGGCGATCGTTTGAGGGACTCTCGGCTACCGACCGCGACCTGATCGTTGCTACCGTCAATGACGCGGCCCTCAAGCAGCGGGCCGACGTCGCCGCTCTCAACAATTCATTGCAGGGTGAACTGGCGGCCAAAGGCCTCGAATTCCTCAAGGTAGATGCCTCCGCCTTCCGCACCAAGCTGCAGCAGTCCGGATTCTATGGAGAATGGAAGAGCAAGTATGGCGAGGAGGCCTGGTCTCTATTGGAGGCCGCGAGCGGCAAGCTGAGCTGAGGAGCGTACGATGTCGCCAGCCGCGGAGCATACGGTAATGGACGTTGGAGTTCAATCGGCGCCCGTACCGCGCCTATTAGGGCCTCTGGTGACCGTCACCGAATTTCTCGCCGGCCTCGTTGTGGCCGTCGAAATCGGTCTGCTCTCGGTAGGCGTCGTCGCACGATATGTCTTCCATAATCCCATCGTGTGGACGGACGAACTGGCTCAGATTCTGTTCGTATGGCTTTCGATGTTGGGGACGGCGATCGCCCTGCACCGAGGCCAGCACATGCGCATGACTGCGCTGGTCGATCGCTTTCCCGGAGCTGCTCGCGCTAATTGCGAACTCCTGGCGTTGCTGGTGTGCGTAGCGCTGATGCTGCTCGTTTTCGTTCCCTCGTTCGACTACGCGCACGAAGAATCGTTTGTCATCACTCCGGCGTTAGAAATCTCGGGCTCGATTAGGGCCTCCGCGCTTCCCATCGGCTTTGGTTTGATGATTGTCTTCGCTCTGGCTCGGCTCAGTTCGATGGCCAGCTTTCGACGTGTGGCGACCGCGGCCTGTTTCATTGCATTCGCAATGGCCAGCGCCTGGTATTTGCGTGGCCTTTTCCATGCACTCGGAAACCTCAATCTCATCATATTCTTCGTCGGACTTGTCGGAGTAGCGGTCTTCCTTGGCGTGCCCATTGCGTTCGCCTTCGCGATCGCCGCACTGGGCTACCTAGGTCTGTCGACCAATGCTCCGTTGCTCACCATTGCTGGTCGGCTCGACGAGGGTATGTCCCACCTGATCCTGCTGGCTGTGCCTTTGTTCGTGTTTCTTGGAATGCTCATGGAAACGACTGGGATGGCGAAGGCTATGGTCGACTTCCTCGCCGCGCTGCTGGGGCACGTCAGGGGCGGATTGAGCTATGTGCTGATCGGCGCAATGTATCTGGTATCCGGCATCTCCGGATCCAAGACCGCCGACATGGCGGCCGTGGCGCCGTCGCTGTTTCCGGAAATGAGGAAACGCGGGCAACGCGGCGGCGAACTCGTGGCGCTACTGGCCGCGACGGGAGCCCAGACCGAAACGATTCCTCCAAGCCTTGTGTTGATCACGATCGGATCGGTCACGACGGTGTCTATCGCAGCACTTTTCACCGGCGGTCTTCTCCCAGCCGTCGCGGTGGGGGCATCCCTCGCGGTCCTAGTCTGGTGGCGCAACCGCAAGGCGAACGTGTCCGACGCGAGAACGCCGAGTCGCAAAGAGGTCCTCAAATCGTTTCTCTTCGCGACGCCGGCCCTTGCCCTGCCGTTCATCATAAGAGCGGCGGTCGTCGAGGGGGTTGCCACCGCCACTGAGGTCTCCACGATTGGTATTGCTTACTCGATTCTCGTTGGACTTTTGATTTACCGTCGTTGCGACTGGTCTAAACTTCCCAAGATGCTTGTCGATACGGCTGCCCTGTCGGGTGCGATCCTCTTCATCATAGGAGCCGCGACGACCGTCGCCTGGTGCCTCACCCAGTCGGGCTTCTCGCGTGATCTCGCCAAGATGATGTCGTCGCTTCCGGGGGGCGCCCCGACCTTCATGATCGTATCCATTGTTATGTTCGTGATCCTCGGAAGCGTGCTGGAAGGGATCCCTGCGCTTGTGCTGTTCGCGCCGCTGATGTTTCCGATCGCGAAGAGCGTCGGCATCCATGAAGTCCACTATGCCATGGTCGTCATTCTCGCGATGGGAATCGGGCTGTTCTTGCCGCCCTTTGGCGTTGGCTACTATGCCGCGTGCGCGATAGGCCGCGTGGATCCGGCGGAAGGCATCCGACCCCTGTTGGGATACGTGGGGGCCCTTTTGGTCGGCCTAACGATCGTGGCCGGCATCCCCTGGCTTTCCACCGGCTTCCTTTAAGGCGGGCCTGCAGACGCAGATCAGCGACCACACACCCGATAAAGCGAGAGTAAACTTATGAATGTCGTCCGAACACAAGTGCTTGCCGACGCAACCCTGAGCAAGAAGATGGCGGACGCCATCAGGATGCTGTCTCTGGACGCGATCGAGCGCTCTGGCGATGGTCATCCGGGAGCTCCGCTCGGTTGCGCAGAGATCGCCACCGTTCTGTTCACACGCCACCTAAAGCTAAATCCCGCCAATCCGAATTGGTTTGATCGCGACAGATTCGTGCTCTCGAACGGTCACGGTTCAATGCTGCTGTACTCCGTGCTGCACCTCAGTGGCTACGAGGCCGTTACGATCGAACAGATCAAGTCGTTCCGAAAACTTGGCTCGATCTGTCATGGCCATCCGGAATACGCAACGGAACATGGCATTGAGGTGACAACCGGTCCTCTTGGTCAGGGTTTCGCGAATGGCGTGGGAATGGCCGTTGCGGAAGAGCATCTGCGTAGCGTACTCGGACCAGACATAGTCGACCACTTCACATATGTTCTCGCCGGCGACGGTTGCCTGATGGAAGGGGTCGCTCAGGAGGCACTTTCGCTCGCCGGGCATTTGAGATTGGGAAAGCTGATCGTACTGTGGGACGACAACTCAATCACGGACGACGGCAGCACTTCGATCTCGATCAGCGAGGATATCCGAAGCCGGTTCAGGGCTGCGGGCTGGCAGGTTCTGGATGCAGACGGACACGACATGGAGGCAATCGACGTTGCGATCGCTCACGCCAAATCCGATTCCAGGCCAAGTCTGATCGCGTGCGCCACGACCATCGGCCGGGGATTCGTTCGGCTCGAAGGTCAGAGGGGCGCGCATGGTAGTCGTGTCTTCAAAGAGGACACCGAAGCCGCGCGCGAGCGCCTGGACTGGACTTCACCACCGTTTGTCGTCCCGGAAAACGTCTTGGCAGGTTGGCGGAGCATGATAGAGGCGCGCAATGGCGTCGAATATCGCGCCTGGCAGGCGCGGCTTGCCGGGCTGCCAGCGGACAAACGCGCTCTTGTGGAGCGCCTCGCCGCGCGGGAGCTGCCGACGGGCTGGGAGGAGTCCCTGCGGCTGTATAAGCGGTCGGCGATCAACCTGCCCGCCCAACCGTCTATTCAATCTTCCGGAGAGGCAATCGCAAGCGTATTTGCCGCGATTCCCGAGTTGGTGAGCGGAGCTCCGGATCTCGAAGGGCCGACGGGGCACAAGCGCGAACTGCGTGCTTTTGCGGCGAGTGACAGAGGAGGGCGCTTTGTTCACTACGGGATACGCGAGCATGCCATGGGATCAATGATGAACGGCATGGCCGCCCACGGCGGTATCGTTCCGATCGGGGCGACCTATTTGGCCTTCTCCGATTACTTAAGACCTGCGATCAGAATGGCCGCCCTCATGGGGGTGCGCAGCATATTCGTCTACAGCCACGACTCGATCGGAATTGGGCAGAATGGACCTACCCATCAGCCCGTCGAGATCCTGGCCTCACTTAGGGCGATCCCGAACATGCTGGTCATGCGACCGGCCGACGCGGTGGAGGTCGCCGAATGTTGGGAGATAGCATTGGCGAGGCGGGATGGTCCCTCTTCCCTGATCCTCTCCCGTCAAGCTTTACCACCGGTTCGCCGCAGCCATACCGACGAGAATCTCTGTGCGCGGGGCGCGTACGTGCTCGCCGCGGCGGTCGGCGGTCCGAGACAGGTCAGCCTGGTTGCGACCGGGTCCGAGGTCTCGATCGCGCTCAAGGCAAAGCGGCTTCTTGAAAAGGAAGGGATATCGTCCGCGGTGGTCTCGATGCCAAGCTGGGAAGCTTTCGAGCAGCAGGACGAAGACTACCGGCGCAGCACTCTTGGCGGCGCGGATACACTCAAGGTGGGAATCGAGGCGGCCGTCCGCCAGGGCTGGGAGCGTTATCTCGGCGAGGACGGCATCTTCGTCGGGATGACCGGGTTCGGGGCGTCGGGACCTGGAGAGGACCTGTTCCGTCACTTCGGCATCACCGCCGAGAACGTCGTCCATCAAGTGAAGCGTGCCGTCAGAAGTTCTTGAGAGGAACCATGCCGCACAGGGCGCGTCCGGCTTGACGCGCCGCACCCTATCTCGTAATGCATACGTTAACAAATTCGTTGCAACAGCCAGGGCGCGCCGGACGATGAAGAGTTTGACCAAAGACGTCAAAGTCGTCGTATTCGACACCTTCGGCACAGTGGTCGATTGGCGCGGCAGCATCATCCGTGATCTATCGATTTGGGGGCGTAACGAAGGGATTCAGGCCGACTGGACCGCACTGGCGGACCGCTGGCGGCTCGAATACGAGCCCGAGAAGAACCGCGTGAGAAACGGCGAGATCGGTTGGACCAACCTCGACGAGCTTCACGCGCACGCCCTCGAAAAGGTGGCGGCGGAGGTCGGGATCAAGAATCTATCTCGTTCCCAGATGCAGCACGTCAACTCCGTCTGGCATAGGCTCGATGGTTGGCCCGACGCTGTCGATGGACTCACGCGCCTCAAACGGAAGTACGTGATCGGCCCGCTCTCGAACGGAAACGTCGCGCTGCTCGTCAACATGGCGAAGCACGCCGGGCTCCCCTGGGACAACGTATTTTCGTGCGAGCTCTTCCGTCACTTCAAGCCTCATCCGGAGACTTATCTCGGAGTGTGCCGTCTGATGTACCTCAACCCTGCCCAGGTGATGATGTGCGCCGCCCACAACTACGATCTTGCGGCGGCTCGCGCGCTCGGGCTGAAGACCGCATTCATCCCGCGACCGATTGAGTACGGATCCGGACAAACGACGGATTTGGTTCCCGAACAAGACTGGGACATCGTCGCAAAGGACATCATCGATCTCGCCCAGCAAATGGGAACTTGATCCAGCGCAGGATCACAAAAATACCAAGCCGAACGGTGAGAGCATGCAATCCTACAAGATGTTTATCGGCGGTCAGTGGGTCGATGCAGCCGGTGGCGAGCAGTTCGAGAGTCAGAATCCCTTCACGGGCAAGCCTTGGGCGATGATCCCGCGCGGAAGGCAGACGGATGTCGATCAAGCCGTCCTTGCCGCCAAGTCGGCGTTCACGACGGGGCCATGGCCACAGCTGACGCCGAGCGACAGAGGCCATCTCCTACGCAGATTGGGTGACCTCATTGCCGAGAACGCCGACATGCTCGCGCGTATTGAGGTGACCGACAACGGAAAGCTTATCAACGAGATGGCTTTCCAACTGCGCTACATTCCGCAATGGTATTACTATTTCGGCGGTCTCGCTGACAAAATCCAAGGCGCCGTCATTCCGATCGACAAGCCGCAGACGTTCAATTTCACTCGTCACGAGCCGCTGGGCGTCTGCGTGGGCATCACGGCCTGGAATTCACCCCTGCTCCTTCTGGCCTACAAGCTCGCACCGGCACTCGCCGCGGGCAATACTTTCGTCGCGAAGCCATCCGAGTTCACATCAGCCTCGACGCTCGAGTTCGCCAAGTTGGTCGAGAAAGCGGGATTTCCCGCTGGAGTATTTAACGTCGTCACCGGCTTCGGAAACGAAATCGGAGATGCTCTGACGTGCCATCCGGACGTGGCCAAGATCGCGTTCACGGGGAGCGAGAACACTGGTCGGCACATCGGCCAGGTCGCGGCCCGCACGTTCAAAAAGGTCACACTCGAGCTCGGCGGAAAATCTCCGCACATCGTCTTCGACGATGCGGAGATCGACAATGCGGTCAAAGGCGTGATCTCCGGAATCTTCGCTGCGACTGGTCAGACATGTATCGCTGGTTCACGCCTGCTGGTCCAGCGAAGCATCCATGATCGTTTCGTCGAACGGATTGTCGAATTCGCCAAGCGTGCCAAGAAGGGTGATCCGCTGCTGACTGGTACGCAAGTGGGTCCGGTCACCACGCCTCCCCAATATCGCAAGATCCTCGAGTACATCGGTGTCGCCAAGGGCGAAGGGGCGACATGCGTTCTCGGCGGCGGGCCCGCATCGGGACCCGAGGTCGGAGATGGCGGCTACTTCGTCGAACCGACCATCTTCACTGGTGTTCGCAACGAGATGCGGATTGCACAAGAGGAGGTCTTCGGGCCCGTTTTGGCCTGCATCCCGTTCGACGACGAGGAGGAGGCTCTCAGGATCGCCAACGACACGACCTATGGCCTTGCGGCCGGCTTCTGGACCAGGGACATCCGCCGGGTGCTAAGAATGTCGGAGAGACTTCAGGCCGGGACGGTCTGGGTCAACACTTATAGAGTGATCAGCTATCTCTCTCCTCTGGGAGGCTACAAGCACTCGGGGATCGGTCGCGAGAACGGGCTCGATTCCATCCAGAACTATCTGCAGACCAAGAGCGTGATGATCAGCACCGCAGAAGATGTTGCCGATCCCTTCGTAATGCGTTGAAGACCCGTTTCGGAATTCAGTCAGAGTCGCGATCTGAAGCAAATATCGCCGTACGGCAAAGTATTTGCCGGATCTCGCGCTCTCCGCTGGCAGGCCGGTCGTCTGCTTCCTCCCTCGACTTGGCCGCTGCCCTTTGGCAGCGGCCGCCTTTATCTAAATCCGAGGATCAAGGCGCGAGATCTGGGGACGCGGCCCTTCTGTCGCGGATCATATCGGCTGCCTTCTCCGCAATCATCAGCGTCGTGGCGTATGTATTGGCTGAAGGCATCGTCGGCATGATGGAAGCGTCAACGATCCGCAGGCCGGCCAAGCCGTGGACGCGGAGCTCGTTGTCGACCACTGCGCCCGAATCATCTGCAGGGCCCATTCGGACGGTCCCGACGAGGTGATAACATGTGCTTCCATTAGCATAGGCAAAGTCGAGCAGCTCGTCATCAGTCCGTACATCCGGTCCCGGGAGGGTCTCGTGGGAAATGAATTCAGAGAATTCGGGGCTCGTTAACAGCCGACGAAGCAAGCGCAGTCCATCGACAGTGACACGCCGATCGGCAGCGTCTTCCAGATAGTTGGGCTGAAGGACCGGGTCATCGAAGACGTCCGCCGATCGTGCGCGCACATATCCCGAGCTCTGCGGTCTGTGGGGCCAAGCCCCGGCCGTGAACCCCGGATAGTCATCCAAAACGTAGACGGCGCCTTGCTTGTAAGAACCAGGGGGGAAGACACATTGCAGATCGGGCGCGTCGAGAGCCTCGGAGGACTTCCAAAATACATGAACCTGCGAGGGTGTGGTGGCGAGTATGTTTGGTCGACGCACCGCCCATCGCGCGATCTGCCCGCCCAGTCGAAAGCCGCGCGACAGTTCGTTCAAGGTGACCATGCATCCCGCGCACGCATTACAACACGCACGGCGAGGTGATCACGAAAATTCTCGCCGACGCCCGGAAGTTCGTGGAGCACCTCGACTCCGATGCTTCGAAGCAATTGTGCGGGACCAATGCCAGAGATCTGCAGTAGACGCGCGGTATTCGCTGTACCGCTGGACACGATAACCTCGCGGCGCGCCCGAACCTCCAGGGGAGGCGCCCCACGTTGCCGAACGTAACGAACGCCGGTGGCTCGCCTGGACTCGATGACGATTTTGCATGCGCGCGCGCCTGTCCGTAAATCCAGATTCGATCGACCGAGCGCCGGTCTCAGGAAGGCCTTCGCGCTGCTCACACGCAGTCCATTCCGGATGGTACGCTGGAAATATCCGACGCCCTCTTGCCGACCGGAATTGTAGTCCTGATTGAGGGGATGCCGACACCGATGCAGCCGCGGATGAACGCTTCTGACGCAGGGTGAATCCAGGCCATGCGGCTCACAGGAATGATTTCATGGGCAGCATCATCGTTCTCGATCGCGATTCTGCGAATGGAGCGACGGAAATAGGGCAAAACATCGTCCCATCCCCAACCGCGGTTCCCGCGTTGAGCCCATCCGTTAAAATCCGCTGGCTGGCCACGGTTATAGACCATGCCGTTGATCGACGAAGCTACCTCCTAGCGTGCGGCCTTGGGTCGTCGAGATAGCTCGTCCCCCCGTACGTGGGGTCGGATCCGTCTTGAATTGCCAGGTGCATGAAGGATCGAAAAGCGTTTTGATAAACCCGGCTGGCATATGAATGAACGGATTGCGGTCCACAGGATCAGCCTCGAGGACGCAGACCGTCGTGGCACTATCGGCCGACAGGCGATTTGCGAGCACGCAGCCGGCCGCACCAGCGCCCACGATCACATAATCGATTTCCTCACGCATCAGCACTTCCCCTTATCCGCTCGCTGGCAACCCGCTCAAGGCACGCCTTTCCAGAAAAGTACTTGCATCCCTAGCCCGTCTCTGCAATTGTGACATTAACGTATACATTAACAAATGCGGTATACTCAGGAGGAGACTAGCATGAGCTTGGAGATGCCCGCTCAGGATCCGAAGGACAATCCGCTCTACAAAAAGGTGACACGGCATCTGATGCCGCTGCTGATTACCTGCTACACGATCTCCTATCTGGACCGGATCAACGTCTCTTTCGCGAAGCCACAGATGATGGGAGACCTCGGCCTCAACGAAGCCATCTATGGTCTGGGCGCCGGACTATTCTTCATCGGCTACGCAGCTTCGGAAGTTCCCAGCAATCTGCTGCTCCACTACTTCGGTCCGCGCCGCTGGCTCGGCCGAATTCTCCTGACCTGGGGCCTGATCTCGATGGGAATGGCCCTCGTATGGTCGGAACACTCGTTTTACATCATGCGCATTGCGCTCGGCATCGGCGAGGCGGGCCTGTTTCCCGGTGTCATCTTTTACATGATGCGCTGGTACCCCACAGAACGGCGCGCAACCGTCACTTCGCTGTTCTATCTGGCCGCTCCACTCGCCGGCATCTTCGGAGCTCCGCTCTCCGGCTTGATCATCGCCAATATGCACGGCGTTGCTTCCCTCACCGGCTGGCAATGGATGTTCCTTGTGGAGGGTCTTCCCGCTGTAATTCTTGCATTCGTGGTCTGGTTCACACTTTGCGACAATATCGAAGATGCAACTTGGCTGACGAGGGGCGAGAAGGTCCGTTTGCGAACGAACATAGAATCTGAAAACACCAAAAAGCCCTCTCTCGGGATCGCCGCGGTTTTCAAAAATATCGACGTTCTAATGCTTGCAGTGATCCTCTTCGGCATCGTGCTTGCGCAATCGGGAGTGTTCTTTTATCTGCCCTCGCTCATCAAGGGCAGTGGGGTCACTGACACCGTGCAGCTCGGGATCTACTCGGCAGTCCCGTACGCAGGCGCGGTTCTCGTGATGCTCCTGGTTGGCCGAAGCTCGGACCGCAGGCGGGAGCGTGGTCTGCACTTTGTCGGAAGCTGCCTGTTCGGCATCTTGGGATTCCTGATCAGCATTTGGTTCAAGGACACTCTCGTTATGGTTTTGGTAGGACTGAGCATGGCACTGGGCGGCGTCATGGCCACGCTGCCCGTGTTCTGGAGCCTGCCGACTGCTGCTCTCAAGGGCATCTCCGCAGCTACCGGCATAGCGTTCATCAACTCGGTCGGTCTAACGGCGGGCTTCTTCGCGCCATTCATCATCGGTTATCTCACCCAGTCCACCAAAACGCTGGACTTGGGGATCTATTGTGTGGCGGCGATCTGGGCCGTTTGCGTTGCGGTGTCGCTCGCATACTTTCTGCTGCAACGCTCGCGGTGGATGTCGGCGTCGGCACAGGCGAACCTGGGAACCGCATCTTGAATGCGCTGCGCGCGCCGTCCTTGGCGTGCACAGCAACTTCCATGAGCCGACCGCCTAGCCGATCTTGCGCAGAAGGTCGGTCAGCAGGCGTCCCGCCCGCTCGCGGTGTTCCTGGTGAATGCGCACGGCGGCCTCCGCGTCACCCTTCGCGATGGCCTTAACCAGGGCAGCATGTTCGCGATTCGATTGAGTGGGTTTCGGCCGCAGACGTAAAGTTAAAAGACGCGCGCGATGTGCTTGCGACCAAAATTGATCGACGGTCTGGATTAGGCGGCCATTGCCGCAGCTGTTGATCAGCGTGCGATGGAAATCCTCGTCCGCCTGCGCCCAGCGTTCCAGATCGTCGCGCTCCAGCGCGGAATCCATCGCCTTCACGGCCTCGTTGAGGGAGGACAGTGCGTTTGTATCGATCCCTCGCTTGGCAACGAGCCCGGCGGCGGTGGACTCCAGGCTGGTAATCACCTCGTAGATCTCGCGCATGTCGTCGGCCGAGACTGGAAGGACTCGCATTCCGTGCCTGGCGCGAATCTCGACAATGCCCTCCGCGCGCAGCCTGACCATCGCCTCCCTCACGGGCGTGCGGCTCATCCCGAGCTTAGCCGCGGCCTCGAGTTCGAGAACGAAGCTGCCCGGAGCTATCGATCCGGCCAAGATGAGTTCCCGCAGTCGGGAGTAGGCGACATCGGCCTGGTTAGGCCGGACGCCCCGTGCAGGAGCAGCTGCCGAACGTCCGCTCGTCGGAATTTTCGGTTTGACTGCCTTGCGTTCGGGCGAATTCCTTCGAGGCTTGATGGTCATTGCAGCCGGCTACCTGTCTTTTCCTTGCGCTTCTTCCGGTACGCGACACGAATTTCGACGCATCACGTGCTTCCTGGCAGACTAGGCACGCTCCATCGAAAAAGAGAAGCAGGTGTCCGAGTTTCCTTGAAAAAAAGTGGATGGTAGCCCTTCAGAAGGACGTGCTCCGCTCTCTTCGAGAAAACACCACGTCAGCGCTTGCGGCAAACGCAGCAGAACGCTAAAGTACAATAATGAATTCATTAAGGAATGCAAATGCAACGATGAAGCCGCTGATTCCATTGGAAGCGATTAGTTCCGTCATTCCGCAATATCGCCGTCAAGGTCGGCGCGACACTCGCAAGCAGGCGCGACCAGCCCCACTTGAACACAGATCTGGAGAGGCACTTTGACGATTTCATCGAATCATCTGGACATTGCCGTACTTCCCGGCGACGGCATAGGGCGCGAGGTGATGGCCGCCTGCCTGGAAGTGCTGTCGGCCGTCGAAACCACGGCATCCGGAGGGCCGCCCCTAAAGACCACGATCTGGAACGCCGGCGCCCAATACTACGCGACGAGCGGCGAGGCCTTGCCGGATATCACGCTCGATGCCTGCCGAAAGGCGGACGCTGTCCTGTTCGGGGCGATGGGATGGCCGGACATCAGGCACGCCGATGGGACCGAGATCATTCCGCAGTTGGATCTGCGCATGGCGCTCGATCTTTACGCCGGTGTCAGACCCATTCGCTGGTTTCCGGGATTGCCAAACGTTCTGTCGGATCCACGGGCGCGCGACATCGACTTCGTGTTGATCCGAGAGCAGACGGAAGGGCTGTTCTACGCCAGAGGTAAGGGTGAACTGATCGACGACCGCGATGCCTACGACACGATGCACATCAGCCGGGCTGGAACAGCGCGTGTCAGCGATTTCGCCTTTCGTGTCGCAGAGCGACGGCAAGCGCGCGGCAAGAAGGCTAGAGTCACCTGCGTAGACAAGGCAAACGTGTTTGCGTCGATGGCCTTCTTTCGAAAGGTTTTCGACGAGGTGGCGGCCAAGCATGGCGGTATCGAAGCGGATCACGCCTACGTGGACGCCATGGCTCTCACCATGGTGAAGAAGCCCTGGACCTTGGATGTCATGGTCACGGAGAACATGTTCGGAGACATTCTTTCGGATCTCGCCGCGGGTCTGGTCGGAGGCATGGGAATGGCTCCTTCCGCCGACGTTGGCGATGCGCATGCCCTGTTCCAGCCGGCTCACGGCACCGCGCCTGACATCGCCGGTCAAGGCAAGGCAAATCCGTGCGCCATGTTTCTATCGGCAGCGATGATGCTCGATTGGCTTGCCGAGAAACACAATGAACCTCGCCTTGAAACGCGAGCTCGGTTGATCGAGAGTGCGGTTGAAATCGCGCTGTCTTCGGGCACCGTACCGATCGAACTGGGAGGCGCAGCGGGCTGCGCCACGGTCACCCGCGAAACGATCGCAGCACTTCCGAGCGCCATTAAGGAAGTCGCATGATGGGAGGGTTCGTAGTCACCGTCAGCTTCTCGATCAAGGCAGAATACCGAGCAGATTTCCGGAAGGCGATCTCGAAGAACGCTGCTGATTCTCTTGGACTGGAGCCAGGATGCCATCTCTTTGAGGTCTGTGAGGCGAAGGAGGGGGCTGAAATCTTCCTCTACGAACTCTACGACGATAAAGAGGCTTTCGATGCCCACCTCGCCACCGAGCACTTTCGCAGCTTCGACCAGTTGGTTTCCTCATGGGTAATCGACAAGCGCGTGGCAACCTACGCGAAGATCGACCCTGATCAGTAGGAAAGACGAATTATACCGGCTGCTTGGCTGGATCGCTGGCAATTCCGGACGACGGTGGGTGCGTTAATGCCGCGGCATATTGCCAAAAACATCTGCGAAATTCGTGAGTGGTTCAAGTCAGTTGACCAGAACTCATCTATCCGGAGGTGCTTTTCGTTTTATCTCAGGGGAGAAGCGCTAAATAGTGAGGGACGAGCGGGTGACACTGGTCGACTCTCGGCGCGAATTGCGCCTGGCGGTAGCGCGCTGTCGGTTCCGCGAGATTGCACTGTTCGACTAAGGGATGAAACATGATTCAGAACGAATTGTCCAAGATCGTGTTTCTCGATCGCGACACCATGCCGTCGGACATCGCCCTGCGGCCATTCGCTTTTCCGCACGAACTGCAGGAATTTGCTGCCACCGAGCCAGATCAAGTCGGCAATAGAGTAGCAGACGCCCATATCGTCATAACCAACAAGGTGCCGATAAATGCGGCGGCGGTCGCGAGGGCCCGCAATCTCAAGCTCGTCGCTGTTGCGGCAACGGGGACCGATATCATAGATCTTTCGGCCTGCGCCGCTAGAGACATAACGGTATCGAACATCCGGAATTACGCGACGAATACTGTACCCGAACACACCTTTGCATTGCTGTTGGCATTGCGCCGAAGCTTGCTTGCTTACCGGGATTCCGTGCGTGACGGTCGGTGGGCCGCATCCGGCCAGTTTTGCTACTTCGATCATCCAATTCGCGACCTGGCTGGATCGGTTCTTGGCATCATCGGCGACGGCGCGTTAGGCAGAGCGGTTGCGGACATCGGTCGCGCGTTTGGAATGCGAGTCCTATTCTCGGCCTACAAGGGAGTTCCTGGTATGGGACCGCTGTACACGCCATTCGAAGACGTGTTGCGCACATCCGATGTGATCACTCTCCACGCTCCCCTCACGTCCGCCACGCGAAACATGATCGCGGCTCCTGAGTTTGCGCTAATGGACCGCAAGCCCCTGCTAATCAACACCGCAAGAGGCGGCCTAGTAGACGAGGTTGCCTTGGGCGAGGCTCTGCGCCGGGGGTTAATCGCCGGCGCGGGATTTGACGTCGCGACCGTCGAGCCACCGCCAAATGATCATCCACTTATACGTTTGACTGAACTGCCGAACGTTATTCTTACGCCGCATGTTGCGTGGGCCAGCCGCGAGGCAATCCAATCGCTCGCCGACCAGCTAGTGGATAACATTGAGGCATATTGGAGCGGCCGCCCTCAAAATGTCGTAGAGCCGCTCAGAGCTTGAGCGCATTCCGCTCATGACGTGCGAGCACGTCTTATCGGCGCCGGCTCCGCTATTTCCTCAGTTCTGTTCAAGGCCGAACACCCTCTGAGCAAGTTCGGCTACGAGGCTCCCGTTTGGCTAAACGGTTCTGCTGCTAAATCTGGGAGCCGCGCTATTCTTTCCAGCTCCCCTTCAGCGCTATGCATCAGCAAGGTCTGAAAATCCCGTGCGCTTCGTGCGGGAGGATGATCGGACGCAGGACAGCTCCGGAGACCTAAATAAGCTCCTGTGAAGAACTGGTGGCGGAGCTCTCTATCCATTTATCGGCGTCATATCAAGTGAATGTAGCTCACTCAACTGATCAAGTAATTCGTTTGATGCTATTTTCCTACTTCCTATCATGCCTTCCGAAGCGGTCGCAACAAAGCGGCGCGGAGCCATGGGAGGAAGATGATGTCTGCGCACCAGACCTTGACCGATACTGCAAGCGGGCGACAGACCGAAGCTCGAGCGGGTGGTGCTGAGACGAACCGTATCCTATCCGGCCTCAAGCCCGAAATCTTCTTTCACTATTTCGAGGAGATCAGCCGGATCCCGCGCGGCTCGTATAACGAGAAGCAGGTTAGCGACTACATAGCGCAGTTCGCGCGGGATCGTGGACTCGAATACTTCCAAGACGACATTCACAACATCCTCGTGAAAAAACCTGGAACGCATGGGTACGAGAGTGCGGCTCCAGTAATCTTCCATGGTCATACCGATATCGTGTGCGAAAGCGATGAAGGAGTGCATCACGATTTCGAGAAGGAAGGTATCAAACTTCGGATCGATGGTGACTTCATCCATGGCACGGGCACGACGCTCGGCGCGGACAATACTGTAGGAGTAGCTCTGGCATTGTCGGTGCTCGATTCGACAGATATTCCACATCCACCGCTGGAGGTCGTGCTTACCGTACAGGAGGAAGTGGGGAAGGGAGGCGCCCAGTATTTCGATGCGTCTCGCCTGACTGGAAAGCGGCTGATCGACTTCAATTGGCACGACCCAAAGAGCCTGTTCGCAGGCTGCGCGGGCGATATCTCGGCTCGGTTCCGAATACCGGCTGAGTGGCAGAAATCGCCGGCTGGCCTCACGCCGCTGCGCGCGTTCGTGAAGGGGCTCAGCAGCGGTCACTCGGAGTTTGACATTCACCTCGAACGCGCCAATGCGATTGTCCTTCTCGCCCGAATCCTTGGTGCACTCCTCGATGAACTGCCGATTAGGCTTGCCTCCGTCAAAGGAGGCGTCAATCGATACGTCATCCCGGGCGACGCCGAAGCGATCCTGCTCGTGCATCAAGCTGATCTGGACCGAGCGAACGAAATCGTCAGGAGCGTTTCGGCGGATCTAAAAAAGGAGTTCTTTGTCAGCGACCCCAAGCTCGAGGTCGGGTTGGAGCGTCACACTGAAGCTGTGGAACGTGTTCTCTCGGACATCACTGCCAACTCGGTCGTCCAGGCCATCACGCTCACACCCAATGGGGTCCAGAGCATGAGCCTTACCATTGCCAACCTGGTAGAGAGCTCGAATACGATCGCCTTGCTGTCGACAAGCGACGAGGAGGTTGAGATTCTTTCGACCATCCCAAGTGCGATCAGCTCGCGACGCTACGCGATCCTGAAGCGCATCGAGCGATTGGCTGCGCTGATGGGGCGCGGCACAAAGGTGACGACCTTCGCCGACTGCCCCGAGTGGCCCTACAACAAGGACTCCAAGCTCTTGGCGGTGGCCACGCGCGCCTACGAAGAGACCTTCAAGGTCAAGCCGCATGTAGAGGTCTCGCACTCGAGCCTCGAACTTGGCCTCTTCAACCAGAAGATTCCCGGAATCGACATGATCTCCATAGGGCCTGAAGCGTTCGACGTCCACACGACGCGGGAGCGCCTGAACCATACGACGGTAGAGCCTATTTGGCGGCTCTTGAAGGAGATTCTCCGCAATCTCAAGGATTAGCGGCAGGATACCGCATCGAACGATTGATCGTTTGCGGCGCTCCGGGTCATCGGAGCGATCGGCGAGGGCTGCCCGCGCTTGCGCGTGCGGCACGTGCAGTACCTAGAAATCATTGGAGGGGAAACATGAGACGTTCTATTAGCTTGCCGTTTGCCGCCACCTTGCTTGCGGCGATGATCGTTCCTGCGGTGGTGCGTGCTGCTGATTACGGCGCCGCATTTCCCGGAATTCTTCTGGACAAAGTAATTCCGGCGACCGGTAAGGAGGCGAAGCCCCAAGCCAAGGCTCACCGGCCGTTGAAGGTTGGTTTCTTGCCCACCGCCATGGATACCTATTACCAACGGGTCCTGGCCGGCGTGAAGGAAGAGATCGACAGGTTGGGTGGTCCTAGTACGATTCAGTTGCTCGTTCAGGCGCCAAAGAGCCAGTCCGCGACAGACGATCAGGTCCGCACGATGGAAGCGTGGATTAATGAGCACGTAGACGCAATTGCTGTCGCTCTCTACAACGAGGGCGCGTTGGAACCTCTGATCCGTCGCGCGACCGAGGCCGGCATTCCCGTCTTCCTGTTCAATTCGCCCGTCGCCGATGATCCATACTATGTGAGTGACATCGGATACGACCAGAGTGACGGTGGTCGTGCTCAAGCGCAATGGATCGTAGACCACTACAAGGACAAGGGTGAAGTCAAAATCGCCATCTTGGAAGGTCTCCCTGGGCCGCATACCGCTCAGCGCATGAAGGGCTTCAATGAGATCATCTCAAAGTACCCGAACCTGAAGATTGTTGCGAAACAGCCTGCTGGTTGGGTGCGGGCGCAAGGTCTCAGCGTGACGGAGAACATGCTCACCGCGCATCCAGACATCGACATTCTTGTCGCTCTTTATGACGAAATGGCGCTGGGTGGCCTGCAGGCGCTCAAGGCAAGAAAGCTGAACGGAAAGATCGCGATCGTCGGATACGAGAACATGAAGGAAGCCAATGACGCAATCAAGGTCGGGGACTTTGCAGCGACCGTAGATACCGGCGCGAAGGAAGAAGGGCGCAATATCGTCCGTGCCGTCGAACAGTTCGTCATGAAGGGCGAGGGCGTTCCAAAGAAGATCTTCGTCGCCCCGAAGACATACGACGCCAGTAACATCGGCACTTTCGACCCGTCCGACTACATCTACGTGGCGAAGTCTACCAAGTAGGGGCTAGGGAGAGAGCCGTGTGCGTTGCGCGGCTCTCTCCGTTGGAAGGACTCTCTGATGGCGAAACCGGAACAAGCTCTGAAGATCACGGGGGTCGGAAAGAGATTCGGCGCGACCAACGCGCTGTTCAACGTTTCGATGAACCTCGCCAAGGGCGAAGTGCTCGGCCTGGTCGGTGAAAACGGTGCCGGGAAATCCACGCTGATGAAAATTCTCGCCGGCGCGCACGTCCCTGATCAAGGAGAGGTCGAGGTCAACGGCGTACACGTCGACATTCGCGAGCCGGCGGATGCCCAACGAGCCGGAATAAGTATCATCTATCAGGAGCTTAGTCTTTTTCCCGATCTGAATGCCGTCGAAAACATCTTTATCGGCCGTGAAATCTCGATTGGGACATCGCCACGGCTTACTTCGCCGCTTCGAAAGAAGGCCATGCGCGACAGCGCGCAGCAGATCCTGAACAAGGTACTGAACGTCGAACTCGATCTCGATTGCCCGATTGGCGCTCTCACCCTTGCCCAGCGGCAGATCGTGGAGATTGCCCGGGCGTTGAATTCAAACGCGAACATCCTCATCATGGATGAGCCAACGGAGGCACTCGAAAAAGCGGAGAGAGAGCGGCTTGTCAGGATCATCAACGACCTGAAACGGGCCGGAAAATCCGTCATCTACGTTTCCCATAAACTGGACGAGGTGCTGACGATCTGTGACCGCGTGATCGTCTTGCGCGATGGAGCGTGCGTCGCCGACCTGCCGGCCTCGGCGCTCGACGTGAGCAAAGTGATCGGCCTGATGATCGGCGGCTCGCTTGGAAAGCAATTCCCGGCCAAAACGAGCCCAGGCGTGAATCCAATCCTCAGGGTAGAAGGGCTCTCTCGGAAGGGAGCGTTCCAAGACATTTGCTTCAATTTACATGAAGGAGAGATTTTAGGCCTCGCGGGACTTGAAGGATCAGGCAAGAGCCCGCTCGTAAGGGCACTGTTTGGCGATGGGACGGCAGATGCAGGAAATATCTTCTTGAAGGGGAAACCGGTCGCCATCGATTCAATATCATCTGCGATGCGTAGCGGCATTGCGTTTCTACCCGCCGAACGAAAGACGCAAGGCATTTTCGCCGAACACAGCGTCGGGTGGAATTTGACTGCTTCCAGTCTGCCTAAGCTCGGCGGCATCCGGCTAAATCAAGGCGCCGAGCGAAGCTGGTGCATCAAATACATCAAAGAGATGGGAATTAAGTCGGAAGGTCCTCACCAGCCGATCGGGCGCTTGAGCGGCGGCAACCAGCAAAAAGTGCTGCTCGCAAGATGGCTATTGACCGAGCCGGAAGTGATCCTGCTCGAGGAGCCAACCCGCGGGATCGACATCAAGGCCAAGGCAGATGTCTACCAGTTGATCGTAGCCAGTTCTCGGATGGGCAAAGGGGTCATCGTCGTTTCATCCGATAGCACGGAGCTGATCGGGTTGTGCCACCGGATTCTCGTAATGTTCGAGGGAGAAGCTGCCGGAATCCTGGACGCCTCTTCCGCGAGCGAAGAGACTATCGCCTCGCTTTCAATTCAACGGACATACGAGGGGACTCGTGGAGGATAGGATGTCGGCTCAGACTCTGGGCGTAAAATCGCTCGGCTCACGGTTCAAGCTGTCAGGGGGCGGCAGCGGCATCTTGATCGCATTGATCGTGTTGATCGCCGCGCTTGGCCTGGCCTCGCCGCGTTTCTTGAGTCTGGGAAATCTCACGGACATCACGCGACAGGCCGTTTTCGTCGCCATCATAGCATTCGGCGCGACGCTCGTCATCGCCATGCGCGGTATAGATCTCTCGGTCGGCTCAACGCTTGCCTTCACGGGTCTGATCGCCGCCGATCTGATGAACCGGGGATTTAATCCGTTCGCCAGCGTCGCGGCAAGTCTCGCGGCTGGAACGCTGATCGGAATCGTAAACGGTGTGTTGGTCGCGAAAGTGAAGATTGCCGACTTCATTGTGACCATGGCGATGATGGTCATGACCCGCGGATTGATCATGGTCTACACCGAAGGCATTCCACTCACGGGTTTGTCTAACCCGACCTTCCAGATGTTCGGACAAGGCTTCGTCTGGCTGGTACCGATGCCGGTTCTAATCACCATAGTGACGTTTTTGGCGATCTACTTTCTACTCTATCAAACGCGGTTCGGACGCTACACTCTGTCGATCGGTAGCAACCCGGAAGCCGCGCGTCTGGTCGGTATAAGGATCGATCACATTAAGATCACTGTCTACGCCCTGACGGGATTTCTGGCCGCTCTTTCGGGTGTTCTCCTCACATCTCGCCTTGAAGCGGCGATGCCAGAGGCTGGCGAGGGATATGAACTGGACGTGATCGCAGCAGTGGTCATGGGAGGGACGAGCCTGGCCGGAGGCAAGGCGTCCCTGCTGGGTACCGCGGCCGGTGCGATCCTCATGGCCGTCGTACGCAACGGCCTCAATATCCTGAACGTCAACACGTTCTGGCATCAGGTCGTGATCGGCGCGATCATCCTGATGGCTGTGTGCGCCGACAAGTTTGGCGGCCGCTTGAAAGAAGCCTAGGGTGAGGAGAATCTGCTGTGGGTTTTGCTCTCGGCCCGATTGAAAATAGCTCACGGTATCCGGTCGCCGGCGTCGAGGCGTTGGATAGACGCTTTACTTACAAAATTGGCAATGCGCCGATCGAGCGCCTTGCAACCGGCTTCGGCTGGGTAGAAGGTCCGGTTTATTTCGGCGATAGTGGTTGCCTTCTATTCAGCGATATCCCGAACAATCGCATTTACCGATGGCTCGAATCCGATGGAAAATTAGGAATATACCGAAGCCCCTCAAACTACGCCAACGGCAATACCCGCGACCGGGCCGGACGCCTCGTGAGCTGCGAGCATCTCAGGCGCGTCACCAGAACGGAGTTGGACGGCAACATAACGGTACTCGCAGATCGTTACGAAGGAAAACGTCTTAGCTCACCCAACGACGTCATTGTGACGTCGGATGGCGCCGTCTGGTTCACTGACCCGGGATACGGGATTGATAGCGACTATGAAGGCATCAAGCAGGAAGCCGAGCTCCCTCGCGCGGTCTACAGACTCGATCCGAGCGGCTCACTCACGGTAGTCGCTGACGACTTCGTCAGGCCAAATGGCCTTGCGATGTCCCCTGACGAGTCTCGGCTCTATGTTGTCGACAGCGGCATCACAGACGGCGGTCCCTCCCATATCCGCCAGTTCAATGTAGTTGATGGACGCTTGAAGAACGGCTCCGTGTTTGCAGATGACTTTGCTCCTGGTTTTGCTGATGGACTTCGGGTCGACGTCCACGGAAACATCTGGTGCAGCATGGGATGGGCCGATCCTGCCGAGGACGGGGTTCGCTGCTATTCTGCAGATGGCGCATTGATCGGGAAAATACATCTTCCTGAGACCTGTGCAAACGTGTGCTTCGGCGGTCGCCGCAAGAATCGTTTGTTCATGGCCGCAAGCACTTCGATCTATGCCGTGTGTCTTAACACAACAGGAATTTGACCGGCGTGCAATCCGTCACAGCTCGGCTGGATGAAAGGGGGAGAGATGCTCCAGGGGAAGGTTGCCATAGTCACCGGTGCTGCCAAGGGAATGGGAGAAGCCCACGCCCGCGAGTTTGCCAAGCAACATGCGGCAGTTGTGCTGACCGACGTAGACACGGAAAACGGCACTCGGGTCGCCCGCGAGATCTCGTCATCGGGCGGCAAAGCGATCTTCGTCGCCCATGATGTAGTCGATGAAGAGTCATGGATCAATGTCATCGGAGAGGCGGAGCGCGCTCTCGGATGCGTCAATGTTCTCATTAACAATGCAGGAATACTAATCCGAAAGACAATCGAGAGCTTCTCGCTCGTTGACTTCAAGAGACTATACGACGTGAACGTCGGCGGCACTTTCCTCGGGTGTAAGCTGATCGTTCCCAGCATGAGGCGCGCCGGCGGCGGTTCGATTGTCAACGTTTCCTCAGTGTCGGGCATCGTTGCGAATATGCCAGGCATGAGTGGTTACTCTGCGACGAAAGGCGCCATCCGCATGTTGACAAAGGCCGCTGCTGTCGACTTGTGGCAGTACCGGATAAGGGTAAACTCGATTCATCCTGGGACGATCAGGACGCCGCTAAATGAAGATTATTTCTCAGATCCGGAGCAGACGCGGCTCATTCTGGGAAGCACGATCATGGCAAGACCCGGGAAGTGCTCTGAGGTCGCGGCAGCACTCACTTTTCTTGCTTCTGACGGATCCAGTTATATGACGGGGGCCGAACTGGTGGTCGACGGCGGTATGATAGCGGTTTAGGGCGATGGCTGGTCTCTGCGCGAGCGTTTTCAAAGCATTGCAGGTTGGATGGATCTGTGGCCGCGCCAGCGAGAACACTCATAAGCAAGTCTGAGGACTTCCCGACTTGCTCCGGTACTGAAATTGTACCGAATGGCTCAAGGGAGGGTTAGTTGCAGCCTAAGAAGCTCATCATCGAAGCACGCATTAACGAATACATGCCGCGCTCGGCAAACCCTCATGTTCCTTACACGCCAGCAGAAATAGCCACCGAAGCCGAGAAAGCTTGTGAGGCGGGCGCGAGCATTGTTCACTTTCATCCACGCAATGCCGATGGCTCTCCTTCGCACGATCCATCCGTTTATGCGGAGGCGACCCGCGCAATCCGTGCCCGGTGTGATTGCCTGGTTTTTCCGACGTTGGGCCAAATCTCAAAATCAGGCGATGCAATGGACCGGCTCGCGCATATTGAGCAGCTTTCGCGCGATCCCGCTACACGACCAGATTTGGCGCCTATCGATACAGGTAGCACCAATATCGATCGTTTTGATGCAGAAGAGCGCCGTTATGTCACGGACACGCAGACATATCGCAACGATACCGCAACGCTAATCGCTTTTGCCAAACGGCTACCAGAACTTGGCATCAAACCCCAATTCGTGAGCTGGACGATTGCATTTACACGCAGCTTCGAGGCGCTTTGCGAAATGGGGCTCGTGGCTGAACCCGCATACTTCATGTTCGAGCTAACTGACCATGGTATTCTCGGCGGACATCCGGGTACGATCAAGGGCTTGATGGCTCACCTTGATTTTCTTCCAATGAAGCCGATCGAATGGACGGTATGCACCAAGATCGGAAATCCCATCGGTCCGGCCGCGGCCTCGATCGAGCTCGGTGGACACGTTGCGGTCGGACTTGGAGACTACGGTTGGCCGGAACTCGGCGCACCCGACAATGGGGAGAGGTGGTGCGGGAGATCGCTAGATTGGCTCGCGCTATGGGACGGGAGGTCGCGACCCCCTCAGAGACAAGAGCCCTGGTCGGACTCTCGTGAGCGGAGCTTAGGACAGAATGAACGAGAAGATGCCGGTCCGCGTTCTAGAACGTGTATTAAATGACTTCTGCGTCGGGGTGTTGATTAGGCTCGGCGTTCCGACCGATGACGCAATGATCGTTACAGACAATCTGATAGAGGCCGACCTCCGGGGTGTCGCATCCCATGGAGTCGTTCGGTTCCCCATTTATGTCAAGCGGCTGGTGGATGGTGGGACAAATGGCCGGCCAACTATCAAGACCGTGCGTCAGACCCGCACGACTGCGGTCATCGACGGCGACAATGGCCTCGGACATCTCGTTGGCGTACGCGCGATGGAAGCTGCGATAGAAAAGGCGTCCAATGACGACTGCGTCTTCGTTGCGGTTCGCAACAGCAATCATTTTGGAGCAGCCGCCTACTACGCGGAAATGGCCGCTCGGAACGGGATGATCGGAATCGTATTTACGATTGGAGCCATCAATCACATGGCTCCCGGGGGCGGTGCGGAGGCAATCCTTGGCAACAACCCATTTGCCATAGCCTTTTCTGCCTCGGGAGACTTCCCGATTGTTCTTGACATGGCTTGCAGTGTAGCTGCGCGAGGCAAAATAATCGTGGCAGCCAAGGAAGGTAAGCCGATTCCCTCCGATTGGGCCACTGGTCCGGAACCGTGGACGCAGCGGAGGCTTTGAAGGGCTTCATGGTCCCGGTTGGCGGCCCGAAGGGATATGCCCTTACCCTAACCGTTGGGCTCTTGAGCACGATGCTATCGGGAGCGCTCTTCGGACGCGACGTCAGTGATTTGTACGCGAAAACGAGCGAGCCGCAAAATAGTGGTCATTTGTTTGGTGTGTTGCCCGTTGCTGCATTCGATGAGCCCGCATCATACGCAGCGCGTATGCAGAAGGCCATCGGCGATATCAAAAGCGCAAAAAGAGCTCCCGGCGTACAGCAAATCTTTTTGCCGGGAGAGCGAGAATACTTGGCGAAAATGACCAACTTGGCACAAGGCGTTCCTATCGGCCCCGCGCTGGCCCACGAGCTTTCCTTGATCGCGGCTTGCTACAACGTTCCTTTCAAGCTGTAGCATTAGCAGGGGGGCGAGGTGGCCAGTCTGGTCCCAGCACGACCGAACGCTCAATTTTACCTGGTTGCGGTCAAGGTATTTACAGCGGAATCGCGGAGAGGACGCCCTTTCAAGGAACATGCTGCGGGCCTGAGGGCGAACAAACGTTCCGTTTACATTGATCTCTCGAACTGCGGCTGCCATCGCAGCAGGTAGGATTGTAGCGAGCGAACGACGACCGCCAGCAGGATTCCGACAAACATCATGATAAAAATGGCGACCATCATCTCGCTGGCGTTGGCGCGCGCCTCGGCCTCAATGATGAGCTTACCGAGTCCCCGCTCGGCGCCAATGAATTCCCCGACGATCACGCCAATCAGCGCAAATGAGACTGCCGGTAGGAGCGAAGCGAAGACCCAGGCAAGTGCGGAGGGAACGACGACGGTGCGCAGCACGATGAATTCGCTGGCGCCCATCAAGCGGGCGGCTGCAATCTGGTCGCGGTCCACGGCGCGGGCGCCCTCGAACGTGTTGAAGAACACCACGAAGAACACGACAAGCCAAGCGGTCGCGATCTTGGAGAGATCGCCGAGGCCGAAGATCAAAATGACGAGCGGCACCAGCGCAATGCGCGGGATCGAGTTGAACGCCACGATGTAGGGCCCGAACACGCGGGCCAGGAAATCGGAGCGCCCCAGGATCAGGCCGGCCGCAATCCCGCTGGCTGATCCGAACAGGAATCCCCACCAGGTGTTCTTCAGCGTGATTAGCGTCGCAAGCCACAGATTGTTGTCGTTGCCCTTGATACAAGCGGCAAAGCCGCCGCTGTCGTCCAAGCAGCCGAGTCGCAGAAAGCTCTGCCAGATCAGCGAGGGCTTGGCGACGAAATAAGGGTCGAGGATCTTCGGAACATAGGCCTTCGGCAGCAGCGCCTTGCTCCAGTCGAAGCCCCATTGCCAGATGACGAGCACGGCAGCGAGGATGGCGAGTTGCCAGAGCACGATCACGATGCGGCTTTTGGGCATGTCAGTCGACCCTGGTGCGGCGGAATTCTTCGCCGAGCGAATGCCAGATGTGGGAATAGAGGCGCCCGAATTCGGCGCTCTCGCGCAGGCTGACGGGATCGCGCGGCCGCAGCAGGGCGATTTCGAAATCCTCCTTGAGCCGACCGGGGCGCGCTGAGAGCAGGATGATGCGGCTCGCCAGTGTGATGGCTTCGCCGAGATCGTGTGTCACGAACAACACGGTCTGGCGCTCGCGCTCCCAGATCTCCAGCAGCGTCTTGTGCATCTCGAGCTTGGTGTGGGTGTCGAGCGCTCCGAATGGCTCGTCCATCAGAAGGATTTCGGGCTCCAGGATCAAGGTGCGCATCAGCGCGACGCGCTGACGCATGCCCCCGGACAGCATGCGCGGGAAGCTCTGCGCAAACCCTGCGAGCCCTGCTTTGTCGATGGCGGATGCAACGCGGCCCGCACGCGCAGCCTTGTGAATCCCCGCAATCTCCAGGCCGTAACCGATATTCTGCTCCACGGTGCGCCAGGGAAACAGCGTGTCGCGCTGGAACACGTAGCCGACCTTGCGGTTGACCCTGCCGGTCTCGACGGTGTCGTCATCGATCAGGATGCGTCCGCCCGAGCGCGGCAACAGGCCCGCGACCATGTTGAGGATGGTGCTCTTGCCGCAGCCGGACGGGCCGAGCAGCGCGACGAATTCACCCTGTTTTACTTCAAAGGACACGTCATCGACCGCGACGAACTCGCGGCCGGTCGAGGTGAAGCGCTTGGTGAGACCCTGCACGGCGATGCGCGTGCGGGCCGCATCCGCGTGCCTGTCTTCTCGCGCGAGCGCGAGGCGAGTGCTTGGACTTGGGCTCGGGCCTGGCACAGCCATCATTTGGTTTTCGCTCTCGCGGCCATGAGGAAGCTCATGTCGACGACATCGTCATATCTGGTTTCGGGAATATCGGTGCCCTTGCGATACCAGGGCTTCTCGCCACGTTCGAACGAGGCCTTGTCAATGTGCCCGTCATAGGCCCAGGTCGATTTGTCGAAGCCGAGCTCGGCGCTGACGGCGTCCGGATCGACCCCGGAGAAGTATTTCGGCGCGACAAGCGCCTGGACCTCGGCGAGTGGTGTTGCCTTCACGTAGACCATGGCGCGATTGATCGCGTTGACATAGGCCTGCACCATAGCCTTGTCCTGGTCGATCGTATCCTGCAGCGTGTAGATCACGAGCACGGGCAGCGTGCCACCGAAATCCTTTTCGAACACGCCCGGCTTGGAGGTGTCGTAGATGGTCTTGCCAAAGCCCTTCTTCTCGACTTCGACGATCCAGCTCGGCGGCGCCATGATGGCATCGAACTGCCTGGTCTGGAGCGACGGAAACATCGTGTTGGGACCGCCGCCGGCGACCCAGTTCACCTTGTCGCCGAGCCGGCGTGCTTCGAACACATAGGTGCCGAACACCCAGGTCCCCGAGCCGATGGCGGTCGCGGCGACGACCGGCTTGGCGCCGTCGGCGCGCTTGTAGCTTGCGAGCTTCTCGACCGAATTGATGCCGCTCTCGTAAAGATCCTGCCGGACCACGATGTTGGCGTAGGAGCACACCATCTCCGTCGCGAGCAGGATCTTGCAGGGCTTGCCGCGCGCGTTGAGCTGCAGTGGATGGCTGGCATCGCCATGCGCGAACAGCGCCTGTCCCGCGGCCAGCGTCTGGCGGCCGAACGTGCCCGCATTGCCGGTGATGAGCTTTGAATCCAGCCCTTCGTCCCTGAAGTAGCCCTTCAGCTCCGCAATCATGCCGATGGCATAGACCGGCGAGACCGGGCCGAAGGCGAGCGAGACCTGCTTAGCCTCGGCGCGCGAACGTCCTGGCAGTAGCGATGTGCCCGCCCATGCGGAGCCTGCGATCAGCGCCGTGCGCCTGGTGATAGCCATGTGCTGCTCCCTTGGTTCTTGTTTGATCGTGCCATTCGTCAGGATGGCATCGATGCAACCCGGATCGTTCCTGCTTCCCGCAACGCCTCGATGTCGTCGGCGGTGAGGCCAGCCTCACTCAGGATTTCGTCCGTGTGCTCACCGATCGCTGGCGGATCGTAGCGATTGGGCAGACGCTGACCGTCCATCGAGATCGGCAGCAGCGGCGTCTTGGCCGGGCGGCCGTCGGGCAGGTGAATATCCGTCAGCCCACCAGATTGATTGAGATGGGGATCGTCAAAGAGATCGCCGGGCTTGTTCACCGGGGCGTAGGGCAGATCGAGCTGCTCGAGCCGCGCGGCGAGATCGGCCTTGTCCCATTGCTTGAAGATCTTCGCGATCTCGGGGATCAGCCAGTTGCGATGATCGACCCGGTCGTTGCTGGTCGCAAAGCGGGCATCGGAGAGCCAAGCTTGACGATCGAAGGCGCGGCAGAACGCTTCCCATTGCTCTTCACCGACGATGGTCACGAACAGTTTTGAGCCGTCCCCGGTGTCGAAGAGGTCATAGACCGGCCACGGGCTGTCCTTGATCGAATATGGGATGGAGGGCTGACCGCTGACCACCTCACACATCATGGCCTGCGCCATGAG
The DNA here is from genome assembly GCF_016031625.1 of Bradyrhizobium agreste. GTDB lineage: Bacteria > Pseudomonadota > Alphaproteobacteria > Rhizobiales > Xanthobacteraceae > Bradyrhizobium > Bradyrhizobium agreste. Next base: position 286,003 of record NZ_JACCHP010000004.1, on the reverse strand, counting down.
GAACACGTTGTTCTCATAGAGCGCGCTCTGGATGTAGCGGCCCCGGCCGGTGCGCTGCCGCTCGGCGAGCGCAGCCTGGATCGCGATCACGCCGAACATGCCGCCCATGACGTCGTTGACCGAGGCGCCTGCACGCATCGGCCTATCGGGCAAACCGGTCATGTAGGCGAGGCCGCCCATCATCTGCACGACCTCGTCGAGCGCGAGGCGGTTCTCGTAAGGACCCGGCAGATAGCCCTTGAGCGAGCAATAGATCAGGCGCGGTGCAAAGGCCGCGACGCTTTCGTAGTCGAGGCCGATCCGCTTCAGCAGCCCCGGTCGGAAGTTCTCGATCAGGACGTCGGCGTTCTCGATCAGCTTGCGTGCGATACTCTGGCCCTTCGCGGTCGACGTATCCAGCGCGATGCTGCGCTTGTTGCGGCTGTAGGTCGCAAAGAAGCCGGCGGCAGGCCCCTTGAAGGTGCGGGTGCGGTCGCCCTTGGGCGGCTCGACCTTGATCACGTTGGCGCCGAGATCGGCGAGGATCAGGCCGCAGCTCGGCCCCATCACCATCTGGCTGAACTCGATCACCCGAACGCCCGCCAGCGGACGAAGCTCCGGTGCCGTCTGCCGCACAGCCGTGGTCATGCCGCGCTCCGCAGGACCTTGGGAATCCCGGCTTCGTGCAGATGGCCGGTCAGATGGTTTGCCGGGATATGGCGGGCAAGAATCTCCCGCGTCTGCATCAGGCGGTCGAGGTCGATGCCCGTGGAGAGTCCCATGCGCTCCAGCATGAACACCAGATCCTCGGTGACGATGTTGCCACGCGCGCCGGGAGCGAAGGGACAGCCGCCGAGGCCGGACACCGCGGCGTCGAAACGGCGGATGCCGGCCTCGAGGCCGGCGACGGCATTGGCAAGGCCCGCACCGAGCGTGTCGTGCAGATGCAGCCGCAGCGTCATTTGCGTTCCGATCTCGCGCTGCACGGCGGCGACGATCTGCCGGATCGATTTGGGCGTCGCATAACCGACGGTGTCGGCAAGGCCGATCTCGTCGGCCCGCGCTTCGGCAAAAGCGCTTGCCACACGGCACACGGCCGCTTCGCTCACCTCACCTTCCAGCGAGCAGCCGAAGGAGGTGGAGATCGCGCCCATCAGTTGCGGCCGCTGGCCCGCCGGCCGGGCGTCGATCGCGGCGCGGACTGCGCGAAAGCCGTCGACCTGCTCGTCGACCGAGCGGCGCACGTTGGCGCGGTTGTGCGTCTCGCTGGCCGAGATGACGAAATAGATGGCGTCGACGCCGGCCGCGATGGCGCGCTCAGCGCCCCTGGCGTTCGGCACCAGCGCGCCGATGGTCGCGGTCTCGTGCGAGAGCGCATGAGCCATCACCGCATCGACATCTGCGAATTGCGGCACGACTTTCGGCGGCACGAAGGATCCGGCATCGATCTCACGTGCACGGGCGGCGGCGATCGCATCGATCAGCGCGCACTTGGCCTCCGTCGGAACGAAGACGTCCAGGTTTTGCAGCCCGTCGCGCGGAGCGACTTCGCAGATGTGGACATCGGGCGCGCGCGCCATCGGGCTCTCCCTGCTGGATTGTATATTATTGCATTAAAGAACAATTTGTGGGAGGCTCTGTCAAGCCATAAACTTGTGTGCACCGCAATGACCGCGTCCGACAGTTCCCGACAGCGCGCAGCTAAGTCCATCGGTTCCGAGCGCGCCGAACACCTCGCCGGCCTGATCATGGCGCTTGCCCGGCGCGACGGCATGAAGGCCGGTGATCGCTTGATCGAGCAGAGGCTGGCGGATGCGCTCGATCTTTCCCGCGCGCCGATCCGGCTCGGCCTGAAGGCGCTTGAAGCCGCCGGGCTCGCGCGCGGCGAGCCGCATCGCGGCTTCGTGCTGACGAAGAATCCGACCAGTGGCGCGGCCCAGCCGGCGCTCGCGGCGGTCAGGCGCGGCGAGCAGGTCTATGCGAGCATTGCCGGCGATGTTCTTTCGAGCCGGCTTACGGCCGACGTCACCGAAGCGGAGCTGATGCGGCGCTACGATCTCAGCCGAGCCGAGCTGCAGCGGCTGCTCGACCGCATCGCGGCCGAGGGCTGGATTGCGCGCCTACCGGGCTATGGCTGGCGCTTCGCGGAGACCGTCGCGAGTCCCGCCGCGCAGGCGCAGGCGACAGCCTTTCGCGTGGTGATCGAGCCGGCGGCGATTGCACAGCCCGGCTATGAGCTATCGCACGAGGTGATCGTGAGGCTGCGGGAACGACAGCAGCGGGTCCTCGACGGCGAGTTCGAGAAGATGACCATCGGCGAGATCTATCAGTCCGGCTGCGACTTCCACGAAGAGATCATCCGCGGTGCCCAAAACCCGTTCTTCGTCGAAGCGCTCAGGCGCGTGAACTCGATTCGTCGCCTGTTCGCCTACCGCAGTTTTGCCGACCGCGATGGAATGAGGCGCCATGTACGTGAGCATTTGCGCTTGCTTGACGTCCTGGAACTGCGTCGCTATGGCGACGCCGCGGAGTTGATGGCAAAACATCTGCGACGTCCGCTCGTGGCAGGTCTGTCGTGAGGTCGAAGCGACCCTGTGGCAGGTCGAAGTGGTATCCCCTGTTTATCTCGAGACGCGTCGTTTTGCACGGCTTCGAAAGGCCGCAGGCGGGCACGACCTCAGCGGGGCGAAACAAAGCCGCCGTCGGTCATCTGCGGGACCTGTTCGGTAAGGCGAACAGCGATGCTGTGAGCACGACGCAGATGGTCCAGATCGCGCCATCAGCAATCATGCCGGATCGTCTGCGGTCCGGCCAGCACCTGATCACCCGCTCCACATCGTTCCGACGACCTCATCGCAGGCAAGCTCGCTCCCGTGCTCTCGAACTGGGAGCTCCCCTTGCACATCATGAACGCCGCTTACCTGAACCCTGACCTGCCGCCCAGATCCGGGTCTTCTCGGATGTCGCCTGACTTATACCCGCCTAGCATCGGAGCCAGATCTGGATCGACGAGGTGAAATAAGTCAAATACTCTTGTCGAATTTGGAGCGCTCCCCAAAAGGGATACCCATTGAAAGCCAGGACATCAGGAACAGCGTGGCGGCATGCCAATATTGGCCGCCTGCTCAACAATGCGGTGCGGCGCTTCGAAGGCCGCGTGCTCGAATTGATGAGCGAAAAGGGCCACGACGAGACGCGCATCGCGCATGTCAGCCTGACCCGTAATCTCGACGTGGAGGGGACGCGGCTCACGGAGCTCGCCCGCCGCGCCTCCATGAGCAAGCAGGCGATGGGCGAGCTGGTCGATCAATGCGCCGAGCTCGGCCTCGTAGAGCGCATCGCCGATCCCACCGACAAGCGCGCGCGCATCGTCATGTTCACGCCGGCCGGGCGCAAATGGCTGGATGCGTTCCGCGATGCCGTCGACATCGCCGAGCAGGAGATGCGCGCCGAGCTCGGTAAGGCCAGCATGGACGCGATCCTGAAGGGATTGGCGGTCTACGGGGCGAAGTTCGATACGCTCGACGGCGCGTACTAGTCAGGCGACTTGACGATATCGTCAGGCGACTTTACCATGCAGGATAATCCTGGTAGGGAGAAGCGTCTTGGAAACACGTCTGGCGGCCTCGGTGCTCATCGTGGGCGGGGGCCCTTGCGGGCTGATGCTGGCCAACGAGCTCGGCCGTCGCGGCGTCTCTGCGGTGCTGGTCGATGAGAAGCCGGGCACCGCGTTCAATCCGCAAGCTAATGCGACGCAGGCGCGCTCGATGGAGCACTATCGGCGGCTGGGGTTTGCCGACGAGATAAGACGCGAAGGCCTGCCCGCTGATTACCCGACCGACGTTGCGTATTTCACGCGCTATGCCGGCTACGAGCTGGCGCGGTTCGCGCTGCCGTCATCGTCGCGCGCCGGCGAGCTGATCAAGGGCATGTCGGGCTCCTGGAGCGCGGCGGAGCTGCCGCATCGGGTCTCGCAGAAATATGTCGAGGCGGTGCTGCGCCGCCACGCCGAACGGCTCCCGGGAATCGAGCTCAACTACGGTCACCGGCTGATCGGCTACCTCGAAAGCAATGACGGTATCGTCGGCGAAATCGAACGCCTCGACGATGGCAGCCGCTTCCGGGTCCGCGCCGACTTCCTGGTCGGGGCGGATGGGCCGCGCTCGACGCTCCGGCAATCGCTCGGGATCGTTTACGGCGGCGAGACTGGGACGCAGCGCGATTTCATGGGCGGCCGCATGCTGGCGGTCTATCTCCGCTCGCCCGATTTCTACGCGCGCGTCCCCCACGCCAAGGCGTGGATGTACAATTGCTTCAACGGCGATCGCCACGCCTTCATGGCCTCGGTGAACGGCCGTGATGAATTTGGGTTCCACACGCAGTTGCGCCCGGGCGAGGACGAAAGCGCGATCACGATCACCGAGGCCAAAGCCGCGTTCCAGCGCGCCTGCGGTGCGCCGATCGATTGCGAAGTCCTGTCCTTCCTGACCTGGACCGCCGGTCACGCGCTGGTCGCGAACGGGATGCAGCGGGGCAGGGTCTTCCTCGGCGGCGACGCGGCGCATCTGTTTACGCCGACCGGCGGGCTCGGCTACAACACCGCGATCGAGGATGCGGTCAATCTCGGCTGGAAGCTCGCAAGCGTCATTAAGGGCGTGAGCCCGGCTGCCCTGCTCGACAGCTACGAGGTCGAGCGGCGTCCGGTGGCGCTCCGCAACACCGACTATGCGCGCCGCTTTGCCGACTCTCTCGGTCTGTTCGCTCCGGCAGCGGAGATCGAGGACGCAACCGACGCTGGCCGCGAAGCACGGCGGATTGCCGGTGACTATCTCGAGCAGCACGCCCGCGCCGAGTTCAACATCCCCGGCGTCACCTTTCGGCGGGCGTTACGACGGCTCGCCGATCATCGTCTCCGACGGCAGCGCACCGCCGCCCGATACCGCAAACGTCTACACCCCGAGCGCCTGTCCCGGGGGCCGCGCACCGCATGCGTGGCTGGAGGGCGGCGTGTCCTTGTACGATTTGTTGGGGTTCGAATGGACGCTGCTCCAGTTCGGCGAAGTCGCCTCGGCTCAAGCTGCGGTGACGGAAGCTGCCCGTGCGCTCGTGGTCGAGGTGAAGCTCGTCACGCTGCCGGCCTCCTTGCGCGATCTCTACGAGACGGACCTCGCGCTGATACGTCCCGACCAGATTGTGGCATGGCGCGGCAGCGCCTCACAGGCCGCGACAATCGGGCGCGTGCTGGCCCGCGCGCTCGGACACGCGAGCGCTGCTGCGCGACTGGCGAGCTGATCCGCATTCAATCTGCGAAGGCGCCAATAATAGCAGGACGAAACCACCGGAGGAGGACAACATGACCAGTGGAGCATGGCAGTTGCGGAATGTCTGCTCTGCGCCGCTGTTAGACGTTTAAGCGGACACAGCACGCTCTTGCGAGGGGCTGCACTTGACATGGTACGCGGCGGAAAGGAAGAGCACCTACCTATCCGCCGCGCCGAAGGTGCCGCTTTGAACTTGCCCTCAGCGCTCACGGTGCTTCTCGGCTCGCACCCTGACTGACAAACCAGCCGTCTCGCCGCAAAACGTGGCGAATCCGACACGGTTCGAACGTGTAGCCTTCGGACCTTCGGAGGGCCTATTGCGCACGGGCCTTCTAGATACCGTGTCCCGCCAATGGCTGCCGGAGATCAGTGAGACAAAAGTTGCCAAGTATTCTGAACTTGACGTTATCAATTCTTCCATGTGTCTCAGTGCTTGCCAAGGCCAACTGTTTAGGAACGCATCGTCTGCGTGAACACGGTCTTATCCTGTTTGGCTGAGTAGACGTCAGCGAAGCGCTCCCGCAGCAGGTTCTTTTGCACCTTGCCCATGGCATTCCGCGGCAAGGCGTCGACGAAAACGACCCGCTTCGGCTGCTTGAATTTCGCCAATCGTCCGGACAGCGCGGCGAGAATGGCGCGCTCATCGACCGACGAGCCCGGCGAGCGAACCACCGCCGCGGTGACGCCCTCGCCAAAATCGGCGTGCGGCACGCCGACGACAGCGCTCTCGGACACGCCCGGGATCGCGTCGATTTCGGTTTCGATCTCCTTGGGGTACACGTTGAACCCGCCGGTGATGATGAGGTCCTTGCCGCGCCCGACGATGTGCAGATAGCCATTCGCATCGAGCTTGCCGAGATCGCCGGTGATGAAGGAGCCGTCGGCACGGAATTCGGCCGCGGTCTTGTCCGGCATGTTCCAGTAGCCCGTGAACACGTTCGGCCCCTTCACCTCGATCATGCCGACCTCGCCGACGGGGAGCATTGCGCCGGTCTCTGGATCGGTGATGCGAACCTCGACAGCGGGGAGCGGCCGGCCGACCGAGCCGGCAATGCGGGGCCCCTCATAGGGATTGGAGGCGATCATCCCGGTCTCGGTCATGCCGTAGCGTTCCAGGATCGCGTGCCCGGTCCGCTGCTTCCAGGCCCGGTGTGTCTCGGCTAGAAGCGGCGCCGAGCCGGCGACGAACAGCCTCATGTTGGCGGTGCTTGGCTCGTTCAGGTCAGGGCTCTCGAGCAGGCGGACATAGAAGGTCGGCACGCCCATCAGAACCGTGCTGCGCCCCATCGACGCCAGAATACGCTCGGCGTCGAACTTCTGCATGAACAGGATACGCGCGCGTGCGGCGAAAGAGACGTTGCAAGCCACGAAGAGCCCGTGAACGTGATAGATCGGCAGGGCATGGATCAGCACGTCCTTGCTCGAATAGCGCCATTCCTGGACGAGCGTCAGCGCGTTCGAAGAAAGGTTGCCGTGCGTCAGCATGGCTCCCTTCGAGCGGCCGGTCGTGCCCGACGTGTAGAGGATGGCGGCGAGATCGTCATTCGTCCTGGCGATGCTGTCAAATCGCGCCGGAAAGTCGGCCGCGGCGTGGACGAGCGAACCCTTGCCGCATTGATCGAGCGTCTCGACCCGGCCGCCTGCCTTGGCGGCGATGGCCCGCAGATCGGCCTCTTCCCTGGGATCACACACGATCAATGTCGGCTGGGCGTCGCGGATGAAATACTCGGTCTCGGCCGGCGTATAGGCGGTGTTGAGCGGCAGATAGACCGCGCCTGCGCGCAGCGTTGCGAGATAGAGCGCGATGGCCTCGACGGATTTCTCCACCTTGGCCGCGACACGGTGGTTGGGGCCGACGCCGATCCCCGCGAGGAAGTTCGCGAACCTGCCGCTCAGCGCGGCAAGTTCGGCATAGCTCAATGCCGCGGCGTCGTCCTTCTCGATGCAGATGGACTGATCGGACTCCGCGCCGGCGAGCAAGCGGTCGTACAGGTTTGAGCTCATGACGAGATCTTCCGTTGCGAGTTGGTGTGAGGACTGGGAACGAGGTCGCGCGACGACAGTTTTGCGCGAAGCGCCTTCTTCACGTTGTCGGAGGCAACGACGGTGCCGGCTTCCGCAAAGGCCTCGTGGTTCGCCTCGATGTGCTCGAGCGCGTAGAGATAGTTCACCATCAGCCCGTACGACTGCTTCATGCCCTTGGCGGAGGCGTCGCCAAGGAAGTTCAGGCGTTCCAGGCGCGCGCCGTTGCCGAGATGGAAGCGGGCGACGGGGTCCACCGGCTTGCCCGAGGGGAGCTTGGCTTTCAGGAAGTAATAGGCGGCGAGCGCGGTGATGGCATCTTTCGCCTGCGCGATGTCGCCGCCTTCCTCGATCGCGGCCATCGCCCGGCGCGTGTCGTCATCGATCGCGGCGGAAGCCTCGGTCTTGAGCTCGCGCCGCACCCAGCCGGCAAAGCCGGGCACGGGCGAGAGGGTCACGAAGGTCTTCAGGTTCGGCAGCTCGCGGGCGAGATCCTGCACCACCTGCTTGATCAGGAAGTTGCCGAAGGAAACGCCGGCAAGGCCCTTCTGCGTGTTCGAGATCGAGTAGAACACGGCCGTCGTCGCCTCGCGCGCGGCAATCGCCTCGCGCGACTTGTCGAGCAGCGGCCCGATCGCGCCGGGAATCTCGCGTGTGAGCGCGACCTCGACGAAGATCAGCGGCTCGTCGACCAGCTGCGGATGGAAGAACGCGTAGCACCGGCGGTCCGGCGGTTCGAGCCGGTTGCGCAAATCGTCCCAGTCCTGGATGGCGTGGACGGCCTCATACCTGATGATCTTTTCGAGGATGTTGGCCGAGGTGGTCCAGTCGATCGGTCGCAGCACGAGAAACCCCCGGTTGAACCAGGACGAGAACAGATGGACGAAATCGTCGTCGACGGCCTGCAGCTCGGGATGCTCGCGCAGCAGCGAGAGCAGCACCTCCCGCATCCGCACCAGTGACGCCGTCCCGCCGGGCGCGAGGTTGAGGCGGCGGATCAGCTCCTGCCGGCGCGGCTCCGCGGCAGCATGGAGCGCCTCGAGCTTGCTGCCGTTGCCGCCCTCCTTGCGCTGGTAGGCGGCAATCGCGAGCTCAATCGCGCGACGGTCCGGCCCGAACCGGTCGGCGAGGGAGGAGAGAAATTTGAGCCGCTGCGGCTCGGCCGCGGCTTCGAAGGCCGCAAGCAGCGATTGCGCGATCGCAACGCCGGAGGCTTCGCCGCGACGCGACAGCAATGCCTCGCCGAGAAGCTCGAGGTCGCGATCCTCGCCGACATGGCGATCCGGCTTGATGCCGAGAACCGCGCGGCCGCGTTGTGTCAAGGTGTCGATCAGCCCTTGCAGGAATTCGGGCGCCGCAATGCGTCCGGATCGGATATCGCTCAGCATGGTTCATGCCTCCTCGGGTTATCGCGACGGGGCGCCCATCACCAGATTGGGCAGAAAGGTGGAGATCGACGGGACCAGGCAGAGCAGGACGACCGCGAACGCCATCAGCACGACGAACGGCAGCGTTCCCCAGATCACGTCTCGCAACGGGATGTCGGGCGCGATGTTCCTGATGACGAAGATGTTGAGCCCGACCGGCGGGTGAATAAGTCCCATCTCCATCACGATCGTCATCACGACGCCGAACCAGATCAGGTCGAAGCCGGCGTCCTTGAGCGGCGGCAGGATGATCGGCGCGGTCATCAGGATGATCGAGACCGGCGGCAGGAAGAAGCCGAGCACGACCACCAGCACCAGGATCGCCCCCAGCAGAACCCATGGCGACAGATGCATCGCCACGATCGCCTGCGCAGCGCCCTGGCTGATGTGGAGATAGCTCATGACATAGGAGTAGAGCAGCGACATGCCAATGATCAGCATCAGCATGGTCGATTCCTTCAGCGTCGATTCCAGGATCGGGCCGAGATCCCTGGGGCGCCACACGCCATAGATCGAGGCGATCAGGACCAGCGCCAGGATGCCGCCGAGGCCGGCGGTTTCCGACGGCGTCGCATAGCCGCCATAGAGCGCGATCATGACGCCGCTGAGCAGCACGACGAAGGGCAGCACGCGCGGCAGCGCGCCGAACCGCATCGCCATGGTGAAGCGCTCGTTCGACAGGATCGGATGCTGTGCCGGATCGGCGGCATAGGCGCGCTGCGCCGCCTTGTACTCGGCCTTGAACCTCAGCACCGCATAGGTCGCAAACAGCAGCACCAGCAGCAGGCCCGGCCCGATGCCGGCGAGAAAGAGACGTCCGAGCGACTGCTCCGCCGCGACTGCGTAGAGGATCATGGTGATCGAAGGCGGCAGCAGGATGCCGAGCGTGCCGCCGGCAGCGATCACGCCGGCGGCGAAGCCGCCGGAATAGCCGCGCTTGCGCATCTCCGGGATGCCGGCGGACCCGATCGCCGAGCAGGTGGCCGGAGACGATCCCGCCATCGCGGCGAACAGCGCGCAGGCGAACACGTTGGCGATGCCGAGACCGCCGGGAATGCGGCCCATCCAGACATGCAGCGCGCTGTAGAGGTCCTGTCCAGCCTTCGACTTGCCGATCGCGGCGCCCTTCAGGATGAAGAGCGGGATCGCCAGCAGCGTGATCGAGGCCATCTCCTCGTAGACGTTCTGCGTCACCGTATCGAGCGATGCGGCGGGCATCAAGTAATACATGAAGATAACGGCGACCGCGCCGAGCGCGAGCGCAATCGGCATGCCCGAAGCCATGACGGCGAGGGTCGCACCACCATACATCAGTCCGACGGCAAGCGTGCTCATTTGCTCCTCCATGCGTCGAGGCTCGCGGCGAGCTGAAGCGCGATCTGCAGCGTCATCAGCGTCATGCCCAGCGACATCATGCTGTACGGAATCCACAGCGGCGGGGCCCAGGTCGATCCGGACACCTGTCCGTCGACCCAGGCTTCGTGGAACAGCGTCCAGGATTTCCAGGCGAAGAAGCCGCAGAACAGCAGGCTCGCCATGTCGACCACGAGCATGCGGATCGCATTGCCGCGCTTCGACAGATAGCCGGTGAGGGCCTCGATGCCGATATGGCCGCGCCCGGCCTGCACGAACGCGGTGGACAGGAACGTCGCGCCGACCAGCAGGAACACTGCGGCCTCGTCCTGCCAATAGGTCGCCGCGTTGAAGAAGTAGCGCGCGGCCACGCTGTAGCTCAGGATCGTGCTCGCGACGATGAGCGCGATCGAGCAGAGCACGACGATCGCCCTGTTGAGCAGGGTCATGGCGCGGCTGATCCGTCCGACCGGGGAGCCGGGGCGCGCCGACGTCACGGCGGGGGAATGGCCGAAATCGATGCCGTGCGCGCTCATGAGCCCGCCTCCATGGCGAGCTTGATCAGGCGGGCGCAGTTCTCATTCTTGTTGGCGTAATCCTTCCAGGCGGTGTCGCGCGACAGATCCCGCCAGGCCTGAACCGTCTTGTCGTCGAGATCGTGCACCGTCGCGCCGGCGGCCTGGTAGACCTTGGCGACGCGGACATCGTCCTCCACCGCAGCGGTGCGGCCGAACGCTTCGAGCTCTGCGCCGACCGAGACGATGATGTCGCGCTCCTCGCTCGACAACCGGTCGAATACCGCCTTCGACATCACGAGCGGCTCGAGCATGAACCAGTAGCTCTTGGCCCGCCCCGTCGTCAGATGCTTGGCGAGCTCTTCCAGGCGGAACGAGGTCAGGCTGGTGGAGGAGGTGAGGGCGGCATCGCACGCCCCGGTCTGCATCGCCGCGTAGAGCTCGTTGGAGGGCAGCGACAGCACCGAGGCGCCGGCGGCCTGCAGCACCAGATCCATCTCGCGCGAGCCGCCGCGGACCTTCATGCCCTTGGCATCGCCGACCGCGATCAGCGGGCGCGCGCGGCTGGCGACGCCGCCGGCCTGCCAGATCCAGGTGATGATGACGAGGCCCTTGGCGGCGAGGAATTTGCTGAACTCCTGGCCGATCGGCTTGTTCTTCCAGCCGAGGCCTTCGTCGTAACCGGTGACGAGGCCCGGCATCAGGCCGATGTTCAGCTCGGGAAGATCGCCGCCGGCGTAGGAGATCGGGATGAGGCTCATGTCGAGCGCGCCTTTGCGCATCGCCGAGACCTGGGCGTTGGTCTTCATCAGCGACGAGCCCGGATAGATCTCGGCGCTCATGGCGCCCTTGCTGCGCTCCTGGATCAGCGCCGCGAAGCGTCGGCAGAGCCGGTCGCGGAAATCGCCCTCGGTCGCGGTGCCTCCCGGAAACTGGTGCGAGATCTTGAGGACCGTGGCCGCGCGCGCCGCTCCGAACCGGAGCAGCGCCGGGGCCGCGATCCCCAAGGCGAGGGCTTGGCGTCTTGAAATCCTCATTCCATACCTCCCGTTGCTAGATTGCATTTTTTATTTCTAGTCTTGCATACAATTCATCTATGAACTGCATGCTGTATGTTTTGTCAAGCGTATGGTATGGAAATGCAGGATCGGGTGTATACAATGAGCCAGGCCTTCAGACTGAAGCAGTCGATCGAAGACGCTGTGATTGCAGGGGAATTTCAGCCGGGCGATCGTTTGGACGAGGCTTCGCTCGCGGAGCGATTCGGGGTGTCGCGGACGCCCATCCGCGAGGCGCTGCTGCAGCTTGGGGCCGAAGGCTTCATCGATGTTCGCCCGCGACGCGGCGCGATCGTCAGCGTTCCGTCACCGACCCGGCTGTTCGAGATGTTCGAGACCATGGCCGAGATCGCAAGCGCCTGCGGGCGGTTGGCGGCACGCAGGCTCACGCCCGAGAACGACGCCGCAATGGAGGCCGCTCACCGTGCGTGCGAGATGGCCGTGCGCGAAGGAGACAGCGAGCAGTACTACGCCGACAACCGCAATTTTCATGAAGCGATCTATCGCGCCAGCCGCAACAGTTTCCTGGCCGATCAGGCCTTTGCCCTGCACAAGCGCTTGAGCGCCTATCGCCGCATCCAGCTGCGGGCGCGCAACCGGCTGCTGCAATCGCTGCAGGAGCATGCCGGGATTCTCGAAGCGATCCGTGCCGGCGACGAGCAGCTCGCCGCGATGCGGTTGCACGACCACGTTCTGGTGCAGGGCGAGCGATTTTCGGACATGGTGCTCGGCCTCGCCGGTGATCGACGCTCGGATGCTGCCGGAAGCAGGAGCGGAACGGCGAAATAGAGGCGGGCTGCTTCACCAACCTCAGACCATGCTATGAACAAGCCGCCCCAAGCGCGCTCCCGTCCGAATTTCCATCGCATAGTTCAATCCGCCAACGAAGACGCACTCCGGCGGTTGGATTTTTCGCTGTAAGCCGTTGATCTGCAATGATCAGATTTTGGCTCAGTTGGGGAAATTTGCTTGAAAAATCAACGCAGCAGCATGTCTCTTAATCAGCGGGTCCCAGGTTCGAGCCCTGGTGCGCCCACCAAATCAATACCTTAGCCAGCAAGACCGTTTGAGCATCTGATTTTTCAACGGCCATTTTCGACCGACGGCCGGCAGCGGCCGATAGAGAGCTGCATCGCGCGACACCTCAGCGCTTCGTCGTGTGACTAAGGGCTGACTGGCGATCAGCGGACGGCGATCCACGAGTGGCGCTGCGGCCGTCCAATGATGGATTAGAGCGAGAGCTTAAGGTTATCACGCGACTTAGACTGGTGCCTGTGCACGACGTGTGCACCGGGAGATCAAGAAAGATCTTGCCGTGTCTATGTCAGTCGGACCATTAGGAAGAGCAGGTCATGCCGCCGAAGGTGCATCGCGGCTGAAGGAGTGCTCCCGGAAGCTCTGTGTCGGCGCCGAGCATCCAGATCGATCCATCTCGGTCCGCGCGCCGATTGCTTGAGGGCAGCACCGGGGCATTCTCACTCGCGGGCGGTGAACCGCGCAATCTGCGCCGAGATGCTTTGGCTGCGCGCCTGTCGCCGATCGCGCTAGGCGACCGAACGCCTGGCTTGATCTGGATCAAGCTCCGCGGTGGGCCGCCCAGCTAGCTGCTCAGCAGCCGTCTGTCGGCCCGGAGGCAACGCCCCTTGAAGACGCTTCGCCAGCTTCTGTCCGCGGAGGACGTTGTGCAGCTCGTGATCCGGCTGGGCTTGCTCGGGCTGCTGATCTTCTGGACGTTCCTCGTGATCCGGCCGTTCGTGCCGATCCTGAGCTGGAGCGCCGTGCTGGCGGTGGCGTTTCATCCCGCCTTCGCCTGGCTCGCCCAACGCCTCGGGGGCCGTCCCCGGACAGCCTCAGCCGTTCTCACCCTGATCACGCTGGGCATCGTCATCGGTCCCGCCGCCTTGCTCGGCCTCAGTGCAGTCGAAGGGATCCGGGATCTTGCGGGCCAGATCGGCAGTGGCGATCTCGCGCTCCAGGCCGCACCGGAGCGGATCAGGAGCTGGCCGTTGATCGGTCCACAGGTCTACGCGATCTGGAACGAGGCCTACACCAACATCCGTGCGGCGTTGCGCGAAGTGGCGCCGTACTTGAAACCGCTCGCCGGAATGATGCTGTCGTTTGCCGGTGACACCGGAATTGGAATGCTCCAATTCCTGCTGTCAGTGATCGTCGCGGGCTTTCTGCTCCCGCACGGCGCACAGCTCGTCGCCGCGCTTCGCGGCTTCCTGTTGCGCATCGTGCCAGGCCAGAGCGAGCACTTTCTCGAGCTCGCCGGCGCCACCATACGCGCCGTCGCGCAGGGCATCATCGGCGTCGCCATTCTTCAGGCTCTGCTGGCAGGCATCGGCTTCAAGCTCGCGGAGATCCCAAGCGCGGGACTGCTTGCCGTCGTCGTGCTCCTGCTGTCGATCGTCCAGATCGGCGCCGGCCCCGTTCTTCTCCCCGTGCTGGTCTGGATATGGGTGGATAAGGACGTGACGGTCGCGCTTCTGTTGACGGTCTATCTGGTCATCGTCGGTCTGCTCGACAACGTGCTGAAGCCGCTCCTCATGGGGCGGGGCCTGACGACGCCGACGCTCGTCATCCTGATCGGGGTCATTGGCGGTACGCTCGCGCATGGGATCATCGGCCTGTTCATTGGGCCGATCATCCTGTCGGTGGCCTGGGAGCTTGCGACCGCATGGATGGGAATCGACCGCGCTGCGTCAGCGCGCGTTGATCAGGCGACCGTTGTCGCAAAGGATGCCATCGAGCCACGGTTGACTAGGTTGAAATGAGGTTTGGTTCACCCGATGATGCTCCAATTCCTTGTCGGCACGCTCGTCAGCGTGATCAATATCGGAATCCACGCGCTCGTGACGGTGGTCGCCGTCACCATCGCCCGCGGTGCCGTCCCGCGCCATACCAGGCGGCCGAGATTGCACCTCATGAGCGTCATGGTCGCGATCGCCGTCGTGTTGAAGATCGCCCACATGCTCGAAATTCTGATGTGGGCGGCGACCTATCATGTCGTGCACGCCGCCACCGCCGAGGCGGACATGCTCTACTTCGCGTTCGTCAACTACACCACGCTCGGCTACGGCGACATCACCCCGGTGCGCGAATGGCGGCTGATCGGCCCGCTGACCGCGATGAACGGTGTTCTTCTGTTCGGCTGGTCCACCGCCATCCTGTTCGAAGTCCTGCTCAAGACGCTCGAACATCTCGGACTCACGGAAAAACCCGGTGCCCACGCACCTGATGCTGCCGCCTCAGCCAATCGCGACCATCGTGGATCGTGAACCGGCCTTTCGCCGGTTCAGGGCTGCAGATCGAGGCTTGCGAGCTGGTCGCGGTCGAGCAGCACAATCTGGCGCTGGGTATTGCCGATGAAGCCGAGCACGCCGAACTCATGCAGCCGCGACAAAGCCCGCGAGACGGTCTCCAGCGTCAGGCCGAGATAGTCGGCAATGTCGCGTCGCGACATCGGAAGCGCCATGACGCCGGCAGCCGTCAGGCGCTTGTCCATTTCGAGCAGGAATGCGGCGACGCGCTCCAGGGAAGTCTTGCGGCCGAGAAGTAGCATGTGGTCTTCAGCATGCTGGAGGTTGTTCGTGGTCATGCTGAGCAGGTTTCTGGCCACCATGGCATCGCTCTCGGCCACGTTCTCGAGACTTTGCCGTTTGATCAGCCGAACCGTGGTGTCGACGATGGCTTCCGTCGTGAACCGATGCTCGCTGCCGTTCTCGAGCCCGAAGATGTCGCCGACGAGGTGAAATGCGCCGATCTGCCTGCGGCCGTCCGACAGCAGCTTATAGCTTCGCACCGCGCCGGACTTGACCTGGTAGACATACTCGGCCGGCTCCTTCTCCCCGTAGATCTCGGAGCCTTTTCGGTAGGAAAATTCGCTTAAACTGACCAGCGCATTTGAATGACTTGCCATGCCGAGGTCGCGGAGAGTATTGGGACGCAGCGTGGAATCCGTCGTGATGCGAACGAACATAGGCCAACTCCTCAGCTTTTCCGCCGAATTGGTCTGTCAGACGAAATACTTTGCCGGAAATGCGCCGCGCAATCCCACTCCCGCCGAAGTTGATTTTCGGCCAAGGAAGTATTCTTATCCATTGTCCCAAGGTTCATTGTACTATGGGACAGCACTGGCGATTGCTGCGCTGGATGAGAAGCCCAGCCACAGGGAAGATGCGACATATTGCGAAGCAGATATTTCGACCTTCAAACGTGAAGATCGCTTTGAAGAATGAGAAGGACGTCGAGCGTCCTGATTGATTTTTTGGCGAGGGGTAGAGTTGCCTGGGCTTGTTCACGTTGTTGACGACGACGAGTCCTTTCGGACCGCGATCGAGCGCCGGCTGAAGCTCGCGGGATACGAGGTCGCGACCTATGCGTCTGCCCTGGAGCTGCTGGACTCCCTATCGGATGAGGAGCAGGTCGGGTGTATCCTGCTTGACGTCCGGATCCCTGGCCTGAGCGGTCCCGACCTGCAGGCCCGGCTGGTCGCGTCCGGTTCGAGGTTGCCCATCATCTTCCTGACCGGTCATGCCGACACGCCAACGACCGTACGTGCGATCAAGGCCGGTGCGGAAGACTTCCTGACCAAACCGGTGTCGTCCGCGCAACTGCTCGATGCCATCGAGCGGGCGCTCGCCAGTCAGCGGACGGCGCGCGCCCAGGCCAGCAGGCTCGATTTGCTTCGTCGTCATCTCGCGGCACTGACGCAGCGCGAGCGGCAGGTGTTTGATCTGATCGTGCGCGGCCGGATCAACAAGCAGATCGCGCATGAGCTGGGGACCACCGAGCGCACCGTGAAGGCGCACCGCCATCAAGTGATGGAGAAGATGCAGGTTCGCTCGCTCGCGGAGCTCGTTTCGATCGCAGAGCGTCTCGGAATGCTCGATCCGGACGAACACTGACGGCTTGGGACGGCGTGAGGTTCCCTCGATGTGCTTGTCCCAAAGGACAATGCCGGGGCGTGTTGACAGGGCGCGACGAGCTGTGTGCATGTATGTACATATAACCGCGTCAAAACGCGGAGCCATCGTATCCGATATCCCAACGTTCTCCTCCGGAAAGGCACACCGCCTTGCACTTGCGCGAGTCCGTCTTTGTCGTTGATGACGATCCGTCCATGCGTACCAGCATGGACAGGCTTCTGCGAGGACACGGCTTCGCCACCACGCTGTTCGACACTGGTAACGCCTTGCTCGATCATGGCGGGTTCCAGACCGCGATCTGCATCATCCTCGACATCGATCTAGGTACAAAGTCCGGCATCGAGGTGCGGCGAAACCTGGCCGAGAAGGGCATCGCAGCGCCGGTGATCTATGTCACCGGCAATGACAGCCCGACAAACCGCGCCGCAGCAATTGCCTCAGGCTGCATCGCCTATCTCATCAAGCCCTTTGCGGCGCAGTCCTTAATCGAGTCCGTCCAGCGCGCCCGCATCCTGTAGCTCCACGCCTGCCGTCATTCGTCGACATATTGCTCGAGCGTCTTGGCCGGCCCGCCCCTTGTGGGCGGAGGCAAATTGCGCGAGCGGAATCGAGGTCGTCAGGCAAGAAGATTGGAATCGACAAGTTCGAGCAGAAGCGTCTGACCGTTCTCCATCTCCTCGATGATTGTTGGCGCCTGAAATCGAGCTGAACGGGCCGCGCAGCGGGCCCCGTTCTCGCGCGCGCTGCAGGAGCCCACCTCACAGCCTTCGTCTTGTTGATTCAAATCAAGCTCTAATCGGATCGGTACCCGACCTTATCGTCGGGTGCCTATCGCGGTCGTGCGGCGGCATCACCCAAGAGCGAGTGACGGCACCCCAATCATTGGAGGAGATGCCATGCTTCGTTGTCTTCTGGCCGCTCTCGCGGCCTTTGTCCTGCTCACCGTCAGCCTCATTCCCGACGATGCCTTCGCTCGTCGCGGTGGTGGCGGCTTTCATGGCGGCGGAGCCCGTGCAGGTGGCTTTCATGGCGGAGGTGTCCGCGGTGGTGCTGTTCATGCTGGCCGCATCCATGGCGGGCATCGCGTCGCCGGAGGTCCGCGCCCTGCTCATCCGATAGCCGGTCGTCCCGGCCGCTATCCAGTCGCAGGTCGTCCGGGTCGTCCCGTCGCCGGTTATCCGGGATATCGTCCTGGCTACGGCTGGGGCCGCGCAGCCTATGGCGCCGCCGCGGTTGGGGCTGCAGCAGCGGGCGCTTACGGCGCTTACGGCTACTACAACAACGGCTGCTATCAGGACACCTACGGCAATTGGGTCTGCCCGCGGCAAAACCCGTACGGCTATTGAGCGATTGACGGCGGCATCAGGCCGCTAGAGCATGATCCGGAAAAGTGTGCAGCGGTTTTCCGAAAAGATCATGCTCAAACAAAAAACCTAAAGCGCGATGATGATTCATCCTCATCGCATCGCGCTTTAGCGGCCTGATGCTGCTCAATAGCGCTGCGCGACGAAATTCATCTCCTTGAGGCTGGCCTGGTCGTTGTAGCGTCCTTTGCCGGAGCGCTTCGGCAGCTTGATCTTCTCCTTCTTGATGCGCTTGTAGGGGATGGCTCCGAGAAGGTGGGCGATGCAGTTCAGCCGCGCCCTTCGCTTGTCGTCGGAGCGGACGATGGACCAGGGCGCCTCCTTCGTGCTGGTCTTCTTCAGCATCAGGTCGCGCGCCCGCGAATAATCGTACCACCGCCGGAAGGATTCCAGGTCCATCGGACTGAGCTTCCATTGCCGGACCGGATCGTCGATGCGCGCCTTGAAGCGGCGCTCCTGCTCGTCCATGCCGACCTCGAGCCAGATCTTGATCAGGTTGATGCCGCCGTCGATGACGTATTTCTCCATCTGCGGGCAGAGGTTGAGGAAGCGCTCGTGCTCGGCGGGGGTGCAGAAGCCCATGACGTATTCGACGCCGGCGCGGTTGTACCAGCTCCGGTCGAAGATCACGATCTCGCCGCCGGCCGGAAACCGCTCCATATAGCGCTGGAAGAACAATTGCGTCTTCTCGCGGTCGGACGGCGCGGGCAGCGCGACGACACGGAACACGCGCGGGCTGACCTTCTCCGTGATCGCCTTGATCGTGCCGCCCTTGCCGGCGCCGTCGCGACCCTCGAACAGGACGATGACGCGGAGCTTGTTTTCCCGCACGTAGTCCTGAAGGTGGCACAGCTCGACCTGGAGCTTCTCGAGCTCCTTCTCGTAATCCTTCCGCTTCATCCGCTCGGCGGCTGCGTCCTTGGCCATGCCGGTCCTTCCTAATCGTCCCAGGATATCGTCACGCCGATGTCGCCGGGCACGCCGCCCGGAAAATCGATGATCTGATAGGAGATGCGGTAGCCGCGCGGTTTCAGGTAATCGGCCCAGAGCTGGAAGATCTCCTTGGGAATTCCAGTCAGGGTGTTCTCCCAGCCCTTCTCCATCTGATTGATGGCGCGGCCCTTGTCCGTGCACAGCGAGTTGGGAAAGCGATAGACCAGCACCTCCGTGAGACCGTTGCGCACGGCACGCTGGATGATGGTCGAGGCGAGCTTGATCTTCTCCTCCTCGGTCTTGCCCGACGGCTTGCTCAGGCGCTCGATCAGCGCGCGCTTCTCGGCCTCAGCCGCGGCGGCAAGGCGCACATATTCCTCCGCCTTTTCGGCCTCCTTGAGGGCGGCTTCCTTACGAATCTGGGCGGCGTTGGGGATGAGATCGTCTAGGGCGGGCATGGCGGGCGGCTCCTAATGGTTATGCGGTCAGCATGCAGAAAACGTTAGGGCGGGCGCAAAGCGTTCCCTTGATTCAAATCAAGCAAACGCGGACCTATCCGCACATAGTGCCGCCCATGCATGTCCTGACCGGGAGAGACGCTTGAGCGACCAGCTTCATCCGATGGCCCCGCATCATCTGCCGTTCTATCTCGCCCCGGGGAGCGGGACCGATACGCTGATGGTGGTGATGGGCGTATTCCTGATCGGGACCGTGCTCTGGGTCGGCACGCTCTATTGGAAACTGCACAGCCTGCCCGAGCGGATGGCGCACAAATCGCAGAAATTGCAGTTCGAGTTCGTCGCCGTGCTCGGCCTGATCTCGCTGTTCACGCACATGCACATCTTCTGGATCGCCGGCCTGCTGCTCGCGATGGTCGATCTTCCGGATTTCGGCACGCCGCTGCGCAGCATTGCAGGGTCGGTCGAGAAGATCGCCGACGCCACGCCGGTTGCGGATGGCGGGGACGTTCTGACCGAGGCCCCGGCCCCGCCTCCGGCGGAGAAGCCTGAATCCGCGAGGAAGGAGCACAGCCATGCTTGAGCTGCTGATCTGCTCGCTCGTGACGATCCTGCCGGACTACCTCTATCGTCGCTACGCTCAGGGCAAGCGCTTCGGCAAGGAAATCACCTTCTTTTCGGTCTGGTACGAGCTGCGCTGGGGCATCACGGGTTGTCTGATGCTGACGGTGTCGCTGATCACCATGATCTTCTATTTCCATCCGTCGACGTCGTCGGCGACGCTGTACTTCCGCACGGTGCCGATTCTGCCCGAAGGCTCTGGCCGTGTGTCTGAGGTGAAAGTCGGCTTCAGCGCGCCGGTCAAGAAGGGCGACGTGCTGTTCACCCTCGACAGCTCGAAGCAGCAGGCTGCGGTCGAGACCGCCAGGCGCAAGGTGGCGGAGGTCGATGCCGCCATGAAGACGGCGCAGGCGGATGTGGTCAAGGCGGAGGCGCAGCTCGGGGAAGCGAGGGCCAACTACCAGCAGGCCAAGGACGAGCTCGAGGTCAAGAGCGAGCTGCAGCGCCGCAATCCCGGCATCGTTCCGCAGCGCGACATCGACAAGCTCCAGGTGCTGGTCGATCAGCGACAGTCCGGCATCGACGCCGCGACGGCAGCGAGGCAATCGGCGTCCTTGCAGCTTTCCACGTTGCTGCCGGCGCAAAAGGCCAGTGCCGAAGCCGCGCTCGATCAGGCCCAGGTCGATCTCGACAAGACCTATGTGCGTGCCGGCGTCGATGGCCGGGTCGAGCAGTTCTTGGTTCGCACCGGCGACGTCGTCAACCAGTTGATGCGTCCCGCCGGCGTTCTCGTTCCCGAAGGAGCGGGCCGCAAGGCGCTTCAGGCTGGTTTCGGCCAGATCGAGGCGCAGGTGATGAAGGAGGGCATGGTAGCCGAAGCGACTTGCATCTCGAAGCCATGGGTGATCATTCCGATGGTGATCACGACGGTGCAGGACTACATCGCGGCCGGACAGTTTCGCGCCGGCGAGCAGCTCATCGATCCGCAGAACGCCGTCCGCCCCGGCACGATCCTGGTGTTCCTGGAGCCGCTGTACAAGGGCGGCCTTGATGGTGTCACACCGGGCTCGAGCTGCATCGTCAATGCCTACACCAGCAACCACGAGGAGATCTCGGCGAAGGGCACTTCGACCAGCCGGAAGATCGCGCTCCACGTCGTCGACGGCGTCGGCCTCGTCCATGCGCTGCTGCTGCGTATTCAGGCCTTGTTGCTGCCGATCCAGACGCTCGTGCTGAGCGGCGGCCATTGAGCGGCAAGAGGAGGGCTGTCCGTGCGCCGCAATCCCGGCTAGAATTGCCGGGAAAGCAGCGGCCGTAAGCTGCGAGGGTGCAGCATGAGCGGGGGCGCGTCCATAGACCGGCTGAAGCCGCGGCTCGCGGCCGCGCTCCTCTGTCTCGGCCTGCTCGTGGCCGAGTGCCTGTCGGCCGGGCAAGCCGGTGCGGTCGAGCGGAGCAGGGGCGGCGAACTCAAGCGCGTGCTGCTGCTGCATTCCTTCGGCCGCGAATTTCGGCCATGGAGCGAGTATGCGCGCGACATCAAGGCCGAGCTCGAGCGGCAATCGCCCTGGCCGCTCGATATCCAGGAGCACGCGCTGCTCACCGCGCGCTTCAACAATCCGGGTCCCGAGGCGCCCTTCGTCGAGTATCTGCACTCGCTGTACCAGGGGGCGACGCCCGACATCGTCGTGAGCATCGGCGCGCCCGCCGCCCGATTTGCGCAGAGATACCGCGCCCGACTGTTCCCCAATGCGCCCCTGATTCTGACCGCAGTGGAGCATCGACTGATCGATCGCGCCGATCTCGGCGACAACGATGTCGTCGTGGCCGTGCGCAACGATTTCGTCGCGGCCTTCGATAACATTCTTCAGGTTCTGCCCGATACAAGATCGGTCGCGATCGTGGTCGGGGCTTCGCCGCTCGAGACGTTTTGGACCGAGGAGCTGAAGCGGGAGCTGAAACCTCTTGCCGAGCGGATCGAGCTCGTCTGGTACGCGGGTTTGTCCTTCGAGGAGATCCTGAAGCGCTCGTCGAAGCTCCCGCCACACACGGCGCTGTTCTGGGGTTTGATGTCCGTCGATGCGGCCGGGGTCGTCTTTGAGAGCGACTGGGCCCTGCGCAGCCTGCATGCCGTCGCGAACGCCCCGATCTTTTCCTACCAGGAGCCGTTTTTCGGCGAGGGCACGGTCGGGGGACCGATGCACTTGATTGGGGAAACGACTTCGCGGACCGTCAGCGCGGCGATCGGCATTCTCAGCGGTGCCAAACCTGCGAGCATCAATTATGAGCCGATTGCCTTCGCCGCGCCGCGCTACGATTGGCGGGAGTTGCAGCGCTGGGGCATCAGCGAGAGCCGCCTGCCCAAGGGAAGCACCATCCTGTTTCGTGAGCCGAGTATCTGGCAGCGCTATCACTGGCAGATGCTGATGATCTCGGCCGTGTTCCTGGTCCAGGCCGGACTCATCAGCGGGCTCCTGCACGAGCGTCGCCGCCGGCGGGTTGCCGAAGTCGAATCGCGTCAGCGGCTGACGGAACTCGCCCACTTGAACCGCTACTCGGCCGTTGGCGAGCTGACCACCTCGATCGCGCATGAACTTAACCAGCCCCTCGGATCGATTCTGACCAACGCCGAAACGGCAGAGCTCATGCTCAAGGCTGCCCAGCCCGATCTGGTCGAGATCCAGCAGATCCTCGCCGACATCAGAAGGGACGACCAACGGGCGAGCGAGGTGATCCGCAGGCTACGCAGCGTTCTGAAAAAGACCCCGTTCGAGGTCAAGGACATCGAGCTCAACGATACTGTGCGCGAAGCAATTGGGCTCGTGAAGGCCCTCGCCCAGGGGCGCCGGATCACGTTGAGCTATCTGCCGGTCATGGCCGGCCTTCACGTCAAGGGCGATCCGGTCCAGCTTCAGCAGGTCATTCTCAACCTGATCATCAACGCGATGGATGCGATCTCCGACGCCGACACCGGAAAGCGGGAGGTCAGCGTCGCAACCCTGCGTACTGGCCATCAGGCCGAAATCAGGATCACCGATACCGGGCCTGGAATGGCCGCCTCCGACGTCGCAAACGTCTTCGATCCATTTTTTACGACGAAACCGCAAGGCATGGGCATGGGACTGGCGATCGCCAGGACCATCGTCGAGGCCCATCACGGCACGATCGCTGCTGCGAACCAGCCTGCGGGCGGCGCGCTGTTCACGATCCGGATTCCGATCGCGCGCTGAGAGATGATGCGCGTCTCTCCAGGGCGGGCTGTCTCGGCCAAATCCTTGTCGAGGCTCGTGCGTCCTTGCGCTGCGGCAGCCTCGACGGCCTCGTTTCGTTGATCTCGATCAACAAATGCCTGCGCCCCGGCTTGATCCTCCCGCACTGCAAGTCCGAGGGAGGAAGTAATGTTTCGCTGCGGCAACACCCTGATGGCACTGGCGCTTGTGATGGCGACTTCGGTCGCTGCAATGGCGCAGACCACGACACCTGCCGCGCCGGCGCCGCAGGCGCAGCCCACGAGCCCGCCTGCAGCGACGGCCGAGCTCTTGAAGCCCGAGCAGCTCGAGGCCCTGGTCGCGCCGATCGCGCTTTATCCCGACGAGCTGCTCGCCAATGTACTTGCCGCCTCGACCTATCCGTTGGAAGTGGTGCAGGCCGACCGCTGGCTGAAGGAGCGCAAGAACCTGAGGGGCGATGCGCTGAAGACGGAAGTGGAGAAGCAGGCTTGGGACGACAGCATCAAGGCGCTGGCCAGCACTGCCGATGTCCTGACCATGATGAGCGACCAGCTCGACTGGACCAAGAAGCTGGGCGACGCCTTTCTCGCGCAGCAACCTGACGTGATGGATGCGATCCAGCGTTTGCGCACCAAGGCCTATGACAACAAGAAGCTGGTGACGACCAAGCAGCAGAAGGTCAGTGTCCAGTCTCAGGAAGGCAAGCAGGTCGTCGTGATCCAGCAGGCCGATCCCGCGGCGATGTACGTGCCGTATTACGATCCGGCGACGGTCTACGGCAGCTGGCCTTATGCGGAGTATCCGCCTTATTACTGGGGCTACCCGTCCTATATCGGCGCCGGCATGGTCGCCGCCGGCATCGCCTTCGGCACGGCCTGGGCGATCGGACGCTGGGGCAATTACTGGGGCGGCGGCTGCAACTGGGGCAATCGCAATGTCTATGTCAACCATCGCACCACCAACATCGGCAACGGCTGGCAGCACAATCCGGCGCATCGCGGTGGCGTGCGCTACAACAACGCTAACGTTCAGCAGCGCTTCGGCAACAACAATCTGAAGGCCGGCGTGTCCGACCGGATGGATTTCCGCGGTCGCGACGGCAATCAGGTGCTGCGCCCCAACCAGGGTGCCGGAAGCCGCGCCGGAGATCGCGCTGGTGACCGCGGCGATCCGGGCGATCGCGCGAGCAATCGCGGCGACCGTGCAGGCGCGGGCGATCGTCCAAGCGCAGGTACGCGCGACCGGCCGGGCGGCGGTGATCGCCCCGGTGCCGGCGATCGGGCCAAGGGCGCGGCCAAGGGCGGCGGCGATCGCGCCAAGGCTGCGAACCGCGCCGGCGGCGGTGCAGCCAATCGTGGCGGCGGCAATCGCGGCGGTGCCATGAACGTCTCCTCCGGCCGCTCGGCTGCCGCAGCATCCGCGCGCGGCCGCGCCAGCATGGCGAGCATGCCGCGCGGTGGCGGCGGCCCAAGCTTTGCCGGCCGCGGCGGCGCTGGCGGAATGGCGATGCGTGGCGGCGGAGGAGGCGGCTTCCGTGGCGGTGGCGGCGGTGGACGGCGCTCCGACATCGCGCTGAAGCATGATGTCGTCCTGCTCGGTCATCTCTCGAACGGCCTTGGCTATTATCGGTTCAGCTATATCGGCAGCGAAAAGGCCTATGTCGGCGTGATGGCGCAGGAGGTCCAGCAGGTGATGCCAGCTGCCGTGACCCGCGGCAGCGACGGCTATCTGCGCGTCCATTACGAAAAGCTCGGGCTGACATTCCGCACCTACCGCGACTGGCTCGCCGGCGGCGCGAAGATTCCTGCGGAGGTGACGCAATGACCGGTTTGAAATCGTTCCGGCGCGCGGTGTTGCCCGGCCTCGTCGCGCTCGCACTGGTCGGATCGGCATCGCTCGCGCAGGAATCCTACAAGACCCCGGAAGACGCCGCGGCTGCGCTTGCCGCCGCGGTCAAGAGCGGCCCGAAGGACATTCTGAAAGTGCTCGGCAGGAAAGCCGAGGACATCGTCTCCTCGGGTGACGAGGTCGCGGACAACGACATCCGGGCGCGTTTCAGCTCGATGTATGACGCCAAGCACGGCATCAAGGCGGAGGGCAACAAGACCGCGACGCTGTTGCTCGGGCCGGACGATTTTCCGTTCCCGATTCCGCTGGTCAACACCAGGACGGGCTGGGAGTTCGACGCCGACGAGGGACGGATCGAGGTGCTGCGCCGTCGCATCGGGCGCAACGAGCTCGACGCGATCCAGACCATGCTCGCCTATGTCGACGCGCAAAACGAATATGCCAACAAGGACCGCGGCGAGGGCGTCGGCGTTTACGCGCAGCGCATCGTCTCCTCGCCCGGCAAGAAGGATGGGCTGTTCTGGCGCGACGACAGCGATCCGAGCCCGCTCGGCGCGCTGGCGGCCGAGGCCTCGAAGGAGGGCTATCGCGCCGGCGATGTCGGCTCCGCGCCCTATCACGGCTACTATTTCCACATCCTCAAGGGGCAGGGACCGGATGCACGCGGCGGCGCGCTCAATTATGTCGTCAAGGGCAAGATGATCGGCGGCTTCGGCTTGATCGCCTGGCCTGCGGAATACGGCAATTCCGGCGTCATGACCTTCCTCGTCAATCACGACGGCGTCGTCTACCAGAAGGATCTCGGCAAGCGCACGGAGTTCATCGCCGAGCGCACCACACAGTTCAATCCCGATCAGACCTGGAAGAAGATCGATGCCGCAAAACCCTGAACGGCGCATGCGGATGTTCCGCCTGATCGCGCTCCTGCTGCTGGCGCTTGGGCTCGCCGCGCCAACGCCGTCCTTTGCGCAGGCGGCCGGGCATGTCCGCGCCAAAATCGTCAAGGCCGGCCTCCTAGTCGGCGGCGGCGTCGGTAGCGGCGTGCTGACCTATCGCGGCAAGACCTATCCGTTCAAGATCAACGGTCTGAGCTTCGGCATCACGGCCGGGGCCACGGTCGGCCATTTCGACGGTTGGGCGTCGGGAATCCGCGATGTCAGTGACTTCGTCGGCACCTACAGCTCTGTCGGCGGCGGCTTTGCGCTGGTTGGCGGCGTCAACAGCGTTCACCTTCGCAACGAGAAGGGCGTGACCATCGTGCTACAAGGCCCGAAGGCGGGACTCGAACTCGCCGCCAATATCAGTCAGATCACGATCGCCCTGAGATGAGGCTCAAGCCGGCCCTAGGGCAAGGGTCAAACGCACTGTCCTTGGATCATCGCTTCGCGCAGGCCTGAAGTCGGACTTCGCGAACACCCGCCGCATCGACGCGTTATCGGATAGAACCTCGGCCGTGAGCTCCCGCATTCCCTGTTCCCGCGCGATGTCGATGAGATGCCTCAGCAGCAGGGAACCGATTCCGCGGCCTTGCCAGGCATCCACCACGACGAAGGCCATTTCGGCCTCGCCGGGATTTGTGACCACATATCGGCCGCCGCCGACGATCGCGGGACGACCCCGTTCCTCGATCCAGGCAGCCAGCGCGACGTGAGTGCTGAAATCGACGTCCATGAAGAAGGCGCGCTCCTTCTCCGAGAAATGCCGCTTCAAAATGAAGAACCGGCTTTGGAGCGACTGCGGCCCGGTGCGCTTGATGGCGGCGAGCATATCCGCCTCGTCGCTGGCTCGAAGCGCGCGGATCTGGACCGGAGTGCCGTCCTTCAGTACGGCGTGCGCGCTGTAATTTGCAATTTGTGACATGCCGATATCGCCCGGCAGAAATCGGTGCGTCAAGTCTCATGACTTTCCACTGCAGGATAAGAGCCTTGCAAGATGCAGATCATCTTGACCTAGATCAACGTTCGTCCTTGCCCAGCGCCGTCAATTGTCGAACGCGACGGAGAGGCCGAAAATATGTCCATGGAAAAGCTGCAAATTCCGAGCGATCCAATATCGGGGCTGGTGGCCTCGGCGATCGAATACCTGGTCGATGCGGGACAGCGCAGCGTCCTGTTCCTGGACATCATGCGCCGGCGCGGTGATCAGTACAGGGAGCACCTCGCGCAAACCGCCCCACATGTTCTCCAGTATGCCGCTGAATTGATCATGGATGGCCGCAAGCTCGCCGAGCCGGTCAATTATGCGCTGGTGCGCATCGTTCCGCCGGACAATGTCGAGATCGACATGAACCGGAGGCCGTTCATCGTGGTCGATCCACGCGCGGGCCACGGCCCCGGCATCGGTGGCTTCAAGGCGGACAGCGAGATCGGCGTGGCGATGCAAGCAGGCCACCCCTGCTATTTCATCGGATTCCTGCCGGATCCAATGCCCGGACAGACCATCGAGCGCATTGCTCGTGCCGAAGCCATCTTCATCGAAAAGGTCATCAGTCGTCATCCGGATGCCGAGGGCAAGCCCTGCGTGATCGGCAATTGCCAGGCTGGATGGGCCGTCATGATCCTGGCCTCGCTGCGTCCTGAACTTTTCGGACCGTTGATCATTGCCGGCGCGCCGCTGGCCTATTGGGCCGGCGTGCACGGAAAATATCCGATGCGCTACTCAGGCGGGCTCCTCGGCGGAAGCTGGCTGACGGCTCTGGCCTCCGATCTCGGCGCTGGCAAATTCGATGGTGCATGGCTGGTGCAAAATTTTGAGAACCAGAACCCATCGAACACGCTGTGGACCAAGCAGTACAACGTTTATGCAAAGGTCGACACCGAGGCAGACCGTTATCTTGAATTCGAGCGTTGGTGGGGCGGCCACGTCAACCTGAACGCCGAGGAAATTCAGTTCATCGTCGATGAGTTGTTCGTCGGCAACAATCTTGCCTCAGGCAACATCGAAATGTCTGATGGCCGGAAGGTTGACCTTCGCAACATCGGATCGCCGATCGTGGTGTTCTGCTCCGAGGGCGACAACATCACGCCGCCGCAGCAGGCGCTGCATTGGATCCTGGATTGCTACGCCGACGTCGACGAGATCAGGGCCTATGGGCAGACCATCGTCTACACTGTGCATGAGAGCGTCGGTCACCTCGGTATCTTCGTGTCCGGTGGTGTCGCCAAGAAGGAGCATGCGGAATTTTCAAGCAACATCGATCTCATCGACGTTCTGCCGCCCGGGCTCTATGAAGCCACCTTCGAGGCAAAGGGCGAGGAGACCGTGAGCTCAGACCTCGTCATCGGTCAGTGGGTAATGCGTTGCGAGGCACGGACCCTCGATGACATCCGCGCCATGGGCGGTAATTCGCCCGAGGACGAGCGGCGCTTTGCCGCCGCCAAGCGCGTCTCGGAGATCAATCTGGCGGCGTACCAGAAATTTGTTCAGCCATGGGTCAAGGCCATGGTGACGCCCCAGATGGCCGAATGGGCCCACAACATGCACCCGTTGCGGCTGCAATACGAGCTCTTCAGCAGCCGGAATCCCTGTATGGCGATAGTGAAATCGTTGGCCGAGAAGGCCGTCGAGGAGCGCAAGCCGGTCGCGAAGGACAATCCATTCCTGGCGTTCCAGGAGCAGATGTCGAAGCTGATTGTGCATACCCTGGACAGCTGGCGCGATTCACAGGAGGCGCTCAGCGAAGCGATCTTCCTCAGCGTTTATGGGTCGCCGGCGCTGCAGGCCGCGGTCGGAATTGATCCCACTTCCGTGCCATCCCGGCGGCGAGAGATGTCCGCCGAGCATCGTGCCATGCTCGAGAAGCGCATTGCCGAGCTCAGATCCCGGATCGGCGAGGGCGGCCTTCGTGAAGCCGCGCTGCGCGCCTTGCTCTATGTCGGCTCGGCGCGTGGGATGGTCGACGAACGAAGTATCGAGGCTCTGCGCCAGATCCGCCGCAAACATGGTGGCGCACGCATGAGCCTTGCCGAATTCAAAATGCTAGTGCGTGAGCAGTTCTTCATGCTGCTGCTCGATCGTGACAGGGCGCTCGCCGCTATTCCGAAGTTGCTGCCTGACGACATGAACCGTCGCCGTGGGGCATTTGAGGCGATCGAGCAGGTGCTGTCGGCCAGTGCGGATGTCACGGGCGAGCGCGCAAACCGCCTGAGGCAGGTCGCTGGCCTGTTTGGCATCGACACCGCGGAAGGTTCCGAAAGGGCGTCGAACGTTGCCCCTTTCGATCCCAAAGCGAAGGCGTCGTAACGCGGGTTGCAAGGATCGGGAGCGACATCATGTCAGCAGATGTGACAGCCACGCAGTCTCCCAGCAAGTACGATCGCCTGATCGCTGCGGCCAAGGCGATCCCGCCGACGCCGACCGTCGTCGTGCATCCCTGCGATGAGACATCCTTGCGGGGCGCCGTCGACAGCGCGTCCGCCGGCATCATCCGGCCCCTCCTGGTCGGGCCGGAGCGGAAGATCAAGGATACGGCCGCGAGGTTCGCCCTGGACATTTCCGGCTACGAGGTCGTCGATGCCGCGCACAGCGACGATGCCGCGGCCAAGGGCGTCGAATTGATCCATGCCGCGCGGGGCGAATTGCTGATGAAGGGCAGCCTGCATACGGACGAGCTGATGCGGGCCGTGACGGCGAAGGCCGGGGGCCTGCGGACAGACCGGCGCATCAGCCATGTCTTCGTCATGGATGTGCCGGCCTATGCCGAGACCATCTTCGTCACCGACGCCGCGATCAACATCTTCCCTGATCTCGACGCCAAGCGCGACATCATCCAGAACGCCATCGATCTGTACACCCAGGCGAACTTCGGCAAATCGCCGCGCGTCGCCATCCTGTCGGCCGTCGAGACGGTCACGTCGAAGATCCCGTCCACGATCGAGGCGGCTGCGCTCTGCAAGATGGCGGACCGCGGGCAAATCACCGGCGGCGTGCTCGATGGGCCGCTGGCCTTCGACAACGCCATCGACATCGACTCCGCACGCATCAAGGGCATCAAGTCCGAGGTGGCCGGCCGCGCCCAGATCCTGGTCGTGCCCGACCTCGAAGCGGGCAACATGCTTGCCAAGAACCTCGCCTATTTCGCCAAGGCTGACGGCGCCGGCATCGTGCTCGGCGCGCGCGTCCCCGTCGTCCTGACCTCGCGCGCGGACAGCCCAAGAGCGCGGATGGCGTCCTGCGCGGTTGCTGCACTTTATGCTCACGCGCGGCGCCAGAAGGCGCCGACAATCGCGGCGTAACCGCCATGGACAGCATCCTCGTCGTCAATGCCGGCTCATCGAGCGTCAAGTTCCAGGTCTTTGCGGTGGAGAGCGAGGGCGCTCTGCGCCGCCTGATCAAGGGGCAGGTGGACGGCATCGGCAACCGGCCGCGCTTGCGGGCAAGCAGGGCAGGCAACGACCCCATGGCGGACCGGGCCTATCCGATCGAGGCCATTCCGGACGTGCCGGCGGCGATGCAAGTGGCGGGGGAATGGCTGCGGAACGAGGCTCGGATCAATCCGTTGGCGGTCGGGCATCGTGTCGTCCATGGCGGGCCGGACTATGAACGGCCGGTTCTCGTCGATCATGGCGTGGTGGCACGGCTGGAACGCTTCGTCACGTTGGCGCCGCTGCATCAGCCGCACAATCTGGCGCCGATCCGCTCGATACTGGCCAATTTCCCGACGATCCCGCAGGTCGCCTGCTTCGACACGGCGTTTCACCGCACCCACGCTCCGCTGGCCGATCATTACGCCATCCCCCATCAGCTCCACGCCGAAGGCGTGCGGCGCTATGGCTTCCACGGGCTCTCCTATGAGTACATCTCCAGGGCCCTGCCGCAGATCGCGCCAGAGGTCGCAAAGCGCAGGGTGATTGTCGCCCATCTCGGCAGTGGCGCGTCGATGTGCGCGATGAAGAATGGGCTGAGCGTCGAGAGCACGATGGGTTTCACCGCGCTCGACGGGCTGCCGATGGGCACGCGTCCGGGCCAGCTCGATCCCGGAGTCGTGCTGTATCTGCTGTCCGAGAAGGGGATGACAGCATCGAAGGTGCAGGATTTTCTCTATCGCGATTGCGGATTGAAGGGGCTTTCCGGGGTCAGCAACGACATGCGCGAGCTGGAGGCGAGCCTTGATCCGCAAGCGAAGCTGGCGGTGGACTATTTCGTCTATCGCATCGGCCTCAACGCCGGCATGCTGGCGGCGGCGCTGCAGGGGATCGATGCCTTCGTCTTCACCGCCGGCATCGGCGAGAACTCGAGCGGCATCCGCGCGCGTGTGGCGGAGCAGCTCGGCTGGCTTGGCGTGGCACTCGACCCTGCCGAGAACACGCGCCATTCGCGGCTGATCTCGGCAAAGACGAGCCTCGTTCCGGTCTACGTCGTCCCGACGGACGAGGAGCTCATGATCGCGCAGCACACGCTGACGCTGCTGATGAACGGCCAATCGCCCAACCCCAGACAAGAGAGGGTGTCATGATTCCAGTATTTCCGGACAGCAAGGTCGCGCTGAAGGGGAAAAAGGGCCTCGTCGTCGGCATCGCCAACGACCAGTCGATCGCCTGGGGCTGCGCCAGGGCGTTTCGCGCACTCGGCGCCGATCTCGCCGTCACCTATCTGAACGACCGCGCCAAGAAGCACGTCGAGCCGCTGGCGCAGGCGCTCGAAGCGCCGATCTTCGTGCCGCTCGATGTCATGGTCGAGGGCCAGACCGAGACGGTGTTCGAGCGGATCAAGTCGGAATGGGGACAACTCGATTTCCTGCTTCATTCCATCGCCTTCTCGCCAAAGGAAGCACTGCACGGCCGCGTGGTCGATGTCGGCCGCGACGGCTTTCTGAAGACCATGGACGTCTCCTGCTGGTCGTTCCTGCGGATGGCACATCTTGCCGAACCCCTGATGAAGAACGGCGGCACGATGTTCACCATGACCTATTACGGCAGCCAGATGGTGGTGGAGAACTACAACATCATGGGCGTCGCCAAGGCGGCGCTCGAGGCCGCGGTTCGCTATGCCGCTGCCGAGCTCGGTCCGAAGGGCATCCGCGTGCACGCGATCTCGCCAGGACCGCTTGCGACCCGCGCGGCCTCGGGCATTCCGGAGTTCGACGAGCTGATGGACAAGGCGCAATCCAAGGCGCCCTCGCGCAGCCTCGTCAGCATCGATGACGTCGGCAATGCCACCGCGTTTCTGGCGCTCGACGGCGCCAAGCTGATCACCGGTGGCGTGCTCTACATCGACGGCGGCTATCACATCATCGATTGACGCCGCGGTGCCGCTGCGCTGAGCAGTCCGGCGGCCCATAGGCTGATGGTGACATATTGCCGGTGTTTTGCCCGACGGCGCAATCGGCTCCGGAGCGAAAAAGAAATCTCAGTCACATCAGCCCCATGGCTACTGTGCATGGGGTTGTTTTTCGACTTTTTTGATTCAGCGATAGTGCAGCGCGATGAGTTCGGCGACGCAGGCCGGCTTCTTGCCGCCCTCGATCTCGATCACGAGGTGGTAGTGGACGCGCAGCCCGTCCGGCGGCACGTCCTCCGCTTCCGCAATCGTGACCCGGCCGCGCAGCTTCGAGCCTGCCGGCACCGGTGCAAGATACCTGATCCGATCTGCGCCGTAGTTGAGCGTGTTGCGCAGGCCCTTGAGGCCGATGACCGAGCGGATGAACAGCGGGGCAAGAGCAAGCGAGAGCAGGCCATGGGCGATGGTCTTGCCGCCGGGCATCTCCCGCTCGGCGCGCTCCTGGTCGACATGGATCCATTGCTCGTCGCAGGTCGCCTCGGCGAACTGGTTGATGCGGTCCTGTGTGATCTCGATCCAGTCGCTGGCACCGATCTCAGTGCCGATTGCAGATTTGATCTCGTTGAAGTCGCTGAATATTCGCATGGGTTGACCCGTTTAGATCCTCATCTCCGGAACATTGTCGGGAATGGCGAGATCGGCCTCTGTCAGCGCCAGGACCTCGCCGACGCTCAGGCCGGGCGCTGTTTCCAGCAACGTCGCCTTGCCATCGGGAAAACCGATCACGGCCATGTCCGTCACGACAAGGTTGACAGGGCGCGCCGAGGTCAGCGGCAGCGAGCATTTCGCCACAATCTTCGACTTGCCCTTGGCCGCGTGCTGCATGGCGACGATCACGCGCTTGGCGCCGGTGACGAGGTCCATTGCGCCGCCCATGCCCGGGACCATCTTGCCCGGAATCATCCAGTTCGCGAGATGGCCATGCGCATCGACCTGGAGGCCGCCGAGCACGGTGACATCGACGTGGCCGCCGCGGATCAATCCGAACGACATCGCACTGTCGAAGGTGGAGGCGCCCGGCAGCGCGCTGATCGGGCGTCCGCCGGCATCGGTGAGCGTCGGATGCGCCATGCCCTGCTCGGGGATCGGCCCGGTGCCGATCAGTCCGTTCTCCGACTGGAAGAAGACCTTCAGATCCGACGGCACATAGTTGGCGACCAGGGTCGGAATGCCGATGCCGAGATTGACGAGATTGCCGTTCCTCAGCTCCTTGGCGACACGCCGGGCGATGATGATCTGGGGATCCATGATGTCACCCGTTGGTGATGAGATAGTCGACGAGCGGTGCGGGGGTGACGACGTGATCGGGTGCAATCACGCCGACCGGGACGATATGCTCCGCCGTCACGATGACGGTGTCGGCCGCCATCGCCATGACCGGGTTGAAATTGCGGGAGGTGAGGGCGTAGGCGAGATTGCCGAGGTAGTCGGCGAGGAAGGCGTGCACCAGTGCGAATTGCGCCCGCAGCGCCGTCTCCAGCAGGAACGGCTTGCCGTCGACTTCGATCTGGCGCTTGCCTTCGGCCAGCAGCGTTCCGACGCCGGTCGGCGTCAGCACGCCGCCGAGGCCGCATCCACCGGCGCGGATACGCTCGACGAACGTGCCTTGCGGCACGAGATCGACGGCGATCTGGTTCGCCAGCATCTGCTGCTGCGCCTTCGGATTGAGACCGATATGCGTTGCCGTCAGCTTCGACACCAGGGTCTGATCGAACAGCTTGCCGACGCCCTTGCCGGGCGTGGCCGCGTCATTCGAGATCAAGGTGAGACCAGTCTTTCTCTGGCGCACGACTTCGTCGAGCAGCCGCTCCGGTGTTCCAACTCCCATGAATCCGCCAACCATGACGCTGGCGCCCGCCGGGATCATCGCAACGGCTTCTTCGACGGAAACGGCCTTCATGATCGAAACTCCCGGTCGGCCGACGATGGGCTGAAGGGCGGCAATGAGCGGATGTTGGCGGGCGGGGGGCGGACTCTCTTGATCTGGGTCAAGGCTTCCGGATCATTCCGCTTCGGCTACGTCGATGCCGATGCTTTCGAGTGTTTCGCGCCAGAGCTTGCGAACACCGACGTGGCGCTGCTCGAGTGCCGCGCTCACCGCATCCCGGTACGGAGCAAGCTCGGAGCCTCTAAGGAATAGGATCTGGGCTTGCAGCAGCCGGCCGCACTCGAATTCGATGCGACGCAGCGCCATGACGAAAGGATCCTGCGCATTGACTTCGACCGGGAGCAGCGCAGCCGGCCGGATGCCGCCGTGCACGGCATGGGCGAGCGTTGCGAGCTGGACCGCCTGGGCAAGATGAGGATCCGTGATCTCTGCGAGCGGCGCAGGAAGCCAAGCGGTCTCCCAGGTCATCAGCATGGATCCCAAGGCAACATCCGGGACCCACGAGGTGGCGCGCATCAGCAGGGAGACGATCTCGGTCTCGCGATAGAACTGTGCGTTCAATTCGGTCTGCCAGGCCGCTTCGAACCTCGCCGGCAGCGAGAGGGCGAATTGCCGCGCCAGGGCACCATGCGCCGAGATCAGGAACGTCCCGACCCGCGTCTGCTGGCGCGGCGGAATGCGGCCGTCGGGGTCGAGCGGGCCGAGGAAGCCGCTCATGGCATCGCTCTCCTGACCGGGATGGCACGCAGATGGTCGTAACCGTCTGGAAACGGCGTCAGCTCCCCGCCCACCTCATCCGGTGCCACCCAAATCGATTGATGTCCCTTCCATCGCCCCGCCAGCACGTCATCAGCGAAGCGCGCCAGCAGGTCCGCCGTCAGCGCGCCCTTCTCCAGCGTGAACGCATGGTAGGCCTTGGGAATGATCACCAAGGAGCTGTTGGGAATCTCGACACGCAATGTTTCGTGGAGAGCCCGCGGCGTGAGAAAATCGAACTCGCCGTTGAGAATCATGGTCGGAACGGCGATTGCCGACAGGCGCGGCGTGAGCGGCTGGAAGTCGAGGAAGGATTCCATCAGGTTCTGAAGCGCGTAGACGTCATTGACGAGCCAGCCTTGCCGCTTCACGCTATCGAGCTTGTCCAGGAGCGGCTTCAGCCATTGGTCCGACAGGTTCATGGGCAACAGCAGGTCCTGGAGGTAACTCGTGCCGCCGAGGATCAGCCCGGTCCGCAGCGCATTGCCAAGCAGCAAGAGTTGCGGCGACAGCTCCGCAAAGCAGCTCATCGGCACGAGCCCGGCCAGTCGCTTGCCATGCTCGATCGCATATCGCAGTGCAATCAGGCCGCCAAAGCTGATCCCGCTCAGAAAGACCGGACCTTCCCCCAGCTCGTCGATCAGCAAGCCCAAGGCGGCGACCTGATCGTCCTGGCTGATGAAGAGCCTCGGCTTGTCGGAAGCGCCCTGGCCCAGCAGATCGAAGGTCGCAACCCGAAAGCCTCGCGCCGACAAGGTCTCGCGATAGGCGCCCCACAGTTCGGAATATTGCGTCAGCCCGTTCACGAGGACATAGGCCGGCGCGCCCGGCCGCCCGTCGAGCTCATAGCGGATCCGATATGAGCCGTGGCTGAGGAAGGGCATCGCGAGGGCACTGCCGGTGTTTTGATGCCCGCGATCCTCGATCCCTCCAAGCGGATTCCATTGAGTTAGATCAAACCTTCCCGGGCCGCCGTACCTAGCGTTCCACGAAAATCTTCCAGGGAGGACGGCGTCATGTTCGGCCAAGACGCGTTGAAGCGCTGCTTCATGAGCCTGATCGTGCTGCTGCTCGGCACGGCGATCGCAACCGCACAGCCTTTCACGCGCCGCTCGTCGCAGGTGCAGCATGATGGGCTGAAGAAGACCTACGAGATCGCCAACTTCCGTCTCGGCGGCAAGTACGACCTGTCCGATCCCTCCAAATGGGAGAATGGCGGCGAGGCGGGTGTCACCCTGGAGACGCTGGGTGCGGGCAAGCTGCGCACGGCCTATATCGCCATCGGAAATGCCCGGCGCAATGCAGCCGGCGAGATCACCAATGCCATCGTGGTTAACTCCTACTACTCTGGCGACTCCACCGACATGTACGAGCAATGGGTCAAGGGCGCGGCGCTCTCAGGCGGCATGCCGATCATCGGCCCCGGCCGCCCAATCGACACCGACCGTTACTACGTGATCATGGTCGATCCGCTCGGCACCTGGGGAGCGAGCAAGCCGTCCGACGGCCTCGGCGTCAAGTTTCCGCAGTACAGCTACTACGACATGGTGCAGGCCAACTATCGCCTGCTGCGCGACGAGCTCAAGGTCGCGCGCGTCGCGCTGGTCACCGGCGTTTCCATGGGCGGCACGCAGACTTATGTCTGGGGCGTGATGCATCCGGAGTACATCAATGCCCTAATGCCCATCGGCGGCACCACGCAGTCGGATGGCGATGACCCCGTCGGCAACTGGACGTTCCAGATGATGACGGCGGCGATCCAGTCCGATCCTGTCTGGCAGTCCACCAACGGCGACTATTATAAACTGCCCAAGGAAAAGCATCCGCTGCCGGGCGTGGCGTTCGGCTGGTCGATCCTCGGCATGACGGGTTATGATTTTGCCTTCCGCACGACCCAGAACTGGGCGGCGGTCCAGCCGGAGATCTTCTATTGGGATCCGCCGAACGAGAAGGCCGGCCTCAACGTCACCAACCGTGCCAAGCTCTATGACGCCGTCGACCTCGTCTGGCGCAACAGGGTCGGCGAGACCCATAACATCAATCCCTATCTCGGTCGCATTCAGGCCCGCACGCTGGTGATGCACATCACCAACGATCTTTGGCTGAACTTCAAGTTGGCCCAGAAGGCGTCGATCGCGTACCCGGCGCTGACCTGATCGCACAGGAGAGCCCGGTCGCGCATTACGGCGTTTTCCCGATCATCAACCAGCGCAAGAACGATCCGAAGTTCGTCGCTTTCATGGATGACGTGGCGGCCCTCGATCGCGCCCAGAAATTCGTTGACAAGAATTACCGCGTGCCCGACGTCGCCCAGACCATCGATCCCAAGAAGTCGTTCTGGAAGGCCTATGTGACCTATCCCTATCCGGTCAAATTCGGCAGTGCCAAGGACAAGAGCGGCAATTCCTGGGAAATCGGCTACATGGACGAGTATGCCGGCACCGACAAGGATCCGAAGGTGCTCGTCATCATCCACGGCAAGGGCGCATTCGGCGGCCATTACGGCAACGTCATGCAGTACGCGCTGCGCAGCGGCCTGCGCGTGATCGTGCCGGACCTGCCGCATTACGGCATGTCGGGGCCCGGGAATCTTGAGAAGAATCCCGCTCGCACTATGCAGGATATGCGCGAGGTGATCTACGACCTCGTGGTCAACCAGCTCGGCGTCAAGAAGGCGTACTATCTCGGCCACTCGCTCGGCGGCCAGTTCGTCGTGGGCTACGCCCTGACCTGGCCGGATGCGGTCCAGGGCCTCGCCTTGGAGGCGCCCTCCGGCCTCGAGGAATATCCGCGCGAAATCACCATCGGCAAGGACAAGAAGGCGCCTCTCTTCGCCGACGGCCTCGGCCGCGACTTCGACAAGTGGAGGCAGGTCTGGGACCAGACCGGTATTCTCGCCGCCGAAAAGGCGCGCAGCGAGCAGAACATCCGGGACTTCTTCTATTTCAAGAAGCGTGACCCGGACAGCGGCGTGGTGTCGGCTGCGAAGAGCGGCTACTTCTTCAGCGACAGCGAATATGCCCGCTTCCATACCGAGCAGCGTGTCGGGCTCACCAAGGGCAACCCGAAGGAGCTCGATCAGTGGTGCAATGTCTTCATTTTCGACATCTACACGATCGGAGCTGAACTCCAGCAGGATGACCCGAAGAACCTCTATGAGCGGGTCACCCAGATCAAAGCGCCGGTCTTCCTGGCGTTTGGCGACAAGGAGCCGTTCATTCCGACGCCCGCCTTCAACGGGCTGACCGATGTTGGCCGCGACGTCATCACGCCGTTCATGACGCGTATGACCAATGCCGGCAACCGGCCGATGCTCAAGATCTATCCGGAGACCGGACACTTCATCCACACCGACAATCCAGTGGAATACGCTGCCGATGTCGTGGATTTTGTGACCAAGGGGGCGATCGACACATCATCGCCGCTCGGCACCGATCGCATGATCAAGAGTGCCATCGTCTCGGCCCTGCCAGTGGCGCCGACACCGCCTGGAGCGGCGCCGACGGCTGGCCTCAACAAGTAGGGCCCGGCGATGCCGAGGGTGCAGGCGGGCGACGTCCAGCTCGGCTGGCGGGAGTGGGGAGAAGGCGACGTCACCGTCGTCTTCATCCACGGAAATCTCGCCAGCAAGGACTGGATCGAGCTCGCCGCGCCGTTGTTCCCATCCGGCCTTCGCGTGATCGGCATCGATTGGCGTGGCTGCGGCGACAGCGACCGGCCGAAGCCGGCGGCCGATTATTCCAACTACTCGATGCGGCAGCACGCCGATGACATGCTGGCGGCGCTCGATACGCTCGAGATCGGCTATTGCCATCTCGCGACACATTCCACCGGCGGCATCATCGCTGCCAGGATGCTGCTCGAGCAGCCGCAGCGCTTCGGCCGTGTATTCGCGCTCGATCCGGTGACGCCGCTCGGCATGGCCTTCAATGCCGATCAGATCGGATTATTCAGGGCCATGATGGCGAGCAAGGAGCTGACGCGGTCCGTGATGGCGACAGCCGCTTCTTCGCTGTTCGTCCCGGAGAGCATGGGGCCGAACATGATCCCCCGCTTTCGCGAGGGGCTAGGAGAGATCCAGGCGCTGTTCGACCGGATCATCGAACAGACTTTCGGCGTATCGGAGGGGATCTGGATCGGTACGCCGGTGAATCTGACGCGGGAGAAGGAGAGCCGAGAGCTGGAACGCCGCATGCCCGAGATCCGGCATCCGCACCTCGTGCTGTGGGGCGAGTGCGATGGCTGGATTGCACCTGCTGACCTCCGCACCATGGCCGAGGCGATGCCGGATTGTCGGCTCGTGATCGTGCCCGGCATCGGCCATTCGATGAATCTCGAGCGCCCTGCGCTTTATGCCGGTTATTTCGGGGCGTGGTTCGGAGGACTTGCCGCGTAGCAGCCAGAGGCACCGAAGCGTCTTCTAGCTGCAGCATCGATAGTGTCTGTCGTGACACCTGACATCTACGAACCGATTGTGCCGGAAAGCGGACTTGAAGATGATGTTACGAAACGATAGGAGCTGCGGTAACATGCTCAAGCCGCAGCTTCTTCGTCGCAGGTAAATAATTGAGATTTCGATATAATCTCTTTTCCGTGGCGCCCATGATGGATTGGACCGATTCATGGGCCAGACTAGAGGCGCCAAATTTTCAAAGCGCCGAGCTCCCGATTGATCCTCGCTCAAGTTGAGCAACCGGCCGGGCTACGGTTTGTCCTCCATCCGGTAGGCGCAAGTGGAGTTGCGCGGCGGCTGCTTCCAATTCCGAGCCAATCCTGGAGTGGGCCTTCTTGGTTCAGCTGTGCACCCAGCGCAGCAAACATGGCCCTGCTGATCGCCTGCTGCTGGCTGCGTAGGTGATCTTCGAGAAGCTTGTGCCGTGTGATGTAGCCTGCGTTTACTCCGGGAATGGAGTGGTTCATAAGAAGTTTGGCGTCAACTTCCGAAACACCGGCTGCTGTTGCAATCGTACGGAAGGTTTGCCGGAGGTCGTTGCCCCACTTCGACAGGATTTTCCGGTCCTCCTTTGTTTCCGACAAATGCCCCGATCCGCTGTCGGCCGGGAAGACCCACTCTTGTGCTTGCCTTGGATACATTTGCCTGCCGAACCGGATTGCGCGGACTAGGCAAAGGATCATCTGGCGCGACAAGGCTATATCGAACGCCTTCTTCTTGCCTCCCTTTGGTTTTGGGACGTGCAGCGTGCGACGCCGAAAATCGATGTCTTCTGGCTTGGCATGCTGGAGCGCCGTGGGCCGAGAACCGCAAAGAAGCGTGAAGAGGTGGAACTCTCTACGTACGGGGTTGTCGAGGGTGGCTACTTGCGCAAACCAGCCCTTTAGGTCGGCCGATCCCATCCCAGTGTTGCGGCGCTCCTCCTCATTCCAGTCGACCGCATCGGCCGGGTTATCTGACGGCAACGACCTGTTCGTCTTCCGTGCATGATTGTAGATGGCCCGCAGGGTGCGCATACTACCATTGGCCATATACGGCCCGTTTTCTTTGGTGACCTCATCGTGCTTCTTGGCCACCCGGGCTGGGTCGGCTGCGAGCTCCTTGAGGGGAGTGTCGAGCCATTCTGCAAAAATCCGTTCCACGTGATCGCGGTAGCCCTCGACGGTCTTTTTGCTGCGATTCTTGCGGATCAGATGGGCTTCGAGGTACCGCTGCCAAGCCTGCCTGAGCGTAACGCTAGCGACTGTGCCGCCACTTTGCATCGCCGGAGCGGGTGTCGTCCGTACGGTTTGTTTCTCGTCCTTTGGATGTCGCCCGCGGCTAATCTGGGCCAAGTACTCCTTGGCTACGGCACGCGCAGCTCGAGTCGACATCTCACTAGCATCGCCAATGGAGACCCTAATGGACGAAGCCCGTTTGCCTCCCTGCCTGAGGTCTCCCTGAACGGTGAAAGTCCGTCGTCGCTTTCCGATGACGACAAAGAAGCCTTTCAGCTCCGTGTCGCGCGCCAGGTACCAGCCGTCCTTCGGGGTGGGTAGCTGGGCAATGGTCTTGTCGGTGAGGGGAATTCGAATGTCGGCCATAAGCGAGATTCCCTGCCCGCTAAAACGGTTTTCAAACGGTGTCAGCGGATCGAGCAGTTGGAAGGTTCGTCTTCGAGGGAGCGCGAAGCTATGCGATAAAATAAGGAAACATCAATGGCTTACTGAGGGGCATCGTACCGTGGCGCGCTCTTGGAAGCTGTGGCAAAGAGCCGGTTCTGAACTCTTAATCAGCGGGTCCCAGGTTCGAGCCCTGGTGCGCCCACCATTGCCAAATCAGGCACTTATGGAAGATTGTTCATTCTTCATTCCGGCAGGCTGAGTCAGCGGCTGTCAAAAGAAGATAATCCGTTATGACTCACGGGGCTCGATGCGCGTGATGCGAAGGTGATCGCGAATCGTGGGTTGGACCCCACTCTCTCCTGTCGGGTCGCGATCGGCACCGTTGGCACCAGTCCCCACGGAGCTTCGCTTCATAGTCTCAGCTCAACGCGTGACCGGCTAGCCCGTATACCCACGGCTCATTTTCCTTTCGGTTCAGGAATCGCCGGCCCTTAGACATCGTCGTGACGGTATCGGTCATTCCGAGGCGGCTCTGTTGAAGGAAGTCGGCAAACAGACCCGTCTGCTCCCGCGTATCGACGCGGACGAATTGTCCCGCGAGACCCTTAAGATGCACGGCGGTGAGATGGATCGCGTCACAATCATTGCTGGCGACGATCGGGCCGATCACATGACCGCGCCCGAATTCGCGCTTCATGGAAAAACCGACGGCCTCTCCGCCGCGGCGCAAGACGGAGATTGACGCACCTTCAGAAAGCAATGCGAGCAGCTTCTGCCGGTTAGTTCCGAATGCGCGTTCATCCAGTGCCGCGATCTCTCCGATGCTCGCCGTGGACAGCGAGCTCAATTCACCGGCCAGAGGAGGCACCGGCGGAGGTGGTGAGACGAGTTCTCCTTGCCACAGATATACGGTGGCTTCCTTCGTGAACCCCAGTGACAGATACAGGTGATAGGCGGCATGGGTTGAGTTGAGGGTCAAATTCCGGTCGCCACACCGCTCGAAAACCTGCTCCATGAGCCAGCGGCCAGTACCTTGGGCCTGGGTTCGGGGCGATGTGATCACCAGGCCAATCGTCGCGAATTCGTGGCCATGTGGGAACCACATCGCGCTGCCGAAAACGCGGTCTATGCCATCAACGGCGACGATGCCGTGGCCGGCGCGGCGTAGGAAATCCCAGTCCTTGGGGCGATGCGGCCAGCCGACACCGATCGAAAGCGCGTGGAGCAGCTTCACATCAACGTCGTTGATGTCCTTGGCCATCAGCTCAAAGGACTTCACGCGTACCGTTCGTCCCATTCAACTCATCCATTCCCTCGCGGGGCTCAAAGCCCGCGGCCTATCCCCGCCGGCCTTCTGCTGCGTGCCGCACAAGCCCTCTTTTGCAGCAGCATAGCGCGGAAGGCCAGCAGGTTTCGCCTGTTTGACAGGCGGTATTCGGAATGTTTCGCCGCCGATGCGACTCGATTCAGCAGGGAAAGCTACTGGTTGCGGCCTATCGATGTCAGGCAACAGCAGGCAGGGTGAGCCCCAGTGAACGTTGAAGGCTTCGCTGGAGGGCTCGCCGCCTTTCCAGCCCTCGGTGGCCTGCCAGGCCGGTCTCAACGCGCCGCATCCCGGGCGAGGACCTGAGAGGACCACGTCGATGGCGTTCCTTTTCAATTCCGATGCTGCTCGGGCGGCTATTTTCCGGCAGGCCTTTGCGCGCGAGCTCCCTGATCTCGAATTCTATCATTCCAGCGAACGTTTCGAGCCGGAAAAGATACGGTACCTGATAACCTGGAACGCGCCCGATGATGTCTCGCGCTTTCGAAATCTGGAAATGCTCTTTTCCATCGGTGCAGGGGTCGATCAATTCAAGCCGGAGACCATACCTGGCCACGTCAAGCTCGTGCGCATGATCGAGGACGGCATCATACGCATGATGCAGGAGTACGTCGTGCTTGGGGTGCTGATACTCCATCGCGAGATGCTTGCCTATCGGGAGCAGCAGGGAAGAGGCCTATGGCAGGCTCTTGCAACGCCCCAGGCGGCCGATCGGCGCATCGGCTTTCTGGGCCTCGGCATGTTGGCGCAAGCTGCGATTGATCGCCTGAAGCCGTTTGGATTTCCGCTTGCCGCGTGGAGCCGCAGCAACAAGACGATCGAGGGCGTCACCTGCTTCCACGGCGATGGTCAGCTTGGCAGCTTCCTGAAAGGAACGGACATTCTCGTTTGTCTTCTGCCTCTGACGGAGCAAACAAGCGGCATCCTGAATGCACAGCTGTTCTCTCTCCTGCCGGCGGGAGCAAGGCTGCTGCATCTCGGCCGCGGTCCGCAGCTTGATCATGGCGCACTCATCGAAGCGCTCGATAGCGGGCATCTCGCCGCAGCGATGCTCGACGTGACCGATCCCGAGCCGCTGCCGGAAGACCATGCGCTCTGGTCGCATCCGAAGGTGATCATCACGCCGCATATCGCGTCCGTGACGCAACCGCATACGGCTGCGCAATCCGTCATAGAGAACATCCGGCGCCACCGCGCCGGACGAAATCCGATCGGCCTCGTCGATCGAACGCTCGGCTACTAACAGGAAAGATGCCATGTCACTTCTGATTGCCATCGAGACCAATCCGGATTTTGTACCGAAGACGGCCGTGCCAGCTCCGGAACGGCTCATTTCGGGCAATCCGTCCTTCAAGACCTGGGCGCAGGACGCCTCGAAGGGTGAGAAAGTGCTGACGGGCGTCTGGGAGGCAACTCCCGGCGAGACCCATTCCATCAAGGGCACCACCTTCGAGTTCTGCCACATCATCTCGGGTCTCATCGAAATCGAGGAAAAAGGTGGCGAGACGAGGACTTTCCGCGCCGGCGACAGCTTTGTGATGAAGCCGGGCTTTGTCGGCGTCTGGCGCACGATCGAAACCGTGCGGAAGATCTATGTCTGCCATTATGACTGAGACTCTGCTGAGGGCAGACCTGGAAGCGGCGCACCGAATATTCCACCTTCAGGGCCGCGTCTAACCGGATTCAACGCGGCCAAACACTTCATTCTCGATGAAAAATGCGGCGTGCGGTTCCGTACTGCTTGCATGAGGCGGCATCGTCTCGCCATTCGCAAATCCAGCAGTGATGGCGGGAGGTCGAAGACAAGGAGCAAGCCATGATTGCATTGAAGGACAAGGAACTGTTTCGTCAGCAAGCGCTGATCGGCGGCAGTTGGCGGGATGCGAGCACGAAAGCCACCGTTGATGTCATCGATCCTGCGAGCCAGAGAGTGCTTGGCACCATTCCTGACATGGGCCGAGACGAGACCAAGGCAGCAATCGACGCTGCGGCCGC
This sequence comes from Bradyrhizobium agreste, assembly GCF_016031625.1. Lineage (GTDB taxonomy): Bacteria > Pseudomonadota > Alphaproteobacteria > Rhizobiales > Xanthobacteraceae > Bradyrhizobium > Bradyrhizobium agreste. The sequence goes on along the minus strand of NZ_JACCHP010000004.1, from coordinate 241,708 downwards.
TGCATTCAAGCATTGGAAGACCACGGCTCATGCGGAGCGTGCCGTTCTGCTGGAGCGCTGGTATGACCTCATGCGGCGCCACGAGCAGGACCTGGCGCTGTTGCTGACATTGGAGCAGGGCAAGCCGCTGGCGGAATCGCTCGGCGAAATCCGCTACGGGGCCTCCTTCGTCAAATGGTTTGCGGAAGAGGCACGCCGGATCAATGGATCGACGATCCCCTCACCCACGGTCGATCGCCGCATTCTGGTTTTGAAAGAGCCGGTCGGCGTCTGCGGAATCATTACGCCTTGGAATTTCCCCAACGCGATGATTACGCGCAAGGTGGCACCCGCGCTGGCCGCGGGCTGCACCGTCGTCATCAAGCCCTCTGAATTCACGCCGTTTTCGGCCCTCGCGATCGGTGTGCTGGCGGAGCGGGCAGGAATTCCACCTGGCGTGATCAACATCGTGACGGGCATGCCCGCCGACATTGGCAAGGAGCTGATGGCCAATGAGACCGTCCGCAAGATCTCGTTCACGGGATCGACCCGCGTCGGCGCGCTGCTGATGAAAGGCGCCGCCGACAACATCAAGCGGCTCAGCCTCGAGCTCGGCGGCAATGCGCCGTTCATCGTCTTCGACGATGCCGATATCGACCGCGCCGTCGAGGGCGCGATTGCATCTAAATTCCGCAATGGGGGCCAGACATGCGTCTGCTGCAACCGCATTCTCGTCCAATCGGGGGTCTACGATGCGTTCGCAGAGAAGCTCGCCGGCCGGGTCGCGAAAATGAAGGTCGGCGCCGGTACGGAAGAAGGAGTCGCAATCGGGCCGATGATCAATGGCGCGGCGATCGAGAAGATCAAGCGGCACGTCACGGACGCTCTTGATAAGGGCGCGAAGATCATCTCGGAGAGTGAGGCGGTGCCGGAAGGACGGCAATATGCCCGCCCTCTCGTGCTCGGTGGCGCGACGACTGAGATGCTGCTGGCGTCCGAAGAGACGTTCGGGCCGGTCGCGCCGCTTTTCCGGTTCGAGACGGAGGACGAGGCGATAGCGATCGCAAACGGTACGCCCTTCGGTCTTGCGGCGTATTTCTACACTGAAAACCTGAAGCGTTCCTGGCGTGTTGCCGAAGCGCTGGAGTTCGGCATGGTCGGCCTGAACACCGGCCTGATCTCGACTGAGGTTGCGCCTTTCGGCGGTGTCAAGCAGTCGGGCCTCGGACGCGAGGGATCTCAGCTCGGGATAGAAGAATATCTCGAGAGCAAGGCCCTCCATGTCGGCGGCCTGGACTGAGCGTCCATCGGATCTGTATCCAAAACAAGAAAGGGGGCGGCTGAACCGCCCCCTTTTTCTTGGCCAGCGCAGATCTCTACGACTGAAGGGCCGCGAGAGATCCCGAAAGACTTGCGCTCAGGCGCTCTTGCGAAGAGGCTCCAGGCCGACTGCGGCAGCCAAGCCGCCGATGCCGGAGACTTCGGTGTATTCATAGAAGGGGTTCGCCGGCTCGTGACCGCGGTTCACCCATACCTTGCTCTTGATACCCAGATCGTAGGCGGTCATCAGATCGTAGCGGAACGAGGAGGAGACGTGAGTGATATCTTCCGGGCCGCAGCCGAGCTTGTCGAACATGTATTCGAAGCCTTTCATGTGCGGCTTGTAGGCGCCAGTCTCCTCGGCCGTGATGACCATGTGGAAGGGAGCGCCGAGCTTCTCCACGTTGGACATGATGAGGTTCTTCATGGAGTTCGACAAGATGACCAGCGGGATTTCTTTGGCAACCTTGGCCAGACCAGCCGGGACGTCGGCATGTGGACCCCACGTGTGGATCTCTCCATTGATGCGCTGGGCATGCTCCGGCTTAAAGGCGACGCCATTGCGTTTGCAGGCGCGCTCCAGCGCGTTGTGCACGACGTCGAAGTACGGTTTCCAGGCGCCGAGAACCTCGTCCAGGCGATAGGCTGAAAAGTCCTTGATGAGCTTTGCCATCGCCGCGGCAGAAAGCTCCGAGCCATAGACACGGGTCGCGGCGCCGGCCATGTCGAAATTGGTCAGCGTGCCGTAGCAGTCGAAGGTGATGTATTTCGGTCTGAATGTCGCCATAGCTCCGATCCTTGCGATCTCGCACCGCTTGCCGGTACGACACGCACCCTAGCGAGCAGCCGACGAGATAAAGCGCCGATGTCGCGGTGGTCGGGAGCAGATTGTGTCGTATCGCATCGGAGCCGTGGCAGACAGTTGCGCGACGAGGGCTCTCCTCGTTTAGCCTCAATACCGTCGCCGCACCATGCCGGCACAAGATGCCGCAGTGGTGCCCAATCAAAGTCAAAACGCCCTCCGTCCATGTCCTGCCTGGGAGCAACTGCTGTCTTCGGCAACCTATGTTGAGCGCGGACACAACGGGCTGCTCGCACAAACATCGCGGCCGATCTGGGGGACAATATGCTGAGCAACTCGCTAATTGAGCTCGATCGCGCGCATCTGATTCACCCGGTCTCATCTTATCGAAGCCACGAGGCGACGGGCGTGCGCGTGCTGAAGTCAGGCAAGGGCGCGACGCTGACCGACGTCTCGGGACGTCAATTGCTGGACGGCTTTGCGGGTCTGTGGTGTGTCAATGCCGGCTACGGACAGGATAGCATCGTTGAAGCGGCTACGCGGCAGCTGCAGGAGCTGCCTTATGCCACGGGCTATTTCGGTTTGGGCGCGGACCCGGCGATCCGGCTGGCGGCCAGGTTGGCTGAATTGGCACCCGGCGATCTGAACCATGTCTACTTCACGCTGGGTGGCTCCGATGCCATCGACAGTACGATCCGGTTCATCAGGTACTACTATCATTCCAAAGGGAGGCCGCAGAAGGACCAGTTCATTTCCGTCGAGTCTGGCTACCATGGATCGTCGACGGCAGGGGCCGGCTTGACGGCGCTGCCCGCCTTTCATGCGGGCTTTGGGGTGCCCCACAGCTGGCAACACAAGATCCCCTCGCACTACGCCTATCGCAATCCTGTCGGTTCCCATCCCGAGGCTATCATCGCGGCGTCCGTCGCGGCCTTGCAGACCAAGATCGCCGAACTCGGCGCCGAACGCGTCGCCGCCTTTTATGTCGAGCCGATACAGGGGTCAGGAGGCGTGCTCGTTCCGCCGCCGTCCTGGCTGAAGGCCATGCATTCAGTCTGCAAGGAGCACGATATTCTGTTCGTTGCCGATGAGGTCATCACCGGCTTTGGCCGTGTCGGTCCGCTCTTCGCCTGTGAAGAGGACGACGTCGTGCCGGATCTCATGACCACGGCAAAGGGGCTGACCTCGGGCTACGTGCCGATGGGGGCCGTTCTCATGTCCGACGGCGTCTACAACACGATTGCCGATGGCGCCGGCAAGGCGGCCGTCGGCCACGGCTACACCTATTCCGCTCATCCCGTCAGCGCAGCCGTTGGGCTCGCGTGCCTTGATCTCTATGAAAACGGCTTGCTGGAAAACGGCCGGAAGGCCGGGCACCGCCTGATGGAAGGTCTTCGCGCGCTTGCCGATCATCCGCTTGTCGGCGATGTCCGCGGTCGCGGCATGCTGGCTGCAATCGAGCTCGTGACTGACAAGGAACTCAAGACGCCTCTGCCGGCGCAAGCTGACGCGGCGCGTCGCATCTTCGACCGCGCATGGGACAATGGTCTCGTGATCCGCGCTTTCGCGCAAGGCGTGCTGGGCTATGCGCCGCCGCTGTGCTGCACCGATGACGACATCGACGGCATTATTGAGCGGACAAAGACGACGCTGGACCAAACGCTCGAAGACAAGGACGTCCGCGCGGCGATGAAGGGATGATCACCGCGCGGTCGGTCGGCGCCATGGTTCTTAGCTGTTGAAGATGCTTTCGAGCGGCAGATGGGATTTCACGATCGGGGACTTCAGCACGACGAAACTGAAGTACTTGTCGATACCGATATCCATCTCGACCAGGCGTTCCATGACAGCCTGATATTCGCTGATTCCCGCGGTGATGAACTTGACGAGATAGTCGTATCCGCCCGAAACCAGATGGCATTCGACGACCGAATCGACCTTTTCGATCGTCGTGAGAAAGCGAGCGAAATCGATCTGCCGGTGATTCTTCAGGGTGATTTCAGCGAAGACGGTTAGAGTTTGTCCGAGCTTGGCAACATCGATCTGGGCGGAATAGCCGGTGATGAAGCCCTCCGTCTGGAGCCTCTTGACGCGCATCAGGCACGGGCTCGGCGAAAGATTTATCAGCTCTGCGAGCTCGACGTTGGAAATGCGCCCGTTCTTCTGCAGTTCGCATAAAATCCTGATGTCGATCTTATCGAGCTTCATAGCAATGCCATCAGATGGGGCCGACAACGGCGTCAGGGCTTTGAGTCTTCAGCGTCATATGCATCTTCATAGCATCAACCAGCAGCTTTTCCCAACGAGGCGGAAACTGCAATTCAGAACTCGCTGACCTTGCCCCAGGCGCTCATTTTCAGCCGCTCCGGCCTGTAGGGACGCGGGTCGACGATCGGCGAGCTGCCCGTGATGATATCAGCCACCATATGCCCCGCGCCTGGGCCAATGCCAAAACCGTGGCCGCTGAATCCCGCTGCAAGGATGAACCCTGGAATGGACTCAACTTCGCCGATTGCCGGAATGCCGTCCGGTGTGCTGTCGATGTAGCCGGCCCAGACGTTTGAGATTGCGACGCGCCGAATTTCCGGTACGAGCTCGCAAGCTCGTCGGTGTGTCAGCCGAATCTGCCTCAGGTCGGGGCGGGGATCGAGCGTCCGGTTCAGCTCCATCGGGGTCACCTCGTCGAGCCTCCATTTTGCCAGGGATTCGTGGCCTTGCCGCATGCCCTCGAAGGCCCCAGGGCTGAGGCTTCGCCAGCGGCGGGCGAACATGGGGAGGAATTCGCGGCCGAATCTGACCTGCTGCGGCGTCGGATCGACCCGCGCGCGCCCGCTGATGGCTAGCGTGTATCCGCCATTACCGCGTCGCGTGGCCGACACGAGCCCGGCGTAAAGGGCATCAGGCAGGCCGGTCGCGCCCGGGGCCAGGGCGAGAATCGAAGAGCGCACGGATGCCTGCGGGAAGCGAATTCCAAGCTGATTGCAGAACGAAGATGCCCATGCGCCTCCTGCCATCACCGCCGTTTTCGTCCGGATCGTGCCCGCCTCGGTCACCACGCCGTTGACGCGGCCGGCACTGAGCTCGATGCCGCGCGCTGCGCAATGCTGGTGCACGGTGCCGCCCGCCGCCATGATCGCACGCGCGGCGATGGGCACCGCCTTTGAAGTGTCCGCCGTCCCGTCTGTCGGCGAGAAGACGCCGCCCTTCCACTTGCGACCCGTCGCCTTGCCCCGACCGCTCGCCTCTTCCGAGCTCAACATATGCGTCGTGACGCCAACGGTCCTGGCGAAGTCTCGCCACTTGGCCCAGCCTGCCAGCTCATTCTCGTCGTTCGACAAATACAATAGGCCGCAGCGGCGAAAGCCCGTGTCTTCACCCGTTTCCTGGGCAACTCGTTCCCAGAGATCGAGGCTCTTGGTCGCAAGCGGCAGCTCGCGTGCGTCGCGGTTCTGTTGACGGCACCATCCCCAGTTGCGGCTGGACTGCTCGGCGGCGACACGGCCCTTCTCGAGCAAGGCGACCTTGAGGCCGCGCCGGGCGAGATAATAGCTTGCGAACACGCCCACCACGCCCCCACCGATGACCACGACGTCGGCCTCTCCTGGCAGGGAAGGACTGGATTCGATATGCAGGAGCGGCGCGCTCATCGGACAGGGATCTCCGGTAATTGCCCGTAGCGTAGCCGAGGAATTGCAGCAGGCCTCGCGGACTTTGGTCACGAGACCGAACATCCTGCGGTTTGCCGCCTTTTGCACGGGCAATTATTGCGAAAATACTTTGCTTGTGCCGCACTTGCAGGCGACGAGACCGACGCACGCGCTCCCGCGATCCATTGCGCTCCCTCCGGCTGGGCGCCGCGGCAAGCCTCGCGACGCAGACTGAAATGCCAAATCGGACTTCGTTTTCAGAAGTTCCTGCTGCTTCGATGCCGGCTTTCGGCGACTCCGGGGTGATCGACATCGTCAAGATCGGGAGAACCAATCGATCGATGGTCGAAGTCCAAAGAGGCAATTTGCATGAGCCTTGTCCAGGAGCAGGCCTTTGCGGAAGCGATCAAAGCCATGACGGAGCTTCGCTTCGATCGAGGTGGCCGAGCGGGTCGGCGCTGCGCTCTGAGCAACAGCTCTTGCTTCTTGCGCAAAGAGGCCTGAATCATGTCGCAGCCTCCAACGAAGGAATGGCAAGTTGAGCGGCGAATTATTGACCTGTCCAAGGAGCGTGGAGGCGCAGGGAGCCGAAGGCGCCGGCCGCAGCAAGATGACGGCACTGGCTTGAAAAAGGAGGATGCTCTCATGGCCTCTGGCATCCAGGCGGCAAGCCCCGTCGATGTCGCGCTGTCGGTGCGCGAGCTGACCGTGAGTCTGCCGGAAGGAATGGAGCGAGCCTACGCCGTCGAGAACATCTCCTTCGATCTGAAACGCGGACAGATTCTCTGTATCATCGGGGAATCCGGGTCGGGCAAGTCGGTCACCGCCAATGCGATCATGGGGCTTCTGCCGAAAGCGATCCGGATCTCCTCGGGTGCGATCCACCTGAATGGGACGAACATCGTAGGCCTCTCGCCCGACAAGCTCCGCAGCCTGCGCGGCCGAGTCGTCTCGATGATCTTTCAAGATCCTCTCTCGGCGCTCAACCCGCTGATGACCGTGGGCGCGCAGATCGAGGAGGTGATGGCCGCGCACGACGCCGGCACGCCGGCCTCGCGTCGCAGCCGGGCCATAGACTTGTTGATTGAAGTGGGTCTGCCCGATCCGCAGCTCATGTATCACCAATATCCCTTCCGGCTTTCGGGCGGGCAGCGGCAGCGGGTGATGATCGCCATGGCTCTGGCTCTCGAACCTGCGATCCTGATCGCGGACGAGCCGACCACCGCACTTGATGTAACGACCCAGGCGCAGATCCTGCAATTGATCCGCGACATTCAGCGCCGCAAGGGAATGAGCGTCATGTTCATCACCCATGATTTCGGCGTCGTCGCGGAGATTGCCGACCATGTTGTGGTGATGGAGAAGGGCCATTGCGTGGAGCAGGGCAGTGCCGCGCAGGTGCTGAAGTCGCCCGGTCATCTCTATACGCGCCGTCTGATCGCAGCCGTGCCCCACCTGAGCGGCAAGGACCGCGTTCCCTCGGAAGCCGGGGAGCGAGCGTCGATCCTGAAGGTCGAATGCCTGGCAAAGACTTATCGCAGCGGCAGCGCGCTTTTCCGTACGCAGCGCATCGTGCCCGCGGTCAATGGGGTCAGCTTCGACCTCACGTCGGGTCGCACGCTCGGCGTTGTCGGGGAAAGCGGTTCGGGCAAATCGTCGCTCGGGCGGCTGCTGATCAAGCTCATGGAGTGCGACGGCGGCTCGATTCTGTTCGAAGGCCGCGACATCGCCGGGCTTTCCGAAGCCGAGTTTCGGCCGCTGCGGCCGAAGATCCAGATGATCTTTCAGGATCCTTTCGCATCTCTCAATCCTCGATCGACGGTCGGACGAATTCTCACGGTCGGCCCGGTCGCGCACGGGATGCGCTACAGCGAGGCTGCCGAGCGGGCGCGGGAGCTGCTGTCACATGTCGGCCTCGATGCAGGCGCCTTCGACCGTTATCCGCACGAGTTCTCCGGCGGGCAGCGCCAGCGCATCGGCATCGCCCGGGCGCTGATGTTCAAGCCGAGATTGCTGATCGCCGACGAGGCGGTCTCTGCGCTGGACGTCTCGATCCAGGCCCAGATCCTGAAACTCCTGGATCAGATTCAGCGGGAGACCGGCGTCTCGATGATCTTCATCACGCACGATCTGCGCGTCGCTAGCCAGATCTGCGATGAAATCGCCGTCATGCATCGCGGACAGATCGTCGAATGCGGGCCACCGTCGCAGATCTTCCTCGACCCGAAATCCAGCTATACGCGAGAATTGGTGGCAGCTATCCCGGGTGAGCAGCCCGCAAGCACGCCCGAACATGCAGACTTCGGCCGACATCACAATCGAGGAGAGACGTTATGACCAAGCGTTCTGGGACGACATCGACCTACTCGCGGCGCGATGCTCTGCGAATGGTGGGAATCGGCGGAGCCGCCGGCCTGTTCGCGCCCAATCTGCTGGGCAAGCCCGCGCGCGCCCGCACCTCTCCGGCAAAGCCGAACGGCCGCGTGATCGTTGGGCTCGGGCAGGAGCCGACCGTCTTCAATCCACTGATGGTCCACATCGAGGTCGATGACGGCGTGCATTTCTCGGTGTTCGACGCGCTCTTCCGCATCGATCCTCAAGGCGTCATTCAACCCAACCTCGCCGTGGAAGTGCCAAATCAAAAGAACGGCGGCATTTCCGAGGACGGTCTCAAATGGCGCATTCGTCTGCGCGACGATGTCCGCTGGCACGACGGCACACCGTTCAGTGCCGAGGACGTGAAGTTCACCCTCGAACTGATCACCAACCCCAATTTCCGGAGCTGGCGCACGGCCGGCCATTCACTGCTGCGCGACATCACGGTGATCTCGCCCACGGAGATCTCGTGGCGAATGGAGGAGGCGTTTGCGCCGTATCTGTCCTTCCTGACCGAAACATTCATCGTGCCCAAGCACATCCTCGGGAAAGAGGCCAATCCAAACAACGCCCCGTTCAACCAGGCGCCGATCGGCACCGGCGCATTCAAGTGGTCCAAGCGAGTTCCCGGCGACCATCTCGAGCTCGTCGCCAACACCGACTATTTTGGTGAAGGCCCTCACATCGAGCGGCTGGTCTTCAAATACATTCCCGATCTCACGGTGCTCTACACCCAGTTCAAGAGCGGCGACATCGATCTCGTGGGCCAGCCCTACATCACGCCCGATCACTATGGGGAAGCCAAGACGCTGCCGAACCGCGTGGTGACGCTCGTCCCGAGGGCCTCGTTCGAGTCCTTTTACCTGAACCTCGAGCGCCCGCAGTTCAAGGAGCTCGCGGTGCGTGAGGCGCTTTATGCCGCGATCGACAAGGAATCGATCGTCCAGGGACTCTATTACGGGGTGCCGACCCCGACGGAGACCTTCATGCCGAGGCAGTCCTTCTTCTTCAATTCCAATCTGCCACTGCACCAATTCGACCTGAATCGCGCGCGCAAGATCCTCGATCAAGCCGGCTGGACGCCGGGCGCGGGCGGCATTCGCGCCAAGAACGGCGTTCGTCTGTCCTTCACCAACTCGACCACGTCGGGCGATCCCCTTCGCGAACAGGTGCAGCAATTCCTGCAGCAGACGTTTGCGCAGCTCGGCATCGAAATGAAGATATCGAACCTGCCCGCCGCGGTGATGTGGGGCGAGTTCTGGATGCAATCCCAGTTCGATTCCGTGATCGTCGGCAGCTCGTATCTGATCGGCGCTGACCCGGACGTCAGCAATCGCCTGCACTCGCGTTCGATCGGCGCGAAGGGCGGGCGCGGGTCGAACAATGCGCAATATGCCAATCCCGAGGTCGATGCTCTGCTCGACAAGGGCGCGCGCACCTTCGATCCCGAAGCCCGGCGCGCGATCTATTATCGGGTCCAGGAGCTTGTTCGTCGGGATCTGCCCTTCCTTCCGCTGTACCAGAGCAACGCCGTCGAAGGTCTCAAGAAGGGGATCAGCGGCTTCGTGCCGAACGGCAATACGCGCACGGAATCCTGGAACGCGGTGGCCTGGTCTTGGGCGAGCTGATCTCTCGCCGCCGGACCCGCAAGCCGGCGGCGGCACCGTCACGCTAATGGAGGACTCGAATGTCCGCCTTCCTGCTGAATCGTCTCTTCCAGAGCATCGTGCTGCTGGTGATCGTCTCGATCATCGGTTTCACGGTTCTCAACCTCATGCCGGGTGGGCCCCTCGCGCAATTCGGGCTCGATCCCGGCATGACTCAGAAGGATGTCGAGCGTCTCGCCGCGCAGCTCGGGCTCAACAGGCCGCTCTGGATTCAGTATCTCGATTGGGCCTGGCGGCTGCTTCAGGGCGATTGGGGACATTCGTTCCGCGACGGTTCTGCGGTGCTGACGGTGATCGGTCGGCATCTCTCGGCGACGCTGCTGCTGATGGGCACGTCCACCGCCCTGGCGATCGCGGCCGGCACCTGGATCGGAATCCGCGGCGCCACCCACCGTTACTCGCTGTTCGACTATTGCGCGACCGTGGGCGCCATGATCGCCCTGTCGGTCCCGACGTTCTGGTTCGGACTCGTCGGCATCTACATCTTCACGCTGAAGCTCGGCTGGGTGCCGGCAGGCAACATGTACACGATCGGCGACGGCTCGGTGCTGGACTATCTGCATCATCTCATCCTGCCGAGTTTGGTGCTGTCGCTGGTTCATGTCGCGATCTGGAGCCGCTACATGCGCACGGCGACCCTCGATGCGCTCAGCCAGGATTTCGTCAAGACGGCCCGCGCCAAAGGCGTGAGCGAGCGTCGCATCTTGCTGAAGCATGTGGTCGGCAATGCGCTCTTGCCGATGATCGCGCTGGCGGGGATGCAGCTGCCCAGCATCCTGACCGGCGCGTTGGTGACCGAAACTGTCTTCACCTGGCCGGGAATGGGGCGGCTGTTCCTCGATAGCCTCGGCTACAGCGACTATCCGGTCGTGATGGGGCTGTTGATCTTCTCGGCCGTCCTGGTCGTGTTGGGCAATCTGATCGCAGACATCGTCATTGCCACCGTCGACCCACGCATTCGCCTGGCTTGAGCGGGCTCGTTCGCTGCTAACAGGAGGCAACAGGCATGACCGTCATCGTCGCACACGCAGATCCGGCGCGCTGGTGGCACAGCCGCGCGGTACGTCGCTTCCTCCGCCATCATCTGGCGCTCGCGGGAATTGCGATGATCAGCCTGCTTGTGCTGGCGTGTATCCTCGGTCCCTTTGCATTGCCCTATGACTCGCTCTACATCGACTTGCGCGCGCGCTTTGCTCCGCCCCTGACAGGCCACCATTACTTCGGCACGGATCCTTTGGGGCGCGACCTCGCCGTGCGGCTGTTGATGGCCGGGCGCGTCTCGCTGGCAGTGGGATTCTCCGCCATGTTGCTGTCGACGTTGATCGGTACGCTCGTCGGCGTGACGGCCGGTTATCGCGGCGGCTGGGTCGGGGCGGCATTGATGCGGACGGTGGATGGCTTCCTGTCCTATCCCTCGATCTTTCTCGTGCTGGCGCTGGCCGCAACGCTGCGGCCGAGCCCGGTGATGATCACCGTGATCATTGCCGTCACGAGCTGGATGGAGACTGCGCGAATTGTCGAGGCCGAGGTCCGTTCGCTACGTGAGCGCGAGTTCGTCCAGGCTGCGCGCATGGTCGGGCTTAGCAGGGCGCACATCATGTTCCGCGAGATCCTGCCCAATGCCATGGGTCCAATCATCGTCGCCGCAAGTCTGGCCGTCGCCCGCGCGATCCTTCTGGAGGCGTATATCAGCTTTCTCGGCTACGGCATCCAGCCGCCGCTGCCCAGCTGGGGCAACATGCTCAATGGCGCCCAGCAATATCTGGCGAGCGCTCCCTGGCTGGCCATCATTCCCGGTGCCGCCATTACGATGGCGGTAACGAGCTTCAATTTCATCGGTGACGGTCTGCGAGATGCCCTCGACGTTCGAAACGACCACATCTGAAAGATTTAAACCGAGCCGCGGCTGAACCGAGCAACCATACGAGAAGCAAAGCCATGCACGCACCGAGAGTTGCCGAGAAGGCCACGCCCTATTGGTGGGAAGCCGCGCCGCTTAAGCCGCCGCCTCAGCAGCCAATAGCCAAGAAGCTCGACGTGTTGATCGTGGGCGCAGGCTATGCAGGGCTCTCGGCCGGTCTGGTGCTGGCGCGCGAGGGCCGCTCGGTTGCGGCCTACGATGCCATGGACCCTGGCGAAGGAGCTTCGACGCGCAACGGCGGTATCACCAGCGGATCCATTCGGCCCGACTACGCGACGCTCACGCGCCGGTTCGGAGAAGAGAAGGCGCTGGCGATCGAGGCGGAAGGCAAGGCCGCGCGCGAGTTCCTGTACGATTTCATCAGGACGGAAGGCCTCGCCTGCGACTTCCAGCCGGTGGGGCAGTTCAAGGGCGCCTTCGGCTACGAGCAATACGAGGCCATGGCGCGCACCGCGGAGAGGCTCGCAAAGAAACTTGGAATCGAAGCTTACGCAGTTCCCTATGCCGAGCAGCGCAAGTACATCGGCACCGAAGTCTATCGGGGCGGTACGGTTCGGATGGACATCGGCGGACTGCACCCGGCGAAATTCCACGCCGAACTGCTGCGGGTCGCGCTCGCTTCCGGATTGACAGTCCACGCCCGGACGCCCGTGATCTCGATCGACAGAGATGGATCCGAGTTCCGCGTCGTCACCGCGGCCGGTCTGGTGCAGGCGCGTCAGGTGCTGGTGTGTACCAACGGTTACACCGACGGCGCCGTACCCTTCCTGCGCCGTCGGTTGGTCCCGGTTCGCAGCCGGATCATTGCGACGGAGGAGCTTGCGCCCGAAGTCATGGCGCGGCTGATGCCGAAACGCATGATGATCACCGAGAACCGGGAGGTCGGCTTCTATTATCGGCCCTCGCCTGATGGCAAACGCATCTTGCTCGGCGGCCGCGACAGCTCTCGGGTCGGCGACCCCGTCGCTCCGAAGCTGCTTCTGCGCAAGGGCCTCGTGAATCTGTTCCCTGAACTGGAGGCCGTTCGCCTCTCACACAGCTGGTTCGGCCATGTGGCCATGAACCGCGACATGATTCCGCGCATTTTCGAGAAGGAAGGTATCGTCTATGCCAGCGGCTTTTGCGGGTCGGGCGTGGTCTGGGCGCCATGGGTCGGTATGCATGCGGCCCACAAGCTCATGGGACATGAGGAGCGGGCGCGCACCGCGTTCGACTTCAGGCCTCCGGCCTTCATCCCGTTCTATCGAGGCAATCCGTGGTTCATGCCTGCGTTCATTCAAGGCTACCGGATGCGTGACCGGATCGCGATGTGGCGCGCCAGCCGTTGACAGCCGGCAGCACAGCTTACAAGCCAGGGTGTGAGTTCCGGAGGCACTTCCGCTTCTCGAAAGAAGATTGACGATGCAGTACGTGTCCACGCGCGGCCATTCAGGCCGCAAGCAATTCTGCGAGATATTGCTTGAAGGCCTCGCCCCGGATGGCGGGCTGTACGTCCCCGAGACGTATCCTCGCGTGGACCACGCCACGCTGGATGCGTGGCGTACGCTGTCCTACGCCAACCTGGCGTTCGAGATCCTGTCGCTCTATGTCGGCGATATTCCCTCCGCCGACCTGAAAGCCATCTGTGCAAAGACCTACAGGCCGGAGATATTCGGAAAGCCTGACATCGCGCCGCTGCGAAAGCTGGAGAGGGGGCTTTATCTCCAGGAGCTGTCGAATGGTCCCACGCTGGCGTTCAAGGACATGGCCATGCAGTTGCTTGGCAATCTGCTCGAGTACGAGCTGACGCGCCGGCGGGAGAACTTGAACATTCTTGGTGCGACCAGTGGCGATACTGGAAGCGCGGCAGAATACGCCATGCGCGGCAAGAAAGGGGTGCGGGTGTTCATGCTCTCGCCCCGCGGACGAATGAGCGCCTTTCAGCAAGCTCAGATGTTCAGCCTCCAGGACCACAACATCCACAACATCGCGATCGATGGCGTCTTCGACGATTGCCAGGACATCGTCAAGCGAGTGGCGAGCGATCTGGAGTTCAAGCAGCGATACAAGATCGGTGCGGTGAACTCGATCAACTGGGCGAGGCTTCTTGCGCAGGTCGTCTATTACTTCTCCGGTTATCTGCAGGCGTCCGAACGGGGGGCGACAAGTGTAAGCTTTGCAGTACCTTCGGGGAACTTCGGCAACATCTGCGCGGGACATGTTGCGCGCATGATGGGGCTTCCAATATCACGGCTGGTCCTTGCGACCAACGAGAACGACGTGCTCGACGAGTTCTTCCGCACCGGGGTGTATCGCGCCCGAAGTCGCGCTGACACGGTCGAAACCTCAAGCCCGTCCATGGACATCTCCAAGGCTTCAAATCTCGAACGCTTTGTATTCGACCTGTTAGATCGGGACCCAGAGCGAACCAAATCGCTGTTTGCTGATCAGCTCGGGGAGCGAGGCTCGTTCGATCTGAGTGGAGAATCCAGATTTGCAGAGGCTGCAGCCCGTTTCGGCTTCCGCAGCGGAAGGAGCACACATGCCGACCGGCTCGCGACCATCCGTGACACGTGGAAGCGCCTGAACACCGTGATCGACCCACATACGGCAGATGGCGTGAAGGTCGGACGCATGCACGCGAGCCCCGAGACGCCGATAATTGTGCTCGAAACTGCACTGCCGATCAAATTCGCCGCGACGATCAAGGAAGCTCTGGGTCGGGAGCCCGATCGCCCACAAAGCTACGATGGCATTGAGAAGTTGCCGAGGCGAGTCAAAGTACTCCCCGCGGACGCGCAGGCCATCAAGAACTACATCACCGAGATTGTGCGCGACAGAGCCTGCTGAACAGCAGATATCGGAACGAAGACCGCGTCTACCATGGCCGTATTCACGGAGCTGTCATTCGACCTAATCGCAGCGTTCTTTCGAGCGCTGGGTCTCGGCGCGCCTCGTTCCGTTCGCGGGATCACCAGCGGAATTGAGAACACCAACTACTTCGTCGATACGGATCGGGAAGATTATGTGCTCACCATTTTTGAGCGCCTCACAAGATAAATCCGCGCGGCCTCCAATAGTGGAACGAGGTTGTGCCGGTGGTCAGCCGCTATGCATTTGCTGGACAGTGCTCGCTGCTCGCAAGTGAATTGGCGTTTCTTGGCGCCAGCCGCTGACGGCAGATTGGCGGCGTCGAGCCGCGAACAATGAAATTCCATGCCGAACTTTGCTCGAGTCCAATTGTGTAATGCTGTCTGGTGCAACGTACAGTGCGGACGATGCGAGGATCAGGTGGCCCTCGCCGTCAATCAGGTACTGGCGGCAAGTACCGCGAGCAAGAGAAACGTCCATCAATGATGAAGCCCGCAGCTTACCAGGCCGGAGATCGCGACGATCGAGCCGCGGTGCTGGTTCCATTCGCCAGATCGCATCTGGAAGGCGCCCTGAAGCTCTCGCAGGAGATGTCCTGGCCCTATCGGCTCGAAGATTGGGATGTCGCGCTGCAGCTGGGCCAAGGCTTTGTTCTGGAGCGCGCTGGGACGGTGATCGGGACCGCGGCATGGTGGGCGTATGGCGAAACGCATGCTTCCGCAGGTATGATCATCGTCGCGAAGGCCGCGCAGGGCCGTGGCTATGGGGCCCGGCTCATGGATGCGTTGCTGACGTCCGCGCGACCGCGAAGCATTGCGCTGAATTCGACCGCGGAAGGCCAGGCGCTTTACCAGCGGCGCGGTTTCGTCCCCATCGGGGTCATCCACCAGCATCAGGGAATTCCCAGAGGACGCCATGAGTCGCCGCCGCTGGGGCTCGTCAGGCCCTCGGATTTCGAGCTGATCATGCGACTCGATCGCGACGCTACGGGCTTGGAAAGACGACAGATGCTCGAAAAGCTGCTCCAAAGCGGTGATGGCTATGTCCTGCAGCGCAACGGCATGGCGCGCGGCTACGCCATCTCCCGGCTTTTCGGCCGCGGGCATGTCATCGGTCCTGTCGTTGCCGAAACCGCGACCGATGCACAGGCGCTGATTGAGGCTGCGCTCGCGCGGCTCGGCAGTGTTTTTGTCCGCATCGACACCTCTGCCATATCGCAACTCGGGGATTGGCTCGAAGGCATCGGCCTGGAGCAGGTCGGTGATGCCACCACCATGATCTTGGGTGCGCCGGCACCATCGAGCGGGCCGGCGCGCGTGTTTGCGATTGCCAATCAGTCGTTCGGCTAGGAGACATCGACGTGTTACGCGAGAAGATGAGCGGAACGGTTCACCAGAACTCCGAGACGGCTGCAACGCTCGGCAAGCTGGAAACGCCGGCTCTCCTGCTCGACGAGCATCGGCTCGATCGCAATCTCGCCCGCCTGTCCTCGCGCATGGCGAAGCGGGGCGTCGTGCTGCGTCCCCACATGAAAACCGCCAAATCCATCGACGTGGCCCGACGGGCCTATCCGTCCGGATCGGGGCCGATCACTGTCTCGACCCTGGCGGAAGCCGAGTATTTCGCGCGGCACGGTTTTCGCGACATGACTTATGCGGTGGGTCTGGCGCCCCACACAGCTGAAAGAGCAATGCGTCTGCGCAAAGCAGGCGTTGACCTTAAGGTGCTGCTCGATTCGCCGGAGCAGGCAAGGATGCTCGGCGCCGCCGGTCGTGCCGCTGGTGTGACACCGACCGCGTTCATCGAGATCGACTGCGATGGTCACCGCGGCGGGCTGACCGCGAACGATCCAAAGCTCATTGCAGTCGCGGTCGCGCTGAGCGAGGCCGGCGTCAAGCTTGCCGGCGTTCTCACCCATGCAGGCGAATCCTACAGCCTGTTCACGCCCGAGGCTCTCGTCGCGGCCGCGGAGAATGAGAGAGCCGTGGCGGTAGCCGCGGCGGAGGCCTTGCGGGCGGCCGGGCACCAATGCCCCGTCGTGAGCGTCGGCTCGACCCCGACAGCGCATTTCGCCGAAGACCTGACCGGCGTCACGGAAATGCGAGCGGGAGTCTACATGTTCTTCGACTTGGTCATGCACGGTGTTGGTGTCTGCACGACGGACGACATCGCGATCTCGGTGCTCACTACCGTGATCGGCACCAAGCCCGAGAAGGGCTGGATTTTGGTCGATGCCGGGTGGATGGCGCTGTCGCGCGACCGCGGCACCGCGGCGCAGCGGGTCGACCAGGGATATGGTCTGGTCTGCGACGTGGCCGGCAAGGTCTATCCCGACCTGATCGTTTCGCAAGCAAGCCAGGAGCACGGGATTCTCGCCATCAGGCCCGGGTCGGGGCACGCATTGCCCAATCTTCCAATCGGCGCGAAGGTCAGGATTCTCCCCAATCACGCCTGTGCGACGGCCTCGCAACATGAGTTGTATAACGTCGTCTCCGCGAGCAGCGACGCGATTCACGCCCGATGGCCCCGGATGCGCGGCTGGTAGGGCTGGCCGGCCATTCCCGCCTCCCTGGTTCCTGCCGCTGATCGGCGCCTATTACCGGATCGCTTCCAATGACCTCGCCCCTTCGACACCTGACGGAAGCCGGCTTCCTCGGAAAATTCTACATCGACGGAGAATGGCGGAAGCCGATCGGATCCGTCGCGGCCGCCGCAACCGTCGTCAATCCGGCGACGGAGCAGCCGATTGCTGACGTCGCGCTCGGCGATGACGATGATGTGGACTGCGCGATCGCAGCCGCCAGACGAGCCTTCGCCGGCTGGTCCACGACACCGCCTGCCGAGAGAGCGGCACTGCTCGACCGGATGCACGCTTTGCTCCTTGAGCGGCTGGAGCTGTTCGCGCAGGCGCTTACGTGCGAGATGGGAGCTGCGATCACCTATGCGCGCCGCGCTCAGGTGCCGTTGGCCGCCGAGCACATCCGCGTCGCCCGCGACAATCTCGCGAATTATCCGTTCATCGCCGCGCGCGGCAGCACCGCGATCATGCGCGAGGCAATCGGCGTCTGCGGCCTCATCACGCCGTGGAACTGGCCACTTTATCAGATTACCGCGAAGGTGGGCCCGGCGATCGCGGCCGGTTGCACGGTGGTGTTGAAGCCGAGCGAATTATCGCCGCTGAGCGCTTTGCTATTCGCGGAGTTGATGGACGATGCCGATTGTCCGCCCGGCGTCTTCAATCTCGTCAATGGGACAGGTCCGATCGTGGGAGCCGCTCTCGCGTCGCATCCGCTGGTCGACATGATCTCGATCACCGGCTCGACGCGGGCCGGCGTTCTCGTGGCGCAAGCGGCAGCGCCCACCGTCAAGCGCGTTGCCCAGGAACTCGGTGGCAAGTCGCCGAACATCATTTTGCCGGATGCCGATCTCGGCCGTGCTGTTCCGCTCGGCGTCGGCGCAGCCTTCCGCAATCTCGGCCAATCCTGCAGCGCGCCGACACGCATGCTCGTGTCTCGCTCACACATGGCAGAGGTCGAGATCCTGGCAGCGGCGGCCGCTTCTGAGCTGGTGGTCGGCGACCCGCTTGCGGAAAACACAACTCATGGCCCGATTGCGAATCGTCCGCAGTTCGAGCGAGTCCAGGCCATGATCGGTGTCGGCCTGGAAGAAGGCGCCAAGCTCCTCATCGGCGGGCCCGGGCGGCCCGGCGACCTTCAGATTGGCTTCTATGCACGGCCGACCATCTTCTCGAACGTCCGTCCCGACATGAGGATCGCGCAGGAGGAGATCTTCGGTCCGGTGCTGTCGATCATTCCCTACGACACCGTGGACGAGGCGATCGCAATCGCCAACGACACCGTCTACGGCCTCGGCGCCCATGTACAAGGCACTGACATGGAGACGGTACGGACGGTCGCCCGTCAGATCCAGTCGGGTCAAGTGCATCTCAATTATCCCGATTGGGACCCCAATGCTCCCTTTGGCGGATACAAGCGCTCCGGCAACGGTCGCGAATACGGCGTTGAGGGCATGGAGGAGTATCTCGAGACCAAGGCCGTTCTCGGATTTTACCGATGAAGGCTGGCAGTCACCAGAAGCCGCTTTCAAGCCCAGGCATAGAAACACCCGTGATTGCAACGGTTGACCATCTTTCTTGCCCGTCGGCCTCAACCGAAACCTATTTTCGCGCCGCTGCTGCAGTCCTGGCCGTGCGGTCCGACTCCTCGGGACCGGACATATCGGCGGCACTGCTGAAGCGTCACTACGGAGTGACCGGCTCGATCACGACGTTGTCCTCCGAGATCGAGCGCACCGTTGAAATCCACATCCCGGACGGCCGCCGGTGCATCCTGAAGACGTCGACCAGACCTGAGGCTGTCGACAGCTTCCGCTTCCAGACCTCAGTCTTGGCAGGCTTGGAGGAAGCTGTGGGCTTCGCTGCACCCGCAGTGCTGCGCACGAGCAGCGGCGCGCTGATGTTTGAGGAATATCTGATATGCGGGTACCTGCAGACCCGAATCGAAGGCATTCCGCTGCATCAGGTGCTGCCCACTCGCGAGCTGCTATTTCGGACTGGACGCGCCCTCGCTCGGCTTGATCTGGCGCTTGCGCAAGTCAAGGTGCCTGCAGCTCATCGGCCCGTTCTTTGGCATGTCGGGTGCTGGTCGCGGCTGATGGAACTAGAGCAGTACCTGCCCACCGGGAGCATTGCCGATAGAGTTCACGCCGCCATGGCGGACTATCGGGAATTTGTTGAGCCACAAATCTCGAACGTCGTCTGGCAAGTCACTCACAACGATCCTAGCCCGTTCAACATGATTGTGACTGGCCAGGGACTGGGCTTCATCGATTTTGGTGATGGTTGCTGGAGCCCCAGGATCCAGGATCTGGCAATTGCAGCCAGTCACGTCGTGTCGGATCCGACTCTTCCTCTGGGTGGCGCCGAACATGTCATTGCAGGCTATGCATCTGTCATTGCGCTTTCAATGCTGGAAACAAGACTCCTCGTCGGACTGATGCGGGCGCGACAAAGCGCATTGATCTTGGTCAATTACTGGCGCGCTCACCTTTTTCCAGCCGACGCCGAGTACATCAAAAAGAACGTCGCGCGTGCCGAGCGCGGCCTCTCTATCCTGGCGCCCCTCGATGCCGCATTGGGCGAGGCGGCAGTCTTGGCGGCAGTATCGTCGTCCTCGCCGTGACGCCGGTTAGGTTCGCTCGATTGACAGGGCCGTAAAGTTCCGAAGTGACCACGGTACTCTTTCGAAAAGGCAGCTGCACATGTCCACAGATCTTATGCCCAATCGCTACCGACCTGGCGAAGCAGACCTTCCCAGCCGGGAATCCGAGCTCATTGCTCGTCGTGACAAAGTTCTGGGCGCTTCTTATCGGCTCCAGTACCGCCGGCCCGTGCACTTCGTTCGCGGTGAAGGTATGTGGCTGTACGATCCTGACGGCCGGGCCTATCTCGACTTCTACAATAACGTGCCGTGTCTCGGCCATTGCCATCCCGAAGTAAACGCGGCCATGGCGGAGCAGGCGGGCCGAATAAGCGCCAATACGCGCTATCTCGAGCCAAAGCTCGTCGATTATGCAGAGCGGCTCGTCGGTACTTTCCCAAACGAGCTCGACCGCGTGGTGTTTACCTGCACGGGGAGTGAATCCAACGATCTGGCGCTGCGCATCGCGCGATGTACGAGCGGCAACGAAGGCGTGATCGTTTCCACTTATGCCTATCACGGCACGAGTGCTGCGACGGCCGCGGTTTCGCCGAACCTGGGCCACGCAGTCAAGCTCAGCCCATTGGTGCGGATGGTGTCCCTACCCGGGCCGGCGGGCATACCGGAAGCCCAGGCTGCGGAGTTTTTCGAGACACAGATTCGTTCAGCCATGATGGATCTGAGCCGTCGTGGCATCGGCGTTGCGGCCCTGCTCATCGACAGCATTTTTTCCAGCGATGGCGTATGGCTAGATCCTCCTGGCTTCATCGCGAGCGGAGTTGCGGCGGTGCAGGAGGCGGGTGGCCTTGTCATTGCCGACGAAGTTCAACCAGGCTTCGGACGAACTGGTACTCACATGTGGGGCTTCGAGCGCCATGGGATCGTTCCGGATCTTGTTACCTTGGGCAAGCCGATGGGCAACGGATTTCCGATTGGCGCTGTCGTCGGTCGCAGAGCATGGATGGACCAATTTGGTGCCACCGCTCGCTACTCGAACACATTCGCTGGAAACACAGTCGGGATAGCAACAGCGAACGCCGTGTTAACGATCCTACAGCGAGACCAAATTCCGCAAAAGGCGCTTGCGACAAGCCGGCGTCTCCGCGCCGGACTGGAGAAGCTCGCAACGCAGCGTCATGAGATTCGCGCTATCAGAAACGCCGGGCTCTTCTTTGGCGTCGATATAGGGGCTGAGGGAACCCCGGCGCCGGGTCGTCGTGCGATGGCTTTGGACTTGGTTAACGCAATGCGGGATGACGGCCTGCTTATCAGCACGACGGGGGCCAATGAAGATACGCTTAAAGTGCGCCCTCCGCTCGTTTGCGAAGCGGAGCACGTCGACCTGTTCCTGACAGCCATGGAGCGCGCGCTCATCAATATCGCACGCTAGATCGCAGACGTCATCGGAGGCAGCACCGTTCCGTGTGCAAGCGGCAGCGCGGGCTATCAAACCCGATCAGGCTTTAAATGAAATTTGCACCTTGGCGTCAGTTCGGGCCAGGGGTGCCCGCCCGGGATAAAGCACGAGTGCGATCCAACGGACGAGCAGGCCGCGTCGCCCCTCGCGCCGAACTGGGACTTGGTCGCACCTGAGCAGCTTCGTTCAATCAAGCGGCCAGAAACCCGAACATCCTTGCGAAGTCCTGGATGATTTCAGCACATTCTATCGCGCGCAGAATGCGATGAAGGGCTGATCGGAAACTTTGCATCCGCATTCTTGGCAGCCGAGGTTCGTTGGAACATGTCGCCTCACGTCGAGCGCATTCACAGCGATGAGCGTCTCCCCGCGCAGGCCGACGTCGTCATCGTCGGCGGCGGCATCCTCGGCTCTACGGCCGCCTATTACCTGGCGAAGCGCGGCCTCTCTGTGGCGCTCCTCGAGAAGGGCCACGTCGCCTGTGAACAATCGAGCCGAAACTGGGGTTGGTGCCGCCAGCAGAATCGCGACCGGCGCGAACTGCCGCTCTCGGTGCTGTCCATGCGGCTGTGGGACGAGCTCACGCGCGATATCAATCGGGATCTCGGATTTCGCCGCTGCGGTCTCGTCTATGCGACCCACGACGAGGCTGTGCTCGCCGGCTGGGAAAAGTGGCGCGAGGTCGCCAGGGAGTACGGCGTCGATACCCGCGTGCTGAGCCGCGCGGAGGTGGCCGAGCGCGTCCCCGAAGCGCGCGACAAATGGGTCGGCGGGACCTATTCGGCTCGGGACGGCAAAGCCGAACCGGCGCTCGCCGCGCCGGCTATCGCCGAAGGGGCCAGAACTCTGGGCGCCACGATCCACCAGGGATGCGCCGCGCGCGCGCTCGACTTGGCCAACGGCAGGATTGCGGGCGTGCACACGGAAAAGGGCTACCTCAGAACCAACGCGGTGCTGTGCGCCGCCGGCGCCTGGTCCTCGCGCTTCCTTCGGCCGCTCGGGGGCAGTTTCCCCCAAGCGAGCATCCGGCAGACCGCGCTGCGTTCCACCCCCACAATCAATATCGGCGAAGCGGTCTCGACACCCTACTGCACGATCACGCGCCGACTGGATGGCAGCTACACGCTTGCGATCAGCGGCAAGGCGAACCTCGAAATCACGCCCCAAGCTATCAGGTACAGCCGGGAATTCATGCCGCAGTTCTTGCGTCGCCTGAAGAACGTCAGGCTTGGCGTCGGCCGATCGTTCGTTTCGGGGCCGGATTCAATATCGGCGCTTCTGACCAACGATGATCGGATCTTCGAACGGAATCGCGTGCTGGATCCCCCGCCATTGAAATGGCTGGTGAGCCAAGTGGTGGAGAGTGTCCGGAAAACCTTCCCCCAGCTCGGCGAGATTAAGATCGACAGCGCCTGGGGCGGCTTCGTCGATTGCACGCCGGACGCAGTGCCCGTGGTGTCGCAGGTGGACGGGGTGGAAGGCCTCGTGCTCGCGGCGGGCTGCTCGGGTCACGGCTTCGGTCTGGGCCCGGGGCTCGGCTATCTGGCCGCACAGCTTGTCGTCAACGACACGCCTTGCGTTGATCCCACACCGTTCCGGCTGTCGCGTCTGGTCGACGGCTCGAAGCTGGACATCGCCGCCATCTGAAGATCGAGCCGGACGTCAGGCCCGACGCGTACCGTGGCGAGCAAAGGATTTGGAGCGGTGCTCGAAGATCCCCATCTGCGTGCGGGATTTAACGTTCATCGCAGAGGCCCGCGGCCGAGAGTCTCTGTCTGCCATGCTCCCGATCGAACAGGTCGCGGCCTGATCATCCTAAGGGGCGTTTCCTCCCCAACTTGAGCCACTCCTTCGGAGTGGCTCTTTCTTTATGGACACGACGATTTGGCTGATCGAGGTGCATCGCCCGAAGTCCCACCGTTTGGAAAGCATCGCCAACTCGCCGGCCGATGGTTCAACGCGCAGACTTCTCTCCCAATGGGCAAACGATCGCGCCGGCGTTCATGATGTCCGCCGGATCAAAGGCGGTCTTGATCCGGCGCATCGCCGCGATACGCCCGACATCACCGTACCGTTCCAGAAGATGCCTCTTAAAACGGCCGACGCCGTGCTCCGCGCTGAACGTGCCGCCGAGCGCCGCGGCGGTGTCGTAGAGTTGCAGAGACAGGCTGCTTTCGATCCGCTTGGTGAACTCGATCCGGTCGACGCCGGCAGGAACGAGCACGTTGTAGTGCAGGTTGCCGTCGCCGACATGGCCGTACACGGAGAGCTCAAGGTCGGCGTCATACGATCGCACCTGCGAGCCGGCTAGATCCAGAAAGCGTTGAATGGACGACAGCGGTACCGAGATGTCGTGCTTGACCGATCCGTTCCGGCGCTTCTCGCCCTCCGGGATGGTCTCGCGGAGCCGCCACATCGCGGTCCGCTGCGATCCGCTCTGCGCCAGGAACGCGTCCTCGACCCATCCGGCCTCGATCACCTCGGCCAGAACGGCTTCCATCAGTTCGTCCAGATCGAGATGGCGCGAGGAAGAGGCGAACTCGACGAGAACGGCGCCTTCTGGACCTGCTGGAAGGGAGGGCGGATCGGTCATTGCTTCGGTTGCGAGCGTGATCGATCGGGCCGCCATAAATTCGAACGTGGTCACCATGTCCGCGGATTCGCGGCGCACCAGCGCGAGAAGCTCGGCGAGCGGCGCGCCCCGCGCCAGTTTCAGCCAGGCAGTCGCGCGACGGATCGGCAAGGGCGCCAGACGCAGCACCGCGCCCGTGATGATGCCAAGAGTTCCCTCGCTGCCGACGAAGCACTGCTTGATGTCGTAGCCGGTATTGTTTTTCCGCAGCTTACGCATGTCGGAAACTACCGTGCCGTCCGCCAGCACCGCCTCGATTCCGAGCAGCAGATCGCGCGTCATCCCGTACCTGACGACCGACAGTCCGCCGGCATTCGTCCCGATGTTACCGCCGATCCGGCAACTGCCTTCCGCGCCGAGGCTGAGCGGCAACAGAAGTCCGGCGGCCGCCGCGGCGTCCTGTGCGTTCTTCAGGATGGTGCCGGCGTCCACAGAGATGCTCATGGAGACGGGATCGACTTCGCGAATCCTGTCCATCCGCTCGAGGCTCACGATAATCTGGCGTCCGGAGGCGTCGGGCGTCGCGCCTCCGCAGTAGCTGGTGTTGCCGCCCTGCGGAACGATTCCGATACCATGATACGCCGCCAGCCGCACGATGTCGGCGACTTGCTTCGTCGTCGTCGGCTTCAGCACGGCAAACGTCGAGCCCGTGGAGAGCTGGCGTTGATCCGTCGTGTAGGTAGCCATCCGCTCCGGGTCGTCAATGACGCCTCCGTCGCCTACAAGGTCGCGAAAGGCCCGAACGTGTACTGACTGGGACATGCTCAGCTCCCGATTGGCATCGAGGCATCTTTGCGCGTTTGTGCCGCATTGGCTGCCGTTGGTGGGGCATTCAGAAGAAAGCAATGCCGAATTGCTACGATTGTCGGCAGCTTGCGCCGCTGTCGAACACTTTCTCGCGAGGCCTTTGGGACTTGAGAGGAGCAGTCGATGATTCACGGGTGGAGCGTGGCTCGTTCGCGGGGACGCTACGCGTAGCCAAGACCGTAGATTGCCGCCGAGATCATCGCGCTCGCCGGCTGCGAGGTGGAGCTGGTCGCCGCATCCGGCGCGGCGCTGGAGCAGGGCGCCCCGATCCAGACCGCCGATGCCGACCGCGCCAGTGGAACCCCGGACGACCGCAGGAACACTTTCGGCAGCGCTCCGTTAGCGCAGCAAACGCCGGGAGTTGTCCATGGTCGACTATCCAAAGCCGCCTTATCCTGCACAGCAGCAGCCGATGCCGGGCTCGACGCGGGCCATGCAGCCGCGCCCCGATCACGGCGAGGAGAGTTACAAGGGCTCCGGCCGTCTTGCTGGAAAGAAGGCCATCATCACGGGCGGCGACAGCGGCATCGGCCGCGCGGTGGCGATCGCCTATGCGCGTGAAGGCGCGGACATCGTCATCTCCTATTTGAACGAGGACGAGGATGCGGCCGAGGTCAAGGTGCTGGTCGAGCGGGAGGGACGCAAGGCCATCCTGATCCCGGGCGATATCAGCAATCCCGAGCATTGCCGCGCCATCGTGCGTCGCACCGTCGAGGAGCTTGGCGGCATCGACATCCTCGTCAACAACGCTGCCCATCAGGCGACGTTCAAGGACATCGCCGATATCAGCGACGACGAATGGCGGCGGACGTTCGAGACGAACATCCACGCCATGTTCTATCTGGCCAAGGCTGCCGTCCCCCACATGCGGCCGGGCTCCGCGATCATCAACACGGCCTCGGTGAATTCCGACATGCCGAACCCGAGCCTGCTGGCCTACGCCACGACCAAGGGCGCCATCCAGAATTTCACCGGCGGGCTCGCGCAGATGCTGGCCGAGAAGGGCATCCGGGTCAATGCGGTCGCCCCGGGTCCGATCTGGACGCCGCTGATTCCCTCGACCATGTCGGAGGAAAGGGTCAAGAACTTCGGCCAGCAGGTGCCGATGCAGCGCGCCGGCCAGCCGGCCGAGCTCGCGACGGCCTATGTCATGCTGGCGGATCCGCTTTCGAGCTACACGTCGGGGGCGACGTTGCCCGTCACCGGTGGCAAGCCGTTCATCTGATCGGATACTCCTGTAGGTGCCGAAGATGAGCCCGCTTCGCGACGATCATGGCGGCTTCACGATGGCAGTGGAACGCGGAGCGGCCGCCGCTGTTCCATTCCCGTGTGCAGATCGGGAGAGCCGAATGAGCGATGGAGTGGATCATTTTGCGGGCCTGCTCGGACGTGCGGCGATGGACGTATGGGGCGACATGCCTCGCGACATCCAGGAGGCGCTGTTCGAGACCGCGATGAAGGGCCGCGACACCGAGCGTGAGGAGCTGGCGCGATTGCTGCATGAGCGACATCCGCGCACACTGCATCCGGCCCGTCCATGCTGATGCCGCGGGCCGGGAACGATCATGCGATCTCCTGATTGGTGAATCGGGAGGCGCGCCACACGGGCTCCAATCAGGACGCGCGGGGCGCATCGCCCGAGCCTGTCAATCTGTGAGTCGACCGACGTGATTGAGATCAATATCGGCAAATGGTACGACCCGATTTCGGAGCGGTGGATCGTGCCTCGCCAACCCCACACCATCGCCGCGTTCGATCAGTCGAGTGCGGAGAACGTGTCGGAGGCGAACAAGAGAGAAGAGACGCAGCGGATCTGGAATCTGCTGGTCGATTGCTGCGCACGCGGATGACGCAGCGTCGGCGCCAAAAAGAGCGCCATGACGCGCGCGATGAACGTTCGGGGGTGTCAACGGACTTGAGGCTGGCTTTGCGCGGGGCAGGTCAGCGTTCCCGTCAACTCTGATCTCGACGGCGTCCGGAGCGGGCCGGTATATTACCACCCGTTGCCGAGGCCGCCGGAACAAGGATCAGAAATGGACGACATGATTGGCTTCCCCGACCCCGGGCTTGACCTGTCGGACGGCTTCAAGCCGCACACCTCGCATTGGGGCGTGTTCTCCGCGCGTCAGGGCGCGACCGGGCTGGAGGTCAGGGCCTATGCGGGCGATCCCGATCCGAACGGCATCATCGACAATTTTCCCGGCGCGCTCCGCCACCAGGCCCGCATCGCCCAGCCGGCAATTCGCCGCGGCTGGCTCGAGCGCGGGCCGGGCCCCGACGATCGGCGCGGCCGCGACGAGTTCGTCTCCGTCAGCTGGGAGAAGGCGCTGGATCTGCTCGGCGACGAGCTTGGCCGCATTCGCGACACCCGCGGACCCGGCGCCGTGTTCGGCGGCTCCTATGGCTGGTCCAGTGCCGGGCGCTTCCATCACGCCCAGAGCCAGGTGCATCGCTTCCTCAATATCGCGATGGGCGGCTATGTACGCTCGGTCAACACCTATTCGTCCGGTGCGTCCTCGGTGCTGCTGCCGCAGATCCTGGCCGGCTACGAGGACATCACCAAGCGCAACGTCACCTGGGAGCAGATTGCGGCCGAGACGGACATCGTGCTGGCGTTCGGCGGCATGGCGCTGAAGAACTCCATGGTGGCGGGCGGCTCGATCAGCAAGCATGTCGAGCGCGGCGCCATGGCGGCGGCGCGGGCGCGCGGCTGCGAGTTCGTCCTGGTCAGCCCGCTGCGCGACGATCTGCCGGTCGAGGCCGGCGCCGACTGGATGACCTGCGTTCCCGGCAACGACACGGCCTTGATGCTCGGCATCGTCCATACGCTGGTGAGCGAGAACCTGCACGATCAGGCCTTCCTCGATCGCTACACCGAGGGCTGGCCAATCTTCCTGCGCTATCTGACCGGCGAGAGCGACGGGCAAGCCAAGCACGCCGAATGGGCCGCCGCGATCTGCGGCGTCCAGGCGGATGCGATCCGCAAGCTGGCGCGGCGCCTTGCCGGAAAGCGCGCGCTCGTCACCGTCTCCCATTCGCTGCAGCGCGCCGAGCATGGCGAGCAGCCGGTATGGATGGGCATGGTGCTGGCGGCCGCCCTCGGCCAGATTGGCCTTCCCGGCGGCGGCTATGCCTATTCGCTGGGTGCGATCGGCTATTACGGCCGCCGCGTCAACGACGTGCCGGGACCGACGCTGGGGCAGGGCCGCAACGGCGTTGCCGATTTCATTCCGGTGGCGCGCATCGCCGACATGCTGCTCAATCCCGGCACCACATATCGCTACAACGGCGAGACGCGGACCTATCCGGATATTCGTCTGGTCTACTGGGCGGGCGGCAATCCCTTCCATCACCATCAGGACATCAACCGCCTGCGCAAGGCCTTCGCAAGGGTGGACACGCTGGTCGTGCACGAGCTCGCCTGGACCGCCACCGCCCGCCACGCCGACATCGTGCTGCCCGCGACGATGACGCTGGAGCGCGAGGATATCGGCTATTCCACCAACGATCCCCTGATGGTCGCGATGCACCGGATCGCCGAGCCGTTTGGGCTTGCGCGCGACGATTACGACATCTTCGCCGATCTCGCCGAACGTCTCGGAGCGCGTGAGCCCTTCACCGAAGGGCGCACGTCGCGGCAATGGCTGGAACATCTCTACGAGCCGACCCGCGCCTCGCTTGCCAAGCGCGGCCTCGAAGCGCCAAGCTTCGAAGAATTCTGGGCGCGCGGCAGCCTGATCGTGCCGCAGCAGCCCGATGACGGCGGCCGGCTGCGCCGCTTTCGCGAGGATCCGGTCAATCACGCCTTGCCGACGCCGAGCGGACGCATCGAGATCTTCTCGGCCAAGATCGCAGGGCACGGTGATGCGGATTGTCCCGGACATCCGGTCTGGCTCGACAAGACCGATATTCCCAAGCGAGGTGCACCATGCTTCCTCGTCGCCAACCAGCCGGTGACGCGCCTGCACAGCCAGCTGGATTTCGGCGGGCATTCGCTCAGCTCAAAGCATCGCGGTCGCGAGGTCGCGCGCATGAACCCGGTCGACGCGGAGGCGCGCGGCATCAAGGACGGTGACATCATCCGCTTGTTCAACGAGCGCGGCGCGTGCCTCGCCGCGGTCCACGTCACCGACGGCATCGCGCCCGGCGTGGTCCAGCTTCCGACTGGCGCGTGGTATGATCCGATGGATCCCGAAGACGAGGCGCCGCTTTGCGTTCACGGCAATCCGAACGTGCTGACCCGCGACGTCGGCACCTCGTCCCTG
The DNA here is from genome assembly GCF_016031625.1 of Bradyrhizobium agreste. Taxonomy (GTDB): domain Bacteria; phylum Pseudomonadota; class Alphaproteobacteria; order Rhizobiales; family Xanthobacteraceae; genus Bradyrhizobium; species Bradyrhizobium agreste. The sequence continues at coordinate 212,806 of NZ_JACCHP010000004.1, read as the reverse complement.
GCGCAGGGCTGCACCGGTCAGTTGACGACCGTCGAGGTGGAGAAGTTCACCGGCAATCTGCCGCCGATCCGCGCGTTCGATCCGGTTCGGGCAAGCAAGGAGAACTGACATGATCCGCAAGGCAGCAGCAGTCTGGAAGGGCACCGGTCGCGATGGCACGGGCCACCTCTCGAGCGAATCCGGCGTGCTGGCCACAACGCCCTATTCGTTCAAGACCCGCTTCGAGAACGAGAAGGGCACCAATCCCGAAGAATTGATCGCCGCAGCCCATGCCGGCTGTTTCACCATGGCGCTTGCCTTCGGCCTGCAGATGGCGGGTTTCACGCCGGACGAGCTCTCGACCGAAGCCGCCGTCACGCTCGAGCCTGAAGGCAAGGGTTTCAAGATCAGCAAATCCGCGCTGACCCTGCGGGCGAAAGTGCCTGGTCTCGACGATGCCGGCTTTGCCCGGTTCGCCGGCGAGGCCGAGAAGCACTGCCCGGTGTCCAAAGTGCTCAACGCCGCCATCACGCTCGACGCCAGGCTGGTCTAGGCGGGCGTTTGCTTCCGCTCCATCCGCTCCTGGCAACCGGGTGGGCGTCAAGGCATGGCTTTCGGCCGCGCGGCCGAAAGCCTATATGATGGACAAGCTGTTGAGCGATCATTGGGAGCACATCACATGACGACGGAACGCGCAGTTTTGGCCGGCGGCTGCTTCTGGGGCATGCAGGATCTGATCCGCAAGCAGCCCGGCGTGATCTCCACCCGCGTCGGTTACACCGGTGGGCACGTCAAGAACGCCACCTACCGCAATCACGAAGGCCATGCCGAAGCGGTCGAGATCGTGTTCGATCCGGCCAGGACCAGCTTCCGGACCATCCTGGAGTTCTTCTTCCAGATCCATGATCCGACCACGCTCAACCGTCAGGGCAACGATATCGGCACGAGCTACCGCTCGGCGATCTTCTACACCAGCGAGGAGCAGAAGCGGATTGCCGAAGACACCATCGCCGACGTCGAGGCATCCGGCCTGTGGCCGGGCAAGGTGGTGACCGAGGTCGCGCCCGCGCGCGAGTTCTGGGAAGCCGAGCCCGAGCATCAGGATTATCTCGAACGTTATCCTGACGGCTACACCTGCCACTTCATCCGGCCGGGCTGGAAGCTGCCGCGGCGGGCTGCGGCAGTCGGGGGCTAAAGCGGGATGAGGTGGTTCGCCGGGCTCTGACGGTCCACCTCTCCATCGGTCACGTCAGACGCAAGTCCGGTCACGCATCGACATGCGACGTCCGGCGCTGATCCGCGGTGACGATTGGCGCCGACAACGTGACGAGCCCCATCAAGGCGGCCAGCAGCCAGAATGCCATCGGCAGTCCGCCGAGCTGTGCAATGAAGCCGACGCCGGCAGGACCGAGCAGGACGCCTGCGTAGCCTGCCGTCGTGATCGCCGCGACCGCAAGTCCCGTGGGCATCACCTTTTGTTGCGCCGCCCGGCGGAACAGCACGGGCACGAGGTTGGAGGCGCCGAGCCCGATCAGCAGGAATCCGCCGATGGCGGCCGCTGCCACGGGCGCGGTGAGCAGCACCACGAAGCCGGCGATCGCAATGAGGCTGCCCCACAGCAACGTCGTGCGGTCTCCGATGCGCGCAACGACCGCGTCGCCGCCGAGCCGGCCGATCGTCATCGCGATCGAGAACACGATGTAGCCGACGCCGCCTTGCGCCTCGCTGACGAGCCCGGCGCCGATCACGAGCAGCGCGCCCCAATCGAGCATCGCGCCTTCGACCAGGAAGGTGATGGCCCCGAGCAGTGCCAGCAGCAGCACCGATCCGTGCGGCAGCACGAATAACGGGCCTTCCTGCACCTGCAACGAGCGAAGCAGGCGGGGCCAGGTCACGAGCATCGCGATCAGCATCAGCACGGAGCAGATCAGCGTGCATGCGAGCGCCCCGAGCTGCAGCGAGAGCAGCAAAGTCATCAGCGCGGATCCGGCGAAGCCGCCGATGCTGAACAGGGCGTGGAAGCCGGACATCAACGGGCGTCCCGCGGCGCGCTCCACCTCCACGGCGTGGATGTTCATGGCGACGTCGATCGAGCCGAGCGCGGCGCCGAACGCAAGGAGCGCCAGCGCCAGCGACAGCGGCGAGCTTGCGATCGCGAGCAGCGGCAGCACCAGCGTCAGACCGAGCCCGCCCGCGACGATGATCGGCCGGCTGCCGTAGCGCGCGCTGAGCACGCCGGTCAGCAGCATCGCCACGACCGAGCCGATGCCGAGGCTGAGCAGGAGCAACCCGAGAACGCCGTCGTCGACGGCGAGCCGCGCCTTCGCGAACGGCACCAGCGGTGCCCAGCACGCGATGCCGAAGCCCGCGACGAGAAAGGCGAGCCGGGTGGCAAGACGGGTTGCCGGCCGATCGGCAGAAGACATGAGAGCTCCGGGGAAGAACAGGGCGGGGCGGAGGAGAAAGCGGAGAAATGCCGCAGCTTTGTGTCGGCACTGCGTTCAGATTGTCGCAGCTGGTGCCCTGTCCGAGCAACTTGCCGCGATTGCAAGAGGCCCGTAGCCCGAATGGAGCGAAAGCGTAATCCGGGCTGCGAGAGCGGGGTGTTTCGCTTCTCTGTCAATCCGTCCGCGCGAAAATATTTCACTTTACCGAAATTCGGAAATGGCGAAGGCGTGTCTGCACCTCCACACTCGCTGTCATCGCCCGCGAAGGCGGGCGATCCAGTATCCCAGCGACGGTTGTGATTCAATCAAGAGGCCGCCGCGTACTGGATTCCACGCCTTTCGGGAATGACACGGGTCTTTGGAGGACGAAGCCTATGCATCGCGCTCCGGACGCAGCGCTAGCCCCCAAGGATCCGCCGGCACGCCTCGACGAACACCTCTGCGCCCGTGACGATATCGGCGTCAGCGGTGTTCTCGGTCCAGTGATGGCTGATGCCGCCGATCGACGGCACGAAAAGCATGCCGGCGGGCATGACGGTCGCGAGCATCTGCGCATCGTGTCCGGCGCCGCTGGGCATGCGGATGGATCGGCCGCCGGCGACGGCCTTGCTCGCGGCCTCGATCGCGTCCTGAAAGCCCGCATTCATCATCGCGGGTGCGCCGGTGCGCAGCTTCGTCACGCTGACGGTGCAGGGGCCCTTAGCACTGGCCTCGTCCGCCATGGTCCGCAGCAATTGCTCCAGCCGCGCGATCACGGACGGGTCGTCGTCCCGGATCTGGAACAGCATCTCTGCGCCACCCGGAATGATGCTCGGCGCGCCCGGATCGAGCGTAATGCGGCCGGTGGTCCAGACCGTGCGCGGGCCGCAGGCGGCGGGAAAACGCTCGTCGATCGCGACGCAGAATTTCGCCAGCGCCAGGCCCGCATCCTTGCGCACCGCCATGCGCGTAGTGCCGGCATGGTTCTGCTCGCCGGCAAAATTGATCTGGTACTGCCAGATGCCGACGATGGACGTCACGACGCCGATCGCCAGGCGCCCGCTTTCGAGCGTGTCACCCTGCTCGATATGCGCCTCGAGATAGCCGACGTGCCGCCCCGGCTCGGCGGTGATGCGAGGACGCCCCGCGAGTCCCATGTCGGCGAGGGCATCGCGCATGGTGCGGCCGCTGGTGCGGTCGCGGGCGGCGTCGATGTCGGCCTCGGTCACCTGGCCGACATAGGAGCGCGAGCCGAGGAAATGTCCGAAATGTCCCTCCTCGTCACACCAGGCGGCGACCTCGACCGCGCCATTCACGGAAGCGTCGGCATTCAGCACGCGCGCCGCCTCAAGCGCATAGACGACGCCGAGCGGGCCGTCGAGCCAGCCGGCATGGTTCTGGCTTTCCAGGTGCGAGCCCGCCAGCAGCTTCGGCCCGGCCTTCGTGGTCGTCCCGAACACGTTGCCGATGCCGTCGATCGTCGCGGAGAGGTCGGCTTCACGCAACTTCTGAACGAGCCACTCCAGCGACAGCTTGTGCGGCTCGGAGAAGGTCGGCTTGTGCACGCCGGTCTTGTAGGCGCCGATGGCGCGCAGCGCATGGAGGTCGGCGAGAACGCGATGTCCGTCGGCGCGAACGTCAGGCATGTTCGGCAACCTTCAGCGCCTCGCTGCGGATCTCCTCGACCAGCCGTTCCTTCAGCTGGACGAATTCCGGCGTGGTCTTGATCTTGTAGGAACGGGGATGCGGCAGGTCCACATGGATCTCGGTCTTGATGCGGCCGGGACGCGCGCTCATGACGATGACGCGGCTGCCGAGGAAGATCGCTTCCTCGATGTCGTGGGTCACGAACAGCACCGTCTTCTGGTCGCGCTCCCAGATCCCGAGCAGCATTTCCTGCATCAAGGCGCGGGTCTGGTTGTCGAGCGCGCCGAAGGGCTCGTCGAGCAGCAGGATCTTCGGGTCGTTGGCGAGCGCGCGAGCGATCGCGGTGCGCTGCTGCATGCCGCCGGAGAGTTGCTTCGGCCAATGGTTTTCGAAGCCGGACAGCCCGACCTGGCGGATGAAGGCATCGGCGATCTTGTGTCGCTCCGTCTCGGACACGCCGCGCTCGCGCAGGCCGAAGGCGATGTTCTCGCGCACCGTCAGCCAGGGGAACAGCGTGTAGGACTGGAACACCATGCCGCGATCGGCGCCCGGGCCGGTCACCTCGCGTCCGTCGAGCGTGACGCGGCCGCTGGTCGGACGGTCGAGACCGGCGACGATGCGCAGCAGCGTGGACTTGCCGCAGCCGGACGGGCCGAGGATGGTGACGAAGTCGTTGTTGCCGATGACGAGGTCGGTCGGCTCCAGTGCTCGCGTCGGTGCGTTGCCGTGGCGCGCGGGGAAGGTGCGCGAGACCTGTTCAACCTTGAGAATGGTCATGCGAGCTTCCAAGGAAACAGCCAGGCGTTGAACGCCTTGAACAGGAAGTCCGAGATCAAGCCGATCAATCCGATCACAATGATGCCGAAGATGATCTGGCCGGTGTTGAGCAGCGCCTGGCTGTCGGTGATCATATGACCGATGCCCGAGGACGAGCCGATCAGCTCGGCGACGATGACGTAGGTCCAGGCCCAGCCCAGCACCAGCCGCAGGATCTCTGCGATCTCCGGCGCGGAGGAAGGCAGCAGCACCCGGCGGATGATGCCGCGGTCGCTGGCGCCCAGCGTGTAGGCGGCCTCGACCAGATCGCGCCGCGTGGCACCGACCGTCACCGCGACCATCAGGATGACCTGGAACACCGAGCCGATGAAGATGACGAGCAGCTTTTGCAGCTCGCCGATGCCGGCCCACAGGATCAGCAGCGGGATGAAGGCCGAGGCGGGCAAATAGCGTGCAAATGAGACGAAGGGTTCGAGGAAGGCTTCGACCGGCTTGTAGGCGCCCATCAGCACGCCGAGCGGCACCGCAATCACCGCCGCGAGTGCAAAGCCGCCGACGACGCGCCAGATCGTCATGCCGATGTCGAACAGGAAGCCGTGCTTGGTGAGCAGCTCGAGGCCTTCCTGCACCATGGTGAGCGGATTGGCGAGGAAGGTCTTCGACACATGGCCGCCGAACGTCGCCCACGACCAGAGGGCGACGAACAGTACGAAGAACGCCAGGCCATACGCCGCACGTTGCTTCGATGTCACGGGATCCAGAGGACGCATCAAACTGTATCCGAATGGCGCGCCGGCTCCGCCTCTGGCGGAACCGGCAGCTTGGAGAAATTTACTTGATGAAGCTCGCGTCGTAGAGGTCCTCGACCTTCGGCGCGGCCTTGATGATGCCGATCTCGAGCAGGAGCTCGGCGGCCTCCTTGTTGAAGGTCAGGAAGTCGCCGGCGAAGAACTTCTGGTTCGCGGCCTTGTCCTGCCAGCGCAGATATTTCGCCGAGTTGCCGAACTGCTCGGCGGTCTGCTTCACGTCGGCGCCCATGATCTCGTAGGCCTTGGCCTGGTCCTTGGCGATCATCTCGAGCGCCTCGAAATAGCTGTCGGCGAGGGCCTTGGCGGCCTTGGGATTCTCCGTCAGGAACTTCGGCGTGCAGCCGAACGTGTCCATGACCATCGGATAGTCCAGCGTGGTGGCGATGATCTTGCCCTTGTCGGGCGCGGCACGCACGGTCGACAGGTAGGGCTCGTAGGTCATCGCGGCATCGTTCTGGCCGGAGACGAAGGCTTGCGCCGCAGCCGCCGGCTCGAGGTTCACGACGGTGACGTCCTTGGTGGTGAGGCCGTTCTTCTTCAGCATCCAGGCCAGCGCGAAGTAGGGCGAGGTACCGGGCGCGGAGGCGGCGACGGTCTTGCCCTTCAGGTCCTTGATCGCTGTGACGTCGTTGCGCACGGCCATGCCATCGGCGCCGTAGCTCTTGTCGAGCTGGAAGATCTGCTTGGTTGCGACGCCGTTGGCGTTCCAGGAAATCCAGGTCTCGACCGTGGTCGCCGCGCACTGGATATCGCCGGAGGCGATGGCGAGATGGCGGTCCTTCTGCGGGATCTTCTTGATGGTGACGTCGAGGCCGTTCTTCTTGAAGATGCCCGCTTCCTTCGCCAGCGTCAGCGGCGCAAAGCCGGTCCAGCCGGAGATGCCGACGCCGACCTTGACGTCGTCGGCGAGCGCGGGAGTGGCCGCCGCGAGGGCAATGATTGTCGCAAATATGGTCGAACTACGCATGTTTGTCGTCCTCTTGCCGATCGATGGTTTGACGTCCTGTTGATCACTGTCGGCCCACCTGGACCGTTGCCCGATGCGTTGCACGAATTGTGCCGACATGTCCTCTCAGCCTCCCTTGAAACGGGCGACAAGGCGGTGAGAGTCACCGGGATAGAGCAGGCGCACGGCTGTGATTGTGCGTGCGCTGCGCCAGGTGTAGCGGTCGATCACAAGGCAGGGTGCGCCGACGGCGATGTCGAGCGCTTCCGCCGTGCGGTCGTCCGCAACGATGGCGCTGATCGTATGCTCGGCTTCGGTCCATGGGACATGGTGAAGCAGCCAGGAGCCGGGCGGCTCGCGCGAGAAATCCGCGGCCGCGGCATCGGGCACGGACGAGAGATCGATCAGCCTGTCCTCGACCGCGAACGGCACCTTGTCGGCGCTATGCCGGCAGGTGATCGCGACCACCTTGCCGGCCTTCTTGACGCCGAGACGGTCGCGGTCCGCGGCGGTCGCCGCGCGCAGCTTGCGGCCGATCAGCTCGTAGCCATACGAGCGCCCGAGCGCGGTGATCTCGGCGCGGATGTCCGCGATCTTCAGCACCGCCGACTGATGCTGCGGCCGGCGCACGAACGAGCCGGCGCGCCGCCGCCGCTCGATCAGATCGGCCTGCGCCAGTTCCGACAATGCCTTGTTCACGGTCATGCGCGAGCAGCCGTAACGCGCCACCAACTCGTGCTCGAAGGGAATGCGATGGCCCGGTGGCCATTCGCCGGTCAGGATGCGCTTCTCGATGTCGGCGCGGATGCGCTTGTAGAGCGTCGGCTTGTCGGCATCGGTGACGAGGCTCATGCGACGAGCCTCCGCATCGATGCGGTGAAACGGTCACGCGCGGACTGGCGCAATCCATGCTGACCGCCCTCGACCACCTTGCGGCCGCCGGCCCAGACGCAATCGACGGCGGCGCCGCCGGCAGAAAAGATCCAGCCGTCGATGACGGAGTCGCCGTGTCGACCCGCCAGCGAGGGATGCGCGGCGTTGAGCGTGACGATGTCGGCGCGTGCGCCCGGCGTAAGGCCGCTGGCCGGTTGTGCCAGCGCCCGCGCGCCGCCAGTGAGCGCCCCGTCGAACAGCGAGCGTCCTGTGGAGCGACCTGCTCCGCCGGAAAGGACGTTGCGCTGACGGTGCTTGAGCCGCTGACCGTATTCGAGCTGGCGCAATTCGTCGGCGGCGCCGATCAACACGTTGGAATCGGTACCGACGCCGAAAAAGCCGCCAGCGTCGACAAACTCCCGCGCCGAAAAAGTGCCGTCGCCGAGGCTCGCCTCCGTGATGGGACAGAGGCCCGCCACCGCACCGGTCTGGGCGAACGCCGTCACTTCCTCATCGGTCATGTGGGTCGCGTGAATGAGGCACCAGCGCCGATCGACCGGCGCCCGCTCCAGCAGCCATTGCACGGGCCGCCGGCCCGACCAGGCGAGGCAATCCTCGACCTCCTTCACCTGTTCGGCGGCATGAATGTGGACCGGCCCGTCCTCGGCGAGTGGAATGATGGCGGCGAGCTCGTCCGGCGTCACCGCGCGCAAGCTATGCGGTGCAATGCCGATATTGGCGCCAGGCAACGCGCTGATTGCCCGGCGCGAGGCCGCCACCAATGCGGCGAACTGATCGACCGAGCAGATGAAGCGGCGCTGGCCGGCATGCGGCGCTGCGCCTCCAAAGGAGCCATGCGCATAGAAACTCGGCAACAGTGTCAGCGCAATGCCCGAGGCTTCGGCGGCCTGTGCAATGCGCGCGGCCATCTCGGCGGGATCAGCGTAGGGCGATCCGTCGCGGTCGTGGTGCAGATAGTGGAACTCGCCGACGCGGGTAAAACCTTGCTCGAGCATCTCGACATAGAGCAGCGTCGCCACGGCCGCGACGTCGTCGGGCGTCATTGCGAGCGCAAAGCGATACATCGTCTCGCGCCAGGTCCAGAACGTGTCGGTGGAATCGCCGCGCAGCTCCGCGAGGCCCGCCATGCCGCGCTGGAACGCGTGGCTGTGCAGGCTCGCAAGTCCCGGAAGCGCGATTGCGTGGCGCTCGTCGCCGGCGGCCGGCGCCACGCCCGGTGTCACCGCCGCGATCGCGCCGGCGGTGACGACCACTTGCACGTCATGGGCCCAGCCCGAAGGCAGGAGCGCGGAAGCGAAATGCAGTCGGGTCATGATTTACACGCCGGCTGGACAGAACCGCCTTACGATTATATGTCTAGACATATAAGTCAAGCATCCCCAGGGCGAATGGATACCCGCATGGCAGAGCGCTTCGACCGGATCTGGCACAATGCCCGCCTCGCCACGATGCGGGTCGATCGTCCCGATCTTGGCGAGATCGAGCACGGTGTCATCGCCGCACGCGGCGGCCACATCGCCTATGCCGGCGCGACAGCGGACTTTCCCGTCAATGCGGACGCGATCGAGCGGATCGATTGCGAGGGTCGCTGGATCACGCCCGGGCTCGTCGACTGCCATACCCATCTGGTCTATGGCGGCAACCGCGCGCATGAATTCGAGCTGCGCCTGAAGGGGGCGAGCTACGAAGAGATTGCGCGCGCCGGCGGCGGCATCGTCTCGACCGTGGCGGCAACGCGCAAGGCCAGCGAAGCCGAGCTCGTCGCAGGCGCGCTGCCGCGGCTCGACGCGCTGACGGCTGAGGGCGCGACCACGGTCGAGATCAAGTCCGGCTACGGCCTCGACACCGAGACCGAGATACGACAGCTCGCGGCGGCGCGCAGCCTCGGCCGTGTGCGGCCGGTTGCGATCCGCACGTCGTTTTTGGGCGCGCATGCGCTGCCGGTCGAGGCCGGTGGCGACAAGGATGGCTACATCGATCTCGTCTGCAAGGAGATGCTGCCGGCTGTCGCAAAAGCGGGTCTCGCCGATGCCGTCGATGCCTTCATGGAGGGCATCGCATTCTCCGCCGAGCAGACCGCGCGGGTGTTCGAAGCGGCGAGGGGACTTGGCCTACCGGTCAAGCTCCATGCCGACCAGCTCTCGAACCTTGGCGGGGCTGCGCTTGCGGCGAAATTCTCGGCGCTCTCGGCCGATCATCTCGAGCACACCGACGAAGCCGGTGCCGCCGCAATGGCGAGGGCCGGTACGGTGGCGGTGCTGCTGCCTGGTGCGTTCTACTTCATTCGCGAGACGCAGAAGCCGCCGGTCGAGACGTTCCGCAAGCTTGGCGTTCCCATGGCGCTGGCGACCGACTGCAATCCCGGCAGCTCGCCACTGACCTCGCTGCTGCTCGCGATGAACATGGGCGCGACCTTGTTCCGGATGAATGTGGCCGAGTGCCTCGCCGGCGTCACCCGGGAAGGCGCGCGGGGGCTCGGCCTGCTGAACGAGACCGGCACACTGGAAACCGGCAAATGGTGCGACCTTGCGATCTGGGACATCGACCGCCCGGCCGAACTGGTCTACCGCATCGGCTTCAATCCGCTGCACAAGCGGATATGGAGGGGGCAATGACGGAACAGGGCGCGGCTATCGTCGTCAAGCCGGGAGCGGTCCTCCTCGACGATCTCGCGCGCGTGCTCGAAGGCGCCCCTGTCGTGCTCGATCCGTCGTTCTGGCCGCGGGTCGAGGCGGCTGCGCAGATCGTTACGCAGGCCGCGCAGGCCGACGTCCCCGTCTACGGCATCAACACCGGCTTCGGAAAGCTGGCATCCAAACGCATTCCGCCGGACCAGACAGCGCTGCTCCAGCGCAACCTGATCGTCTCGCATTGCTGTGGCGTCGGTCAGCCGACGTCGGAGCCGATCGTTCGCTTGATGATGGCGCTGAAGATCGTCTCGCTCGGGCGCGGCGCTTCCGGCGTGCGCCGCGAGGTGATCGAGCAGTTGCAGGACATGCTGGCCCGTGGCGTCTATCCGCTGGTGCCGCAGCAAGGCTCGGTCGGCGCCTCCGGCGATCTGGCACCGCTTGCGCATATGACGGCGGTGATGATCGGCGAAGGGCAGGCGATCGTCGACGGGAAAGCAGTGCCCGGCGAAGAAGCGCTGGCGGCCGCCGGCCTCACGCCGCTGACCCTTGGCCCCAAGGAAGGCCTCGCGCTGATCAACGGTACGCAATTCTCGACCGCCTACGCCCTCTCGGGCGTGCTGCGTGCATATCGCCTCGCCCGCGCCGCGCTCGTGACCGGCGCGCTGTCGGTGGATGCGGCGATGGCCTCGACGGCACCATTCCGCCCCGAAATCCAGGCGCTACGCGGCCATGCCGGCCAGATCGCGGCGGCCGCGACGCTGACCGCCCTGCTCGACGGCAGCGACATCCGCCTGTCTCACCTCGAAGGCGACGAGCGCGTGCAGGACCCCTATTGCCTGCGCTGCCAGCCGCAGGTTGCAGGTGCGGCGCTCGATCTGATCACGCAGGCCACGCGCACGCTGATCGTCGAGGCTAATGCCGTCACCGACAACCCGCTCGTGCTGGTCGAGACCGGGGAGATCGTCTCCGGCGGCAATTTCCACGCCGAGCCGGTCGCCTTCGCCGCCGATGCCATCGCGCTGGCGCTGTCGGAAATCGGCGCAATCAGCGAGCGGCGCATCGCCACGCTGGTCGATCCCGCGCTCAATTTCGGCCTGCCGCCGTTCCTCACCCCCGATCCCGGCCTCAATTCCGGCTTCATGATCGCCGAGGTGACGGCGGCCGCGCTCTATGCCGAGAACAAGCAGCGTGCGCTCGCCTGCTCGATCGATTCGACGCCGACCAGCGCCAACCAGGAAGACCATGTCTCGATGGCTGCGCATGCCGCGCGTCGCCTGTCCGATATGGCCGACAATCTCGCCGCCATTCTCGGCATCGAGCTTCTGGTCGCAGCCCAAGGCATCACGCTGCGTGCGCCGCATGCAACCAGTGCGCCGCTGGTCGCCGTCATTGCCGCGTTGCGTGAGCAGGTGCCCGCACTGGGTGCCGATCGCTATATGGCCGGCGATCTCGCCAAGGCCGCTGCATTGATCGAAGCCGATGCGCTTCCAGCTGCCGCGCTCGCCCAGCTTCCCACCGATCCGTTTCCGAGACTCGTCTGAAGAGGCCCGCATGAACCGCCGACTGGACAATGACCGCACCATCCGCGCTCCGCGCGGCAGCGACATCAGCGCCAAGAGCTGGTTGACCGAAGCGCCGCTGCGCATGCTGATGAACAATCTCGATCCTGACGTCGCAGAGCGCCCGAGCGAGCTCGTCGTCTATGGCGGCATCGGCCGCGCCGCGCGCGACTGGGAGAGTTTTGACCGGATCGTTGCGGCCTTGCGCAAGCTCGAGGCCGACCAGACGCTGCTGGTGCAGTCCGGCAAGCCGGTCGGCGTGTTCCGGACCCATGCCGATGCCCCGCGCGTGCTGATCGCGAATTCCAACATCGTGCCGCATTGGGCAACGCTCGATCATTTCAACGAGCTCGATCGCCAGGGCCTGATGATGTACGGCCAGATGACGGCGGGCTCCTGGATCTATATCGGCAGCCAGGGCATCGTGCAGGGCACTTACGAGACCTTTGTGGAGGTCGGCCGCCGCCATTATGGCGGCAGCCTCGCCGGCAAGTGGATTTTGACCGCCGGCCTCGGCGGCATGGGCGGGGCGCAGCCGTTGGCCGCGACCATGGCCGGCGCGTCGATGCTCGCGGTCGAATGCCAGCCGAGCCGCATCGAGATGCGCCTGCGCACCGGCTACCTCGATCGGCAGGCTGCAACGCTTGATGAAGCGCTCGCGATCATGGCGGACGCAGCGAAGACGAAGAAGGCGGTCTCGGTCGGCCTGCTCGGCAACGCCGCGGAGATCTTCCCTGAGCTGGTGCGCCGCGGCGTCAAGCCCGACATCGTCACCGACCAGACCAGCGCGCATGATCCGATCAACGGCTACTTGCCGAAGGGCTGGACGCTGGCGGAATGGGAAGCCAAGCGCTCATCCGATCCGAAGGCAGTGGAGCGCGCCTCGAAGACGTCGATGGTCGAGCATGTGAAGGCCATGCTGGATTTTCATGCCCAGGGCATTCCGACGCTCGACTACGGCAACAACATTCGCCAGATGGCGCAGGACATGGGCCTGAAGAACGCCTTCGATTTTCCCGGCTTCGTGCCCGCCTATATCCGTCCGCTGTTTTGCCGCGGCATCGGGCCGTTCCGCTGGGCCGCGCTATCTGGCGATCCCGAGGACATCTTCAAGACCGATGCCAAGGTCAAGGAGCTGATGCCTGACGACAAGCATCTGCACAATTGGCTCGACATGGCGAAGGCGCGCATCAAGTTCCAGGGCCTGCCGGCCCGGATCTGCTGGGTCGGTCTCGGCGATCGTCATCGTCTCGGCCTCGCCTTCAACGAGATGGTGGCGCGCGGCGAATTGAAGGCGCCGATCGTGATCGGCCGCGATCATCTCGACAGCGGCTCGGTGGCGAGCCCCAACCGGGAGACCGAGGCCATGAAGGACGGGTCGGATGCGGTGTCCGATTGGCCGCTGCTCAATGCGCTGCTCAATTGCGCCAGCGGGGCGACCTGGGTTTCGCTGCATCATGGCGGCGGTGTCGGCATCGGCTATTCGCAGCACGCGGGCATGGTGATCGTGGCCGACGGCACGCCTGAGGCTGCGAAGCGGATCGAGCGCGTGCTGTGGAACGATCCCGCCAGCGGCGTGATGCGCCATGCCGATGCAGGCTACGACATCGCGATCGAGTGCGCCCGCGACAAGGGGCTCGATCTGCCGAGCCTTGCGATGTAGACGAAGCTCAAGCCACGACCTTGGCCCGGTTGCGCTGGTCGTCGCAGACGGAAGGATCAGGCGAGAACGGCCTGGCGCTCGCGCACCGGCTCGCGGATCCGCTCGATGGTCCGCGGCTCGGCGAGCGGCGTGAAGCTCCGATGGCTCACCTGAACGGGTGCCTCGACGATCACGCCCTCACAGACAATCTGTCCGCCGAGCATCCTGAATTCCAGCTTGTCGTAGCGCGGCATTGTCTCGCCGGGCGCCGGGGGCAGCAGCCCGACGCTTCCCTGGATGTTCAGCGCGGCCTCGCCGGTGCCGTGCAGCCGCGGATTCCACATCCTGATTCCGCTCTCCGCCCAGCGCTGCCGGATCAGCGCGGCGCGGTCGGCGGGCTCTGCGGGTCTCGCGCGAACTTTCGCTACGCGGCGGAGCCCCGGAGGAGCCGAGAGAGCCGGAGCCGGATCTGCCTCAGCGGCGTCGCTGGATGCCTCGTCGGCTACCGCCGCAATGGCCGTGGCGAGCGGAACATCGTTTTCGTTCTCCGCACCGGCCGATGCAGCCGACGCCTCTTCGGTGGCTGGCGGCGCCGCAGGCGCCTCGATTTCCGTTGCCAACTCTGAGGACGAGTCGCCGATGCAGATATCGTCGGACGGAATCTCCGCGACCACCGACAGAGCCGCATCGTCCTCCGCGACCGCAGCGGTGGCGGCGAGATCAGCCTCGTCGTGCACCGGGTCAGCGCTGATCTCGGTGATTGGCGCGGGAGCCGTGCTGGCAACGTCTTCGGCGATGGCAGGTGACGCCTCTGCGATCGGTGCGGCGTCGAGGTTGCCGCTGTGCGGCACGGGCCGAAGTCGGGAAAACGCCCAGTTCACCGCAGGAATGCGGCGCAGCAACGATATCAGTCTCGAAAGCACTGGGAGTTGTCCAAGAGGTGCTCGGCGTGAGGCAATCGCTGATTCGTCAGCAATGTGAAAACCTGCCCCGGCCGTCACACCCGTGTCAACGGAGGCAGGACCAATTGCAGAACATCCGCGCGTCCAGTCCGCGGGCGAATGCCATCCCGCGGAGTGGACTGTCCTGCGCGATTGCTGCACGTTCCTGCCGACGCACGGCAGGCTTTGCTCGCGTTGCGATCCAAGCTTGGGGTTCCCGTCGTCGTCGCGAGCCGCTATTCAGAACCCGTCATTGTCTTGTCGAGGACGGCGTATGAGGAAGCTTGTCACCATCGGAGCGGTTCTGCTCTGGTCCACCATCGCATTCGCGCAGGACCGCACCATCACCGTGGCTTCGACCACCTCGACGGAACAGTCGGGGCTGTTCGGCTATCTGCTGCCGCTGTTCTCGAAGGCCGACGGCATCGGTGTGAAGGTCGTCGCCGTCGGCACCGGCCAGGCGTTGGATATCGGGCGGCGCGGCGATGCCGACGTGGTGTTCGTCCACGACAGGCAAGCCGAGGACAGGTTCATGTCCGAAGGGCAGGGCGTGAAGCGCTTCGACGTCATGTACAACGACTTCGTCATCGTCGGCCCCAAAAGCGATCCGGCGCAGATATCGGGTAGCAAGGATGTGGCCGAGGCGCTGCGCAAGATTGCGACCGCGAAGGCGCCGTTCATCTCGCGCGGCGACAAGTCCGGCACGCATGCGGCCGAGCTGAGGCTATGGAAGGAGGCCGGCGTCGACCCCAGTGCCGGCAAGGACACCTGGTACCGGGAGATCGGCCAGGGCATGGGTCCGGCACTGAACATGGCCTCGTCGTCGAACGCCTACCTCCTGTCGGACCGCGGCACCTGGCTGTCGTTCAAGAACCGCGGCGAGCTCGCCATCCTGACCGAGGGTGACAAGCGGCTCTTCAACCAGTACGGCGTCATGCTGGTCAATCCCGCAAAGCATCCGAACGTGAAGGCGAAGGAGGGACAGGCCTTCATCGACTGGCTGATTTCGCCGCAAGGGCAGGACGCGATCGCCGGGTACAAGGTCGGCGGCGAGCAGCTATTTTTCCCCAACGCGTCCCACTAGGACGAAGGCAACGGTCGACACCGCGACGCTGAGCGCGAGCAGGATCAGCCCGAGGCCAAGCGCCAGCGGCAGGTCGCCTTTGCTGGTTTCCAGCGCGATCGCCGTCGTCATCGTGCGGGTGAAGCTGCGGATGTTGCCACCGACGATGATGATGGCACCGACTTCCGCGATGGCGCGCCCGAACGCGGCGAGAAAGGCCGTCAGCAGCGAGGTCCGGCCGAGCGCGAACAGCAGGGCCATGCTGCGCAGGGCCGACAGCCCGTCGATCCGCGCCAAATCCCCGTACTCGGCCCACAACAGGCTTGCCGGCCGGTGCACCAGCGCCACCACGATGGGCGTCGCCAGCAGCGTTTGTGCGATCACCATGGCGCCCGGCGTGAACAGCAAGCCCGCCGCCCCGAACGGGCCGGACCGCGACAGCAGAAGATAAAGCGCGAGCCCGACCACGACCGGCGGAAGGCCGAGCAGCGCATTGGTCAGAATGATAATGACCTGGCGTCCCCGGAAGCGGGTGATCGCAAGCAGGGCTCCAAAGGGGGCGCCGATCAGGAGCGCGAGGACGCTGGCGGTCAGGCTGACCCGCAACGACAAGGCGACGATGCCTAGTAGCTCGGTGTCGGCCTCGCCGATCAGCGCAAAGGCGGCACCGATGGATCGTGCGAAATCGTTCATCCGGTCTCGGGCAAGCTCCTGTTCCGCGGTAGCCCCGCGCCGCCGTTCTCGCTGCTGCCGCTGCCATAATCAAGGCCTGCGGCAGGCCTCAACGATTAGACAGCCCCACCCGGAGCCATTGGAGCGAGGCTCGGGATGATCGGAAAATGCACTTAAGGACGCATAATCGAGGCATCTGGCTGCCTGCGGACGGCTTTATTCCGACCTCGGATGCGCTAAGGAACAGGACCGGGTCGCGCCGGCCCAATGACGGTGCTAGACCCTGTTGCAGGAACAATGGGGCCGGGCTGCGACTGGCTCGCCCGCAAGGATGAAGGATGTGACGCAATGATCCAGACCGTTGGCATCATCGGGGCAGGGACCATGGGGAACGGCATCGCGCAGGTCTGCGCCGCCGCCGGCCTCTCGGTCGTAATGGTTGATATTTCCGATGCGGCGGTGAACCGCGGCCTGTCGACCGTCGGCGGAAGCCTCGAGCGGCTGGTCAAGAAAGAGAAGATGTCGGCGGCCGACCGCGAGGCGACGCTCAAGCGCATCACCGGCACCACCGACCGGGCGAAGCTGTCGGACTGCGACCTAGTCATCGAGGCCGCGACCGAGAATGAGGAACTCAAGGTCAAGATCCTCAAGGATCTCTGCGCCACCCTGTCGCCGCGCACGCTGATCGCGACCAACACCTCCTCGATCTCAATCACCAAGCTCGCCGCCGCGACCGACCGTCCCGACCGCTTCATCGGCATGCACTTCTTCAACCCGGTGCCGGTGATGGCGCTGCTCGAGCTCATCCGCGGCCTGCAGACCTCGGACGACACCCATGCCAAGGCGCTGGATTTCGCCAAGCGCGTCGGCAAGGTGGCGATCACGGCCAAGAACAGCCCGGGCTTTGCCGTCAACCGCATCCTCTGTCCGATGATCAACGAGGCGATCTTCGCGCTTCAGGAGGGCATCGCGACGGCGGAAGAGATCGACGCGGGCATGAAGCTCGGCTGCAACCATCCGATCGGGCCGCTCGCACTCGCCGATCTTGTCGGGCTCGACACCATGCTTTCGGTGATGGAGGTCTTTTACAAAGGCTTCAACGATCCTAAATATCGGCCAGCCCCGTTGCTGAAGGAGATGGTCGATGCCGGCCATCTCGGCCGCAAGACCGGGCAGGGCTTTTACACTTATACCACCTGATGAAGGCATCGGCGGCGGGCACCCAGCGTCCGCCGCCAGATCCCGCAATTTGCGCCGCGACAAAGACGCCGCGCGCGATCGGCCCGACAATGTCGAACGGGCGGTCTGCGGGAACAACGCAACGGATAGCAAAGGACATGTCGAATCGACTGAAGGCCGAGCGCGAGGCTGCGGCCGCGCGTCGGAACCTGTTGACCCAGGATGCGATCGAGCGCACCGGGATCAGCGAGGAGATGATCGGGGAACTCGTCGCCCGCTTCTACGGACGCGTGCGCGACGACGCGCTGTTGGGGCCCGTCTTCGGCGTCGTGCAGAACTGGGACGAGCATCTCGCCAAGCTCAGGGATTTCTGGTCGTCGGTCGTGCTGATGAGCGGCCGCTATCATGGCTCGCCGATGCGGGCGCACCTGCCGCTCAGCCTGGTCGGCGGCCATTTCGATCGCTGGCTCGACCTCTTCGAGCAGACCGCGCGCGAGGTCTGCCCGCCGGCGGCGGCTGCGCTGTTCATCGACAAGGCGCGTCGTATCGCCGACAGCTTTGAGATGGCGTCGGCAACCCTTGCGGGCCGCATCGCTTCGCCGCGACACGTGCTCAGGTCATGAAAGAAGAAGCCTGCGTGGGATCCCCCGCATCGCATCGTGGCGGCGCACCAATTCCTCCATCATTGATCTGGTCTGCGAAATCATCATGCCACTCGCGCAACGCGATGTGGAAATTGCGAAAATGCTCTTGAACGCGTTCGGTTTTGCTCAATCAACGCGAGCAAAGCCATATTGATGCACTGCGTCGCCAAGTCTTTGCCTTGTTTTCGGCAGAGTTCCAGCGCCTGCTAGCGGGCATGGCTCGTGCATCGTTCGATACCCATTCCTCATCCTCCGAGAGTGCTGCGGAACCCGATGTCGATGCGGGCGCCGAACAGACACGGCGATCCGTGCTGCTCGGGGCACTGGCGACGACGGCGTGTCTCGGCTGTTCCACCAAGGCCCGCGCAGGTGAGGATCCGCCCGGCTCCGATGAGCGGCCGCAGAAAGGCGATCTGCTCGTCTTCTCCGAAGGTGACCAGGAGGGAAAGCTGATCACCGCGGCCGATCTCAAGGCCGGCGGGCCGCCGGTACATGCCTGGCCGAAGGACCCCACCACATCGGTGGTGCGCAGCGCCTCACGGCTGAACGAGATCCTGATCATCAAGCTCGATCCCGCCGACCTCGACGAGAAGACTCGCGCGCGGGCCGTGGACGGCATCATCGCTTATTCGGCGATCTGCTCGCATGCCGGCTGTCCCGTCACGGCCTGGGTGAAGAGCGATGTCGGCGACAAGGAGGTGTTCAAGTGCATGTGCCACAACTCCGAATTCGATCCCCGCGCGGGCGCGCAGGTCGTGTTCGGGCCGGCACCGCGGCGGCTTGCAGCGCTGCCGCTGGCGCTGGCTGACGGATCGCTCAGCGTTGCCGGCAATTTCATCGGAAAGGTAGGTGGCGCGCAGCCAGGATGATGGACGGTTGCGGGCTGGGCCCGCGTCACGAACGGCCGCCTCCGCCGACGCGCGGATGACGGGACGAACGACAAGAATTCACAACAAGAATTCAAGCGGATGAAAAAGGGGAACGTCCATGAAAATCTCCGTGACCAGGAAGCAATTCTACCTGTCCGGCTTCGTCGCCTTCACCTGCCTCGTTTCGACCGCCGCGCTGGCTGGCCCGATCGAGAACTATTCGCCCGTCACATCGCAGCGGCTGGAAAATCCAGAGGCAAGCAATTGGATGCTCTATCGGCGCACCTATGACGGGCACGGCTATAGTCCGCTCGACCAGATCAACACCTCCAACGTGAAGAACCTCACGCCGGTCTGGACCTTCGCCACCGGCGTCGTCGAAGGCCACGAGGCGCCGCCGATCGTCAATAACGGCGTGATGTTCGTGGCAACCCCGATGGGGCAGGTGATCGCGCTGAACGCGAAGACCGGTGACGAATATTGGCGCTACAAGCGGCAGCTGCCCGACGATCTGTTCCAGCTGCATCCGACCAGCCGCGGCGTCGGCCTCTGGGAGGACAAGCTCTATCTCGCCACCACCGACGACCACGTCGTCGCGCTCGATGCCAAGACCGGCAAGGTGGTGTGGGACACCAAGGTGCAGGACTACAAGAAGGGCCAGTACATGACCCTGATGCCGCTGATCGTCGACGGCAAGGTCATCGTCGGCGGCTCCGGCGGCGAGTTCGGCGTGCGCGGCTATGTCGCCGCCTATGACGCCAAGGACGGCAAGGAGCTGTGGCGCACCTTCACCATTCCGGGCGAGGGCGAGCCCGGGCACGATACCTGGCAGGGCGACGACTGGAAGAACGGCGGCGGCTCCGCCTGGATGACCGGCAATTACGACAAGGAGACCAAGACGATCTATTGGGGCGTCGGCAACGCCGCGCCGTGGCCGGGCGACTCGCATCCCGGCGACAATCTCTACACGTCATCGGTGCTCGCGCTCGATCCCAACACCGGCAAGATCAAGACCCACCACCAATATCACCAGAACGATTCCTGGGATTGGGACGAGGTCGAAGCACCGATGCTGATCGACCTGCAACGCGATGGCCGCAACATCAAGAGCCTGGTCCATCCGGGACGCGACGCCATCTTCTGGGTGCTCGAGCGCACGCCGACCAAGATCAATTACGTCGCGGGCTGGCCGTTCGTCTCCACCGACGTCTGGAAGGGCATCGAACCCGAGAGCGGCAAGCCAATCGTCGATCCCGCGCGCAAGCCGGTCATGGGCAAGCGCGTCGAGTTCTGCCCGTCACTGTGGGGCGGCAAGGACTGGCCGTCGGCGGCCTACAGCCAGAGGACCGGCCTCGTCTACGTGCCTGCCAACGAGAATTTCTGCGGCGGGTTCACCGGCGAGAAGGTCGCGCTCAAGCCTGGCGAGCTCTGGCTCGGCACCAAGCCCGAGGATATCGGTCTCAAGGCGAAGCCGGGCGCGGATCATTTCGGCGAGCTTCAGGCCTGGGATCCCGCCACCGGCAAGAAGGTGTGGCAGCACAACTTCCCGAAGTCGCAACTGTTCGGATCGGTGACGGCGACCGCGGGCGATCTCGTCTTCGTCGGCGGGACCAACGACCGCTATTTCCGCGCCTTCCACGCCAAGACGGGCGAACTGTTGTGGGAGCAGAAGACCAACTCCGGCATCGTCGGCATGCCGGTGTCATATGAGATCGACGGCACGCAGTACATCGCGATCCAGTCGGGCTGGGGCGTCGACGCACAGCGCATCCAGGATGCACTCGTGACCAACAATATCGGCATTGAAGCCAACGTGCCGCAGGGCGGCGTCGTCTGGGTCTTCGCGCTGAAGAAATAGCTCCGCGGGCGGATCGAAAGAAGCGGAGCAGTAGGGGGGTGGCGAATGCGGCGGATGGCAACATCCGCCGCATTTGTTTGCGCAGCGCCAGATAGTTACTTCCCCTCGCGCTCGACCTTGTCCTTCTCCTTCTGGTTCATCTCGCGAATCTTGGGATCCGGATTGTGCTGCCCGGTGGTCTGGGTGGTGGAGGCGGGTGGGGCGTTGGCTTTGGGCAGCGAAGTCTGGTCGAGGCCGGTGGGGCGCGTCGCTGTGGTCGGCGGCGTCGTGTTGCTCTGGGCGAATGCGCCCGCGGCGGTCAAAAGAAAGGCGCCCGACAGCGAGACTGCGAGCGCCCTTGAGATGTTGGTCATCGATCTGCTCCTGTCAGATCGATGCAAACGACGCGAGGCGTCTTGTGTTCCGCCTCGCGCTTCGGTTCCGTCTCACGCTTCCAATTGCTTGCCGATGGGAAGCGAGCGGATGCGTTTTCCCGTCGCTGCGAAGATCGCGTTGATCAGGGCTGGCGCGAACGGAGGAACACCGGGCTCGCCGACGCCGCTCGGCGGCGTGTCGGGTCCGGGCGGCACGATGTAGACGTTGGTCACCACAGGCGATTCGTCCATCCTGACGACCTGGAAGTCGTCGAAATTCTTCTGCTGCACCTTGCCGTCCTTGAAGGTGATCTCGCCGTATTTGGCGAGACTGAGCCCCATGATCGCCGCGCCCTCGATCTGCGAAGCGATGCGCTCGGGGTTGACATAGGTGCCGCAATCGATCGCGGTGTCGACCCGCGGCACCGTCAGCTTGCCCTTGTCGTCGACGGCGACCTCGACGACGGTCGCGATGTAGCTGACGAAGCTGCGGTGCACGGCGATGCCGAGACCGTGGCCCTTCGGCACCTTTCGTCCCCATTCCCCCTTCTCGGCGACCAGCTCGACCACCTTGCGCAGGCGCGCGGTGTCGATCGGGTAGCTGTCCTGGGGCTCGCCGTAATTCCAGAGGTCCTTCACGTTGGGATTGACGATGCGAGGCGAGCCGATCAGCTCGAGCAGCATGTCTTTCTGGTCGCGGCCGGTCGCCTGCGCGATCTCGCCGACCATCGACTGGACGGCGAAGGCGCGCGGGATGTTCGAGACCGAGCGGAACCAGCCGATGCGGGTATGCGCGGCCGCTTCCGGGTTCTCACACGAGATGTTCGCGATCTCGAACGGCATATCGACCAGACCCATGCCTATCTCGAACGGCGCCTGATGCACCGTGCCGGCGGCAAAGGTCGAGGCGATGCTGGGAGCCACGCTGCGGTGGCGCCAGGCGATCACCTTGCCGCTCTTGTCGAGGCCGGCCTCGATCCGCTCCACCGAGACGGTGTGCAGGAAGCCGTTGTGAATGTCGTCCTCCCGCGTCCACTGCACCTTCACCGGCGCACCGAGCTCCTTCGAGAGCAGCGCGGCTTCGAGCGCGAAGTCGCATTTTGACTTGCGTCCGAACCCGCCGCCGAGCAGCGTCACGTTGACCGTGACGTTGGCCTCGGGAATCCCGAGCGTCTTGGCGACGTCCTCGCGGGTGCCGCCGGGACTCTGCACCGGCGCCCAGATCTCCACCTTGTCGCCCTTGACGTCGGCGACCGCCACCGGCGGCTCCATGGCGACATGGGCGAGATGCGGAAGGTAGTATTCGCCGACGATCACCTTGTCGGCGCTCTTCAGGGCAGCGTCCGCATCGCCCTCCTTGCGCAGCACGAGGCCCGGTTTGCGAGAGGCCTCCTCGAGCTCCTTGCGGTAGGCGACGGAATCGTATTTGCCGTTGGGACCGTCGTCCCAGGTCAGCTTCAGCGCGTCGCGGCCCTTGATCGCCGCGCCGGTGTTGCGCGCGATCACCGCGACGCCGCCGAGCGGCTGGAATTTCGAAGGCCACGGCCAACCGCGCACCTGCATCACCTTCTCGACACCGGGGACCTTCAGCGCCTCCTCCGGCTCGAACTTGACCAGCTTGCCGCCGGTCACCGGCGGACGGGCGATCACGGCATATTTCATGCCGGGCAGCCGCACGTCGGCGCCGTAGTGCGCCTTGCCGGTCGTGATGTCGTGGAGATCGACGATGCCGATCTGGCCCTTGCCGAGATAGCGGAAGTTCTTGGGGTCCTTCAGCTTGAGGCCCTCGATGCTGGGCACCGATTCCTTGGCGGCGTCGGCAGCGAGTTCGCCGAAGCCGAGCTTGCGCCCGCTGGCGCTGTGCACGACCTCGTGGTTGACGGCCCTGACCTCGCTCGCCGGCACGCCCCAGCGCTTGGCCGCGGCCTGCTCCAGCATCGTGCGGGCGGAGGCGCCGATCTGGCGCATCGGCATCAGATAATGCCGCGTGCTGCGCGAGCCGTCGGTGTCCTGGTTGCCGAACTTGACCTCGTCGCCGTGGGCCTGCTGCACCTTGACCCTTGACCAGTCGGCCTCCATCTCCTCGGCCACGATCAGCGGCAGGCTGGTGCGCACGCCGGTGCCCATTTCCGAACGGTGCCCGACGATGGTGACGATGCCGTCCGCGCCGACCGAAACGAACACGCGCGGATCGACCACGACGCCATGCGGCATCTTGCCGGCGCCGGTCTCATAGGCGAGCGCCTGGCGCGACACCACGGGGGCGGCGAGCACGAAGCCGCCGGTGATGCCGAGCCCCTTCAGGATGCTGCGGCGCGACACCTTCTCGACCTTGATGTGCTTTTCGAAGCCGCGAAGCTTGCGGGGATTGTCGATGAAGTTCATGTCACACTCCGGTCGATGCGAGATGGACGGCGTTCTCGATGCGCTGATAGCAGCCGCAACGGCAGATGTTGCCGGACATCGCCTCGCGGATCTGGTCGTGCGACGGCTTTGGATTGTCCATCAGAAGCGCTGCGGCCTGCATGATCTGGCCGGCCTGGCAGAAGCCGCATTGGGGCACGTTGACCTGGCGCCACGCCTTCTGCACCGGGTGATCGCCGTTCGGATGCAGCCCCTCGATCGTGGTGACCTCGCGTCCGGCGACGTCGTTGACGGACGTGATGCAGGCGCGCACCGCTTGCTTGTCGACGATGACCGTGCAGGCGCCGCACAGGGCCTGGCCGCAGCCGTATTTGGTGCCGGTCAGTCCGGCCTCGTCACGCAGGAACCAGAGTAGCGGGAGATCCGGGTCACCATCCCAGCTCTGTTCCTGGCCGTTGATCTTCACCTTGATCATGATCGTGCCTCGCTCTTCATAAGCATCTCGAATTCAAACCCGCCGATGTCGGCGGCATTGCTTCGCCGCCTGCCGTCGTCCCGCACGGGCAAATCCCGGAGGGAGGCAGGAACGTCGATGACGATGTCTGGATGTTCTCGATACCTCCCGTGTTCTTCTTAATTGATTGTACTTCGTGCGGCATCGTGACGGCGCGACCCTAGCAGAGATCGCTCCGACCCGGCGTTCACAGCCGAGTGTTCTCACCGGGAAAAGATTGCATCGACGGTTTGTCAAAAGCAGGGCGTGTCACCCGCCGCGTTGCGCATCAAACGGGCGCAACGAAAAAAGCTTCGTCCGCCAGCTGGAGCGAACGGACGAAGCAGTAGGCCTCAGTCGAGGGAGGGAGAACGCAGAGCACCGCGGGCTTCAAGCAGGAAGCGGACGGTCCTGCGCAGTCATTCAGAGACCAGGACTGAGGAGCCGATGGTCCTCACTCACGCGTGGTGCAGAAGCGGCGGCATTGCGCCGCGGTGGTCCCGGCAGCGAGGACCCGAGCGGCACGCTGGCGGCGACGGGCGCCAGCGTGCCGAAGATGGTGGGCGGCCGGCCGGTTCAGGCGGCCGTCCCAGGTGGTCTTTCTAAGCGGCTTTGGCCTTCGCGACATGGGTCGCGATCGCGTCCATCAGGGCCGGCGACAGGCAGTCATACGGCTCGAGTCCGATCTCCTTCAGCCGCGAACGGATGCCGGCCATCTGTTCGGGCTTCACACCCGATTCGATCACGGAGGAAACGAAGGCGGCGAATTGCGGCGCCTGCCAGCCCTGCTCCTGGAACAGTTCGGGATGAATGAAATCGAGGCCGTAGAACGGATGGTTCTTGTTCTCGATCCGGCCGTACATGTGCGTGCCGCAGGCCTTGCAGGCGTGGCGCTGGATCACCGCGGAAGGGTCGACGATCTCAAGCTTATCGCCGTTCTCGAGCACGGTGACGTTCTGGCGCGGCACCACGGCGACGACGGAGAAGATGGCGCCCTGCGGTTTCCAGCACTTGGTGCAGCCGCAGGCGTGGTTGTGGGCGACATCGCCCTTGATGCCGACCTTCACCGGGTGGTCGCTGCATTTGCAGACCAGCGTGCCGCCGGCGAAGCTGCCGCTGCCTTGCTTGATGCCGTTGTCGATCGAGGGATGGAGTGCAACAGTCATGGGTCGATCCTCCTTGGTGTGACGTTTTCGAGCTAGAACACGACGACTGAACGGATGGATTTGCCCTCGTGCATGAGGTCAAAGCCCTTGTTGATCTCCTCGAGCTTGAGCACGTGGGTGATCATCGGATCGATCTGGATCTTTCCGTTCATGTACCAGTCCACGATCTTCGGCACGTCGGTGCGCCCGCGCGCGCCACCGAAGGCCGTGCCGCGCCAGTTGCGCCCGGTGACGAGCTGGAACGGCCGGGTGGCGATCTCCTTGCCGGCCTCGGCGACGCCGATGATAATCGAGGTGCCCCAGCCGCGATGGCAGGCCTCCAGTGCCTGGCGCATCACGGTGGTGTTGCCGGTGCAGTCGAAGGTGTAGTCGGCACCGCCGTCGGTGAGGCCGACGAGGTGCTGAACGATGTCGCCGGTGATCTTCTTCGGGTTGACGAAGTCGGTCATGCCGAACCTGCGACCCCATTCCTCCTTGGAATCGTTGATGTCGACACCGATGATCTTGTCGGCGCCCGCCATCTTGGCGCCCTGGATCACGTTGAGGCCGATGCCGCCGAGGCCGAACACGACCACGTTGGAGCCCGGCGTGACCTTTGCGGTGTTGACCACGGCGCCGACGCCGGTGGTGACGCCGCAGCCGATGTAGCAGCTCTTGTCGAACGGCGCGTCCTCGCGGATCTTTGCCACGGCGATCTCGGGCAGCACGGTGAAGTTCGAGAAGGTCGAGCAGCCCATGTAGTGGTAGATCGGCTTGCCCTTGAAGGAGAAGCGGCTGGTGCCGTCGGGCATCACGCCTTTGCCCTGCGTCGCGCGGATCGCGGTGCAGAGATTGGTCTTCTGGCTGAGGCAGCTCTTGCACTGCCGGCATTCCGGCGTGTAGAGCGGGATGACGTGATCGCCCGGCTTCACCGAGGTCACGCCCGGGCCGATCTCGCGGATGATGCCGGCTCCCTCATGTCCCAGGATCGACGGGAAGATTCCCTCGCTGTCGAAGCCGTCGAGCGTGTAGGCGTCGGTATGGCAGATGCCCGTCGCCTTGATCTCGACCAGGACTTCGCCGGCCTTCGGGCCTTCCAGATCGACCTCGACGATCTCGAGCGGCTTCTTGGCTTCGAAAGCAACGGCGGCACGTGTCTTCATTGGTAGCTCCTCAAATCTCATCAGACGCCAAGAGTAGTCCTGGCAGCCCTCGTAACGTTCATTTCTTGCCCATGCAGGCGTCTTCGGCCTTGGTATAGGCCTCCGTCTTCTCCTCCTTTTTCGAAGGACGCTGCCGGCCCCAGGCGTCGGTGGAGCGCGCGCGGAGATAAACGTAGAGATCATCCATGTAGCAGGCGACGTTCGGGTTGTCGCCGAAGGCCGGCATGACGTTCTCCTGCGCGGTCGAGATGTTCTTGCGGCCAGAGGCGACCACGCCGAGGAAGTCGCCATAGCTCATCGACTTGACGGAATCCCTCAGCGCCGGTGCGTAGGTCGATCCCATGCCGTCGGGGCCGTGGCACACGTGACAGTCCGAGTGATAGCGGCGGTATCCGGAATAGGTGAACCAGTCCACGGTGCCGTCGGCCGAAATCTTGTAGGTGGGATTTCCCTCCTTATCGAGCCACTTTCCGTCGTCTTCCTTCTTCACGGCGGCCGGATCGCCCGGACCCTCCGCGACCGCAATTCGTGCGGACGCAACCAAGATCGTCGCAGCAATGACAAAGCAGATTTTACGCAAGAGATTGTTTCCTCGGCCGGCATTCGGTGGAGACGAGCCGGCGCGTGGAGCGATCCACGCGCCGGAGCGATGCTGAGCGAGGCCTAGTTCGGCAGCGAGAACACGGTCAGCGTACCGCCGAGCGCCGTGTAGTTGCTGAGGGCCGCGTAGCCGCCGACCGCACCGAGGCCTGCGGTCGGATCGGTCAGGCCTGCCGCCAGACCGATGCCGGCCCAGCCACCCACGCCGGAGAGCACGGCAACGTACTGCTTGCCGTTGTTCTCATAGGTGGTGACGTTGCCGATGATGCCGGAGGGAGTCTTGAACTTGTAGAGCTCCTTGCCGGACTTGGCGTCGACCGCCTTCAGGTAGCCTTCGAGCGTGCCGTAGAACACCACGCCGCCGGCGGTTGCGAGCGCACCCGACCAGACCGAGAACTGCTCCTTGTTCGACCAGACGATCTTGCCGGTCTTGCCGTCCCAGGCGATGAAGTTGCCCATGTGGCTTTCACCCTGCGGCGGATACATCGAGAGCGTCGCACCCACATAGGGCTGGCCCGCGGTGTAGCTCACCTTGAAGGGTTCGTAGTCCATGCAGACATGGTTGGTCGGAACGTAGAACAGCTGCGTGTCCGGCGAGTAAGCTGCCGGCTGCTCGTCCTTGGTGCCGAGCGCGGCCGGGCAGATGCCCTTCACGTTGACGTCCTCGCCCGCCTTGTCCGTCGACGCTGCGTCGAGCACCTTCGGGCGGCCATAGGTCGGAGAGCTCTTGTTCATGTCGACGCCGGAGGTCCAGTTCACCTTCGGATCGTATTTCTCGGCGACCAGCAGTTCACCGGTCTCGCGGTCCATCGTGTAGGCGAGGCCGTTGCGGTCGAAATGGGTCAGGAGCTTGCGCGGCTGGCCGTTGATCTGCTGATCCGTGAGGATCATCTCGTTCACGCCGTCATAGTCCCACTCGTCGTGGGGCGTCATCTGATAGACCCACTTGGCCATCCCGGTATCCGCGTCGCGCGCGAAAATGGTCATCGACCATTTGTTGTCACCCGGACGCTGCTTCGGATTCCAGGTCGAGGGGTTCCCCGAGCCGTAATAGACCATGTTCAGAGCGGGATCGTAGGAGATCCAGCCCCAGGTGCAGCCACCGCCGATCTTCCACTGATCGCCCTGCCAGGTCTTCAAGCTGGAGTCGGGGCCGACCGGCTTGCCGAGCGACGTCGTCTTGGCCGGATCGAACTTGATCTGATCATCCGGACCTTCGGAATAGGCCCGCCAGACCTGCTTGCCGCTCTTGAGGTCGTAGGCGGTGACGTGGCACTGCACGCCGAATTCACCGCCGGAGATGCCGACCAGGACCTTGTCCTTGACGACCAGCGCGGCCGACGTGCCGGTCTCGCCCTTCGCGGGATTGCCGTTGGTCGCCGACCAGGCCACCTGGCCGGTCTTGGCGTCGAGCGCGACGAGGTTGGTGTCGGCCTGATGCAGGATGATCTTGCCGTCGCCGTAGGACAGGCCGCGGTTGACGGTGTCGCAGCACATCACGGGGATGACGTTCGGATCCTGCTTCGGCTCGTACTTCCAGATGATCTTGTTCTCGTTGGAAAGGTCAAGGGCGTAGACCTTGTTCGGGAACGGCGTGTGGACGTACATGACGTTGCCGATGATCAGCGGGCCGCCTTCATGGCCGCGCAGCACGCCGGTCGAGAACGTCCAGGCGACCTGAAGCTTGCCGACGTTCTGAGCGTTGATCTGGTTCAGCTTGGAATAGCGGGTGTTGGCATAGTCCCCCGCCGGCATCACCCAGTCCTTCGGGTTCTGCGACATCTTGATCAGCTCGTCATTGGCTGAAGCGCTGCCGACGGCGAGAGCCGCCGCGGAGCCGAGATAGGTCGCCAGTAGCACCTTGCGCATAGGTTATTCCTCCGTTGGTCTCGTTTATTGTTTCCGAAGCATTGCTGAATCGCCGGGCTTCTCGTCCGGCGTCTGCTCGTGCAGGGCGGTCACGATTGGGACCAGAAACGATGCTGTGCTGTTTCCTCCTCCTGATGAGAGCCACGGGTCCACGAGCGGGAGCGGCCCGTTCTTGTTGTTCCTGCCGCAATCCCTAACGCCTTCGTCATCGGGAAACTTGCCCAAGAGAGAAGCCGGTTTGCTCGACAGCGCACGGAGGCGAAGATTTTGATTTTGCAGTAGCGAATTCAGCGGCTTCGGTGCGCCTTTGAGGCCGCCTCCACGTTCAGGTTCCCCTTGACGGCGCTGCAACTAAGGCGGAGGATTAAGTTTCAAGAGTGGCAATGGAACGATGGCGCTCGTTGCAAGAGACCGCTCAATGCGAGGTAAACGTCACGCAATCACGGCTGAGGGCTCCGGCAGCGCTGGTTGCGAGCGCCGAATCTCCGGATCAAACCAGTGGCTGGGTTAATGTCCGACACCATTCACACGCTCTCGACGACGGGAATGACGCCGAAGCGGCAGATCCAGAGTTGGATCGACGGGCTGACGAGCTTGTGCGGGTATTTCGACGTCGATCCGCTGGAGGCGTCCTCGCTCGAGGGGCGCATCGATTACACCACGGTCTCGCGCCTGAAGCTCTGCCAGATCGAGGTCAGCCAGCATCGCATCGCGCACACGATGGCGCGAGCCAAGGCCAATGCGCACCCGTACATCAAGATCCACTTCCAGACCTACGGCGTATCCTATTTCGAGCAGGAAGGCCGTCACATCGAAATCAACCCCGGCGACATCATCGCCTATGACGTCTCCTGCCCGCATTCGATCATCAGCCCCGCCTTCACGCGTCACGACGTCGTGATCGTGCCGAAGGCGCTGCTGCGCGACCGCGGATTCCCGTCGCAGCGGATGCCGGCCTGCAAATTGACCGCGAAGACGGGGACCGGGCGGATCGCCCACGAGTTCGTCCATGCCACCTTCGACGAGGCGGCAAAGCTGTCGGACAACAGCGCGGTCGGTGTCGCCGATTCGCTGATCGACCTGTTGCTGCTGCCGCTGCGCGAAGCCGACACGATGTTCGATCGTGTCGGGCCTGAGGCGATGTATGTGCGCGCGCAGTTCTTCATCCGTGAGCACTTGCGCGACCCGGATCTGTGCATCGACCAGATCTCGGCCGAGCTCGGCTGCTCCAAGCGCTACCTGCACATGCTGTTCTCGGAGCGCGGCACCACGGTGAGCGACTACATCTGGCAGGCGCGGTTGCAGAATTGCCGCCAGGAGCTCGAGGCCCACGCCGGCAAGACCATCACCGACGTTGCCTTCTCCTGGGGTTTCTCCAGCTCATCGCATTTCAGCCGGGTGTTCCGAAAATATTTCGGCGTGGTGCCGTCCTCGATCCACAAGGCACAGCAGGGCGCGGCGAGCTCGGGCGAGCATTAAGCATGATCCGGAAAAGTGCGTGGCGGTTTTCCGAAAAGATCACGCCCAAACAACAACCTAAAGCGCGATGATCGCATCGCGCTTTAGATGTTCTCAAGCGAATGCTCGCGCGGTGTCGGCGGCCTCACGCCGGCATGGCGACATAGGGAATGCCGGCCACGAGAGCGACCAGCAGCACCGCGTTCCCGAGCATTCCGCTCCAATGCAGCCGGCGTAACCGGCGCGCGGCCTCGGCGTCACCGGCGTCCCGCGCGCTGAGCTGGTCATCGAACCGTTGCATGAACCAAGGGCGGCCCCAGATCGCCAGGGCCGCGATCACGGCGCCGCCGAGCGCTGCAAGCAGGTGGCCGTCGAGCAGGAGCGCCACCGTTGCAATGACGCCGGCGACCCGCATGACCAGAAAATGGGCGTTGAACATTCCGCGCAGCAACTGGGCGACGGGCTGGATGTCGAGCCTCACCAGCAGGAAAGCGGGCGAAGCCAGCGTGAAATAGCTCATCGGAAAGAGCAGGATAATCATGACGGCGACGGCGACTGCATCCGGTGTCATGCGATCGGCCCTCCTTGTCCGCACAGGCGCGCAATCATAGCGGGAAAATGCGCGTCCGACACAAGGCTTTGGTCGGACTCCGGGGAGGGGCGGGAGCAGCCGGGTTGCTGGCCATGGCTCCAGATTCAGGCCGGCTCGAGGCCGAGCGCCTGCGCGCTCTCGATCCAGATCGGCAGCTCGCGCTGGTACAGCGCATTGGTGTCCTTGAAGCCGAGTGCGGGTTCGAGCACGAAGGTCGCGAGAACCTCCTTCACCTTGGGGTCGCCGTTTGGCGGCAACGCAGAGCTCGGCGATGCGGTCGACCACCGGCTGCGGCGTCGCCTTCGGGACAGCCCAGCCGGTGAACCCGCTCACGGTGAAGAATTTCGACGTCGCGCCCTGTTCGGGCAGCGTCTTGATGTTCGGGATCGCATCGACCTTCTTCGAATGCACGGCGAACACCGTGCCACGATCGCTTTGCAGGACCGACTGCGCGGCCGTGTAGCTGCCCATCGCGGCATCGAGGGTGCCTTCCAGCATTCCCGTCCACATCGGCGCCTCGCCGCGATAGTGCACCGGCTCGATGGTGAGGCCGTACTGCTTGTTGAGCTCGTTGATGGTCATGTGCGGGGCCGAGCCCGCGCTGTAGGTGCCGAAGTTCACCTTGCCGCTCTTGCGCGCGAAGGCGACGAAATCCTCCAGCGTCTTGACCCCGGTTTTCGGGTTCGCGACCAGCAACAGGCCGGCGCCGGGAATGACGCTGACGAGCGTCAGATCCTTGTCCATGTCGTAGCCGGGATTCTTCATCACCACACGGTTCATGATGTAAGTGGTCGAGATCGAGCACAGGATGGTGTGGCCGTCGGGCTCGGCGCGGGCGACTTCCGCCGTGCCGATCGCACCGGAGGCGCCGGGCTTGTTCTCGATGACGACGGTCTTGCCGACCTGCTTGGAGATGAACTCGCCATAGGCGCGCGCGAGCAGGTCGGTCTGGCCTCCGGCGGGATAGCTGCAGATCATGCGAATCTGCCGCGCCGGCCAGCTGCTTTGCGCCGATGCGCTGCGCGCGAGGAACGGCATCGCCAGTGCGGTGGTACCGGCGGCGATGAAATGGCGGCGATCGAGCTTGGCGGACATGATTCTCTCCCTGATTTTTGCCGAAGCTACTGCATCAGGCCGTCGCTGCCATGTGTCGCAGGCGAGACAGATTGGCGCATTGGCTCGCCCTGCGTCCGGGCCGTGAGAGCCTCACCGCTGGATGATCTTCGTCCAGACATCGCCGAGGATCGCGGGCTCGCGCGGCGGCAGATAGGTGAGGTCGGCCTGCTTGCCGAATTCGGCGATCTTGCCCGAAGTCGTGAGCTCCGCCAGCGCCTTGTTGACGGCCTCAATCAGCGCGCCATCGCTGGCGAGCCCGACATAGCCGCGATTGGCTCCGATCGGGTAATAGTAGCCGGACGCCGTGATCGCCGTGTCCGGGTGCGCGGCGCGATAGGCGTCGAAGCGGGCAAGATCGATCAGCGTCGCGTCATGGTCGCCGCGCTCGAGCGCACCGAGGAGGTCGTCGCGGCGGGGGACGAGGTGGGTGATGTTGTCGATCAGGCGCCCCCTGTCGAAGCTCATCAGGATGGCGTCGCCGAGCGATCCGCTTTCGATGGCGAGACGAAGGCCGGCGAGATCGCCGATGTCGCCGACCTTGCGGCCGCGGGCCTTTGGCCCCAGCACCACCGTCATGGGCGAATAGATGTAGGGCTGGCTCGGCGCGAGCACGCCGAGCGGCACGCGGCGCCGCCGATCGTCGCGCGTGGCTCCGGCGAAATCGGGCAAGCGCGCCGTCTTCATCCCGGGTGCGACGAGCGAATCCTGCGTCAGCGCGTAGCTGCCGACCAGCGAGCAGCGCCCGTCCGAGAGCAGCGCGTTGGCCTCGAGCTGCGGGCTCGAATCCTCGTCCAGCCTGCTCTCGAACCATTGGATCTTGAGCGGCCGTCCGAGCCGCTCGGCGATCGCCCGTGCCAGCAGCACGTCGAAGCCGGCATCCGGCTTGCCGCGGTGATGCACCGAGAGCGGCGGCCGGTCCTCGTCGAGACAGACCTTCAGGGGATCGTCGGCCGCGAGAGCGACCGACGCCTTCGCGGACAGAACGGCCGCAACGCTCCAGGCAACGCACCGACCCCTCATGGCTTTCTCCGGCTGGAGACGAAGGCCCAGAGGTTTCCGATCTCGTCGTCGCTGAGAATGTCGCCCCAGGGCGGCATCTTATTGTTCTTGCCGTTCTTGACCGTGGTGACGAAGCGCGTCTTGTCGTCGGGGAAGACGCGCAGGTCCGGCGTGATGGTGCCGGAGTTCATCAGGTTGGGACCGTGGCAGTGTGAGCATTTCTCGGCATAGGTCGACTTGCCGTGGTCGATCTGCGCCTGCAAGGGATTGCCGTTTGCATCATCCGCGGCGCGACCGGTCGCCGCAAGCGCGACCGTCAGCACCGCGACGGTGGCGATGGTCGCCACCGTCCCGTGTGATACGTCTCTCAGCATCGTGCCGCGGTTACTGCTTGACCGCAAAGACCCACAGCGAGCCGCCGGGCGGCACGCTGGCAAGCCGCTCGTCGCCGGAGAACAACGAGTAGACGCCGCCATAGCCGCTCGTCACCGCGACGTATTGCACGCCGTCCTGCTGCCAGGTCACCGGCTGACCCTCGATGCCGGACCCGGTCTGGAACTGCCAGAGCTTCTTGCCGGTGTCGGCGTCGAAGGCCTCGAATTCGCCGGTCAGCTGACCCGAGAACACGACGCCGCCGGCCGTCGACAGCACGCCCGAGAAGCGCGGAATGTCGCTCGGCGCCTCCCACTTGGCCTTGCCGGTCATGGGGTCGATGGCCTTGAGGTACCCGCGCGGACCATCGTCGAACTGCCAGGGATCGGTCAGGTCCATGCCGAGATACCATTCACCCTGCTTGAAGGTGACGGGCTCCGCCTTGTACTTGCCGCCGAAATTGAGCGTGTTGGCATAGGCGAGGCCGGTCTGCGGGTTGAACGACATCGGCTCCCAGTTCTTGCCGCCGAGGATCGACGGATAGACCGTCACCTTCTTGCCCTCGCGCGCGTCCCTGGAAATGTCGGTCTCGATCGGCCGTCCGGTCTTCATGTCGATGCCGGTCGCCCAATTCACCTTGACGTAAGGATTGGCCGCGAGCAGCTTCCCGTTGGTACGGTCGAGCACGTAGAAGAAGCCGTTGCGGTTGGCATTCATCAGCGCCTTGGTCGGCTTGCCCTCGACGTTCACGTCGGCGAGCACCATCTCGGCCACGGCGTCGTAGTCGAACGGATTGTTCGGCGAGAATTGGTAGTGCCACTTGATCTTGCCGGTCTTGGGATCCATCGCCAGCACGGAGCAGGTGTAGAGATTGTCGCCGGGGCGCACCGCCGAGTTGAATGGGCCGGGATTGCCGATGCCCCAATACACCGTGTTCAGCTCGGCGTCATAAGAACCCGTGATCCAGGTCGAGCCGCCGCCGAGCTTCCAGGTGTCACCCTTCCAGCTGTCGCCGCCGGGCTCATCCGGCGAGGGAATCGAGTGGGTTCGCCAGAGGTGCTTGCCCGTTGCCGGATCCCAGCCGTCGATGAAGCCCCTTGTGCCGAATTCGGCCCCGGAGATGCCGGTGATGACGACGCCGTCGGCAACGAGCGGGGCCACCGTCATAGAATAGCCTTCCTTGATGTCAGCCGCCTTCTGCCGCCACAGCTCCTTGCCGTTCTTGGCGTCGAGCGCGATCACGTGCGCGTCGAGCGTGGTGCGGAACACCTTGCCCTCATAGAGCGCTGCGCCGCGGTTGATGATGCCGCAGCAGACGATGCGCGGGGTCTCGGCGGGGTACTCGACCTTGGCCTTCCAGATCTGCTTGCCGGTCTTGGCGTCGACCGCCATGGTGGCGTTGTGCGAGGTCACGTAGATCACGCCCTGGTACACCAGCGGCTGCGATTCCTCGCTGCGATCGTCGTTGAATGAATAGTTCCAGACTGGGACGAGGTTCTTGACGGTGTCCTTGTTGATCTGGTTCAGCGTCGAGAAGCGCTGCAGATTGTAGCCCATCCCGTAATTGAGGACGTTCGATGTGTCGGTCGCACCCTTGACCAGCTGTTCGGTGGTTTGTGCATTTGCACAGGTTGACGCAAGCAAGACGAGGCTCGCGGCCATCGCAAAGCGTTTCATCCGTTCCTCCCAATATGCGCGCCTCTTGACGCTGCGGCTGCAACACTCCGTCGGAAACCAAAACGCGTCAATACGAAAGTCCTAACTGCCGTGCCGATATCGTCGGCGGTCACCTGACGGAAACCTGACAAAGCAACTGCAACTTGTGCGGAGACGCTGAGAAATTCCGCGACGCGAAGACTATCGGGAGCGGGTCAATGCATTTCCACCGGTTGTGGCGCGCGCAAGTTGCAAGTCCGGACTTGAACCGAGGGCCGCTTGTGGATTTATGTCGGCTCTGCCCCACTCGAACCGGGGCTCTACGTCAGGGAGGTCTCGATGATTTCGGCTCGCTCATTTGCCCTTGCACTTGTGATTGCACTTTCGGCCGGTCCGGCGTGGTCGGCCTCCGGCAATGCGGTCAAGTTGTTCGACACCGACAACGACGGCACGCTCGATCTCGCCGAGGTAAAGAAGGCTGCCGCGGCCGCGTTCGCAAAGCTCGATCCCGATCACGACGGCACGCTCGATGCGCGCGAATTGCGTGGGCGGTTGACCGCGAAAGAACTCGCCGCCGCCGACCCAGACCGCGACGGGACCCTCACCCTCGACGAATATCTGGCGGTGGTCGAGCAGCGTTTCAACGCAGCCAATCCCGACAAGGACGGAACGCTGGATGCGAAGGAGCTGAACTCGCGCGCCGGTCGCGCACTCGTGCGATTGCTCCGCTGAGCGCCGCGATGGAACGGACATTGACAGGCGCAACGTTTGCGACCATTCCCGTCTGACTCTTGGGAACATCGGGCTGCTGGGTCTGTTTCTCCGCATGTCCTGCCGGCGCTGGGGCTGCGCGGCGGGAGAAAAGGAGATTCAGATGAACACGAAGCGTTCCGTTCTCGCTGCCTGCGCAATCCTGACGCTGAGCGCCGGGATTGCGGTCGCCGGTCCGTGCAACACCGGCAGCGCCAGCACCGACAAGGATGCCGGTTCTGGTCCGGTGACCGTCGGCTCCGCGCAATCGCATGCGTCCGGCTCGGCGAGCGATACCAGCCAGCATCCGCCGACCAGCACGATGAATCGTGCCAGCGGTGAATCGCCGGCATCGTCCGAGGATGCGCAGCGGCAAATGCAGAGCGAGCCGACGGCGGCTCAGCGTGCCGAAGGCGCCAAGCCGAGCGCCGAAATGGCCGACAAGGGCTGCTGACGACACTCTTGTCGATTTGACGCGCTGTGCATTGCACAAGGCAATGTCTCGCCGGTCGCGCTTGACCAAGAGGGAACCTGCTTTGTCCGAGAGGGAAATGCGACCGCGAAGAATCGGCATAGACGCGCTCGGCGGACGAATCGAAGCTTGAACTGCACTTGACGCAGCCCTAGGTTTTTCGCCGCGCGATGTCGCGCACAATACCTTGGGAGACCCGAATGGCTTGGAAAGCTCCGAAGATCGTGGAAGTGCCGGTCGGCATGGAAATCAACATGTACGCCTGCGCTTCGCGCAAGTAAGACCGACGAGCTGCTGCGGCTTCGATGGCGGACGCCGTCGGAGCCGTGGCAGTATCGGGCCTGCCTCGCCGTGCTCCATGCTTTGCGGATCGGCGCGAAAGCCGCGCGTGGAGGGGCTTCAATTCTCTCCCCCGCAAAATCTCGACCGGGCTCTGCGGCAGTGTGTTACGCTGGCGCCCGGTCAGCGCTGCTGCCGCATCATAGCGGCGCGCGCCTTTGGGGCACGGGATGGGCGGCAGAGCCTGCAAGTTCTGGACGGTGATTGTGTGCGCGATCGTGCTGGCGCCGGCACGAACCAGCGCCGAGGCAGGCTTCGATACCGAGCACATCTTCGGCTTCATGATCGGCACCGACGTCGGCAATGTCGGCGAGCGCGAATTCCAGAGCCAGACGACGGGGCGCTTCGGCAAAGGCGGGGTCGCCTATCGCGCCCTCGCGCACGAGGCCGAGATCGAGGTGGTGCCGCTGCCGAATTTTCGTATCGAGGTCGGCGGCAGCGCCAGCTTGCACGACATCACCGGCGTCCCTGATTTCGATGACCGCCGCCAGTTCAACTTCCAGGGCGTCTCGCTCGACCTGCGCTATCGGCTGCTCGACCGCGAGCGCGCACCATTCGGCCTCACGATTGCGGCCGAGCTCCACGGCGACCGCATCGACGAGACCAGCGGCGCGAAAGGGCGAATGTACGGCACCGAATTGACGCTCGCCTTCGACCGCGAACTCATCCCGAACTTCGCCATCGGCGCCCTCAACCTGATCTACCAGCCGGAATGGGCGCGCTTCGAGATTGGAGGCGCTTCCGAGAAAAGCTCGACGATCGGGGCCGCGTTTGCCGGCCTGGTGCGGGTGCGGCCCAATGTGCTGCTCGGCGGCGAGATACGCTACTTCCGGCAATATGAGGGCATCGGCCTTGGCGAGTTCTCAGGCCAGGCCCTGTTTGTCGGCCCGACCGCCTACTTTCAGCTCTCCGAGCGCTCCCGGCTCACCATGACCTGGAGCATGCAGGCCTGGGGGCGCCCGGCCGGCTCAGGCGGCAATCTCGACCTCGTCAATTTCGAGCGGCATCAGGCGCGATTGGTGTTTGGCGTGAACTTCTAGCGCGGAAGTTACAAGCCGGCCATGACGAGGCTTCGGCGCTTTGAAACTTCGCCCTCCTTGAAGCGTAGTTCCGTGTGCTAATCTGTCCATCGGCCCCTCGCGTAAGGATCCCGGCATGAACCCGATTGACCTGGTGGTGACTGTTTGTGCGGTGCTCTCGCCTGCGACCTGCGAGGAGCAGCATCTGGTGTTCAACTATTTCGGGTCGCCCCGCCAATGCGTGATGGCGGCGCCGCCCTATATCGCGCAATGGGTCGGCGAGCATCCGAAGTGGCAGGCGGTGCGGTGGCGCTGCGAATATCCGCACCCGAACAACAAGGCGTGAGCTGCAAGAATCGAACTGCTACTTGGTGCAGTCCTTCAGATCCTTGTCGGCAATCGAGAACACCACATCCGCCTTGATTTCGATATCGCGGACGATGCAGTGCCGTCCATTGGGATAGCTCACCCTGGCATCGTAACGGCCGGGCTCGACGCCGATGATGCGCAGCCGCTCGTCGTGGTCGACCTCCTTATCCTTGTCGTTCAGGGTTTGGTTTGGGCCCCACTCGGTCTTGCCGGCGGGTGAGAGCTGGAAGCCAGAAATTGTCTCGGTCGTCAGGTTCCAGAGCCGGATGCCCTTGCCCTTGCTCTGCGCGGCGGCTTCGCCGGCAAGCGTCAACAACGCGATCAAAGCAAGAACCCCACGCATCAGCCAGTCCTCCCAAAGGGCGCCGTCATTCCTTGATCAGGCGATCGCGGTTCTTTGCCTTGTCGAAATTCTTGGCGCGGTCAAGGCCGTTGGGTGCGATCAGCTTCGCCGAGACGAGATCGGCGCCGTCGAAATCGGCGTCGATGACGATGGCGCCGGTCAGATCGGCTCCGCCGAGTTGGGCGTTTTTCAGTGATGCGCCGCTCAGATCGGCGCCCCTGAGGACTGCGAATTCGAGGTCGACGCGCGACAAATCGGCGTTGCGCGCGTTCAGCTGTTCCAGCTTGGCGGATCTCAGCACCGCGCGCATCAGCCCCATCGACTGGTTGCGCATATCGGCGCCAAGATGCGCGTCCGCGATCGAGGCGCCGACCAGGCTTGCGCCGGTGAGGTCGGCAGCGATGCGCGCTCCTGACAGGTTGGCGCCGTCGAGACGCGCGCGGGCCATTTGCGAGGCGAACAGATAGGCGCCCTTCAGGCTTGCGCCGGTAAGATCCGCATCCAGCAGCCATGCCTGATCGAGGATCGCACCGTCCAGCCTCGCGTCTCGAAGTATTGTCTTGTTGAGCCGCGCGGCGCGGAGAACCGTGTTGGACAGGTCCAGCCCCGAGAGATCGAGACCCGACAGGCGTTTGCCGGTGAAATCGGCAGGCTGCTTTGGGCTCGCTTTGGCCAACATGGCCTCGACCTCCGGCCTCGTCATTTCAGCCGAGACCATCGCGGGGGAGGTGAGGTCGACGCCACGCATCATGTCCTGCGCGCCCGCCGCCATCGCAACGAGTGCGAGGCTAAGCGCTGCAAGACCAAGCGTTGCGAGGGCGACTGTCCGTGTCATCATCAGCTCCGCCGCCGGCCTAATCTAGCACGTCCGCCAGGCGATCGGCTATGAGGCATCTCGCTCAGTGCGGTCGCCTTGAGTTCGTTGGGCGAGGCTGGCCTTGATCGCCGCAATCTCGGCTTCGCCGCGTGTGTCGCGCGGGATGCCGATAGGCACCTCGGCCACGATCCGCGCTGGTCGCGGCGACAGGAAGAACAGCCGGTCGCCCAGGCGCACTGCATCGTCCAGGCTGTGTGTCACCAAAAGCGTCATCACCGGCCGGCTCGCGACGAGCGTTGCAATCTCATCGCGCAGGCGTCCGGCGAGAGCGTCATCGAGCGATGCCAGCGGTTCGTCGAGCACCAGAATATCCGGCTCGACGGCAAAGGCGCGGGCGAGCGCCACGCGCCGGGCCAAACCCAGCGAGAGCTCACCGGGATAGTGGTCGCGATGCGCTTCCAGCTCCAAAATCCTGAAGAGCTCGGCGAGCTTGGCATCAGCGACATCGGGCGCAGCAAGCCGCACGTTCTGCTCGACCGAGCGCCACGGCAGCAGGCGCGGCTCCTGGAACACCATGCCGATCCGCGCCTCCGGCGGTCGCGCGACGTGGCCTGCAAAGTCGCGGTCCAGTCCCAGGATGATGCGCAGCATCGTGCTCTTGCCGCAGCCGGAGGGGCCGATCAGCACGCCGACCTCGCCGGATTGCAGCGCGAACTTGACGGGCGCCAGCACCTCGTGCGTCCCGCCCGCGGCACTCCTGAAAGTCTTGCCCGTGATATCGACCTCAAGCCGCACGGGGCCGCCACCTGTTTGCGCGGGCTTCGAACGGCTGCACCAGCAAGGTTTCGATGACGAGCACGACGGCGGCGAAGGTCAGGGAATAGGCCAGCAGCCGCGGCGTGTCGAACAGCTGGAAGGCGACCCCGATCTCGAAGCCGACGCCGTTCGGCCGTCCGAGCAGTTCGGCGACCAGCACGATCTTCCAAACCAGGGACAGGCCGGAGCGGGCGGAGGCTGCGATATAGGGCGCCAGCTGCGGCAGCACGACATGGCGGAAGGCGCGCCAGCGCGGCATTGCGAACACGCTCGCCATCTCGTCGAGCGAACGGTCGAGCGCGCGCGTGCCCTCGCGCAAGGTGACGATGGCGGTCGGCAGCTTGTTGATGGCGATCGCCGCGATCGCGGCGGCCTCGGTCAGGCCAGCCCAGATATAGGCCAGCACGATCACGACCAATGCGGGCAGGTTGAGCAACAGGATCAGCCAGGGATCGCCGAGCCGGTCGGCGAGCTTGATCCGGCCCATCAGGTATCCGATGGCACTGCCGACCGACATCGCCAGGGTGAAGGCGAGCGCGACGCGCGCCAGCGTGGCGCCGAGATGCAGGAACAGTGCGCCGCTTGCTGCTTCCGCGATCATCACCTGAAGCACCGCCGGCGGGGAGGGCAGCTTTGCGCCGCC
Organism: Bradyrhizobium agreste; assembly: GCF_016031625.1. GTDB lineage: Bacteria > Pseudomonadota > Alphaproteobacteria > Rhizobiales > Xanthobacteraceae > Bradyrhizobium > Bradyrhizobium agreste. The sequence continues at coordinate 172,523 of NZ_JACCHP010000004.1, read as the reverse complement.
GACGAGGAGCGCGGCAATCCACCAGATCGCGAGGAACAGGGCGAACGACAGCAGGCGCAGCACCTCAGTCTCCGGGGACTGCATGATAGAAGGTGCCCGGATCGAGCTCGGCTGCGGGGCCGACGAGATCGCGGCCGCCGATCTCGGCCAGCACGCGGTAGAGCACGCGCGCGTCCTTTTCCTCGTCATCGATGCTCCGGCGGGGAATGCCGTCGCGGTAGCGGTCGCGGTACGTCTTGAGCAGGGCAGGATCGGTCGTGCCGGTGAGCGGCGCGACCTTGTCCCAGGCCGCATCCGAGGTCGCCAGCAGCTCCTTGGCCTTGCGGGTCATTGCGATGAAGCGCGCGACTGCCTCCTTATGGCTCGCGGCCCAGCTCTCGTCGAAGGCATAGCCGACCGCGGCGACCGCGCCTTTGGCACCCAGCTTGGGCAAGATGTCCTCGATGCCGGTCAGGCGCCTGAAACCCTTGGCTTCGAGCTGGGCGCAGAAATTCCAGAAGTTGAGGCTCGCATCCAGCTCGCCGTCCAACGCCTTGGCGGCGATCAGGGGCGGGGCGCCGTAGACGATGGTTGCTTCCGACTTCAGGTCGATGCCGTCCTGCTTCATTCGCGCCTGCAGCAAGAGCCAGCTCTTGTCGATCGCCCCGCCGGCGACCGCGAGCTTGCGGCCCTTGAGGTCGGCGAGCGTCTTGATCGGCGACGAGGCCGGTACCATCACGGCGCCGAGCGCGCTGGAATAGGGATAGAAGGTGAGCTTCGCACCGAGCGTGCGCTCGCGTGAGACCCACAGCCAGTCCGACAGGATGATGTCGGCGCTGCCGGCGCGCATCGCGATCTTGCCGGCCTCGGTGCTCGCGAGCTCGGTGACCTCAAGCGACAGGCCGGCCTCCTTGTCGAGGCCGGCGCTGCGGATCGCGGCCAGCTCCCACGAGAATGTTCCGGTCTTCTGCACTGCAAGGCGGATCGTGTCCGCGGCGCCGGCAGGTGCGGCTAGCGCCAGTACCGTTGCGAGCGCCCATATTCGCGCCAAAACTCTCATCACCTTGTGAGCCGTTTCCTCTGACTGAGTGCTTTTCAGCACAATACGCATAGCATAGCTTGGGTCGCAACCAGCGGGAGGACGCGCATGAATCTGGCCGGACGGCTACGACCGATTGTCGCCGCATTGACGGCGCTCGCTGCGAGCGTATGCGTGGCAGGGGCCGAAGAGGCCAATGATTATCCCACCGCGGCACGTGCGGAATACGTCTATGGCTGCATGAAGGCCAATGGCGAGACTCGGTCCGCGATCGAGCAATGTTCCTGCTCGATCGACGTGGTCGCCTCGATCGTGCCCTACGAGCGCTATGTTACCGCCGAGACCGCGCTCAGCATGTCGCAAGTGCGCGGCAATCTCGGCGTGCAGTTTCGTACCTCGGAGCAGGCCAATTCGGCGGTGAATGACTTGAGACGCGCGCAGGCGGAAGCCGAGGTGAGGTGTTTCTAGTTTGCTGCCGCGGTGTCTTACCCTCCCTTGGAGGGGGAGGGTCGATCGCGCGCAGCGCGAGCGGGGTGGGGTGATCTCTCCACTCGGGCACTGCTGGATGGGGAGAGACCGTCACCCCCCCGTCTCACATCTCGCTACGCTCAATGTGAGCCGACCCACGGGCGCGCTACGCTCGTCCCGGACCCCTCCAGGGGAGGGTGCTCCTCGCCTCACGTCCCCGGCTTCTCGACATCCCATTCATTGCGGAACACATGCCCATCCGTATCCCGGGCTTCCGCACGGAAACGCTTGGCGCCGTTGGAGACATAGGTGAAGCGCAGGTTGGGATCTTCCGAGATCGAGATGCCGCCTTCCATCGACAGCACGGGGCTGTCGTCCTGCGTCAACTTGAGCTGGTTGATGAAGAAGGTGGGGATATAGAGCTGCGTGACCTGGTCCATCTGCAGGCCGGAATTGTTGGGATGACCGATCATGATCTGCGCTTCGCGCACGCGGCTGGCCGGACCGTCCTCACGAGCGAATTGCCGGTAGCGCATCTGGCCGAGCCGGTTCCTGGCTTCCTCCACGTTCTTTGCAGCCGGCGCCGAGCAGCCGCCGGAGGCCTTCACATACACTTTCGAGACGTAGAGCTCGCCGTCAGTGAGCTCGGCCACGGCGTGCACGTCGGTGTAATTGTTGACGCGCACGCGGGTCGAGATTTCCGTGACGTTGGCGTCCGGGCCGAGCTCGAACTTCGCGGCCATCGGCGCGGGGTTGCGGTCGATCACCAGCGTGATCGAACGGATGCGTCTGCTGTCGCCGGGCGACAGCTTGCTGCGCAGCGTCACCGGCACGATGGCGGCATCCTCGGCGCGATACGGCATCTCGATGCCGATGACCTCGGCACCGTCGTTCATCGGTCGGTTATTGAAGATGTCCTGCACCAGGCCCGGCCAGGGATCGTAGGCCTCTTCCGCCTGCGCCGGCACGGCGAAAGCGATGCCGAGGAGCAGGGCAATCAGGGGCTGGCGGCGTGTGCATCCCGTCATCTCATGCTCCCGGGCAGTCAGCGAAGCTGATCTCCTGCCAGCGTAGCGCGCCCGCTACTCCCATTCAATTTCCGAGAATGCTGCAGTTGCGTTGCGGGCGTTGTAGTCCTCGAACAGCTGCCAGTGCGGCCGCTCCTCTGCGGCTGCCTTATCCGCAGCCTTGCGGATCGGCTCGCCGTTCTTGTTCAGTTTGCGGACGTCGGACAGCAGCGTTGACAGGTAACGCCGTTCTTCGCTCAGCGCCGCGGGCCAGTCGCTCACAGGACCGTGACCGGGAACAACGCGCAGCGCCGGGATCGTTTCCAATTCTTTGAGCGTGGCGAGCCAGCCGCGAATGCTGCCGTCGATCACCGGAATGTGGCGGAGAAAGACGAGATCGCCGGCAAGCAGGGTTTTGGTGGTCTCGTCGAACACGGTCAGATCATTGTCGCTGTGTCCAGCCGGCCATGCCCGCAGGGTCAAGCGGCGCGAGCCCAGATCGAGCGTGAGCGTGTCCGTCACGAGCAGGGTCGGCGGCACGATCTTTACAGGATCGATCAATTCGGCGCCCATGATGCGCCTGAAATTGTCGAGATAGAACGGCCCGCGGGTGGCCAGCGCCTGCGGCAGCTTGCTGTGACCGACGAAGCTGGCTCCCTCAGCCGCGAAGGCAGCATTGCCGAAGACATGGTCGGGATGGCCATGGCTGTTGATGATATAGCGGATCGGCTTCGGCGTGCGCGCCCGTACTGCCGCGAGCAGCGCCTCGCCTTCGCGCAGGCTGCCGCCGGTGTCGATCACGGCCACCGCGTCATCTCCGACGATGAAGCTGACATTGGCGATGTCGCCTTCATTCTCACGGCTCATCAGCGCGATGGTCCCGGAGTGTACGAAGATTCCCGGCGCGACTTCGCTCACAGGCAATTCGGCCGTCCCGGCGCGTGCTAGCGTTGCTGCTACCAGGGACAAGGCTGCGATCACGAGAGCGATGCGAGACACTTTTCCGCCTCAGTTCAAAGGATTGGTCTCATTGCACTGCAACAAAGCAAAGCCGGCAAAGTTGGCACACGTGGCGCGTCATGCGTTGCATGGATAACATTCAAACAAAACGAGGAGGAAGCGCGATGACGCAGGCCGAACGACATCGTCGCTGGTGGTTCTCGCTCTGGATCGTGATCGCATCATGTGCGTTCGGCGATGTCGCCGGTGCACAGACCAACGAGACCGGAGATCTCTCGTTCGAGCTGGTCGACCCGAAGGTGCTGCGGGTTTGCGCCGACCCGCGCAACCTGCCGTTCTCCAATGAAAAGGGCGAGGGCTTCGAGAACAAGCTCGCCGAATTTCTGGCGGACAAGCTGCAGAAGAAGCTCGACTACGTCTTTTTTCCGCAGGCCACCGGTTTCGTGCGGATGACCCTGGGCGCGCATCGCTGCGACGTCATCATGGGCTTCCCGCAGGGCGACGACCTCGTGCAGGGGACCAATCCCTATTACCGCACGACCTATGCACTGGTCGCCAAGTCCGGCAGCGGGCTCGAGGACGTCGACACGCTGGAGGACGCACGCCTGAAGGGCAAGCATATCGGAATCGTCGCCGGCACGCCGCCGGCGACGAATATGGCGTTGGCAGGCCTGATGGGCGACGCAAAACCCTATCCGCTGATGATCGACACGCGCTTCGACAATTCGGCGCAGGCGATGATCGAGGACCTCACTGCCGGCAAGATCGACGCCGGCGTGCTCTGGGGACCGATGGCCGGCTATTATGCGAAGAAAGCCGGCCCCTCGCTGCACGTCACGCCGCTGGTCAAGGAGACCACCGGGCCGAAGCTGGTCTATCGCATCGGCATGGGCGTGCGCCCCGCCGACCAGAACTGGAAGCGGCAGCTCAACCGGGTGATCCAGGAGAACCAGGGCGAGATCAACAAGATCCTGCTCGATTTCGGCGTGCCGCTGCTGGACGAGAGCAACCGGCCGCTCGGCGCGGAGACCGCCAAGAAGGCGCCATGAGCCGTCCGCTTGCCGCTGCGTTCGTCGTTGCCCTGCTCGTGGCCCCGGCGCTGGCGCAGCAGCAGGAGCCGTTCGAGCCCGAGGGCTATCGGACCGACAATTATCGCGCGCCGGTGCCGGCGACGCTCGCCGGCGCGCGCGTGCTCACGACCGGCGAGGCGGAGGCGATCTGGCGCGCGAACAGCGGGACCTTCGTCGACGTGATGCCGCGCCCGCCGAAACCAAAGAACCTTCCTGTGGGCACGGTGTGGCGTGACGCGCCGCGCAGGAACATCCCGGGCAGCCTCTGGCTGCCGGACACCGGCTATGGAACGTTGCCGCCGGCCATGGATGATTATCTCCAGCGCGGCCTCGCGCGCGCCTCACGTGGCGACAAGGCCGCACTGCTGGTGATCTATTGCCTCGCCGATTGCTGGATGTCCTGGAACGCCGCCAAGCGCGCACTGGCTTATGGCTATTCCAACATCGCCTGGTATCCCGACGGCACCGACGGTTGGGAGCGCGCGAAGCTTCCGACCGAAGAAGGGCAGCCGGAGCCGCGCCCCGACCAGTAATGGCTGAACGCAGCTGCCTGGCCGCTCCCCGTGAGCGGGAGTGGCTGAGACGGTGCTATTTCTGCTTCTCCAGCTTCGTCAGCGTGCCCGTGCCGTTCGTCTCGGTGGCCGAATACGTCACCCTGTCGCCGGCATGGACGGCATCCAGCATCGTGGCATCCTTGGCCTTGTATTCCTGCAGCGCACCGGCGCTGCCGGCGCTGGCGCCGACCGTACCTTTCTGCGTCTGCTGGATCGAGATCGTGCCGTTGAGCCGATCGATCCGCGTGATCATCCCGGTCATGTCGTCAGCAAAGGCGCTGGTTGCGAGCATGCTGAGGACTGCAGCGCCCGCGAACATGAGTCTTGTGGTTCCCATCGAGGCCTCCCGACGTCTGGAGTTCACGTCGACAAGCCACCATAAATCGATTTGGTTCCGGCAGATAGCGCGGCAAAAGGTTAACGCTGCCGGGGCGATTGCGGGAACATTTCGTGAGCTGTCAGCGTGACTGACGCTATTCCATTTCCTGCTGGATCACGCGTCCGAGCGCGAACAGGCGCTGGTCGATCGAGGTTGGAACCTCGCAGACGAAGCGCACCACCTTGCGGCGGTCCTCGAAGATCCGGGTCGTCCAGATCAGCTCATTGCTGAGCGCCTCGATCTTCGCCTCGTCACGCGGCGTGGCTCCTTGCAGAGCCTGGAGTTGAATCGTCTCCTCGCGGATCTTGTCGGCGGCATCGCGCTGCTTGCGGCTGACGCGCTCGAGCCCGTTCATGACCTGGGAGCGCTGGGCGTTGAGCGTGTCGAACAGGCCGGCGAACAGCAGCTTGGCGTTCGCGGTCTTGTCGGCGGCGGAACCTGCGAGAAACTCCTTCACCAGCTTTTCCGCCTCATCCAGCGGCATCTTGCGCGCCGCCAGTTTCGCAACGAGCGCGCTGATCCTGGCGTCGTCCTTCCATCTGTTCTGCACATCGTCGAGCGGCGGACCGCCCCACACGGCCGCCAGCGAGATCTCGGGCACCTTGGCCTGGGTGCACGGCCAGTCGGGATAGCGCGGATCGGCCGCGTGCGCCGCCGCGCTCGCAACAGCCAGCACCAGGACAGAAGTGGCCAGAACCCGGACCGTCATGCTTCGCCTCCCGCAGGCCCGCGTCGCGCCAGCCCGCGCGAGGGATCATAGGCCAGGATGGCGCCGATCATGAAGACGATTGTGCAGGTCGCGACCACCGCCAGCGAGATCCAGTTGACCTGGCCATACAGCGCGAATCGGATCAGCTCGACCGCGTGGGTGAACGGATTGGCCTCACACAGATAATAGAGATAGGGGCTGCCCTCCTGCACCCGCCAGAGCGGGTAGAGCGCGGAGGAGGCGAAGAACATCGGGAAGATCACGAAGTTCATGACACCGGCGAAGTTCTCCAGCTGCTTGATGCCCGACGAGATCAGCATGCCGAGCGAGCCCAGCATCAGCCCCGACAGGATCAGCGCCGGCAGCACGGTAAGATAGCCCTGGGGCGGCGGCGTGATGTCCCAGAGCCAGGCGATCAACAGGAACGCATAGACCTGGAGCAGCGACACCGCGGTGCCCGCGAGCAGCTTGCAGAACAACAGGAATCCACGCGGCAGCGGACTCACCAACAGCGTGCGCATGTTGCCCATCTCGCGGTCATAGACCATCGACAGCGAGGATTGCATGCCATTGAAGAGCTGGATCATCGCCATCAAGCCGGGCGCGATATAGACCTCGTAGAGGATATAGGTCTCGTAGGGCGGGATGATGGAGATGCCGAGCACCTGGCGGAAGCCGGCGGCGAAGATGAACAGCCACACCAAAGGCCGTACCAGCGCCGAGACGAAGCGCTCGCGCTGATGCAGGAAGCGCAGGCCCTCGCGCCAGACGATCCCGCCGAGGCAGGTCATGTACTCGGCGAACGAGAAGCCGCGCGGCGCCTCGCGCGTCGCGATGCTGCTCATGCGCCGCCTCCCGGCATGGTTTTCGCGCCGGTCAGGCGCATGAAGGCGGTGTTGACGTCCTGCGCGCCGGCCTCCGCGATGACGCGGCTCATCGGCCCCTGCGCCAGCACCTTGCCCTGGTGCAGCACCACGAGATCGTCATCGGCCAAGATCTCGTCGAACAAGTGCGTCGCCCAGAGCACGCCGATGCCTTGCTCGGTCACGAGCTGGCGCACGTGGCTGATGATGTCGGCGCGCGCCTTGACGTCTAGGCCGACGGTCGGCTCGTCGAGCAACAGGAGGCGTGGTCGGTGCAGCAATGCGCGTGCGATCTCCAGCCGCCGCATCTGTCCGCCCGAGAGGTCGCGCACCTTGCTTGCAGCGCGATCCGCAAGCCCGATGCGGCCGAGCAGCTCGGTGCTGCGCGCCGAGGCCTCGCGGCGGCCGATGCCGTGCAGCGCGGCGTGGTAGAGCAGGTTCTGCGTCAGCGACAGGTCGAGATCGAGCGTGCGCGGCTGGAACACGACACCGAGCAGCCGCAGCGCCTCGCCGGGGCTCTTGCTGACGTCGTGGCCGAAAATGCCGACGCGGCCGGATTGAATGCCGAACAGGCGCGTGATCAGCGAGAACAGCGTGCTCTTGCCGGCGCCGTTGAGTCCGAGCAGCGCCGTGAAGCTCGCGGGCTGGACACTGAAAGACACGTCCATCAATGCGCGCCGCGGACCATAGGAATGGCTGACGCCGTCGATCGACAGCGCCGGCACCGCGGCCGTTCCCGTTCTCGGCGTCTCCTGCGCTTCGGCGATCGGGGCAGGGCTGGTCATGGCGCGATCGTGACGCCCCAGGGCAGCTCGCCCACCTGAATGGTCTTGATCACCTTCTGCGCGGCGACGTCGATGACGGAGACGTCGTTCGACACACCGTTGGTGGTGAGCAGATGTTTCTCGTCCGGCGTGAACGCCATGTGCCAGACCCGCTGCCCGACCAGGAGATATTTCGTCACCTTGCGCGAGGCCACGTCGACCACGGCGATGCGATTGGCGGGGCCGAGCGCGACGAAGGCGGTCTTGTCGTCCTTGGTCATGCCGATCCCGACCGGCTGGATCGCCTCCTTCCGCAGGCCGGGGATCTCGAACGTGACCTTGCCGATCACCTCGTGCTTCTTGGGGTCGATGATTGAGACGGTGCCGCCGATCTCCGAGGACACCCAGACCTCCGACGAATCGTGCTTGTACTCGGCAAAGCGCGGCCGCGCATCCACCAGAACGTTGGCGACGATCTGGCGCGACGACGTGTCGATGAAATGCGCCATGTTGGTCGTCTCGGACGTGTTGATCAGCGTCTTGCCGTCCGGGCTGATGGTCATGCCTTCGGGCTCGACGCCGACCTGGATGTCGCCGAGCCGGGCGCGCTTCTCGAGGTCGATCACCGTCACCGTGTTGTCGTTCTCGTTGGCGACATAGAGGATCTTGCCGGCGGCATCCTGCGCGAACAGCTCGGGGTCGGGTCCGGAAGGCAGGCTGTCCACCACGCTTTGCGTCTTGGCGTCGATGACCTGGATGGTGTCGTCGTCACCGACCGCGACCATCACAAACTTGCCGTCGCGGGTGAAATCGATGCCGCGCGGACGCTGGCCGACCTTGATGGTCTTGGTCACGGTCCAGCTGTCGGTATCGATCACCGAGACCGTGTTGCTCTTCTCGTTCGAGACATAGGCGATGAACGCATGCGCGGGCGCTGCCGCCAGCGCTAGAGCCGCGAGCAATGCTGCTCCGAACATGTGCGATGTCCGCCTGCGGGCGGCCCTTACCTCCCCCGCTTGCGGGGGAGGGAGCGCACCATCTCCGGAACGGCTGCATCGCATCACATCGCTCACTTCAACTTGCATTTGCTCTCCGGGCGATCATAGCCGAGCGTGTCGAGCTCGGAGACCTGGTGCAGAAATCCCTCCTGCGGCGACACCGACACCACCATGCGGCCGTCGACCAAGAGGATCGGCTGGCGCAGCTGCCAATTCCAGTCGCGCAAGGTCAGTCGCGTCCCCTTGAAGGCGGCGACCGAGAAATCCGGGCCTTTGATGAAATCTGTGACCTTCTTGACCTCGCCGGAATTGGTGCGCGAGGTGGCTTCGCCGATCATGCGCACCGCGGTCCAGGCCTGCATGTCGAGTGCGGTTATCCGCCGCGAATTCAGCTTGATGAAGCGGTTCTGCATCTGGATCGCGCCCCATTGGTCCTGCGAGGCGTCCCAGCTGCGCGGCACGAGGCCGGCCGAGCCCGCGACCGGGCGCGGATCCCAGGTGCGATAGGGCAGATAGGCGCCGAACACCTCGCTTTCGTCGGCGGCGACCAGCACGTCGTAAGCGGGTGCCTGCTGCGTGAACACCGGCATCTGCCGCTGGATCTGGGTGACGCCGCTGTCAGTGCGCCGCGCGCCGCCCTTGTCCTCGAAGGTCCGCTCCTGCACGATCTTGGCGCCGAACCGCGCCGCGGTACGCCTGATAGCATCGGCGAACAGTCTGTCCTCGTCGTGCGAGCCGACCACCAGCAGCCAGCGCGACCACTTCTTCCACACCAGATATTGGCCGAGCGCGTCCGCCAGCATCGCGCGCGTCGGCGCGGTGTGGATGACGTTGGCACGGCAATCGGCCTCGCGCAGCCGCTCGTCGATCGCGCCGGCGTTGAACAGCAGCGTGCCGCGCTCGCGCAGGGCATCCGCGACCTTCAGAAGCGCATCGGCGGGCAGGTCGGCGATGATGAAGCCGTTCTTCTCGGCGAGCGCGGTCGCAGCCTGCACCACGTCCTCGCCCTCTTTGATGCGGCGCTCCTCCAGCGTGAAGCGCTGGCCGGTGAACTTACCGGTGGTGTTGTTGTCCTCGATGGCAAGGCGCGCGCCGGCGACGCCATCGTTCTCGGCGGGCTGCTCGACCAGCGACAGCGTCGATCGGGTGCCGGCGATTGCGAGATAGCCGACGCCGATCGTGACGGGATCGGCCGCAAGTGCGCTCGTCGCGGCAAGACCAAAGCCGATCAGGCCGGCCAACCATCGGATCATGCTTCCTCCAGACGACCTCCCCGGCTTGACCGCCGGTGAAGAATTGTCTCTGCTTCAAGCATGACCAATTTATCAGGCCATGCAACCCCGCATTTCGTCCGCGCGCGCACGCGGCCGGGCATCACGATCATGCGAGCATTGTTGGCGATCGCAGCTTTGCTGTCGACGGGCTCGGCCGCGCTCGCCGACCCGCCGAAACTCGCGGTGTTCGATTTCGAGCTGATCGACACCAGCCTGCCCGGCGAGTTCTACGGCTCCAAGCCGGAAGAGGCGCGGCTCTTGCGCATCAGCGAGCAGTTGCGCAAGGCATTGGCAGAGTCGGGCAAGTTCCAGGTGCTCGACATCGCGCCGGTACGGGAGGCCGCCCGTCACGCCAACCTGCAGGCCTGCGGCGGCTGCGATCTCAAGCTCGCCGGGCAGCTCGGCGCCGATTTGGAGATCACCGGCCTCGTGCAAAAGGTCTCGAACCTGATCATCAATCTCAACATCTATTTGCGCGACGTGAAGACCGGCAACATGATCACCGTCGCCAGCGCCGACATGCGCGGCAACACGGATGAATCCTGGTCGCGCACGATGAACTATCTCATCCGCAACCGCCTCTTGGCGCCGAATTACGGCAAGCCGTGATTAGGGGACTCTTACCCTCCCCTGGAGGGGGAGGGTCGATCGCGCAAAGCGCGAGCGGGGTGGGGTGACGGTCTCTCCTTTGAGGCGGTGCCCGCGTGGAGAGATCACCCCACCCCGCTTCACTTCTCGCTTCGCTCGATGTGAAGCGACCCTCCCCCTCCAGGGGAGGGTAAGCAAGCATCACGCCTTCAGTTTCTGCGCATGCCAGTGCAGGTGATCGCTCATGAAGGTCGAGATGAAATAATAGCTGTGGTCGTAGCCCGCCTGGCGCCGCAGCGTCAGCGGGATGCCGGCCTTGGCGCAGGCGGCCTCGAGCAGCTCCGGCTTGAGCTGCTCATTCAGGAAATTGTCGGCCTCGCCGACGTCGATCAGGAAGCCGGAGAATTTCGCGCCGTCCTCGATCAGCGCCACCGTGTCGTGGTTGCGCCAGGAATCCTTGTTCGGCCCGAGATATCCGGTCAGCGCCTTGATGCCCCAGGGTACCAGCGAGGGCGCCACGATCGGGGCAAAGGCGCTGGCTGCTCGAAAGCGGTGCGGGTTGCGCAGCGCCACCGTCAGCGCGCCGTGACCGCCCATCGAATGCCCCATGACCGATTGCCGCCTGGCATCGACCGGAAAGTTCTCCGCAACGAGCTTCGGCAGCTCGTCAGTGACGTAGCTCCACATGCGATAATTGCGCGCGAACGGCTGTTGCGTGGCGTCGACATAGAAGCCGGCACCTAAGCCAAAATCATAGGCGTTGTTGGCATCGCCCGGCACGTCGGGCCCGCGCGGGGAGGTGTCGGGCGCGACGAAGATCAGGCCGAGCTCGGCGCAGGCCCTGCGGAATTCGCCCTTCTCGGTGACGTTGGCATGCGTGCAGGTGAGCCCGGAGAGATACCAGACCACGGGCAGCTTGGCGCCGTCCGCATACGGCGGGATATAGACCGAGAACACCATGTCGGTTCCGGTCGCCTGGCTGGCATGGCGATAAACGCCCTGCACGCCGCCATGGGATTTGTTGGTCGAGACAGTCTGAATCGTCATGCGCAAGGACTCCGTGGCATCTCACCACATCAAGATTGCAACGCTTGTGTGACCGAATTCGTGGCGTGATCAGGCGACGCCGCTGTCGATCGCCAGCCGCACCAGCTCGACCGAAGTCTTGACCCCGAGCTTCTGGCGCATGAGGGACGAGGTATTGGCCACCGTCTTGTAGGACGATTGCACCAGCCACGCGATCTCGGACAGGCTCTTGCCGGCGCTGAGCAGCCGCAGGATCTCCATCTCGCGCGCGTTCAGCTTCGAGAGCGGGTTTTGCGCCAGCGTCGGTCCGGCGAAAGCGATGCTGCGCGCGATCGCGGTCGGAAGATAGGTGCCGCCGCTTCCGACGGCGCGGATCGCCTCGACGAGGTCGTCGGGGTCGCCGGTCTTGGAGACGTAGCCCTTGGCGCCGCACTCGATCGCGCGGGCGGCGAAAGCGGGGTCGTCATTCATGCTGAACATGATGATGCGGGCCTCGGGCGCGCGCTCGAGGATGCGGCGCGCGAGCTCGAAGCCGGAGACGGTCGGCAAATTGATGTCGATGATGCAGAGGTCGGGACGTTCGACGATGAAGACGCACTCGCCGTCTTCGGCGTCGGCGGCCTCCAAGATTTCGATCTCGCCTTCGTCGGCCAGCACGGCGCGGCAGCCGGAGGCGACGATGGGATGATCGTCGACGATCAGAATGCGCATAGGCGTTCCCCGCGACAGCCCGTTCCCTTGGAGCTTGCCTGTTCTGCGCCGCATGAGCCTGACCAGGCAAGACGCGCGTCTCGTGTCGGCTCATGCAACCCGGCCGGGATTGCTGTACGCTTCCGATTAGATATCGGGCGGTTCGCCTCTGTCAACGTCGTCGGACAGGCGCCGGCCCTTCGCGAGGTACGAGCGAGACCAATGTGGCAGAATCTTTCCTTGCGAGGGCGCATCAATCTCTTGCTGGCGTTGCTGCTGGCGCTGGGGCTCGCGGTCAATATCGGCCGCCAGGTCGCCGAGGCCGGCCCGCGCGTGCAGGCCGAGGACCAGAGCGTGATCCGCCTCGCGCGCGAATTCATCGAGATGATCGTTGCCGATCTCAACGAGGCGCTGGATCCGGATGCCCGGCTGAACCAGATCGGCCGCGATCTCAGCCGCCTGCGCCATGTCAGCATCGCGCTGCACGATTCCGCTGGGAACCCGCTGACGCCGCCCCGGCTCGGCACTGATGCCGACACGCGCGGCCCGCCGGCCTGGTTCGTCAGCCTGGTTCATCCGGAGCAGACCGCGGTCAGCGTGCCGGTCTCGCTCCGGGGCAAGCCCGGCTCGCTCGTGATCATCTCGCATCCCGACGACGAGATGGCCGAGATCTGGGACGGCATCGTGACCCAGCTCGAGGTCGGCTCGGTGATCGCGCTCGCGCTGTTTTTCCTGATGATGAAGGTGGTCGGCCGTGCGCTGGCACCGCTGCAGTCGCTGGCAGAGGCGATGGGGAAGCTCGAAAGCGGACATTACGAGGCCCGTGTCGCGCCGGGCGGCGCGCCGGAGCTCGCCGCGATCTGCACCAGGCTCAACCATCTTGCGGCGACGCTTGGTGAAGCGGTCGAGGACAAGCGGCGCCTCGCCGAGCGTGCGGTGTCTCTGCAGGACATCGAGCGCAAGGAGATCGCGCGCGAATTGCATGACGAGTTCGGACCCTATCTGTTCTCGCTCCGCGCGCATGCGAGCGCGCTGGCCAAGCAGGCGGACGGACGCGAGCCGAGCGCGGATGCCGTGCGAAAACATGGCAGCGCCATGCTGGAGCAGATCAATGCACTCCAGCAGTTCAACCGCCGCGTGCTGGAGCGCCTTCGGCCCGTGGGCCTCGCCGAGCTCGGCTTGCGCCAGGCGCTCAAATCCCTGACGCGGCTGTGGCGGGAGTCGCGTCCCGACGTTGCGATCGAGACCTCGATCTCGCCGGCGCTTGGCCCAACCGGCGAGACCGCCGATCTCACCATCTACCGCATCGTGCAGGAGGCGCTCACCAACGTATTCCGCCATGCCGGCGCGACCTCGGTCAGCGTCGTCATCGAGCCGGTCGAGCAGGCCGGCGGCCGCGGCTGCGCCCGGGTGCGGGTCAGCGACAACGGCCGTGGCATGGAGCCGGGCCAGAAGCTCGGCTTCGGTCTGGTCGGCATGCGCGAGCGGATCCTGGCGCTCGGCGGCACGCTTAATGTGGTCTCCGGTGACGGCGGCGTGACCGTGGAAGCGCTAGTGCCGACAGCGGCAACCTGATCGCATCCGAAGCGATCGGGAAAAATTCCCGATTTGGTCGGGAAAATGGGTGCGGATTGGACCCGACCTTTTGTGGCTGGCGCCCTCATTGCGGCCGAATAAACTCGCCTCGACCAATCGGCGCAAAATCAAGACAGTCGGTGGTCACGGATGGGAAGGCGGGGATGGGCAGGGGTGTTCCGTTCAAGCGTGGTGTGTTGATGGCCTCGGTGTCGACCGGGCTGGTATCGGGCTTGATCTTTGCGAGCCCTGCCGGGGCCGCGCCGGACGAGGAGACCAACGTCCAGAACCTGCCGCCGGTCGAGGTCTCCGCACCACCTCCGGCGACGCGGCGCGCGGCGCCGTCGCGACCGGTTGCGCGGGTCGGGGCGCCGTCGTCCGCCGCGCCGAGGAGACGGATCTACGTCTATCCGACCTCGCCGGGCATCGGCCGTGGTCTCGACGTCGACAAGGTCCCGTCGGCGATCAATGCCGTCGATGCCAACCAGATCAGGCGCACGGGTTCGCTGAACGTCACGGACGCGCTGCGCGACAACATCGCCGGCGTCAACATCAGCGAAGTCACCGGCAATCCGTTCCAGCCGGATGTCGAATTCCGCGGCTTCGTCGCCTCGCCCGTGACCGGTACACCGCAAGGCCTTGCGGTGTACCAGAACGGCGTCCGTATCAACGAGGCATTCTCGGATGCCGTGAACTGGGACCTGATCCCCACGGCCGCGATCAGGTCGGTGACGCTGGTCACCAACAACCCGGCCTTCGGCCTCAACGCGCTCGGCGGCGCGATCAACCTGCAAATGAAGGACGGCTTCACCTATCAGGGCGCCGAGCTCGACCTCATGGGCGGATCGTTCGGGCGCATCCAGGGTTCGGCGCAATGGGGCAAGCAGGTCGATCAGAACTACGCCGTCTATGCTGCACTCGAAGGACTGCGCGACAACGGCTTCCGCAATTTTTCCCGATCGACGGTACGGCGCTTTTACGGCGATGTCGGCTACAAGGCAGGCGACAGCGAATTCCACGCCAATATGGGCGTCGCCAAGAACGATTTCGGCGCCAACGCCACCGTCCCGGCCGAGCTGCTCGACAAATATTGGGGCGCGACCTACACCACGCCGCAGACCACCTCCAATCGCGTCGGCTATCTCAACCTGACCGGCAAGGTCGACGCGACGCCGACCTGGACGCTGGAAGGCACCGCTCACGTGCGCAGGTACGAGCAGAAGGTGGTCGACGGCAACCCGACCGACGTGCAGGAGTGCGGTGCGGATCCGGCGCTGCTGTGCTTCGGCGATGACACCACCGCCGCGAACGGCGCGGGCGGCGTGCAACTCGCCAATCCCTTTGCGCCGGGCACCATCCTCGGCGAGATCGACCGGGGCTCGATCCGTTCGACCACGCTCGGCGTGTCGGGGCAGGCGACCAACACCGATCAACTGTTCGGCCACGACAACCGCTTCCTGATGGGTGCAACCTACGACGCCAGTGTCACGCGCTACAACGCCACCGCCGAGATCGGCTCGATCGGAGAGAACTACGTCGTCAGAGGCAGCGGCGTTTTCCTGGGCGCGACCCCCGCGGTAAACCCGGTTGCCGGCCCCGTCTCGCTGCGGACCGTCAACCAGTACAACGGCCTCTATGCGATGGACACGTTCAACGTCACAAATGCTTTCGCCATCACGGGCGGCGGCCGCTTCAACGTGGCGCGGATCTCGCTGGAGGACCAGCTCGGGACCGCGCTCAACGGCGATCACACATTCACTCGTTTCAACCCGATCATCGGCGGCACCTACAAGATCACGCCTGAGCTGACCGCCTATGCCGGCTATTCCGAGGCCAACCGCGTCCCGACGCCGCTCGAGCTCGGCTGCGCCGATCCCGTCAGGCCCTGCCTGCTCGCGGCGTTCCTGGTTTCGGATCCGCCGTTGAAGCAGGTCGTCTCCAAGACCGTGGAAGCCGGTTTTCGCGGCACCAAGGAGCTGAACATCGGCACGCTCGGATGGAAGGTCGGCGGCTTCCGCGCCACCAATTATGACGACATCGTCGCGGTGCCTGCCGTCGGGCGGACCGGCTTCGGCTATTTCTCCAATGTCGGCCGCACAAGGCGGCAAGGACTCGAAGCCGAAGTCAGCATCAAATCGCCCACGCTGCAGTTTCAGGCGAGCTATGCATTCGTCGACGCGCGCTTCCTCGATCCGCTCGAGCTCGGCTCGGAGAGCCCGTTCAGAGATCCTACCACAGAGACCATCCAGGTCAGGCCCGGCAACCAGATCCCCGCGATCCCGCGCCATCGCGTCAAGGTCGGCGTCGACTACGCCGTGACCGACGTCTGGAAGGTCGGCGGCAACGCGTTGTTCGTCTCCAGCCAATACCTCGTCGGCGACGAGTCGAACCAGTTCGCGAAGCTGCCGTCCTACACGGTGTTCAATCTCCACACCTCCTACCAGGTGACGAAGAACATCCAGCTCTATGGCCGCATCGACAACATCTTCGACAAGCGCTACGCGACCTATGGACAGTTCTTCGACACCGGGGCCTTGCCCAACTTCACCAACGGCGGCAATGCCTTCACCGACCCGCGCTCGCTCAGCCCGGCACGGCCGCGCGCGTTCTACGCGGGGATGCGGGTGACGTTCTAGATATGTTGGAAGTTCCCGCGTCCTCTCTTTGGTGGCCGCTTATGTCGGCCACATGCCGACGCAACCCTCGCTTTCACTCCACCTTCACGCGCTCGAACGGAGCCGCCGCGACGCTCGCCTGCACCCGGTCTTTGGCCGCCCCCACGCGGTGGCGTCGTTGCACCAGGTACTGATCGCCGAGGACGCCGGCCAGGATCACCGTTCCCATCACCGCGAAATTGAGCGAGCTCGGAATGCCCAGGAGGTTGACGAGATTCTGCAGCACCTGGAGCAACACGGTGCCGAGCACGACGCCGACGATCGAGCCTTCGCCGCCGCGCAAGGAGCAGCCGCCGAGCACGGCGGCGGCGATGGCGTAGAGCTCGTAGAACGAGCCGTGCACGGCCGGCGATATCGAACGGGTGTACATCGCGATCAGGATTGCCGAAAACGCAGTCAGCCCGCCACAGATGACATAGGCCGAGACGATCACGCGGTTGGTACGAATGCCGGAATAGCGTGCCGCTTCCTCGTTCTTGCCGACGGCAAAGAGATAGCGGCCGAACACCGAGCGGTGCAGCACCACCCAGGCGATCACGGCCACCACGGCAAGCGCCACCACGCTGTGCGGCAGCGGGAATCCGAGCACGTTGGTGCGGCCGGCGGCCAACCATTCGAGCGTCGGAAAACTCGCGCCGAAGCCGAAGCCTGCCGTCGCATCTTCGGTGTAATAGCGCGCCGCGCCGCGGTAGATCAGGAGACCGCACAGCGTCACCACGAAAGGCTGGATCCGCATCCTGGTCACCAGCGCGCCATGAACGAGGCCGATCACGAGCCCCGCCGCGACGATCATCGCAAGGGCTACCACCCAGTTGACGTCGTGATTGACGATGAGGTCGATGAACAGGACGCCCAGCAGTGCGATCACCGAACCGACCGACAGCTCGATCCCGCCGATGATGATGATGAAGGCTTCCGCAATGGAGAAGATGCCGAACAGCCCGATCTGATTGGCGGTGTTCGAGAGATTGCCGACGAACAGAAATCTCGGATTGATCAGGGCGACGACGGTCCCGACCACCAGAATCAGAACCAAAAGGCTCAGGTCTTTCTTGCTCAAGGTCCCTCCGCCTCGATTGTGTGGCCGACGGCAAGCTGCAGTACATTGTGCTCACTGAATTGGCTGCGATCAAGGAAGCCCGAGATGGCGCCTTCATGCATGACCGCGAGCCGGTCGCTGACCCCGATCACCTCTTCCATGTCGCTGGAGATCATCAGGATCGCCACGCCGGCATCGGTCAGGCGGCGCAGCATGCCGTAGATCTCCTGCTTGGCTCCGACATCGACCCCGCGCGTCGGCTCGTCGACGATCAGGACCTTCGGCCGCATCGATAGCCATTTGGCGAGCACGACCTTCTGCTGGTTGCCTCCCGATAGAGAGCCAACGGCGGTCCTGACGTCGGGCGCGCGGATCTTGAGGCGCTCCCGCTGACGCACCGCATTGTCGTTCTCGCGCGCGGTATCCACCAGCCAGAAGCGCATATAGGACGCCAGATCCGGCAGCGAGATGTTTTCGGTGATCGAGACGTCGAGCAGCAGGCCCGCGCCCTTGCGGTCCTCCGGAACGAGATAGATGCCTTGTTCGATGGCAGCCCGTGGGCTTGCGATCCGGATCGGCTCGCCATCGAGTATTATCGCGCCGTCACGCAATGGGTCGATGCCGAAGACGGCGCGCGCGAGCTCGGTGCGGCCGGATCCGACGAGACCGGCAAGTCCGAGGATCTCGCCGCGGCGAACCGACAGACTCACGGCGCGGCCGGGATAGGTGTCGGTGACGGCATCGACGATATCGAGGACGCTGTCGCCGGGCGGCGCGGCCGGCGGAACGTAGAGCGATTTCAGGTCGCGGCCGATCATCAGGCGGATCATCGCCGCCGGCGAGAGCTCCGCACGCGTCAGTGCACCGACCACGCGGCCGTCGCGCAGCACGACCGCACGGTCGGCGCACTGCATCACCTCGTTGAGCCGATGGGTGATGAAGATGATGCTGACCCCGTGGGCTTTCAGGCCGGCCACGGTCCGCATCAAGCGGTCCGTCTCGGCGAGCGTCAGGCTCGAGGTCGGCTCGTCCATGATGACGAGCCGAGCATCGAGCGAAAGCGCCTTCATGATCTCGACGAGCTGGCGCTGCGCCAGCGACAGTTCGGCGAGCGGGGCATCGGCCGCGAAATCGCAGCCCAGCCGCTCCAGCAGCGGAGCGACATCGGCATACATCCGTTTGCGGTCGATCAGCCGCAAGGGCCCGCCGTGCACGGGCTCGCGGCCGATGAAGACGTTGCCGGCGACATCGAGATTGTCGAAGAGGTTCAGTTCCTGATGGACGAAGGCGATGCCCGCCTTGATCGCGTCCGCCACGGTGAGCGAGCCTCGCGCGGTGCCGTCGACACGGATGACGCCGCCGCTCGGCTCCACGACCCCGCCGAGCACGCGCATCAGCGTCGACTTGCCGGCGCCGTTCTCGCCGATCAGCGCAATGACCTCGCCGGGCGAGACCTGGAGACTGACGTGGTCGAGGGCGACCACGCCAGGATAGCTCTTGCTGATGTCAACCAGTTCGAGAAATGGTTCTGACATGGCAGGCTGCGGGGCGGGCAGCGGGGATACCCCTATTTCTTCAGCATCTGCTTCATCGAGGCCATGAAGTCATCGACATTCGCCTTTTCGATGACCTTGCCGGGCACGATGATGATGCCGTTGGCCGGAATGCCGGACTTCTCGCCGCTGATGTAGTTCGCCATCAGCTTCATGCCCTGATAGCCCCATTCGAACGGCTGCTGCACCACCGTGCCGACGATGCTGCCTTCCTTGACGCCGCCGAGCGTAATCGGATCCTCGTCGAAGCCGATGATCTTGATCTTGCCGAGCTTGCCGGCCTCCTTGAGCACCTCGTAGATCCGCGGCGTGTTGTAGGAGTAGAAGCCGACGAGGCAGCTCACATCGGGCATGGCGGCGAGGATGTCCTCGACGTTGCGCTTGGCGCGGGTCTGGTCGATCTCGTCGCCGCGAACGTCGACGAGCTCGACCTTCGAGCCCTTGATGGTCTCCTTCACGCCTTCGATGCGCTCGCGCGCATTGTCGGCGCCGGGCAGGCCGACGAAGCCGACGCATTTGCCGCCGTTCGGCAGCGCCTTGACCATCAGCTTTCCAGCCTCCTTGCCGAGGTCGGTGTTGGAGGAGCCGATATAGGCCACGCGCTTGGATTGCGGCGCGTCGCTGTCGGTGGTGAACAGCACCGTCTGAGACGCAACCTTGTTGAGATGCTCGGTCTGGTTCTTCGGATCGACCGCGCTGACCATGATGCCGGCGGCACCGGCGGCGACGAGGTCGTCCATCACGCGCTGCTGCACGGCCGCCGCGGCCTGTTCCGGATATTTGAACTGGAGGTCGTAGTTGGGTAGCTCGCCCTGGGCCTTCTTCATCCCGGCCTCGGCGATCTTCCAGAAATCGGATGCGCCATTGACGACGAAGGCCAGAACCTTCTTGTCCGCCGCACCGGCCGAGCCGACCCCCGCTGCAATCGCGAAGGCAACAGACACACCCGCAACCAAGAGACGCTGCATATCATCCTCCCCAAAGGCGGTCGGCCCTTTTCGATGGCCAACTCTGCTTGAGCCCAGATTGGGCGCATGCCCCACCCCCAGCGGCGCGGCAATCAGCCGCCACCCGCATCGTTGCGGCAGAGGCGGGTCAACGACCCGGCCGGCGAGGTGAAATGAGGCACGTACCTCAAGCTAGCAGAAGCCCGCCGCGCACGCAATTGGAAGCAACGGCCTGGACGTCAACCGCCGCGCTCAGGCTGGTGTCGCCGGTCCCACGGCAGCCTTTTCGGGCAATCCGCAACCCGGCCGCGCCTTTAACCGATTGGAAACCATCACAAATGATCCGAAAATTGTAACGAAACTCTCCGGCCGTTTCCGCGTCGGTTCGCCGGAGGGCCCGTCTGATGACAGATCGCCAGGTGAGAGAGCAGGAATTTAAGATTGCGCGTTACCGGCATCTGGAGCGCGAGGTGACCGATCCGCTTGCAGCGAGTCTGCTTCACAGCATCATCGAGGAGCTCGAGGCCGAGCTGCGCAAGGAAAGACCGGATTGGCACGGGCCCGGTCATTAACCGTTTGTTGGCGCTGATGATGCCAATTGTCGGCGTGGGAACACCAAGGAGGCTGCTCCCATGCTGAAGGACGGCAGCTACGCGGCATGGTACAAGACGCCGATCGACCAGGGTACCGGGATCGTCCATGTCGCAGACGGCCAGATCTGGGGCCGTGACAGCCTGATGACCTATCACCTGCGAGGTCGATGGTGACAGCTTCACCGCAATCGTATTGACGAAGCGGCACACCGAAGGTCGCGCCACCGTGTTCGGCAACGATCATGAGCTGACGTTGACGATCGAAGGAAGCTGCCCTGGCAAGATCGCGACTTACACCGCGACGGCACCTCAGGCGCCGGGCATGATCCTCCACGGAACGCTCATTCTCACGGAACAAAAGCCGCCCGCACCTGAACCACCAGGGCAGATGCCGGCATTCAATCCCGACAAGCTGCCGAAATTGCCGAAGCGCGCGCGCTGAACGCAGCGCGCCATGTTCCTGAGACGAAGCTACCCCAGGAAACCGGCGAGATCGGAATAGATGACGTCGGCCGTACGCTGATAGTGCTGCTGAAGCAGATGCACGGCCCGCTCACTGTCCCTGCCGAGAACCGCCTGCAAGATATCGCTGTGCTCGGCACCGATCTTGCGCGCCGGATAGGCCTTCGCGATCGACATCATGCGATAGCGATAGAGCCGGTCGGCAAGCTGCTCGCAGAAGCCGAGCAGCGGCCGTGACCCGCAAAGTCCGATCAGCGTCGTGTGGAAAGCGCGGTGCACCTTCTCCCAATCCGGATTGTTCTCGAATGTGTCGGGCTTGAGCGAGCGCGGCGTGCGATCGAGCCGGTGATGCGCAACCAGCAGAGCCTCTTCCCAGGTCTGGGTCGCATTCTGCATGGATTCGCGAAGCGCCAGGCCTTCGACCCAGCACCGCGTCTTGGTCAGCTCCTGCAGCTCCTCCTTGCTGACGTCCTTCACATAGAAGCCGCGCTGCTCCATGCCGACGACGAACTCTTCGGTGGTCAGGCGGTTGAGCGCCTCGCGCAGCGGCGTCTGCCCGACATTGTATTGCTCCATCAGGAAGCGCGACTGGAGCTTTCGTCCGGGCTCGAGCCGCGTCGTCAGGATGTCGGCCTTGAGGCGCGCGTAGATCGTGGTCGCCAGCGTCGCCGGCTGGTCATCCCTTTGGCCGTCAGTGCTCATCGGCATCCATCAGATTCTCCAGTACTTATGTACATTAGCATAGCGCCAGCCATCTATTTATAAATTTTTGCTTTACGTGCTACTTTTTACATATTAAGGGGTGACGTTCGTGTCCCCTGACAAGGAAGCCAAATGTCCGCCTTTCCGGTGACGGCCCTGCGCAGCGTCGAAATCACGACGCCGCAGCTTGTCGGCTCGGTCGAGTTCTACAGCAAGGTCTGGGGCCTCGACGTCGCGGCGGAAGCGGGCGGCACCGTGTACCTTGCCGCAACGGGCAGCGACTTCCACGTCCTCGAGCTCACGCCGGGCGAGGCGACATCGCTCCGCAAGATCAGCTTCCGCACCCGCTCCCATGACGATCTGCACCGCTTGTTCGCGCGTGCGCGGCAAGCCGGCTGCGAGGTGATCAGCTCGCCCGCGCTGTCGCCTGCGCCGTCGGGTGGGGCGAGTTTCGTGGTCCGTGAAGCGCAGGGATGCGTCATCGAGTTCGTTCATGGCGATCGTACCAAGCCGGCGCGCGTGATCGCCGACCGCCCCGAGCGGCTGGCGCATGTCAACATCAACAGCGCCGACATCGAAAAGCTCTCGGCCTTCTACCAGGAGACGTTGGGGTTCAGGCTATCGGATCGGTCCAAGCTGATGGCCTTCCTGTGCTGCAACAGCGATCACCACGCGATCGTGCTGGCGGAGGCCCCCCGCAACGGCCTCAATCACGTCGCCTTCCTCATGCCTGACCTCGAGTCCGTGATGCGCGGCTCCGGCCGCATGATCGATCATGACTATCCGATCGGCTGGGGCGTCGGCCGCCACGGTCCGGGCGACAACGTGTTCGCCTATTTCGTCGACCCGGCAGGTGTCGTGATCGAATACACAGCCGAAGTCTTGCAGATCGACGACAGCTACGTCGCGAAAGGTCCGAGCGATTGGGTCTGGCCTCCGGGACGGACCGATCAATGGGGCATAGCCCCGCCGAAATCGGAGGCCTGTAAGACGGCGCAGCTCGCCGTTCCCTTCGCGACGGCGCGCGCATGACGGATACGGCTGCCGCCCTCGACTGCGACGTGCTCGTCGTCGGCTTCGGGCCGACCGGCGCCGTCGCCGCAGGCCTGCTCGGCCGCCTCGGTCATCGCACCCTCGTCATCGACAGGCTCACCGACGTCTACAACAAGCCGCGCGCGATCGCGCTCGATCACGAGATTTTCCGTCACCTCGACAATATGGGCCTTGCAGATGCAATTTCGCCCTATATCGAGCCATTCACCGCATCGGAGCATTTTGGCGTCGACGGCCAGCTGATCCGGCGCATCGACATGGTCGCAAAGCCCTATCCGCTCGGCTACACGCCGAGCATGGTGTTCAGCCAGCCCGCGGTCGAGGCCGAGCTGCGCCGCCACGCGACCGGTTTTTCCAATGTGCGTGCCGAACTCGGCGTCGAGCTGCTCGGTCTCGTTCAAGCGCCCGATCGCGTCGAAGCATGCCTGAAGAACAGTGATGGACAGAACCGCTCCGTGACGGCGCGCTACGTGCTCGGCTGCGACGGCGCATCGAGCACCGTGCGTCAGATCGCAGGTCTCGCGCTCGAGGACCTCATCTTCGATGAGCCCTGGCTGGTGGTCGACGTCCGCGTGAACGAAGACGCGCTTGCACGCCTGCCGCAATGCTCCGCGCAATTCTGCAATCCGGCGCGCCCCGTGAGCTTCCTGATCGGCCCGAAGAACCATCGCCGCTGGGAGATCATGCTGCTGCCGGGTGAAGACGGGCGGCAGATGGAGCGGCCCGAAAATGTCTGGAAGCTGCTCGCGCCCTGGCTCACGCCACAGGACGGGGAATTGTGGCGGGCAGCCTCCTATCGCTTTCACGCGCTCGTTGCCACAGAGTGGCGCAACGGCAGGATCCTGATCGCCGGCGATGCCGCGCACCAGCAGCCTCCCTTCATCGGCCAGGGCATGTGCCAGGGCCTGCGCGACGCCACGAACCTCGTCTGGAAGCTGGATCACGTGCTCAAAGGCGTCTCCTCCGACGGCCTGCTCGACAGCTACGGGATCGAACGGAAGCAGCATGTCATCGAGCTGACCGGCAAGATCAAGGCCATCGGCCAGTCCATATGCGAACGCGATCCGGCAGCCGCCCGGCGGCGCGATGCGCAAATCCTCGCCGACGGCAGCGGCAAGCCGCAGCGTTTGACGCGGCAGGAAATCATTCCGCCGCTCCGCGCAGGGTGCCTGTCACAGCACGAGATGCCCGCACGTGGCACGCTGTTTCCGCAGCCGCGCATCGCGAGGGGCGGTGCCGCTCGCTTGCTGGACGAAGTGACCGGGACCGGCTGGCGCGTGTTGATCGACGGCCGCAGCGATGATGCCGCTTTCATGCTCTCGCTCTGTGCCGCGCGCCCGGACGTATCGGCGGCGGCTGTCGTGCCTGCCGGCGCGGGTCTGCCAAATGCCCTTGAAGAGACCGAGGGCGTGCTCGCGAATTGGTTCGACCGCCACGGTGTTGTTGCCGCAGTCGTGCGACCCGACCATTACGTCTTCGGCACGGCGCGCAATGCCTCCGGGCTCGGTGATCTCCTGCGCGAGATCGAGTTGCGTCGTCGCGACGTCCGACCAACACAAGATTCCCGATCTGAAATGGAGAGAACACCGTGAAGCTTGCCACCGTGTCGATTGACGGCCGTACCACCTGGGGCATCGTCGAAGGCGAAAGCTTTTTCGATGTCGGAGCTGCGCTCAAGGCGCGCTATGCCGATCTCAAGGCCGCCATCGGCGCCGCCTTCGCCGGCGTTGCGGATGCAAAGACCTCCGTCGCTGGCGTTCCGATCTCGAAGGTCACCTGGCTGCCGGTCGTCCCGAACCCGGACAAGATCCTGTGCGTGGGCCTGAACTACGAGACCCACCGCAAGGAGACGGGCCGCGCCGAGGTCGATCACCCCACCATTTTCTCGCGCTATGCCAACAGCCAGACCGGACACTTGCAGCCGATCGTGCGGCCGCGCGTCTCGACTGATCTCGATTTCGAAGGCGAACTTGCGGTCATCATCGGCAAGGCGGGACGTTACATCTCCCGGGCAGATGCCATGGATCATGTCGCGGGCTACTCCTGCTACAATGACGGCAGCATTCGCGATTTCCAGCGTCACACCCATCAATTCACGCCGGGCAAGAATTTTCCGGATACCGGCGCGTTCGGGCCCTGGATGATGACCCCGGACGAGCTCGGTCCGCTCGGCGAGCTCAAGCTCCAGACCCGCCTCAACGGGCAAGTCATGCAGGAAGCCCTGATCAAGCAGATGATCTTCGATATCCCGCGCCAGATCGAATACTGCTCCACGTTTACGCGGCTCGAGCCCGGGGACGTCATCGTCAGCGGAACGCCGGGGGGCGTCGGCGCGCGGCGCGAGCCGCCGCTCTGGATGAAGCCTGGCGATGTCGTCGAGATCGAGGTCGAACGCCTCGGCGTGCTCAGGAATGTCGTCACAGACGAAGCCTGATCGAGCGAGCTGCTGCCGGCCGCGGCTGCTTCGCGCGAACGACCAATAATGGCCCGCAAAGCGGGATCTTGAGGGAGGAACACCCATGTCCGGATTATCCCGTCGTCTGCTGCTCGCCGGCGCCGCGCTTTGCTGCTCTCTTCCAGCCTTCGCGCAGTCATGGCCGCAGCGGCCCGTGACCGTCGTCGTGCCTCAGCCGGCGGGCAACAGCCCCGACGTGATGTGTCGCCTCATCACCGAAAAGCTCTCGCGGACCTTCGGGCAGCAGTTCGTCGTCGAGAATCGTCCGGGCGCCGCAAACCTCGTCGGCACGCAGTCGGTCGCCCGTGCCGCTCCGGACGGCTACACATTCCTGTTCGCCACATCGGCGGCGCTCGTCACCAATCCCTACACGTTCAAGAAGCTCCCCTACGATCCCGTGAAAGACTTCGTGCCGGTCGCGATGGTGGCCAAGAGCAACCACGTCCTTCTCGTCAATCCCGAGGTGAAGGCCAATACGCTGCCCGAATTGATCAAGCTCGAAAAATCGGCGCCGGGCTCGTTGAGCCTCGCCGTCGACGGTGCGCGCAACCTCTCGGGCCTGATCGCTCAAGCCATTAACAAGAGCGCCGGAACCGGCTTCGTCCTCATTCCCTACAACACGACCACGAATGCGGTGCAGGACGCCATCTCAGGCCGCGTCCAGGTGACGATCCAATCGGCCTCGATCGCCGAGGCCTTCATCAAGGCGGGTACGCTCCGACCGGTTGCGGTAGCAGGTTCCAAACGGATCGACTCCCTGCCGGACGTTCCCGCGATTGCTGAGATGCTGCAAAGCGTCGATCTCCAGGGCTGGTTCATGTTCATGGCGCCGGCCGGTACTCCCGCCGACATCGTCGCGAAACTGAGCGCCGAGATTGCGCGCGCCCTGGAATCGTCCGATGTGCGCGAGCGCGCGCCGACCCTCGGCTTCGATGTCCGTGTCGGCGATGCCGTGACGGCGGCAGGCGCCAAGCGCTTTCTCGACGACCAGCTCGCCTCGTCCGGCAAGATCATCCAGGGGCTCGGCATCGAGCCTGAATAGGCGCTTCCGGAGCCGGCGCTTCTGCATTTTTGCATCGTCAACGCCTGCCCCACTGCTTCTCAAACTGCCCCTGACTTGCCATTGTACGGCTGCAACAACCATCGCGGGGGCAGCATCACATGTCGGACAAGATCTCGCGTCGCCAGCTCGCTGCGCTTGCGGGACTGTCCGCGGCAGCAATCGCACCCCCCTTGGAAGGCGCCAACGCCGAGCCGGCGGCAGCGGCAGCAGCATCGCGCGACAGCGGTTTTCCGGCAGGCTTTCTCTGGGGTACGGCGACCTCGTCCTATCAGGTCGAGGGCGCGGTCGAGGAGGACGGGCGAGGGGTCTCGATCTGGGACAAGTTCGTCCGCATCGCCGGCAAGATCGAGGACGGCACCACCGGCGACCGCGCCAACGAGCACTATCACCGCTACCGGGAGGACATCGCCCTCATCAAGGAGCTCGGCTGCAAGGCCTATCGCTTCTCGGTAGCCTGGCCGCGGCTGTTTCCGGACGGCGACGGCAAGCCCAATCCGAAAGGGCTCGACTTCTACAATCGTCTCGTCGACGAGCTCCTGAAGAGCGGCATCGAGCCGTGGCTGACCCTCTATCATTGGGACCTGCCGCAATCGCTCGAAGACCGCTTCGGCGGCTGGCGCTCGACCGAGACCTGCAAGATCTTCGGCGACTACGCCGCCTATGTCGCCGAGCACCTCACCGACCGCGTCGGGAACGTGTTCACGCTCAATGAGAGCGGGCGCTTCGTCTATTTCGGTTACGGCATCGGCATCGACGCGCCGGGCCTGAAGCTGCCGCAGGCCGATGTCAACCAGATCAGGCACAACAGCGCGCTGGCGCACGGGCTCGCGGTGCAGGCGGTGCGCGCTCACGGCCGCCGCGGCACCCGGGTGGGGCCGGCGGAGAACATCGATGCCTGCGCGCCTGCGTTCGACACGCCGGAAAACGTGCGCGCCGCGGAGATCGCGCTGCGCGAGATGAATGCCGGCTATCTCAACGTCATCATGACCGGCCGCTATACCGACGCCTTCCTGAAATACGCCGGGCCCAACGCGCCGAAATACACCGATGCGGAGCTCAAGATCATCTCGTCGCCGGTCGACTTCCTCGGCCTCAACATCTACGCGCCGCAGAACTATGTGGTGGCGTCCGACCAGGGCGCGGGCTTCAGGCCGCTGCCGATCCCGAAGTCGTTCCCGCACATGAATTCGGACTGGCTGCGCGTCGGGCCCGAGACGATCTATTGGGTGCCGAAGCTGGCGGCGAAAATCTGGAAGACGGATGCGATCTATATCAGCGAGAACGGCACCTCCGGCGACGATGTGGTGTCGCCCGACGGCAAGATCTACGACACCGACCGCATCATGTATTTGCGCAACTATCTCGCCCAGCTCCAGCGCGCCACCGACGAAGGCGTGCCGGTGCGCGGCTATTTTCTCTGGAGCCTGATGGACAATTTCGAGTGGGTGTACGGCCTCAACAAGCGTTTCGGGCTGTACCACGTCAATTTCGACACCCAGGTCCGCACGGCAAAACTCAGCGCCAGCTATTATCGCAACGTGATCGCGAAGAACGCGGCGGGGGCGTAGCTATTCTCCCTCTCCCCGTTCTTACGGGGAGAGGCAGGGTGAGGGGGACTCTCCGCGAGTCCGGCTGCCACCGAGTTTGTGGAAGCTCCCCCTCACCCGGATTTTCCGCTGGGCGTAAAATCCGGCCTCTCCCCGCACGCAGGGAGAGGCCAAGAGGGCAGCGCGCATTGACTCGCCAGTCCCTCTGATTCACAACGCCCTCAACACCCATAAACAAGAGGACGACGCCAATGGCTGACGCGCTGATCATCGATGCCTGCCGCACCCCGCGGGGCATCGGCAAGGCCGGCAAGGGAGCCCTGTCGGGCATTCATCCGCAGCAGCTCGGCGCAACAGTGCTGCGCGCGCTCGCCGACCGCACCGGCATCGACACCGCCGATGTCGATGACATCGTCTGGGGCTGCAGCGCGCAGGTGGCAACGCAAAGCGGCGATCTCGGCCGCATGTCGGCGCTCGATGCCGGCTATGACGTGCGTGCCAGCGCGGTGACGCTCGACCGCTTCTGCGGCAGCGGCATCACCAGCGTCAACATGGCGGCATCCTCGATCATGGCGGGTGCGGAAGACCTCGTCATTGCCGGCGGCTGCGAGATGATGTCGATGGAGGGACGCCGCGGCGGCGGTCCGATGATGATGGACGGCGGCAATCTGCGCCTGCGGGCACGGCATCCGCAGTCGCATCAGGGCGTCTGCGCCGATGCCATCGCGACGCTGGAAGGCATCACCCGAAGGGACGTCGACGCGCTCGGACTGGAGAGCCAGAAGCGCGCCGCGCACGCGATCGCGAACGGCTACTTCAAGAAGAGTCTCGTGCCTGTTCACCGCGAGGACGGCAGCCTGGCGCTGGATCATGAAGAGTACCCGCGACCGCAGACCACGATGGAAGGCCTCAGCAGCCTGAAGCCGGCGTTCCCCGCCATCGCTGACTACGCGCTCGACGACAAGGGTACGACCTATCGCGGCCTGATCCTGCAGAAATATCCTGATCTCGATATCGACTTCGTGCATCACGCCGGCAACTCCTCCGGCGTCGTCGACGGCGCTGCCGCGATCCTGCTGGCCTCGCCCGCTTACGCCAAGGCCCACGGCCTTAAAGCCCGGGCCCGCGTCGTCGCGATGGCCAACATGGGGGATTCACCGACCCTGATGCTGAACGCGCCGGTGCCGGCAACGCGCAAAGTGCTGGCCAAGGCGGGCCTCACCATCGACGACATCGACCTGTTCGAGATCAACGAGGCCTTCGCCGTGGTGGCGGAAAAATATATTCGTGACCTCAAGCTCGACCGGGCCAAGGTCAACGTCAACGGCGGCTCGATCGCGCTCGGCCATCCCATCGGCGCCACCGGCTCGATCCTGATCGGCACGGTGCTGGACGAGCTCGAACGGCGCGACCTCAAACGCGGTCTCGTCACCATGTGCGCCGCCGGCGGCATGGCGCCCGCCATCATCATCGAGCGCGTCTAGCCAATCGCCACTCACTTTCTCCCCATTTTTACGGGGAGGAAGACCGGCGACCTGCGATCCGACCCTTATTTTTCAGGGCGAAACACGCGCCTGCTTCACAAAGAGGCCGGTCGTCGCTTGTCGAAAGCGGCGAATCAGTTCTAGCAAGATGTCGTGCGGGCCTTTGAAACAAGGCAAAAACCGCTGCCCGAGGCTTCCTCCACTCCGGAAGTAGCTAAAAAGCAGGGTTTTTTGTCACAGCAGGCCAGAAAAGCCCGTAATTTCGCGACAAAACTGTGCAGAAGGCTATAGGCCTTCAACGGTTGGTCTAATATGCAACCGGCAACGAATCAGAGGAGACACGATGCCAACCCAGATGTCCAAATCGCAGTTGATCGAAAAGATTGCGACCGCCACCGAGCTTTCCAAGCGTGACGTCAAGAACGTCATGGAGACGCTGACCGACGTCGGCCACAAGGAGCTCAAGAAGAACGGCCTGTTCCTGGTGCCGGGCTTCGCCAAGTTCGTGGTCATCAAGAAGCCCGCGACCAAGGCGCGCAAGGGCACCAACCCGTTCACGGGTGAGGAGATGATGTTCAAGGCCAAGCCGGCCCGGAAGATCGTCCGCGCCCGCCCGGTCAAGGCCGCCAAGGACGCCGTGGGCTAACAACGCTAAGGCCCCCTCGATCGAGGGGGCCTTTTGTCTGGGGCTGCCGCGAGGGTTCGAGACGGAGGGCTCAACCCTTGCGGCGCTTCACCCGGACCGGGAGCGGCTGAAGCCGCGGTTCGGGTCCTGCCAGCGCATCGCGAACGCGGTCGATGGCGCGATCGAGCAACTCGCGCAGCCGCTGCGTCTTCCGCGATCGCTTCGCTCTTTCCAGCAGTTTCTTCATCGCCTTCACTCCGCCGCTTCCTTGGCTTCAGCCGGCTCGAGCGCCGCGGCGATGGCTTCATCGACGCGCTCCAGCCAGACGAATTCGAGGTTGTCCCGCGCGCTCTTCGGGATGTCGTCGTAATCCCGCTTGTTGCGCGCCGGCAGCATCACCCGCTTCAGGCCGGCAGCAGCCGCAGCCACCACCTTCTCCTTGATGCCGCCGACCGGCAGCACCAGGCCGCGCAGCGAGATCTCGCCGGTCATCGCGGTGTCGCTGCGCACCGTGCGGTTGGTGAGCAGGGAGGTCAGAGCCGTGAACATCGCTACCCCGGCGCTCGGACCGTCCTTCGGGGTCGCCCCCGCAGGGACGTGAACGTGGATGTCGCTTTTCTCGAACACTTGCGGATCGATGCCGAGCTGAGAGGCCCGGCTCTTCACCAGCGTCAGCGCAGCCTGCACGCTCTCGCGCATGACGTCGCCGAGCTGGCCGGTCAGGATCAGCCCGCCCTTGCCGGGCACGCGTGTGGCTTCGATGAACAGGATGTCACCGCCGACCGGCGTCCAGGCAAGGCCGGTGGCAACGCCCGGAACGCTGGTGCGCAGTGCGATCTCGCCCTCGAAGCGCGGCTGGCCGAGCACGGTGGCGATGTCCTTTGCCGTCACCACGACCTTCGTGGCCGTGCCTTCGGCGACTTGCACCGCGGCATGCCGGAACACCTTGCCGATCTCGCGCTCGAGGTTGCGCACGCCGGCCTCGCGGGTGTAGCCCTTGACGATCAGCTTCAAGGCCTCCGCCTCGATCTCGGCCTGCTCGGCCGAGAGGCCGTTGGCCTCCAGCTGCCGCCGCACCAGGTAGCGCCGCGCGATCTCCAGCTTCTCGTCCTCGGTATAGCCGGCGAGGCTGATCAGCTCCATGCGGTCCAGCAGCGGACCTGGGATCTGGTCCAGCATGTTGGCGGTTGCGATGAACACGACGCGCGACAGGTCGAAGGGCACGCCCAGGTAATTGTCCCGGAACGTCCCGTTCTGCTCGGGGTCGAGCACCTCCAGCATGGCCGCCGACGGATCGCCCTGCACGCCGCGGCCCATCTTGTCGATCTCGTCCAGCATCATGACGCAGTTGCGGCTTCCTGCCTTCTTGATGCCCTGGATGATGTTGCCGGGCAGCGCACCGATATAGGTGCGGCGGTGGCCGCGGATCTCGGCCTCGTCGTGCACGCCGCCCAAGCTGACGCGCACGAACGGGCGATCCATCGCGCGTGCGATGGATTGGCCGAGCGAGGTCTTGCCGACGCCGGGCGGGCCGACGAAGCACAGGATCGGGGCCTTGCCGTGCGGGGCGAGCTTGCGGACCGCCAGATATTCGATGATCCGGCTCTTGATTTTCTCGAGGCCGAAATGGTCGGCATCCAGGATGGCGCGCGCCTCCTTGATGTCGATCGGCTTCTCCGCGGGCAGCGCCCAGGGCAGCTCGATCAGCCAGTCCAGATAGGTGCGGACCATGCCGGCCTCGCCGGCAGCCTCCGGCATGCGCTCGTAGCGGCGCAGCTCCTTCCTGGCATGCGCCTCCGCTTCCGGCGGCATGTTGGCCTTGGCAATCGCAGCCGTCAGCTCGGTGACTTCGGCCTGCTTGCCGTCGCCTTCGCCGAGCTGGCGCTGGATTGTCGCCATCTGCTCGCGCAGGATCGCCTCGCGCTGCCGCTCGTCGAAGGAGGCCTTGGTCTGTTGGCCGATCTCCTTGGAAATGCGCAGCACCTCCAGCCGCTCGGCCAGGTGCTTCGACACCTTGTCCATGCGGAGCGCGAGGTCGATGGTCTCCAGCACCTCCTGCTTGTCCTGCGGCTTGATGTCCATGAACGACGTCGCCAGATCCGCCAGCGCGCCGGGCGCGCTGGTGCCCTGGAACATCGCGGCGAGCTCGGGCGGCGCCTGCGGCAGCAGCTCGATCGCCTCGATGGCCTGGCGCTGCAGGTTCAGGGCGCGGGCCTCGATCTCGGGCGAGGCCGTGGTCGGCTCGGGGATCTGCTGGATGCGCGCGGCCGGGAAGGGGGTGCCTGGCAGGAAATCGAGGATGCGCGCGCGCTGCACGCCCTGGCAGACGATGTGATGGGTGCCGTCGGGCGCGGTGATGTAGCGCACGATGTTGGCGATGGTCGCGACCCTATAGAGGTCGTCCGGCCCGGGGTCATTGGTCTCGGGGCTGCGCTGCAGGACGATGCCGATCGGCCGCTGCTCGCGCAACGCCTGCTGCGCGGCGGCAATGGACTTCGCCCGGCCGATCGTGATCGGCGCGATGGCGCCGGGAAACAGCACCATCTCGCGCACGGGGACGATGATCAGCGCGTCGTCGGGGATCTTCACGTCGTTATTGGTTTGTTCGTTGTTCATCTGTTCGGTGGCCATGATCGACCTCAGGATTTCGCGAGGCGCAGTGCGACGCAGCCGTCCATCACGAAGCGGCTGATGGCGTAGCGGCCCAGGGGAAGCGCAATGCGCCGCTCGAAGCGGCCTTGCGGCAGCTCGAGCCGATGGATGCGGGCGTTGCGAAGCTCCGGCGGGAGGGTGCGCTGGCCCGAGATGACGAGCACGCCGTCATGGATGACGGTCTCGACATTGTCCGGATTGACGCCGGGAAGCGCGACCAGGATCAGAAGCTCACGCTCGGTTTCGAGCACGTCGATCGGCGGCTCCCAGCACGCTTCCTGGCGGCCGAACTGCTGGCGCAGGCGATCGGCGCGGGTCAGCGAGTCCAGGGCTTCAGACAGCATCCAGTCGAGGGGATTTTTGGGTTGCATGATGCGGGCTCTGGGGTGGGAAAGCCTGCATATGGGGCTGGTTCCGCGGAAATCCAGTACGGAAATCCAGTGCAGCCGCGCCGATGTGCCATGCGCGCTCGTGCGATCAAGACAAGCGAACGCCGCGGCATGTCGCCGCGACGTTCCGTTCATTGGCAGAGCGCGCGGTCAGGCCGCCGCGCGGTACTCTTCTTCCGCTTGGAGGTTGATCACGGAGGTGGCGAGCTCGGTCAGCGTGCGATCGGTCGCCTCTTCCTCGTCCAGCGTCTCCTGGAGCAGCCTTGCTGCGTCCTGCATGCCGAGCTCTTCGGCCCAGGTGCGCAGCGTGCCGTAGCGGGAGATCTCGTAATGCTCGACCGACTGGGCGGACGCGAGCAGTCCGGCGTCGAGCGCCGGCGCCCCCTTGAACTCCTTCATGATCTCGGCGCCCTCGTCGGCAATGCCGTTGATGGCCTCGCAGGGTTTGCCGCGTGCCGGCTTGCCCAGCATCTTGAAGATCTGGTCGAGCCGTTTGACCTGGCCCTGGGTCTCGCGCAAATGCTTGTTGAACGCGGCCGCAAGCTCCTTCGAATTCGCGGCCTTGGCCATCTTGGGCAGGGTCTTGATGATCTTGTTCTCGGCGAAATAGATGTCCTTCAGCGTCTCCAGAAACAGGTCGCTGAGCATCTTCGGCGCCTGCCGCGGCCGGCGCGCCGCGGCCTTCTTGGTCGTGCGTTTCTTCGCTCGTTTAGCCATACGTCCTCCTCATGAGGCGACACGGGAAGGCCTCGCCTTCCTCAATCCTCGGGCGATCAAAGCCGTCGGAGAACGAAAGTTCCAAACCGCAACCGGCGCTCGCTCAGGTCGGGCGCTTGTAGGGGTCTTCCTGACGCTGGCGCTCTTCCGTCGCGCGGTCGAGGCGTGCGCGCTCGCTGCGGCGCAGATGGCCGGCCTTCATCACCCCGTAAACGAGGGCCCCGCCGAGCACGAACGCGCCGATGAACCAGAGCCAAAGCATCTGGGCCGAGGCGTGGCCCAACAGCATGCTAACTCCGCTGTCGCTCATGATTGGTCTCCACCATTGTCCATTGCTGTCACGGTGAGCTAAGTCGGCGGCCGAAACCTCGTTCCATGCGGCCGCGGCCTGCGGCGTCAGACCAGGTCGGTCAGCGGTTGCCGCACCGCGGGCGCCTTCGGCTCGCCGCCCCGGGAGGTGAAGTCTCCGGCTTCGGTGGAGGTCCGCAGCTTGGTCACGTCGCCGAAAAGGTTCCGAAATCGCTCACGCCCTCGACGCTGACGGCCTCGATCGAGCCGTCCTCGGCGACGGCCTCCGCGACGAGACCGGGTGCGAGATCGGCGATCAGGAAGCTGTGCAGCGAATTCACTTGAATCGAATCCGCGCCGCAGATCTGTTGCAGGACTCCGCCCTTGCGCGTTTGTCCCCAATCGAAGCGCCCAGCGGCTGCAGGCAAGGGGATCGTGCGGATCAATTCTGGGACGCGCTCGTGCAATTGCTTGGGCTGCTTCTGTTCGTGTACCGATGCACAGTGAAACGGCAATCGTCGGGAATGGTTGCTTTGCGATTGCACTGCTCGATCCCATTGTCTCCGCACCAGCGCTAACTTTTGTTATTGCTCCCACATGAACAGCCGATCCGGGACCTGCCTGCCCTGGAGCCGCGACAATCTGTTAACCTGGTGCTATCCCGTTCAGCCGGCGTGTCACGGGATACGGGACGCTTTCGCTTGCACTGTCATGTCGCTTTGACGTAACTCGGTCCAACAAGCCCTCGACGGGAAATCGACATGTCGATGACAGCGGACGAACTCGCCAAGCGACAGGCCATTATCGACGCCTGCCGGCGCATGAACGCGCTCGGCATCAACCAGGGCACATCGGGCAATATCAGCGTCCGGCATGCGGACGGGCTCCTGGTCACGCCGACCAGCGTGCCCTATGAGGCCATGAGTCCGGACCAGATCGTCCTCATGGCCATGGACGGCTCGCATGCGCCCGACCAGAAGCCCTCGAGCGAATGGCGCTTCCATCGCGACATCCTGAAGTCACGGCCCGACGTCAACGCCGTCGTGCATGCCCACCCGACCTATTGCACCGTCCTGGCGATCATGGGCATGGAGATCCCGCCGGTGCATTACATGATTGCAGCGGCAGGCGGCGACAGCATCCGCTGCGCGCCCTACGCGACGTTCGGAACGGCGGAGCTGTCCGAGCATGCGGTGCGGGCACTGGAGGGCCGGCTCGCCTGCCTGCTCGACCATCACGGCATGATCGCGATCGGCAAGACGCTGGACAAAGCGATGTGGCTGGCGGTCGAGGTCGAGACGTTGGCGCGGCAATATCACGGCTGTCTGCAGATCGGACAACCGCCGCTGCTCTCCAGCGATGAGATCGAGCGGGTGCGCCAGCGCATGGCCGGCTACGGCCTGTCGGAAGACTAGGAGGCGGGGGCAGACGGTGTTCGTGCGGTTCAGGCATCTCGTCGATCGCAAGGCATCGAACCGCACCGTGGTTCGGCTGCGCGCCCTGTTGCGCAGCAACGAGTTCTACCTGATCCCGCTGGCGCTGGTGATCGGCACGCTCGCCGGGGCGGTCGTGACGCTGATGGCCGTCGTCGCGCAGATCGCGCATGTGGTGATCTACGGAATCCCCATCGACGTCCACCTGTCGGCTCACGCCAGCGTCAGTCCGTGGGCGGCACTGATCGCGCCTGCGCTCGGCGGGCTCTCGCTCGGCATCATGGAATGGTCGCGGCGGCGCATGAAGATCTCGAACGCGGTAGACCCGATCGAGGCGAATGCGCTGCGCGGCGGCAATCTGTCGATGCGCGACAGCGTGGTGGTGTCGAGCCAGACCCTGATCTCGAACGGCTGCGGCGCCTCGGTCGGCCTCGAGGCCGGCTACACCCAGATCGGCTCCGGCATCGCCTCGCTGCTCGGCAAATTCTTCAATCTCCGCCGCAACGATCTGCGCCTGATGGTCGGTTGCGGGGCCGCGGCGGCGATCGCAGCGGCATTCGGCGCGCCGATCACCGGTGCCTTCTACGCCTGCGAGCTGATCGTCGGCGTCTATGCGGTCGGCAGCGCAGCGCCGATCCTGGCAGCCTCGCTGGCGGGCGCCCTGACCGCGCAATGGCTCGGCGGCGCGCCCTATTCATTGGAGGTCCCCAAGGTCAGTGCCGTCGGTGTCGAGCAATATCTGGCGCTGATCGGGCTCGCCCTCATGACCAGCGGCGTCGGCATCGCCGTGATGCGCTCCTCGCCGATGTTCGAGCGGCTGTTCGCCTGGATGCCGGTCTGGCTGCGTCCGGTGATCGGCGGCCTCATCGTCGGCGGATTCGCCATCGTCACGCCGCAGGTTCTCGCAGCAGGCCATGGCGCCATGGTGCTCGATCTCTTCCACGACATGACGGTCGGCCTGATCGCGCTGATCATCGCCTTGAAGGTGACGGCCTGCCTGATCTCGCTCGCCTCGGGCTTCCGCGGCGGCCTGTTCTTCGCTTCGCTGTTCGTCGGCAGCCTGATCGGAAAGTTCTTTGCCGCGGTGCTGCTGCTCATCAGCCCGAACTTCGCGATCGATCCGCTGGTGGCGATGCTGACCGGCATGGCGACGCTCGGCGTCGCCATCGTCGGCGGTCCTCTCACCATGTCGTTCCTGGTGCTGGAGATGACCCGCAACGTCGACGTCACGGCCGTGGTGCTGGCCGGCTGCATCGTGACCTCGATCTGCGTGCGCTTCATGTTCGGCCATTCCTTCTCGACCTGGCGCCTGCATCTGCGCGGCGAGACCATCCGCAGCGCCAACGACGTCGGCTGGCTGCGCAATCTCACGGTCGAGCGGCTGATGCGCTCGGACGTCGGCAAGGTGCCGTCGACCACGACGATCGCCGCCGCGCGCCGCGAGTTCGCGCTCGGCTCGCGGCCGGGAATCGTCATCGTCAACAATGCTGACGAATATGTCGGCCTCGTCCTGCTGCCGGATCTGTTCTCCAACGATCTCGACACCATCGCCGACGACATCCAGGTGATCGAGCTCGCCCGCCTGATCGACATCGTGCTGATCCCAGAAATGAACGTGAAGTCGGCCATGGCGGTGTTCGACGAGGCCGAGGCCGAGATGCTGGCGGTGGTCGATTCCACCGACAGCCGCAAGGTGGTCGGCTTCCTGACCGAGAACTTCGCCCGTCGCCGCTATGTCGAGGAGATCGACAAGGCGACGAGAGGCGTGCTGGGGGCGCTGTCGTAAGCGCGGCTAGCGGCCGGGTGGCGCTGCGACGAGCCAAGCCACGATCCGGCGGACCAGCGGCAGCACCACGAGCAGGGTCGGGAAGGCGACGAGCCAGGACAGCCCCCAGGCACCCGGCCAGGTCGCCAGGAACGCCGGCGTTGCCCCCAGGCTCCGCAGCGTCGAAATGACCGACACCACCGCCGTCATGAGGATGGACAACACGAATGGCATTACGATCGGCGCATAGCGCGCCGGCAGTTTGCGAACCACAATCATCTGGTTTCTCTTGGAAAAGGACGCGTCGATCACGTTGAACCCGAAAATGGCATCGATCCCGACGGCGTCGGTTGATGCGTTGGTTCACGTGAAACGCTTACGGCGACCGAAAAACGGCGCGGCTGTTCATTATCCGCTCAGGTTGGATGGTTCAAGTTGGATCTGATCGTTCGGTTTACAATCGTTCAAAGCGTGGCAGATCGCCGCGATCATGAAACCATTTCAGTGGTTTGCGGATTATAGATCGCTTGCTTACGTCTCTTTGGGGCGAGAAGAGAGGAATTCAAGAATGAGTATTGGACCCTTGATTTCAGCAGCCGGCCGCAACACGATCGTGGTCGCGCTTGCAAGCCTCGCCCTGATTGCGGCTTCCGCATCCCCCTCCGCAGCGGCGTCGGCCGGGACACCGGCCGCCAAGGCGGCCGTTGTCGGCGAGGCTGCCTCCGACGTCACCGATTTCAGCGCACACCGGCGTCGCCATTACTATCGACGCGGGCCGAATGCCGCAGGTCTCGCCTTCATGGGCCTGGCGGCAGGTCTGATCGGAGGCGCGATCGCCGAAAGCCGCCGCCAGGAATATTATGAAAACCGCTATTACTATGGCTATGGCCCGCGTCCTTACTACGGCGGTCCCGGCTACTACGGCGGCGGTCCCTATTATTACGATCCGGGCTATCGTTACGCACCATACTGAGCGGCTGGAGCCGGCAACTGCCGGACCGGCGGTGTTTCGCGGATTGTCAACCAGCTCACGGGAAAATATTCCGCTTTACCGAAATTCGGAAATATCGTATGTGTCGCTTATCCCGGCTCATTCTCGAGGGGCGATCATGCGGTCGTCATTGTCGCGAGCCGGGCTTGCGGTGGACGCGGCAGCGTCGTGTACGAGAGCCTGAGGGCGGGGCGGATTGCTCTCCGTGAGCCCGAAGGCTTCGTACGGACGAGCGGCGCTGTCCGGTTCGTCGCGCCGGCATTTCGATGGCAACGTGCACCACGCCGTCGAACCCTGCGGCGCCAACGAGCCGCGCGTACGGCAAAACCGTGTGGTCCTGGCCGTCGTTGCTACGGTCAAGCTCTGGCGAATGCGGCTTCTCGCGTCAACCGGCGCGGTGCCGGCGACTTTCGTGAGAGTGAGGGAGGCCAGAACGAACTCGGCTCCCGGGAGAGCGCGGCATAAGCCGTCCGACCATCGCGCAGGGAAGGCCGTGTGTTGGGCTTCACCTGTATGCTGCTGTGCGGTTCTTCCTGCGTGCACCTTTGCGCAGCGGACCGCGGGTGCCGCCGGCACCCGGCCTTCCCTGTGCCCCCTTGGCTCAAGAGGGCGGCGAGACCAAGCAAAGCTCGGGCGAATTGCGCCGCGAGGATGCGAAGGCATGTCTGCAGGCGAGATGCGAGCGCAGCGACTTGTCCGCCGAAGCCTTTGGCGAAGACGGAAGCGATCCAGAGTCTTTCCGCGGCGGATTCTGGATTGCCTCATCGCATCTACGCAAATTGCTACGCAATTTTATCGCGAGCTCCTTGCAATGACGGGCGGAGAGGGCGGGAGCCAAACTCTCGATCGTGCCCCGGCGTGTAGCGCGGCGGTGGCATCGCGGCATGAGCATACCGGCGTTCAGGGCGCGCGGCGATGCCGTTCGTTTACCAATCGCGTAGCACCGCAATTTCGATCTCGCGGACTGGTTGCGGTTGTAGTACTTTCGTCGCAAACGCACCGGGTTAACGGGCGGCGGGGGGAGGCTGATGAAACGTGCGGGGCTGTTTGGGGTGCCGCGGCTAGGGCCGTGGTCGTGGCAGGCGTTTCTGCTCGGGCTCGCCGTCGTCGCGGTGTCGGCCGTAATTCAGGGCCTCTGCGTCCTGCTCGGCGCAAAGCTTTATTTCGCAGCCTTCCTGCCCGGCCTGTTCGGGCTTGCGCTGATGACGGGCGCACCGGCGGCGGCGTTCGCCGCGCTGCTCACCGTGCCGCTGGTGTGGTGGGCGTTCATCCCACCGTTCTTCGAGTTCAATGCGCTGACCAGCGCGCATGCCGATTCCATCAACCTGTTCTGTCTTCTCGCCGTCCTCCTGATCGGCCTTGCCGATCTCTGCCGCGCGACGGTGACGATGGTCAGAAACGGCGGGCTGAAGCCTTCGGGCGAGAGCGCGGCAACGAATCCGCAATAGATCGCGCTGCGCGCGTTGCGCCCGCGCAACAGTCCGGCAACCATCCGCGAACTTGCCGCGCGCCGCTAACTTTTCGAAAAAGATTTGGCCGCAGTTTCTCCCGCGGGAATGACGAGGGAGTTTTCGCACATGAACGGTCACGCCATCCTGGAGAACGTGCGCCGCTACCGCGGCATCGCATCGCTCTATCGCCAGACTGCAGCGTTCCGCCCGGGCCAGAGCTGGTCGCTGCTGGAGCAGGCGAGGGAGTGGGAAGCGCGGGCACTGTCGGAGCTGGAAGCCTATTTCGCCTCGCGCGCGGACCACGCCGCCCCGCTCGCGGCCTGACCGTTAACCGTCTGCGCGGCCGTGAACCGGCCTGCCGCAGGCGCGATCACCCACGGGCCGATTACGGAGTTGCGTCCGCGCCCTTCTGTGCTAGCAACGGGCCGATCGAGACATTCTTCACGTCGGCCGGGGCACGCGATGACCACCTTCAACCGCATCTTCACGACGGAGCGCCTGCTCCAGATCATCGTGGTGCTGGCGGCGACCATCGCCATGAAGCTGATGAGCTGAGCGAGGGCCTTCTATCGCCCGCCGAGCTCGGGCACGTCGGGCAGATAATTCGAGCCTTCCGAGCCGAGAAAATCGAACATCGCCTGCGCGGGCGGCAGCAGCACCTTGTCGCTGCGGCGGATCACGTACCATTGCCGTACGATCGGCAGGCCCGCGACGTCGAGCACGACAAGCCGGCCCTCGGCGAGCTCATGCGCCACGGTGTGGGCCGAGATGAAGGCGATGCCGAGGCCGGCGATGACCGCCTGCTTGATGGTCTCGTTGCTGCTCATCTCCATGCCGATGATCGGCTCGAGATCCGATTTCTGGAACATGCCCTCCATCAACGTCCGCGTGCCCGAGCCGGGCTCGCGGGTGAGGAAGGTCTCGTGCACGAGGTCGGTCAGGTTGAGGCCGGAATCCTTCTCAAGCCAATGTCCCTTGCGCGCGACGATGATGTGCGGGTTGCGTCCGAGCTGGCGGACGTCGACGGTGACGTCGGCCGGCGGCCGACCCATCA
Source organism: Bradyrhizobium agreste (assembly GCF_016031625.1). Classification (GTDB taxonomy): domain Bacteria; phylum Pseudomonadota; class Alphaproteobacteria; order Rhizobiales; family Xanthobacteraceae; genus Bradyrhizobium; species Bradyrhizobium agreste. The sequence goes on along the minus strand of NZ_JACCHP010000004.1, from coordinate 131,642 downwards.
CCGCGAAGTCGAGATCGTAGCCGTGCATGGCCTCGCGGATCTCCTCGCGATTGCCGATGGTCAGCTTGATCTCGATCTTGGGGTAGCGCTTGGAGAACGCCGCGATCGCATGCGGGACGAAATATTTCGCGGTCGAGACCGCGCCGAGATGCACCGTGCCGCCGGTCCGCCCCGCAAGCAGGTCGAGTGCCCCCTGGCAATCCGTGATCGCGGCCTCGACCCGTTCGGCCAGCGCCAGCACCTCCTTTCCGGCTTCGGTCAGCAGCATGCCCTCGCCGGTCCGCTGCACCAGGGGCAGGCCGGCGAGGTCCTGCAACTGCCGCAGCTGCTGGGTCACGGCCGGCTGGGTCAGCCCGAGATGGCTGGAGGCCGCCGTCACGCTGCCCTTGGCCGAGAGCGCCGCGAGCGAGCGCAGCTGCCGGATCGTCAGATGCCGGAGCTGGGCCGCTGCATGGCCGGCGCCATTATAAGAAAATTCTTTGAGAGCCATTATGAATAGAAATTTTCCTTATTAGGCAGCCCCTGTCAATCTCCTGATGCCGGCACTGACCGACCTGCCTCCACCGGGGAGGGAATGGATGCGGCACCGGCAAAGGGGATGGACGCAGATGATCGGGCAACTCAGGCTGGACGACCACCTTCAACGGTATACAGAGACCGCGCCGCATGCGCTGGCCGTGGCAGCCGCGGTCGACGCCATCGCGACCGCGGCCATCGAGATTGCCGGTCTCATCGCCAGCGGCGATCTCGCCGACGCCTCGGGCCTGACCACCGGGCGCAACAGCGACGGCGACCTCCAACGCGACCTCGACGTCCACGCCGACGCCATCCTGCGCCGCTGCCTCGGCCGGCTGCCGATCGCCGCGCTGGCGTCGGAGGAGATGCGCGAGGCCCAGATCGTCGACCGTCACGGGCGCATCTGCATCGCGATCGATCCGCTCGACGGCTCCTCCAACATCGACATCAACATGACCGTCGGCACCATCTTCTCGATCCTGCCGGCCCCCGATGATCTCTCGCTCGCCTTTCAGCAGCGCGGCTCGGCGCAGCTCGCGGCGGGCTTCGTCACCTACGGCCCGCAGACCTCGCTGGTGCTGACGCTCGGCGACGGCGTCGACATCTTCACGCTCGATCGCAAGGCGGGCTGCTTCCGCCTCGCGCGCAGCGCCGTGCAGATCTCCGAGACCTGCGAGGAGTTCGCGATCAACGCGTCGAACCGCCGGCACTGGGACCCGCCGGTGCGCGCCTTCATCGACGAGTGCCTCGCCGGCGTCGAAGGGCCGGCCAACCACGATTTCAACATGCGCTGGATCGGCTCGCTGGTCGCGGAGGCCTATCGCATCCTCACCCGCGGCGGCGTGTTCCTCTATCCATCCGATGCGCGGCCCGGCTACGGCGACGGCCGCCTGCGCCTCGTCTACGAGGCACACCCGATGGCGATGATCATCGAGCAGGCCGGCGGCTCGGCCTCGACCGGGCGCGAGCGCGTCCTCGAGCTGTCAGCGCAGAGCCTGCACCAGCGCGTGCCGCTGATCATGGGCTCGAGCAACGAGGTGCGGCGCGCCGAGGAGCTGCATTGCGATCCGCTGCTGGTCGCCAGCGTCTCGGCGCCGCTGTTCGCGCGGCGCGGATTCTTCCGGCTCTGAGCGAGGCGTCCCATGTCCAGGAAGCATCCGATCATCTCCATCACCGGTTCCTCCGGCGCCGGCACCACGTCGGTCAAGAAGACCTTCGAGCAGATCTTTTTCCGCGAGAAGGTCAACGCCGTCTACATCGAGGGCGACGCCTTCCACCGCTATGACCGCGCCGAGATGCGTGCGCAGATGGCGAAGGAGGCCGAGCGCGGCAACAGGCATTTCAGCCATTTCAGCCCCGAGACCAACCTGTTCGAGGAGCTGGAGCGCGCGTTCCGCGACTACGGCGAGACCGGCACCGCGGTGACGCGGCACTATGTCCACGATGCCGAGGAATCGGCGCTGCATGGCGCGGCACCAGGCACCTTCACCGACTGGAAGCAGCTGCCGGAGAATTCCGACCTGTTGTTCTATGAGGGCCTGCACGGCGCCGTGGTCACCGACAAGGTGAACGTCGCGCGCTATGCCGATCTCAAGATCGGCGTCGTGCCCGTCATCAATCTCGAATGGATCCAGAAGCTGCACCGCGACCGTAGCGCGCGCGGCTATTCGACCGAGGCGGTCACCGACACCATCCTGCGGCGGATGCCCGACTACATCCACTACATCTGCCCGCAATTCACCGAGACCGACATCAACTTCCAGCGTGTGCCGACGGTGGACACCTCCAATCCGTTCATCGCGCGCTGGATTCCGACGCCGGACGAATCGATGGTGGTGATCCGCTTCAAGAATCCGCGCGGTATCGACTTTCCCTATCTGCTCTCGATGCTGCCGCAGAGCTGGATGTCGCGGGCCAATTCGATCGTGTGCCCGGGCGCGAAGCTGGACCTTGCGATGCAGCTGATCCTGACCCCGCTGATCATGCAGCTGATCGAGCGCAAGCGCAGCCTGAAGTGAACAGGGAGAGACTCCGATGAACATCTCCGTCCATGCCGAAGCCGACCTCAGTGCGGTCACGCACAACGATCTCGCCAATGCCGTCCGCTTCCTTGCAGTCGACGCCATCGAAGCAGCGCAGTCCGGCCATCCCGGCCTGCCCATGGGTATGGCCGACGTCGCGACCGTGCTGTTCTCGCGTTTCCTGAAATTCGACTCCGCGCATCCCAATTGGCCGGACCGCGACCGCTTCGTGCTGTCGGCGGGGCACGGTTCGATGCTGCTCTATGCGCTGCTGCATCTCACCGGCGGCGACGTCAGCCTCGATGACATCAAGGCCTTCAGGCAGTGGGGCTCGAAGACGCCGGGCCATCCCGAATATGGCCATACGCCTGGTGTCGAAACCACGACCGGACCGCTCGGCCAGGGCATTGCGACCGCGGTCGGCATGGCGCTCGCCGAGCGGATGGCGAACGCGCGGCATGGCGACCGGCTCGTCGATCACTTCACCTATGTCATCGCGGGCGATGGCTGCCTGATGGAAGGCATCAGCCAGGAGGCGATCTCGCTGGCCGGCCATCTCGGGCTCGGCCGGCTGATCGTGCTGTTCGACGACAACGGCATCTCCATCGATGGTCCGACCTCGCTCGCGACGTCGGACGATCAGCTCGCACGTTGCGCTGCCTCCGGCTGGTCGGTGCGCCGCGTCGACGGGCATGATCCCGAGGCGGTGGCGCAAGCGATAGCGGAGGAGCGGGAGACCGCAAAGCCGTCGCTAATCGCCTGTCGCACCATCATCGGCTATGGCGCGCCTGATAGGCAGGGCACCGAGAAGGCGCATGGCGCGCCGCTCGGCACCGAGCAGACGGCGGCGGCGCGCCGGAATCTCGGCTGGGACTATCAGCCCTTCGTGGTGCCGATCCCGGTGCTCAAGGCGTGGCGGATGATCGGGCAGCGCGGGCAGGTCGACCGCCTCGCCTGGCTCGATCGCTACGAAGATGCGACGCCAGAGCAACGCGATCTGTTCGTCGCGGGCAAGGCCGCGGCTCTGCCGGCTTCGTATGCGCTGGCCGCGGCGAAATTGCGTGAGCGCTTTGCCGGTGAGCGGCCGAAGCTCGCGACGCGGCAGGCCTCGCAACAGGTGCTCGACGCCATCACCGGGACGATTCCCGGGCTGGTCGGCGGCTCCGCGGACCTCACCCATTCGAACCTGACGCATGCCAAGGCGCAGGCGCCGGTCAGAAGTGGCAAGTTCGCCGGCGACTACATCCACTACGGCATTCGCGAGCACGGCATGGCTGCGGCGATGAACGGCCTTGCGCTGCATGGCGGCTTCATCCCCTATGGCGGCACGTTCCTCGCGTTCTCCGATTACAGCCGGCCGGCGATCCGGCTTGCGGCCCTGATGCGGCTGCGCGTCATCCACGTGATGACGCACGACTCCATCGGCCTCGGCGAGGACGGACCGACACATCAACCGGTCGAGCATCTCGCCGCGCTACGTGTGATTCCGAACCTGCTCGTGTTCCGTCCCGCCGACGCCGTGGAGACGCTGGAGGCCTGGGACTGCGCGCTCGCGGCGGAGCATCGCCCCTCAGTGCTGTGCCTGTCGCGGCAGGCCTTGCCGACATTCCGCAGCGATGCGCGCGGCAGAAACCGCGTCGCGAACGGTGCCTATCTCGTCGTGTCGCCGGATGGCGGCCGCGACGTGACGCTCATCGCAACCGGCTCGGAAGTCTCGATCGCGCTGGAAGCCGCGCGCCTGCTCGCGACCGAGCACGTTCGTGCCGCCGTGGTCTCGGCACCGTGCTTCGCACTGTTCGAGGAGCAGCCGGACGATTACCGCGCCGCCGTACTCGGCACCGCGCCGCGTGTCGGTGTCGAGGCCGCTGTCGCCGGCGACTGGCATCGCTGGATCGGCGCCGACGGTGAGTTCGTCGGCATGCGCGGCTTCGGCGCCTCGGCTCCCGCCCCGGTGTTGTACCGCGAATTCGGCATCACATCGCAAAGCATTGCGGCAGCCGCCCGCCGGGCGATCGCCCGCAACAGCCAATAGGAGAACGACCCTTGGCCCGTATCACCCTTCGCCAATTGCTCGATCACGCTGCCAACCACGGCTACGCCGTGCCGGCATTCAACATCAACAACATGGAGCAGGGCATCGCGATCATGCAGGCGGCGGCCGCGGTCGATGCGCCCGTCATCATCCAGGCCTCGCGCGGCGCGCGCAGCTATGCCGGCGATCTCGTGCTCTCGCACATGATCGACGCCCTGGAGCGGACCTATCCGGACATTCCGCTCTGCATGCACCAGGACCACGGCAATGACGAGGCGACCTGCGCGTCCGCCATCGCCCATGGCTTCACCTCGGTGATGATGGACGGCTCGCTCAAGGCCGACGCCAAGACCGCCGCCGATTACGACTACAACGTCGCCATCACGCGCCGCGTCGTCGATCTCGCCCATTGGGTCGGCGCTTCCGTCGAAGGCGAGCTCGGTGTGCTCGGCTCGCTCGAACATGGCGGTGGCGAGCAGGAGGATGGTCATGGCGTCGAGGGCAAGGTCAGCCACGACCAGCTCCTGACAGATCCCGATCAGGCGGTCGACTTCGTTCGCGCCACCAAGGTCGATGCGCTCGCCATCGCGATGGGCACCTCGCACGGCGCCTACAAGTTCAGCCGCAAGCCTGATGGCGACATCCTGGCGATGCGGGTGGTCGAGGAGATCCACCGCCGCCTGCCGAACACGCATCTGGTCATGCACGGCTCCTCCTCGGTGCCGCAGCCGCTTCAGGACATGTTCAACCAGTTCGGCGGTGAGATGCCGCAGACCTGGGGCGTGCCGGTCGAGGAGATCGTTCGCGGCATCCGGAGCGGCGTGCGCAAGGTCAATATCGACACCGATTGCCGGCTGGCGATGACCGCGGTGTTCCGGAAGGTGGCGGCGGAAGCGCGCTCCGAGTTCGATCCGCGCAAGTTCCTGAAGCCGGCGATGGACGCAATGCGCGAATTGTGCCGCGAGCGCTTCGAGCAGTTCGGCACCGCAGGCCACGCCAGCAAGATCAAGGTCATTCCGATGAGCGAGATGGCGCGTCGCTATCGCGCCGGCGAGCTCGATCCGCGCGTCGACGCCCGCGAATCCGTGGCTGCCTAGTCGATCAGAAAGAGCAGATAAGAGAGCAGGAGAGAGACATGAACGCACATGCAGGCACGGTCCGCGGCAAAGAGCGCTATCGCTCCGGCGTGATGGAATACAAGCGCATGGGCTATTGGGAGCCCGACTACACGCCGAAGGACACCGACGTCATCGCGCTATTCCGCGTCACGCCGCAGGAAGGCGTCGACCCGATCGAGGCCTCAGCTGCTGTGGCAGGCGAATCCTCGACCGCGACCTGGACCGTGGTGTGGACCGATCGCCTGACCGCGGCCGAGAAATATCGCGCCAAGTGCTATCGCGTCGATCCCGTTCCGGGCTCGCCCGGCTCGTATTTCGCCTACATCGCGTATGATCTCGACCTGTTCGAGCCGGGCTCGATCGCCAACCTCTCGGCCTCGATCATCGGCAACGTGTTCGGCTTCAAGCCGCTGAAGGCGTTGCGGCTCGAGGACATGCGCTTTCCCGTCGCCTATGTGAAGACGTTCCAGGGACCGGCGACCGGCATCGTTGTGGAGCGCGAGCGGCTCGACAAGTTCGGCCGGCCGCTGCTCGGCGCGACCGTGAAGCCGAAGCTGGGTCTGTCGGGTCGCAATTACGGCCGCGTGGTCTATGAGGCGCTGAAGGGCGGGCTCGACTTCACCAAGGACGACGAGAACATCAACTCGCAGCCCTTCATGCATTGGCGCGACCGCTTCCTCTATTGCATGGAGGCGGTGAACCGCGCGCAGGCCGCCTCGGGCGAGGTGAAAGGGACCTACCTCAACATCACCGCGGGCACGATGGAGGACATGTACGAGCGCGCCGAGTTCGCAAAAGAACTCGGCTCGGTCATCGTGATGATCGACCTCGTGATCGGCTACACCGCGATCCAGTCCATGGCCAAGTGGGCGCGGCGCAACGACATGATTCTGCATCTGCATCGCGCCGGCCATTCCACCTATACCCGGCAGAAGAGCCACGGCGTGTCGTTCCGTGTCATCGCCAAATGGATGCGGCTTGCCGGCGTCGACCACATCCATGCCGGCACGGTGGTCGGCAAGCTCGAAGGCGATCCCAACACCACGCGCGGCTACTACGACGTTTGCCGCGAGGACTTCAACCCGGCCAAGCTCGAGCATGGCCTGTTCTTCGACCAGTCCTGGGCGAGCCTGAACAAGATGATGCCGGTCGCCTCCGGCGGCATCCATGCCGGGCAGATGCACCAGCTGCTCGACCTCCTGGGCGAAGACGTCGTGCTGCAGTTCGGCGGTGGCACCATCGGCCATCCCATGGGCATTGCGGCCGGCGCGACCGCCAACCGCGTGGCGCTGGAAGCGATGATCCTCGCCCGCAATGAGGGCCGCGATTACGTCAACGAGGGTCCGGAGATCCTTGCCAGGGCAGCCGAGACCTGCACGCCGCTGAAGGCCGCGCTCGAGGTCTGGAAGGACGTCACCTTCAACTATCAATCCACCGACACGCCGGACTTCGTGCCGACGGCGCTGGAAACCGTCTGAGGAGATTTGAGATGAAGATCACCCAGGGCTGCTTCTCGTATCTGCCGGATCTGACCGACGAGCAGATCACCCGCCAGGTGCAGTACTGTCTCGCCAACGGCTGGGCGGTGAACATCGAGTTCACCGAGGATCCGCATCCCCGCAACATCTATTGGGAGATGTGGGGCCTGCCGATGTTCGACCTCCAGGACGCTGCCGGCGTGATGATGGAGCTCGCCGAATGCCGCAGGGTCTATGGCGATCGCTACATCCGGATCAGCGGCTTCGATTCCAGTCATGGCTGGGAATCGGTCCGGATCTCCTTCCTCGTCAACCGGCCGCCGCGAGAGGCGGAGTTCGAACTGGTGCGACAGGAGGTCGGCGGCCGCGCGATCCGTTACACCACTGTGCGCCGGCAGGCCGCGCACGCGTCGACTTAACTATCCGCTTCCGCGCGGAGCTCTCCCTGCTCCGCATCCTTGGCGGACCAACTGCTTCGCCGCCTCCCACGCGGCGAAGCCCTTTTTTTCGAGGCTCCGATGCTCGATGTGCCCCACGCAACGACGACCGAACACAACGAGACCCATTTCGATCTTCGCAAGGAGGCCGAAGCGGCCGGGATCACCGACACGCTGCAGCAGCTCGAGCAGGAGCTGGTCGGATTGAAGCCGGTGAAGAGCCGCGTGCGCCAGATCGCCTCGCTGCTATTGATCGAACGTATCCGGCAGCGCGCTGGATTGGTCTCTGCACCGCCGACGCTGCACATGTCCTTCACCGGTAACCCCGGAACCGGCAAGACCACCGTCGCGCTGCGCATGGCCAAGATCCTGCACGGTCTCGGCTTCGTGCGGCGCGGGCAGGTGATCTCGGTGACGCGCGACGATCTCGTCGGCCAGTATATCGGCCACACCGCGCCGAAGACCAAGGAGATCCTGAAGAAGGCGATGGGCGGCGTGCTGTTTATCGACGAGGCCTATTACCTGCATCGTCCCGACAACGAGCGCGACTACGGCCAGGAGTCGATCGAGATCCTGCTCCAGGTGATGGAGAACCAGCGCGAGGACCTGGTCGTGATCCTCGCCGGCTATGGCGAGCGCATGACGAGCTTCTTCGCCTCGAATCCCGGCTTCCGCTCGCGCATCGCCCACCACATCGAATTTCCCGACTATGCAGAGGCCGAGCTGCTCGTCATAGCCGAGCTGATGCTGAAGGAGCGTGGCTATCGCTTCTCGACCGCGGCGCGCGAGGCGTTCGAGAAATACATCGCGCTGCGCCGGACCCAGCCGTTCTTCTCCAACGCGCGCTCGATCCGCAACGCCGTCGACCGCATCCGGCTGCGGCAGGCCGATCGCCTGGTGTCCGATCTCGATCGCATGCTCGATGTCGCCGACCTCGAAACGGTCGATCCCGCGGACGTCCTGGCGAGCCGGGTCTTCAGCGGTGGCGCCGACACGCGGAGTGCAAAGTCATGACCAAGGAGATCCTCATCGCTCCCTCGATCCTGGCCGCCGATTTCGCCCGTCTCGGCGAGGAGATCACCGCGATCGACGCGGCTGGCGCCGACTGGATCCATTGCGATGTGATGGACGGCCACTTTGTGCCGAACATCAGCTTCGGTGCCGATGTCATCAAGGCGATCCGGCCGATGACGAAGAAGGTCTTCGACGTGCATCTCATGATCGCCCCGGTCGATCCCTATATCGAGGCGTTCGCGAAGGCCGGAGCGGATGTCATTACCGTTCATGTCGAAGCAGGCCCGCATCTCGACCGCTCACTTCAGGCCATTCGCGCGCTCGGCAAGAAGGCCGGCGTCAGTTTGTGCCCGGCAACGCCGGAAGCTGTCGTCGAATATGTGCTCGACCGCATCGACCTCGTGCTTGTCATGACGGTCAATCCCGGATTCGGCGGCCAGTCGTTTCTCGAGTCCCAGATCGAGAAGATCGGACGAATTCGAACCATGATCGGCGACCGGCCGATCCGGCTCGAGGTCGATGGCGGCATCACCGGCGACACTGCGGTGACCGTTGCCGCGGCCGGCGCCGATACGCTCGTCGCGGGCTCTGCAGTATTTCGCGGCAAGAATTGCGCAGAATATGCCGCAAACATCGCAGCCATTCGCCTCGCAGCAGAGGCGGCGCGGGTTACAAGACTGCAGGATATTTCCGCACAGGCGCTACGGACCAGGGAGACTTCGCGTATCCGCTAGATTGCTGACCACACCGCTCCGGTGCCGGTTGTCTCAAACCGTGGCAATTCTCTCCGGGCTTTTACGGGACTCCCGTGCAAAAGCCGTCCCTTCCTTCAGGCCGGGCTAACCACGTCTTTGAGACGAACGCACGATTAACGCTCGCGCAACTCTAGTCGTCTCAATCTCTGGTTTAGGAGCGCAAGAGGCACGCGGATGCGGACTGGAACAATTTGCGGGCATGACGTCTGCGTGCGACGTGGAGCGATGATGTGAGCCTACATCGCTTGTACGCAGAGCAGCTTCGTTGCGCGACCGACGCAACTGGGCAGGTCGATCTCGACAAGCTGGGCGAGCTCGTCAGCGCGGCCTACGAGACCCGTGAGCGTCAACGCATCACGGACGGGCGCGCGCAAGCGCAGGACGAGGCCGAGCAGGATTTGTTGCGGACCCGCGAATTCCTCGACACCATCATCGAGAACATCCCGATCGCCGTCTTCGCGAAATGCGCAACGAGTTCGCGCTACATCCTGCTCAACCGAGCCGGGGAAGGCTATTATGGCATGCCGCGCGAACAGATGCTGGGGCGAACGCCCGAACAGATCTTCCCGGCCGACGTGGCCCGCGTGGTCAACGAGCAGGATAGACGCGTCGTCGCCAGCGGCATGCCGATGTCTCTCGAGGAGCATCTGCTCGAAGTAGGCATCAAAGGCCGCGACCGACTGGTCAATTCACGCAAAATGCTGATCACAGATGGCAACGGGGATCCGCAATATCTGGTCGGCGTGATCGAGGACGTCACGGAGCGCGTCGCCACCCGGCAGCGCATCAGCCATCTCGCGCAGCATGATGTGCTCACGGACTTGCCGAACCGCAGCGCCTTCAACGCGGCGCTCGACGAACGGCTGGAGCGGGCGGAGGAGGCGTCGACCAGCTTTGCGGTGCTGAGCCTCGATCTCGACCGCTTCAAGGAGGTCAACGACGTGTTCGGTCACCCCGTCGGCGACATGCTGATGCGGGCGGCGGCCGACCGGCTCGCCGCGGAAGCCGAAGGCGCCTTCGTCGCCCGCATCGGCGGCGACGAGTTCATGATTTTGATGCCCGACGATGCCGGCCGTGAGGACGTTCTGGCGCTGGCCGAACGCCTGGTCGAGACGATCGGCAAGGAGCTCGAGGTCGACGACTATCTCTCCCACGTAAGCCTCAGCGTCGGCATCGCGTTCTATCCGGACGATGGCGTGAACGCCGCCACGCTGCTCGCCAACGCCGACTCGGCCCTCTACCGCGCCAAGCGCGAGGGCAGGGGCCGGGTCCGCTGCTTCGAATCCGAGATGGACCAGGAGCTGCGCGACCGCAGGCTGTTGCAGCACGACCTGCGGCAGGCGCTGGAGCAGAACCAGTTCCTGGTCTATTTCCAGCCGCAGGCGCGGGTGGATGGCGAGGTCATCGGCTTCGAGGCGCTGCTGCGTTGGAACCATCCGACGCGCGGCTTCGTGCCGCCGGACCAGTTCATTCCGCTCGCGGAAGAGAACGGGCTGATCGTCGAGATCGGCGAATGGGTCCTGCGTGAGGCGTGCCGCGAGGCGGCATCCTGGCCGCGGCCGCTGCAGGTCGCGGTCAATCTATCGCCGGTCCAGTTCCAGGCCGGCGATCTCGAGCGTTCGGTCCACCAGATCCTGTTGGAGACGGGGCTGACGCCGACGCGGCTCGAGGTCGAGATCACCGAGGGCGTGCTGATCGGCGATTTCACCCGCGCGCTCAATCTGCTGCGGCGGCTGAAGGCGCTCGGCATCCGCATCGCCATGGACGATTTCGGCACCGGCTATTCCTCGCTGTCCTATCTGCAGTCGTTCCCGTTCGACAAGATCAAGATCGACCGCAGTTTCATCTCCAACCTGGAGGCTACAACGCAATCGGCCGAGATTGTCCGCGCCGTCCTGAGCCTTGCGCACGCCCTGAAGATCCCGGTGATTGCCGAGGGGGTGGAGACGGAAGCCCAGCGCGCCTTTTTGGCCCGCGAGGCCTGCGAGGAGATGCAAGGCTATCTCGTCGGCCGGCCCGACCTGATCGAACGCTATCTCGACCTGGTCGGCGTCGCCGTAGAGCGCCGCCTCTACGCCTAGCGTTGGGTACCTGGTTCCAGGCGGACGTTTGGAACTAAAACCTTAGCGGCGCTTCTCGAAAAAATAACTTGGTTCGGGCGCGTTGTGGGCGCAGCAAATGTTTTGCATAAACGCCATTGGCCTGACGCAAATCAGGGCAATAAGCCTGTGAACGCGAGGGAGGGTCTCATGGAGAACGTACGTCGCTACCGGGCGCTGGCGTCCCTCTGCCGTCAGCAGGCGGCCTACCGGCCGCTGCAGAACTGGGAACTCCTCGGCCAAGCCGAACATTTCGAACATCTCGCCGAAATCGAGCTCAAGGCGCACTTCGCCGCGTGTAACGGGCATCGCGACGAGGACGCCGCCGCGCGGGCCACGAGGGAGGCTCCCGTCGCGGCGTGACGGCGCCAAGCCGGCTCATCAATGGGACATCAGCGTCGGGACCGTCATGGCTTCCAGCATGGCGCGGGTGACGCCCCCGAGAACGCGCTCCTGCAACCGCGAATGGCCGTAGCCGCCCATCACCAGCAGATCGAGACTCTCGTCAGCCGCCAACGAAAGGATCGTCGGCTGAATGTCGGCGCGCGTGGCGGTCAGGCTCACTGTGCGGGTCGACAGTCCGCGCCGGCCGAGATGTCTGGCCAGACCGCTCGCTGAAGCTTCGCGGGCTACGGCGTCGGTCTCGTTGACGCTGATGATCACGATCTCGGCGGCGCGCGCCAGGAACGGGGCTGCATCGCGCATGGCGCGGGCAGCGAGCCGGCTGCCGTCCCAGCAGATGCCGATCCGGTTCGCCTTGAAGGCTCCGCGGAAGGTGTAGGGCAGGAACAGCACCGGGCCGCCCGACTGGAACAGAATCTCGCTCGGCATGTCGTTGTCGAACGAGCCTTGCGCCGGATCGGGCTGGAGCACGATGCTGAGATCGTGCAGCCGTGCCATCTCGCCGAGCGAACCGGCGGCATCCGCCGGGATCGCGCCGAGTGCGTGGCAGGTATAGGAGATGCCGGCGTTCGCCGCCTCGCTCTTGAATACCGCAAGCGCAGCCTCGGCCCGCTCCACGGCACGCTCGCGTTCCAGCTCGAACACGGCCGCCACCGCCGCGCCGCCTTCCATGACGTAAGCCGTACTGGTGGCGACATAGCCGACCGCGACCACGTCGAGATGCGCGTTGAGGTTCGCCGCGAGCGAGATCGAGCCGTCGATCGCGGGACGCATGGGACGTTCAGTGGGAATGTGGACGAGAATGTCTTTGTACATGGCGCGCCTCCAGTGGACATCATCCGAGGAGCGCAGTTTTTTCACTGCGCAAGGGAAGCGTGTTGAGCTGCATCAAACGTCCGGATTGCCTGCTGCGTCGGCTCAACCGTTCTTTGCCGAGATTTAATCGGACGGACGGGACGCCGTAAGGTGGCAGCGACCATGTTGAGGGCAAGGCGACACCAGCTCAACATGGACATTTCGACATGAACGATCGCGTCAATTCCGACATCACCACGCCTCGCAAGATCTTGCGGCCACGCCGGCTCGCGCTACTCGGCACCGTGGCCGCGCTCGGCGTGGCCGCCCTGGCCATTGCACCGGGCATCTCGCCGTACGGCATCAACGCCTTGATTGCGCCGGCGCAGGCGGCCGAAGCCGCCGCGACGCCGCCCGGCTTCGGCGATCTCGTCAGCAAGGTCAAACCCGCAGTGATCTCGGTGCGGGTCAGAATCGATCAGGACAACGACAAAAGCGCGATGCTGCAGCAGAACCGCATGGGTTCGGACGAGGACACGCCGTTCGACCAGTTCTCGCGACAGTTCGGCTTTCGCTTCCCTGGCGGCGCGAACGGCATGCCGCGCCAGCGCCACCAGATGATCACGGGCGAAGGCTCCGGCTTCTTCATCTCCGCCGACGGCTATGCCGTGACCAACAATCACGTCGTCGATCACGCCGAGTCCGTGCAGGTGACGATGGACGACGGCACGACCTACACGGCGAAGGTCGTCGGCACCGATCCGAAGACCGATCTCGCGCTGATCAAGGTCGACGGCAAGAAGGACTTTCCGTTCGTCAGATTTTCCGACCAGAAGCCGCGCATCGGCGACTGGGTCGTCGCGGTCGGCAATCCCTTCGGTCTTGGCGGCACCGTGACCGCCGGCATTGTCTCGGCCAGCGGCCGCGACATCGGCAACGGTCCCTATGACGACTTCATCCAGATCGACGCACCGATCAACAAGGGCAATTCCGGCGGCCCGGCCTTCGACATGAACGGCAACGTGATCGGCGTGAACACTGCGATCTTCTCCCCTTCGGGCGGCTCGGTCGGCATCGGCTTCGATATTCCGGCCTCGACCGCCAAGCTCGTCGTTGCGCAATTGAAGGACAAGGGCGCGGTCACCCGGGGCTGGCTCGGCGTGCAGGTGCAGCCCGTGACGTCGGATATCGCCGAGAGCCTCGGCCTCAAGGAGGCGCGCGGCGCGATCGTCGACAATCCGCAGGATGGCAGCCCGGCGGCGAAGGCCGGCATCGAGGCGGGGGACGTCATCACCGCCGTCAACGGCACCGCGATCAAGGACTCCCGCGATCTCGCCCGCACCATCGCCGGCCTGGCGCCGGGTACGTCCGTGACGCTCGATGTCTCCCGCAAGGGCGACAGCAAGACGGTGACCCTGGCGCTCGGCGAATTGCCGAACGAGCGGCAGGCCAAGGGCAATAGCAAGGGCAATGCCGACGAGGGCAGGGGGCAGCCGGGTGCCGGCACGCCGCGCCTCGGCCTCAGCCTGGCGCCCGCAGGTGACGTCCAGGGCGCAGGCCAGAAGGGCGTCGTCGTCACCGAGGTGGATCCGCAAGGCCCGGCCGCGCAACGCGGCATCCGGACCGGCGACGTCATCCTCAATGTCGGCGGCAAGGCCGTCAGCAATGTCGACGAGGTGCGCTCCGAGCTGGCGCAGGCCAAATCGTCGGGCAAGCGCAGCGTGCTGCTTCAGGTCAGAGGCGCGGAAGCCACCCGCTTCGTCGCGGTGCCACTCGCCTAACGCGAACCTCGACCGCTACAAGTCCAGAAAGGCGGCCTCGGGCCGCCTTTCGCACGCGCAATCAAGCTCGCCAAGGCCCGATAACATTCTCGTTAACGGCAGCGATGGTGACGCGGTGCGTCCGAAAAAGCCGTGATCGCTGATCACACTCGCAAGGCGCCTCGGTGCTTCTGCGGCAACGTCGCCACTGAAAGGGGTTGCAAGCGTGGAACTTCGAACCTCCCGGCGCTTTGTGGAACTCGCCGGTGGTTCACATGTGATCGGTGCCGACATGGATCGATTGAAGCTCTCGCTCAGGAGTGCGCTGCTGGTGGCGGCATTGGTGCTCTCGGGCGGAAACGCGCTCGGGCGCGACGACGGCCGCTACGCGAATTCCCCTCTGAAGCCATGGTTCGACAGTTTGCGCAGCCATCTCGGTCCGTGCTGCTCGGATGCGGACGGTTTCGCCGTCGCCGATCCCGATTGGGAGTCGCACAACGGGCGCTACCGTGTCCGCCTCGACGGGCAGTGGATCGACGTGCCGGATGAGGCCGTCATCACCGAGCCGAACCGGGCGGGCCGCACCATGGTATGGCCGGTCAAGACTGCGTTCGGGATTTCGATCCGCTGCTTCATGCCGGGCAGCATGATCTGAGACCGGTCAGCGCGACCGTTTGGATGATTTGCGCTTCGATGATTTCTTCGACGACGTCCTCGACGATTTCTTGGACGTCTTCTTGGCGCTCTTGCGCTTCGAAGCCTTCTTCGGGACCTTCTTGCCCTTCTTGCGTGCCTTCGACAGCCCGATCGCGATGGCCTGCTTGCGGCTCTTGACGCGGCCGCCGCGCCCGCCCCGGCCGCTCTTCGCGGTGCCCTTCTTGTAACGCCGCATCTCGCTGGCGACATCGCTGCCCGAGCTGCGTGAGTAGCGGCGTTTCTTTGCCTTGCGTGCCATGCCTGTTCTCCCTCGGAAGAGGAGAACCATTCGGCACAGCCATGGTTCCGGGAGCGTGGACCGCGCAGCCTAGAAGGAATTTGCCAGCTCGATCTCCGCTTCCAGCGCCTGGATGCGTCGGGCCGCCTCGCTGAAGGACAGATCCCGCGCATATTGGCCGGGCTGATAGGCCTCTTCGCTGAGCCGCTTCAGCTTGAGACCCTGTGCCCGCGTCATCTGCTCGCTCAGGAAAAATTTGGCGTCGTATTTACCTTGAACCTGCATCTGGCTTCTCCGTCCCGAAATCGTGACTTGACTATATGTTCTTATTTTGTTCTAACAAGCCATGGACAACAGAATTAATGAAATTCGACGTAAAATCAGAGCCTTGAGGCTGGAGATGGCCGACGTCGAGGCGTCGGTGCGCGACCTCGTCGAGCGCGATCGCGACTGCACGGAAAGGGCCCTGGCGCAGATGGACCTGCGCCGGAAAATCAACCTCTTGATTGCCGAATGGAGGGCGGCCGGCGGTAGCGACGTGCTGCCTGACGTCCGCGACCGGGTGCGGCTTCGTGCCGTGAAGACAGGCGGCAATCCCGCGCGCGCAGCCGAGCGTCCCTGAGATCGTGGGCGCCAGATACTGAGGGCCGAGTGTCGAACCCACGATAAGGCATAGAAGACGAAAGGGCCTCCCGATGCGGAGCTTGCGTCACGCACGCTTCAAGTTTGGTCGTCCTCGGCCAGGATAAACACGGCGCCGGTGAGCGTCGCGCCGATCGCGAAGGTCGTCACCAAGATGATGGTGAAGACTATGGCGGCCTGGCTTCCGCCATTGTTCAGCAGGTTGGCGACGGCTGGATTGGACAGGACGAGCGCGAGGCTGAAGGTGAGGCCGAGCGCTGCGCCCATCATCGCATGCGTCATCAGCTTGATAAGGCCGCTGGCGGAGATCAGCTCAGACGACTTCTTGGTGCGCATGGGACGGCATCCCGACTGCCAAGCCAACGCGCATGCGATTCCCTGGTTCCGTTCCGCGGAAGGAATTGTTACCACCCGCTTCATCCGGCGTTCATGCGGGGCTTGCCAAGATGGGCGCCAGCAAAACGGGAACATCGATATGGGTAAGGTCGTCTTTCTTTACCGCTCGCTGGCCTATCGCAACGCAGCCGCGGACATCCTGCGCAAGGCGCGCAAGCTCCCGCGTGGCGCGGAGCGGAGCGCGGCTCGCCGCTACGCCCGGGCGCTGCGCGATCTCGCGCGAACGGAAGCCTGGCTCGAGGGGCGCATCGCGCGTGAACCGCGCACCGCTCAGCGCAAGACGAGCGCAGCGTCCGGCTAGCCGGATGCGCGCTGCAATTCGGCAGCGCCCGCGGTGTCGAACTTGCCAGGTGCAGCCGTCGCGGTCTTGCGTGTCAACGGCACCTCCAGACGGCACAACAGGCCTTCGGCGCGCCAATCGAACTGCGCCTGTCCGCCAAGCTGGGACTCGATGCTCGCAAGCAGGCTTCGCGTGCCGAAGCCGCGCGATTTCGGGGTCTTGACCAGGGGGCCGCCGGATTCCTCCCAGCTCAGCGTGAGCAGCTCGTCGTCGACCTGCCAATCGATCGCGAGCCGCCCCGATCGGGTGGATAGCGCGCCGTACTTTGCCGAGTTGGTGAAGAGCTCGTGCAGTGCGAGCGCCAGGGTCTGGGCCGTCGCCGGCAGCAACTGAACTTCGGGCCCTGCCAGTTTGATCTGGTCGCCGAGCGAATAGGGCGCAAGCTCCTCGTCGATGAGCCTGGAGAGCTCGGCGCCTTGCCAGCTCGACAGCGACAGGATGGTGTGCACGCGCGCCAGCGCATTGATGCGCCCCTCGACGGCGTTGACATAGGCCTTGACCTCGTCGGCCCGGGTGAGGCGCACGATCGACTGCGCCAGCGCCAGCGCGTTCTTCGCGCGATGATCGACTTCCCGCGCCAGCAGGTTCTGCCTCTCTTCGGCGCGCTTGCGCTCGGTGATGTCGACGGTAACGCCGCTGACGCGCACCACGCGTCCGCTCTCGTCCGTGGTCGCGGCCGCCGTGCCGACGCACCAGCGCACCTCGCCGTCGGGCCGCATGATGCGGAACTCCGTCTCGTAGGCGCGCGTGCCCTTGTTGAACTCGGCGATCGCCTTGCGCAACTGGTCGACGTCGTCAGGGTGCAACAGGGCCTGAACGTTGGCCGGATTGACCTCGAAATTCTCGGGACTGACGCCGAAGATCCGGTATTGCCCCTCGTCCCACATCCAGTCGCCGCTGATCCAGTCCCAGTCCCAGGACCCCATCTTGCCGGCCGCGATCGCCATGCTCCGCCGCTGCTCGCTCTCGCGCAGCTTCGCGGTGGAAGCTTCCAGTTCCGCGGTGCGGGCGCGGACGCGGTCCTCGAGCTCGTGGTTCAGCCGTTCGAGCTCGCGCGTCTTGCGGTAGAGCTCGGCAAACACCTTGATCTTGGCGCGAAGTACCTCCGGCACGACCGGCACCGGCACATAATCGACCGCGCCCATCTCGTAACCGCGCAGCCGGTCGATGTCGCTGACCTGGATGGCCGAGATGAAGATCATGGCGGTCTTCTGAAAGCGCGGATGCTCGCGGATCATCGCGGCGAGCTCGAAGCCGTCGAGCTCGGGCATGCAGACGTCGACCAGGATCACCGCGATCTCGGTCTTGAGCAGCACCTCCAACGCCTCGCGGCCCGAGGAGGCGATCACGAGGTTCTCGCCGAGATCCTTCAGGATCACTTCGTAGGCGAGCAGCTTGGCCGGCTGATCGTCGACGAGCAGGATGTTGACCTTTTCCTGGTCCATACGCGGGCCCAACTCAGCGATGCAGCCACATGCGGATCGCAAGCAGCAATTGGTCGGTGTTGACCGGCTTGGCGAGGTAGTCGGACGCGCCGGCTTCGAGGCATTTCTCGCGGTCGCCCTTCATCGCCTTGGCGGTCAACGCGATGATCGGCAGACGGGCGAAGGCCGGGTTCTCGCGGATCACGCCGATGGTCTGATAGCCATCCATCTGCGGCATCATGATGTCCATCAGCACGATCGCGATCTCCGGATTGGATTCGACCAGTGTCACCGCCTCGCTGCCGGTCGTGGCCGTCAGCACCTTCATGCCGCGCCGTTCCAGCACGCTGGACAGCGCGAAGATATTGCGGGCGTCGTCGTCGACGAGCAGGGCGGTCTTGCCGATCAGGTCCTCGTCGGAACTGTTCAGCTTCTCCAGCATGCGCTGCTTCTCGATCGGCAGCTCCGTGATCACGCGGTGCAGGAACAACGCGGTCTCGTCGAGCAGGCGCTCGGGCGATTCCACGCCCTTGACCACGATGCTGCGTGCCATGGTGTGAAGCTCGGCATCCTCCTCGGCGGAAAGCTCGCGGCCGGTGAACACCACGACGGGGATGTTCGATAGCGACTCGTCGTTGCGGATCTGATCGAGCACCTCGAAGCCGCTCATGTCGGGCAGCCTGAGGTCGAGCACCACGCAATCGCAGGGCTGCTCGCGCAGCGTCGTGAGCGCGCCGGCCCCGGTATCGGTGGCCAGGATCTCGATGTCGTCGTGGTGCAGCAGCTCGCGGATCGAGAGCCGCTCGGCCTCGTTGTCCTCGACGATCAGGAGCCGCTTGCGCCGCGGCCGCGCATATTCCTTGATCTGCGTCAGAGCGGCCGAGACGCCCTCGGTCGTCGTCGGCTTGTTGACAAAGGAGAAGGCGCCGCGGGCCAGCGCATGCTGGCGATCCTCGTCGAGCGTGATGATCTGGACCGGGATGTGGCGGGTGAGCGGATTGTGCTTGAGCTGGCTCAGCACGGTCCAGCCTAGCATGTCGGGCAGGAACACGTCGAGGGAGACGGCCGTCGGCTGGTACTGCTTGGCGAGATCGAGGGCCTCGGCGCCGCGCGCGGCGACCAGAACCTTGAAGCCCTTGTCGCGGGCCAGATCGACCAGGACGCGGGCATAATGCGGGTCGTCCTCGACGATCAGGAGGATGGTGTCGCCGGGCTCGAGGTTGAGGCGGTCGTCCGGCAGCTGTTCGATAACGCGCTGCTGGTCAGGCGCCGCAGGCTGCAGCGCCGGCGGCTGGCTGTATTGTTGTGACGCCGGCGCCCGCGGCGCGAGGGTCGGGCCGGAATATTTCAAGGGTAGATAGAGCGTGAAGGTCGAGCCCTTGCCCGGCGCGCTGCGCAGGTGGATCTCGCCGCCGAGCAGGCTGGCCAGCTCGCGGCTGATCGCAAGGCCGAGCCCGGTGCCGCCGTATTTGCGGCTGGTGCCGGCATCGGCCTGCTGGAACGCCTCGAAGATCAGCTTCTGCTTCTCCAGGGGAATGCCGATACCGGTGTCGGACACTTCGAAGGCGATCACGGCCGGCGCCGAGTTCAGCACCGGATGATCTGTCCCCCAGCCGCCGACCGCGCCGGCGACCTTCAGGCGCACTTCGCCTTCGGCGGTGAACTTGAAGGCGTTGGAGAGCAGGTTCTTCAGCACCTGTTGCAGCCGCTTGGAGTCGGTCACGATGCTGCGCGGCAGATTCGGATCGACGTCGATCTTGAATGACAGGTTGCGGTTATCCGCCTCGTGCCGGAACGGCCGGCCGACGGTCTCGAGCAGGTTCGCGGTCAGGATTTCCTCGGCATCGACCGTCACGGTACCGGACTCGATCTTGGAGAGATCGAGAATGTCGCTGATGAGGTTGAGCAGGTCGGTGCCGGCGCCGTGGATGGTGCGGGCGAATTCGACCTGCTTGGCCGAGAGGTTGCCATCGGGGTTGTCGCTGAGCTGCTGTCCGAGGATCAGGATCGAGTTCAGCGGCGTGCGCAGCTCGTGGCTCATATTGGCGAGGAATTCGGATTTGTACTTGGAGGTCAGCGCGAGCTCGGTCGCCTTCTCCTCGAGCGCGCGGCGGGCCTGCTCGATCTCCTGGTTCTTGCGTTCCACCTCGACGTTGCGCTCGGCGAGCTGCTGCGCCTTCTGCTCGAGCTGGTCGTTGGTCTGCTGCAGCTCGCGCTGCTGCGTCTGCAGCTCGCCGGCGAGTTGCTGCGACTGCTTGAGCAGGCCTTCGGTCTGCATCGTGGCCTCGATCGAATTGAGCACGATGCCGATGGAGTCGGTGAGCTGCTCCAGGAACGTCATCTGCGAGGTCGTGAAGGAGACCAGCGAGGCGAGCTCGATCACGGCCTTGACCTGGCCTTCGAACAGGACCGGGAGCACGACGAGGTTCTTCGGTGCGACGCGGAACAGCGCCGAGTTGATCGGCACCACGTCCGACGGAATGTCGGAGACAACGCGCGGCCGCTTGTCGAGGGCGCACTGGCCGATCAGGCCTTCGCCGAACTGCAGCACCGGCAGATAAGGGTAGACTCCGTCGCTGGCGTAAGAGGCAAGCAGCAGGAGCTGGGGATCGTTCTCGTTTTCGACCTGGTAGATCACGCCGGTGTGGGCGTTCACCAGCGGCGACAATTCGGTGAGCAGCAGCCGGCCGACGGTCGTGAGGTCGCGCTGGCCCTGGAGCATGTTGGTGAACTTGGCGAGGTTGGTCTTGAGCCAGTCCTGCTCGGTGTTCAGCTCCGTCGTGAGACGGAGGTTGGTGATCATCGTGTTGATGTTGTCCTTCAGCTCCGCCACTTCGCCGCGGGCGTCGACCTGGATCGACCGCGTCAGGTCGCCCTTGGTCACCGCAGTTGCGACTTCCGCGATCGCGCGCACCTGCGAGGTCAGGTTGGCCGCGAGCAGGTTGACGTTGCCGGTGAGATCCTTCCAGGTGCCGGCAGCGCCGGGCACGTTGGCCTGGCCGCCGAGCCGGCCTTCGACGCCGACCTCGCGCGCCACCGAGGTCACCTGATCGGCGAAGGTCGCGAGCGTCTCGGTCATGTTGTTGATGGTGTCGGCGAGCGCCGCGACCTCGCCCTTCGATTTCACCGTGAGGTTCTGTTTCAGATCGCCATTGGCGACCGCGGTCACCACCTTGACGATGCCGCGCACCTGCTCGGTCAGGTTCGCCGCCATGAAGTTGACGGTGTCGGTGAGATCCTTCCACGTGCCGGCGACGCCGGGCACCTGGGCCTGGCCGCCCAGCTTACCCTCGGTGCCGACCTCACGCGCCACGCGCGTCACCTCGCCGGCGAAGGCGTTGAGCTGGTCCACCATGGTGTTGATGGTGTTCTTCAGCTCGAGGATTTCTCCCTTCACGTCCACCGTGATCTTGCGCGAGAGGTCGCCGCGCGCGACCGCCGTGGTGACTTCGGCGATGTTGCGGACCTGCGTGGTGAGGTTCGCAGCCAGGAGGTTGACGTTATCGGTGAGATCCTTCCAGGTGCCGCCGACCCCGGGCACGACGGCCTGGCCGCCGAGCCGGCCCTCGGTGCCGACCTCGCGCGCCACGCGCGTGACTTCGGCGGCGAAGGAGCGGAGCTGCTCGACCATGGTGTTCAGCGTATCCTTCAGGAGAAGGATCTCGCCGCGTACGTCCACCGTGATCTTCTTCGACAGGTCACCGCCGGCGATCGCGGTCGCGACCTCGGCGATGTTGCGGACCTGCGCCGTCAGGTTGGAGGCCATGAAGTTGACATTGTCGGTGAGGTCCTTCCAGGTGCCGGCGACGCCGGGCACTTCGGCCTGGCCGCCGAGCTTGCCTTCGGTGCCGACCTCGCGCGCCACGCGCGTGACTTCGCCGGCAAAGCCGTTGAGCTGGTCCACCATCGTGTTGATGGTGTTCTTCAGCTCGAGGATTTCGCCCTTCACGTCGACGGTGATCTTGCGCGAGAGGTCGCCGCGCGCGACCGCGGTCGTCACCTCGGCGATGTTGCGGACCTGGGCGGTGAGGTTGCCCGCCATCGAATTCACGGAGTCCGTCAAGTCCTTCCAGGTCCCGGCGACGCCGGGCACGTTGGCCTGGCCGCCGAGGCGGCCTTCGGTGCCGACCTCGCGCGCCACGCGCGTCACCTCGCCCGCGAAGCGGTTGAGCTGGTCGACCATGGTGTTCAGCGTGTCCTTGAGCTGAAGGATCTCGCCGCGCACGTCCACGGTGATCTTGCGCGAGAGGTCGCCGCCGGCGATGGCGGTGGCAACTTCCGCGATGTTGCGAACCTGGGCGGTGAGGTTGCCCGCCATCGAGTTGACGGAGTCGGTCAAGTCCTTCCAGGTGCCGGCGACGCCGGGCACGTCGGCCTGGCCGCCGAGCTTGCCGTCGGTGCCGACCTCGCGGGCGACGCGCGTCACTTCGCCGGCGAAGGCGTTGAGCTGGTCGACCATGGTGTTGAGCGTTTCCTTCAGCTGAAGGATTTCGCCCGAGACGTTCACCGTGATCTTCTTGGACAAGTCGCCCTTCGCCACCGCGGTTGCGACCTCGGCAATGTTACGGACCTGGCCGGTGAGGTTCGAGGCCATCGAGTTGACGCTGTCGGTGAGGTCCTTCCATGTGCCGCCGACGCCGCGCACCACCGCCTGACCGCCGAGCTTGCCTTCGGTGCCGACCTCGCGTGCCACGCGCGTGACTTCGCCGGCGAAGGCGTTGAGCTGGTCCACCATGGTGTTGATGGTGTCCTTCAGCTCCAGAATTTCACCGCGCACGTCCACGGTGATCTTCTTCGAGAGGTCGCCGCCGGCGACTGCGGTCGTCACCTCGGCGATGTTGCGGACCTGCGCGGTCAGGTTCGAGGCCATCGAGTTGACGCTCTCGGTCAGGTCCTTCCAGGTGCCGGCGACGCCGAGCACGTTGGCTTGGCCGCCGAGCCGGCCCTCGGTGCCGACCTCGCGGGCGACGCGCGTCACTTCGCCGGCGAAGGCGTTGAGCTGGTCGACCATGGTGTTGAGCGTCTCCTTCAGCTGAAGGATCTCGCCCGAGACGTTCACCGTGATCTTCTTCGACAAATCGCCGCTCGCGATCGCGGTCGCGACGTCGGCGATGTTGCGGACCTGCGCGGTCAGGTTCGAGGCCATGAAGTTGACGTTGTCGGTGAGGTCCTTCCAGGTGCCGGCCACGCCGGGCACCTGGGCCTGGCCGCCGAGCTTGCCCTCGGTGCCGACCTCGCGCGCCACGCGCGTCACTTCCGAGGCGAACGAGTTGAGCTGGTCCACCATGGTGTTGATGGTGTCCTTCAGCTCCAGGATTTCGCCGCGCACGTCCACGGTGATCTTGCGCGAGAGGTCGCCGCGCGCCACCGCGGTGGTGACGTTGGCGATGTTGCGCACCTGCGCGGTCAGGTTGCCGCACATCGCGTTGACGGAGTCGGTGAGGTCCTTCCAGGTGCCGGCCACGCCCGGCACGATGGCCTGGCCGCCCAGCTTGCCGTCGGTACCGACCTCGCGCGCCACGCGCGTCACTTCGGAGGCGAACGAGCGCAGCTGATCCACCATCGTGTTGATGGCTTCCTTGAGTTGCAGGATCTCACCGCGGACGTCGACCGTGATCTTCTTGGAGAGGTCGCCATTGGCGACCGCGATCGTCACCTCGGCGATGTTGCGAACCTGGTTGGTCAGGTTGTTCGCCATCGAGTTGACGCTCTCGGTGAGGTCCTTCCAGACGCCGGTCACCTCCGGCACCTGGGCCTGGCCGCCGAGCTTGCCCTCGGTGCCGACCTCGCGCGCAACGCGCGTCACCTCGGAGGTGAACACGCCGAGCTGCTTGATCATGGTGTTGACGATGGTCGCCGACTGCAGGAATTCGCCGCCGAGCGGACGGCCGTCGACGTCGAGCTTGACGGTCTGCAGCAGGTCGCCTTGTGCGACGGCCGCGACGGCGCGCGTCACCTCGCGCGTCGGCCACAACAGGTCGTCGATCAGCGTGTTAACCGAACCTTCCATGTCGGCCCAGGAGCCCGAGGCGAGGCCGAACTTCACGCGCTGGCGCGTCTTGCCTTCGCGTCCCACCACCTGACCGACCAGCTCGAGCTGTTGCGCCATGCGCTGGTTGGCGGCGATGATTTCGTTAAGAGTGTCGGCAATTTTGCCGTCAATGCCGAGATAGTCGCCGCTCATGCGCACCGAAAAGTCGCCGCTGCGCATCGCCTGCAAGGCGAGCAGCAGTTCTGCTCGGGAATCCGGCTCGGAAGTACCGTTGATTTTTGGCTTTGGGACGCGACGACCGGAGCGTGATGCAGTTCCGGGATCGAGGTCGCTCATACTGTTTCCCCCGCAGGCGTCCGCCGAATCCAAGGCAAGACGCGTTGGTCGAAATAAGAGCGTCAGCCAAATTCGAAATCAAGCGCCAACGTGTGGCGCCAGGAAATGGAACCAGCCTTGCTCAGCCCAATCGAGGTAACGACGATCCGCGGGTTTGGTTCCATGTGCTCCGGCAGGAAAAAGGCCGCGGGGGCGGGTCACCCCAGAGGCCCTCGTCCGCATGCATCCTTCGGAACGGAGCGCCGAGCCTGACGGTTAGCCAGCGCAGACAGGGAGAACGGACATGAAAGCAGCAATTGTCGCCATCGCGATCACCGTGCTGGCCGCGGGATCGGCGCTGGCGCAGGGCGGTGCGCCAAGCGGGCGCGGCTCCGTGACAGGCGACCCCGCTGCAAGCTCCGCCAACCCGCAGGCGGATACGCCGACCACCGGCGCGGCCACCCGCTCGAATCCAAGCGGAAGCGGCACGTCGTCTTCCGGCGGCAAGGACGACACCGGCGATGCGGGTCGCGACAAGATGCCGGAGAGCGACCGCACCGTGCGGCCGCAGAGCCAGCAACGACCGAGCGACAGGTAGAGGCTATTTGTCCGCCATGGTGCGCTCGGCGTCCCTGACCTGGGCACGCAGCAGCGGCAGTTGTTCGCGCGCGAACGCTGCGAGCGCCGCGTTGTCCGGCGCCGCCAGATAGCGCTCGAGCAGGCCGATGATGGATTCATACTCGGGAATCTGCGCGGCATAGAAACTTCTGACGTAGGCCGGACCATCCGACATTTCCGGCTCGACGAGGCTCGCGCTCGAGGATGTTGACCTGCCGAGGTGCAGTTCCGCGCCGATAGCCTCCTGGACCTCTCTCAGTTTCTTGTCGCGCTTGACCGCTTCCTCGGCGCGCAGGGCGGCGAGATTCTTGACCTCCGCGTTGCCCTTGAGGTCGGTGTTCTCGAGAAGTCCCTGTTGGAATCGACTGAAAGCGTAGACGCCGCTGATCACCTCGGTCGCGGAGGGTGGCCATTCGCCGGCCTTTCGTTCGCCACCGCTGTCGGCAGGCGCCGAGCTGCTGATGAATGCCAGGATGATTGCGGCGACAACTCGCATCGATATCAAATGGGTCACGGTGTGCGAAAGTTCCCTGACTATTACGATCCGGTAAGCGGCTTGCGAGGCAAGAGTTCCGTCCCCACGTCTTTGACATGAAACAGTCTGACATCTTCAGAGACAACGCCGACAATTGTCTTCAGCTCGCCGAGCGTGCCGACGGACAGCCCGCCCAAAAGCGCTATTCGCGCATGGCCGACGCCTGGACGGCACTCGCCAACGAGCAGGATTGGCTCGACGGCGAAGTTTCGCCTGTTCCCGTCGGTGCAGCTCCAAAGCAGAACGGGTGAGCTCGTCCGCGCGAACCTGCATGTGAGACCGCTCACGGAAGGGGCGCAACTGATTTGGCATCATCCGGGAACGTCGACTGCGGCGATTTCCAGTTGCAGAAGGAGGTTTGGCGATGGCTCCACGTCTGGCTCTGCTTTCCCTCATTCTCGCCTTTGGCGTCTCCGTCGCGTTCGCGACGGTGACGACGGTGCGACAGGTGCATATCGAGAACGCATCTGCCGTCCACGCGGCGCGCAGCTGATTGCTGCAGCGGAACATTCGCGGCCGCACTGCGTAAGCGCTCCGACACATCAGCAGAAGCGAGAGCGCATCATGGCCCATTCCGACCAAGGCATCGTCAAGAATCAGCGCGGAGAGGAGCAGCCGCGCGACAAGAAGCGTGCGCAATCCGTGCACAAGACGGATCCGAAAGGCTCACCCTCCCGTGAAGCGACGCGCGACCCCAAGCTGAACGACAACAGCAAGACGCCGGGTTCCGGCGCCATGCCGGACGGCTCGAGCGACGCCACAGGATAGCTCTCTCACGAGGAACGAAGTCGCGCGGGAAGAGTCGACGGATTGCTTCCGGCTGTCATGCCCCCGGTGCGCCGGAAGCAATCTCCAAGGACGGCCCTGGCACCTACCGTGCCGGGGCCGTTTGCTATGGACCGTGCTTCCGTGCGTTAGCCGCTACCGCCGCTCTCTGGATCCCCTTGGGTATGTCCGTCGGGCCCGCGGCCGAACACGCCGAAGCTGCTTGACTTGACGCCGGCGGTGGCATCGACGCCCACAGCGGCCAGTCCGAACTTCAGGAGCTCGCGGACTGCGGCCGCCCGCGTCGGCATGCGGTGTTTGAACCGGAAATCGTCAATGGCGGCCAGTTCTTCCGGCGAGAGCATGACCTGAAGGCGCTCGGCGCGAAGGTCGTTCATGGCGATCACGCAAATGAGTAAGTTGAGTAGTTTACTCAACGAACCAACTTGATGAGAGTTCCGCGAAAGCCGACAAACCCGCCCAATGAGTAAGAAAACAAAATAGAATCAATTATTTAGAAGAGCGCCGCCTGCAGCCGGCGCAATCGCAGC
Source organism: Bradyrhizobium agreste (assembly GCF_016031625.1). Lineage (GTDB taxonomy): Bacteria > Pseudomonadota > Alphaproteobacteria > Rhizobiales > Xanthobacteraceae > Bradyrhizobium > Bradyrhizobium agreste. The sequence continues at coordinate 104,703 of NZ_JACCHP010000004.1, read as the reverse complement.
CTTCGACAGCGGCGAAAGCGAGCTAGGGCTTTACGAAGCGGGAGCCCGTTGCCGACGGCGAATGGCCTGATCGGCGCGATCTGTGCGAGACAATGCGAAGCTTGCGCCTGAGCCACCAGGCCGACACGGACACGACGGCCCAGACCGTCAGCGCGGCGATGAAAGCGAAGGCGGCGCTTGCCCCGACCACAATATGGAAGGTGGCGGCGAACGCAGCGAGGCCGATGCTGCCGAGTGCGGCGCCGGCGGCATCGAGCGCCGCGGCCTTCTGTCCGCGACGCCGCCCGCTCAGGCCCGCCTTCTCCTTGGCGTGGCGCTCGTGGCTTTCGATCAGCGTCGCGCTGGCGCAGAAGATGGCCGGAAGAGCAAGAAAGAGCCCGCCGACGGACAGGCCGAACTTCGAACCGATAACGCCCGCGAGCACCGTCGCACCGCCGCCGAGCACGAATCGAACGGCGTACTCGTACCACCGCGTCTGTTTCAGCGCCGATGTCGATAGCTTCACCAGCATCAGGCGGTACCTCCCAGGCCGACGAGCAGGCCGAAGGCGACCACGAGCCACGCAGCGAAGGCAACGATGGTTGCTGGAAGCGCGCCGACACGGAACCTCATCAGGAGGTGGCAGACGACGACGCTGTAGCAGGCGAGCGCGATGGCGCCATAGATCATCGTCCAGCTCTCGGCCGCAGCATATTGCGGGCCGTGCTGGACCACTGCGATGCCGAGGGTGGCAAGCGCCACCGACGGTGCGGCGCCGAGCAGCCCGGCAAAGCTCTTCGGCCGCAGCATGTCACCTGCGATCGCGAAGACGGATACGATCAGGCCACCGGCGACGAAGCGTACGAGATATTCGGTCATGGCCCTCCCTCCGAAGCCTCGCGGCGCCGGGGCCGTGACTTCGCCAGCGTCAACGGCCTGAACAGGCGCTCGACGACGATGCCGAGCGTGAAACCTGCCACGACGTCGCTGGCCCAGTGCGCGAGCAGCGCGAGGCGCGTCAGGGACAGCGTTACCGCAAACGATCGCACCAAATTGCGCGGGGCCGGCGGCAACAGGCCGGCAGCCGAGGCAAGGGCGCCCATATGTACGGCGTGACCCGAGGGAAACGCGTCGCGGGCCCGCCCCGAAACGGGAACACCGCGCCAGTGGCCGCTCACGGTCAGCCGGTCGGGCCTCGTCTGATCGAACACGGATTTCAGGACATGCGGCAACACGGCTGTCACCAGCGACACGACCAGGACGTGATCGGCCACGCGACGCTGCTGTGGATGCCGGAGGTGGGTGTAGAGCCATCCCGCCGCCGCCAGCGCGACCAGGATACGCTCGTCGGCGCCCCAGGTCATGGCCTGGGCGGCATGCTCGAGCCCCGAGTTGGTATTGTGCGCGATCTCGTTGGCGATCGCCGTATCGATCCGGGTGGGTTTGACTGTTACTAAGGCCATCGGTCCGTCGGCGACATTTCCTCCATGACAGTTTTGTAAAGCCTCGAAACAAGGAAAGTTCCTGGGCTAACCGGCAGGCACCGCCCAGGGGCAGCGCGATGACGTTTTCATCGCGCGCCAGGCAGGACGCCGGCAGGGCCGGCATCTCTCAGCAATGCGTTACTTCTTGGATTGGCCGACGCTCGGCGCCCTGCCGAGGTTCTTGGCCATGTCGAGGTGGTGCTTCAACGCCGGCAGCGTCTTGCCGGCCCAATCCTTGAGCTCGGCATTGTCACCGCCCTTGGCGTAACGCTCGAACAGCGACACGGCATCTTCATGCGCGCTGACTTGATAGGAATTATAGTCCGAGCCGAAGTCCTTGCCGCTCGCATTCTTGAGCTTGTCGATCTTGCTCTGATGCGAGCTGTCGAGCGCCGTCGGCAGCGTGATCTGGACCTTGCCATTGCCGACCAGTCCCTTGAGCTCGGTGCTCGTCTTGGTGTGATCGGTGATCATCTGCTGCGCGAAGGTTTTCTCTTCCGCGTTGCCCTTCTGCTGGGCGAGCTTGCTCGATTCGATCTCGAACATGTCGCTGATCGCGACCTGGGTGACGAAGTCTGCGGTCGCAGGCGCAACGCCGAGCGCCGAATTCACGCCGGTCTTTTCGCCCAGCGATTGGGCGAGCGCGGGGCCTGCGAGAACCATGCAGGCCAGGGCGATGATGGTGCGTTTCATGGTCAATCCTTCCCATAGGTCGCGCGGCCGCTTGCCGGCGACGTGCGCCGACCAACACGCCGCCCGAGCCGAGGTTCCTAACGGCTAATCCGTGGGATTCCGTCCGGTGCGCGGATTGATCGGATCTGTCGGCTTGCGTCGAAGCCGCTCGGGCAGGAACGGTTCGGCCGGCGTAACGGTTGCGTCGGCGCGTACATCAGCGTGGTGCTGCGCCTGCTCGTGGGATGTGCGGTTGTCGTTGATCCGGCGCTTGACGTCGAGACCGTCGACCGGATCGTTGACGCCGTGCCGGATGTCGCGGAAGTCACCCATGGCTCACCTCATTGCTTTCCGGGCAGGATCGATTCCAGCACCTGCCGCGCTGCTCCCTTGATCATCCCGCTCTCGTTCGGGTCGCCCTTCATCACGGCGAGCGAAAAGTTCTTGGCCTGCTGCAAGGTGATGTGCGGCGGCAGTGGCGGCACCTCGGGATCGGTTTTCACCTCCAGCACGACGGGCATCTCGCTTCCCAGCGCCTGCTCCCAGGCCGAGCCGAGCAGCTGTGGGCTGTCGACGAAGATGCCGCGCAGGCCGATCAGCTCGGCGAAGCGCGAATAGGAGACATCGGGAATGCGCTGTGACGCCTCGAACTTGGGATCACCGTTGATGATCCGTTGCTCCCAGGTGACTTGGTTGAGGTCCTCGTTGTTGAAGACGCAGACGATGAAACGCGGGTCCTTCCAGTCGCGCCAATACTTCGCAGCGGTGATCAGCTCCGCCATGTTGTTCATCTGCATGGCACCGTCCCCGACGAGCGCAATCACGGGGCGGTCCGGATGGGCGTATTTGGCCGCGAGCGCGTAAGGCACCGCAGCGCCCATCGAGGCGAGGCCGCCGGAGAGCGAGGCCGTCATGCCGCGCCGCATCTTCAGGTCGCGGGCGAACCAGTTGGCGCAAGAGCCGGAATCGCTGGTGATGATGGCGCGGTCGGGCAGGCGCGGAGACAATTCCCAGGCGACGAGCTGCGGATTGACTGGCGCGGCGGGCTGATGCGCGCGGGCATCCAGTGTCGTCCACCATGTCGCAACGTCCTCCTGGATGCCCTGGCGCCAGGCGCCGTCGCTCTTGGGCTTCAGCCGCGGCAGCAATGCGCGCAGCGTCTCAGTGGCATCTCCGACGAGGCCGACCTCCATGGGAAAGCGGATCGACATCATGCTGGCGTCGATGTCGATCTGCACGCCGCGCGCGCTGCCTTCCTTCGGCAGGAATTCGGCGTAAGGAAAGGCCGAGCCCACCATCAGCAGCGTGTCGCATTCCATCATCATGGTGTAGCTGGGCTCGGTGCCGAGCAGGCCGATCGAGCCGGTGACCCATGGCAGGTCATCGGGCAGCGCGGCCTTGCCGAGCAGCGCCTTGGCGCAGCCCGCCGACAGCCGGTCGGCGACCGCGATGACTTCATCGGTGGCGCCAAGCGCGCCGGCGCCGACGAGCATCGCGACCTTCTTGCCGGCATTGAGGATCTCCGCGGCGCGGTCGAGATCGGCATCACGAGGGACGATTTTGGGCGCGCTGTACCCGACGCCGGAATGCAGCGTGCCGTGGGCGCGCGGCGGGTCCTCGTAAGGCTCCTCCTGCAAGTCGTTGGGCAAGATGATGACGGTGGGAGTCCGCCGCGCCAGCGCAATCCGCACCGACCGGTCAATCAGGTGCCGCACTTGCGCGGGCGAGGAGGCCTGCATGACATAGGCGCCGGCGACGTCCTTGAACATGGAGAGCAGGTCGAGTTCCTGCTGATAATGGCCGCCCAACGCGTTGCGCGACTGCTGGCCGACAATCGCCAGCACCGGCTGGTGATCGAGCAGCGCATCGTAAAGCCCGGTGACGAGATGCGAGGCGCCGGGACCTGAGGTCGCAATGCAGACGCCGAGCTCGCCCGAGAATTTCGCGTAAGCGGTTGCCATGAACGCCGCCATCTCCTCGTGCCGCGCCTGCACGAAGCCGATCTTGCCGCCCGCCCGGTTCATCGCACCGAACACGCCGTTGATGCCGTCGCCGGGATAGCCGAAGACGTGGCGCACGCCCCATTGATGCAGGCGCTGAATGATGAAATCGGAGACGGTCTGGGACATTGCGGGCGGCCCTCTCTGTTGCGGCCTCGGGTGCCTCAGAGAACCGGTTCTTTGTGGTGATGTTCCCAAGCATCTACCGGAACACACGCCGGAACGATCACGCGCCCCGTTCGGTTGATTCATGAATGGCTGAGTGGAGAATCACGATGCTGAATCAGGGCGAACTGGACCGCAACGAGATGGGCCGGCTGATCGGAAGCGACAAGGTCGAGGGAACCGCCGTCTACGGCGCCGATCGCAACAAGATCGGATCAATCGAACGGGTCATGATCGACAAGATCAGCGGCAAGGTTTCTTACGCGGTGCTTGGTTTTGGCGGCTTTCTCGGCCTCGGCAATGATCATTATCCGTTGCCCTGGCAGTCGCTGAAATACGACACCGAGCTCGGCGGTTACGTGACTGCCATTACCGCCAAGGATCTGGAAGGCGCGCCGAAATACGGTGAGACGACCGACTGGAACTGGAGTGATGACGCCGCAGTGCGCGGCATCAACTCGTATTACGGCGTCCCCTTCGTTTGAGCCTGCGTGGAATGGAAGATCGATCGATTAGCGCGGCATCACCGATGCCGCGCTGCTATTTTTGAGCCCTGCGATCACGAATGACAGCGCTGCTGTTGCTGGGCGGAACCATGTTCCGGCCCTGCGGTTACGCTCCCGGCGCGCAGGCCGGCTCAACCGCTTGCCGCAGGTATAATCCCGAGAATAAGGTGCCAGCCGTGGATGCTCAGACACGGGAGCGTGGGTCATCCGCGGAGCAGCCGCTGCGGACGAAAGAAGCGCCCAGGAGCTCTCCAGATCAGGCTTCGGACGTCAAGGATCAGTCGAACAAGCCGGCGCCAACGCCGTCGCTGCGCGACCGGCTTCGCGAGCACTGGCTGCTGGCAAGCGCCGGCGCCATCGTGCTGGTCGCCGCGCTCGTTGCCGGTCTGCTCTACTGGCTCGAGGTGCGCCACTACGAATCCACGGACGATGCGTTCATCGCTGCGCGAAGCTTTTCGGTGGCCTCAAAGGTCGGCGGCTACGTGACCGACGTCGCCGTGACGGACAATCAGCACGTCAATGCCGGCGATCTCCTCGCCAAGATCGATGAACGCGACTACCGGATTGCCATCGAGCAGGCCAATGCGCAGGTTGCGAGCGCAAAGGCGAATATCGACAATGTCGAGGCGCAGATCGTCTCGCAAGAGGAGCAGATCAAGCAGGCCCAGGCCCAGCTCGAGCAGGCGCAAGCTCAGCTTCAGTTTGCGCAGGAGGAGTTCAGACGCGCGGAAGAGCTGGTCGAGAAGGGCGCCGGAACCGTGCAGCGCCAGCAACAGACCCGTTCCGATCTTCAGGCCCAGCAGGCCAATACCGAGCGCGCCAAGACCGCGGTCACGGCGGCGCAACTTGGCATCAAGACACTGCAAGCACAGCTCGAAGGCGCCAGGGCGCAGCTGCAGCAATCGCAGGCGCAGCTCGATCAGGCCAGGCTCAATCTGCAATACACCAACGTCGTTGCGGCGCAGTCCGGTCGTGTCGTCAAGCTCAGCGGCGCCAAGGGCACCTTCGTCACGGCCGGCCAGAGCCTGATAATGTTCGTCCCCGACGAGGTCTGGATCGTCGCCAATTACAAGGAGACGCAGCTGAGCGACATGCGTCCGGGCCAGCCGGTCGAGATTCGCATCGATGCCTATCCGGGCCGCAAGCTGACCGGCCGTGTCGATTCCGTGCAGCCGGGCTCGGGCACCGCGTTCAGCCTGCTGCCGGCGGAGAACGCCACCGGCAATTACGTCAAGGTGGTGCAGCGCGTGCCGGTGAAGATCGCGGTCGACAACTGGCCGCCCGATCTGCCGGTCGGTCCCGGCATGTCGGTCGTGCCCTGGACCCGGGTGCGATGACGGACGCGACGCAAGGCGGGACCGCCGGCTGGTCGCCGGAACGGTCGGCGGCGGGCGGGCACAATCCCTATCTGATCGCTTTTGTGGTTTCGATCGCGACCTTCATGGAGGTGCTCGACACCACCATCGCCAATGTCGCGCTGCGCCACATCGCCGGCGGCCTTGCGGTCGGCATCGACGAAAGCACCTACGTCATCACCAGCTATCTCGTCGCCAACGCCATTGTGCTGTCGATCTCGGGCTGGCTCTCGACCGTGATCGGCCGCAAGCGCTTCTACATGATGTGTGTTGCGGTCTTCACGCTGGCCTCGCTGCTCTGTGGCTTCGCCTGGAATTTGCAGTCACTGGTGCTGTTTCGTATCCTTCAGGGCCTCGGCGGTGGCGGCATGGCCACCAGCGAGCAGGCGATCCTCGCCGACTCCTTTCCGCCGCACAAGCGCGGCCAGGCCTTCGCTATTTATGGCGTCGCCGTCGTGGTCGCACCGGTGATCGGACCGACGCTGGGCGGCTGGATCACCGATACGTACAGCTGGCACTGGGTGTTCCTGATCAACGTGCCGATGGGGCTCCTCTCGCTGTTCCTGGTCGGCGCGCTGGTCAAGGAGCCCTCGGGCGCGGAAGAGGAGAGGGCGGAGCTGCTGAGCAGAGGTCTGCGCGTCGACTACATCGGCTTCCTGCTGGTTGCGATCGGGCTCGGCGCGCTCGAATTCGTTCTTGACGAAGGTCAGCGCAATGATTGGTTCGGATCGAACATGATCCTGTCCTTTGCACTGCTTGCCGCCTTCTGCCTGCTCGCATTGATCCCATGGGAGTTGATGCGGGATGATCCGATCGTCGACATCAGCCTTATCGGCAGGCGCCAGTTCGGGTCGTGTTTCCTGGTCATGCTCGGCACATTTGCGGTGCTGATCTCAACGACGCAGCTATTGCCACAGCTTTTGCAGACGGAGCTGGGCTATACCGCCATGCTCGCAGGATTGGTGCTGTCGCCGAGCGGCGTCGTGACGATGATGTTGATGCCGGTGGCGGGACGACTAGTCACGATAGTGCAGCCCAAATATCTGATCATGTTCGGCGCTGCGACTGCCGCACTTTCCATGTGGCATCTGACCGGACTTACCGGGGAGATCACCTACGGCTATGCCGCGCTGGCGCGGATCTATCTCGCGGTCGCTCTTCCGTTCCTGTTCCTTCCGGTGACGACGGCATCCTATGACGGCTTGCCACCCGAGAAGACCAATCAGGCTTCCGCCCTGATCAATGTCGCGCGCAATATCGGCGGCTCGATGGGGGTTGCGCTGGCGCAGACGCTCCTGGCGCAGCGCCAGCAATTCCACCAGAGCCGCCTCGTCGAGCACGCCGCGCCCTCGGATCTGGGCTACCAGCAGACGATCGACGCGATGACACGCTACTTCCAGGCGCAGGGCTCGAACGCAAGCGATGCGGCGTCGCAGGCAATCGCCTGGGTCGGCCGCACCTTGCAGCAACAGGTCGAGCTGCTCGCCTATATCGACGTGTTCTGGATGCTGGCGATCGTCGCTGTACTGATGATTCCAACGGCGGCGGTGCTGCGCCCAATAGATTTGAGAACGCCAGCGCGAGGGCACTAGGTCGTTTCAAGACTTGCTTCCTTCCGCCCCGGCCCCGCATGCACATGCACCTGCTTGGCATGCAGCACCTCGCCGCACTCCGAGCACACCATCACGGGGTCGAACAGCTTGCCGCAGCTCTTGTGCTCGTGCAGCAGCGGGCGGCCGCGCTCGTCGCCCATATGGGTGTCGCCCCAATGCACCATCGCCATGATGATCGGGTAGAGTTCGAGGCCCTTCTGGGTGAGGATGTATTCGTAGCGCTTCGGTGTCTCGGAATAGGGGACGCGGCGCAGGATGCCGAAGCGGACCAGCTTCTTCAGCCGCTCCGAGAGCAGATGGCGTGTGATCTGGAGCGAGGACTGAAATGCCTCGAAGCGCCGTACCCGCAAGAAGCACTCGCGCAGGATCAGCAGCGTCCAGCGGTCGCCGATCACGGCGACGGTGCGGGCGAGCGAGCAGGGCTCTTCCTCCAGCGTGTCCCATTTCATGATGCGGTACCTGCAAGGCGTCAGTCTAAAAAAGGAACTAAGTTGATCAGCAGCGATATTTTTGCTGATATGTAGCATCCTGCCGCCAGGTTTGACAGTTCTATTTTTGAACTGTAGCCTCCGGCACATAAACGCCGCGCGCTCGCTGCGGCTCATCGGAGGAGGCGGTCTTGTCCAAGCGAAACGCCACTGTGGCCGTCATCGGCGCCGGCGACTTCATCGGCGCCGAGATTGCCAAGAAATTTGCCGCCGAAGGGTTCTCGATTTTCGCCGGCCGCCGCAACGGAGATAAGCTCGCGCCGTTGGTGCAAGAGATCGAAGCCGCCGGTGGCGAGATCCACGCCCGCTCGCTCGACGCGCGGAAGGAAGATGAGGTCATCGCCTTCCTGAACGACGCCGACAAGCATGCACCGCTCGAAGTCTGCATCTTCAACGTCGGCGCCAACGTCAATTTCCCGATCCTCGACACCACCGAGCGCGTGTTTCGGAAAGTGTGGGAGATGGCCTGCTATTCCGGCTTCCTTGCGGGCCGCGAGGCGGCGCGGCTGATGCTGCCGCGCGGCGGCGGCAACATCTTCTTCACGGGTGCGACCGCGAGCTTGCGCGGCGGCAGCGGCTTTGCCGCCTTTGCCAGCGCCAAGTTCGGCCTGCGCGCGGTGGCGCAGGCGATGGCGCGCGAGCTCGGGCCGAAGAACATTCACGTCGCTCATCTCATCATTGATTCCGGCGTCGACACCGAATGGGTGCGCCAGCGCCGGCTCGAGGCGCTCGGGCCGAATGCGCTTGATAATCCCGACCTCCTGATGCCGCCGTCGTCGGTCGCGAACGCCTATTGGCAGCTTTACCAGCAGCCGAAGAGCGCCTGGACCTTCGAGATGGAGATCCGCCCCTTTGGAGAGAAGTGGTGACCTGAACGCAAAAGTCCGGCTAGACTGATCTCGACATCAAGCAGATTCCGAGAGGATTTTCAGTGAAGACCGCGATCACCGAACTGTTCGGCATCGAGCACCCGATCATCCAAGGCGGCATGCATTTCGTCGGCTTCGCCGAGCTGGCTGCTGCCGTCTCCAATGCCGGCGGGCTCGGCATCATCACCGGTCTCACGCAGAAGACGCCCGAGCTGCTGGCGAAGGAGATCACGCGCTGCCGCGACATGACGGACAAGCCGTTCGGCGTGAACCTCACTTTCCTGCCGGCCTTCTCCGCGCCGCCCTACCCCGAATACATCGCGGCCATTGTCGAAGGTGGCATCAAAGCAGTCGAGACCGCAGGCCGCAGCCCGGAAGCCTACATGCCGGCGCTGAAGGCCGCCGGCATCAAGGTGATCCACAAATGCACCTCGGTGCGCCACTCGCTGAAGGCCGAGCGCATCGGCTGCGACGCCGTCAGCGTCGACGGCTTCGAGTGCGGCGGCCATCCCGGCGAGGACGACATTCCCAACATGATCCTGCTGCCGCGTGCGGCGGAGGAGTTGAAGATCCCGTTCGTCGCCTCCGGCGGCATGGCCGATGGTCGCAGCCTGGTCGCGGCGCTCTCGCTGGGCGCGGCGGGCATGAACATGGGCACGCGCTTCATCGCCACCAAGGAAGCGCCGGTGCACCAGAACGTGAAGAACGCGCTGGTCGCGGCCACCGAGCTCGATACCCGCCTGATCATGCGGGCATTGCGCAACACCGAGCGCGTGCTGAAGAACGCCAATGTCGACCGCCTGCTCGAGATCGAGCGCGAGAAGGGCGCCAAGCTCACGATCGACGACATCCACGACCAGGTCGCGGGCGTCTATCCCAAGATCATGCTGGACGGCCAGATGGACGCCGGCGCCTGGAGCTGCGGCATGGTCGCCGGCCTGATCCACGACATCCCCTCCTGCAAGGAGCTGATCGATCGCATCATGGGCGAGGCGGAAACCATCATCCGCAGCCGCCTCATGGGGTTCCTGGACGGGACGGGCGCGGCGCGAAAGGTCGCCTGACACCGGCAAACTTCTTAACCACGGCGGCATTTGACCGCTGGAATTACGCGCGGCGCCTCCTAGATAGGGGTAAATTGCCCCTTTCATAAATCGATTTCAGGAGGCGTCCGTGGTCCTGAAAAGCGTTCCCTTCGCAATTGCCTTTGCTCTCGTGGTCGCAGGGGCCGGTATCGCGCGCGCCGACGACTACAGGCCCGGCGAATATCTCGGCCTCGATCTCTCCAAGGCCGTGCTGTCGCCGAAACGTCTCGGGCCGGAGACGCATTTTGCGCCGGTCGCGCTCGAAGCGCATGGCGGCAACGAGGCGCAGGCGCGCGTTGAGCCCGTCGACGTGCCGAAGAAGGTTGCCGCCGAACGCGTTCGTGTGGCCGAGCCGAAGGCCGCGCATGCGGCGAGCAAGCAGCCGCGCGGCGCCGCGCGCGCCAGGCTTGCACACCGCCGCGGCAACCCGCTCGATGCGCAGGCGATGGACGCCCGCATCCAGACCTGGCCATGCCGCTCGGGTGGCATCTGCAACTGGAAGCGGTAATCACAGGCGTCATCCGCGCGTCGCAAAACCGTAGGCGCGGAGTCAAGAAACCGTAAGCTGGGAGTCAAGGAGCGCAGGCACCTTCCGTCGCGATTCGACGAAGGTCTCCTGAATGGCAACGCTCCGCGCCTCGCGCGCATGGACCCGGCGGCAGTTCCTGGTCCGCTCCGCCTCCAGTCTCGCCATCGCCTCCCTTGCGAAGCCTCACCTGAGCCGCGCCGCCGATCGGCCGCGGATCGCAGGCGGCATCCAGTCCGGTGATGTCTCCGGCGGCTCCGCCGTGGTCTGGGCGCGCGCCGACCGGCCAGCGCGGATGCAGGTGGAATGCTCGACCGTCGAGAGCTTCAAGACCATCATCGCCTCGACTTCCGGCGATGCGTTGCCCGACGCCGATCTCACTGCAAAACTCCTGCTGGCGGATCTGCCGCCCGGGCAGGACATCTTCTACCGCGTCCGCTTCGACGACATTGCCACCGGTCTCATCGGCGAAAGCCGCATCGGCTATTTCCGCACCGCGCCGGCAGCGCGCCAGTCGATCTCTTTTCTGTGGTCCGGCGACACCGCGGGGCAGGGCTGGGGCATCGACGTCTCCCGCGGCGGCTATCGGAGCTATCGCACCATGCTCGACAATCATCCGGACTTCTTCATCCACTCCGGCGATCACATCTACGCGGACTGCACGATTCCGGCTGAGCAAAAGCTGCCGAACGGCGAGACCTGGCGCAACATCGTCACCGAAGAGAAATCGGAGGTGGCGCACACCCTGGCGCAGTTCCGCGGCAATTACAAATACAACCATCTCGACGAACACTTCCGCGCCTTCCATGCAGAGGTGCCGATGTTCGCGCAATGGGACGATCACGAGGTGACCAACGACTGGTCGCCGATCGGGACCTATGACGAGGCCGGTTACGAGGACGACGGCACCCCGCGCCTGGTTGCGCGCGCCCGCCGGGCCTTCTTCGATTTCATGCCGATCCGCGACATCGGCGCGCGGCATGGCCGCGTCTATCGCAAGATCGCCTACGGTCCGCTGCTCGACGTTTTCATGATCGACATGCGCAGCTACCGCGACGAGAGCTGGAACAAGGGCGATGATCACCGCGGCTGGATCCTGGGCGCCGAGCAGCTCGCCTGGCTGAAGCGCGAGCTCGCCGCTTCGCGCGCCACCTGGAAGGTGATCGCGGCCGATTTGCCGATCGGCCTGATCAGCCTGGACGCCGTCGCGCTCGGCGATGGGCCGCCTGACCGGCGCGAGCACGAGATCGCCGATCTGCTCGCCTCGATCAAGCGTGCCGGCATCCGCAACATCGTCTGGCTCACCGCCGACATGCACTACACCGCCGCGCACTATTACGATCCGAACAAGGCGCAATTCCAGGACTTCGAGCCGTTCTGGGAGTTCGTCTCCGGCCCGCTGCATGCCGGCAGCTGGGGACCGGGCGAGCTCGACGACACCTTCGGCCCGGTCGCGATGTACCAGCATGGCTGCAGCGCTGCACAAGGCGACAATCTGGCGCCCTGCTTCGGCTTGCAGTTCTTCGGGCGGGTCGACATCGACGGCCGCAGCGGTGTGATGACGGTGACCCTGAAGGACGTCGACAATCGCGACCTCTGGTCGGTCGACATCGTGCCGCAGCCGCAGGTGCATCCCGCGGTGGTGGCGCAGCATTCCTAGGCTGCTAACCCGATCTTGATTGGCGGACGCGCTCCTCCCGCGCTAGCGTGGGGGTTCCCGCCACTTCTTTTCCATCACCGAAAAGTCTGCTCACGCGGCATCGCCGCGCGCATCCGGTGGGCTGAATTGCTCAGGAGCCTGTTTCATGGACCATCTGAAGACACAGGGCATCAGCATGCCCAAGCTCGGCCTCGGCACCTTCCGCATGCAGGGCGATGCCTGCCGTGCCGCGGTCGAGAGCGCGCTGTCCATCGGCTATCGCCACATCGACACGGCCGAGATGTACGCCAACGAGGAGGCGATCGGTGCGGCCATCGCCGCGTCCGGCGTGCCGCGCGGCGAGCTGCACATCACGACGAAAGTCTGGCACGAGAACCTCAGCCCCGATGCGATCCGCCGCGCTTTCGACGCCAGCCTCAAGAAGCTCCGGCTCGACCATGTCGACCTCTATCTTGTGCATTGGCCCTCGAAGGCGGCGAACTGGGGCGCGGTGTTCGAGACGCTGATGAAGCTCAAGGAGGAGGGGCGCACGCGCGCTATCGGCGTTGCCAATTTCACCACCGCTCTGCTCAAGGTTGCGGTCGAGGAGATCAAGGCGCCGATCGCCTGCAATCAGGTCGAATACCACGCCATGCTCGATCAATCGAAGGTGCTGGCCTATCTCCAGGCGAGATCGATTCCGCTGGTTGCCTATTGTCCGCTGGCGCAAGGGCGTTTCGCGAGCGATCCGGTGCTGGCCGACATCGGCGCCAGGCACAATGCCACCGCGGCGCAGGTCGCGTTGAAATGGCTGCTCGACCAGGACGGCGTCGCCGCGATTCCGAAAGCCTCGCGTCGCGAGAGCCAGCAGGCCAATCTCGACGCGCTGAAGATCACGCTCGACGGTGCCGACCGCAAGAAAGTCGCTGCGCTCGCGAAGGACAGACGCTGCGTCAATCCCGGCTTCGCGCCGGCATGGGATTAGGCTGGCCTTTCACTCTCCCTGTGTGGGAGAGGAGAGAGTTCTGAACGGATGTTCAGACGAGGCGTCGCTAATCGCAGCGCTGCTGCGCGGGCGTCGGCGCACCGGTGCCGACGTATTTGCCGTTCCTGATCGTGTACTCGCCGCGCTCGCTGCGATTGTAGATCGCGCGCAGGCTGCCGTCCTTCTGCAACAGCAACCCGAATTCGCGGGCCTGATGTAGCGAGGGGAAGTACACCATCACATTGAGCAGTCCCTCGGCATTGACTGTGGCGGACACCACCTCGTTCTCGTCTCTGGCCGCGCCGAAATTGCGCCGGTACATCACCCGGCCGTCTTGCCGGATTTCGTACGACAAGCGCGCACCCTGGTCGCGGTCGGGCCGGGCCGAGCAATCGACCGCCCACGAGCCGAGCAGGCCCCATTGCTCAACGGTCACGGCCAACGTCTCGGCACCGGCCGTGGCGGTGAACGCGACCCACAGCACCGCAGCCGCGATCCAGCGGCCCGAACAACGCATCATGTCCTGAAAAACCCCGCCTCGAACAATTCCAAAGTCTAGCATCTCGCGCGCGGCCCTGCCACGGCAGCCGCCGATCGCTCGCGAATTTGATCCGCGTCAATGAGGCGGGACGTTTCGAAGGTAAGATGGCATTTCCCGAAGGCGAACGTGGATAGAGCAATGCTGAATCAAGTCATGGATTTTGCGGGCGAAGTGCTGCCGGGGAGCTGTGCCGTACCGCCTTATTCCGAGGCCGCGTTTCTGAGCGAGTTGGGCGATCGCTTGCGGTCCTCCCGCATGCGCTGCGACCTGTCGCGCCGCGAGCTCGCCCGCCGCTCGGGGATTTCCGAGCGCTACATCGCCCAGATCGAGGCCGGCAAGGGCAACGTCTCCATCGTCCTGTTGCTGCGGCTGGCGTCCGCGATTCACGGCAGTCAGCCACAGGCGGCCTGAGGAGACGCTCGACCAGACCTCAAGCTCGCTTCTCCACATTGCCGCTCCGCGCCGGCACGCCGAACTCCTTGCGGCAGACCTCGGCCAGCACGGCGACGCCGTCGCGGATCTGCTGGTGCGTGGGGCTGGCAAAGCACAGCCGCAGCCGCGAGGCGGAATGGTCCTTGTTGGTCGACCATTCCGGCCCCGGATTGATCGAGACGCCGGCGGCGAGCGCGGCCTGATACAGCTTCAGCGTATCGACCTGGTCGGGCAGCTTCACCCAGAGGAAGATGCCGCCCTTGGGCTCCTCGAATTCGGCCGCCGTGCCGAACTGCTCGTTCAGGGCTTCCATCAGCGTGTCGAGCTTGCTGCGCAGCGCCTTGGTTAGGGCCGGCACGTGGGTTGAAAAATGCGGCTTGCAATAGGTGGCGAGCACCATCTGCTCCAGCGCGCCGGAGCCAGCGTCCGTCTTCAGCGCCAGCATCCGCGACATCACCTCCCAGGGCGCCACGACGAAGCCGACGCGCAGCGCCGGCGCGATCGACTTGGAAAACGAACCGATATGGATCACGCCGCCGCTCTCGCTCATCGCGTAGATCGCGGGCGGTCGCTGCCCGGACCAGACCAGGTCGGCATAGCAATCGTCCTCGAAGATCGGCACGCCATATTCGGTCGCGAGCCGCACCAGCTCGGTGCGGCGGCTCTCGGGCAAGATGCTGCCGGTCGGGTTCTGCACCGTCGGGATGGTGTAGATGTATTTCGGCCGGATGCCGCGGCGCTTCAGGTCGGCCAGCGCGGAGGCCAGCAGGTCCATGCGCATGCCGTCCTTGTCGAGGGGAATGCCGACGACGTTGACGCCGAGCCGCGCCAGGCGGGTCAGGGAGCCCTGATAGCTCTCCTGCTCGACAATCACGGTGTCGCCGCGCGTCAGCAGGGTGGCGTTGACGAGGTCGAGCGCCTGCAGCGAGCCGGACACGATCAGGAGATCATCCACCGTGCAGCTGATGCCGGCATCGCGCTCGAGTTTGGTCACCAGGAATTCGCGCAAGGGCAGGTAGCCCTGCGGCCCATGCGCCAGCCCATAAGTGGCGAGCGAGCGGCCCTCGCGCCGCAGCACCGTGTTGGTCGCTTCGATCAGCTCGTCGAGCGGCACCTGTTCGGAATCGTTGTTGCCGCCGACGAAGCTGTATTTGGCAAGTCCCGTCCAGCGCGCAGACGGGGCCGGCAGCCCTGCTGGAAACAGGGGCGCGAAATCGAAGCTGGACGTCATGGGAGGCGTTCCTCGTTTTGTTCTTGTTGAGCGCCGGCTTTGCACCGGCCGCCTTACTTCTTGCCGGTCGTCCTGGTCGGACGGCCCTGGCTGATGAAAGCGTAATGCGCGTTGGCGATGCCGCCAACCATCAAGGCCTCGACCACCGGCTCGGCGATCTCGCCCGTGGCGGCCCAGTCGACCAGAAAATTGGCGCCGGTCCCGCCGCGCACGTCGTCGATCGGAATGAAGATCGAGACCGTGGCGAGCGGCCTCAACGCCACCGGCGTCTTCAGATAGCTCTCGACCTGCTTGCCTGCGGTGTCGAAATAGGCGATGCGTTTGATGACCAGCGGCAGGGTCTCGGAGGCGTTGTGTACGCTCAGCGTCACCGAGAAGTCGACACGCAGCTTCCCCTGGCTCATCGCGACGCTGGAATAGGCGGGCACGTAGAAACCGCCGGACACGGCGAGGTCCTCCTTCGGCAGCGCGGTGAGCGAATCGGCGAAGTTTTGTTCGATATTGACCTTTGATTGCGCGGCGGCGGGCACGGCAAAGGCGAGGGGACCTAGCAGCATGGCTGCGATGAGCCCATTCCGCATGTGACGAATTGCTCGCTTGCCGCACCGCAACCCGGCTCTAGGGTGCGGCAAAACGGACCAATTTGGCATGCACGAGCTCATTCGCGACATCACTCTCTCTATCCTGTTTGCCTGGATGCTGGGCCTACTCGCCCATTTCTCCCGGCAACCGCTGATCCTGGCCTACCTTATCGCCGGCTTCTGCATAGGTCCATTCGGCGC
The DNA here is from genome assembly GCF_016031625.1 of Bradyrhizobium agreste. Lineage (GTDB taxonomy): Bacteria > Pseudomonadota > Alphaproteobacteria > Rhizobiales > Xanthobacteraceae > Bradyrhizobium > Bradyrhizobium agreste. The sequence goes on along the minus strand of NZ_JACCHP010000004.1, from coordinate 88,351 downwards.
CGGCTGGGTCCATTCGCAGGAATCCATCAGCGTCATCTCCGAGCTCGGCCTGATCTTCATGCTGTTCATGATCGGGCTCGAGATCGACCTCAAGAAGATCGTGCGGGCCGGGCGGGTGATCCTGTTCGCGGCGGGCAGCCAGCTGCTCGGCGGCTGTCTGCTCGGGGTTCTGTTCTTCGTCGGCATCGGCCTCTCGCTCGGGGGCGGGCATTTCGATGCGGTCTATCTCTGTGTCGCCTGCGCGCTGTCGAGCACGGTCATCATCGTCAAGGTGCTCTACGAGAAGCGCGAACTCGATACGCTGCCGGGCCGCATCACCCTCGGCGTGCTGGTGCTCCAGGACATCTTCGCCATCCTGTTCCTGGCCGTGCAGCCGAGTCTCGCCAATCTGCAGGTCAGCGTCATCCTGCTCTCGATCGGCCGCGTCGCGGTGCTGGTCGCCGCCGCGCTCTTGGTCAGCCGCTATGTACTGCCGCGCCTGTTCCACCAGATCGCCCGGCGCCCGGAGCTGATCCTGCTCGGCGCGCTCGCCTGGTGCTTTCTCGTCGCCGAGACCGCCGAGCGGCTGTCGCTGTCGCGCGAGATGGGCGCGCTGATCGCCGGCGTGTCGCTCTCGACATTCCCTTACGCGCTCGACGTCACCGCCAAAGTCACCACGCTGCGGGACTTCTTCATCACGCTGTTCTTCGTCGCGCTCGGCATGACCATTCCCGTTCCCGGCCTCTCGGTGATCGGCCTTGCCTTGATGATCGCGGCGTTCACGGTGGCAAGCCGCCTCGTCACGACGTTCACGCCGCTGTACCTGATGAACCAGGGCCTGCGCGCCAGCCTGCTGCCGGCGCTCAACCTCGCGCAGATCTCCGAATTCTCGCTGGTGGTGATCCAGACCGGCGTCACCGACCGCCACATCGCAGCCGAGACGGCGAATGCCGCCTCCTTCGCCTTCGTGGTGTTGGCGGTGCTCTCGACCTTCGTGATGACCCGCAGCGACGAGATCACCCGCTGGGCGATCGGCCCCCTGAAGCGGATCGGCCTGCGCGATCTCGACCACGGCCACGGCCATGCCGAGGAGGGCCACGAGGGCGGCCATGGTGAGGCCCGGCGCATCGTCATCCTCGGCTTTTTCCGCGCGGCGAGCGCGCTTTTGGCCGAGATCGAACGGCAGACGCCGGTGCTGCTCGAGCAGATCACCGTGGTCGATTTCAACCCCAATGTGTACAAGACCCTGCTTTCGCGCGGCTTGCACGTGATCTATGGCGACATCAGCAATGTCGACACGCTGATCCACGCCGGCATCGGCAAGTCCGAGATGATCATCCTCAGCGTGCCGGATTCGCTATTGAAGGGCGCAACCAACGAGAAGCTGGTTCGCCACGTCCGCGCGCTCAATCCGACCGCCCTGATCGTCGCCACGGCCGACCTGTTGGCCGACGTCGGCGCGCTCTACGAGGCCGGCGCCAGCTACGTCACCGTGACCCGGCTCAGCGATGCACATGAGCTGTTTACCGTGATCGAAGCCGCCCAGGCCGGCCTGCTCGCGGACAAGCGTGCCGAGCTCGATCAGCGTCTCGGCGAACGCCGCGAGGTGCTGCCCTGACAGCGTCCGGCAGCCTTCCTTGCGGGCAATCTGCGCCTATATCGCTGGTATGCCCGGTGCAAGCCTGAAACCCATCGGCAGGCCTGTCCTCTGGCATATGTGGTTGCGCTGGGGAGACTAGCGCCCCGACCCAAGTCCGGCTAAGCCTCCCGGCCATAACCGATAGAGATTGGGAAATGCCCGATAGCGTTCAGGAAGTCTTGCAGGCCTTTGCCCGGGGTGAGCTCGTGGTCGTCACCGACGACGAGGACCGCGAGGGCGAGGGCGATCTGATCGTCGCCGCCTCGCTGTGCACCGCCGAGAAGATGGCCTTCATCATCCGTCATACCTCCGGCATCGTCTGCGCGCCCGTGACGACCGAGGACGCGCGCCGGCTGCGGCTCGATCCGATGGTCGCCCACAACGATTCCGCGCACACCACCGCGTTCACGGTCTCGATCGACTACAAGCCCGACGGCGGCACCGGCATCTCCGCCGAGGAGCGCGCCTCGTGCTGCCGCGCGCTCGCCAATCCCAATGTCGGCGCCCACGACTTCGCCCGGCCTGGCCACATCTTTCCGCTGATCGCCAAGGACGGCGGCGTGCTCCTGCGCTCCGGGCATACCGAGGCCGCCGTCGACCTCTGCAAGCTGTCCGGTCTGCCGCCGGTCGGCGTCATCAGCGAGCTCATGAACGACGACGGCAGCGTGATGAAGGGCGAGCAGGTCGCCCGCTTTGCCGCCGAGCACAAGCTCAAGCACGTCACCATCGCGGACATGATCGCCTACCGCCAGGCGCGCGAGAAGCTGATCGAGCGGGTCTCGACCTTCGTCACCGACAGCCCGATCGGTCCCTTGCAGGGCTACGCCTATCGCTCGCCGTTCGATTCCATCGCCCACGTCGCCTTCGTCTACAACGGCGTCGGCGACGGCAAGAACGTGCTGACGCGCTTCCACAAGCCGAACATCGTCAAGGACACCTTCACCGGCCACAAGCGCATGGCCGCCGTGCTCGAGCATTTCAAGAAAGCCGGCCGTGGCGTGCTGGTTTACTTGCGCGACGGCGCGGCCGGCGTGCCCGTTTCGCCGCTGCCGGACGAGACATCGACGGAGGCCGACCGCAACCGCCAGTGGCGCGAGGTCGGCGTCGGCGCGCAGATCTTGCGCGACCTCGGCGTTACTTCGATCCGGCATCTCACCTCGTCGGTGCACGACTACAAGGGCCTGTCGGGCTTCGGCATCGAGATCGTCGCCAACGAGCAGCTCGAAAGCTGACGCGCATTGTCATTCCGGGGTGGCGCTGAAAGCGCCATGCTTCGCGTCCCTCCGGAACGACCGAAGCCAGGATGCAATTGAACTTGTTGCCGCGGCGCTTTAATTTGTCGGGCAATTATCGACGGAACCAGACGCGAAAGGACGTTTCATGAGCGTGCGCCCTCAGGCCAAGGACAAGCCGGCTGCGGCTTCTTTCCAGTGGGACGATCCGTTCCTGCTCGACGAGCAGCTCACCGAAGACGAGCGCATGGTGCGCGACACCGCTCGCGCCTATGCCCAGGACAAGCTGCTGCCGCGCGTCTCCAAGGCCTATCTGGAAGAGAAGACCGATCGCGAGATCTTCAACGAGATGGGCGAGCTCGGCCTGATCGGCATCACGTTGCCGGAAGAATATGGCTGCGCCAATGCGAGCTACGTCGCCTATGGCCTCGTCGCGCGCGAGATCGAGCGGGTCGATTCCGGCTATCGCTCGATGAACTCGGTGCAGTCATCGCTGGTGATGTACCCGATCTACGCCTATGGCGACGAGAACCAGCGCAAGAAGTACCTGCCCAAGCTCGCCAGCGGCGAGTGGGTCGGCTGCTTCGGTCTGACCGAGCCCGATGCCGGCTCGGATCCGGCCGGCATGAAGACCCGCGCCGAGAAGGTGTCGGACGGCTATCGCCTCACCGGCAGCAAGATGTGGATCTCGAACGCGCCGATCGCCGACGTCTTCGTGGTCTGGGCCAAGTCGGCCGCGCATGACAACCAGATCCGCGGCTTCGTGCTGGAGAAGGGCATGAAGGGCCTGTCCGCGCCGAAGATCGGCGGCAAGCTCTCGCTTCGCGCCTCCATCACCGGTGAGGTCGTGATGGACGGCGTCGTGGTCCCGGAGGACGCCCTGCTGCCCAACGTCTCCGGCCTCAAGGGCCCGTTCGGCTGCCTCAACCGCGCCCGCTACGGCATCTCCTGGGGTGCGCTTGGCGCCGCCGAGGACTGCATGCATCGCGCTCGCCAGTACACGCTCGACCGCAAGCAGTTCGGCAAGCCGCTCGCCGCGACCCAGCTGGTGCAGAAGAAGCTCGCGGACATGGAGACCGAGATCGCGCTGGGCCTGCAGGCCTCGTTGCGCGTCGGCCGCCTGATGGACGAGGGCAAGTTCGCGCCCGAGATGATCTCGATCGTCAAGCGCAACAATTGCGGCAAGGCGCTCGACATCGCCCGCACCGCCCGCGACATGCACGGCGGCAACGGCATCTCGATCGAGTATCACGTGATGCGCCACGTCCATAACCTCGAGACGGTCAACACCTATGAGGGCACCCACGACGTCCACGCCCTGATCCTGGGCCGTGCGATCACGGGTATTCAGGCGTTTTTCTGAACGGCTACGCGGTGAACGCGTGAGGCACGAGAACTCTCCAACTGCGTCATGGCCGGCCTTGTGCCGGCCATCCACGTCTTAAGCCACGCGAAGAACGTGGATGCCCGGCACAAGGCCGGGCATGACGAAGTCAGCAAGGAATGAGCAAGCCATGTCCGACAACGACGACGTCCCGTTCAACCGCAATTTTCCGCTGAAGCCCGGCATCGTCGAGGAGGTCCGCCCCGGCGTGCGGCGCGTGCTCTGCAACAATCCGAGCCCGTTCACCTTCACGGGCACGGTCAGCTACATCGTCGGCAAGGGCAATGTCGCGATCATCGATCCCGGTCCTGATGATGCGGCGCATGCGGCGGCGCTGCTCGATGCCGTGCGCGGCGAGACGGTGACGCACATCTTCGTCACCCACACCCATCGCGACCATTCGCCGAACACCGCGCGCATCAAGCAGGCGACAGGCGCGCCGGTTTATGCCGAAGGCCCACATCGCGCCTCGCGGCCGCGGTTCGAGAGCGAGAAGCACAATCCGGAATCCGGCGCCGACCGCGATTTTGCGCCGGACGTCAATCTCGCACACGGCGACGTCGTGGAAGGTGACGGCTGGCGGCTCGAGGCCGTGGCCACGCCCGGCCACACGGCGAACCATCTGGCATTCGCCTGGCCGGAGCGGAAGTTCAACTTCGTCGGCGATCACGTGATGGGCTGGTCGACCTCGATCGTGGCGCCGCCGGACGGCTCGATGATCGACTACATGGACTCGCTCGACCGGCTCGCAGCCCGCGAGGAGGATCTCTATTTCTCGGGCCATGGCCCCGAGATTCCCGAGGGCCAGCGCTTCGTGCGCTTCCTGATCCGCCACCGCAAGGCGCGCGAGGCCTCGATCCTGCACCGCCTCGCCAAGGGCGAGGCCGACATCCCGACCATGGTCCGCGCGATCTATATCGGTATCGATCCGCGCCTGACCACCGCGGCCGGCTATTCCGTGCTGGCGCACCTCGAAGACCTGGTCGCCCGCGGCGTGGTCGCGACGGATGGCGATCCCGTGATCGGCGGGACCTATCGGATGGCTTGAGGGCGAATAGCGAATGGGGAGTAGCGAGTAGGCGGCTCCATTCGCTATTGGCTACTCCCCATTCGCCAATTTCATTTCTTCACCGTCTTCGCGGGCGCCTTGGGCGGTGCGACCGGCGTCTTCTTCACCGGCTTGAGCGCGTCGGCATCGGCGGCGGTGTTGAGGTCGTCGATGAATTTCTTGACGCGCGCGGCGTTGCTGCCGAGGTCGTTGTCGAAATTGCGCGACGCAGAGCGGATATCGACGCGGGAATCATCGCCATCCGGCACGACCCTGATCGAAACGTCCTCGCGGAAACCCATGATCGGCGTGCGCGCCACCGCCTCGATGCGGCCGATGCGGCGCGGCGGCTGCGGTGCGCGCTCGTCGATCACGATCCATTTGCGCTTATGGACGAGCTGGAGCGCGATCGCATAGGCGCGGTCGACCGAAATCTCGAGCTCGACGGGCTCGATATCGGGATAGAAGTGGCGCTGCTGCTCCGCCGAATAGAGCCCGGCATAGACCGCACTGTTGGTGCCCTCGCCGGTGCGCAGGCGCGCCAGCGCGTCGAAGCGCGGCGGATCGATCGGGTCGGTGGTGATGTCGTAGATTGACGGCAGCTTGCGATATTGCAAGGCGAGATAGGCGGGGTAGGCGAGGATCGCCCCGTCGATCAGGAAGGCGAGCAGGATGCGCGCCATGCCGCGCGAGCCGTTTTGCCAGATTGCGGCAAAGCCGGCGAGCCCGAACAGGATCGAGAGGCCTGATATCGCGAGCCCGCCGATGAACGTCGCAAGCGCCGGCTTCGGCTCCAGGAAATCGAAGCGGACGATGATGATCGACACCACCACCGCCACCACCGCGAACACGGCCAGATTGCGCGCCCAGCTCGCGAGGCTGGACACGGGCTCCGACTGGTAGGGAGCGGAAAACCTGCGGGCCATCGGGTGAAGCTCTGCCGGATGTTGAGCGCGGTGCCGGCCGATCGGCGCGACGATGGGCCGTTGAGACCACGGCGCGGCGGCAAATTCAAGGGAGACCGGACTGTTACTGCCCGTCATTCCGGGGCGATGCGGAGCATCGAACCCGGAATCTCGGGATTCCCCGGTGCGCAATTGCGCACCTGAGGTCTGGTCCTTCGGACCATCCCGGAATGACGTTGCTTGCTGTGCCCCTACGCCGCCGCGTTCGGGAAGCGGTAATCCCTAAACTGGTCGCGCAGCGCCGTCTTCAGGATCTTGCCGGTGGCGGTATGCGGAATGCCGTCGACGAAAGCGACGTCGTCGGGCATCCACCATTTGGCGATCTTGCCCTCCATGAACTTCAGGATGTCCTCGCGCGTGGCCTGCTGGCCCTGCTTGAGCTGCACGATCAGAAGCGGCCGCTCGTCCCATTTGGGGTGGAACACGCCGATTACTGCGGCTTCCGCCACGGCGGGGTGGCCGACCGCGAGGTTCTCGAGGTCGATCGAGGAGATCCACTCGCCGCCGGACTTGATGACGTCCTTGGAGCGGTCGGTGATCCGCATATAGCCGTCCTCGTCGATGGTCGCGACGTCGCCGGTGTCGAAGAAGCCTTCCTCGTCGAGGATGTTGCTGTCGACGTGGTAATAGGCCTTGGCGACGGCGGGACCGGAGACCTTGAGGCGACCGAAGGTCTTGCCGTCCCAGGGCAGCTCCTTGCCGGCATCGTCGGTGATCTTCATCTGCACGCCGAACGGCGCATAACCCTGCATCTGCAGCACGTCGAGTTTGGCATCGCCGGTCGCATTCTGGAACGGCGGCTTCAGGGCCGCGACGCTGCCGATCGGGCTCATCTCGGTCATGCCCCAGGCGTGGCGGACGTTCGAGCCCATGTCGAGGAAGGCCTTGATCATCGAGCGCGGCATCGCCGAGCCGCCGCAGATCACCATTTTCAGCTCCGGCAGCTTGAGATTATTGGCGGCCATGTGCTGGAGCAGCATCAGCCACACCGTCGGCACGCCGGCGGTGTGCGTCACCTTCTCGGTCGAGAGCAGCTCATAGACCGAGGCGCCGTCGAGCTTGGCGCCCGGCATCACCAGCTTGGTGCCCTGCGAGGGGGCGGAGAAGGCGATGCCCCAGCTGTTGGCATGGAACAGCGGAACGACCGGCAGCATTGTCTCGGACGCACTGGTGCCGAGCGCGTCGACATTGTTGGCCATCAGCGCGTGCAGCACGTTGGAGCGATGCGAATACAGCACACCCTTGGGATCGCCGGTCGTGCCGGAGGTGTAGCACATCGCCGCCGCCGTGTTCTCGTCAAAGTCCTTCCATTTGAATTTGCCGTCGGCCTGCGCAATCCAGTCCTCGTAGGCGACCGCGTTCTTCAGCGTGGTCTCCGGCATGTGAGCCTTGTCGGTGAGCACGATGTAGCGCTCCACGCTGGACAGCTTGTCCGCGATCTTCTCCAGGATCGGAACGAAGGTGATGTCGGTCATCACGATGCGATCCTGCGCATGATTGATGATCCAGGCGATCTGCTCGGGGAAAAGGCGGGGATTGACGGTATGGCAGATGGCGCCGATCCCCATGATGCCGTACCAGACCTCGAGATGGCGCCAGGTGTTCCAGGCGATCGTTGCGACACGGTCGCCGAGCTTGATGCCGTCGCGCTCCAGCATCTGCGAGACCTTGAGCGCGCGCTGGTGGATCTCGGCGTAGTTGGTGCGATGGATCGGTCCCTCGACCGAGCGTGTGACCACCTCCTGCTTGCCATGAATCCTGGCGGCGTGTTCGATGATCCGGTGGCAGAGCAGGGGCCAATCTTGCATCAAACCAAGCATTCCGACGTTCCTCCGAAAAGTCGCTGGGCGCATTCTCGCTCTCAGCGTTGGGCCAAAGAATTGACATGAGTTTTAGCCTGCCGGACTTTCGCCGCAAATGGTCTTGTCGCGGCTATATGTCCGCTGGCGCGGCAATGGTTACCGCTGCGCTCGGCCTGGTGCTCGTGCCCGCGGGGACGGCAGAGGCGCGGAAACATCCCGCGCCAGTCGATCTCTTCAACCTTGGTACACCACGGCCGCGCGCGGCGGCTCACGCCGCCAGGATTCCGCTGCCGAGACCGCGGCCCGCAGAGGCCCCAAAGGCGCAGGAAAAGATAACGGACGAAGCTTCGCCCGAGGCGGAGGAAAAGCCGCCTGCCGACCAGCCGGCCGCCGACAAGCCTGCCGAGGCTGCGCCACCCCAGAAACAGGCCTCAGCCTGCCGGCTCGCGCTGACCGAGGACATTGCGATCGCGCCCTCGATCCCGGATATCCGCGGCCCCGGCGCCTGCGGCGGCGAGGATCTGGTGCGGCTGGAGGCCGTCGTGCTGCCGGACAAGCGCAAGGTGACGGTGAAGCCGGCGGCGATCCTTCGCTGCCCCATGGCGTCTGCGCTCGCCGATTGGCTGCGCAAGGACATGGTGCCGCTGGCCGCCAGCCTCGGCTCGCCCATCAGCGAACTCGATAATTTCGATTCCTTCGAGTGCCGCGGCCGCAACCGCGTCGCTGGCGCGATGCTGTCCGAGCATGGCAAGGCCAATGCGATCGACATCCGCGCCATCAAGCTCGCCAATGGGCAGTCGATCGGCCTGACCGACCGCACCACCTCGCGCGAGGTGCGGGAGCGCGTGCTGCACTCGGTCTGCGCACGCTTTTCCACCGTGCTCGGCCCGGGCTCGGACTGGTACCACGAGGACCACGTCCATCTCGATCTCGCCCAGCGGCGCAACGACTACCGGATCTGCCAGTGGAACGTGTGGGATCCGCTGCCACAGATCGCTCCGCTGCTGCCGGCGGAACGTCCCGAGGAGGCGCCGCCGCGCGAGGTCGCGGCCAAACCCGAGGCAAAGGAGAGCGCCGACGAGGGAGGGGCGGAGACACCTCCAGATCCTGCGGACAAGCCGGCCACGGATGGCAACAAAGCCCCATCGCACAAACCAGCAACAAAAAAGCGCCGGTGAAACCGGCGCTTTTGAAAAGCCCTGGGGCAGGCCTGCTTAGTACGATGAATTGGAGCCGCCGCCCTGGAGGGCGAGGCGCGAATTGTAGGGCGAATCGCCGTGCTTCGGCTCGAGCACCACGACGAGGGTGCCGATCTTGACGCGATCATAGAGATCGATCGCGTCCTCGTTGGTCAGGCGGATGCAGCCTGACGAGATCGAGGCGCCGATATATTCCGGCTGGTTGGTGCCGTGAATGCGGAACAGCGTGTCCTTGCCACCCGAATAGAGGTACATCGCGCGGGAGCCCATTGGATTGTCCGGACCCGGTGCAACATAGGTCGGCACGCCCAGGCGCGAAATCTCGCCCGGGGTGGGGTGCCATGCCGGCCACTCGGTCTTGCTGCCGACCTTGGCGATGCCGGACCAGGCCATGGCCTCTTCGCCGACGGTGATGCCGTAGCGGATCGCCTTGCCGCCCTCCAGCACGTAGTAAAGGTAATGATTGTCGGAATCGACCACGATCGAGCCCGGCGCTTCCTTGCGGTGGAAATCGACAATGGCGCGGCGGAACGGCTCTGCCACGGCAGTATTCTCATACCTGACCTTGGCCAGAAGTTCCTTGTCCTTCGGCTTGAACGCCTTGGTGTCGGTCGCCTCATAGCGAGTGGCCTGCATGCAGCCCGACAGCATCAGGCCAGCGGCCAGAATCCCAAGAATAACTTTCAGCGACGACATGTTTGGTTCCAATCAAAGCAATACCGTGCGGAAGGAGCCTGAGCTTAGCGCCCAAGTTCCTCGACTCCGTTAAGCCCATTATCGTGGAAATCTGCCACAATTCCAGCGCTGAAGCCGTTTTCCCGCGCTGCAAGACCCCAGCTGTGGCTTTTCTGCCGCAAAATTTGGGGGCAGTGAGGGTTTTTTGTGGTGTGAGGCGCCAGGCTGTTCCTTCGGCGCCACAGTTGCGCCTTGGGGCCGCCGCAGCTGCAAACGCTCCGTTAATGTTGTTGTCATCGTGAACCTGTCAGAATCGCGCTAAGGGCTGTCGTTCTGTCGCAGGATCTCTGGAGCTTTTGATGTTTTCGGTGTTCGTTCCCTCCGAGACCTCCCTCAAGAAGGCGGTGATCGAGGATCTCTCGGCGCTGCCGGAGAACGCAGTCTGGATCGACCTGGTCAACCCCTCGGCCGCCGAGGACAAGGCCGTGGAGCGGCTGGCGGGCATCGCCATCCCGACCCGGGAAGACATGCAGGAGATCGAGATCTCCAGCCGGCTCTATATGGAGAACGGCGCGCGCTACATGACCGCGACGCTGATGTGCCACTCCGACACCGACATGCCGCGGACCACGGCGGTGACCTTCATCCTTGGTGACCACCGCCTGGTCACGGTCCGCTACGACCTGCCCAAGCCCTTTGCCCTGGTCGAGGCCAAGCTCGCCCGCTCCTGCACCCCGTCGATCACCGGCGAGATGGTGCTGATGGAACTGCTGGACGCCGTGATCGACCGCTGCGCCGACATTCTGGAGCGCTGCGGCGCCGAGATCGACCAGGTCTCGCACGAGATTTTCGAGCCGGAGAGCGAGCGCCACGGCCATGCCAAGCGATATTCCCAGATCCTGATCTCGATCGGCCGCAAGGGCGATTTGACCTCGAAGGTTCGCGAGAGCCTGGTGTCGATCGGCCGCGTCGTGACGTTCCTGTCGGCCGTGGTCGAGGGCGTGAAATGGTCGAAGGACATGCGCGAGCAGCTCAAGACCATGCAGCGCGACGTCGCCTCGCTGACCGATCACGCTTCCTATCTCTCCAACAAGATCACCTTCGTGCTCGATGCCATGCTCGGCGTCGTCAACCTGGAGCAGAACAACATCATCAAGCTGTTCTCGGTGATGGCCGTCGTCTTGATGCCGCCGACGCTGATCGCCTCGGTTTACGGCATGAACTTCAAGGTGATGCCGGAACTCGAATGGGTGCACGGCTATCCGATGGCGCTGGTGATGATGCTGATCGCTGCCATCGTCCCGTACTGGATCTTCAAGTGGAAGAAGTGGCTGTAGGAACCCTGCTCGAGCAAAGATACCTACCGAGACCTTACGCCGCTCGCACAGACACGATGAATCGTGTCGCAGAATAGATCGGCATTGCGGCGACGCCGTGATGTGTGTGTCACGCCGCAATTCCTCCGGTAAAATTTGAGCGGTGGGCTGAACGTTTGCGCGAAACTTGTCTGCGATAAGCAGGGCGTAGCCGCGAGGAACAGCCATGGTTGAGAAACACATAACGTCGCCCCGCAACGTCATCGATCTGGCGAACTACCGTCAGGTCCTGGCGAGCGGCAAGGCGCCGTCGATGTCGGCGCGCATGTGCCGGCACTGTGGTGCTCCGCTGCTCGATGGTGAGAACGACGACGACTGCTCGACTGCATTCAGCACGGCCGCTCCGCGGCCGCGCGAGCGGTCACGTCGGATTCGACTCGATTGAGGAACGGAAGGTAAGAGCGATCCAGGTCTTGCGGCGGCGTTGTCTGGATCGCCTTGCTTTCCTCTCGCGCTGCGGCCTCGTGCTCGCAATGACCAAGCGTACGCCGATTATACTCTCGTGCCCCGGACGCGGCGCAGCGTCACTTCGACGGTGCGCTGCAGAGCCGGGGGCCATGTCTCTCTCTACGCCTGCCGTGTTGTGATCTGGATCCCGGCTCTGCGCAGCAACGCGTCGCGTTGCAGCGCATCCGGGACACGAGAGCAGGGGTGTCGCCATTGCGCCATCATTCCCCGTAATGACACAACGGATCACACGTGCTGGCCGCCGTTGATGTGGATCTCGGCGCCGTTGACGTATGAGCTGGTGTCCGTGCACAGCACGTAGATGATCTTGGCCACCTCGTCGGGCGTGCCGAGGCGGTGCATTGGGATCTGCTGCTCGACGATCTTCTCGGTCCCCGGCGACAGGATCGAGGTGTCGATCTCTCCCGGGGCGATCGCATTGACGCGGACGCCGATGCGGCCGAAGTCGGAGGCCATCTCGCGCGTCAACGCCGCAAGCGCCGCCTTCGAGGTGGCATAGGCCGCGCCGGCGAAGGGGTGCACGCGCGAGCCCGCGATCGAGGTGACGTTCACGACCGACCCCTTGGCCGCCTTCAATTCCTCGATCAGCCCCCGTGCCATCATGATCGGCGCGAAGAAATTGACATGGAAGACCTGCGTCCAGATGTCGAGGTCGGTGTCGACCGAGCCCAGCCGGGAGCCGCCCGGGCCCTTCGGCGAGATGGCGGCGTTGTTGACCAGCGCATGCAGCGTGCCGCCCTCGAGCCGGTTGCGGATCTCCGATATCGCGCGCGCGGTGTCCTGGGGATCGCCGAGGTCGACCTTGATGTGATCCTCCGGCCCGGCGTCCCAGGGGCAGTCCTCGGGGAAAGCGTGCCGCGAGCAGGTGATAACGCGCCAGCCCGCGGAGGAGAAACGGATCACGGTGGCGTGGCCGATGCCGCGGCTGGCTCCGGTCAGGAGCAGCGTACGGCGCGGCGCATTGGACGAATGCGGCATGGACATCTTTCAGGTCGGCCCAAAGCTTACGGATACATCCGCGTCTTGGACCACGGTTGGCCGGCCGCGTCACGGCGAAATTCGATGCGGTCGTGCAGGCGGAACGGGCGGTCGTGCCAGAACTCGATGCGGAGCGGCGTGATGCGCCAGCCGCTCCAGCCCGGCGGCCGCGGCACTTCGCCGATGACGTATTTGGCCGCGACCTTGGCGATGGCCTGCTCGAACGCGAACCGGCTCTCCAGCTCTTGCGATTGCTTGCTCGCCCAGGCGCCGATCTGGGCCTGCTTCGGTCGCGTCGCGAAATAGGCATCGGCCTCGGCGTCCGTCACCGGCGTCACGTTGCCGCGGATGCGAACCTGACGGCGCAGCGACTTCCAGTGAAAAAGTAACGCTGCCTTAGGATTTGCGGCGAGTTCGCGGCCCTTTTGGCTGGCGATGTGGCTGTAGAAGACGAAACCGTCCGTATCGAAGCCCTTCATCAGCACCATGCGCACATCGGGCATCCCGTCGGGATCGACGGTTGCGAGCGCCATGGCGTTCGGATCGTTCGGCTCGCTCTTGACCGCTTCGTTCAGCCAGGCCTCGAACAACGCAAATGGCTCGTCGGCGGCGGTGAAATCACCGGATGTTAAGGGTGTCTGGTGTTTCATCGAGGTCGTGTCGGTCATGTCCGGAGTCCGAGTTGCGTCCCGCGGCCCAAAACGCGTTGTTGTCCGCTACCGCCCTATATAGGGCATGGGGACCCGTTGGCCTATCGGCGATCAGGCCGTCCGGCTTCGTCATGACGATGATTCTGATCGGGCTCGGTGCCGGCGGCTGCAGCTTTTCCCGCAACGACAGCAACGCCTATGCCAAGGGCGACGACAGCGACCTCACCGGCTCGATCGCGCGGCCGGCGAAGGACGCTCCCCCGACCGAGACCGATCTCGCCTTCACCCGCAACGCCGCCTCCGACGTCCTCAGCAAGGGCGACAAGGATTCCAGCCAGCATTGGGAGAATCCGGAGACCGGGGCGCGCGGCTCGGTGACGCCCATCGCCCAGTCCTACGCCGCCGAGGACGGGCGCAAATGCCGCGACTTCCTGGCGAGCTATGTCAACGGCAATACCGAAAGCTGGCTCCAGGGCGCCGGTTGCCAAAGCAGCCGTGGCCGTTGGGAGATTCATACGCTAAAGCCGTGGCGGAGCTGAGCCTGATCCGGAAAAGTTGGGAACCGGTTTTCCGATAAGACGATGCTCCGAACAGAGAGCTTCAGCTCGCGTTCTTAGTTGCAAAAATGCCACTCTCTTCCCACATCACCGGCAGGTGGGGCGGGGAGCCCTTTGGACAATTCGATTTCTTGAAGGAGACGTGACGAATGCGCGACCCCTATGAGGTTTTGGGGGTGCCGCGGAGCGCCAGCGCTGCCGCGATCAAGGGCGCCTATCGCAAGTTGGCCAAGAAGCACCATCCGGATAGCAACAAGGGTGATCCGAAGGCGGCCGAACGCTTCGCCGAGATCAACTCGGCCAACGAGATCCTCGGCGACGAGGACAAGCGCAAGCAGTTTGACCGCGGCGAGATCGACGCCGAGGGCAAGCCGCGCTTCCAGGGCTTTCCGGGCGGCGGCGGTCCTCGCGGCCGCGCCGGCCCTGGCGGGTTCGAAAGCTATACGTTCCGAAGCGGCGGTGCGGGCGGCCCGGGCGCCGGCGCGTTCGAGGACATCCTCAACAGCATGTTCGGCGGCGGGATGCGCGGCGCGCGGCCCGGAGCCGGCGGCGGTGCCCAGTTCGAGTTCGACACCGGCGGCATCGGGCTCGATCTCGACGTCAACGTCGCCATGAGCGTCTCGCTGGAAGAGGCGGTCAAGGGCGGCGAGAAGCGTGTCCGGCTGCCGACGGGCAAGGAGCTCAACGTCAAGATTCCGGCCGGGGTCACCGAGGGCCAGCAGATCAGGCTCCGTGGGCAGGGAGAAAGCGCGCAGGGCCATCCGCCCGGCGATCTCCTGATCACCATCAACATCGCGCCGCACCCGTTCTTCAAGGTCGAGGGCACCGACCTCAGGATCGACCTGCCTGTCACGCTCTACGAGGCAGTGCTCGGCGGCAAGGTCCGCGTGCCCACCCTCGGCAATGCCGTGGAGCTCTCGGTCCCCAAAAACACTTCCAGCGGCCGGACCTTCCGCCTCAAGGGCAAGGGCCTGCCGAAATCCGGCGGGACCGGGGATCTCTTCGTCACCATCAGGATTATGCTACCGGACGGGAACGACGCCGAGCTTGAAGCATTGATGGAGAAGTGGCGGGACCAACACCCCTACAATCCACGTAGCGGGCTTGGCTAAAGCATGATCCGGAAAAGTGTGTAGCGGTTTTCCGGAAAGATCATGCGCAACAAAGAGCTAAGGCGCGAGCCATCGCGCTTTAGGGCGAGAGCGAACTGAAGGGGTTCTCCTAAAGGCTTACGGCGTCGTTCAGGAGATGATGTCCATCATACGCCTGAAGCGTGGTAGCGCTTCATGCCTCGACGTGTCGGCTGTCCGGCGGGGCAGCCGATAAAAAAAGTGCGGCCTCGAGAGGGGGACCAGCGCGGTACCAAAAACCCCAATCGAGGCCGCCCGCGTCGATCGGCGGATCGAACGCCACTCATAATCGCGTGAACACCCGGTGCGATAATGAGACGCGTCGATGTCCTGATTCCAAATTTTCGATGACGGAATCTGGGCACTGCGCTTGTGCGGTTGTCTAGGTGCCGTTTTTCTCTGCTTGGTCGTAGACGGACTGCGCCACCTTGGTCAGCCGTTCGCGATCGCCGCTGCCGCTGACGACGTAGCCGACGCCGCGTTCGGCCCAGAACAACGCGCCATCCTTGTCCGTCTTGGCGTAGCGCATTTGCGTTGCACCATTCTCGGTCTTGGCGCTGTAGATCGTGTACCGCTCGCCCGAGGCGCCCTCGTACATCAGGAACGACGCCGGACCGTTCGGTCCCGGCAGAAGCCGGCCGCCGACCAGCTTCAGCCCGCTCGCCTCCAGGTTCGGCGCGAATACGGTCCAGCCGCAGCGCCGGGTCAGCCAGGCCTGCAAGTGATCGCGGTCGTTGCCGCCGACCTCCACGGGATGGCGGACCTCCACGACATAGAGGCGGTGCGCGCCGAGTGCGTCCGCCGTAAAGCTCTGGAAGGTCGAGGGTGCGTTGGCGGCACCATGCGCCACCCAGCCGACGGTGCCGCCGGCGACGAAGGCAACCAGCACGGCTGCGGCGGCGCCATAGAGCCATTGCCGCGGGCGGCGCTCCAGCCGCTCGAGCTCGAGCCGTGCGGGCACCGGCTCATGGGCGACCGAATCGTAACGGGCGTGCAGCATCTCGGCCATGCTCCGCCAGGACTGCACCCGCTCGGCGTCCTCGGGGTGGACGGAAAGAAACGCCTCGACGTCGGCGCGTCGCTCAGCCGGCAGCTCGCCGTCGACATAGGCGTGCAGTTCGTCCTCGGTCACTGGGATCGTGGGGTCGTTCATATCGATCGTCTCTGGCTCTGCGGCCCAAAATATCTTTTGCGAGTTAGCTTCGCACAGCTCATCATTTCACCCGCCTGAGCGCCGTGCGCTCGCCCTCCAGCGAGGCTTTGACATGAGCTCTTGCGCGTGCCAGGCGCGACATCACGGTGCCGATCGGCACGCCCTGGATGTCGGCAACCTCGCGGTAGCTCATGCCTTCCAGCATCACCAGCAGCAGCACCGAACGCTGCTCCTCGACGAGGGTGGCCAGCGCCCTCTCGATGTCGCGTCCTTCAGCCTCGGTCCCGCTGGCATCCGGGTTGTTCTCTGTCAGCGGCATGAATTGCGGCCGCCTTGCCAGGGACCGCCGCCGGTTCTTGTTGAGGTTGGTCAGGATCGTATAGAGCCAGCTCCTGACGTCGCCTCCGAGAAACAGCCGCTCCGAACGCAGCGCGCGTACCAACGTATCCTGGACCAGATCGTCGGCCGCATCCGCATCGCGTGTGAGCGCGCGGGCGTAGCGGCGCAACGCCGGGATCATGGCTTCCACATTCTGGCGAAACGCACTCATTGCAGTCCTGAGGTCCTTGGCGTTTGGCGTGCGCCTCTAGCGATCATAACACCCGAGCGGAACGGCTATTCCGGTACTCGAAACAGCGTTAACGCCGCGGATTAGGGCTGTACCGCGGGGGAGGGCTGGTGTACCTCCAGACCTCAACGAGAGTTCGACGGGACGTGCAAAAATGGCGCAGAATTCGGGTCTGATGCAAGGCAAGCGCGGGGTCATCCTCGGCGTCGCCAACAACCGCTCGATCGCCTGGGGCATCGCCAAGGCATGCCACGCCGCGGGCGCCGAGCTCGCCTTCACCTATCAGGGCGATGCGCTGAAGAAGCGCGTCGAGCCGCTTGCCGCCGAAATCGGCGGCCTCGTGCTCGGCCATTGCGACGTCACCGATGCCGCAACCATCGATGCCGCTTTTGCGGTGCTGAAGGAGAAGTGGGGCAAGATCGACTTCCTGGTGCATGCGATCGCCTATGGCGAGCAGCTCGACGGCCGCTACGTCGACACCACGCAGGAGAATTTCTCGAAGTCGATGCTGATCTCCTGCTATTCGTTCACGGCCGTGGCGCAGCGCGCCGAGAAGCTGATGACGGATGGCGGCTCGCTGATCACGCTCTCCTATTACGGCGCCGAGAAGTGGATGCCGCATTACAACGTCATGGGCGTGGCGAAGGCGGCGCTGGAAGCCAGCGTGCGCTATCTCGCTGCCGATCTCGGCGAGAAGAACATTCGCGTCAACGCGATCTCGGCAGGTCCCATCAAGACGCTGGCGGCATCCGGCATCGGCGACTTCCGCTATATCCTGAAGTGGAACGAGACCAACGCGCCGATGCGGCGCAACGTGTCCACCGAAGACGTCGGCGGCAGCGCGCTGTATTTCCTCTCCGACCTCTCGCGCGGCGTCACCGGCGAGGTGCATCACGTCGATTCCGGCTATCACGTGCTCGGCATGAAGCGGCCGGATGCTCCTGATATCTCGCTTGGCGGGAAGGACTAGCCTTGAGCTGAAATGCCCGGGCCTACGATCTACTATCTTCGCCACGGCGAGACCGAGTGGAATGCGCTCGGCAGGCTTCAGGGCACCAGGGATATTCCGCTGAACGCGCGCGGCTGCAGCCAGGCCGTGCAGGCCGGCGGCGTTCTCGCCGAACTGTTCAAGCGCGACGGACGCGACAAGGCTGCGCTGGCTTACGTGTCGAGCCCGCTCGGCCGCGCGCGCCAGACCATGGAGCTCGCGCGCGGCAAGCTCGAATTGCCGCCTGCCGATTACGCGCTCGATGATCGTCTGCGCGAGATCGGCTACGGCACCTGGGAGGGGCTGACGCTGGCCGAGAGCCAGGCGAACGATCCGGACATCTACGCAAGGCGGCTCGCCGACAAATGGACCGTGGCGCCTGCGGGCGGGGAGACCTACGCGGACGTGCAGGTCCGCGTGCGCGCCTGGTACGACCAGCTCCGGACCGACACCGTCGCGGTGGCCCATGGCGGGACCTGCCGGGCCCTGATGGTATCCCTGGGGATCGAGACACCCGCCAGCGCCGCCGAGCTCTATATCGAACAGGGCGCCGTCTACGTGTTCCGCGACGGGCGGCTGGAGAAGTTTAGTTAATCCCAACCCGCCGTCATTCCGGGGCGGTGCGCAGCACCGAACTCCGGTGCGCCCTTGCGCACCTGAGAATCTCGAGATTCCGGGTCTGGTCCTTCGGACCATCCCGGAATGACGGAGTAACTGGTTTGACCCTCGGCCCGCCGGGCGCTACCACAAGTCAGAACTGACTTACGAGCCAGAGACGGATGTCCTTCAACACCTTCGGCCACATGTTCCGCGTCACCACCTTCGGCGAGAGCCATGGGGTGGCGATCGGCTGCGTGGTTGACGGCTGCCCGCCGATGATCCCGCTCACCGAGGCCGACATCCAGCGGGATCTCGACCGCCGCCGTCCCGGCCAGTCGCGCTTCACCACCCAGCGCCAGGAGCCGGACCAGGTGAAGATCCTCTCCGGCGTGATGGCCCATCCCGAAACCGGCGTTCAGGTGACGACGGGCACGCCGATCGGCCTTCTGATCGAGAACACCGACCAGCGCTCGAAGGATTATTCCGAGATCAAGGACAAGTTTCGTCCCGGTCACGCCGACTTCACCTATGAGGCGAAGTACGGCTTGCGCGATTATCGTGGCGGCGGGCGCTCCTCGGCCCGCGAGACGGCGATGCGCGTTGCCGCCGGCGCCATCGCCCGGAAAGTGCTGCCTGATGTCAGGGTGCGGGGCGCCTTGGTGCAGATCGGCCCGCACAAGATCGACCGCGACAAATGGGACTGGGACGAGGTCGCCAAGAATCCGTTCTTCTGCCCGGACAAGGACAAGGCCGCGTTCTTCGAGACCTATCTCGACGGCATCCGCAAAAGCGGCTCCTCGATCGGCGCCGTGATCGAGGTCGTCGCCGAAGGCGTGCCGGCAGGTCTCGGCGCGCCGATCTACGCCAAGCTCGATTCCGATCTGGCGGGCGCGATGATGACCATCAACGCGGTGAAGGGCGTCGAGATCGGCGCCGGTTTTGGCGCGGCAGAACTGACGGGTGAGGAGAACGCCGACGAGATGCGCTCCGGCAATGACGGCACGCGCTTCCTCTCCAACCACGCCGGCGGCGTGCTCGGCGGCATCTCCACCGGACAGCCCGTGGTGGTGCGTTTCGCGGTGAAGCCGACCTCGTCGATCCTGCAGCCGCGTCTCACCGTCGATCGGCAAGGCACCGAGACCGAGATCTTCACCAAGGGCCGCCATGACCCCTGCGTCGGCATCCGTGCCGTCCCCGTCGGCGAGGCCATGATGGCCTGCGTGCTGGCCGATCACTTCCTGCGTGATCGCGGGCAGGTCGGACGATAGTCTTCTTCACCTCTCCCCAATGGGGAGAGGTGAACTTCCCGTCACGGTACAAGCCCCCCGCGCAGCTTGACGGGCCCGCAACTTCGTCGGCAAATGCGGCCATGAACAGCTCCGAGCTCCAGCGGGTCTGCAACTGGCTGATCGACGGCGCCTGGTCGGCGCAGGAGCCGGCCGAGATGATCGCCGATTTCTGCGAGCGTCTGATCGCGGCCGGCCTGCCGCTGTGGCGGTTCGGCATCTTCATCCGCACGCTGCATCCCGAAGTCTTCGGCCGCAACTTCATCTGGCGGCAGGGAGAGGAGGTCGAAATCGGCGCTGTCGAATTCGAGATTCTGGATTCGCCGCAGTTCGCCCAAAGTCCGCTTCGGATCGTGTTCGAGCAGCGAATCGAGATCAGGGGGCGCATCGACGATCCCGAAAGCGAGCGATTTCCGTTCATCAAGGACATGCAGGCCGAAGGGGCGACCGACTACATTGCGGTACCCTTGCCGTTTCTCGACGGCTCGGGCCATGCGACGAGCTGGGTGACGCGGCATCCCGGCGGCTTCAGCGACGACGACATCGCGGCGATCCGAGCGGTCATGGCGCCGCTCGCGCGCGTCAGCGAGATCATCAGCCTGCGTCGCACCGCCGAGATGCTGCTCGACACCTATGTCGGCAACCGCGCCGGCGCGCGCATCCTCGGCGGCCAGATCCGCCGCGGCCACAACGACACCATGCAGGCGGCGATCTGGCTGTCGGACCTGCGCGGCTTCACCGCACTATCGGACCGGCTGCCGGCCGAGACCGTGGTCGAGATCCTCAACCAATATTTCGACTGCCAGGTGGCCGCGATCCGCGGCCATGGCGGTGAGGTGCTGAAATTCATGGGCGACGGCCTGCTCGCCGTGTTTCCGATCGACGAATATGTCGGCGACGCCACCCATGTCTGCGCGCGGGTGCTGGAGGCGGCGCGCGAATCCCGCGCCAGCGTCGAAGCGCTCGCCATTCCGGTCGGCGACGTCGTCGAGCGCTTCCGCTTCGGCGTCGCGCTGCATGTCGGCAACATCCTTTACGGCAATATCGGCGGCGGCAACCGCCTCGACTTCACCTGCATCGGCCCGGCCGTCAATCTCGCCGCGCGGCTGGAGAAAATCACGGGGCGCCTGGGGCGGACCGTCGTGGCCTCGGAAGGTTTTGCCAAGGTCTGCCGCCATGATTGGCACGAGCTCGGCGAGTTTCCGATCGCCGGATTTTCCAAGGCGCAGCGCGTGTACGGGCTTGCGGAGGAGACGCCGGTGGTGATGGCTTGAAGTCAATCATGGTCTCACATGTTAATCGATGGGTATGCTTCGCAATCTTCCCATGCCTAGCTGCCTGCGGGTTCGTTCAGGACGAAGCGATTGATGGTCCCTATCGTCTGGTCGCCGTTGACACGGATGACGACATGACGCTTTGCCGCTCCGTCGGCACGGACGGAGTTTGCGTTGGCGACGGCCTTCCAGAGCCTACGGTTTTTCAGGCCGGCGCGAATGCCCAGTACATCGTGTTTGCTCGCCATCCACGGACATCGGCAAAGCGACCGGACCGCTCCGTCACGGAATTCTACTACATCTCGCGAACAGCAAACGAATGGGACGTTGCGGTGCGGGTTTCCGTGAGCGGTCCCTTCACGGAATCTGAATACCTGGAGGAGAAGCGAAGGCTGCAGCTTCCGGAGTTCAGCAAGGTGCTTGCCAGGTTGAAGTAACCTGCGACCGGATCATCATGGCACGCCTCGGGCGCCGGATCGCGAGCAGCGAGCGTTATTCCTCCGGCTCGGTCGTGAACAATAGCGGATAGCCCTTGGCGCGGCCGGCGTCGGTGGCGCGTGTGGCCTTGGTTTCGGCGACGTCCTTGGTGAATACGGCCACCACGCAAGCCCCCAGTCTGTGCGCGGTGATCATCACCTTGTAGGCCTGATCCTCCGTCATGCGGAATTCGGCCTTCAGCACCATAGTGACGAATTCACGCGGCGTGTAGTCGTCGTTGATCAGGATGACCTTGTGCAGCTTGGGCCGCTCGACCTTGGTCCTGGTCGTGGTTTTCGGCTTGGTGACGGTGTCGCTCATTCCGCCTCCTGGACACGGCGGGCTCGGTTCCCTGCCGCGGCGATCAGCTCGCGGCCTTCTCACCATATTGCAGGACCTGCACCTTCTCCAAGGTGATCAGCCCGCTCGACATCATGCCGTCCAGGATGGGCAGGAATGCGTTGATGTTGTCCTCGCTGTCGACGATCTCGATCAGCAGCGGCAAATCTTCCGACAGCCGCAGGATCTTCGAGGTGTGCAGCCGGCTCGACTTGCCGAAGCCCATCGGCCCGCGCAGCACGGTGGCGCCGGCGAGGTGCAGCTCGCGCGCCTTGATCACAATTGCTTCATAGAGCGGCTTGCCTTCGAAATGATCGCTTTCGCCGATGAATATCCGGAGCGAAACTGCCTGATTGGGAATTTGCATGCTCAGCTCCTTGTCAAGCGGTTGTAGCGGCTCGCCATCATATGACCGATCCATACCGACGCCAGCCAGCAGATCACGGATGCGGCGATGTAGGCGAGGGCGGTGTATTTCATTCCGCCGTGGAACAGGCGGAAGGTCTCCAGGCTGAAGGTTGAAAAAGTGGTGTAGCCGCCGCAGAACCCGGTCATGATGAACTGCCGGTGCTCGGGCCGCGCCAGCATTCGGCCGTCGGGGCCGGTCAGCGTCGCGTAGAAGCCGATGATCAGCGATCCCGTCGCGTTGATGAACAGCGTCGCGAAGGGAAAGCCCGGCCCGGTGTCGAGCGCAAGCCCGACGAGATAACGCGTCAGGCCGCCGACGATGCTGCCGGCGGCGACCCAGGCATAGAGCAGCGCAACGCGCCGGCGCTCGGCGGGAGAGTTCATCGGCCGCTAGCCTCCCAGACCGTCCGCAAGGACGAAGCCGCAACTGACGGCGGCAAGGCACAGCCCGACCGAGAACAGGATATTGCCGAGCGCATGCATCGGCTCGCTGCGCGCGAGCGTCAGCGTTTGCAGGCTGAAGGAGGACACGGTGGTGTAGCAGCCGAGAAAACCGGTCACCGCGAACAGCCATGGCGTGGGCGCGGCGAAGGCCGAGCCGGGATGGGTCGCCAGTGCGCCGAACATGCCGATCAGGAAGGCGCCGGTGACGTTGATGGTCATGGTGCCCCACGGAAAGGTCTCGCCGAGCCGCCGCGCGATCGCACCCGAAACGAAATAGCGCGTGCAACCGCCCAAGGCACTGCCGATCATGATCGCAAGCACTCCGCTCAGCACGTCCAACGAGCTCCCGTCATCATTTGTCCTCCGTGGCGAGACCGTGGCCGACGGCGAGCAGCCCCACCAGCGAAACCAGCGCGAAGCCGAGCCCGGCAAGGAACGTTCCCGCCGGTCCATAGGCGTCCCACAGTGCCCCCGCGATCACGCTCGCAGCCAGCAAGGCAAGCCCGGTGAACAGGTTGAAATAGCCGAATGCGGTGCCGCGCAGGGCGGGCGGCGCGGCGTCGGCGACAAGGGCGGAGAACAGCCCTTGGGTCAGTCCCATATGCAGCCCCCACAGCACGACGCCGAGCGTAAGGCCAGCCAGGTTCGGCAGCAGCGCCAGCGCGAGGTCGGCGCCGGCGAGGGAAACGAGGCCGAGCGCGAGCAGGCCGGTCCGGTTGATCCGGTCCGAGAGCACGCCGGCCGGATAGGCGGAGAGCGCGTAGACGACATTCATCAGGACCAGCACGGCCGGCACCCACATCGCATTGAGGCCGATGTTCTGCGCGCGCAGGATCAGGAAGGCCTCGCTGAAGCGCGCGAGCGTGAACACGACGCCCACGGCGACGACGCGCCAATAGACCGCTCCGAGCTGGCGCATCGCGGCGAGATTGAGCGGATTCTCTGCAGGTTTGCGGTCCGGATCGGGCTCCGGCTCCTTCACCGCGAACGCGATCAAGCCGAAGGACAGGAAGGCCGGCAGCACCGCCACCCAGAACACGACGGCAAAATTGTCCGCCGTCCACCACATCAGCCCGATCGCCACGAGCGGCCCGACGAAGGCGCCGATCGTGTCGAGCGATTGCCGCAGGCCGAAGCTCGCCCCGCGCAGGCCGACGGGCGCGATGTCGGCGATCAGCGCATCGCGCGGCGCGCCGCGAATGCCCTTGCCGACGCGATCGATGAAGCGCGCGGCGACCAGCCATCCGACGCTGGGCGCGAGCGGGAACAGCGGCTTGGTGGAGGCGGCCAGACCATAGCCGAGCGCGGCGAGCAGCTTGCGGCGGCCGAGCCAGTCCGACAGCGCACCGGAGAAGATCTTGATGATCGAGGCGGTCGCCTCGGCAATGCCCTCGATGAAGCCGACGGTGAGCGTGGAGGCGCCAAGCACGGTGACGAGATAGACCGGCAGCAGCGCGTGGATCATCTCGGAGGAGATGTCCATCAGCATCGAGACGAAGCCGAGCACCCAGATCCCGCTGGGCAGCGTGGTACGTACGGCATTCGGTGTCGTCATCGCCACGTCTTCGTCGTCACGTCTTCGTCGTCCCCTGGCATTCGCCCGCCGGCCGTCATCAGGCAACAAAAAACCCGCCATCGGCGGGTATGTTCATGCTCCCGCCAAAGGCAGAGGCCCAAGATTGCCTCTCCTCGAGCAGGAGTCATCGGCCCACGAAGGTCATCGACCGCCGGGCGGTTGTCGGGGGACTCCATCCCCATCGGTGTCACCAACCCTAGCATGGAAATCGCGCCGGACAAGTGGGCGGGATGCGTCTCCACCGCCGGCTGTCATTCCGGGGCGATGCGCAGCATCGAACCCGGAATCTCGAGATTCCGGGTCCTCGCTTCGCGAGTCCCGGAATGACGGCTCATGTGAGCGCGCCTGTTCCCAACCTGTCGGCGCTATGGCCAAACGATGGCAACACGCAGCGGCGATGCACTCGATTGTGAAGCGCAAGCCATCTTCGGCCTTTGCGGCAAGGCGATTGCATGTCACCATCCCGTCATACGACGGGAGACTGCGATGCGCTTGCTGTTCTCGATCGGGGCTGTGCTGGTGGCCGGCATGCTTGCCGGAGGGGACGTCGCGGGCATCGCGGCACCAGGACCCAAATTCGAATCGCCCAGCACTCAGCCGCAGCGGCTTGCGGCCGACAAGGACGCGCAGGCCGTCGATGTCGAGCTGGTCCTCGCGGTCGACGTGTCCTACTCGATGGATATGGACGAGCTCGCGATCCAGCGCGAGGGCTACGCGCAGGCGATCCAGTCGAAGGAGTTCCTGCAGGCGCTCAAGCTCGGCCCGAACGGCCGCATCGCGGTGACCTATTTCGAGTGGGCCGCCTCCAGCGACCAGAAGATCATTATTCCCTGGCGGGTGATCGATGGCCCCGAGACGGCGGATGCGGTTGCCGCCGAGATCATGAAGACGCCGATCCGGCGCGCTTCGCGCACCTCGATATCAGGCGCGATCAACTTCGCCATGCCGCTGTTCGACGAGGACCCCTATCGCGGCCTGCGCCGTGTCATCGACATTTCCGGCGACGGTCCGAACAACAATGGCGGCCCGGTCACGATGGCGCGCGATGCCGCGCTGGAGAAGGGCGTCGTCATCAACGGCCTGCCGATCATGGTCAAGGAGCCGTCCTATTCGACCATGGATATCGACAATCTCGACCTCTATTACGAGGACTGCGTCATTGGCGGTCCCGGCTCCTTCGTCATCACGATCAAGGACCGCGACAAGTTCAAGGAAGCGATCCGCACCAAGCTGCTGATGGAAGTCGCCGGCCGCACGCCGGAGCGTCCGGTGATGCGCGTCGCCGACAAGGAGCCGCGCGTCAATTGCCTCATTGGCGAGAAGATCTGGTCCGATCGCTGGGGACGGTGATCACCGGCCGGCGGTAGAGACCTTCGCCTGATCTCGCCCGCCGATCGAGGACAAGACGGCATAGCGTTCACGACGCGGTCCCGTCGGGCCGCGTCAGCGCCTTCAATTGCCGGTCGATCTGCCGCAGCATTGTGCAGGCCCGTGCGAAACCGTCATCACCGACGAGTTGCCAGATTTCGTCGGCCTGCTCCACCAGGTGCGGGATCGTCAGCGGCAAGCCCGCTGCCTCCTGCAGCGCCCCCTTCTCGTTGATCAGATAGCGCTTGTTCAGTGCGAACAGTACCTGCGCGAGGCAGGCGAGCGCTCTGTAGAGGCAACCCGCGACATGGGTCCGCTCGTTGCGTGCGGCCGCGAGCTCGGCATTCTCGATGCTGAACAGGACCTCCCATTGGAAGCGCCGGATCAGGGCGCTGCGCAGAGGCTCCGGATAGGGAAGCGCGATCGATTTGAGCCGGGCGATCACGCCGTTCGGATCGTGCAGCGGCTGACAATATGCGATCTCGCCCATCCAAATGGCCGAGCAGAAGCCATGAGGATGGCCGGGCTGGTAATCCATGGTGACCACGCCGGCGCAGCAGGATTCCATGACGGCCTCAACCGCGTCGGCGTTGCGGTAGAGCAGGTCGACCTTGCGGCCTTCCACCGAAAGCCAGGCGCCGCCGACGATCCATGGGCCCCATTCTCCGACGGACGTCACCGTCATGGCGGCGGGATCGTCAGCGATCGCCTTCGCGGCGGCCAGCACCAGTTCGGTGTCCAGGGGAATCGCCGTCTTGAAATAGACGCCGATATCGTAGTCCGAGGCGGCGTGCGCTCGGCCCCGCGCGCGAGAGCCGCCGAGCACGACAGCTTGAACGCCCGGTACGTCGGCAAGAACGGATGTCAGGCGGGTGAGCAACAGATCTTGCGGCACAGGTGCGGTTCCCCGAAAGAGCTGCGGGCGCGAGGGCGGCGCGGTCACTCCGCTGGCATTGATGATGGCCGAGGAGTATAGTTTTGCAGGGTTTTAGACGGTAGCAAGAATGTTCGACGTTGCACGCTCATGCGCTCTCGCGGCTCTCGCCGTGCTCTGCCTCGGCGGAGCGCCGGTTCATGCGCAAGTCGCGCCGCTGCGATACTGGATTCCCGGTGGGCCTTTCGGCCTTGGGGGCGCTGCCGGCCTGAGCTCCGACACCTATGGCAACTTTGCGAGCTTCAACGCCGGAGAGGCCGATTGGCGTGCGAGCTCTGCAAACGGGTTCTTCGTTGGCCGCGGACGCGACGATTTCGGATTGAGCGGCTTCAACCAAGCGGGCTCGTTCGGCAATTTCAGCGCGCTCTCTTATGACAGCACGCAATTCGGCTATCAGATGAAGACCGCGGGCGGCATGCCCGTTACCTTATTTGCCGGCTTCGACACGCTGAAATACGGCAACGGCATCGGCAGCTCGCTGGCGCCGCTTACCTCCAGCGCCGCGCCCGGCTATGGCGGGTTCGCGGGTGTCGAATTCAAGCCGACCTCAAATCTCAGCCTGTCGTTTGGCGTCGGCTACAGCCAGCAGGATTCGGGGCGCATGGACAGCGATATCAGATCGAACATGCTGCCCGGCGAATCGCCGGCGCTGAGCGGGTTGCGGCGTTAAGAACGCATCACGCGCTCCGGCGGACGCCGCAGCGATTTCGGCAGGCTTGGGCCGGTCCCGAAGCGCATCACGATGTCGGGGCGCCGTTCGCCGAGGCCGAGCCGGGTCGCGAATTGCCGCCTCAGCGCTGCGACCTCGACCGGCTGGTTGACGAAGGAATATTTCAGTCCCAGCGCGGTCGCCTGCAAGCCGAAGCGCTGGCAGGCGCGCCCGACGGCGATCCAGTGCGAAATGTCGCTGCGATCGGCCGCAAGCACGACGACGCCGGCGGAGCTGTCGAGCTGCTCGCGGTATTTCTTGTTTTCTCCGCTCTCGGTGAAGAACAGCTTCAGAAGCGGCCGTGCCATCCACGACGGCAACGCGGGATTTCCCGATGCGGGCGCGAACAACCCGTCCATGGTCGCGACCGCCTCTGCCTCGTTGAAGCGGATCCAGTCGACGAGCTCGCGCATGAAGGCCTTGTCGCGCATCTGCGCCGAATTGCCTTCGAGCACATAGTCGGTGACCTCAGCGATTCCGGCACGTTCGGTGATCAGGATCGCCCCGACGCCGGGTTCGCGGCAAGCGTTCTCGAGCTGGCGCAGGATCTCGGGCGCGGCAGGTTTGTCGGCGAAGGCCGCGCGGGTGCATTGCCTGACGGGAATTGCTTCAGTGAGGGCCGATGCGGCAGCAGGGGCCTCGTCGAGCGTGATCACGATGCGATCGCCATCGACGACCGGATCGGCGCGCCAGCCCAGCGTGGACGCGGCGAGGATGAGATTTTCGGCGGCACAGCCGAGACTGACGAAGAGGTGATGATCGTCGGGATCGACGGCCGGACAGCGCCGCGCGACGTCAGGCGCAATCGTGATGACATTGCCGCGGACGGAGAAAATCCACGGCTGGGTGTTGTGGCTGTTGGCCGCAAGCGTCGCAAACCGGACGAGCTCGCGATCCCGCGGCGCTGCGCGCAGCGGAGCCCGTGACGCGCTGACGGCCTCGTCATAGGTCATTGCTGCCAGCGCCGCAGCGGGGCCGCCGATCGCCGCCGCAGAAAGCCCGAGTGCGGCCGTGATGAATTGTCGCCGGTTAGCCACGAACTTACGCTCCGCTTCGATTGCGCAGCGCATTCTTAAGCCGGCCGACGGCGGAGCGATTGACCAGTATCAAGGCTGCCGGCGACGCGTTTGCAGCCTACCGCACGAACCGCGCCACCAGCTCCACATGCGGCGTGTGGCGGAACTGGTCGACCGGCACCAGGGCCTCCAGCCGATAGCCGCCGTCGATCAAGAGCCGCGCGTCGCGAGCGAAGGTTGCGGCGTTGCAGGATACGGCGATCACGACCGGCACCTTGCTCGCCGCAAGCTTCAGGGCCTGCGCCTGCGCGCCCTGGCGCGGCGGGTCGAACACCACGGCGTCGAAGTCGCGCAGCTCCTGCGGCACCAGCGGGCGCCGGAACAGGTCGCGCGGCTCGCATTTGATCGGCTTCAGGCCCGGCGTCCGCGCAGCTTTCGCCAGCGCCGCGATGGCGCCGGCGTCGCTGTCAAAAGCGGTGACGCGCGCCTTCTCCGCGAGCCTCAGCGCGAACGGGCCGACGCCGCAGAAGAGGTCGAGCACCTCGTTGGCCTTGCCGATGCGCTCGGCAACGAGCGCGGCGAGCGTCTCCTCGCCCGCCACCGTCGCCTGCAGGAACGAGCCCGGCGGCAGCGTCACCTCGGCGCGGCCCATCCTCACCGTCGGCGGCAGGCGTTGCAGCACCAGCTCGCCATGCCGGGTCAGCCGCGCCAGGCGGTGCTGCTCGGCAACGCGCGACAGCGCCGTGACCAGTGCCGTCGGCAGCGGGCCGGAGCCGCGCACGTCGACATCGAGGCCGCCTGCGGTCGCGGTGACCTGGATGTCCAATGGCTTCGTCACCGGCATTTTGGACGTCAGCGGCTCGGCGAGGGCCCAGGCGGCATCGAGTGCGCCCTCGAGCGCGGGATCGAGGATCGGACAACGATGGATCGGGATGACGTCGTGCGAGCTCGCAGCCGAAAAGCCGACCTTGAGGATATCGTGTGTGCCGAACCGGCCGTGCAGCGTGATACGTCGGCGCCCGGCGCCGTGGGCGTCGACCAGCGGCGCCACCTCGCAATCGATGCCGGCCTGCGCCAGCGTTTCGATCACGGTATTGCGCTTCCAGGCCCGATACGGCTCGGTCGCCCAATGCTGGATCGCGCAGCCGCCACACACGCCGAAATGCGGGCAGAATGGTTCGACGCGTTCGGCGCTTGCGACCTCCACCGCCAGCAGCTTGCGGCGGTCGGGGTGATGGCCCGCGACGTGATCGACCTCGACGGTTTCGCCGCCGAGCGTGTAAGGCACGTAGATCGCTTCGCCGGCGTCGAGACAGACGCCGTCGCCGCGATGGCCGACATGATCGATCGTGATGCGCTCAACCACGACGCGCGCCCAGGAAGAATTCGATGTTGCCGTCGCCGCCCGTGATCGGTGAGGGGAATATTTCGATCTCGGTGCAGCCGAGCGACGCGGCAAAGGCCGCGATGTCGTCGCAGATCTCCCGGTGCACGGCGGCATCGCGGATGATGCCCTTCTTGTTATGCTTCCTGTCAGCCTCGAATTGCGGCTTGATCAGCGCCAGCAGGCTCATCGGCGCGGCTGCCAGCGACAGCGCCACCGGCAGCACTGATTTTAGCGAGATGAAGCTGACGTCGATGACGACGACGTCGGGGCGGGCCGGCAGGCGTTTGCCTTCATAGCTGCGGATGTCGGTCTCCTCCATCGACACGATCTTGGGATGATCGCGCAGCGAGGGATGCAGCTGGCTCGTGCCGACATCGATGGCGAACACCAGGGCCGCGCCGTTTGCCAGCAGCACCTCAGTGAAGCCGCCGGTGGAGGCGCCGACGTCGAGGCAGACATGGTCCTCGATGTCGATCGGGTACCGCTCCAGCGCGCCGGCGAGCTTGACGCCGCCGCGGGAGACGTAGGGATGCGCGGGCTCGGCCCGGATCACCGCATCCTCGGCGATCGTCTCCGACGGCTTCGAGACCTGCTTGTCGTCGGCCGTGACGAGGCCGGCTTCGATGGCCGCGCGGGCCCGCGCCCGGCTTTCGAACAGGCCGCGCTCGACCAGCAATACATCCGCGCGCTTGCGGGCAGGGGGCATTACGCTCTCATGGCCACGATTGAGGTGCTTATGTAGCGATGAATCGCGCGGCCGCCATCCGGACGCAAGTCTCGAACGCTGTGAGGTCGTGCCAGACGTCGATCGGCATCGCCGCCGGTGTCACCAGCGGGCAGCCGTGCAGCTCCAGCGCATGGATCATCATGAGGTTGTCGGCGAGGCCGAAATCTTCGACCGTCAGCCCCTGGGCATCGACCAGCCGTCCCTCCTCGGAGGTGACCTCCATGAAGCGCGAGACGCGGTCGGCATAGGCGGCGCCGTCGTTGGAATAGGCGAGACAGAACTTGCCGCGGCCGGCCATGTAGCCAAGCTCATAGACGGTGCCGGGATCGGCGCCGGCGCCGCGGAACGGCGTCAGATTGGCGATGATGGCATCGGCCGCGTCCATCATCGCCTCGTTGCCGCAGAAAATCTGCCGCGAGGCGTCGGGGGCGGTGAGATCGATCGCGTTGTCGAGGGGGTAGAGCCCGGTGAGGCCGTGAGCGGTGCAGATATCGACCTTGCGCCGGCCGATCTCGACCGCATCCGGCAGGAACACGTCAGGGCCTGCCAGATAGATTTTCATGGAGTTCGGACCGGACAATTTGGGCCGGGTGCTAGCCACAGCACGTGCTCTGCTCCCTCCCCGCCTGCGGGGGAGGGCTGGGGAGAGGGTATCTCCGCGATCGAGAACCCCCAAGAGGCGAAAGCCCTCACCCGACGCTTCGCGTCGACCTCTCCCACAAGCGGGAGAGGTGAACCAGCTCAAGCCAGCTTGACCGTCTCGGTCTTCACGTCCTTGCCGAGGGCCTCGAACACCTTGGCGACGATGCCCTTGGCGTCGAGGCCGGCGCGGGCGTACATCGCGGCTGGGGTGTCGTGATCCTGGAACACGTCGGGCAGCACCATCGCGCGGAACTTGACCATGCCGGTGTCGAGCACGCCCTGGTCGGTCAGGAACTGCGCGACATGCGAGCCGAAACCACCGATCGAGCCTTCCTCGATCGTGATCAGGATCTCATGGTCGCGCGCGAGCTTGAGCACCAGCTCGGTATCCAGCGGTTTCATGAAGCGCGCGTCCGCAATCGTGGTCGACAGGCCATGGGCGGCGAGCTCGTCGGCGGCCTTCTCGCATTCGGCGAGGCGGGTGCCGAAGGAGAGCAGGGCGATCTTGCTGCCCTGGCGGATCATGCGGCCCTTGCCGATCTCGAGCGGAACGCCGATTTCGGGCATCTCGACGCCGCGGCCTTCGCCGCGCGGATAGCGCAGCGAGCTCGGACGGTCGTTGATCGCAACCTGTGTCGCCACCATGTGCACGAGCTCGGCTTCGTCCGCCGCCGCCATGATCACCATGTTGGGCAGGCAGCCGAGATAGGCGTTGTCGAACGAGCCGGCATGGGTGGCGCCGTCGGCGCCGACGAGGCCGGCGCGGTCGATGGCGAAGCGGACGGGCAGGCTCTGGATCGCGACGTCGTGGACGATCTGGTCGTAGCCGCGCTGCAGGAAGGTCGAGTAGATCGCGCAGAACGGCTTGTAGCCTTCGGTCGCAAGGCCCGCGGCAAAGGTCACCGCGTGCTGCTCGGCGATGCCGACGTCGAAGGTGCGGTCCGGGAAGGCCTTGTTGAAGATGTCGACGCCGGTGCCCGAGGGCATCGCCGCGGTGATGGCGACGATTTTGTCGTCCTTCTCCGCTTCCTTGACGAGGCTCTGCCCGAACACGTTCTGATAGGCCGGCGCGTTCGGCTTGGCCTTGGCTTGCGTGCCGGTCGCGACGTCGAACTTGACGACGGCGTGGTACTTGTCGGCGGAGGCTTCCGCCGGGCCGTAGCCCTTGCCCTTCTGCGTCACGACGTGGACCAGGATCGGGCCGGTCTCCATGTCGCGGACGTTCTTCAGCACCGGCAGGAGATGGTCGAGGTTATGGCCGTCGATCGGGCCGACATAGTAGAAGCCGAGCTCCTCGAACAGCGTGCCGCCGTCCATCATGAAGCCGCGGGAATATTCCTCGACGCGATTGGCGCGGTTGGCGAGGATCTTGGGCAGGCGCTTGTTGATCTGCTTGGCCGCATCGCGCAGCGTGCGATAGGTCTTGCCGGAGTAGAGGCGCGAGAGATAGGCGCTCATGGCGCCGACCGGCGGCGCGATCGACATGTCATTGTCGTTGAGGATGACGATCAGGCGCGAGTTCATCGCACCGGCATTGTTCATGGCCTCATAGGCCATGCCGGCCGACATCGCGCCGTCACCGATCACGGCGATAACGTTGTTCTTGCCGCCGGAAAGGTCGCGCGCCACGGCCATGCCGAGACCGGCGGAGATCGAGGTCGAGGAATGCGCGGCGCCGAACGGATCGTAGTCGCTCTCGCTGCGCTTGGTGAAGCCGGACAGGCCGCCGCCGGTGCGCAGCGTGCGGATGCGGTCGCGCCGGCCGGTGAGGATCTTGTGCGGATAGGCCTGGTGGCCGACGTCCCAGATCAACCGGTCGCGCGGCGTGTCGAAGACGTAATGGATCGCGGTGGTGAGCTCGACCACGCCGAGGCCCGCGCCGAAGTGACCGCCGGTCACCGAGACGGCATCGATGGTCTCCTGCCGCAGCTCGTCGGCAACCTGGCGAATCTGCTCGACCTTGAGCTTGCGCAGATCTTCCGGCGTCCGGATGGTGTCGAGAAGCGGCGTCTTACTGTATGCGTTCACGGCGATTTCCAATTTGTCAGCACCGGAAGGTCATTCCGGTGCGCGATGGGTTTTGCACAATATCGGCGCAGCGCGAGTCCTATAAACCGTCGGAGCCACCTGCACGGGGCAAGGCCCCGCCTTCAAGCTTAGGTAAGCTTAAGTGCGCTCCGGTTCAGTCTCTGTGATCCCTGTCACTTAGATCGGCTTCGTCCGTCCCAAGCCAATTTCATTAGCAGTTTGAAGCACTTGTCGTCGGTAATCGGTGCCCACGCAAGGCTTGCAAAAAGCCACACTCCGCGCAGCTTTACACCAAAGCTTGGGCCAAAGCCAACCCGCCGGGCCGATTACGGGTATGCAGGTGCAACTCGCGGGCCAGCGTGGTTAACCTTGGCCTGGGGGAAGCGGTTCCAGCCTTGCCCGGTTCCTTCGCAGGCTTTTTGTCCGAATACGGGCATTTCTCGCCCTTAACGGCCCCGATTCTGGGGCGGGGACGTATCCGATCATACCCCCGGAACCGCTATGCCGGCCGGGAACCGCGTCGTGCGATCCCCTCGTGGGATGCAGCAGCCCCGGCCCCCGCGGAGACATATTCGCGGACCTGCGTCGCGTCTCGCGCGGCCCTGCGTCGTCAGGCGGCTGAGCGAATAAGCACGCTTTACTGGACGTCGAGCGGCGCAGTGCCGGTGGCCTGGCCGCTGGCATCGGTGGTGATCTTGTCGACGCGCGCCTCGGCCTGGCGCAGCAATTCCTCGCAGCGCCGCTTCAGGGCCTCGCCGCGCTCGTAGATCGTCACGGATTCCTCGAGCGGCACCTTGCCGTCCTCGAGCCGCTTCACGATGGTTTCGAGTTCCTCGATCGCGCGCTCGAAGGTGAGCCTGGAGACGTCGACTTGCGTATTTTCGGCCATATCCGTTTCCGATTGCCCGATTCACTTCACCCTGGAGAAAGCAGAGTTTTGCGGGCGTAATGTGGCGGGTGCGTCAAGCGCCCATCAGGGCGCCGACATGCGCCGTAACAGATTCTTTCAGTCCCTGCAGGTCATAGCCGCCCTCGAGCACCGAAACAATGCGGCCGCCGGCGGTCTTGTCGGCGAGATCCATCAGCTTTCGCGTCACCCAGGCATAGTCCTCCGCGCGCAGGTTCAGCGAAGCCAGGGGATCGCGATAATGCGCGTCGAAGCCGGCCGAGATGATCAAGAGCTCGGGGCTGAATTTCTCGAGCTGCGGCAGGATCAGGTTCTCGAACGCGACGCGGAATTCCGGGCCGCCGTCCTCGGAGGCGAGCGGCGCATTGACGATGGTGTCGTGATCGCCGCGCTCGCTCCTGGCGCCGGTGCCCGGAAACAACGGCATCTGGTGCGTCGAGCAGTACATCACGGTCGGGTCCGACCAGAAGATGTCCTGCGTGCCGTTGCCGTGATGCACGTCGAAGTCGACGATGGCTGCGCGCTTGATGCCGTATTTGCGTTGGGCGTGGCGCGCGGCGATCGCGACGTTGTCGAAGAAGCAGAAGCCCATCGGCTTGCCGATCTCGGCGTGATGTCCGGGCGGGCGGACCGCGACGAAGGCGTTGCGATGCTCGCCGGTCATCACCGCTTCGGTCGCCGCCACCGCGCCGCCGACGCCGCGCATCACCGCCTCCCACGTGCCCGGGGACATCGAGGTGTCGCCGTCGATATAGACCTGACCGCTGGTCGGAGCGATGTGGCGCAGCTCGGTGACGTAATGCTCGTTGTGGCAGAGCGTGACGAGATCGAGATCGCCCTCCGGCGCCTCCGCGCGCGCCAGGAACTGGAAGCGTTCATGCGACAAAGCTTCTTCCACCGCGCGCAGGCGATCCGGCCTTTCAGGGTGTCCCGGCGGCGTGACGTGGTCGAGGCAGGCCTTGTGGGAAAGGAGAAGCGTGCTCATCAGGTCGGCCTCACGGAAAACGGGCTTTTGGCGTCGTTGGCGCATCCGGCGCCGAAACGCAATGCAAAACCCAATCTAAGCGCTTGGCCGGGAATGGCAAAGGGCCGCCCGCTTGATCCGGATCAATTCACGCGCAGGATGCGGGTGGGCGGCAGCGGACCGACCGGCCCGTGCGCCCGGAAGAACGCGAACAGCGCGTCCGCATCGTAGCCGCCATATTGCAGGGCCGTGCCCTGTTTAGCGACGGTAAACCCGTCTCCGCCGACGGCGAGGTAATCGTTGAGCGTGACGCGGTAGCCGCTTCCAGGCTCGAGCGGCCTGCCGTTGAGCATCATCCTTTCGAGGCTGACGCGCTCGCCGAACGGCCTTGAAGCATCCCAAGTATAGCTGAAGCCGTTCGACACCTGGAGAATCCGCGGCCGCTTCGGGTCCAGCCATTGCTGCTCGAGCATGTCCTTGAGCTGACTGCCGGTCAGCGTCATGGTGACGAGGCGGTTGCGGAACGGCTGGCTGGCGAAGACGTCGCCGAACGTGATCGCGCCATTCTCCTTCGGAACGATGTCGGTGCGGATGCCGCCGGGATTGGTGAGCGCGATGACAGCGCTGCCATCCTTCGCCTCGCGGGTTGCGAGCAATTGCGCGTCGGCAATGATATCGCCGAGCGCGCTTTCGCCGGCCTCGTTCGGCACGCGCGACAAGGTCTGCGTCACCGAGCCGGCGGGCCGGTTGGCGATCGGCGCGGAGAGCTTGTCGTAGGCGTCGATCAATGCGGTCTGCTCGGGATCCCTGGCCAGCGAAGCATTGGCGACGATGACGTTCTCGCCCTTGGCGCCGACGATGTCGCGCGTTGCGGCATCGAGCTTGAGGTCGATCGCGGTGACCAGCGTGCCGTATTTGTCGCCGCTGGTGACGAGCCGCCCGTCGATATCGCAGACATAGGCGCGGTGGGTGTGGCCGCTGACGACGACGTCGACGGCAGGATCGAACTTCCTGACGATGTCGACGATCGGCCCCGTGATGGCAGGGCATTCGTTGTAGTCGCCGGCAGGCTCGCCGCCCTGATGGATCAGCACCACGATCGCTTCGACGCCGCGCGCCTTCAGTTGCGGCACCAGCGCGTTCACCGTCTCGGCCTCGTCGCGGAATTCGAGCCCGGCGATGCCCGCTGGCGAGACGATGCCGGCGGTCTCCTTCAAGGTCAGGCCGATGAAGGCGACGGGGATGCCGTCGAACTCCCGGATCTCGTAGGGCGGCAGCACGCTCTTGCCGGTCGCGGTCTCGACGGTGGAGGCCGCGAGATAATGGAATTTGGCGCCCGTAAAGGGATGCGGTCCCTGGCAGCCGTCGACGGGATGGCAGCCGCCGTTCTGCATGCGCAGAAGCTCGGCCTTGCCCTCGTCGAATTCGTGATTGCCGACCGAGCTGATCGCAAGGCCCATCATCGAGAGCGCCTCGACCGAGGGCTCGTCGTGAAACATCGCCGACAGAAACGGGCTCGCGCCGATCAGGTCGCCCGCGGCGACGAAGATGGTGTTCTTGTGCCCTTCGCGCAGCTGCTTCACCAGGGTCGCCATGTACTCGGCGCCACCGGCCGCCACCGTCACCTTCTTGGACTTGTCCTCGGGGTCGTCGATGCGGATGCCGCCCGGCGGCGGCCGCAGATTGCCGTGGAAATCGTTGATGGCGAGAATGCGCAGCTCGACGGGGGCAGCGGTCTCTGCAGAAGCGGGCAGGGCGCAGGCCAGCGCGAGCGCCGCAAGGATGGATCGGTATGGCATGAAATTGAGACTAGTCGTTCCGCGCGAAGATTTCACGAAGGTTGTCGTTGTCATTCCGGGGCGACGCGCAGCGTCGAGCCCGGAATCCATTCATCCACCAGCTCTGCTGCTTGATGGATTCCGGGTTCGCGCTTCGCGCGCCCCGGAATGACGGCGTGGGTGGGGGCGTGCTCGCCTCACCGCTTTTTCCTGTTCGCGAACGCATTGAACGCAGCAATCGCCTCTTCCGACTTGAGCCGGTCGCCGAACAGATGGCCTTCCTGGTCGATGCGGCGGGTCAGCTCTTCGGGCGGGGCGCGCAGCAGCTTGCGCGAAGTCGCGACCGCCTCGGCCGGCAACCGGCAGATTTCGCGCGCCACCTTGCGCGCCTCGACCTCGGTATGTCCCGGCGAGACCACGCTGTTGACGAAGCCCGCGGCATGGGCTTCCGCGGCCGTGAAGCTCCGCCCCATCACCAGCATCGCGAAGGCACGCTGGTAACCCATCGTGTTCGGCATCAGCAGGCTGGAAGCGCCGACCGGCACGAGCCCGAGCTTGATGTAGGGCGCGGAGAACGTCGCCGCTGTCGAGGCCAGCACGTAATCGCAATGAAACAGCATCACCGTGCCCATCCCGATCGAGGCGCCGTCGACGGCTGCGATGATCGGCTTGGCATTGAGGGCGAGCGAGTAGAGGAATTTGACGCCGTTCGACAGCGTCTCCGGGCGCGCCGTGTCGGCGTGGAGAAAATCGTCGATGTCGTCCCCCGCGGTGAAGACCCCCGAGCCGCCGGTGATGATCATGCAGCGGATGTCCGGATTGTTCTGGGCGGTATCGATCGCGTGGCTCATCTCCCGGTACATGTCCTGGGTGATCGCGTTCTTCTTGCCCGGACGGCGCAGGGTGATGACGCGCGTTCCGCGCTCTTCGGTGACGACGATGTTGCCATTCGGCATGAGAGCCCCCTTGCGCTCGCCGCTTGGCGAGTCTCGGCAGGCATCAGCCTACATCATCCCGCAGGCGTGCCAATGCGCTGGCTCAACTTTTCGGCGCAATTTCCGCGGGCGACGCCGGCCCGGATGACGCTGCCGCTCCATCCGGGCTACAGGCTTTGTTACCCCAGCAACGCCGCATCCGCCGCGGCGACCGATTCCGCGCTCTCAGTCACGGTGCGCTCGAGCGCGCCGGCCTGCACCGCGATGTTCTCGGCGAAGAAGCGCGCCAGCGCGACATAGCGTTGCGCATCGCCAAGGCCTTCGGCCTTGGCGGCGAGCGCCTCGGAGGCGAGCAGGCAGCCGCCGAGCGTCGCGCCGAACTGCTGCAGATAGGGCGTCGCGCCGGCAAGCGCGTCGTTGGGCGCGGAGGCAACGCGCTCCAGCAGCCATTTGCTGGTCCGTGTCAGCGCCTCCAGCGCCTCGCGCAGCTTGGTGCCGGTCGTGCCGAAGGCGGGATCGTTGGAAGCCTCCACCTTCTTGACAATTGCCGAGAGCTCGTCGAGCAGTGCCCACACTGACGCGCCGCCATTGGCAGCTAACTTGCGCGTGACGAGATCGATCGCCTGGATGCCGTTGGTGCCCTCGTAGATCGCGGTGATACGGGCATCACGGTAGTGCTGGGCCGCGCCGGTCTCCTCGATGAAGCCCATGCCGCCATGCACCTGCACGCCGAGATAGGCGACCTCGTTGCCGATATCGGTGGAATAGGCCTTGGCCATCGGGGTCAGCAGCGCCGCGCGGGCGGCGGCTTCAGTGCGCACCTTCGGATCCCTGGCGCGGATCGAGACGTCGATCGCAACAGCCGTCGCATAGCAGATGGTACGCGCGGCCGCGGTCTGCGCCCGCATCCGCATCAGCATGCGCTTGACGTCGGGATGCACGAAGATCGCATCCGAGCCCTCACCCGTCTTGCCCACCGCACGGCCTTGGCGGCGCTCCTGGGCATACGACAGGGCCTGCTGGTAGGCGCGGTCGGCGACGCCGACGCCCTCCAGGCCGACGCCGAGGCGGGCCTGGTTCATCATCGTGAACATGCAGCGCATGCCCTGGTTCTCTTCGCCGATCAAATAGCCGATCGCGCCGCCATGATCGCCCATGGTCATGGTGCAGGTCGGCGAAGCATGCATGCCGAGCTTGTGCTCGACGCCGCTCGCATAGATGTCGTTGCGCGGCCCCAGCGAGCCGTCCGCGTTGACCATGAACTTCGGCACCAGGAACAGCGAGATGCCCTTGGTGCCGGCGGGCGCATCCGGCAGACGCGCCAGCACGAAATGCACGATGTTGTCGGTCATGTCGTGCTCGCCATAGGTGATGAAGATCTTCGTCCCCTTGATGCGATAGGTGCCGTCGGGCTGCTTTTCGGCGCGGGTGCGCAGCGCGCCGACGTCGGAGCCGGCCTGCGGCTCGGTCAGCTGCATCGTGCCGGTCCATTCGCCGGAGACGAGCTTTTCGAGATAGATCTGCTTCAGCTCGTCGCTGCCGTGGGCGTCCAGCGCCTCGATCGCCGAGGCCGTCAGCAGGGGGCAGAGGCCGAAGGCGACGTTGGCTGCGCTCCAGATCTCGGTGCAGGCGGCGTTGATCGCGAGCGGCAGGCCCTGGCCGCCGAAATCTTCGGGGCCGGACACCGCGTTCCAGCCGCCCTCGGTCCAGCGCTTGTAGGCGTCAGGCCAGCCCGGCGCGGTCGTGACCTTGCCGCCCTCGAGCTTGATGCCGTGCTCGTCGCCGACCTTGTTGAGCGGCGCCAGCACGTCGGATGCGAACTTGCCGGCTTCCTCCAGCACGGCGGCCGCGAGGTCCGCGTCGAAATCGCCGTAATGGCCGGCCTCCACGGCGGCCTTGAGGCCCGCGCCATGGTTGAGCGACAGCAGCATGTCAGAAATCGGCGCGCGGTAGGTCATGGCTCACTCCCGAGGACAATTATTGGCGCCGTATTCCCATGAAACGGGAGCAGTCTCAACTGCCGGAACGCCGATGGTCTGGCCGGAACGGGGGGCAATGGGGGCCCAGAATAGAGTGTCGGCCGCCAGCCGCCCGGCCCTTTTTGCCCCTCCAGGCGGTTGAAATGCCGCGCCGCTCCCTATAGACCGGCTGCGACCGACGGGAATCTGCGGGTGCCGGTTATACCCGTCCCGTTCGTCGTCTGTTGGGGCGTAGCCAAGCGGTAAGGCAGCGGATTTTGATTCCGCCATTCGGAGGTTCGATCCCTCCCGCCCCAGCCAGCGCTCAAGCTGTTGAGTTCGTCAGGGAAGCAGCTCCATTCCTGCCAGTTTTTTTTTACTTGTTTGGAAATGGAGCTTCGGTCGATCCGGAATCGAGTCAAGCGACGCATGTATTCAGTGGCGCAAAGCGAACTGTTCGTCGCTGAATGCTCGGAGCATCTGCGCTTTGCTAGATGGCCAACCCGCTCCGCAACTCAGGTTGCGCGCATTCAACTACAAACAACGTTCGCACGAGCCTCACCGGTTGAGCGCGCCTCGGCCGCGCGTCTCCTGCGAAACGGCAGGTCTCTTGCCAAAATTATCAGCCTTGATTCTGACGGCAGGGAGCGCAAATCTCAGCACCCCACAGCAACTTCGCCCCGGACGTCTTGTTGACGTTAGCTGAGGGCAGGTGCGCTGGCGATGCAGCCAGTGAAAGGAGGACCCCCATGGCTTTTTTCGAGGACATCTTCAAGGGTGGTAATATCGTCACTGGGCTGGCCATAGGTATCGGCGCGGGAGTCGTGGCGCCGGCACTTATCCCCGTGCTCAGGCCGATCGCAAAAACGGTCATTAAGGCCGGGCTCGTCGCTTATGATCAAGGTCGGGTCGCATTGGCGGAGCTCAACGAGCAAACCGGCGATGTGCTGGCCGAGGCTCGGTCTGAGCTTGCCGAACAAGCCGAGCAAGAGGAAAAATCGAAAAGACCGAGAAAGGCGGAACCTGCTCACCAGGGCACGTAGCTTTCAAACCAAATTAATCTCGGCCAAATTGCGTGCAGCGATTTGATCGCGGCGCAATGGGGTTGTGTCACTCGGCACGCTACGGGTCCGAGGACGATGAGTCTCGTTGCTCCATCAAACAAAAGCGCGATCGTTCCGCTGTCGTCGCGGAATGCACGAGCCCAAATACCCATCGCGATTGTGCCGCTGCACACGGCGGTGGCCGGACGAGTTCGGCTGAAGATCGAAGGCATGCGTGGCGCGCCGGCAATTGCGAGCCTGCTGGAGCGAGGATTCGCAGGGGTACCTGGCATCCATGATGTCTCGGCCAACGCGCTCACTGGCAACATCCTCATCCATTACGAGGACTCGGTCTCGATCGATCAGCTCGTCCAACGGATAAGCGGACTGCTTCTGGGGGAGATCACGCCCGCCGTTGACGATCCGGCCGAGCTCCCGTGGCATACGATTGAGACGGGAGCCATCGCGTCCGAACTCGACACCTCCTGTTCGGACGGCCTGTCGAACGCGCGAGTATCCGAACGACTTGCTCAAGGGCTTGGTAATTCGATCCCGCTGCTGCATCAGCGCTCGGAGCTCAGTATTTTTCTCGATCAGTTTCAGAGCATGCCAGTGGCACTCTTGGCCGGGGTCGCCGTGGTTTCGGTCGTGACCGGGACGTTGCTTGAGGCCGGGGCTATCATGGCTGTCGTGGCACTCAATGCCGCTATCGGGTTTACAACTGAAAATCAGGCTGAACAGACCATCCGGAGCCTCGGAGCCCCCGCCTCGCTGACCGCGCGCGTGGTGCGCGAGGGGGCAGAGATGGATGTACGCGCCGACCTGCTCGTCCCTGGCGATCTCGTCCTTCTCCGGCGCGGGACCGTTGTTCCCGCCGACGGCAGACTCGTAAGCGCCCGCGCGCTCACTGTCAGCGAGGCTGCTCTCACTGGGGAGAGCTTGCCGGTCGTGAAATCAGTCGAAACTGTCCCTCACACGGCGGCGCTCGCTGACCGGACGAACATGGTCCATCGGGGGACCATTGTGACAGGCGGGAGTGGAACGTTTGTCGTTGTGGCGACTGGGGCGAGAAGTCAGCTCGGACGCATCCAGCGGCTGGTCGGCGCAACCAATACACCCGAAACTCCGATGCAACGACATCTCGGCGAGCTCGGAGAACAACTCGTCTGGGCCACACTGGCGGCAAGCGCTGCGGTATTCGGTGTCGGTTGGTTGCGTGGGCTGGCGCTCCTCCAGCTGGTACGTTCATCGCTATCCGTAGCGGTCGCGGCGGTTCCGGAAGGATTGCCGATGGTTGCCACGACGACGCTCGCACTCGGCGTCGAGGAAATGCGGCGGCAGGGAATTCTGGTCAGACGGCTCGAAGCGCTGGAGACTCTGGCCTCCGTCGACGTCGTGTGCTTCGACAAAACGGGGACGCTGACCCACGGCTCCATGTCATTGGAAGCCGTCGCTATCGGTGACCGCGTCTGCGGCCGACAGGAGAACGGCCTGGTGGACCAGAGCGGGCTGGTTGCCCGACCGGAGCAGGACCGCCGTCTTCGTATGCTGCTGTTGGTCGGAGCTCTTTGCAGCGAGACCGAGGTCGAGGAGCGCGACGGGCAGACGCAGCTCAGCGGCTCAGCTACTGAAATTGCGCTCGTTCAGGCAGCACTCGATCACGATATTGATGTGAGCGAGCTGCGGCGCCGCTACGTAAGGCGGTCGATTCAGCATCGCACCGAGGCCTATAGGTTCATGGCGACGACGCATGCTGACGAAGCTCGCGTCTTGATCGCGGTGAAGGGCAGCCCCGGCGAGGTGTTGGCACGTTGCGCGTTCGAAGCATTGCCTGACGGTACTCGGCAAATTCTCACCGCGGCACGGCGCGCTCAGATCGAAGCTCAAAATGCCAAGATGGCTGAGCAGGCACTTCGGGTGCTGGGAATGGCGTACCGTGAATTGCAGGTGCCTGGCGCCGATCTTGAGGCAGGCGAGATACAAACAGAAGAACTGATATGGAGCGGTCTTGTCGGTCTTGCCGATCCGGTGCGGTCCGGCCTTCCCGCGCTGATGCAGAAGCTGCATCACGCTGGCATCCAGACCATCATGCTGACTGGCGATCAGAGTACGACAGCGCGCGCAGTGGCGGAACGAATCGGCCTTAGTTCAGATGGTCGGGTCAAGATTATCGATACGGCAGGCCTCGACCACGTAGCGCCTCTCGAGCTCGCTGCCAAGGCGCGCGAGGCGCATGCGTTCGCACGAATCAGTCCCGGACAGAAGCTTCAGATCGTGCGTGCCCTTCAGGAGGCGGGCTCCGTGGTGGCGATGATCGGGGATGGCATCAATGATAGCCCGGCGCTGCGTGCGGCTGACGTTGGCATGGCGATGGGACGAAATGGAGATGCGGCAGCACGGGAAGTCGCCGACATCTTTTTTGCGAATGACGATCTTGCGTCATTGCCGCTCGCCATCGCGCGTGGCCGTGGCACCTATACCAGTATCCGCAATGCGGTTCACTACATCATCAGCAGCAACACGAGCGAGATCCTGCTGATGCTGGCGGGAGCCGCTGTCGGTTTTGGCGAGATGCTCTCGCCGATTCAGCTCCTGTGGATCAATC
Source organism: Bradyrhizobium agreste (assembly GCF_016031625.1). GTDB lineage: Bacteria > Pseudomonadota > Alphaproteobacteria > Rhizobiales > Xanthobacteraceae > Bradyrhizobium > Bradyrhizobium agreste. Next base: position 45,155 of record NZ_JACCHP010000004.1, on the reverse strand, counting down.
TCATCTCCGACGTCCTTCCCGCGATCGGTCTCGCTATGGAGTCTGTCGATCCCGACGTCATGGAGCGCGGACCGCGCGCTGCGGATGAACGGATAATCCGGTCCGACCATTTGTCCCGCCTCGGCAGCGAAGCCGCCGTGCTCACGGCAAGCGCGTTCGGGACGGCTGCCTTCGGTGCAATGCGCCACGGTTTCAATTCGCCCGAAGGCAGAACAATGGCTTTTGGCAGTCTGGCCGTGGGCCAACTTCTGCACACTCTTAATTATCGCTCGTCCAGGCCAAGCAAATTCAGGCCAGCTCAGCTCTGGGCGGAGTCACGTTTGGTGCAGATCATTTCCGGCTCGGTCGCCGCGCAAATCGCGGCTATGCTTGTGCCGGGCGTGCGTAACGCGCTTAACGTTGCGCCGCTCGGCTTGCTGGATGCCGGTGTCATGATTGCGGGCGGAGTATTGCCCAGCGCAATAGCGCAGATGCGTAGCTCTGGGCCGTCCTCTGAGCTGAACCGGCTGCACTTCCGCAGGCCTGACGTCGAGGGTCGTTCTGAGACCTCATGCGAGGGCGCTAGACGACCGGACTCGCAATGGGGCGTGACTATGTCGCTGCCTATTCCGAAGGTGTAACGAGGAGCGTCTGGCGACCTATAGCGCGTCGTCGAGACTCATGCCTTGCAGCTTGAACAATGGCGTCGATGGCCCATTCAATCAATTGTACACCGACCTGCTTGGTGATGACCGCCACAATGAGCTTGAGCGCCCCCGAGGCGAGAGTGAGTGTGGGCAGCAGGTCGTCAATTCTATCATTCGGCTGCGCCATGGGGGCCGGACAAGCGCTCGTCGGCAATGCGCCGTTTGTTTCGAGCATTTGCAATCCGAGAAACCGGCAGTGTTGTGCCGTCAGATCGAATCCTTGCCGACACTCGATGATCACCCCGGCCGTGAGGGGATTTGAGTGGACGCGGACAACATCGGGGTGCTCGATGAGAACCCGCTCAACAGCGGCGAAATAGGCCCGTTGCCGCTGTCGCTGCGGTATCTTTATTCGAATGCGTGTTGGTGTGCGATGGACCACAAAGGCCCGGGTTTGTGCGTGCATGATCCGCAGTCCTTAACCAGCGTTGGGTCGCCACGCTGATGGGGCGGACACTGCACCCGGTTTGACGAAGCTAATGTGACACTAAGTCTGTCTTTTTCATATTCCCGCAACGTTCTCCCCAAGCGGGAACCTGGACGTGCCAATGCAGCACGCTTGGATGCCGAAACTCCGACAATCCTGGCTAGCCGGTCTGCTGATCGCCCGATACGCTCGGGAGCGTCACCCCGGAGTCGTCGGATACGGTCGCGCCGCGATCAACTGAGCCCAGCTGACGCGTGATCAGGGAATAGAAAAAAAGCGAGGAAGCCGACCCGAGCAGCTGGCCCCTTAGCACTTGAGCAAGGCCCAGCAGCATAAATCCCGCTGCGATCTCTGGACGACCGAGAATCCGCTGCGCGCCATACGCGTTCCAGAAATTCTCGGCAGCATTGCCGGTCAGCTGACCCCTTGCGACCTGGAATAGTGCCAATCCGCTCAATCCCGTGGCGGCTGTGCTGCGCAATCCGGCATAGGGCCGTCGGCGACTGGAGGGAGCTGGAGCGTCTTTGGGCTCCTCTGGTCCGATTTCGAAAAGCCCTTGTTCGGTGGCCGCCGCGGCAATCGGCTGTGCCGGTCCAGAGTGACGAATAATGATGCTTCCGGTGAGGGGAATCGCGTCGAGTTTGTCGACGCCGGGAAGCTGTGAGAGCGCCTGGACTATGCCTTGGAAGAACGAGACGTCCCCGCGACGCGCTGAAATTCGAAGGCGCAGCCGTCCCGGGATCTGATGCTGGATGGTCGCAATTGGGGTCATCTCGCGCCTCCACTCGGTTCAATTGTGTCCAGGTGCAGCTCAAGAGCGCCGATCATACATGCAGGGGGTGACGAAGACAGCACCGAAGCGAGAGCCAAATGTCTCCAGAGTACGCACCGGCATCGCCGCGCAACCCGCTCCCACTATTGACAAGCGAATCCGACGGGGCGGCACGCAACCGCTTAAGACGAAACCGGATCGTTGCCAGCACCTTGCTCGCCGGCATGGGGGGTATATTCGTTCTGACAAGGTTGGTTCCAGCGCCCGGCTTCGGGACGCTGCTGATCCAATCCGGTGCGGAGGCGGGCATGGTCGGTGGTATCGCCGATTGGTTCGCCGTAACGGCGCTCTTTCGCCATCCGCTGGGACTCCCTGTTCCGCATACCGCGATCATTCCAAACAACAAGGACAGGATCGGCCGCACCATCGGGCATTTCATCGAACGCAATTTTCTGACGCGGGATGTGCTTCTGCCGAAGCTGCGCCAAATGAGGGTTGGGGCACGTTTTGCGGCCTGGCTCGCGGCCCCAAGCACTGCACCCCTGATCGCAGACTCGATCACGGCAATGCTGCCTTATCTCATCCACTCGCTACGAAACCCGGATTTTCATGACTTCGTGCAGCGGATTTTGAGCGACCAGCTTCGTCAGGCGGATTTCGCGCCGATGATTGCACGCGGCTTTCGTCTTCTCACGGCGAGCGACGAGGCAAATGCTCTGTTCGAACGTATCAGCGAGGTCGCGAGCGACCGGCTCGAGAAGAACCGCGACCAAATCGAAAAGCTGGTGGCCGCGCGCAGCCGCTGGTGGATCCCGAAGGCCATCGATCGCCGGATTGCAGCCGCCATAATCAATGGTGTCACGGAGTTGTTCGACGGCTTGTCTCAGCCGGACAGCGAAATCTCCTCGAGGTTTCGCGAGGCGCTCGCCTCGACAATCGACGACATGCTTGATTCGCCGGAGCAACGCGAAAAAATAAATGAGGGCGTGAGGCGTCTGCTGGCGCATCCCGAGGCGCAGGCTTGGGTTAGATCGGTTTGGGACGAGCTCTGCCAGGCGACGCTCGACGACTTGGCGCAACCATCATCGCGTCTTCGACGAGGGCTCGAAAAGCCCATCTCGATCGTAGCTGAGGCGCTGGCGACTGACACTGTGATGCAGCGGCACATTGATGAAGTGATGGAGCACTTGGCTGATTCCGTCATCGCGTGGCGCAGCGAGATCGGCTCTTTCTTCGCGGAGGTCGTGCGAAACTGGGATACGGCTACCCTTTCCGATCGCCTTGAACTGGTTGTCGGAAGCGACCTCCAATATATTCGCATGAACGGTACCATCGTCGGAGCTTGTGCAGGCTGCCTCATATTCACCGTCGCCTGGCTTTTTAGCTAGGCGCTCTATCGCCTTGAATCGGATGCTTCGTCCGATTCAGTGCGAGTCGCACCAAGATCGGTTAAGCCACTCACTGAGACGACCCTAATCTCGAATGCCTTTAATCGACGGCTGTATAGTCATGCGATAGGCGACTAGCGCGTTGCCCTCAAACTCCTCCAAGACCTCATGACAGACAGGGCAGCGGTATTCGCCGGTGGTGCCGGGTCCCAACTGCAATTCAAGACGTCGAAAGCCCGCCCCGCACTCCGGACATGTTACGTCGGACTTTTTCATACGCCCTCCGTAAAATCAAAGGCGCACCTTTAACACAGGACTTGCGGAACCTGGAATATACAGAGGTTTACTTCGGCAGTCGGGGCCGGATCGAATGCGAGTTATTTCGAGATGCATCTGATCTTCGATGAACCGCGAACTTAGGCGCGCAAGCTCCTCGTTGTTCGGAGGCGATCCCCGGGAGAACTGCCTCCCAGTTTGGAAATCCATGCTAAGCAATTGGATCTGGTTGACGCGCTCAGTTCAGCCTGCCAAGCAGTCTTCGGATGATCTTCCGCAGGTTTTCGGCGTACTCGTCGACGACCTGACGCCTCTCGGCCGATGACGGCAGCTGACGGTCGTCGTCCCCGTCCGGCGACGGACTATCCGTCTTGGATCTCCCGCGCATGATGGAGGCGATCGGCTTTGTCACTTTCACGGGAATTCTGACCTCTGATGCACGACGCGCGTCGTTCAGGCTTGGTGCCAATTCCATCTGCGGCCTTCATACAAGTTTAGTCGCCGGAGCGGGGTCGATCTGCACTGGCTCGTCGCCGGCGCGCGGTGCCGCCGCAAAATCCTGCAAGTCGCGGCGCGTTAGGTGCAAGACTAGATGCACGAGGCCGGATCGCACTTCGGACAGCGGCCGTCGGCGGCTGCGCCGAGCTGGCGGCCGAGCTCGGCCCTGAGAGCCTCCTTGTCCCATTCCGTGCCGTCGCATCTGACGATTCGCTTGGCCCGCTCGAAGGCGTGACTCTCGGCGGCGTCATCGCCGATGCGGATGATCACGTCCCAATGGAACGGGCAGGCCGTCGTCGCGCGGGTCGTCTCCAGTGCGTAGCGCACGACCTCGGTGAGGTCGTCGGTTTGAATGTCGGCAAGCATGTCGGTTCTCCTGATCGGCGTTCTCCCTTGTCCAGACCATGCTCTGGCTTCGACGAAAATCGGCCCCGGGGCTCCATGGGAGCGCCGAGGCCGATCGTTCCCATCCAGGGTCTGAACTCGTCCAACAAACCCGCGCTGCCGACCTTCGTTCCATCGAACTGTCCGGCGGAGCCGCTCTCCGGCCTGCTCCATGTTCGCGCGGTCCTCTGCACTCATCCGTGAAAGCGGCGCCGGGAAGGCCTCGGAATCCAAACGTCGCTCGCTCCGGCAAAGGGGACCTCGAAAAAGCGTTCCCGATGCCGACACGAGGCTACAGTCAGCGTCACCAACACGTCTTGATCCAGCTCAAAGGAGACGGCGGCATTCGACCGACCGCGCTCGATCGGCGACCTGCCCACAAGCTACGCGACGTCTTGGCCGCTCCCGCGCGGCTCCGTTCAGAACATTTGCGTAAGTATCGGCCCGCAATTTCAAGGTCGCCGCTCCGGGCGCATATTCTGCGGCATGGAGCGCAACGTCATCTTCAAATGTCCCCGCACGGGCATGAACGTGCAGCACTGGCTTCCCGGCACAGGCTCCGACGCCGCTGACACGCACGTCCTCGTCCAGTGTCCCGCTTGCGCCTCGCTGCACTTCGTCAATGTCGCCAGCGGCAAGATGTTGGGCGAGGGCATCGGTCGGCCCCGCGCGAACATGGCACCGGCTGATCCCGACGAGCGGCCCGATCCATCGCGTCCTTGAGCTTCGTGCAGGACGCACAGCGGCCTCGGTCGCCTGCCTCCCGCGAGGGCCTTCAAGCAGGGGCTTGCATCCTTACAATACCATACGGTATGGTATGCGAGTTGAAGTGCGGGGGGTGATCATGAATGCATGGTTTGCCGCGGCAGCCATTCTGTCGGCCGGAATATGCGGATTGCACGTCGTCATGGGCGGGCGTGAAGCAGCGCGTCCGCTGCTTGCTGCGAGCGGGCTCGATCACGTCGCCAAATTCACCAACTATTATTGTTGGCATCTGGTGACGATCGTCATCGGCGCGCTCGGGGCAGCCTTCGCCTATTCGTCGTGGCAGGCATCGGCGGTGGATATCGCGCAATTCGCAACCGCCATCGCGCTGCTGTTCGCGCTATGGAGCGTTGCAATGATCGTCAGGTTTCGCTTGTCTCCGATCCAGTTCCCGCAGTGGGCATTGTTCATCCTGATTGCTCTGCTCGGCCTCGCCGGAAATGTCGTATGAGACGCAGCAGGGGCCGCGTGTCGGCGCAATATTGGATCGATGTCGCGGCCAGGGAGCTTTGCGCGCGTGGACCGGATGCGCTCACCATCGATCTGCTTTGCCGCAAGACCAGGAAGACAAAAGGCTCCTTCTACGCGCATTTCGACAATTACGACGCCTTCCTGATCGCGCTCGCAGCGGATTGGCGCAAGCGCAACACCGAGGCGGTGATCCAGACCGTTGACGAGAAGGGGACCCCGAACGACCGTCTCGCAACGCTGAACCATCTTGCGGTGCGGCTCGACGCCAAGTTGGACCATGGAATGAGGATGCTGGCCGCCAGGAATTCGCTGATCGCCGATGCGGTCGCTGAGGTTGATGAGACCAGGATTTCCTATCTTGCCGATCTTTATCGCGCCGCCGCAGGCTACTCCAGGACGGAAGCACGGGATCTGGCAACCATAGAATATGCCGCCTTTGTCGGCCTGCCATTGCTTGCCCCAAGGCGCAGTACCCGCGAGCTGGAGCGCCTCTACAAAGCCTTCATCCGGTTTACGTCACGCCGCTTGTAGCGAAGGGCACATGATCTCCATTGCAGTATGAGCCAGGGCATCCGCCGATGCAAAGTTCTCTGTTCGAGGCGTTTCCGTTGGATGGACACGTCAACGTGGCGGGCGAGGTGCTGGCCACGCCGTACCATGTCTACGACGGGACCATGCTGCTGATCGGCGGAACGGCCAGCGCGGAAGCGGCGCGGGAGCTTCTGTCCGGCGAAGACTTGACACCCGTGCTCGACGACGAAGGCCGGGCCCTGGCCGCAATGTGGGTGTGTGACTTCACCGATGCCAGCCTTGGACCCCATCATGAATTGCAGATTTCGCTGTTTGCCGCTTTCCGCCCGATACCGCCGCTCGAAGCCGGCCCCTTCGCTGTTCTCCACGCATTTGCGAGCGTGCCGGAGGCCATGATGGTCTGCCATGGATTGTGGAACAGCTCTCATCGCGTGGTTCGCTACAATTCAGAGCATCTCTGCCTCAATGCGGCGTTTTCAGCGAGCGAAATCAGGCAAGGCCACGGGCAGATCGCGTTTCATTTTCCGGATGCAGGCGGAAACCTCGTCGCCGAAGGCACGATCCGCATCGCGCGCCGCCAACCCGCGAGCGCGGCCTGGCAATTGATGCGGCATCTCGGCGTCAAGACGATGGTCAGACTCGCTCGATCGCCGTACATCCACGTCGCCGTCGCCAATACCCGCAGCGGCCGCTCCCGGCAGAACCTCGTTGCCAGCACTTATTCGCGAGGCGCCAAGCAGGTCACCAGACGCTTTGCACCGGGCGATCGCCTGACGATCGGTCATCCCGTCTACGCGTCGCTGGGTCTCCGTCCGCATTTCGTACAGCAGACGGAACGCGTTGAATTCGTCTATCTCCGTCCTCAGCCGTGGGGCGAGGGGCAGCCGCCCGCTTTGCCATCGACTTGAAAGTGGATGTTCTCATGGCAATCGCAACGTCGACCAAGATACCCGTCGATTCCCGGCTCGCCGAAACTTTCGCACAGCCTGCCTGGTTCCAGGATGCTCACCGTGCGCCGTTGTCGGTATGGCACGAGACAATGCCGGAGCTGTTCTTTGCCATCTTCGGTCACCACCCGTCCTGGATGAAGACGATGCTGATCGCGCGAAACCGCTTGGCGGCGCGATGGGGGCTGGAAGTCCCGGCCGATGACGAGATCCTGGCCCCGCCGCTCAAGTCGTCTTATGCGGTTGGCGACCGGATCGGCCCATGGCCGATCTTTGCGCTGGAAGACAACGAGATCATAGCGGGTCGCGACAATCGGCATCTCGATTTCCGAGTCTCGATTTTGCGGACGCGGAGCGGGTCGGGCAATAGCGTCACCGTCACGACGGTGTGTCGACCGCACAACATCGCCGGAAAAGCCTATCTGGTGGCCGTGGCGCCCTTCCACATCTTCGGAATGCGCTGGTTGCTCGCCGATGCGGTCAGGATGGGGCGGATATGACGCCCGATCCGAGCCCCGCTTCCTGAGACGCGTGCAAAGCCTCTCAGACCCAGCCGCCATCGACGATGTAGTGCTGGGCGGTGCAGGCGGAGGCCTCGTCGGAGGCGAGGAAGACGGTGAACTTCGCAACTTCGTCCGGCATGAGCCTGCGCTTCAGGCATTGTCGCTGCTGCAGCTCGATCTCGCCGGCCGGCGTCATCCATTTCTCGAGCTGCCGCTCGGTCATGATCCAGCCCGGCGCGATCGCATTGACGCGGATGTTGTAGGGGCCGTAGTCGCGCGCCAGCGAGCGCGTCAGCCCGATCACGCCTGACTTGCTGGCGGTGTAGGCGGCCATGCCGCCTTGTCCTGCGATCCACGACACCGAGCCGAAATTGATGATGGCGCCGGCATTGGCCGCCTTCATGTCCGGCAACACGGCCTGCGATGCAAAGAACTGGTGCTTCAGATTCACCGCGATGCGGTCGTCCCAATAGTCCGGCGTCATCTCCTCGGTGTTGTGCCGCTCGTCATGCGCGGCATTGTTGATCAGGATGTTGATCGGGCCATGAGCCTTCCGTGCCTCAACGACGCCGGCACGAAGCGCGGGGATGTCGGTGAGATCGACATGCTGGAAATGCGCGGCCAGTCCCTGGTCGGACAGCTCACGCGCCAGGCGCTGTCCCTCGTCGATCTTGATGTCGAAGAACACGACCTTGGATTTCTGCTCCGCAAAGCGCCGCACGATCGCAGCGCCTATACCGGCTGCGCCACCGGTGACGAGCACGACCTTGCCGGCGAGGTCGGAATAGATGGCAGCCATGGGCACCTCGTTCGTAGCGGCCGGCGCGGCGGGACGCGGCCGACTCTTTTTTCAGACCTTAGCCATTCCGCTGGTGAGGTGCATAGATCAGATTTTGTGTTGCGTACCTCAAAAATTGAGGGCAGGATTGCGTCAAAGAATAAAAGTCGGTTGGGAGGATGTGATGAGATTGCTCGGGAAACTGGGACTCGCTGCTGTCGCATGCCTGCTTTGGGCCAGTTCCGCGTCAGCCGACACCACGGTGAAATGGCTCCATATCGAGGTCAACCCGGCCCAGGTGAAGATCTGGGAGGAGGTCGCACGCAGCTATGAGGCATCGCACCCCGGTGTGAAGGTCGAGATGCAGTTCCTCGAGAACGAGGCTTACAAGGCCAAGCTGCCGACCATCCTGCAATCGAAGGACCGGCCGCACATCATCTACAGCTGGGCCGGCGGGGTCCTGAAGACCCAGATCGAGGCCGGCGTCCTGGAAGACATCACCGATTCAGTGAAGAGCGGCGGCTACAGCGACACGATCGCACCGGCGGCGCTTGCCGCCTTCACCCAGAACGGCCGCGTCTTCGGACTTCCGATCGCGCTGTCGCAGGTCGGCTTCCTCTACAACAAGGACTTGATGGCCAAGGGCAATGTCGATGCGAGCAAGATCAAGACATGGGACGATCTGCTCGGCGCGGTGAAAACGCTGAAGGCCGCGGGTGTTACGCCGATCGTGGTTGGCGGTGCCGACAAATGGCCGTTGCATTTCTACTGGACGCATCTCGCCGTGCGCATCGGCGGCAAGCCGGCCTTCGATGCAGCACTGAAGGGTGAGAATGGCGGCTTCGCCGGCGAGACCTTCCAGAAATCTGGCGAGCTGTTCAAGCAGCTTGTCGATCTGCAGCCGTTCCAAAACGGCTTCCTCGGCTTCAAGAACCCGCAGGCCGTCGGCTATTTCGGTGACGGCAAGGCCGCGATGATCCTGGCCATCTCGTCCTTCTATCACACCCAGCGCGCGCTCGCCGCCGATAAGGTCGGTCTCAGCGACGACAAGCTCGGCTGGTTCGATTTTCCAGTCGTACCTGGCGGCAAGGGTGAGCCGTCAGACACGCTCGGTGGCATCACCGGCTGGCTGATCACCAAGGGGGCGCCCAAGGAAGCCACCGATTTCCTCAAGTTCTTTATCTCCAAGGACGTGCAGGCGCGGCTCGCCGCCGGCAACTTCATCGTTCCCGTCGTCAAGGGCGGCGAGGCCGGCCTCAACAGCGCCTTCATGAAGCAGATCGCGGCCAATCTCGCCAAGTCGAACTACCACCAGAACTTCTATGACCAGAGCCTCGGCCCCTCGGTCGGTCGCGTCGTCAACGACGTCACGGCGGAGATCGCCGGCGGCAGCATGAGCCCGCAGGACGCGGCGAAAGCCATTCAAGCGGCCTATAAGCAGGGTAACTGATGGTGGCGCGTCGGATCGCGATCGCCTCACCGGTGAACGTTGCTGGCGAGACGGCTCCCCAGACGCTGCGTGGCCCAGGCTGGGACGGCCGCTTCACCGTCCTGATCCTGTTCCTGCCGCCGGCGCTGCTGCTGTTCACGCTGTTCGTGGTGCTGCCGATCGGCGAGGCCGCCTGGTATTCAGCCTTCAACTGGAACGGCTTCGGCAGGCCGACCAACTGGATCGGCCTCGACAATTATCGCTTCGTGCTGGAGACGCGGGCCTTCTGGCTCGCGCTGCGCAACAACGGGCTGATCATTGCCGTTTCGCTCGCGATCCAGCTGCCGCTCGCGCTGGCCCTGGCCTTGATGCTGGCCGAAAAGTTTCGCGGCGCCGTGGCGCTGCGCATGCTGTTCTTCATGCCCTATATCCTCGCCGAGATCGCGACCGGGCTGATCTTCAGCTTCGTCTATGACGGCGATTACGGCCTCGTCGCCTCGATCTGGCGCACGTTCGGCGCCGAGCCTCCGCATCTGCTCGCCTCGACCGACACGGCGATGCTGGCGGTCCTGATCGTGGTGGTCTGGAAGTATTTCGGCTTCCACATGATGCTGTTCATCGCCGCGCTGCAGAGCCTCGACAAGAGCCTGGTCGAGGCCGCCCGGATCGACGGCGCGACGCGGACGCAGACGCTGCGCCACGTCGTGATCCCCTTGCTCTATCCCACGATCCGCCTATCCGTGTTCTTCGCCATCATCGGATCCCTGCAGCTGTTCGATCTCGTCATGCCGCTGACGCGCGGCGGACCCGCCGATTCCTCGAACACGATGGTGAGCTTTCTCTACAACAACGGCATCTCGCGCATGCGGGTCGGCTATGGCAGCGCCATCGGCGTCATCCTGTTCGCGATCTGCGTGACCTTTGCCTTCACCTACAAGCGATGGTTCATGCGCGATGAATAGTACCGGTGCGAGACACGCGTTCGATCCCGCCGTGCTGTTCAAGGCGCTGTTCCTCGGCCTGGTCGCGATCTTCGTCCTGGTGCCGCTGCTCGCGACCCTGCTCGGCGGCTTCAAGTCGCTCGGCGAGCTCCGCGTCAATCCGTTCGGCCTGCCCAGCCATTGGGAGTGGCAGAACTACGCCGACATCCTGTTCTCGGCGCGCTACTGGCAGCTCTTGCGCAATTCGCTTGTTATCTCGACGCTGGCGGTGACGTTGACCCTGATCACGGCTTCGATGGCCGCGTTCACCTTCGCCCATGTCAGGTTCTTCGGCTCATCGATGCTACTCAGCTATCTGACGCTGGGCCTCTTGTTTCCCGCTGCGACCGCCGTGCTGCCTCTGTTCATCAAGGTGCGGGATCTCGGCCTGCTCGATACGTATTTCGGCGTCGCGCTGCCGCAGGTGGCCTTCAGTCTCGCCATGAGCGTGCTGCTGCTGCGCCGCTTCTTCAAGGACATTCCATACGAGCTGCTCGAGGCCGCGCTGGTCGACGGCTGCAGCTACATCAAGTTCTTCCGCTATGTGACGCTGCCCTTGTCGCGTCCGATCCTGGCAACCGTCGGCACCATCACCTTCGTCAACAGCTGGAACGCCTATCTGCTGCCGCTGGTGATGCTGAACACCGATGCGCTGTATCCCTGGCCGCTCGGCATCATGGTCTACCAAGGCGAATACTCGTCCGAATGGCACCTGATCCTGGCCTTCATCACGCTCACCATCCTGCCTACGATCATTCTGTTCCTGCTGGCGCAGAAGCACATCGTGGCCGGCCTCACTGCAGGTGCGGTCAAGGGATGAGCCATCTGAGGAGATCGCAATGAGAAAAGTCGGCATCGGAATCATAGGCTGCGGGGTGATCAGCACCGCCTATCTCAAGGCGGCGCAGCGCTTTCCGGTCATGGAGATCAGGGCACTCGCCGACATGCGCAGCGAGGTTGCCGAGCGCCAGGGCGCGGCATTCGGCGTACCGGGGATGCGGGTCGACCAATTGTTGAAGCGCGACGATGTCGAGATCGTCGTCAATCTCACGGTGCCGCTCGCCCACACCGACGTCAGCCTGGCGGTGCTGAACGCCGGCAAGCACGTTCATTCGGAGAAGCCGCTCGGCATCAATGTCGCTGAGGCGCGCAAGGTCATGGAGCTCGCCGCCGCGAAGAACCTGCGCGTCGGCTGCGCGCCCGATACGTTCCTCGGCGGCGGTCATCAGACCGCGCGCAAGCTGATCGACGACGGCGCGATCGGCACGCCCGTCGCGGGCAGCGCCTTCTTCGGCTGCCCCGGCCACGAGCGCTGGCATCCGGCGCCCGGCTTCTATTACCTGCGCGGCGGCGGGCCGATGCTCGACATGGGACCGTATTACATCACCAATCTCGTGCAATTGCTCGGTCCGGTCGCCAGCGTGATGGGCTCGATCGCACGTCCGAAGACCGAGCGCCTTGTCACCAGCCAGCCGATGAACGGCGCGCTGATTCCGGTCGAGGTCGCGACCCACGTCGCGGGGACGCTGGAGTTCGAAAGCGGCGCGGTCGTGTCGATCACGATGAGCTTCGACGTGCCGAAACATCGGCATGCGCCGATCGAGATCTACGGCGACAAGGGCAGCATGTTGGTGCCTGACCCAAACCGCTTCGGCGGCGAGGTGCAGGTGGCGAAGACCGGCGGCGAATGGGAGGCGATGCCGCTGACGCACGGTCACGTCGAGGGCGAGTTCCGCTCCATCGGCGTCGCCGACATGGCTGGCGCGATCCTGAACGACCGACCACACCGCGCCAGCGGCGCGCTCGCCTTCCACGTGCTGGAGGTGATGGAGGCGTTCCAGACCGCCGCCGACGAGGGCCTCCGCGTCAAGATCGAGAGCCGCGTCGAGCGGCCGGCGATGCTGCCCACAGGGCGTGAAACCGGACAGATCGATTGAGGGAATAAACCATGCGCAAGGCAATGATTGTTTGGGGTGGCTGGCCGGGACACGATCCCGATCTCTGCGCTTCGATGATCCGCGGCTGGCTGAAGGCGGAAGGCTTCGAGGTGCGGATCGAAACCACGACGGCAGCATTCGCCGATCCCGCGATCCACGATCTGTCGCTGATCATACCGATCTACACGATGTCGAAGATCGAGAAGGCGGAAGCGCTCAATCTCTGCGAAGCGGTGCGTGGTGGCGTTGGGCTTGCCGGCCATCATGGCGGCATGTGCGATGCCTTCCGCGAATCGGTCGATTACCAATTCCTGTGCGGCGGGCAGTGGGTCGCCCATCCCGGCAACATCATCGACTACAAGGTCGACTTGACGAAACCGGACGATCCGATCATGACGGGCCTGAAGAGCTTCGAGCATCGGTCAGAGCAATATTACATGCATGTCGATCCTGCCATCGAGGTGCTGGCAACGACGACCTTCTCCGGCGAGCACGCGCCCTGGATCGAGGGCGTGGTGATGCCCGTGGTGTGGAAGAAGCGCTATGGCGCGGGGAGGGTGTTCTATTCCTCGCTGGGTCACCGCGCCTACGAGCTCGACGTGCCGGAGATCCGGACGTTGATGACCCGCGGCATGCTGTGGGCCGCGCGCGAATGACTGAAGGCGCGACCCAGCCGGCTACTCGGGCCACGCTCGAGGACGTCGCGCGCGCGGCGGGCGTTTCGCTCGCCACCGTCGATCGCGTCGTCAACCGGCGCGAGGGTGTCCGCGCCAAGACCGTCGCGCGCGTCGAGGCCGCGGTGGCAAAGCTCGGCTATCGCGCCGACCTTGCTGCGGCGCGGCTCGCCCGCGGGCAGACCTTCCGCTTCGCTTTCGTGCTGCCGACCGGCAGCAACAGCTTCATGACCAACCTCACCGAGCAGGTCGCGCGCACCGCGGACTGGCTCGCCGGCCATCGCGGCTTCATCGACATCCACCATGTCGACGTGTTCGACCCCGACGTGCTTGCCGGCGCCTTGGAGAACCTCTCGCCGGCCTATCAGGGTGTCGCCGTCATCGCGCTCGATCATCCCCGGGTTCGTGCCGCGATCGACGAGCTCGTCGCGCGCGGGGTTGCCGTGGTGACCCTGGTGTCGGACGCGCCGAGCTCGTCCCGGGTGCATTATGTCGGCATCGACAATCCGGCCGCCGGCCGCACCGCCGCCACGCTGATGGGGCGCTTCCTTGCCGGGCGCGAGGGCACCGTCGCCGTGATTGCGGGGTCGTTGTCGCTGCGCGACCACACCGAACGGCAGTTCGGCTTCCACCAGATCCTGTCGAGTGAGTATGCGAACCTGTCCGCGCTGCCTGTCATCGAGGGGCGCGACGACAGCAACCGCACGCGGGAGCTCACGGCCGCGCTGCTCGCGCGCCATGCCGACCTCCGCGGCATCTATTGCTGCGGCGCCGGAAACCGCGGCATCGCCGATGCGCTCGAGGCCTCGGGCCGCGCGCGCGAGGTGGTCTGGATCACCCATGAGCTGACCGAGCACACGAGACGATTCCTGGTGCGCGGCACGCTCGACGCCATCATCAACCAGGATGCCGGCCATGAGGCGCGGTCCGCGGCGCGAGTCCTGCTCGCGCATTGTTCGGGCGAGCCGATCAGCCCCGACCAGGAACGCATCCGCATCGACATCTTCCTGCGGGACAATCTGCCGTAGAGTGACGTACCGACCGCGGCGTGGGGATTATCCCTCGTACTGGTCCGGCCCCATCGCCCACGCCGACTCGTCGTGGCCGTAGGCGTAATTGCGGTTGTTGAGCGCCGGATTGCGGTTGACCATCGGACGCATGAACATCGGATGGGTCGCTGAGCGCACCTCGTGCTCGACCGTGAACAGCTTCTTGCCGCTGCCGAGGTCGACGATGTCGCAGAACCGGTATTGGTACTGATTGTCCTCGCGGGAGATCAGCTTGCGCGCGAGCAGCTTGCGGTAGGGGCCGGAGAAGTCGGTGATGTACATCTGCACGTGGTGGCCGTCATAGTCGGCTTGCGGCCGGTCGGTCTCGCGGAACAACAGATGCTGGTTGCGGCCCGTTTTCACGACGGCAACAGCGGCTTCGCCGTTCCGCAAGCTCGCGGGCATGCCCATGATCTCGGGATAGAAGGCGCAGATGCCGGCCGCCGTTCCCATCGGCACCTCGAACTCGACATAGGGAATGCCGAGCGCGATCCGGCCGAACCGCGCGGCGTCGGGCTCGTAGCAGCGCAGGCGGTTACCCCAGGGGCAGACCGCCTCGACATGGTCGTTGTGCTCCCGAAACGCGAACGCGGTGCCCTCGAGCTTCTTCGCGACCGACGCAAGGCGCGCCAGCAGCGCCTCGCGACCTGCGATGACGAGGCCAATGTGACCGCGCAGCACCTGCGGCCGGCCGCTCGGCAGATGAAACTGGCTCCGCCCGGCGTTGATCCACATGTTGGTGTCTGAGACCATCAGGTAGGGATCGCGGGTGAGCCCGAGCCCGGCGACGTAGAACAGCGTGGCGAGGCGCTGGTCCGGCACTTGGATGTTGACGTGCTCGAAATGGATGGCGTTGCCGAGATCTTCTGCGGACCGATCGAATTGCTGCGGCATGGTTGTGCACTTCTCGCTGGGGACGAACGAGTGCATCTTAAAGAATAGTTTCCGGCCGTCGAAGTCTTCCGCCGGTCCCGGCCGCTCCCGTCGCGCAGGCGCCCTTAAGGGACGAAAATTTTTTCGCCGAGACCCTTGAACAGGAAGAGGCTTGTTCCTAGGTCGTTTGCCGCCCGGGGGCCGGTTCCGGACCCGGATTTTGGACATCGCTGAACCTACCCAAGGAGGATGTGCATGCATTTCCGCCCGTTGCACGACCGTGTGCTCGTGCGCCGCATCGATGCCGAGGAGAAGACCGCCGGTGGCATCATCATTCCCGACACCGCCAAGGAGAAGCCGCAGCAGGGCGAGGTCATCGCCGTGGGACCGGGTGGACGAAACGAGCAGGGCCAACTCGTGCCGCTCGACGTCAAGGTTGGCGACCGGGTGCTGTTCGGCAAGTGGTCGGGCACCGAGGTCAAGATCAACGGCGAGGAGCTCTTGATCATGAAGGAAAGCGATCTTCTCGGCGTGGCCGAGCAGGCCAGCACGCTGAAGAAGGCGGCGTAACGCTGACAGTCATCGAACGGAAAGGAGTTTAGCAACATGGCTGCCAAGGACGTGAAGTTCGCGACCGAGGCCCGCGAGCGCATGCTGCGGGGCGTCGACACACTGGCGAATGCGGTGAAGGTCACGCTCGGTCCCAAGGGACGCAACGTCGTCATCGAGAAATCGTTCGGCGCGCCGCGCATCACCAAGGACGGCGTCACCGTCGCCAAGGAGATCGAGCTCGAGGACAAGTTCGAGAACATGGGCGCCCAGATGGTACGCGAGGTCGCCTCGAAGACCAACGATCTCGCCGGCGACGGCACCACCACGGCGACCGTGCTGGCGCAGGCCATCGTCAAGGAAGGCGCAAAGTCCGTCGCTGCCGGCATGAATCCGATGGACCTCAAGCGCGGCATCGATCTTGCCGTGGACGCGATCGTGGCCGACCTCAAGTCGCACGCCAAGAAGATCACCTCCAACGACGAGATCGCCCAGGTCGGCACCATCTCCGCCAACGGCGACACCGAGATCGGCCGCTTCCTGGCGGATGCGATGCAGAAGGTCGGCAACGAGGGCGTGATCACGGTCGAGGAAGCCAAGAGCCTGCACACCGAGCTCGAAGTGGTCGAGGGCATGCAGTTCGACCGCGGCTACATCTCGCCCTATTTCGTCACTAACGCCGAGAAGATGCGGGTCGAGCTCGAAGATCCCTATGTGCTGATCCACGAGAAGAAGCTGACGGGCCTGCAGACCATGCTGCCGCTGCTCGAGCAGGTCGTGCAATCCGGCAAGCCGCTCCTGATCATCGCGGAGGAGGTCGAGGGCGAGGCGCTGGCGACGCTGGTCGTCAACCGCCTGCGCGGCGGCCTGAAGGTTGCCGCGGTCAAGGCGCCGGGCTTCGGCGACCGCCGCAAGGCGATGTTGGAGGATATCGCGATCCTCACCGGCGGCACCGTGATCTCCGAAGATCTCGGCATCAAGCTCGAGAACGTCACCGTGAAGATGCTGGGCCGTGCCAAGAAGGTGGTGATCGAGAAGGAGAACACCACGATCGTCGACGGCGCCGGCGCCAAGAAGGATATCGAGGCGCGCAGCCAGCAGATCAGGGCGCAGATCGAGGAAACCACTTCGGACTACGATCGCGAGAAGCTGCAGGAGCGCCTCGCCAAGCTCGCCGGCGGCGTCGCGGTGATCCGGGTCGGCGGCGCGACCGAGGTCGAGGTGAAGGAGCGCAAGGATCGCGTCGATGACGCGCTGCATGCGACCCGGGCCGCGGTCGAGGAGGGCATCCTGCCGGGCGGCGGCGTGGCACTGCTGCGCGCGCTCAAGGCGCTCGACGGCGTCAAGACCGCCAATCCCGACCAGAAGGCCGGTGTCGACATCGTGCGCCGTGCCATCCAGGTGCCGGCGCGGCAGATCGTGCAGAATGCGGGCGGGGACGGCTCCATCGTCGTCGGCAAGCTGCTCGAGAACGAGACCTACACCTGGGGCTTCAATGCCGCGACCGGCGAGTACCAGGACATGGTGCAGGCCGGCGTGATCGATCCAGCCAAGGTGGTGCGCACCGCCTTGCAGGACGCGGCCTCGGTGGCTTCGCTGCTGATCACGACCGAAGCGCTGGTGGCCGACAAGCCGAAGAAGACGGAAGCGGCGGCAAGCGCTCCGGCGATGGACTTCTAAAGGACGAGCGAGCCCGGCCGAACGGCCGGGCTCGCTGGCCATGGACTGATGATCGATTGGATCTGTTTCGACACGAAAGGAGGATGAAATGATCAAGGATCGTGCTTTCTCCGCTCGCGGGGAAACCACCCAGAAGACGTTGCGACGGCTCGCCGCGTTGGCCGTTGGCGCCGGCCTCTCGCTGGTGCCGTTTGCGGCCTTTGGCGCCGAAAGCGCCGGCGCTGCCGCCAAGACGGCGGACAGTTTCGAACGGCTCGCCTTGCCGCCGATCCCGTACCTCGACACGATGCCGTGGTCGAGCTGGGAACGAGGCAGCCCGACCATGAAGGTCGACACATTGCTGTCGCCGGTGCTCGGACCATCCGGGATCCGGCTCGACCTCACACCGCCTGATCGGGGCAGGCCGGAGCCCGCCACCAGCTGAAACGGAGGAGCGGCCGGCGAGGCCGCCCCTCGTCCTTGTGCCTACCAAAACGCCGCGCTACGCCCGCCCGAAATACAGATCGGCAAAGCGTTCGCGCAGGACGTTCTTCTGGACCTTGCCCATGGCGTTGCGCGGCAGGCCCTCGACGAACACGACCCGCTTCGGTTGCTTGAATTTCGCCAATCGTCCCGACAGCGCGGCGAGAATGGCGCGCTCATCGACCGACGAGCCCGGCGAGCGAACCACTGCCGCGGTGACACCCTCGCCAAAATCCGCGTGCGGCAGGCCGACGACAGCGCTCTCGGACACGCCCGCAATCGCGTCGATCTCGGTCTCGATCTCCTTTGGGTATACGTTGAAGCCGCCGGTGATGATGAGGTCCTTGCCGCGTCCGACGATGTGCAGATAGCCATTCGCATCGAGCTTGCCGAGATCGCCGGTGATGAAGAAGCCGTCGGCACGGAATTCGGCCGCGGTCTTGTCCGGCATGTTCCAGTAGCCCGCGAACACGTTGGGCCCCTTCACCTCGATCATGCCGACCTCGCCGACGGGGAGCATTGCGCCGGTCTCTGGATCGGTGACGCGAACCTCGACGGCCGGAAGCGGCCGGCCGACCGAGCCGGCGATACGGGGCCCCTCATAGGGATTGGAGGCGATCATCCCGGTCTCGGTCATGCCGTAGCGTTCCAGGATCGCGTGCGCGGTCCGCTGCTTCCAGGTCCGGTGTGTCTCGGCCAGAAGCGGCGCCGAGCCGGCGACGAACAGCCTCATGTTGGCGGTGCTTCGCTCGTTCAGGTCAGGGCTCTCGAGCAGGCGGACATAGAAGGTCGGCACGCCCATCAGAACCGTGCTGCGCCCCATCGTCGCCAGAATACGCTCGGCGTCGAACTTCTGCATGAACAGGATGCGCGCGCGTGCGGCGAAAGAGACGTTGCAGGCTACGAAGAGCCCGTGAACGTGATAGATCGGCAGGGCATGGATCAGCACGTCCTTGCTCGAATAGCGCCATTCCTGGACGAGCGTCAGCGCGTTCGAAGAAAGGTTGCCGTGCGTCAGCATGGCTCCCTTCGAGCGGCCGGTCGTGCCCGACGTGTAGAGGATGGCGGCGAGATCGTCATTCGTCCTGGCTATGCTGTCAAATCGCGCCGGAAAGTCGGCCGCGGCCTGGACGAGCGAACCCTTGCCGCATTGATCGAGCGTCTCGACCCGGCCGCCTGCCTTGGCGGCGATGGCCCGCAAATCGGCCTCTTCCCTGGGATCGCACACGATCAATGTCGGCTGCGCGTCGCGGATGAAATACTCGGTCTCGGCCGGCGTATAGGCGGTGTTGAGCGGCAGATAGACCGCACCTGCGCGCAGCGTTGCGAGATAGAGCGCGACGGCCTCGACGGATTTCTCCACCTTGGCCGCGACACGGTGGTTGGGGCCGACGCCGATCCCCGCGAGGAAGTTCGCGAACCTGCCGCTCAGCGCGGCAAGTTCGGCATAGCTCAATGCCGCGCCGTCGTCCTTCTCGATGCAGATGGACTGATCGGAATCCGCGCCGGCGAGCAAGCGGTCGTACAGGTTTGAGCTCATGACGAGATCTTCCGTTGCGAGTTGGTGTGAGGACTGGGAACGAGGTCGCGCGACGACAGTTTTGCGCGAAGCGCCTTCTTCACGTTGTCGGAGGCAACGACGGTGCCGGCTTCCGCAAAGGCCTCGTGGTTCGCCTCGATGTGCTCGAGCGCGTAGAGATAGTTCACCATCAGCCCGTACGACTGCTTCATGCCCTTAGGCGAGGCGTCGCCGAGGAAATTGAGCCGTTCCAGGCGCGCGCCGTTGCCGAGATGGAAGCGGGCGACGGGGTCGACCGGCTTGCCCGAGGGGAGCTTGGCTTTCAGGAAGTAATAGGCGGCGAGCGCTGTGATGGCTTCTTTCGCCTGCGCGATGTCGCCGCCTTCCTCGATCGCGGCCATCGCCCGGCGTGTGTCGTCGTCGATCGCAGCCGATGCCTCGCTCTTGAGCTCGCGCCTCGCCCAGCCGGCAAAGCCGGGCACGGGCGAGAGGGTCACGAAGGTCTTCAGGTTCGGCAGCTCGCGGGCGAGATCCTGCACCACCTGCTTGATCAGGAAGTTGCCGAAGGAAACGCCGGCAAGGCCCTTCTGCGTGTTCGAGATCGAGTAGAACACGGCCGTCGTCGCCTCGCGCGCGGCAATCGCCTGACGCGACTTGTCGAGCAGCGGCCCGATCGCACCGGGAATCTCCTTCGTAAGTGCGACCTCGACGAAGATCAGCGGCTCGTCGACCAGCTGCGGATGGAAGAACGCGTAGCACCGGCGGTCCGGCGGTTCGAGCCGGTTGCGCAAATCATCCCAGTCCTGGATGGCGTGGACGGCCTCATACCTGATGATCTTTTCGAGGATGTTGGCCGAGGTGGTCCAGTCGATCGGTCGCAGCACGAGAAACCCCCGGTTGAACCAGGACGAGAACAGATGGACGAAATCGTCGTCGACGGCCTGCAGCTCGGGATGCTCGCGCAGCAGCGAGAGCAGCACCTCGCGCATCCGCACCAGTGACGCCGTCCCGCCGGGCGCGAGGTTGAGGCGGCGGATCAGCTCCTGCCGGCGCGGCTCCGCGGCAGCGTGCAGCGCCTCGAGCTTGCTGCCGTCACCGCCCTCCTTGCGCTGGTAGGCGGCAATCGCGAGCTCAATCGCGCGGCGGTCCGGCCCGAACCGGTCGGCGAGCGAACAGAGGAACTTCAGCCGCTCCGGCTCGCCCGCCTGCTGGAAAGCGGCAAGCAGCGATTGCGCGATCGCAACGCCGGAGGCCTCACCGCGCCGGGACAACAGCGCCTCGCCGAGAAGCGCGAGATCGCGATCCTCGCCCGCCCTGCGTTCCGGCTTCATGCCGAGAACCGCGCGGCCTCGTTGCGCCAATGTGTCGATCAGCCCTTGCAGGAATTCGGGCGCCGCAATGCGTCCGGATCGGATGTCGCTCAGCATGGTTCATGCCTCCTCGGGTTATCGCGACGGGGCGCCCATCACCAGATTGGGCAGAAAGGTGGAGATCGACGGCACGAAGCAGAGCAGGACGACTGCGAACGCCATCAGCACGACGAAGGGCAGCGTCCCCCAGATCACGTCCCGGAGCGGGATGTCGGGCGCGATGTTCCTGATCACGAAGATGTTGAGTCCGACGGGCGGATGAATGAGGCCCATCTCCATCACGATCGTCATCACCACGCCGAACCAGATCAGGTCGAAGCCGGCGTCCTTGAGCGGCGGCAGGATGATCGGCGCGGTCATCAGGATGATCGAGACCGGCGGCAGGAAGAAGCCGAGCACGACCACCAGCACCAGGATCGCCCCCAGCAGAACCCATGGCGACAGATGCATCGCCACGATCGCCTGCGCAGCGCCCTGGCTGATGTGGAGATAGCTCATCACATAGGAGTACAGCAGCGACATGCCGATGATCAGCATCAGCATGGTCGATTCCTTCAGCGTCGATTCCAGGATCGGGCCGAGATCCCTGGGGCGCCACACGCCGTAGATCGAGGCGATCAGGACCAGCGCCAGGATGCCGCCGAGGCCTGCGGTTTCCGACGGCGTCGCATAGCCGCCATAGAGCGCGATCATGACGCCGCTGAGCAGCACGACGAAGGGCAGCACGCGCGGCAGCGCGCCGAACCGCATCGCCATGGTGAAGCGCTCATTCGACAGGATCGGATGCTGCGCCGGATCGGCCGCATAGGCGCGCTGCGCCGCCTTGTACTCGGCCTTGAACCTCAGCACCGCATAGGTCGCAAACAGCAGCACCAGCAGCAGGCCCGGCCCGATGCCGGCGAGAAAGAGACGTCCGAGCGACTGCTCGGCGGCGACCGCGTAGAGGATCATGGTGATCGAAGGCGGCAGCAGGATGCCGAGCGTGCCGCCGGCGGCGATCACGCCGGCAGCAAAGCCGCCGGAATAGCCGCGCTTGCGCATCTCGGGGATGCCGGCGGAGCCGATCGCCGAGCAGGTGGCCGGCGACGATCCCGCCATCGCGGCGAACAGCGCGCAGGCGAAGACGTTGGCGATGCCGAGACCGCCGGGAATGCGGCCCATCCAGACATGCAGCGCGCTGTAGAGGTCCTGTCCGGCCTTCGACTTGCCGATCGCGGCGCCCTTCAGGATGAAGAGCGGGATCGCCAGCAGCGTGATCGAGGCCATCTCCTCGTAGACGTTCTGCGTCACCGTATCGAGCGATGCGGCCGGCATGAAGAAATACATGAAGATGACGGCGACCGCGCCGAGCGCGAGCGCAATCGGCATCCCGGAGGCCATGACGGCGAGCGTGGCCCCGCCATACATCAGTCCGACGGCAAACGTGCTCATTTGCTCCTCCATGCCTCGACGCGCGCGGCGAGCTGAAGCGCGATCTGCAGCGTCATCAGCGTCATGCCTGATGACATCATGCTGTAGGGAATCCACAGCGGCGGGGCCCAGGTCGATCCGGACACCTGTCCGTCGACCCATGCCTCGTGGAACAGCGTCCAGGATTTCCAGGCGAAGAAGGCGCAGAACAGCAGGCTCGCGGCGTCGACCACGAGCATGCGGATCGCATTGCCGCGCTTCGACAGATAGCCGGTGAGGGCCTCGATGCCGATATGGCCGCGCCCGGCCTGCACGAACGCGGTGGACAGGAACGTGGCGCCGACCAGCAGGAACACTGCGGCTTCGTCCTGCCAATAGGTCGCCGCGTTGAAGAAGTAGCGCGCGGCCACGCTGTAGCTCAGGATCGTGCTCGCGACGATGAGCGCGATCGAGCAGAGCACGACGATCGCCCTGTTAAGCAGGGTCATGGCGCGGCTGATCCGTCCGACCGGGGAGCCGGGGCGCGCCGCCGTCACGGCGGGGGAATGGCCGAAATCGATGCCGTGCGCGCTCATGAGCCCGCCTCCATGGCGAGCTTGATCAGGCGGGCGCAGTTCTCATTCTTGTTGGCGTAATCCTTCCAGGCGGTGTCGCGCGACAGATCCCGCCAGGCCTGAACCGTCTTGTCGTCGAGATCGTGCACCGTCGCGCCGGCGGCCTGGTAGACCTTGGCGACGCGGACATCGTCCTCCACCGCAGCGGTGCGGCCGAACGCTTCGAGCTCGGTGCCGACCGAGACGATGATGTCGCGCTCCTCGCTCGACAACCGGTCGAACACCGCCTTCGACATCACGAGCGGCTCGAGCATGAACCAGTAGCTCTTGGCCCGCCCCGTCGTCAGATGCTTGGCGAGCTCCTCCAGGCGGAACGAGGTCAGGCTGGTGGAGGAGGTGAGGGCGGCATCGCATGCGCCGGTCTGCATCGCCGCGTAGAGCTCGTTGGAGGGCAGCGAGAGCACCGAGGCGCCGGCGGCCTGCAGCACGAGATCCATCTCGCGCGAGCCGCCGCGGACCTTCATGCCCTTGGCATCGCCGACCGCGATCAGCGGCCGCGCGCGGCTGGCGACGCCGCCGGCCTGCCAGATCCAGGTGATGATAACGAGGCCCTTGGCGGCGAGGAATTTGCTGAACTCCTGGCCGATCGGCTTGTTCTTCCAGCCGAGGCCTTCGTCGTAGCCGGTGACGAGGCCCGGCATCAGGCCGATGTTCAGCTCGGGAAGATCGCCGCCGGCATAGGAGATCGGGATGAGGCTCATGTCGAGCGCGCCTTTGCGCATCGCCGAGACCTGCGCGTTGGTCTTCATCAGCGACGAGCCCGGATAGATCTCGGCGCTCATGGCGCCCTTGCTGCGCTCCTGGATCAGGGCCGCGAAGCGTCGGCACAGCCGGTCGCGGAAATCGCCCTCGGTCGCGGTGCCTCCTGGAAACTGATGCGAGATCTTCAGGGCCGTGGCCGCGCGCGCCGCTCCGAACCGGAGCAGCGCCGGGGCCGCGATCCCCAAGGCGAGGGCTTGGCGTCTTGAAATCCTCATTCCATACCTCCCATTGCTAGATTGCATTTTTTATTTCTAGTCTTGCATACAATTCATCTATGAACTGCATGCTGTATGTTTTGTCAAGCATATGG
Organism: Bradyrhizobium agreste; assembly: GCF_016031625.1. Taxonomy (GTDB): domain Bacteria; phylum Pseudomonadota; class Alphaproteobacteria; order Rhizobiales; family Xanthobacteraceae; genus Bradyrhizobium; species Bradyrhizobium agreste. The sequence continues at coordinate 21,111 of NZ_JACCHP010000004.1, read as the reverse complement.
TATGGAACTGCAGGATCGGGTGTATACAATGAGCCAGGCCTTCAGACTGAAGCAGTCGATCGAAGACGCTGTGATTGCAGGGGAATTTCAGCCCGGCGATCGCTTGGACGAAGCCTCGCTGGCGGAGCGATTCGGGGTGTCGCGGACGCCCATCCGCGAGGCGCTGCTGCAGCTCGGGGCCGAAGGCTTCATCGATGTCCGCCCGCGGCGCGGCGCCATCGTCAGCGTCCCGTCACCGACCCGGCTGTTCGAGATGTTCGAGACCATGGCGGAGATCGAAAGCGCCTGCGGGCGCCTGGCCGCGCGGCGGCTGACGCCGGACAATGATGCGGCGATGGAAGCTGCGCATCGGGCCTGCGAGACGGCCGCGCGAAACGGCGACAGTGAGCAGTATTACGCCGACAACCGCAACTTCCATGAAGCGATCTACCGCGCCAGCCGCAACAGCTTCCTGGCCGATCAGGCCTTCGCCTTGCACAAGCGCTTGAGCGCTTATCGCCGCATCCAGCTGCGGGCGCGCAACCGGCTGCTGCAATCGCTGCAGGAGCATGCCGGCATCCTCCAAGCGATCCGCGCCGGCGACGAGCAATTGGCTGCAACGCGTCTTCACGATCACGTGCTGGTGCAGGGCGAACGGTTCTCGGACATGGTCCTGGGCCTTTCACGCGCCGGCCAGTCTCCTGCGGAAAGCAGGAGGGAGACTGCGAAATAGACGTGGCCGCTCGCTGGCCGCTTGCATCTTGAGCGGCACGCATCTGCTCTCCGGGAGCGGAGCGGACATGCCGCAGCGTTCACCGTTGAAACAGCACGACCTTCATCTAGATATTTCTTCGGTTGCAGAGCGTGGCTTCACAGCCGCTCGTTTGCTTACGGGAAAGGATGATGATGGACATGAGAGGCGTCATCGTTGCCGCCGCGCTGTTGGGAATGGTCAATGTGCTCCAGGCCAAAGAGGCCGACACGCCTCGCGGCGAGGTGCGGAGCTCGGCCGAGCCCGCCCGGCAGCTTGCGACCAGCTCAGTTGGAGCGCCTCGCAGCAATGCCGAGAAATCCGGCCCCGCTGAGCGCAGGAGCCGGGAGTTTTCGCCCGAACGTCTCATCCCGGACACCTGCAGGGGATGCTGATCGGCCTTGGCCGATCAGCGTTCTTCTTCCCGCTTGCCTAATGTAACGTCGCGAGGTGGGCATCATCGAGACGCGCGAACATTTTTGCCTTGAGGCGCTGCAGCGCGCGCTGCTCGATCTGCCGGACGCGCTCGCGCGAGATGCCGAACTTGACGGCGAGCGCGTCCAGCGTCTGGTGCGGCTCGTCGAGATATCGCGCTTCCACGATGCTGCGCTCCCGCGGTGACAGCGCCGCGAGTGCATCCGCGAGGGCAGCTTTGGTGCGTTTACGATCGGCGGCTTCCAGCAGCAGACTCTCTGGATCGGGCGAGGGGTCCACCAGCCGGTCCTGCCATTCGTCGCCTTCCGTCTCGACGCTGAGCGGCACGTTGAGTGAGATGTCGCCGCGCAGCCGGCCGTTCATCTCGACCACATCGGCTTCTCTCACGTCGAGATGGCTCGCGATATAGGTCAGCTGATCCGTCCGAAGATCGCTGTCCTCCGCTACGCCAAGCCTGTTCTTCAGCTTGCGCAGGTTGAAGAACAGCTTCTTCTGCGCAGCCGTGGTACCCAGCTTGACCAGCGACCATGATCGCAGGATGTATTCCTGGACCGATGCCTTCATCCACCAGGAGGCATAGGTCGCTAGTCGAAAGCCTTTCTCGGGATCGAACCGCTTCACCGCCAGCATCAGCCCGACATTGGCTTCCGAGATGAGGTCGGCGATGGCCAGGCCATAGCGGCGATAGCGGAGGGCGATCTTGGCCGCGAGCCGCAAATGGCTCGTCACCAGCCGATAGGCGGCCTCCCGATCGCCGCAATCCCGCAATCGCCTAGCATATTCGGCTTCCTCCGATGCCTCGAGCAGCGGAAACCGATGGATCTCCTTGAGATAGCGGGATAGTCCGGCTTCGGAGTGAAGCGCAGGAAGCCATGAGGCAAGCAACATCGTGCCAGGTTTCATGTCCAAATCCTCGATAGAGCAAGATGGTTGACCACCGCGAACCTGATCCGCCGAGCCCGATCATGGCACCCAGGCGCCTCAGGCCGGTGGGCGCCACTAGAATTTGGAAACGGCCCGAATGTTCCAGCGTGACGTGACTGAAATCGGCGATGGCCGGATTCCTTCTCCGCTGCAGACAGGCTCTTGAAACGCGAAGCCTTCATTCCAATCTGGTCCACGCACGCCGATGAGGCTGCATCCGTGTTTGGTTCGTGGGATGGACGACTATCGCGATCTCGTCAGCGCGGCTCTCGCGCTGTTTTGCGCCGGATTGATGTTGGTGGCCGGCCAGCTCTTGATCGAATGGCACGCCAGAAAGACCGATTCCGGCGCCTTGATCGAGGCGCCGAAGCACGAAGGCGCGCCGCTCATCTCGAACCGTTCGCCGCTCGACAGGAAGATGATCGAACTTCCCGCCGAGATCGGGCGCAAGCGCGCGTGAGGGGACCGAGCCCTAGATCGCCCGTAGTCCTTCCTTGGGCATTTCCCGGATCAACGCATCGATGTCGCTCTGCTCGAGCGTCTCCTTCTCGAGCAGCTTCTTTGCGGCGCGGTCAAGGATCGGGCGTCGGGTGGTCAGGATGCCCTGGGTGCGCTGGAAGACCTGGTCGACGATGGCTTTCACCTCGTGGTCGACCGCGGCGGCGGTCTCTTCGGCATAGTCGCGCTCGCGCGTCGCATAGGCGCGGTCGGCGCCGGCAAGGAAGTTGCCGGGATCGCGTTCATAGGCGATGCTGCCCAGCCGCTCCGACATGCCGTAGCGAGTGACCATGCTGCGGGCGATGTCGGTGACGCGGCGCAGATCGTCCGCCGCACCTGTCGACAAGTGCCCGAATACGATGAGCTCCGCGGCGCGGCCGCCGAGCAGCACCGCCATCTTGTTCTCCAGTTCCTCCTTGGTCATCAGGAAGCGGTCCTCGATCGGCCGCTGGATGGTGTAGCCGAGCGCACCGACGCCGCGCGGGATGATCGAGACCTTGTGCACGGGATCGGTCCCCGGCAGTGAGAGCGCGACGAGGGCGTGCCCCATCTCGTGATAGGCGACGATCTCGCGTTCCCTGGGATTGAGCAGGCGGTTGCGCTTCTCCAGCCCTGCGACCATGCGCTCGACGGCATTGTTGAAATCCCGCATGGTCACCGCCTCGGCGCCGCGGCGCGTTGCCAGCAGCGCGGCTTCGTTGACGAGGTTGGCGAGATCCGCCCCGGTGAAACCAGGGGTGAGCGCGGCAACCGCGTCTGCGTCGACGTTCTCGGCGAGGCGCACCTTCTTCATGTGCACCTTGAGGATTTCGATGCGGCCCTTCTTGTCGGGCCGGTCGACCAGCACCTGACGGTCGAAGCGGCCGGCCCGGAGCAGGGCAGGATCGAGGATCTCGGGCCGGTTGGTGGCGGCGAGGATGACGAGCCCCGAGCGCGAATCGAAGCCGTCGAGCTCGACGAGCAGCTGGTTGAGGGTCTGCTCCTTTTCGTCATGGCCGCCGGCGAACGGGCCGATGCCGCGGGCCCGGCCGAGCGCATCGAGCTCGTCGATGAAGATGATGGCCGGCGCCTTTTCGGGCGCCTGCTTGAACAGGTCCCGCACCCGCGCCGCGCCGACGCCGACGAACATCTCGACGAACTCCGAGCCGGAGATCGAGAAGAACGGCACTTTCGCCTCGCCGGCCACGGCCTTGGCCAGCAAGGTCTTGCCGGTGCCCGGCGGCCCCACCAGCAGCACGCCTTTCGGCATGCGGCCGCCGAGGCGGCCGTAATCGGTCGGATTCTTGAGGAAATCGACGACCTCGCGCAGCTCGTCCTTGGCCTCGTCCACACCGGCGACGTCGGCAAAAGTGACGCCGGTGTCGGATTCGACGTAGATCTTAGCCTTGCTCTTGCCGATCGCCATCAGCCCGCCGCCGATTCCGCCGCCTTCGGCCATGCGGCGGCCGATGTACCACCAGACGCCCAAGAACAGCAGCACCGGCATGACCCACGACAACAGGTCGCGCAGAAACGTGCTCTCGATCTGCCCGGTGAAGCGGACGTTGTACTTCTCGAGCTCCTGCGCGACGTCCTGGTCGACACGCGTGGTGACGAATTGCTTCTGGCCGCCGGGCAGCGCTTCCTTCAGCGTGCCCTGCAAGGTGCGGTCGGAGATGCCGACCGTTTCGACTTTTCCTTGGCGCAGCAATTGCTGATATTCGCTGTAGGGGATCACGGCGATCTGGTGCGCGGCCGAGATCAGATACTGGATCAGGAAGACCGCGAAGATCGCAGCGATGGCATATCCGACATTGAAACGGGCGTTCTTGTTCATGCGAAGACCAGATCCGATCGTGTCAGGCGGGCCGGGCTAACGTCGAGGCGCATCTTGGCGCGCTCGGGCCCGGTGCGCGTCCGGACCTGCATCTTACGGGCAAAACGTCTCCTGCTGCCCTCGGTTCCAGCCGTGCCGGGCAGCGATAAGGCCCGGTTGCAGGCCGGGCCTTAGCTGAGCTCACCAGGGATACCAGTACGGGTACGCCGCCGGATAATACCGGACCGTCCGATAATATCGGGGCCCGTAATAATATCCCGGCGGACCATAGACCGGCTCATAATAGACCGGAGGTGCAGCCGCGGCGGCGAGTGCTCCGGTGAACAGGCCGAGCGCGACGGCCGGACCGATGCTCGGACCGCCCCAGTGATGATGGCCCCGCCAATGGGCCGAAGCCGGCGCAACCGTTCCGATGAGGAGCGTTGCTACCGCGGCGATTGCAAGAGCAAGCTTTCTCATGTGACGTCCCTCAGATACGTGCCCGCGTAGCGCGCGGGCTGCTCGATCCTCTGCATGAGTTTCGTTTCGCCGGGCACATGGCCCGGCAGTGCCTGGAATCTAGGATTGGCGAAGACGGCTTCAAGTCTCGGGCCGCGGCTCGGACGCTTCGTCGCAGCGCTTCGGCGGGGCGGCATCATCCAGCCTCACAGCAGCTGCTTCAACGCCTTGGCATCGGCCGGAGCTGCGCTCTTCTGGTCGTTGTCGAAATAGACGTAGACGTCGCAGCCCTGCCGCTTCCACGACTTGATGCGCTTGGCCCATTGCGCCAGCGTGGCCCTGGTGTAGTGCCCGTGATAGCGCCCGCCCGGCCCGTGTCCGCGCACATAGACGAAATCCGCCGTGCGCTTCCACGGCGCCGGCGCATCGTGATGGTCGGACAGGCACAGCGAGATGTTCTCCTCGGAGAGCATCCGCAGGATGCGCGGCTGATACCAGCTCGGATGGCGGAATTCGAAGCTGTAGCGGCGTTTCCGCGACAGCAGCTTGAAGAACGAGGCGAGCCGGTCCGCGTTCGCCTCGAATTGCGGCGGCAGCTGGAATAGGATCGGGCCGGCCTTGCCGCCGAGCCTGGAGATGCGGTCCTCGAGCAGCTCGAGGCTGTTGACGGAGCGGTCCGACAGGCGCTTCCAGTGCGTGATGAACTTGGACGCCTTCCAGGCGAACACGAAGTCGCGCCCGGTCTGCTCCCGCCATCCCGTCACCGCCTCCGGCGTCGGGGTGCGGTAGAACACGCCGTTCAGCTCCGTGGTGTCGAACTGCCCGGCATAGTAGCGAAGCTGCTGCTTCAGCGTCACGCCCTCGGGGAAGAACGGGCCGCGCCAGGAGGCGTAGTGCCAGCCCGAAGTTCCGATCAGAACGCGCGCCATGTCTCAGGTGCCATCCGTTGCCAGTGTGCCGGAGGGAACGTCCGTGCGGCCGATACGTTTCTCGTCAGCATCAACGCAAGGACCGGAACCGATGTACGCGCTGTTCGAAGGCAACAAGCAGATCGGCAATCCCTTTCCGACCGAGAAGGAAGTGTGGGAAGCCGCCTTGATCGAGGGGCTCGTGACCGATGTCCCGGTCGCGGACGAGGAGGGCGGCCACATTCTGCCTGCCGGCTATCACGTCGAGCGCGTGGACGAGACATTCGCGCCGCATCCGGATTGGAAGCTGCCGCCGGAAATCTCCTGAGCTAATTCGACGCCAGCGCCGCCTTGGCGACTTCGGCCATCCAGCGCGAGGCCACGGGCAGGATCGCGTCGTTGAAATCGTAGCGCGGGCCGTGCAGCTCGGCGCCGTCGCGCAACTCGCCATTGCCGATCCAGACGAAGGCGCCGGGCCGCTGCTGCAGATAATGGGCAAAATCCTCGCCGGCCATGCTGGGCGCGAGATCGCGCCGCACCGGCGCCTGCACCTTCTCCGCAGCGATGCGGGCGAGGTCGGCCTCATCAGGCGTGTTGATCACGACGCCGACGCCCCAGACGATCTCGGGCGTGACCTTGACGCCGAAGCTGGTCGCGATTCCGGCGCAGGTGCGCTCGATGCCGTCGAGGATGATGTCCTTGACCGCCTCGCGATGGTAGCGCAGCGTGCCGCGGATGGTGACGCGTCCGGCGATCTGGTTCGGCGCGGTGCCGCCTTCGATCGTGCACAGCGACAGCACGGCGGTGTCGAGCGGATCGATGCTGCGCGAGGCGATTGATTGCAGCGCGACGATGAGGTGCCCGGCCGCCACCACCGGATCGCGCGTCAGATGCGGCATGCCGGCGTGCCCGGCGTGGCCCTCGATGGTGATGGTAATGCGCCCGCCGGAGGCCATCACGACGCCGTCGTGCACGGCGATGGTGCCGGCGGCAAGGCCCGGCCAGTTGTGGAAGCCGAATATCCGCTCCATCGGGAAACGGTCGAACAGCCCGGCCGCGACCATCGCGCGCGAGCCGCCAAAACCTTCCTCGGCCGGCTGGAAGATGAAATCGACCGTGCCGCTCCAATCGGCATCAGTGGCGAGCAGCGCTGCGGCGCCCAGCAGCGAGGCGGTATGGCCGTCATGGCCGCACGCATGCATCACGCCCGATCTCTGCGAAGCGTAGGGCAGGCCGGTATCCTCGGTGATCGGCAGCGCATCCATGTCGGCGCGCAGGCCGACCCGCCTTTGCGCATGACCGCGCGTCAAGGTCGCGACGATTCCGTGCCCGCCGATATTGGCCTCGAAGGGAATGCCGAGCTCGGTGAGCTTGTCCTGCACGAAGGCGGCGGTCTCCTTCTCCTGCAGCGACAGTTCGGGATGCGCATGTAGGTGCCGGCGCCACGCGGTCAGTTTCTGGTGCAGTTCGGGGGACAAGGCGGGGGATCTTTCGCAAGGTGTCGGTTGCCGTCACCATAAAGGATTATCGGCGCCATGCACCCCGCGCCTTGGAATGCCTCGCGTGCAAGCAAAGCGTGCTCCTCTTTCTGTCATTCCGGGGCGCGCCTCTTGGCGCGAACCCGGAATCCATTGCCCAACTCGCTCCGACGCCCAATGGATTCCGGGCTCGCGACTTCGTCGCGCCCCGGAATGACAGTCGTCGGCATCACGCCAGCTTCGCCAGCCCCTTCCAATCGAACCCGATCCCATGCCCGGGCCGGTCAGGCGCCAGCGCCAGCCCGTCCTTCAGCACCAGCGGATGCTCGATGTATTTGTCGAGCCCGAACCCATGCGCCTCCAGATAAGAGCGGTTCGGGCAGGCCGCGAGCAGGTGCACGGTGATGTCGTGCGCACCATGGCTCGTCACCGGCAGGTTGAACGCCTCCGCCAGCCGCGCGATCTTCATGAACGCGCTGACGCCGCCGCAATTGGTGACGTCGGGCTCGGGATAGGACACCGCGCCGGATACGATGTAGTTCTTGAACTCCCACAGCGAGCGCAGATTCTCGCCCGCCGCGATCGGCACGCCGCCGGCCTGCATGATGCGCACATGGCCGGCGACGTCATCGGGAATGATCGGCTCCTCCAGCCAGGTGAGGTCGTAAGGAACGAAAGCGCGCGCGGCGCGGATCGCCTCCTCGACCGTCCATTTCATGTTGGCATCCGCCATCAGCGGAAAGCCGTCGCCGAGATGCTGCCGCATCGCGGAGATGCGCGCGACATCCGACTTGAGGTCGGGCCTGCCGACCTTCATCTTGATGGCACGAAACCCTTTGGCGAGATTGCCGTCGGTCTGCTTGAGCAGCGCATCGACGGAGAGATCGAGGTCGATGCCGCCGGCATAGCAAGGCACCCGTGCATCGAAGCCGCCCAACAATCGATACAGCGGCAGTTTCGCGCGCCGCGCCTTCAAATCCCACAGCGCGATGTCGAGCGCCGAGAGCGCCAGCACCGCCGGCCCGCCGCGGCCGCCATAATGCAGCCCCCACCAGACCTGATGCCAGAGGGCTTCGGTATCGTCGGCCTCGCGCCCTTCGACCAGCGGCGGGATCTCGCGCTTGAGAATGTCGGCCACAGCCCCGCCATTGCGCCCGACCGTATAGGTGTAGCCGACGCCCTCGGCGCCATCGGCATCGCGGATGCGGCAGGTGATCAGCTCGAACGCCGTCATGTCGCCATGCGTGGAGTCCGACAGCGTGATGGGGAGGGGGATCCGGTAGAATCCGGTCTCGGTCGTTGCGATGCGCGGCATGGTGCCTCCCTATATTTTCTTCTTGTAGGATGGGTAGAGCGAAGCGAAACCCATCATCTTCGTCTTTGCAAGGAACGATGGGTTTCGCTGCGCTCTACCCATCCTACGCACTGGCATTGTAGATGCGCCAGGCCTCTGTGCAACGCGGAACAAGCCGCGGGTGATCCCGCTTACCGCTTGGTGGCGATATAATTGATGTTGATCGAGGCCCGCTGCGGCGGCGTTCGCCACACCGACATTTCGAGCGTATCGCCGTTGCCGGCGCCGACACGCCAGCTCGCCAGACGGTGATTGTCGTCGTTAGAGGGCTTGTCGATCCGCTCGCGGGCCTTCAATGACGTTTCGATCAACCCGGGCAGCGCATCGGCCGAGACGCCGACGGCCGACACCGTGCAGCTCACGCTCGGACCATCGTCAGGCCCTGCGAAATAAGCCGACATGCTGCCGAGCCTCTCGCCCCGCCTGATCAGCTTCGCCATGTAGAGAATGTCGATGTTTGCCCGACGTTCCATCTCGGCCGTGATCGGGCCGCCGTCACTGACAAAGCCGAGGCCTGCTGCGATGCGCTCGACCTGGCTGGGTCTCGCCGGCTTGGGCGCGCAGATCTTCGTGAAGAGGTCGACCAGCAAGGCGCTGTTGTCCTCTTCGGCACGAGCTGCGCCCGCAAGCGCTAGCAGCGCAAGTCCCGCGAGCGCGAACCGAGCCATGCGGCTCACCGCATCGTCGCCAGTTGCACCGCCAGCGCGCAAGCGCGGTCGTATTCGTCGAGATTGATCCATTCGTCGACCGTGTGTGCCTCGTTCTGACCGGCACCGAAGGTCACGGTCGGAATGCCGTGGCGGACCATCCAGTTGGCGTCCAAGCCGCCATTGGCGGCGCGCACGTTCGGGGTCCCGCCGAGCGCAGACACCGCCTCGATCGCGCGTTTGACCACCGGAAGGTTCTCCTTCATGCGGAACGGATAATAATCGGTCTCGGCCTTGAACTTGACCTTGCCGGACTTGCCTTGCGCGTTCGTCACCTTCTTCGCCGCCTTCTCGAACGCGGCCTTGTAGGCCTTGGTGATCTCCTTGAAGAACTTTCCGTCATGGCTGCGGCACTCGCCGCGCACATGGACGTAGTCGGTGACGACGTTGGTGGCATCGCCCGCCGGGCGGCCTTCGCCGCCGGTGACGGGGCCGACATTGCTGGTGCCTTGCTTCTTGCCCTTCACCACCTTGCCGAACCAGCCGCCGGCCTTCACGTCCGCAAGCGCGAGCGCCATGATCATGGTCGCGGAGATGCCGCGCTCGGGGGCGACGCCGGCATGGGAAGCGCGGCCGAAGATCTCGACGGTCCAGCGGTCGGCGCCGACGGCCCCGATCACGACGTTGGAGGCCGAGCCGCCGTCGTAGTTGAACGCCATCACCGGCTTGCCGAGCTCGTCGAGCTTGACGTGCCGCGCGCCGTAGAGCCCGCTCTCCTCGCGGACGCAAAACAACAGCGTGATCGGCGGATGATCGAGCTTCTGCTTTGCGAGCTCGGCGGCCAGCGTCACCAGCACGCCGCAGCCGCAGCGATTGTCGCCGCCGAGCGCGGTCCTGGCCTCGTTGACGATCTTGCGCCCGGACAGCTTTGGCTTGGCGCCGGCGCACAGCGGCACGGTGTCCATGTGGGTCATGAACATGATCCGCGGCTGATTGTGCAGCGCGCCGCGGCCGGGCAGGTCGACGATGAGGTTGCCGGTCTCGGTCGGCAGCGGAATCCGCGTGTTGGCGTCGTCGAGCCGGATCGCCTTCGCCGGCACGCCGCTCTCCTTCAGCGCGGCCGTGAGCTCCCGCCCGATCGCCGCCTCCTGTCCGGTGACGCCCTCGACGGCGAGGAAGCGCATGAGACGATCGGTGGCGGCTTTGGTGTCGACAGGCATGGAGTTGAATTCCCTTGAGGCGCGAACGCGTAGGATGGGTAGAGCGCAGCGAAACCCATCACTTCCCGGCAAGAACGATGGGTTTCGCTTCGCTCTACCCATCCTACGAACGCGACGTCGTGTAAGTCAAAAAGATCACCACGCCAAGCGCCAGCGCCGCGGCCATGAACAGCAGCACGGCCGGCAGGCCTGCGAGCGCCGCCACCGCGCCGGTGACGGACTGCATCAGTGCGGTGCCGAGAAAGAAGGCGAGATTGACGGCCGCGAGTGCTTTCCCTGCGACCTGCGCATCGACGAGTTGCCTGGACATGCCGAACAGCAGCGGCTGCGCCGAGGTGAAGAGCCCGATGAGCACGAACAATGCCAGATCGTAGGACGGCGGCATGACGGTCACGCCGAACAGCCATGCAACGGCAAAGTGCGGCGCTCCCAGCGCCATCAGCGCGAGCAGTAGCGCTGCGACCGAGTGCGTGCCGGCGACCAGTTCGCGGCGCCGGCCGAGCCTGCGGTCGATCATGCCGATCAGCAGCGGGCCTGCGATCATCGCCAGCGTGAACGCGCCGAGCTGGTTGCCGGCCTCGACCCGCGTCAGTCCCTTGATCTCCATCAGCCAGGGCCCGCCCCAGAGGCCGCGCAGCACCAGCGTGCTCGCCAGCGACACCAGCGCCAGCGCGATCACGCCGCGCAGCGGCCGCGACAGGCCGAGCCTGACCACATCGATCATCTGCGACAGCGGCGAGGACGAGTCCTTGTGCTCGGCCGGCTGGTGCGGCACCAGCACCAACACCGCGAGCGCGACGAGGATGCCGCCGATCGCGGAGATCCAGAACCCGGCGCGCCAGCCGTAAGTGTCGATCACGAAAGCGAGCGGGCTCGCCGACAGCAGCATGCCGATATTGCCGATCGAGAGGATGGCGCCCGACCACAATCCGAACCGCGCCGCCGACAATTGCTTGGCCGCGAGCGTCATCGGGCACATCAGCATGCCCGAGGTGGCGACGCCGAGCAGCAGCTGCCCGACGGCGAAGCTCGCAGGTCCCGTCGCGAACCCCGAGGCCACCGCGCCGAACACGGTTCCTGCCAAAAGACCGAGCGACACCGGCCGCACGCCGAACCGGTCCATCGCCGCACCGACCGGGATTTGCGAGGCGGCAAAGGCGAAGTGATAGACCGATGTGAGGCTCGCCAGCGCCTGCGGCTCGATGCGGAAATCCGCCGCCATCAGATCGAGGCTCACCGCCGGAATCGTGCGCAGCAGGGTCGAGAGCATGTGGCCGCAGGCGAGCGCGACCAGCGCGAAGATCAGCGCGCGGGTGGCGGTGCCCGCGTCGTCGGCAGCGGTGGTCATGAGCGTCCCGTCCCTAGAAGGTTTTTGCTGGGGTACATGATCGCGGGTGCGGGCGCCAATGGCGGCAGCGGGACCCCCTCATGCCGGAATGTGGCTTCTCCGGATCACGGCACCGGCATGCTCCCGCCGGCAGCCGATCAGGCCGCGGATGGGTATGAACCAGGCCAGCCGCCACGACGTTATGCTTGGGAAAACGTGGTATCCTGCCGAGCAGGAAGCGTTTGATCTGTGGTAGCAGCGGCAATGTCTTCGTCCGAGAGTCCAAGTCAGACGACCAGTGACGCGGCCCGCCGAGAGCGGAGAAGGAGCAATTCCCTCCTGCTCGCCCTCGCGGTTGGATTTCTCGTCTTTGGCGCCGCTGCGGGTGCACTCTACTATGCGTTACGGCCGGACGTTTTGCGGGTCGCGGTTGGGCCGGCCGGCAGCGACGATGCCAAAGTCATTGAGGCGATGGCCGATGCGTTCGCCAGCGAAAGCCGAACGACGAGGCTCACTCTGATCAAGACTGCCGGGGCGGTGGAGGCTCTCGCCCAGCTTGGTGCTGGCAAGGCCGACCTTGCCGTCGGCCGCGGTGATCTGGAAATGCCCGCCGAGGCGCAGACCGTCGCCGTCGTGCGCAAGAACTTCGTCGTGCTCTGGGCGCCCTCCGGGCTTGCGGGCAAGGGCTCCAAACGAAAGCCGTCGCCGAAGATCAAGGAAGTCGCCGATCTCGCCGGGCGTCGCGTCGGCGTGATCGGGCGGACTCCGGTGAACGCCGCGTTGCTGCGCGTCATCCTGAGCGCCTCCGGCGTGCAGGCGGACAAGGTCGCGGTGACGCACTTTGGCACGGACCAGATCGAGGAGCTGGCGCGCGATCCCGCCCTCGATGCATTCATGGCGGTCGGACCGCTCGACAGCAAGATCACGTCGGATGCCGTCGCTGCCACGGCGCGGGCTCGCGGCGAGCCGAAGTTTCTCGCCATCGAGACATCGGAAGCGATCGCCCTGAGGCATCCCCGGTACGAATCGGAGGAAATTCCGCCCAGCGTCTTCAATGCGGACCCGGCCTGGCCGGGAGACAAGGTCGAGACGCTCAGCGTCAGCCATTTGCTCGTGGCGAGAAAGAGCTTATCGGAAACGACGGTCGCGGCCTTCTTCCGGCAGCTCTTTGCCGTTCGCCAGGCGATTGCGCGGCAGGTCCCCGGCGCGACACACATCACCAAGCCCGACCTCGAAAAGGATACCGAGCTGCCGGTGCATCGGGGCGCGGCAGCCGTCATCGATGGCAACGAACGCACCTTTCTCGACCGTTACGGCGATTACTTCTGGTTCGGGCTCCTGCTTCTCTCCGGCATTGGCTCGGCTGCCGCCTGGCTACGCCGCTATTTGAACCGCGACGAAAGGGAGGATAACACCAGCCATCGCAAGAGAATCCTCGACATGGTGTCCAGCGCGCGCACGGCGGAATCCAACCAGGAACTGCTCGCCCTCCAGCGCGAGGCGGATACCATCATCGCTGAAACGCTCGGGTGCTACGATGACGGCGCAATCGAGCAAGAGGAGCTCGCGGCGTTCGGCCTGGTACTGGATCTCTTGAGCAATGCCATTGCCGAAAGGCGAGCCGCGCTGCAACGTCCCGGCTCCGAAACCGTTCGAGGCGTGGTCGCAGGCCAGGGCGCTATCGGGCGCGGATAGCGCGCGGCCGTGTGAATCTGTCATCGCGGGCTCCGCTGCGGCCCGCGATGGCTGCCATCGTCGCGCCGCCCGCTCACGTCTCGTTTTGGGGAGCCTTCCGGTCGCGGACAATAGGAACAAAAGAGACGTCTCGCTCTTAGGTCGGTCAGGAGACCTGCTCATGCTGTCGTCACGACCGCCACGGCCCATTCGGACCACGCTCGATCTCGCGAACGCAAGGCAGGTCAAATCTGTTCGTAGGCGGTTTCGCATCTCCGAGTCCGATCTGGTCAGGATCGTCGACAAGATCGGCAACTCTCTGGCAGCCATAGAGAAGGAAGTGGAGATCGAGAAGTTGGCCGTTCAGCAGTGTCAACCCAAGAGCGGATCCCAAGCCCTCGAATAGATGCAAGTCCCGCCGGAGGAGGAGAATTGCAATGAACAGCCTGATCTATCTCATAGGACTAGTCGTCATCATCGCGGCCATTCTTTCGTTCTTCGGCTTGCGGTGACCGTCCTCGTCCTGCAGGCTGATGTACCGACCCGGTGAAGCAGTCCGCAATCTCGCGAGCAGCACATGGCTGATGCACACCAGGTGAATACCATCATCGCAACGACGGTTTGCGCATTCTTCAACGGGCATCCCGACGCACAAATCGGAATTGAAGAAGCCAAGCTACTGGCAAAGCAGGTCACTGAAGCGTTGAATGCAGCCGGGCTGCAGATTGTCCCCGTGGATCCGGAGATCACGCCAGCTAGCTCCGCCGCTGGGAGCAGATGAACCCCGCTGTAGTCTTTGAACGATTTGGCCGTGCGTGCCGCTCGGGGCCAGGACCGGAAGTTACGTCAGCTTTCGCCGAAGGCGCTAGCTGAGCCTGGCACCTGACCCGATGAAGAGCTCGAGCTCTGTCTCGAAGCCGCCACTGGTTTCAAACTGCTTCAGGCACTCATGAACCTCGCTCCAAGCCTTGGACTTCTCCGTCTCGCTGAGGTCCGCCACGACCGCACGGTATGCCCCGGCGGCTTCCTGCATCAACTGCACAGCGTCGGATGCGCTTGGCAGCCTTAGTCGTGTCCGCACGGTTCTGATTTTAACATCTGCAAGGCCACCGTCCTTCATCACGCGTTCCAACACGCCATCACCCCCTAACGCGAAAATGCCGGGTTGCCCGGGTGCGGGAGGGGACTTGCCGGCATTGCGCAGAAGGATGGCCATCGGCTGCGCCATGAAGGGATTGTTGGCCGGCGTCGCAAAGACCAGTGCCGCGAAACGCGCGCCAGGCTTCAGCACACGTCGGACAGCCTCCAGCGCCTTGGGCGGCGATGGGAAAAGCATCAATCCCAATCGGCAAATCGAGGCGTCGAACGGCGGCTGGGCGTTCAGTTCGTCCGCCGCACATTCCAGGGTTTCGATATTCTGAAGGCCTGCGCGAGCAGCGTTTCGGCGCAGGTTTTCCAGCATGGTGGCCGAAATATCACAGGCTATAACCTTGCCGTTCGGGCCCACACGCATCGCCGTCTGGATGCTCTGGCTTCCGGCACCGCAGGCAAGATCCAGAATTCGCATCCCGGGTCCGATACCGGCCATGTCGATCAGCTCATCAGTGGCGCTGGAAAGACTCTCAGCGAACACGTGCTCCCACTTCGCCCAGCCAGGCGCTGCTGACTCCCACGTTTTGCGAAGCTCGGATTTCAATGAATCGTCGGCCATCGACAGTGCCTCGGAGCCTGCCCCAGCGAAGGCAATATATCGCAGCGGCAACGCAGGCGAAACTCCGATCCTGGGGCAGTATCCGACGATATCCCGCGGAACCTCCACCGTGGCGGCGTGCAGCGAAGCGGGGCGCCAGCTGCGTGTTCGCTATTGCTTCCAACCGATGATGCAGCCCGGCGAATTGAAACGGACCTTTCTCGAACAGGGACTTGCGGACGTAACGGAAAGGCAGCTGATGATGCGCATGGACTAGTCCCTCAGCTGCTCAAGTAACCTTCTCACGTCCTTCAGATCTGGCGTGTCGAACCCCTCAGTGAATCGGGCATAGACTGACGAGAGGAGACGAAGCGCTTCTTCGCGACGCACACGCTCGCTCCAAAGCCGCGCCAGATCCTTCGCCGCACGCACCTCCCAGAGGAGCGCCGAGCGACCACGTGCATCCGCCAATGCAGCCTGGAGCGCGTGCTCAGCGCTCTCGCAATCGCTGGCGTCCAGCGCGAGCTGACAGCGCGCCACAAGGCGGCGCAGCTCGGCGACGCAAAAACCCTCAGCTGTCGCAGAGGCCCGCGCCAAGCCCTGTTTGGCTGCGGCGAGCGCCTCCTCTGCGCGACCGAGCTGCAGGGCAGCCTCCCCGATCAGCCAATAGAAATAGGTTTGGAAGAAGTACGTCCCCATGGCGAGCCGGCGCTCGAAGAAGTCGCGCATGGCCGTCAGCGCCCTCGGATCTCGGTCGTGCTTCACACCGAGCCAGGCATTCAAGATCCGCGCCTCGGGATAGTAGATGTTCATTCCGTGTTGCTCGGCGAGATCGGCCAGGAAATTGGTGCGAGCCTCGAGTTCCTGAGTGTCATCGATTAGCTGGAGCAGGATCAGGCTCCAGTTGTGCGCGTGGCCGATCGCCTGAGGAATGCCCAAGCGGAAGCTGTGCTCGATTGCGGCACGGTTCATGGCGCGGGCGCGATCTGGAAAGCCCATGACCAGTTGCGAAGTGCTAGCTTGGACCAGCCCACATTCGCGCGCATCGTGTCCGCCGAGAGCGACGCAATCGGCAGGATCACGATCGATGTCGTAGAGCGCAAGCCCTATGTCGACGCGGCGGCAAACGGCCGCGAGATCGCCCATGAACAGCCGCGTCGACCAGGCGGCGTGATGCGCATGCAGGGCCCAAGCTGCGCTCCCCTCGCGTGCCGCGTCCTCTAGCAGCCCGTCCGCGATCACCGCGGCCTCGTGCAGATGCGCCCGGGCATTGGCCACACGCCAAATGCCCCATCGGGCACGGCGCCAATTCTCATTGTCGCCGAGCTGCTGCGCTAGCACCGCGGCACGCTCGTAGGTCGCGGAGGTCTCCGCCGCGGCGGGGCCGCGGGTGTTCAGAAGGGCGACGCTGAGGGGGCCCAGCAGGTCGAGTTCGCGCCGCTTGCGCTCGTTCGTATCCGGAAGCTCGCCGAGCAGTCTTGACGCGTTCTGGAGCGCATTCGTCGCCTCGGTCATGGCCGAGCGGTCAAGCGCTGCGAGACCGGCTCGTGTCCAGGCCTCGGCGGCCTGCTCAATCAGACCTGCCTCGGCCAGGTGCTGCGCCAGGATGCCTGGGTGGGCGGCCGCAATCTCCGGAAACCGCTCTTCGATCACCTCGGCGATGCGGCCGTGGATCTGGCGCCGGCGCTCCTTGAGCAGACTGCCGTAGGCGGCATCGCGCACCAGCGCATGCTTGAAGCTGTATGTCGCTGCAGGTGCGAGATCGTGGCGGAAGACCAGTTCTGAGGCCACCAGCTGGTCGAGGGCCGCGAGCAGATCGGGCTCCGGCCGCGAGGTCACGGCAGCGAGCAGCTGGTGGCTAAATTCCCGACCGATGCATGCGGCAACTTGTGCCAACTCTCTCACAGGACCCAGCCGATCGAGGCGGGCCATCAGTGAGTCCTGCAGTGTGTTCGGGATGGCGGGCTGTCGCCACGGGCCGGCCAGCTCGAAGCCGTGATCCGTTGTACGCAATAGGTCCGATTCGAGAATCGTCTTCGTCAGTTCCTCCGTGAACAGCGGAATGCCTTCGGTCCGGGTCAGAATTGCGTCGACGACGGGCGGAGGCAGGCTGCGACCGCGCACAATGCCGTCGATGAGCCTCGTTGTGTCGCCGCGCCCCAAACGGTTGAGCGTCAGGAGTGTGACGTGTGGAAAGCGAGTCCAGGGCGGCGGAAGCTGCGGGCGGAAGGTCCCGAGGAGCAGGACCGGCCAGCGCTGCAGCTGCTCCACGACGGATTCAAACAGCTCTATCGTGGTCGCGTCGAACCAGTGCAGGTCTTCGACCACGATGAGCACGGGTTCTTGCCGGGCTAGACCCTCGAGCTGGGTGATCAAGGCCTGGAACGTCCGCATCTTCTGCTGCTGCGGAGTGAGGTCCTGCACCGGATAGCGCTCGCCGGCTTCGAGGCCCAGGAGCCTGGCGAGATGTGGCGCCGGCTCTCGCGGGTCGGCGACCGCTCTCGCGAGTAGAACTTCGATCTTGTCGAGCCTGGTCTCGGTCGAGTCCTCCGGGCTGAGGCCGGCCGCCCGCACGAGTTGCTGCACCACCGGCCAGAGCGCGTCATTCGCGTGATAGGGCGAGCCATGGTAGCGCAAGCTTACGCGGCGCTCACCCCGCGTCGCCTCACGCAGCGCTTGCACGAGGCGCGACTTGCCGATGCCGGGCTCGCCCGAGAGCAGCACGACTTGACCTTCGCCGGCCTGCGCCAGTTGCCAGCGGCCGAGAAGCAACGCCAGTTCCTGCGCACGGCCGACGAACGGCACCGCCAGGCCATGGTGGGCATCGAAACGGCCCTCGACGGTCGTCTCGCCCTCGACGATATGCGCGCGGATCGGGGCGGCGAAGCCTTTGACCGATTGCGGTCCGAGTTCGGTTAGCTCGAACACTGCACCGAGAAGGCGGCGCGTAGCATCAGCCACGATCACTTTGCCGGGTTCGGCAAGCTCCTGAAGGCGGGCGGCGAGGTTCGGGGTCTCGCCCACCACGGCCTCCTCTTGCGCTGAGCCTTCACCAACGAGGTCCCCGATCACAACTAAACCGGTTGCAATCCCGACCCGGCAGGCCAGCGGCACACCCATCGGCGTGCGGAGCCGGGCCACCGCTGCGGTGATGGCGAGCCCCGAGCGGACGGCCCGCTCCGCTTCATCTTCATGGGCTCTCGGCCAGCCGAAATAAGCCAAGATGCCGTCGCCCATCAGCTTCGCAACGTGGCCCTCGAGCCGCGCGATCTCGCCCGTGACCGCGTTCTGAAACGCCGTGAGAACCTCGCGCATCTCCTCAGGATCGAGGCGGGATGCCAGCGCGGTCGAACCGGCTAGGTCACAGAACATCACCGTGACCTGCCGGCGCTCAGGCGAGCGTCTCCGAGCGGGCAGCGCCAAAGGTTCTCCGCGCCTGTTCGCGGGCCTCGATATGGCCTGCGCTGCTGGTACTTGCGGGCTGGCTGGCAAACATATGGTCAGCGCAGCGCCACAATCGCCGCAGTACTTTTTGTCCGGCGGATTCTCGGCTCCGCAAGCAGAGCAGCGAAGCGGCAGTGGGGCGCCGCAGTCGCCGCAAAACCGCTTCCACTCGGGATTCGCACTGCCGCAGCTCGGGCACTCCATGCGGCACCTATTTTTGGCAACCAGGGAGCCCAGCACAGGAGCTTTCCAAGCTCCTATCGCATCATCCAACACGCAATGAGCAAATTCTACGGCTATTTGGGACGAAACGGGTCTTTGAAGTGCGGCGGAATGACCGCTTCGGGTCAAAGGCTGCCCTCGGCGTCTCAACGATGACTCTCCACTCAGCCCTCGGAAGCGGACCATGCGAGGCCAAGAGGGGAAGTCAGCCACGGGCCCAGAAGCGGAAGTCTGAGTTGCGCCGGATCAGCTCACATTGCGACGTCGAAACAGAGAAGCCGTGCCGAAACGCGCTCGGAGAAAATACCGCCGATAGCGGGCGCCGTACGAAAACCGCAGCCATCGTTCCCGCTGCTTTGCGATTGCCATTCCGTGACGGAAGTAGAGAGCGATGGTCGCGAGAATGGCGATAACGCCAATGATCCAGTGTCCAGACCAGAATAGCGCAATGCTAAAGATCCAAACGACGAAACCCGCAACCAGCCAAAGAAGCCAATAGCCAATATACGAGGGATAATCCGGCATCTTGTTTATCGGCATAATCCCCACCACTCCGTCACTGGACCAAGCTGCAATGCCCACTAACTTAGCTCTAGCACGTCAAACGATGTACCCAAGAAATGGGTAAAGTTCCATACGTTGAACCGCGAACCACCTTACCGTTCGAGGTTGCGGCGCCAGCGGACGTTCAGGCCGATATGATGTAACCGCAAAGGAAGACAGACTCGACTTGGCCACGCGCTTTCCAATAGGCTTCTGCTTTCCAATTACAATTAGCGGGGAGCGAAATGACTGAAAGAATCGATGTCGAGGTTACCGGAAAATCGCAGTTTGAAGTCGCCTACGACATGGCGAGATTCATTCTCATCAATATGGAAGGTCGTCAGGTGAAAAGCATAAAGCGGCAAGAGTTCTTGCATTTGGTAGCTGACTGCATCGAGACCTTGCGCGGCATCAAGGTCAAGCAGATTATCAGCTAAAGGCTTGCAATCGCGCAGCAACCGTCTCCCCGTGGCTGACCTCCGCAGCGGACAACGGAAGCCGCCAACGCCCAAGGGACCTTCGGCTCCGGGCCATATCCCGACCCATGCGCGTGCTGGCTTTCCGCTATCTTGTGTTGAACGGCAGTACTATAGCGGCATCTCGAAACGAGGTTTGCCATGACCTCCAGGCCCTCGATCAGGCGGCTCGGCGCGCCGCTCGTCGCCTTTTTTCTGACCATCTGGCCGTTGGTTGCGCCGGTAGGTGCTGTTGAGGACGCCAGAAAGGTTGGCGTGGTGTCCTTTGGACTGTACGGCGATCAAGGCGTGTTTAGATTCGAGGCGATCGGCGCGGCTCGGGTCGTGGCCAGCCGTTTCGACACTGGCCCGATCAACGTGGAGTACAATTCCAAGAATGGCGGAAGTGCAACAATCGAAGCTCTGACCAAGTCGTTGCAGACGGCAGCCAACCGCTTGGATGCCGAGAAAGATGTTCTTTTTTTGATTCTCACCTCGCATGGCTCTCCTGATGGCCTTGCAATCAAGGCGGGGCGGCTCACAGAAACGCTCACGCCATCTCGCCTCCGCGACATCCTCGCGAAGACAGGTGTGCGACACAAGGTGGTGGTCATCTCGGCTTGTTATTCTGGGATTTTTATCCCGCGTCTGGCAAATCCCGATGTGCTGGTTATCACCGCGGCCGATGCCAAGCATCCATCGTTCGGCTGCCAGGACAAGGCCAAGTGGACTTATTTTGGCGACGCTTTTTTCAATCGCGCGCTCCGGAATGCCATTAGCCTGAAGGAGGCGTTTCTCGCTGCGCGCTCACTCGTCCGGAAGCGAGAATTGCGGGAACATTTCGAGCCGTCGAATCCGCTCATGGCGGGCGGCGCAAACGTGCTGCCGTTGCTTGTCGCACGCCCATGAACTACCGGCTGCGAACGCAGAGGCTAGTGCTTGCGGACGCATCGCCGTTCCGGTCTCCTCCGATAAGCAGGCTGTTTGGCGGTCCGCTCAGACTTCGCATTCGGGCCATTAAGCGACATTGCCAAGTCGAGGCTATCAATTGAACCGCGGGCGTAGGGCGGCGCCGCAGGGCGCGCGGCGCGCTGATATGTGCTAAGCTTTTCTGGCCGGTTAAGCATCGGGAGAGGATTGTGACGCGACGCGAGTTCATCACACTCGTCAGCAGCGCGGCGGCAATCCGACCGCTCGGCGCGCGTGCAGAGCGCCCGCCAGAACGTGTCCTCTATTTCACATACTCGGCCGGCTATCGGCACGACGTCATACCACTTTCCGAAGCAATCCTGACGCAGCTTGGAAGGA
>NZ_JACCHP010000030.1 GCF_016031625.1 Bradyrhizobium agreste | reverse complement strand
GCGCCCAAAAGACAGCACTTCTCAACTTTGTGCGCTCGGGCCGTGGCTTTCTCGGCGTTCATTCGGCCACGGACACATTCTACACTTGGCCAGACTATCTCGATCTGATCGGCGGCTACTTCAACGGTCATCCCTGGCATCAGGGTGTGACCATCGAGGTGGCTGATGTTGCAGATCCACTGGTGGCGTTTCTGGGGAATTCGTTTCAGTTGAACGATGAAATCTACCAGATCAGCGACTTCGACTATCGCGGATCACGCGTGCTCCTGCGCCTCGACCAAAGGTCGGTGGACCTCAACAAGGCCGGTGTGCATCAACGCTTCTATGGCTGGCCGCTCGCCTGGAAACGATTTTACGGCGAGGGGCGAGTATTCTATTCGGCGCTTGGCCACGAGGCGTCGGTCTGGCAGGACCCGCGCTGTCAGAAAATCCTTACTAACGCTATCCTCTGGTCTACGAGAAGGTCGGCCTAGTGCCACCGGATTGCTATGCCGCTTGTGCCTTTCCTACAGGCAAATATGGTGGCGGCTATCGACAATGCCGCTCGCCTGGATCGAGACTGGCTGTCGCCCGGCATGTCTTATTCTCGGAAGTATTCGACGCTGCAAAGACCTGAATGGCAAGAACATAGGCCACTGCCCGCTATATGCTGGTTATCACTTCGGGTTTGGGTCAATCGCGTCGGTTTGGCCGCTCGCCTGCTAATTCCGCTCTACCCCTGACAGCCGGCATTTGGACGGACCGTGGTTTTCGTCGGTTTGGGCCAGAAGCGGACATGCGCCATCTACTCAACCACCTGATCAGCGATGGCGAGTAGCCCGGGCGGGAAGGTGAAGCCGAGTGTTTTCGCGGTCTTAAGGTTGACGACGAACTGGAAACTGGTCGGCTGCTGAATCGGCAGATTGGACGGTTTGGCGCCCTGGACGCGATGGGTCAAAAACTGACGCTGGGCGGGCAGTGCGGCAAGGTCAGATGGGGGCCAGAACCGGACATCCGGGCATCTCGGTTGAAGTCACATGTCAGCCCTGCTAAGCTTCCAATTCTTCCGCATCCAAAGTAGGAGCGCGTCCCGTGAGCGAAGCGGGCGTAGAGCGTCGGCTTGCCGCCATTCTGGCCGCAGACGTAGTCGGTTAGAGCCGGCCTATTCGCAACCACGATGGCGACATTGAAGTGCTCATCGTGAAGAGTTGCCCTCTCAAAGAGACAAGACGCGACGGATTAAGGGGAGGAGAAGGAATGGCTGATCAATGGCTATTCAAGAGCGAGACTTACGATAACTGCAATTGCGCCATGAATTGTGGTTGCCAGTTCAACTTGCCGAGTACCCACGGCTATTGTCAGTCAGCCTTCGTCGGGACCATCGTTGAAGGCCACTTCAACGATACGCCGCTCGCAGGCTTGAACTGGGCAGGGCTGTACAAGTGGCCCGGCGAAATCAAGGACGGAAACGGCCGGCGCCAGATCGTTATCGACGAGCGTGCGGATAAAGCGCAGCGGATCGCGCTTGAAACGATCATCTCGGGCGAGGCATGCGAACCGTTAAGCAATCTCTTTGCGGTATTCGCGTCCACATGCTCGGAATTTTGCGAGACATTATTTCTGCCGATTGATCTTGAAGCAGACCTGGAACTCAGAACTGCCAGAGTAGAGATACCCGGCGTCATGCGGAGCAGCGGCAGGCCCATGATCAACGAGTTTAATGGTCAACCCTTCCACATTGCGCTGGCGCGTCCTAGGGGCAGTTTCGAGTTTACCTACGCAGAGATCGGGCTGGGTACCACGTCGGTCACGGGTGACATGGAGATGGCGTTCGAAGATTCGTGGGCGCATTTTTGTGTTCACCACTTCAATCAGGATGGCTTGGTTCGAGAAAGGTCAAGGCTCACGGCATGGCTTGGGGCATGAGTCCGCGTTCCCGTGAATGACGACGGTGATGGACCGACTACGCACCCTTTGACAATTTCTGAGTGAAGACCTTGGCGTTCACACGCAAATGCTAAAGTGAACACGACTTTCCTTGTTGGCGAGCGCTAAGGACGGCTCTCGACGCCATGGCTTGCGCAGGTTATGAGTGACCTTTAGGAACAATAACGCAGCAGATTCTATGTTCACCAAAACCTCCCCGACGATGATTTCGGGATTTCCTTCCGGCCATCGAGCGGCAGGTTGAAGCGAATGAGTTGGGTTGAATCGATACGAGCCGAAGCTTCACCTCTCTCTGCCGGGGAGAGGTGAACCCGACCGCCGACCGAGCTCAATTTGCATCGCGCCTCAGCTCCGCTCGAACGTATCGACATTCGTCGTCACGGCGCGCCACCAGTTCACCGGTTTTAGCTGCGCAGGTTCGCCCTCCCTGGACGCACTCAGCGCCTGGTCTGCGATCACGAACCAGGCGGTCTCCATCTTGCCGTGACGCAGCAGTCCGGTATAGGAGACAGCCCGGTCGCCCGTCGCCGACGAGCCCACCGCGACGAAGGCGATGCAATTGCCGCTGTGAAACCCGGTGATCGGCACCGCTTGCCCGTAGAAGCCGCTGTCTTCGAGCGCGGTCTCGAAGCTGCCCTCGATGCGGCCGTTCGCATCGTCGGTGATGCGCAACACGGAGCCGAATTGATTTCGCCAATTGCCTATCCAGACCATACGGTTCCCATGTTGGTTCTCCTAGGCGCGTCCATTTGGCTCGGCGCGCAGCCGGCGCAACCGATGCAGCTCCTTTGCTGCGTCCTTCATCAGGCCGTCCGCGGCCTTGCGTTCCGCACCGACGATGATGCCCGCTGCGAACGCCTGGGCGCGGCGGTGCGCAGGTGGCGCCGTCAGTGCAGCCTCCGTTGCCAGCTCGCGGTGCGCCATGAAGTCGTTCAGCGATCCCAGCGCGGATTGAATCCGCTTCAGCCGATCGGATAGGGCTGCGAGCTCCTTCTGGTCGCCATCGCTGTAGAGGCTCTCGAAAAAATCCACGGCGTAGCGAATCTTCTTGATCCTGATCCGCAGCTTGTGACGCTGCATCGGATCGAGATCGTTCAGGCGCTTGCCCTGCTTGCGGGCCTTCCTGATGCGCCGATCGAGCACCTCCGCGGCGTACGCCGTGATCGTGCCGTCGTCGTCGGTGTTAGGCCGTCCGCCCTCGATCCACTCGATCACGTCGATCAACAGGCGGCGGTAACGCGCCGACGTGACCGCTTCGCGTGCGCGCTCGAATGCCGCCTGCCGTTGCGCGGCGAATCTCGTGCGGATCGCGCGGGCGCCGCGTCGCGGCACGTCCCGATCGGTGATCGGCCGGATGCTCTCGTTCAGGAACACGTCGATTTCGCGCGCCGGCGCCAGTTCGCCCGTGAGCCATTTCAGCTCGGTCTTGATCCGCGCGGTGCTCGCCCGCGGCAGAATGTCGGCGAACAGCGAAATGGCCGCACGCAGCCGC
Source organism: Bradyrhizobium agreste (assembly GCF_016031625.1). GTDB lineage: Bacteria > Pseudomonadota > Alphaproteobacteria > Rhizobiales > Xanthobacteraceae > Bradyrhizobium > Bradyrhizobium agreste. The sequence goes on along the minus strand of NZ_JACCHP010000030.1, from coordinate 59,314 downwards.
CGCAGGCCGACACGCATCTGATGGACGCCTTCGGCGTCCATGTCGCGTACGGGATTCGCATTCGCCGTGACCTGGCGCAGCGTCGAATGTGCGATGACGCGGAACGCCTCGCGCGGCGAGAGTTCGCCCTTCAGTGCGATCGGCTCGGCGTGCTGTGCGCCGTCGCCGTTTCCCGCGACGAGCTGGTAGCCTCGTTCGGCCTTCGAGCGCAGATCGAGCTCGGCGCCCGTGCTGCGTTCGAGCTTGCGCGCCAGCCGGAACAGGTCCGCGATCCGTCCCGACTTCAGTTCCAGCTCCAGCTCGGCGACCGGGCATGACCGGCGCCCGGCGCTGATCCGGCCTCGGTCGACCGCGAGTTCGATCTCGCTGTTCCGGACCCGTTGCGCCCGCGTCGTGCGATGAATGTCGGTCTGGAAAACCGGCTTCAGCTTGCGGGGAAGCTTTGCGGTGGCGAGCTGCCGAAGCGGCGTATTCGCGGTCTTCCCGAGGTCGGGCTTTGCATCGGAAACCTCGTGCTCCCATTCGCCGCGCGTCACGCCGCCCGTGCCGTCTGCCTTTACGGTCTGCACGTAGCGGCCCTCGATCTTGCGGACGCGCAACGTCATGCCGTGGCGCATCAGCTTGTGCCTGGTGGTATCGAAATAGGTCGACACGAGCGATCGCTCGGACTGGTCGGAGCGCCGCCCGCTCAAACTGCCGTTCCGCAATACCGACGCCGATTTGCGCGGCGCAAGGCGGAATTTCAGTTCCGTTTCTGCGGTCATGAGAGGTCTTCCACACTTTCCGAACTCAAAGTGCGCCGGCGCGGGAAGTTCCGGCGCCGCGCGCATTCCAACCCGGACGACTGGTCATGGAAACTTCACGGAACACGGCGCGCGCACGCTCGATTGAGATGCAGCGTCCCACGAAGCGAAGGAGGACTCCATTGAGCCGCATAAACGCAATCGCGATCCTCGTCATCGCGCTCGTTCTCGCCGTCGGGTCCGCCGCGCTCTATCGCCTGGATACCGGCGATGGCGGCCGCACCGGTCGGGTCGATTCGGCGAGGACCGCCTCGGATTGAGCGCAGGCCTATCGCGGCTTTTCCCTGCGGTCATCCTTCGAGACGCCCGCTTTTCTGGCGCGTTCGCACTCTCACGCGTTCGGTTCGTGCCTCCGAGGCGAGTTCCGCCAACGTGCACCAAATGGTTGATCCGCACCAGGTTAATACCATCGTCGCGACGACGGTTTGCGCGTTCTTCAAGGGCCTTCCCAACGCTCAAATCGGAACTGAAGAAGCCAAGCCTCTGGCCAAGCAAATCACTGAAGCGCTGAACGCAGTTGGGCTGCAGATTGTGTCCGGCGAATACACCGCCCTAGCTCTATGGCTGCGGCACGTCTGGTTTAGGGCGTGTACTCATAAATCCGCGATGTCCGCTTATTCCCCGACAGCGGCGCAGGAGCTGACATTGCGCGAGGTCCGAGAAGGGCCAAGAGCCGACATAACGACAGCCATAGCGTCTAGATCGACCAGAGCGCCATGTAGCCAGCTTCGCATGACGCTGACGATTGCCCGAGAATCTTTGGTCAGTGTGCCTTCCGTGGCGCGCTCCTGCGATAGGCGTGCTAGACTGCCAGTTAGGTCCCCCGTCACCACCGGGAGGTGGGACATGGACGTCGAGAAGTGGCTGCGCGGCTTAGGACTGCAGCAGTACGTAGCGGCGTTTCACGACAACGCCATTGATGCCGAGATCCTGCCCGAGCTGACCGAGGCCGACCTTGAGAAGCTCGGGGTGGTCCTTGGACATCGGAAGCGACTGCTGAAGGCTATTCGGGCACTCGCTGCTCCCGCTGCGGCAGAGCAGTCTGCGCCGGTCGGTTCGACGCCGTCGCATGGTGATGACGCCGAGCGCCGTCAGCTTACGGTGATGTTTTGCGATCTGGTCGGCTCGACGGCACTCTCAGCCCGGCTTGATCCCGAGGACATGCGCGACGTGATCGGGACGTACCAGGCCTGCGTCGCCGAGGTGGTCGGGCAACACGCGGGCTTTGTGGCCAAGTATATGGGCGACGGTGTGCTGGTCTATTTCGGCTATCCGCAGGCGCTTGAGAATGACGCCGAGCGCGCCGTTCGGGCTGGTCTGGCTTTGGTCGATGCCGTCGGACGGCTGCAAACATCCGAGCGGCTGCGGGTCCGCGTCGGCATCGCAACGGGGTTAGTTGTTGTCGGCGATCTCATCGGTTCGGGGGCCGCGCAGGAACGTGGGGTCGTTGGGGAAACGCCCAATCTTGCGGCCCGCCTGCAGGGTCTGGCTGAGCCGAATACGGTATTAATCTCTGCCAGCACGCGCCGGCTTACGGCCGGGCTTTTCGACTATGACGATCTCGGTGCAATGGAAGCCAAGGGCTTTGCCGAGCCGATCCGGGCCTGGCGGGTCGTGGGCGAGAGCGCCGTCGAAAGCCGCTTCGAGGCACTCCGGTCGGGTGAGGCGCTGCTCGTTGGACGCGAGGCGGAAATTGGCTTACTCCTGCAGCACTGGGCGCAGGCCAAGGCTGGCGAGGGCCAAGTGGTTCTTCTCTCAGGCGAGCCGGGCATCGGCAAATCTCGCCTTTCGAAGGCCTTGCAAGACCGCATCGACAACGAGCCACACGTCCGCCTGCGCTATTTCTGTTCGCCCAATTATCAGGCCAGCGCGCTGCACCCGCACGTCGCCCAGCTGGAACGCGCGGCCGGCTTTGAGCGTGAGGATTCACCTGAGGCGAAGCTCGACAAAATTGAGGCCCTGCTCGCCCCGACGGCAACGCCGAACAATGACGTGGCACTGTTCGCCGAACTGCTGTCCGTGCCTACCGCTGATCGCTACCCTTCGCTGAACTTCAGCCCACAGCGAAAGAGGGAAGAAACTTTGGGGGCGTTGCTCCGGCAGCTCGAATTGCTGTCGCGGCACCAGCCGATACTGATGGTATACGAGGACGTGCATTGGATTGATCCGACCTCCCGCGAACTGCTCGACGCTGCAGTAGAGCGGGTGAAACGCCTACCGGTGCTGCTTCTCGTTACGTGCCGTCCCGAACTTACGCCGTCATGGGTTCAAGAAGTTACTGTGATTTCCCTCAGTCGCCTCAATCGAGAGGAGGGCGCCGCACTAGTGACCGGAATCGCCGGTAACAATCCGCTGCCGAGCGACATTCTGGCAGAGATCGTCGACCGCACGGATGGTGTGCCGCTCTTTGTAGAGGAACTGACGAAGGCGGTGCTGGAGGCAGGTGTTGGCGAAGGTGACCCTCGCTCGTTGCTCGCGAGAACCCAATCAAGCGCTATCGCTGTTCCTTCGACGCTTCATGCCTCTTTGATGGCACGTCTCGACCATGTCGGCACCGCGGCCAAGGAGATCGCACAGTTCGGCGCCGTTATCGGCCGAGAGTTTTCCCACAGGGTCCTGAGCGCGGCGGCGCGGTGGAATGCAACCGAGCTGCACCGAGCGTTGAGCGGGCTTTTGGAAGCGGGGTTGATACTTCGGCGGGGTACATCGCTAGATACCATTTACGCTTTCAAACACGCGCTGGTCCAGGACACGGCCTACGGCACGCTGTTGCGGGCAAAGCGCCGGGAGCTCCACGCGCGCATCGCCACCGTGCTCGAGGCGGAGTTCGCGGAGATTGCACAGACCCAGCCCGAGCTGCTGGCGCACCATTCCACGGAAGCGGGGCTCGTGGAGCAGGCGGTCAAATATTGGCTAGGGGCGGGGCAGCTCGCCCTAATGCGCTCGGCAACCGCGGAGGCCGTCACGCATGTGACGAGGGGATTGGAACTGGTACCCTCGCTGTCGGACCCGGTTCAACGAAACGTCCAGGAATTGGGACTTCAAGCAGTCCTCGGTCAGGCCCTGATGGCGGCCAGGGGTTTCTCCGACCCTGACACCGGACGCGCTTATGCCCGAGCGCACGAGCTGTGCCGAGAGATCGGTGAGGCCCCGCAGCTGTTTCCGGTGATGTTTGGGCTTTTCCTTTTTTATTACGTCACCGCCGAATTGAGCGCGGCGCTTGAGATCGCCACGGAAATGCTTGAGGTTGCCGAACGGCAAGACGATGCCACTCTCCGGCTCATCGGGCACCACGTGGTCGCGATTGTTCTGCAGCACCAAGGTCACCTGTCGTTAGCTTCTGAGCATTGGAGCCGAGCGCTCGGCCTTTATGATCCCGAGCGACACCAGGAGCTGGCCTTTACCTACGGGATTGATTTCCACGCCTCAATTCTGACTTACCTGTCATGGGTCTGGCTCGCCCTCGGGTTCCCCGATAGAGCGGCAACTTCGCACAGGGAAATGCTGGCGCGGGTTAAGCAATTGCCTCATGTGTTCGCGGCAGCAAGCAACCTTGGAATGGGTTGCGGATACTTGCTCCTGCGTCGCGACGTCGAGGAACTGAGGCCACAGGCGGAAGCCACCTTCAATGTGTGCACTGAACAACGCTTTCCATTCTGGTTGGCGGCGGCGATCGTATGTCGGGGATGGATCATGACCCAAGAGGGTCGGCTGCCCGATGGGATCGCCATGGTCCGCCAAGGTGTACACCTGTATCAATCTACGGGAGCGGAGATCGAACTTCCTCTGATTCGTGGTGCGTTGCTTGAGCCCCTTGTCGCGACCGGCCAGACGACGGAAGCATTGAATATCGTGGATGACACTCTGGCCGTTCTGGGGCGCAACGGAGATTGCTGGCTCGAAGCCGAAATGCTGCGGATCAAAAGCGCGGCGCTGTTGTCGATCCATGACGTTCAACAAGCGGAGGCCTGTTTGCAACACGCAATCACGGTCGCCCGAAATCAGGGCGCCAAATTATGGGAGCTTCGCGCCGCCGTAGCTTTGGGCCGGCTCTGGCGCGACCAGAACAAGTGTGTCCAGGCCCACGACCTACTGGCGCCGGTCTACGGCTGGTTCACCGAGGGCTTCGAGACGCCGGACCTGCAAAAAGCAAAGGATCTGCTCGACGAACTTGCCCGGACCGCGCCTTCGAGCCCAGGGGCCTGCTAACCGCGCGTTTGATATTTGCTTCCATCACTTCCGCAACGGGTCAAAACAGACAATACTCTGATTGAGCAGAAAATATCTGCTTAGACTCCAAAAGCAGACGTCTGCGCCTTTATGAGTACACGCCCTGGATCCATCAGAGTCTTCGCCTTCTAGGTCAGGTCTTGCGCCGGAAATGACGCGCTTCCATTCGCCCGTGCCACGACCGGCGCCGGAGGTCGCGCCGCAATCTACTTCAGCTCATTCAGAAGCTTCCAAGCGTCCTCCAGCAAAGTCTTCACCTGGTGTCGCTCGGCGCGACCATCCGGTGTGCACATTCCATGTCGATATGCATTCCGGTTGCCCCTCGGGGCGCCCGATCTCGGCGCGCCGCCATGCATGCGGCAGCGGCGCTTGCCGTGGATCGCCGGCGCGCGGCAGGCGGTGCTGTCGCGGGTCCGCGCCCCGCAGCGCGGGCTCGCCGCCATCGCGTGGGTGTTTCGGACGTGACCGCCGCTCATGCGCTGGCGCCTTGCGTTGCGCCGGCCCATTCGCGTTCGCCGGCTGCGCCGGAAGTGGCATCCAGATCGGCACCGATCAGATGCGCATGCTGCGTGACGTTGCCCACGATCGCCCGGCCGCCGTCCTGCACCGACAAATTCTGCACCGTGATCGCGCGCGCGTCGCTGTTGCGGTGGCGATTGAGCGTCTCGACCTGGGCGGCGAAGGTGCGGGAGAGGCGGGTCAACGCGCGGGCGATGCCCTCCTGCTGCGCGAGATCGTCGGTGCAGGCGAGCCGACAGGCACAGCGCATCGCCGCCATGTGCACCGACACCATCTGCGATACCAGCATGGCCTCGACGGAATCCTTCGGCGCGATGCTCCTGATCGTTGAGATCATGAAAGCGAGGTTGGCTTCGTCGGGCTTCTGCCCGACCACACTGGCCTTGACCAATTGCCTCAATATGCCGTGCATCGCGTCACGGTCGGCGGCGCCGAGCGCCTCGACCAGCAGCTGCTCGCCGGCGTGCGGGTCGGGATGACGGATCGCAATCCGCCGTTTGTAGAGTTTGACGCGCGGGTTCGCGGCGGGGGCGCTGCGATCGGATGCCGCGAGCGGCGAAGTGATCGGATGTGAGAGAGCTGTCGTCATGTGCTGTGTCCTTTTCGGCGGCGCAGGCGCGAACGGCCGTTCGCTGCTGCGCGCGAATGCGAATTTAGAAATGTCGATGAAGGGTTTAGGCGCAACCGCCGGGACGGCTTCGGCCTGGCAGACCGTGACGCTCGCGGCTGTTGCGATGATGCCAGTATGCCACTGTTTTGCCCGACGCCTCAGAATTTATTTGTGAATCCGAAAAAATCGTCCGCCGCCCGCAAGTCCTTGTTCTGACAGGGGCGGTCTACTGTGCATGGGGTTGTTTTCGTACTTTTGCGTTGGAAGCGGCGCGCACGTGCCGTGCGGCGGAATGCCGGCAGCCAAACGCGATTGCGAAATCCGGCACGGCCGCTCATCATGATCGTCGAAGGCGTCGCACCAACAAGCATGCACAAGCGGCGCCAAGAGGTCTGGGAGAGAACGAATGCAACGAACGGCGCGCCTGCTGGCAGTCATCGCGGGACTATGCGCCTCGGCGCTGGCGACAGAGGCCCTCGCGCAGAAATACCCGACGCGGCCGGTCAAGATCATGGTCGGCTTCAGCGCGGGCGGCCCGGTCGATGTTGTCGCGCGCATCGTCGGCGACCGGCTCGGCAACAAGCTCGGCCAGCCCTTCGTGGTCGAGAACCGCGCCGGCGCCAACGGCATGATCGCCGCCGAAGGCGTCGCGCGCGCGGATGCGGACGGCTACACCATGCTCGCCTGCAACTCGTCGACGATCACGCTGAACAGGACGCTGTTCAAGGAGATCCGCTACGATCCCGAGAAGGATTTTGCGCCGCTCACCACGGTCGTGGCGGCGCCGCTCGTCCTCGTCGTCAACCCCGAGAATCCCAAGACGGCGAACATCAAGTCGGTGGCCGATCTCGTCGCTGCGGCCAAGGCCGCGCCCGGCGCGCTCGCCTACGGCTCCGGCGGCAACGGCAATCTCGCCCATCTCGCCATGGAGCTGCTCAGCCAGAAAGCCGGCATCAAGCTGATCCACGTGCCCTATCGCGGCGGTTCGGCCGCGGAGGTCGGCATTCTCGCGCAGGAGGTGCTGGCGGTGTTCGATCCGCTCTCCGCCGTGCCGCTGGTGAAGGCCGGCAAGCTGCGCGCGCTTGCGGTGTCCTCGGCCGAGCGGCTGCCGGCGCTGCCCGACGTGCCGACCGTCGCGGAAGCCGGCTATCCCGGCTTCGACATCTCATTCTGGGTCGGCTTCTTCATGCCCAAGGCAACGCCGGCACCGATCCTTCAAGCCCTGCACCGGGAGATCGTCGCCGCCGCCAAGGATCCCTCGGCCGAGGAGAAGCTCGGCTCGCAAGGCGTCGTCAGCGTGCTCAGCCCGGCCGACTACGCTGCGAAGATCGCCAAGGAGACCAAGGAGCTCGCCGAGGTGGTCGCGGCCGCGAACATCAAGGCGGAGTGAGGCGGCGCGCTATCTGCCGATCAGCTGTTCGAGCCGGTCAAGCAGCGGACGCTGTCCTGCGTTGATCTTTTCCCGCGCCGCGTCGAGCGTGAACCATTCGGCGCGGTCGACTTCCGGAAAGGCCTGCCGCTTGCCGCTGCGCGGCGGCCATTCCATCTCGAAGGTGTTGCTGCGAATGTTGCGCACGTCGAAATCGAGCTCGACCGCGAACGCGGTGACGAGCTTGCCGCCGCGCTGCCTGACCTCGCCAAGCGGCGTCAGCGGCACGGACAGCTCGAGTCCCAGCTCCTCGGCGAACTCCCGCCGCGCGGCGATCTCTGCGTCGTCTCCATCCGCGTATTCGCCCTTCGGAATCGACCATGCGCCGAGATCCTTGTTGCGCCAGAACGGCCCCCCGGGATGGACGAGGAGCACCTCGATGCTGCGTCGCTTTCGGTAGGCGATGATCCCGGCACTTTTCGATGGCATTGCGGGTTCCGGCGCGGGAAAAACTGGAACTGAGCGTCTTAGCGCAGGTTGGTAGCCAACATTCATTTTGATCAGAAGGGAGTGAACCATGATCCGCCTGTTGGCAACCACCGCCTTGGGGCTGGTGCTGGCGAATGCCGCCCTTGCGCAGTCGCCGAACCCGAGCACGAAGCCCGAGCAGACGCCGCAATCCCAGTCGAACGCCACTGCGCCACCCACCACCTCGCCGTCTGCGGCGGACAAGCAGCAGACCACATCGCAACCGCAGCAATCCCCGACGTCGGGAACGTCGGCCCAGACCACGCAGGCCAACCCACCCTCGTCCGGCTCCGGCACCGCCAATACGGGGTCGACGGCACAGTCGCAGAGCGGAACGGCAAATCCCAATGCAGCCGGCAACCAGCCCGCAACGCAGCAGAGCGCCAACCCGCCTCCTGCGAACACCAACCAGGCGCAGGATCGGTCCAATCCGCCGCCGGCCAGCAATCAGGCCCAGCAGGCGCCCGCTGCATCCGGAACCAACCAGGCCCAGCAGGCACCGGCAAGCAATCAGGCACAGGGTGAGCGTTCCGGCACCGGCTCGCAGGCGGCCGCCCAGACCAATGTCAACCTCAACAAGCAGCAGGAGGCCAGGATCAGCGCGTCAATCTCGCACCTGAACGTGCGGCCGCTGACCAACGTCAATTTCTCGCTGAACGTCGGCACGGTGGTGCCGCGCGACGTGCACCTTTCGACGCTGCCGCCCGACGTCGTCGAGATCGTGCCGCAATATCGCGGCTACAGCTTTGCGCTGGTGAAAGATCAGATCGTCGTGGTCGATCCGGCGACCTACAAGATCGTGACGGTGCTGCCGTACTCAGGCCAGTCCACGGCGACAACGACGACGACCACGCGCGAGCGCAGCGCCAGCAAGTTCTCGGACCGGGATCGCGAGGTGATCCGCAAGCATGCGAAGACCCGCACCGAAGGACGCAGCGAGGCGCGGACCACCGGCAGCACGGCACGCACGGAGATTCGCGTCGGTGATCGCGTCCCTGATACCGTCGAGGTCGAGGAGTTCCCGACGACGGTCTATCGCGATGCGCCGGGCTTGCGCGAATATCGCTATATTCACCGCGACAACCGGACCTACGTCATCGAGCCGCGCGAGCGGCTGGTGATCGAGGAAATCGACTAGCTCGATCGAGATCGGAGCCGCGCAAGCGAGCGGCTCCGTTTCCTAACCGGACGTCCGTTCACGCGATGCGAGGCGGACGGCGCGCGCCTTCGCGCTCTTACCGGCCGCGCGTGCCGCGATCATGCGGCTTGCCTTGCCGGGGCCCGTGGCATTCTTCCGCAGCAGGGTTGCGAACCGCTTGCGCGCGCGGTTCGTCGTCAGGCGCGCCGCGAGTTGCTCGGCCTTGCGAATGATGCCCGCGACCGAAGGCGTCAGGTTCACCGGAACCCAGGCGACGTCCTTGGCCTTCGAAAGACTGCCGATGCCTTCGCATGGCGCTTCGCGCGGCAGATCGATGCGGATCGCGAGCGCCTCCGACCGTTCAATCCAGTCTTCGGCTTTGGTGCCGGTGATGATCCGGACATAGTCGCGCGTTTCGCGCGGCAGCTCGCTCTCCCTGGCAAGCCATTTCTGGATGCGGCCGGGACCGGCATTGTAGGCGGCGGCAGCAAGGCCGAGATTGCCGAAATCGTCGCGCAGCTTGCGCAGGAATTTCGCCGATGCCGGCAGTGCCTTCATCGGATCGAAGGGATCGTCGAGCCCGACCTCGGCGGCCGTCTCCGGCATGAACTGCGCAACGCCCTGCGCGCCAGCATGGCTGACCTCGTTGGATTTGAAGCGGCTCTCCTGCCAGATCAGGCGTGCGAAGAACGGCACCGGAATGCCGCTGGATTCGGCGGCCTGGCGCAGCGCGTGACAGAACCGTTCGGTCGGCGAGGGCTCCGCCTGCACCCCCGGCTCGACTGCGCGCGGTGGCTCGATCACCTGCTCGTAAGCCGCGTGCGCGTTGGCAAGCTCGATCGCCTGCACGCTGGCGACGAACAGCTCGACCACCGGAACAAGTGGCGAGGCATGATTGTTCTTGAGAACGGTGGTGTCGAAACGTGATGCTTGCCGGGACGCCGACGGATCGAAGTCGCACATCAGAAGCAGAAACGCGGCGCAAGCCGCGACGACAAATCGCATTTGCTGGGACAACCTCGAACTGTGGGATGAACGGCCAGCGATGCGCCGGCGCTAGGAAGTTCTTAACCGTCTGATTGCGGCAAAGCTGCGATCCCGTCGGTTCCTTCGGTGTTACTACGGTGTTCCCGAACAGAAACCTTCCGCGGTCTTGCGGGCCGTTTGCGAGTGGGATGCGCGATGACGATGCGATGGATGCTTGGCGCGGTGATTTCGCTGTGGCTCGCCGGCCCGGCGCTCGCAGGCAATCTCGATCCGGCTGCGGTCAACGAGGCTGCGCGTCCTGCAAAGCCGCCGACCACCGACAAGCTGAATGCAGCCGTGGTGAAGCTTCAGGTGCTGCTCGATCGTGCGCAATTCTCGCCCGGCGAGATCGACGGCAAGTTCGGCGAGAACGCACAGAAGGCGCTCAAGGCCTTCGCGGAGCAGAATGGCATCGCATCCGACAAGGTTCTGGCGCCGGAGCTCTGGGACAAGCTGAGCGCAGCGAGCGAGGGCCCGATTCTCGTCGACTACAAGATCACGGACGCCGATGTGAAAGGGCCTTTCCTGAAGCGATTGCCGAGCAAGCTCGACGACATGAAATCGCTGAAGGCGCTGAGCTACACCAGCCCTCTCGAAGGACTTGCCGAGAAATTCCACATGAGCGCGGACCTGCTCAGGGCGCTCAATCCGGGCAAGGCGTTCGACAAGGCCGGAGAGACGATCGTCGTCAGCAACGTTCCGGCACGGCGCGAGCTGCCGCGTATCGCCAGGCTCGAAATCGACAAGACGAACGGGACCTTGAAAGCCTTCGACGCCAGCGGCGCTCTGCTGGCGTTCTATCCGGCGACAGTCGGCAGTCCGGATCGCCCGACGCCGACCGGAACGCTGAAGGTGACCGGCACCAACGAGCAGCCGACCTACCATTACAATCCCGAGTACAAGTTCAGAAGCGTCAAATCGAACAGGCCGTTCGACATCCAGCCGGGGCCCAACAATCCGGTGGGAGCATACTGGATCGGCCTGTCGGCGCAGGGCTATGGCATCCACGGAACGGCAGAGCCCGACAAGGTCAGCAAGTCAGCGTCGCACGGCTGCATACGCCTCACCAATTGGGACGCGCGTGTGCTCGGCGAAAACGTGAAGCGCGGCACGCCGGTCGTCTTCCTCGATGCGCCGACGGAATCCTCCTCGAGACGCCAGGGTACACCTGCTGCGAAGCGTGCCGCGAACTAGTCCTTGGGAAAATCCTTGCGCATCGCGATCTCCGCCGCGTCGCCCGGCGACAGCACGGTCTGGTCGAAGGCGGCCTGCGGCTTCGTCATGATGTCGTAGAGCGAGATACCCTTGATCGGCTTGCCCATGAGCTCGCGAACGCATTCGGCGAGCGTGCCGTTGTAGACCAGATAGGGCGGACCGCGATCCTTCTGCCGCTCGCCCTTCAGCGACGGCCACTTCTTCAGCTCGGCCGGCGCGTCATAGGCGATCGGCGATCCCTCTTTGAACATGCGTTTGGCCCCGGTGGCTTGGATGGCCGGGAAGCCTACAGCCACCGGGTAAACACCCGTTAAAGAATTGGTTCAAATCAGCCGGCAACGAAGGCGAGCAGGGTGCCGTTGGCCTTGGCCGGCGGCACGCAGATCCCAGCTCCGCTCCGTACGGCGGCCGACCCCAGCGCCCTTTCGGTGGCCGCGAGATCGCCGCTGATCAGCACCAGGGCGGCGCCGCCGCGCTCTGAGAGGCCATTCAGCGGCACGCCCGGATAGCGCTTGGCGAGCTGGTCCAGCGTCAGATAGACGAAGTCGGCGCGATCGCCGCCGGAGGGCACGGTCGCGGCGCCGTCGGCGTCGGTCTTCGCCTCGCGGTCGATCAGGCGGGCGAGATGCGCGGCCTCCTTGGCGGGCTCCGGCGTTGCGATCAGCGTCTGTTTGATCCGCCTGGCTGCGTTGGCGTGCCTCATCAATTCCGGAATCCACACGGTCTCGCGGGTCTTGTGCTGGCAGGCGAAGATGCGCACGCCGCCCGGAGCTTCCGCCGTCGGCCACATGAAGGTGCGGAATTTCGCCGCCGAGATCGTGCCGTCCGGCAGCGTGACGGGGCGTTCGAAATCAGTGGGGCCGATCGGCGTCAGGCCTCGCGCGCGGATCTCCTCGGCGCCGGCGGCGCTATCGATCGCGGTGAAAGCGATGCGCTCGATGCCCTCTCCATGGCGCTCGACGAAGGCGCGGGCCGGCGCGTTGTGCTCGGTCGCCACCAGCACGCCGAGCAGCTCCATGTAATCGGGGTCGAACATGATTGTGTAATTGCCGGTGCCCATATGCGCGCTGTGGGTGCCGCGCGGCGAGACCGTGAAGCCGAGCTGCCTGTAGTTCTCGGCTGCCTTGTCGAGGTCCTTCACCATGACGACGGCGTGGTCGATACCGATGACGTTCTTGAGGGCCACTGTTCTTATCCCCGATTGCAAGCTGACTTTGCGGCGGCCGGCGGCCGCCGGCCATGTCTACGCCGGATAGGCGACGGAGTCATTTTCAATTCGACGGAATTTCATTCCGCGCAATGCATTCTCGTCCGACCCGCCTCAGCGCGCCTGATCAATATAGGCTGCGAGGACGGCGCGCTCCTCGCCGGTCATTTCCGTGACGTTGCCCGGCGGCATCGCATTCGACCAGGCCGCGACCCGCCCGATCAGGCGGATGTTGCGATGGATGTGCTCGGGCGTGTCGAGCAAAATGCCCTTCGGCGCGGCGACGATGCCGGCCCAGACCGGCTCGGCTGCATGGCACATGCTGCAGCGGGACATCACGATCTCCTCGACACTGGCGGCCGTGACCGGCGCCGACAAGGCGCCCGTCTTCACCTCGCGCGGGCCGGCGGCGGAGAGGAGGAGGATCGCAATCACGCCGGCTGCGGCCACGCCCCACACCCACCACGGCGATTGGCGCCCGGCATGACGCTCGTTGAAGAAGTGGCGGATCACCGGCCCCAGCGCCAGGACGATCGCGACGATGACCCAGTTGAAGCGCGTGGCGTAGAGCAGGGGATAGTGGTTGCTGATCATCAGCACGACCACGGGAAGCGTCAGGTAATTGTTGTGGACCGAGCGCTCCTTGCTGGCCTTTCCAAGCTTGGGGTCGGGCGCCTGTCCGGCGATCAGGCTGGCCACGATCTTCTTCTGGTTCGGGATGATCAGCGTGAAGACATTGGCCACCATGATGGTGCCGATGATCGCGCCGATCTGGTTGAAGGCGCCGCGTCCGCTCAGCACATGGGTGAAGGCGTAAGTGAGTGCGACCAGGAACAGATAGCCGCCAATGGCGAAGGGCAGCTCGCGCTGGGCGAGCCCGGTCCGACAGACGGCCTCATAGAGCAGCCACGCCAGCGCGAGGCTGCAGAAGCTGAACAGTCCGGCCTGGAATGGCGTGAGGTCGAGGATCGACTTGTCGACCAGGAACAGGTCGGCCTCGAGATAATACACCACCACCATCAGCGCGAAGCCGGACAGCCAGGTGGTGTAGGCTTCCCATTTGAACCAGGTCAGCTCGTCCGGCATCTGGCTGGGCGCGACCAGGTATTTCATGATCCGGTAGAAGCCGCCGCCATGGACCTGCCAGGCCTCGCCCTGCACGCCGTCCGGCAGGCCGGCTTTCGGTTTCAGGCTGAGGTCGAGGGCGATGAAATAGAAGGAACTGCCGATCCAGGCGATCGCAGCCACCACGTGCAGCCAGCGCAGCAGCAGGCTCGCCCATTCCGATATGACGGATCCCCACATGATCTCCCCATCCGGCGCGACCTGGATGCCGCAGCCTCCATCACCGTAGCCGGCGGTCGCTGCCCTCACAATGTGTCGCACCGTTCAACCGCATTTTCCAGTATGATGGGCTGCGGCTGATGCACATCGTGCGGGCATGAACTGACGTGGGATTCGGCACGTCGCAAACTCGCCGCAGACCTTTTGCGGGTGATCGGCGTTGACACGCGACCCGAGCAAGGCGGAGGGTGACGAATTGAGCGACAGGATAATCTTCGTGGCCATGCTCGCAGCGCTTCTGGCTGCGGCCGGCGCACACGCCGAGCCGATGTTGCAAGGCAAGGACGCCTATGGCGATTGGCGCGCCGACAAGCCCGGCACGGTCAGGCTGATCCGCCCGCAGGATCTGGTCAGGCCCGGCGCCACGCGATCGGTTGCGAGCTCGTCGCGCGTGGTGCCGCGTCCGCCGGAAGCCGAGCTGCAGGTGCCGGCCGGCTTCAAGATCGAGCTGTTCGCCGAAGGCCTGCGCGCGCCGCGCATCATCCGCGTGGCGCCGAATGGCGATGTGTTCGTCGCGGAAACACGCGCCGGCACCGTCCGCGTGTTGCGCGCGGGCGAGGGCGGCAAAGTCGCGGCCAACGAGGTGTTCGCCAGCGGCTTGCGGCAGCCATTCGGCATCGCCTTCTTTCCGAATGGCGACAATCCGCAATGGGTCTACATTGCCAACACCGACAGCGTCGTCCGCTTTCCCTACCAGGGCGGCGATCTCAAGGCACGCGGCAAGGCGGAGACGATTGTCGCGAGCCTGCCGCATGACGGCGGCCATTCCACCCGCGATATCGTCTTCACGCCAGACAACAAGCGTATGCTGGTGTCGGTGGGTTCGCTCAGCAACGTCGCCGAAGGCATGGGCACGCCGCCGGGCGGGATGGAGACGTGGTCGAAGACGCAGCCGCTCGGCGCCACATGGGCCAGCGAGCTCGAGCGCGCCGCGGTGCTGGCCTTCAATCCCGATGGCAAGGAGCGAAAGATCTATGCCACCGGTCTCCGCAACTGCGTCGGCCTCGCGATCCAGCCGCAGACCGGTCTGCCCTGGTGCTCGACCAACGAGCGCGACGGCCTCGGCGACGATCTCGTGCCCGATTACGTCACCAGCGTGAAGGAGGGCGCGTTCTACGGCTGGCCGTGGTTCTATATCGGTGGCAATCAAGACCCGCGCCATGCCGGCGCGCGGCCCGACCTCAAGGACAAGGTGTCGGTGCCTGATGTGCTGATCCAGCCGCACTCGGCCTCCCTCGGCATGACCTTCTACCAGGGCGCGCAGTTTCCGCCCGAATACCAGGGCGACGCCTTCGCCGCCGAGCACGGCTCCTGGAACAGGTCGAAGCGCACCGGCTACAAGGTGATCCGCATCCGGATGAAGGACGGCAAGCCGACGGGCGAGTACGAGGATTTCGTCACGGGGTTCGTCGTGAACGACACGGAGGTGTGGGGACGCCCCGTGGGCGTCGCCGTCGCGAAGGACGGATCGCTGCTGATCTCGGAAGATGGCAACGGCACGATCTGGCGGGTGACGCACTGACTTCATCCTCCCCCTCCAGGGGAGGGGCAGAGCAGCACGCTCGCCGCGACTTACCCCCGTCGCACGCTGGCACCACCATCCACCGGCAGTGTCACACCCGTAATGAAATTCGCTTCATCGCTTGCCAGGAACAGCGCGGCGTTGGCGACGTCCCAGCCGGTGCCCATCTTCCTGCGCAGCGGCACCTTGCTGTCGCGTTCGGCTTCGACCTCGGCGCGGGTCTTGTGCCATTCGCGGGCGCGGGTGTCGACGGCCATCGGCGTGTTCATCAGGCCGGGCAGGATGACGTTGGCGCGGATGCCGTATTCGGCGTTCTGGTAGGCGAGCTGTTCGGTGAAGGCGATCATCGCCGACTTCGTCGCCTTGTACGCGACGTAAGGATAGGTGGTAATCGCCGCCATCGACGAGATGTTGATGATGGCACCGCTTCTCTGCGCGCGCATGATCGGGATCACCTCTTTCGCCGCCAGGATGCAGCTCTTCAGGTTGATGGCGACGACGCGATCGAACGCCTCCTCGGTCAATTGCAGCAGCTCGGCATCGCCACCGGCGAGGCTGACGCCGACATTGTTGTGCAGCACGTCGATACGTCCCCAGCGCGATTGTGCATCCTTAACCATCGCCTTGATGTCGGCCGACTTCGTCACGTCGGCCTTGAAGGCCGCGGCGGTGCCCTGCGCCGCCGTGATCATGGTGACGGTTTCCTGCGCCGACTCCAGATGATGGTCGACGCACAAGACCTTCGCACCTTCGCGCGCAAAGGTCAGCGCGGTGGCGCGGCCGTTGCCCATGCCTTCGCCGGGGCTTTGCCCGGCCCCGACGACGATCGCGACCTTGTCCTTCAAGCGCATCTCAGTTTCACTCCCTGGATCGGATGCTTCTCATTATTTTCGTGCAGATTAGCAATCGGCCCGGCCGGAGAGAAGGCGCGCCTTCTGCGTTCATGTCATTGACATCACATGGAATTGCATGTCGCGCCCGACGCCTTGCCGACGGCTGAGCCTGCGGTTCAGGAACCGATGTCACGCGATCGCGTTTGTTGCGGAGCCTTTCCCGCGCTAGGCTCAGTCCCGGGGCTTCCCAACCGCCAGTGGCTTGCCGATGAATCTGCTCGATCCGCAAGGGCCCGTGGCTGCGGCCAACAGGACCATTTTGGTCGATTCCGTCTTCATCATGCTCGTGATCGTGGTACCGACGATTTTCGCGATTCTGGCTTTTGCGTTCTGGTTTCGCGCTTCGAACCCCAAGGCGCGTTACCAGCCTGAGTTCGTTTATTCCGGCCGCGTCGAAATGGTGGTGTGGTCGATCCCGGCACTTACCGTGATCCTGCTCGGTGGCGTCGCCTGGATCGGCTCGCACCAGCTCGATCCGGCTGCGCCGGTGCCCGGCACCGGCAGCCCGGTGCGGATCCAGGCCGTCTCGCTCGACTGGAAATGGCTCTTCATCTATCCGGACCAGCGCATCGCCACGGTCAACACGCTGACCGTGCCGGCCGGCGCCGAGCTGAATTTCCAGCTGACCTCGTCGAGCGTGATGAACACGTTCTTCATCCCGCAGCTCGGCAGCATGATCTACACCATGAATGGCATGGTGACGAAGCTGAACCTGCGCGCCGACAACGAAGGCAAGCTTCAGGGCCTGTCCGCACACTTTTCCGGTGACGGTTTCCCGGACATGATGTTCGACGTCAACGTGATCTCGCCGCTCGCCTTTCCGGACTGGGTGACGAATACGGCAAAGACGGACGCGGTGCTGAACGAGGACAGCTACAGGAAGCTGATGCAGCAGGGCATCGAGAAGGGCCGGCCTGTTTACCGCCTGGACGATCCCCGGCTGTTCGACCTGATCGCGACCCAGCACATTCCGCCCGGGCCGGGGCCGGAGCTCGCGTCCGAAGCAGGCCGGTCGCACAGTGGAGGCCATGATGCTCGGTAAGCTCGATTGGTCGGCCATCCCGTTCGACCAGCCGATTCCGCTCGTCGCCGGCGCGGTGGTGCTGGTCGCGATCCTCGGCGTGCTGGGCTGGGTCGTCGTGAAGGGACATCTGCCCTATCTCTGGCACGAATGGATCACCAGCGTCGATCACAAGCGGATCGGCGTCATGTACATCCTGCTCGCCTCGGTCATGCTGCTGCGCGGCGGCAGCGACGCCATCATGATGCGGATCCAGCAGGCGGTGGCTTATCAGTCGCAGGGCTATCTGCCGCCGGAGCACTACAATCAGATCTTCTCCGCGCACGGCACCATCATGATCTTCTTCGTGGCGATGCCGTTCGTGATCGGGCTGATGAACCTCGTCGTACCGCTCCAGCTCGGTGTGCGCGACGTCGCCTTCCCGACGCTGAATTCGGTCGGCTTCTGGCTGACCGCGACCGGCGCACTGCTGGTCAACGTCTCGCTTGTGGTCGGCGAGTTCGCGCGTACTGGCTGGCTCGCCTTTCCGCCGCTGTCGGAATTGTCCTACTCGCCAGGTGTCGGCGTCGACTATTACGCCTGGTCGCTGCAGATCTCCGGCGTCGGCACGCTGGTGGCCGGCATCAACCTCGTCACCACCGTGCTGAAGCTGCGCACCAAGGGCATGAATTACCTGCGCATGCCGATGTTCTGCTGGACCACACTGGCCTCGAACCTCCTCATCGTCGCGGCATTCCCGATCCTCACCGCGACGCTCGCGATGCTGCTGCTCGACCGCTATCTCGGCTTCCACTTCTTCACCAACGAGGCCGGCGGCAACGTCATGATGTTCATGAACCTGATCTGGGCCTGGGGCCATCCCGAGGTCTACATCCTCGTGCTGCCGGCCTTCGGCATTTTCTCGGAGGTGGTCTCGACCTTCTCCGGCAAGGCGCTGTTTGGCTACCGCTCCATGGTGCTCGCGACCATGGCGATCTGCGTCATCTCCTTCATGGTCTGGCTGCACCATTTCTTCACGATGGGGGCGGGGCCCGACGTCAACGCCATCTTCGGCATCGCCAGCATGATCATCGCGATACCGACCGGCGTGAAGATCTACAACTGGCTGTTCACGATGTATGGCGGCCGCATCCGCTTTGCGACGCCGATGCTGTGGTCGGTCGGCTTCATGGTCACCTTCATCATCGGCGGACTGACCGGCGTCCTTGTCGCAGTGCCGCCGGCCGACTTCATGCTCCACAACAGCATGTTCCTGGTCGCGCACTTCCACAACGTCATCATCGGCGGCGTGCTGTTCGGTGCCTTCGCCGGCTTCGAATATTGGTTTCCGAAGGCGTTCGGTTTCCGCCTCGACGAGCGCTGGGGCAAGGCTGCGTTCTGGTTCACCTTCACAGGCTTCTACGTCACCTTCATGCCGCTCTATATCGCCGGCATGCTAGGCATGACCAGGCGCATGCAGCACTATGACGTCGCGGCCTGGCGGCCTTGGATGATCATCGCCGCGTTCGGCATGGCCGTGCTGACCATCGGCGTGATCTGCCAGATCATGCAGCTCGTGGTCAGCATCCGTAATCGCGAGGCGCTGCGCGACCGCACCGGCGATCCCTGGGACGGGCGCACGCTGGAATGGGCGACTTCCTCGCCGCCGCCGGTGTTCAATTTCGCCTTCAATCCCGATGTGCGCGGCGAGGACGCCTATTGGGACATGAAGGTCCATGCCAGGCAGCAAGCGTTCGCGCATGAAGAGCCCGAATATCAGGACATCGAGATGCCCCGGAACTCGCCGACCGGCTTCGTCTGCGCGTTCTTTGCCACGATCATGGGCTTCGCGCTGATCTGGCACATCTGGTGGATGGTGATCCTGGGCGGTCTCGGCGCCTTCGCGACCTTCGTCGTGTTCGCCTGGCGCGATCATGACGAATACGTCATTCCAGCCGCGGAGGTCGCCCGCATCGATCGCGTTAATCTCGAGGAGCGACGCAGCCTCGTCAGCATGGCGGGAGCAGTCTGATGGCGATGACCGCGACCGCCGACCACGCCCGTGCCGATCCGCATCACATCGGCGTCGTCATCGAGCATCCCGGCCCCGCGCCGAAGCGGATCGTGACCGCCTACGGCTTCTGGATCTTCCTGCTCTCCGACATCGTGATGTTCTCCTGCTTCTTCGCGGCCTATGCGGTGCTATCAGGCCAGACCGCCGGTGGCCCGAAGGGCGCGGAGATCTTCGAGCAGAGGAACGTGGCGATCGAGACGGTCTGCCTGCTGCTCTCGAGCTTCACCTGCGGCATGGCCAGCATCGCCGCCGACGTGCGCAACCGGTTCTGGTTCTATCTCGGCATGACCGTGACATGCGTGCTCGGGCTCATATTCCTGGCCATCGAGTTCCGCGAATTCGCCGACCTTGTCGCCCGCGGCTACGGCCCGTCGCGCAGCGCGTTCCTGACCGCGTTCTTCTCGCTGGTCGGCTGCCACGGCCTGCATGTTTCTGCCGGCATCCTTTGGCTCCTCACCATGATGGCCCAGGTGTTGGCAAAAGGTTTTCGCGCCGACATCTTGCGCCGGATGATGTGCTTTGCGCTGTTCTGGCATGCGCTCGACATCATCTGGGTCGCAGTATTCTCCGTCGTTTACCTGCTCGGGAGTGCGCCATGAGTGACGAGACGCATCTGACCGCCCACCACGATCTGGCTCCGGGCGAGGAAGAGCAACTCAGCGTCGGCGCAAGGATCCTCGGTTATGTCGTCGGGCTTGCGCTTGCGCTGCTGCTGACGGCGACGTCGTTCTTCATCGCCGGCACGGACCTGGTCTGGCAGCCTTCGATTCCCGTCGCGCTGATCGTGCTCGCGATCGCGCAGATGGGTGTGCACCTGGTGTTCTTCCTGCACATCACCACCGGCCCCGACAACACCAACAACGTGCTGGCGCTTGCCTTCGGACTGCTGATCGTCTTCCTCGTGGTGGGCGGCACGGTCTGGATCATGGCGCACCTGAACGCCAACATGCCGCCGATGGATCAGATCATGATGCGGCAGTAGCGCGCATCGCAGAGAGTGATTCGTGAGCTTGATGCGTTGATCTCGCCACATCGTCATGGCCGGGCTTGACCCGGCCATCCACGCCTTGCTCCACGCACGAAGCACGTGGATGCCCGGGACAAGCCCGGGCATGACGGCCAAATTGGCTTCAACAGGTAGACAAAAAGAAAGAGCCGCTTGTTTGTGACAAGCGGCCCAAGTCTAGGGAGGAAACGCCCGAGCAAGACAATCGGGCCGAAGCCGGATTGCTGCCAAGGAAACGCTCGCGCAAGGCGCTTGCGTACGTTCATAAGTGCAGCAACTCCGGAAAGAGTTCAATTCCGGATCAATACGGTTTCGGAGTACCACTCACGGCTGTGTGAAGGCCCTAGTTCACTTTGGCCGGCGGCAATTGTAGGCCTTGCGGAAACCGGCCGCCTGGGCGTCGTCCTCTGAGCAGAACCAGCGATCCGGTTTCGTGGTGGCGGGATAGCTCGGGCATCCGCGCAGATGGTAGATGCCGATATTGCCGGTGACGCGGGCGCGCACGGCGAGCTTGCCCTTGATGCTGCAGCTGGGGGGCATGGTCAGCTCCTCCGGAAACAGCACGGCGCGGATCTCCTTGTCGCGGTCGGGCCGGCAGGCGGCGCCCAGCAGTGCACCGTCCTTCTTGCCGCTACGGAAATCCTGCGGCGCAACAAAGCAGCCCTTCCAGATCCCGGCCGCCGCCGTTTTGGCCTCGTTGGCGGCGGGCTTGACGTTGGCCTTGATCGGCTCGCGCGCGAGGGCAAAGCCGAGCTTGATCAGCTGCTCGTTCAAGCTGGCCTTGTCGCCTTCGGCCGTGCAGATGGCGCGGTGCCGCTTGCCAAAGCTCTTCTCGGGTCCGACATCGTCGCAGCGCACCGTCCGCTTGTTGATCAGCTTCGCCAGCTGGTCGCGGGCCTCGATCCCGCAGGTCCAGGCATCGGCGTGATCGTCGATGCAGACCTGGTCGAGCTCCGGCGCGTCGACGCCGTCGAGCCGGTAGGTGACGTCGCCGAGCTGGACCGAGTTGCCGTCACGGGCCGTCGCGGCGCCGGTCAGCGCGGAAACAGGTCCGGACGAGGACAAAAGTCCGGACAAGGCGAGAAACGAAACGAGCGCAAAAGCGCGGGCGGCGGCAAAGAATTTCTGGAAGGACATACGGTCTCGCTATCGATGGCTCGTGCGCCCCGTTCCTAGCATCCGGACGTGGCGAGACCAATGGTCTGCGCCTCGCGAAGTGCGACATTCCGGCCCCGCGGCTTTACTCCGCCGTCGCTCTGCCCGTATCGTTCGCCGGCCTTGCGAAGCGCGAAAGGCCGAATCGCCCTTAAGCGGCGAGGGGGGGAGGACAAGGTTGCGATGAAAGAGCCCGTGGATGTCCTGATCATCGGCGCCGGCGCTTCGGGCGCGGCGGTGGCGTGGTCGCTGGCCGAGACCAAGATGCACATCCTCTGCCTGGAGCAGGGCGGCTGGATGAACCCGGCGGAATATCCCAGCACGGGCCGCGACTGGGAGGCCAAGTTCTACGGCGAATGGTCGTCGAGCCCGAACGTCCGTGGCCGGCCCGAGGACTACCCGATCAACGACGACAACTCTCCCATCAAGGTCGTGAACTACAACGCGGTCGGCGGCTCGACGGTGATGTACACCGCGCACTGGCCGCGGCTGCATCCCTCCGATTTCAAGGTGAAGACGCTGGACGGCGTCGCCGACGACTGGCCGATCGATTACGACGCGCTGACCCCGTTCTTCGAAGAGAACGACCGCATGATGGGCACGTCGGGCCTGTCGGGCGATCCGCTCTCGCCGCTGACGCATCCGCCGATGCCGCAGCAGCCGCTCGGGTTGTCCGGCGCCATCATCGCCAAGGCCATGAACCAGCTCGGCTGGCACTGGTGGCCGTCGGACACTACGGTCGCGACGATGGATTACGAGGGCCGGGCGCGCTGCATCAATCTCGGCCATTGCACGCCGGCCTGCGCGCAAGGCGCAAAAGCCTCCACCGACATCACCTATTGGCCGCAGGCGATCCGCGCCGGCGTCGAGCTGCGCACGCATTGCCGGGTGCGCGAGATCACCACCGACGAGAACGGCATGGCCTCGGGCGTGGTCTATTACGACAAGGACGGCATCGAGCAGTTTCAGCCTGCGCATGTCGTCGTCATCGCCTGCAACGGCGTCGGCACGCCGCGGCTGCTGCTCAACTCGGCGTCCGGCCGCTTCCCCAACGGTCTTGCCAACTCGTCCGGCCTCGTCGGCAAGAACCTGATGTTCCATCCCTATGCGCAGATCTACGGCTATGTGAAGGAGCCGACTGACTCTAACCGCGCGCCGCCGACCTGCCTGTGGAGCAAGCAATGGTACGACACCGACCTGTCGCGCGGTTTTGTGCGCGGTTACGGCGTGCAGTTCGTGCGCGGGGCCGGGCCGGTGTTCGAAGCGGTCGTGAGCGAGCAGAAGGGCACTTTGCCCTGGGGCGAGGATCACCACCGCGTCTTCCGCAAGCTCAACGGTCACCGGCTCGGTTTCTCCGCGATCTGCGAGGATCTGCCGGAGGAGCACAATCGCGTCACGCTCGATCCGGAGCTGAAGGACAGTCACGGCATTCCCGCGCCGAAGGTCGACTACACCATCAGCGAGAACAGCCGGAAGATGATGGAACATGCGCTGGCGCGCGGCCGCGAGTTTCTCGAGACGGCCGGCGCGAGCGATATCTGCGTCAACTCTCCGATCCCCTGGGGCGGCTGGCACCTGCTCGGCACCGCGCGCATGGGCACCGACCGCGAGCGCTCCGTCGTCAACGAATGGGGCCGCTCGCACGACGTGAAGAACCTTTTCATCGTCGACGGCAGCATCTTCGTCACCTCGGGCGGCGTGAACCCGACCTCCACCATCCAGGCCCTCGCGCTCTACATCGCCGACCAGATGAAGCAGCGCCTCGCTAATTTGTTCGATTGAGAATGATGCGGATCCAAGAGAGCGGCGATCTCGGTGCACCTCTCCCGCTTGCGGGAGAGGTCGGCGCGTCCGGGCGATGCGAAGCATCGTCCCGCGCGCCGGGTGAGGGCTGCCTCCTCTGGGGGAATCCCTCCGTGGAGACACCCTCTCCCCAACCCTCCCCCGCAGGCGGGGGAGGGAGCGCACTGTCATCGCCGCACGAGCTTTGGAAGTGAACAAAATGTCTGATCAACTCACCCTCACGCCGCGGCAGCGCGATGACCTGCGCACCATCGCGGCGATGATCATTCCTCCGAGCGAGGAATATCGCGTTCCGGGCGCCGACGACGACATCATCCAGGCCGACATCCTCGCAACGCTCGGCCGCGACACCAAACAGGTCGCGGCGGCGCTGGATCATCTGGCCCGGCTGGCCGGCATGCCCTTGGCCGATCTCGAGCCCGCCGCGCGTGACGGCGTTGCGCAGCAGTTCCGCACCTCCGGCGGCGTTGCCGCCGCAACCCTCGTCCGTGTCGTGCTGCAATGCTACTACCGCGACGACCGCGTGCTGGGCTCGCTGGGGCTCGAGTTGCGCGCGCCATTTCCCAAGGGCCATGTGCTTCCGGACGGGGACTGGTCGCTGCTCGATCCGGTCAAGGCAAGAGGCGGCGGGCTGCGGCGGGCGCCCTAGCCATTTGGGCAGTCCGGCCCTGCGCCCCAGGCGGGCCACTTGCGTCGGCGGGCGCAGGCCACCATCTGTGTGAGCCTCAAGGACTCTTGCCATGTTGGACTTCACCTCAGATATCGCCGATGACGCACCGTCATCGCGAACGACTGCGGCTGCCCCGGTCGATGACCGGGCGCTGCTGGACGCCTATTCCAATGCCGTAATCGACGTCACCGACCGGGTCGGGCCCGCGGTCGTGCGGGTCGAGACCGGGCCGAAAGTACCTGATAGACGCGAGCGCGGCGGGCTCGGCTCTGGCATCGTGATCTCGCCGGATGGACTCGTGCTCACCAACAGCCATGTGGTCGGCACATCGAAGGAGATCCGGCTGCGCGACGTCGAAGGCCATGTCGGCGACGCCCAGGTGCTCGGTGTCGATCCCGACACCGACCTTGCGCTCTTGCGCGCCAACGGCGTGCGCGACTTGCCCTATGCCGCGCTCGGCAACTCCAAGAGCCTGCGGCGTGGCCAGCTCGTGATCGCGATCGGCAATCCGCTCGGCTTCGAATCGACCGTGACGGCCGGCGTGGTGTCGGCGCTCGGCCGCTCGATCCGTTCGGTGAGCGGGCGCACCATCGAGGACGTGATCCAGACCGACGCCGCGCTCAATCCCGGCAATTCGGGCGGGCCGCTGGTGTCGTCGCATGCGGAGGTGATCGGCATCAACACCGCCATCATCAATGGCGCGCAAGGAATCTGTTTTGCGGTCGCCAGCAACACCGCGCAATTCGTGCTGTCGGAGATCATCCGCCACGGCTACGTCCGCCGCGCCTATATCGGTGTCGCCGGGCAGACCGCGCCGGTCCCGCGGCGGCACGCGCTGCTGGCCGGCGTCGAGAACAAGATGGGCGCGCTTCTGATGCAGATCGAGCCCGACGGCCCGGCGGCGAAGGCGGGGCTGTTGCCCGGCGACGTCGTGATCCGGCTCGATGGCGTCGAGATCAACGGCGTCGACGATCTGATCCGCGTGCTCGACCGCGACCGGATCGGCCGCCGGCTCGCCATGGACGTGCTGCGGCTCGGCCGCTTGCGGGCGATCGATATCGATCCGATCGAACGCAAGCCTGCGCGTTGAACCGGCATGACAGCGAGTGTGTGGCTGACGGGGAGAGAGGCTGGCGCCTATCGGCTACTCCGCCGCGGCGGCAAAGCGGCTGTTCTCCAGCTCCGCTTCCAGCCGCGCCGTCTCGGCCGCCGCCAGCTTGATGTTGGCCTCCTTGACGTGGCCGAAGCCGCGGATGGTCTCCGGCACGCGCGCGAGGCGTGTCAGCAGCGGGATCTGCTCCGCCGTTAGCCCGGCGATCCGCTGATCTACCATGACCAGATAATCCCCGATCAGCTTGCGCTCGGTCCGGCGCTCCTCGGTGCGGCCGAACGGATCGAATGCGCTGCCGCGCAGGAACTTGAGCCCGGCGAGCAGGCGGAAGGCGTGGATCATCCAGCTGCCGAACTCCTGCTTCTGCAGATGTCCGGTCGCCTTGTCGCGCTTGGCGAAGATCGGCGGCGCCAGGTGATATTTCAGCGTGAAGTCACCATCGAATTTTTCGGACACCTTTTTTGCAAAACTGCCGTCGGTGTAGAGCCGGGCGACCTCATACTCGTCCTTGTAGGACATCAGCTTGAACAGGTTCTTCGCGACCGCTTCGGTGAGCTCGGTTGATCCGGGCGAGGCCGCGCTCTCAGCCTTGCGCACCTTGGTGACGGTTGCGAGGTAGCGGTCGGCGTAGGCCTTATCCTGATAGCCGGTCAAGAACTGCGCGCGCGTCGCGATGATGTCGTCGAGCGATTTCGCCGGCGCGGACGCTCTTGCCTTGAACTGAAGCACGCTGCGCACGCGCGACATGTCGTGGGCAGCAAGGCGGCCCCAGGTGAAGGCGAGCTTGTTCATCTCGATCGCAGCGCCGTTGATCTCGATGGCGCGGAGCAGGGCCTCCAGCGACAACGGGATCGCGCCCTTCTGAAAGGCGAAGCCCAGCATGAAGGGATTGGTCGCGATGGAATCGCCCATCAGCGCCGCAGCAATGCCGGTGGCATCGATGATGTCGAGGTTGTTGTCGCCGATGGCGTCGCGCAGCACGGTCTGCATCGCGCCCATCTCGAAGTCGAGGTCGGGGTTTTGCACGAAGCTCGCGGTCGGCTGCAGATCGGCGTTGATATAGGCCTTGGTCACGCCGCGCTCGGCGCGGCTCAGCGCCGTCGGGCCGGCCGAGACGATCATGTCGCAGCCGAGGATGACGTCGGCGCCGCCCGTGGTGATGCGGACCGCGGAGATGTCCTCCGGCCTCCGTGCGATGCGGACATGGCTCATCACCGCGCCGTTCTTCTGCGACAGGCCGGTGAAGTCGAGCGCCGAGCAGCCGCGGCCATCGACGTGGGCAGCCATGCCGAGCAGGGCACCGATCGTGATGACGCCGGTGCCGCCGATGCCGGTGACCAGGATGTTGTAAGGACCGTCCAGCTCGCGTGCCGGCGGCAGCGGCAAATCGGCAAACAATTGCGCGGAATCCACCGCCGAGGTCTTCATCCGCTTCAGCGAGCCGCCATGGACGGTGACGAAGCTCGGGCAGAAGCCCTCGACGCAGGAAAAGTCCTTGTTGCAGTTCGACTGGTCGATCTGGCGCTTGCGGCCGAACTCGGTCTCCAGCGGCTGCACCGAGACACAGTTGGAGGCCTGCGAGCAATCGCCGCAGCCTTCGCAGACGAGCTCGTTGATGAAGGCGCGCTTGGCAGGATCGGGATAGAGCCCGCGCTTGCGGCGGCGGCGCTTCTCGGCGGCGCAGGTCTGGTCGTAGATGATGACCGTGAGGCCCTTGATGTCGCGCAGCTCGCGCTGCACGGCGTCGAGCTCGCGGCGGTGGTGAATGGTCACGCCTTGCGGAAGGTAATTGCCTTCGGGGTACTTGGCCGGATCGTCGGAGACGATCGCGAGCCGCTTGACGCCCTCGGCCCAGACCTGATGCGCGATCTGGGCGACGTTGAAGGCCCCTTCGGCCGGCTGGCCGCCGGTCATGGCGACCGCGTCGTTGTAGAGGATCTTGTAGGTGATGTTGATGCCGGCGGCGGAGGCGGCGCGTAGCGCCAGCAGGCCGGAATGCGTGTAGGTGCCGTCGCCGAGATTCTGGAAGATGTGATTCTCGGTGGTGAAAGGCGACTGGCCGATCCAGTTCACGCCCTCGCCGCCCATATGCGAGATCAAATCGGTGCGGCGGGTCGGCATGCTCAGCGCCATGCCGTGGCAGCCGATGCCGGCCATGGCGCGGCTGCCCTCGGGCACGCGGGTCGAGGTGTTGTGCGGGCAGCCCGAGCAGAAGAACGGCGTGCGCGCGAGCTTGATCGGCGTGCTGGTCGTGACCGGGTTGTCGAAGGCCTCGAGCCGTGCGAGGCGCTGTTCCAGCACGGGACTGTGATGGCCGAGCTTGCGCAAGCGCGCCACCAGCGCGCCAGCGACGATGGTCGGCGTCAGCTCGCCCTCGCTCGGCAACAGCGGCGCGCCGCGCTCGTCGCGCTTGCCGGTGACTGTCGGGCGCTTGGAGGCCTCGACGTTGTAGAGGATGCGCATCAGCTGGTCTTCGATAAAGCCGCGCTTCTCCTCGACCACCAGCACGTCCTGAAGGCCTTCCGCGAAACGTTTGGCGCCGCTTTCCTCCAGCGGCCAGGTCAGCGCGACCTTGTAGATGCGCAAGCCCAGATCCTGCGCATCTTTGTCGGTGATGCCGAGATCGGCGAGTGCCTGACGCAGATCGAGATAGGCCTTGCCGGTGGCGACGATGCCGAGCCGCGCGGGCTTGGAATCCAGCACGATGCGGTCGAGCTGGTTGGCGCGGGCGAACGCCTGCACGGCCGCCATCTTCGGTCCGAACAGGCGCTTCTCCGCCTCCAGCGGCGGATCGGGCCAGCGGATGTTGAGGCCACCGGGCGGCATCTCGAAATCATCGGGCAGTTTGATCTGGATGCGCTCGGGATCGCTGTAGATGGACGCCGAGCTCTCGACGGTTTCGCTGATCGCCTTGAAGCCGACCCAGCAGCCGGAGAAGCGCGACAGCCCAAAGCCGTAGAGGCCGAGGTCGAGATAGTCCTGAAGCGTGGCAGGATTGATCACGGGAATCAGTGCTGCCGCGAACACCTGCTCGCTTTGATGCGCCAAGGTCGAGGACTGGCAGCCATGGTCGTCGCCGGCGAGCGCCAGCACGCCGCCGTTGCGCGAGGTGCCGGCGGCATTGGCATGCTTGAGTGCGTCGACCGAGCGATCGACGCCCGGGCCCTTGCCGTACCAGATACCGAACACGCCATCGACCTTGGCGCCGGGAAACAGGCCGACCTGCTGGCTGCCCCAGACGGCGGTTGCCGCCAGATCCTCGTTCAGTCCGGGGACGAAAGCGATGTCGTGCTGCTGAAGGTGCGACTTCGCGCGCCACAACGCGTGGTCGTACATGCCGAGCGGGGAACCGCGATAGCCCGAGATGAAGCCGCCGGTTTTGAGGCCCTGGAGCCGGTCGCGTTCGCGCTGCAACATGGGCAGGCGGACCAGGGCCTGCGTGCCGGACAGGAAGATCCGCTTCGATTCGAGCCGGTATTTGTCGTCCAGCTCGACCTGCAACAGCGTCATTTCGGAAGTCCTCGTCTCTTGGTCGGCGTTGAGGTTTGCGCTGCGGGAGGGAGTGCGGCTGCGCGAAGCGGATTGTGACAGTCAAAAGTATGCGTTGGCGAAGTCAATATCGCTGGCCGCATCCGTGGCGCTCCTGCTAGTCATGGCTTGCACGCGGAGGAAAACATGAGGGCGTTCGAGACCGAGATCACTCAGACCGGAGGCGCCTTGGTCGGGCCGTGGCGCCAGCCACGTCAGATGCTGCAGGCGCAGACCTACGACGCGCACGCCTCGATCCATGACGATGCCACCGCGCAGAAGCTCGGCTTCAAGGGCGGGACGATCGAGGGCCCGACGCATTTCAGCCAGTTCGCTCCGCTCGGCGAACGGCTGTGGGGGCGCGCCTGGTTCGAGACAGGCTGTCTTTCCGCACATTACCGCAGCGTTTGCTACGAGGGCGAGGAGGTGCAGGCGATCCTGTCGAAACCCTTGCCCGCTACGCGCCAGTGCCAGATCCAGATGGTCAAGCGCGACGGCACCGAGGTGCTGCGCGGCACGGCATCGGTCGGGGATTCGCCGGTTGCGACGGCGCTCGAGGCGCGCCTCGGCGAGCTCAAGCCGCTCACGGATCCCGTGATCTTGCGCGATGTGAAGGTGGCGCAGACCGGCAAGCGCCAATTGGTGCGCATGGCGTTCGACCAGAATATGGGCGACCTCTATCCGTTCTCGCTGCGGCAGAAGCTTGCGGTCATCACCGAGAGCTCGCCGTACTATTCGGGCGCGGACAATCCGTGGGGCAAGCCCATCATTCCGATGGAGATGCTGAGCGTGCTGTTCCAGTACCGCTCCAAGGACGATCCGCTGCCGGTCAAGGGGCCGGCCGTCGGCCTGTTCGCCGACCAGGAGATCCGCCTGCTGAAGGGGCCGCTCTTCGAGGGCGAGGAGTATGAGGTCGAGCGTGAAGTGGTCGCGCTCTCGGGCAGCCGCCGCACCGAAAGCGCCTGGGTCAAGACGCGCGTGTTCGACAAGTCGGGCACGATGGTCGCAACCATGCTGCTCAACGCGGCAACGCTGAAGGAGTCCTACGCGCCCTACGAGGAGGAGTATCGGCGGCTGTATGAGGCAGGGCGGTAGCCTCTTCTCGTCATTCCGGGGCGCGCGTAGCGCGAACCCGGAATCCATTTCACCGCACGGACTGCTGCCCGATGGATTCCGGGCTCGACGCTTACGCGTCGCCCCGGAATGACGGCGGAGGCCGCTCATCCCTTGGGCAGATGCACGTCGCGAAGCCGTCGCACAGGGAATGAGCAGACGCCAATCGCCGGCGTAACCTTCTGACCAGACGAAGAATTCCCTCGCCTCCCGCGCGCCATCGCAATTGTACACAATGGCACGGCGCTTGCAGAACTCCCGGCCAGGAGAGTTCTCGCGGGGCCGTCATGTTGAACTCAGCCAAGCCGAGCGTCGTTAGCGCCGAGCCCGAGCCGATCACGCTCGACTGGCCCGCCACCGCGCTCCTGATCATCGACATGCAGCGGGATTTCATGGAGCCCGGCGGTTTCGGCGAGACGCTGGGCAATGACGTCAGCCAGCTCGCGCGGGCGGTGAAGCCGATCGGCGCGGTGCTGACGGCCGCGCGCGACAGCGGCATGCTGGTCATTCACACGCGCGAGGGGCATTTGCCCGATCTCTCGGACGCGCCGCCGGCGAAGATCGAGCGCGGTACGCCGAGCCTTCGCATCGGCGATCCCGGTCCGATGGGGCGCATCCTCATTCGCGGCGAGGCCGGCCACGACATCGTCCCCGAGCTCTATCCGCTCGACAGTGAAATCGTGATCGACAAGCCCGGCAAGGGCGCGTTCTACGCCACCGAGCTCGGCGAGGTCCTTGAGAAATACGGCATCGAGAATTTGCTCGTGTGCGGCGTCACCACCGAGGTGTGCGTCAACACCACCGTGCGCGAAGCCAATGACCGCGGCTATCGCTGCGTGGTCATCTCCGACGGCTGCGCGTCCTACTTCCCCGAGTTTCACGAGATGGGCCTGAAGATGATCAAGGCCCAGGGCGGCATCTTCGGCTGGGTCGCGGATTCAGCCGCAGTTCTGGAGGCAATGAGGGTTTCGACCACATAGGGGTATTATCATGAGCACATTGACGGGGTCGGCCGGCAGTTCTGATCTGAACAAGTCCGGGTTCAAGCCGGCGCTATGGACATCGGGCGACTGGAACGCGCTTTTCGGCTTCGGCACCAACATCCTCGTCAACATGCTGGTGCTCACGGGCCTGTTGCGCTTCGTGCTGAAGATGCCCGACAGCCTCGTGTTCGGCCGCATCCTGCCCGCGCTGGGGCTGATGATGTGCCTGTCCACCTTCTATTACGCCTATCTGGCCTATCGCCTCGCCCAAAAGACCGGCCGCAACGACGTCTGCGCGCTGCCGTCGGGCGTCAGCGTGCCGCACATGTTCATCGTCACCTTCGTGATCATGCTGCCGATCACGCTCAAGACCGGCGATCCGCTCAAGGGCTGGTCGGCGGGTCTCGTCTGGGTGTTCTTCCAGAGCTTCATCCTGATGATCGGCGGCTTCATTGCCCCATTCATTCGAAAAATCACGCCGCGCGCGGCGCTGCTCGGCACGCTCGCCGGTGTCTCCGTTACCTTCATCTCGATGCGGCCGGCGCTGGAAATGTACATGACGCCGCAGATTGGCTTGATCTGCTTCGCCATCATCCTGGTGAGCTGGTTCGGCGGCGTGAAATACTGGCGCGGCATTCCCGCGGGGCTCGTCGCCATCGCGGCCGGCATGATCATCGCCTGGGGCTCGAACCTGTTCGGGCTCGGGCTCGGCGGCTTGAGCCTCAAAGGCGTCGGCGCGGCCTTCGCGAACTTCGGCTTCTCGGTGCCGATCCCGGCGTTTGGCTACGTCTTCTCCGGTTTCGAGTTCCTCGGCATCATTCTCGTCACCGCTATTCCGTTCGGCATCTACGATCTCGTCGAGGCCATGGACAATGTCGAGAGCGCGGAAGCGGCCGGCGACGACTATCCGACCACGCGCGTGCTCACCGCCGACGGCGTCGTCAGCCTGATCGGCTGCCTGATGGGCAATCCCTTCATCAACGCCGTCTATATCGGCCATCCCGGATGGAAGTCGATGGGGGGCCGGATCGGTTATTCGGCGGCGACCGGCATCATGGTGATCGTGCTGTCCTGGTTCGGCATCATCTCGGTGCTGCTGGCGCTGGTGCCCGTGGTCGCGATCTCGCCGATCCTGCTCTATATCGGCATGCTGATCGGCGCGCAGGCGTTCCAGACCACGCCGGTCAAGCATGCGCCCGCGATCGTGCTGGCGCTGACCCCGCATCTGGCCGCGTGGGCCAAGCTCCAGATCGACACCATGCTGGCCTCGACCATGACGGCGGCGGCGACCGTCGGCGGCATGGCGACCGACAAGGCCGACGCGGTCAAGACAGCTGCGGTTGCGGCACTGCCGCAGCAAGGCGTGTTCTATCACGGCCTCGAGGTGATGGGCGGCGGCTCCATCCTCGGCGGCCTCATCCTCGGCGCCATGGGCGTCTTCATCATCGAGCGCGACTTCGAGAAAGCATCGAGCTTTGCGCTGGTCGGAGCAGTGCTGACCTATTTCGGCTTCATGCATGGCGAAGCCGTCGGCATCGGCGGCGGCTTCGGCGTCACGCCGGCGGTCGCGCTCGCCTACGCCGCGATGGCCGCCGGCCTGTTCGCGGCCAGCAAGCTCGGCACCGCCGAACACTACGCCGCGCATCCGGAGATGCACGCCGCGCCGGCGGAGTAGGCCAAATAGCAAATAGAAGCGGCCGGGGCGGCGAGGAGTTGCCCGGCCGTTTCCTTTTGGTCCTGCACGCTTCGGCGACTCGGCCGAGCCGGCCAATCCACGCACGGGACAGCCTGCGCCGGCACGAGTCCGGGCATTTCCGGCATAGCCGCATCTTTGGAACCTAACGCGGCACCAGACGTTCTTTTCCGCGAATGAGCAGCGCCGTCGCCCGGCGCAGCAAGCGCTGAGGCGAGGCGCGAAGCTGTGCTGGCGGGAGGGATGTTCATGAGACTCACTCTTTCGGTCATTAAGGCTGACGTTGGCTCTGTCGGCGGGCATACGAAACCGTCTGCACCCATGATGGCGACTGTCATGGGCGAAGCCGCGAAGGCGGTCGACAAGGGGCTTCTGATCGACAGTTTCGTCTGCCACACCGGCGACGACATTGCGATCATCATGACGCATACAAGGGGCGAAGGGAGCTCCGAGGTCCATCAATTTGCATGGAAGGCGTTTCTCGCGGCGACGTCGGTCGCGAAAACTTCCGGGCTCTATGGCGCCGGCCAGGATCTTCTCGTCGACGCGCCTTCCGGTAACGTTCGCGGCGCCGGACCGGCCGTCGCGGAACTCAGCTTCGACCACAGCCTCTCGGGCTCGAGGCCCGCGGAGTCCTTCATGGTGTTCGCCGCCGACAAATGTGGCCCCGGCGCGTACAACCTGCCGCTCTACCTCGCCTTCGCCGATCCCATGTATTGCGCCGGGCTGATGCTGCCCCCGATGATCAAGGGGTTCCGTTTCCATGTCATCGACATGGACCACACGGCTGGCGACAGCGTCATCGAACTCGACGCACCGGCGGACGGCTACCATATTGCGGCGCTCCTTCGCGACAATGAGCGCTTTGGGATCGATCGCATCGTTTCTCGAACATATGGCGAGGTTGTCGTCGCTGTTTCGGCGCAGCGTCTTCACTCGATCGCAGGCAAGTACACCGGCAAGGACGATCCGGTCGCGATCGTCAGGAACCAGGGGATTTTCCCGGCGCCCGAAGAAATCGTCTCGCCGTTCGCCAAGGCGCACTTCGTGGGCGGCGATGCGCGGGGCTCGCACGTGATGCCGCTCATGCCGGTGCCACTTAACACACCGGTGACAGGCATGTACTGCCTGCCGATCGTCTCCTGTGCCGGCTTTTCGATCGACAAGGACGGCCGCTTTTCCGATGCCTTCACCGATTTCTTCGACAACCCAGCGTGGGACGAAGTCCGCCGGCGAGCCCAGAGCAAGGCAATCGAGATGCGCAGCCAAGGTTGGTCCGGCGCTGCGATGCTGCCTTATTCCGAGCTGGAGTATGGTGGCTTCCGCGACACCGTGTCTGCACTGCAGAAGCGTTTTCGGCTGCGCGAGGAACAAAAGCCGGAAGCGGCGGAGTAAGGAACGCCACGCTGTGCAATGAGTGCGACATGCTAACGCTGGGAGGTCGGCTTGGCGAGAAAACGTATCGGCATTCTCACGGGCGGCGGCGACGTCTCGGGCCTCAACGCGGTCATTAAGAGCGTGACTTATCGCGGGAGTGAGAACGACATCGAGGTTGTCGGTCTCCGCCGAGGTTGGGAGGCTCTCACGCACCTGAACCTCGAGGATACCGCCAGCAGGTCCCACTATCTCGTGCCGCTGAATCGTGAAAACACTCGCACCATCGATCGACGCGGCGGCACAGTGCTGCACACGAGCCGCACCAATCCGTCCAAAATACAAAAGCTGCCCGATCATCTCGTCGGCAGCGACCTTCCGGCTGCCACGAGTACCAAGGGCGCCGTTGCGACCAAGACGTGGGACCTCACCAGCCAGGTGCTGGCAAACCTCTCGGGGCTCGGCATCGAACACCTGATCGCCATCGGCGGCGATGACACGCTCAGTTATGCGGCCAAGCTCAATGAGCTCGGCGTCAAGATCATCGCCATTCCAAAGACCATGGACAACGACGTCCGCAACACCGAGTATTGCGTCGGCTTCTCGACCGCGATTACCCGCGCCAGCGATGCCATCCAGCGGCAGCGCACCACCGTCGGGTCGCACGAGCGAATTGGCATTTTTCGCGTCTTTGGCCGCGATGCGGGATTTACCGCGCTCTACACCGCGTACGCGACCTCGATACGTTGCGTCATCCCGGAGTACAAGATCAATCTCGACAAACTGATCGAGTTGCTGATCGAGGAGAAGCGTGCCAACCCAAGCAATTACGCGCTTGTCTTGCTCAGCGAGGGCGCCGAGTGGGAGGGCTACAAGCCGCAGGAATATGGCGAGCCTGACCCCTACGGTCATCGCAAGAAGGCCAACGTGGCTGATGTGCTTGCCGATGAGATCAAGCAGCGAGCCGGCGAGCAGACGATGACCTCTGACCTCACCTACGACCTGCGGTCGGGCGATCCGGACTTCATCGATAAGCTTGTTGCCCTGACTTTCGGTAACATGGCGTTCGATGCCATCCTGGAAGGCAAGACCGGCCTCATGTCGGCGCTGGTGGAAGGCCGCTACGACCTCGTGCCCATCCCTGACGTCAGCCTCGGGCCGCGCAAATTGGACGTCGCCAGCACGTACAACACTGAGCGCTACCGTCCCATCTACGCCAACAAGCGGGGGCTGCCGATCTTTCTCAACCGCGCGTCGTAGGGTTCAGGATGAGAGGCTGAGGGCGGGCGTTCATCCGCCCTTCACCGCCCCCGCCGTCAGCCCGGCCACGATCTGCCGCTGCGCCAGCACCGTCAGCAGCAGCACCGGGAAGGTCACGATCAGCGCGGCGGCGGCCAGCGGTCCCCAGCTCAGCTGGTCGAACGAGATCATGTTGTAGACCGCAACCGGCAGCGTGCGAGTCTCGCGTCCGGCCAACACGATGCCGAACACAAAATTGTTCCAGGAGAAGATCACGGCGAGAATGAAGGCGACCGCGATGCCGGGCTTTGCAATCGGCAGCGCGACGTGGCGGAACACCTGCCAGCGGCCGGCACCATCGATCAGGGCGGCTTCCTCCAGTTCCATCGGAGTCGTCTCGAAATAGCCGATCATGATCCAGATCACGATCGGCACTGTGACGACGAGATGGATGATGATCTGCGGCACCAGCGTGCCGAGCAGGCCGAGCCACTGGAACAGCAGGAACAGCGGGATCAAATAGGACAGGCCGGGTGTGATGCGGGCAATCAGGATCACGATCGCGGATTTATGCGCGGCCATGCGTGCGATGCCGTAGCCGGCGGGCACGCCGACCATGAGCGCCAGCACCGTCGCGCTGCCGGTGACGACCAGACTGTTGATAAAATAGGTCAGGAAGCGATTGGAGGCGAGCACGTCCGCATAGTTCTTCCAGGCGATGTGATCCGGAAAGAACACCGGCGGGTAGGCCGCATTGTCGACCTCGAACTTGAGTGACAGCGAGAGCATCCAGAGGAAGAACAGGATCGCCGGCGAGACGATGACGAGCACGGACAGCCACAAGCCGATTTTGCCGATGATCTGACGGGGTGTCATGCGCCGCTCGCGATCTCGGTCCACAGCATGCGCTGGCGGGCGTAGAGCATCACCGCCGCAAGCAGGACGATCAGCAGGAAGAACACGACCGCAATCGCCGAACCGTAGCCGAGGTCGTAATAGGTGAAGGCGACGCTGTAGAGATAAATGTTGATGGTCTCCGATGCCGAGCCCGGTCCACCTTGGGTGATCGCGAAGATGATGTCGAAGCTCTTCACCGCGTCGATCATGCGGATCATGCCGGCGATGAACAGGAACGGCATGATCAGCGGCAGCGTGATGAAGCGGAAGACCTGCCAGAAGCTGGCACCGTCGATCTGCGCGCTCTCATAGGGCTCGGTCGGGATCGCGGCGAGGCCGCCGAGCACGATCAGCATCACCAGCGGCGTCCACTGCCAGGTCTCGACCAGCACCAGCGAGGGAATGACGGTCGCGGGATGAAAGACCCAGAGCTGAGCGGGAATCCCGACCAGCGACAGCAGGTAATTGAGCACACCGAGCTGCGGGTGGAACATCATGGTCCAGACCAGCGCAATCGCAACGGGCGTCGCCATCATCGGCATGATGAAGACGCCGCGCAGAAATCCGCGGCCGGCGAAGTTCTGGTGAAACACCACGGCAGAGAGTGTGCCGAGGATCAGCGGCAGCACCACCGACAGCACGGTGTAGACCAGCGTGTGGCCGACCGCCTCGAGAAAGCGCGGATCGCTCGTGAGCCGCAGATAGTTTGAGAACCCGACGAAGGTGGTGGGCGAGCCGACCTTCCACTCGTTCAGGCTCATCCAGATCGTGAAGACCCACGGGAAGATGATGATGGCGAGCACGACGACCAGCGCCGGCACCACGAACGGCCAGTAGGATGGCGGCCGCAATTCCTTCTCCGGCGCGGCCTCGGTCGAAGCCGCGGCCGGAGTCGATTGTGTCAACGCACTCACGCCTTTTCGCTACGCTCCAGGATCGGCCGATACTGTTCGTGCGCCTTCTTCAGCTCGGTCGCGGGATCGGCGCCTGACAGTGTCGAGGTGAGCGCCGCGCCGACGAGATCGCGGAATTCGGCGACCGGGATCACGACCGGCAAGCCGAGCTTGCTGATCTTGGCGGAATCGATCACCGATTGCAGCCACTCCTTGGGCATCTTCACGCCGCTCTG
Organism: Bradyrhizobium agreste; assembly: GCF_016031625.1. Classification (GTDB taxonomy): domain Bacteria; phylum Pseudomonadota; class Alphaproteobacteria; order Rhizobiales; family Xanthobacteraceae; genus Bradyrhizobium; species Bradyrhizobium agreste. Next base: position 22,135 of record NZ_JACCHP010000030.1, on the reverse strand, counting down.
GATTTCGGGATCGTTCAGGATCGAGTTGCGGAACGGCACGCCGCCCCCGGCCTGCAGCAGCCGCGCGCCCTGCTTCTTCGACACCACCCATTGGCAAAGCAGATAGGCGGCTTCCTTGTTCTTGCTGGCCGCAGCAATGCCGATGCCGTCGCCATAGGTGGCCGAATATTGCCCCTTCGGTCCGGCCGGCACGACGGTGTAGCCGACCTTGCCGACCACGCGCGAGGCGGCCGGATCCTCCAGCGGCGGCGCCCAGCCGACGCCGTCGATCCACATTGCGGAGCGGCCTTGGGTGAACGAGGCCATCGACTCCATCCAGTTGAAGCCGGCGACGCCGGGCGGGGCGAACTTGGTCAGCAGCGTCTGATAGAGCTTCGTCGCCGCGACAGCTTCCGGGCCGTCGGTCTGGATGTTGCCCTTGGCGTCCAGGAATTCGCCGCCATAGTTGAGGAAGAAATTGGTCCACAACGTCATGTTGGCGTTGCGCAGGCCGCGCCCGACGAAGCCGTAGGTGCCGTCCTTGGCGTCGGTGAGCTTTTCGGCGGCCGCGACCATCTCGTCGAAGGTCTTGGGGACCGCGACGCCCTTCTTCTCGAACAGCTCCTTGTTGTAGTAGAGTATGAAATAATCGACCGACCAGGGCAGCGACAGCATCTGGCCCTTGTCGTTCTTGGCGTATTGCAGGCCCGCGGCGGAGAAATCGCTTTCGACGAGATCCGGCGCGGTCAACGTCGGGTCCTTCATGAACGGCGTGATGTCGGCGAGCCAGCCGGCTTTCTCGAACTGCCGCTTCTGAACGTGATAGCTGAGATGCACGACGTCGAAGCTCGGCCGTCCCGAGGTGAGCTCGATCACGACCTTCTGGCGCTGTTGCTGCTCAGGGATCTGCTCGGACTCGACCTGGATGCCGGTGAGCTCGGTGAACTCCTTGATGTTCTTTTGCAGGTTGTCGCCGCGCGGACCCTTAGCGAGGATAACCTCCAGCTTGGTCCCGGCGTATTTCTTCCAGTTGACCTCGGCGCGTGCCGGCAGTCCGGTCAGGCTGAGCGCGCCGGCCGCGGCGGTGCCCTTGAGCAACGTACGGCGCGAGATGTTGTAGTTGGCCAATTTAGGTCCCTCCCTCTGATTCATAGTCTTTGGGAGGGATACTAGCGGCCTTACCACGCCTGCCTAGCCCTAATCTGCCATCAGGGCCGCACGGCCGGCGTTTCCATCGGCAGGCCGCGCGCCCGCGACATCAGGTACAGTTCGAGCGCGACCAGCTCGGGTGAGCCGTAATCATAGGCCTGGGCGCGGACACCGCTCATGCAGCTGCGCAGCCGTCGCTCCAGCGAGCCAAGCGTCTGCCATTCCAGTCGATACAGCGGATAGCCGGCCGGCTGTCCCTGCGTGATCGGGGCGCCCGCAAGGCGCTTGTCGAAATTGTCGTCATGGCAGTTGGTGCAGGCAAGGTTGAGCTGGCCTTCGCGCTGCATGAAGAGCTTGCGCCCTTGCTCGACGAATGGCTCGAGCTGCGGATCCTCGCCCGCGGTGATCGGAACGCCGCGTGACTGGCGGCCGACGAAGGCTGACAAAGCGAGCAGGTCGCGGCTCTCGTAGGGCAGCGGCGTCGCCTGCTGGTGATTGGCGCGGCAGAGATTGATCCGCTGATCGAGCGTGATGGGGCGGCCCAGCGCCTTGTCGAAGGCGGGGTAGCGCGCCGCGACGCCCTTCATGCTGCCGCGCGCATCGCCATGGCAGTCCGCGCAGGCCTTCTCGGCGGTGCCGGTCGTCTTCTTCCACAGCTGCTCGCCGTCGAGCACGAACAGCATGCCGGGATTGGCGGTGTCGTCATCCTGCATCGCGCGGGTGTCCGGACCCATGAAGGCATAGCCGGACCGGCGCGCATCGGACGGGATCTCTCCGGCGAGCAGGGCGGGGCCCGTGACGAGCAATATCGCCGCCGCTATCGCGCGCCAAGCAATCATTCGACCGTGATCGATGCGGTGGCGGTGGATGAATAGCCGTTGTCGCCGATCCACTCGAACTCGAACTTGCCGCTCTCCTTGGCCACCGTGAAGAACGACAAATATGGGTTCGCCGCGATCGCTGGAAACAGGTCGGCACGAAAGATCTCGTCGCCGTTGTAGCGGCAGATGAAGCTCGTGATGATGTCGCGCGGCACGAGCTTGCCGTCCGCGGTGTGGCGGAATCCCGTTTCCATGATGTGCGAGGTCAGCGTGCGGATCTCGATGATCTCGCCGCGTTTGGCTCGCGAGGGAACGTTGATGAGGGCGGCCATCAGTTGAGCTCCTCGGTGCATGCCGCCAGCGTCACGACGATTTCGGCGGCAACCTGCCAGAATGTGCCGTCTGACAGGCGCGCGATCGCGACCACCTTCTGGGTGTCGGCGAGCCGGATCCGGGTCGAGACTTGGGCGCGGCCGGAGGAGGGATTAAAATAGAAGTTGCCGATGTTCGGCTGCGGGTTCTTCTCGTTGAAGACGTGGATGCTTTTGACGTAGTCGTCCGCCGTCATCGGGCTCGCGACGCTGACCGTCATCGGCACCGTGTTGCCGTTCTCGACCAGCGGCGGAATGTCGAGCTTGACCCTGCCGGTGCGAAGCTGGGCTTCGCCGACAATGTTACGGATCGCTGCATTGAGCATCGCCGGCGTCGCTTGAAGCGGCCGCAGCGTCACGACTGGAATCGTCCCGGCCACTGTCACGCCGCCGGCGAGGTTCAGGAATTGTCGTCGCGTGGTGGGCATGAACCTAGTCCCGAAGCGTTACAAGAAAAGCCACGATGTCCTCGATCTCCGCAGCCGACAGGATCGGCTTGCCAGCGAAGTTGCGTCCGACTCGCACGAAGCCGTCGTTGCGATAATAGGACGGCATGATGGTGTCCGGATTGAAGCGCGAGGCATCGACCAGTCGAAGCCGCAACTGGCTCTCGGACCACCGGTTCCCGGCACCGGCGAGATCAGGCGCGAGGTCGCCCTGGAACCGCGTCTCCGGAAATGGGCCGGAATGGCAGAGGATGCAGGTCGTCGTGCGTGCGAGCACCAGCGCGCGCCCCCGTGCGGCATCGCCGGAGGAGCCTGTGAGCGAGACTGGAATGCCGTCGCCGACGATTGTGTAGGGCACGAGCTCGTCGGCTTGGGCCGGCAAGGTGATAGCGAGGCTCGCCATGAGGAGCGCCGCAATCATAGCTATCGGATGGGATGGCTGAGGTCGCCGCGAACTCCACCTACCTCTCCCGCTTGCGGGAGAGGTCGGCGCGCAGCGCCGGGTGAGGGCTCTTTCCTCTGGGGGAGTCTTCGTTGTTGAGACACCCTCTCCCCAACCCTCCCCCGCAGGCGGGGGAGGGGGCGCACTGTGGTCGTGACGGCAAGCTCGCTCCATCATTGCCCTAGCCGAATATGTCCGCCGTGATGGTTTGAAACCAGCGTTCAGCCTCAGCCGCCTCGTGGGCGCGCAATTCGCGCGGGGCATCGACCGGGCTGGTGGCGCCGCCCTCGACCTCAGCAAAGATGTCGCCGCGCGGCTCGTAGTTGCCAGCCAGCGAAAAGCCGTAACCGGGCGCGACGATGTTGTAGCAGACGCCTGTGAGCCGCGGCGTCTCCGGCGCGCGGCCCGCGAGCAGATTGACGATCGCGCCAGCGCAGGCCTTGCCTTGCGCGTTCGCAGCGGATGCCGATTTGGGAATGCCGCCGCCGAGGCAGGCATCGCCAATGACGTGGACGTTCGGCGCAAGTTTCGACTCGAACGTGACGGGATCGATCGGGCACCAGCCGGTCGCGTCCGCAACGCCTGCGATGCCGGCGATGCGTCCCGCGCGCTGCGGCGGGATGACGTTGGCGACATCAGGGGTGTAGTTGCCGAACTCCGTGACGATGGTTCGCGTCGTCGGATCGATCGAGGTGACGCGGCCGCCTTGCGACAGTGCGACGCGCTCGATCATGTCGCCATAGAGCTCCTTCCACGCCTTCTCGAACAGCCGCTGCTGCGAGAACGCGTCCTTGGCATCGAGGATCAGAACCTTGGAGCGCGGCTTTCTCGACTTCAGGTAATGCGCGATCAGGCTCGCGCGCTCGTAGGGCGCTGGCGGGCAGCGGGAAGGATTGGCCGGGATTGCAATGGCGACCGTGCCGCCGTCCGCCATCGCTTCCAATTGACGACGCAGCAAAAGCGTTTGCGCGCCGGCCTTCCAGCCGTGCGGCATCGACTCCAACGCCGCATCGTCGTAGCCGGGCATGGCCTCCAGATGGAAGTCGACGCCGGGCGAGAGCACGAGGCGGTCGTAGCCAAACGTCGTGCCATCGCCCGTCGTCACCCTACGCGTTTGCGCGTCGATCCCCGTCGCGGCCTGGGCGACGATGCTGATGCCGCCGGCGGCAAGCTTGTCATAACCGAACTGCTGCGCCTCGATCTCGCGCAGGCCTGCGATCACCTCGTTGCTGAAGGGACAGCAGATGTAAGTCTTGCTCGGCTCGATCAGGGTGACCTGTAATTTTGCATCGGCGCGCTTGAGCGCGCGGGCGCAAGCCGCACCGCCAAAGCCCCCGCCGACCACGACGACGCGGCCCGCCGATTGCGCGCGCAGGATCGAAGGTGCGGCGAGCGATGTGGCCGCGACGGCGATGCCGAGGACGGCATTCCGCCGCGTCACCGGCGCATTCATGAGACCTGTCCGGAAAATACTGCGACGGCCGATACGGCCGCCGCGATTTGTCGTTTGAGCATGATCATCTCGGAAAACCGGTCCACACTTTTCGGGATCATGCTTTACGCGAAGGTGATGTTCTGGTCGCGCAGCGGCACCTGGCGGATGCGCTTGCCGGTCGCCGCGAAGTATGCATTCAGCACGGCCGGCGCCGCGACGCCGATGGTCGGCTCGCCGACGCCGCCCCAGAACCCGCCGCTCGGCACCATCACCGTCTCCACCTTCGGCATCTCGTTGATGCGCATCGAGTTGTAGGTGTCGAAGTTGGTCTGCTCGATCTTGCCGTCCTTCACCGTGCAGCCGCCGTAGAACAGTGCGGAGAGACCATAGACGAAGGAGCCGGCGACCTGCCGCTCCACCTGCGCCGGATTGACGACATAGCCGGGATCGGTGGAGGCGACGATGCGATGCACCTTGATCTTGATGCCGTCGGTCACCGAGATCTCGGCGGCGCCGGCGACATAGCTGCCGTAGCCCATCACCTGCGCGATGCCGCGATAGACGCCTTGCGGCGCCGGACTGGTCCAGCCGATCTTCTCGGCCACCGCATTGAGCACCGCGAGGTGCTTGGGGTGGTTGCCCATCAGCTTGCGGCGGAATTCGAGGGGGTCCTGGCCTGCGGCATGGGCGAGCTCGTCCATGAAGCATTCCATGTAGATCGCGTTGTGATTGACGTTGACGCCGCGCCAGAAGCCGGGCGGGACGTGCGGGTTGCGCATCGCATGCTCGACCAGAAGGTTCGGCACCGAATAGCCGAATGCGGCTTCGCCGGATTGGGCGACGCCCTGGAATGCCGCGGGATCCATCCCGTTCTGCAACGCTTCGGGGCGGAGCGAGAACAGGATCGATTGCCCGGAGAGGCGGTAGTGCAGCGCGATCAGGTTGTTGTTGGCATCGAACGCGCCGGTCATCTTGCACTGGGTGATCGGGTGGTACCGACCGTGCGCCATGTCCTCTTCACGCGACCACAGCAGCTTGATCGGCGTGCCCGGCATCTGCTTGGCGATCATGACCGCCTGGCGGACATAGTCGGTCTGGCCACGCCGGCCGAAGCCGCCGCCAAGCATCACCTTGTGCACGTCGCACTTCTCGGCGGGCAGGCCGGAGGCTTCCAGCACCGCCGCGAAGGCGGCCTCGCCGTTCTGCGTCCCGCACCAGACCTCGCATCCGTCGGCCGTGTAGAGCGCGGTGGCGTTCATCGGCTCCATCGTGGCGTGGTTCTGGTAGGGATAGGAGTAGACGGCCTCGACCTTCTTGGCGGCACCGGCAATCGCGGCCTTCGCGTCGCCGTTCTTGTTGCCGACATAGGCCGGCTGCGAATTGTCGAGACCTTCGGCCAGCCACTTCGCAATCGACTCGCTGGAGACTTTTGCGTTGTCGCCCTCATCCCAGACGATCGGCAGTGATTCCAGCGCGGTCTTGGCGTGCCACCAGGTGTCGGCGACGACGGCGACGGCGGTGTCGCCGACCTTGACGACCTTCTTGACGCCTTTCATGTCGGCGATCTTGGCTTCGTCAAAGCTCTTCAGCTTGCCGCCGAACACCGGGCAGTCCTTGATCGCGGCGTTCAGCATGCCCGGCAGCTTGACGTCGATACCGTAGACCATCGCGCCGGTGGTCTTGTCGGCGGTGTCGAGCCGATTCACACCCTTGCCGATCAGCTTCCAATCCTTCGGATCCTTCAGTTTGACGTCCGCCGGCGGCGTCAGTTTCGCCGCGGCCTCGGCGACCTTGCCGTAGGTCGTGGTCCGGCCCGACGGCGTATGGGTGATGACGCTGTTCTCGGCCCTGCATTCGGAGGCCGGCACTTTCCAAGCGTCGGCTGCGGCTTGGATCAGCATCACGCGCGCGGTGGCGCCGCCCTTGCGAACGTAGTCCTGCGAGGAGCGGATGCCGCGGCTGCCGCCGGTGGAGAAATCACCCCAGACGCGCTTGCGGGCGACGCTCTGGCCGGGGGTCGGATATTCGGTCGTGACCTTGGTCCAGTCGCATTCGAGCTCCTCGGCAACCAGCTGGGCGAGGCCGGTCAGCGAGCCCTGGCCCATCTCCGAGCGGGCGATGCGGATCACCACGGTGTCGTCGGGCCTGACCACGACCCAGGCGCCGATCTCGGGCGAGCCGTCGGCGGCGCGGACCACGGCGGGGCCGCCGAGGGGGAGGTCGAGGCCGATGGCGAGGCCGGCACCGACCGCAGCCGTGCCAATGACGAAGGCGCGGCGGTTGAGCCGCGGCGAGATATGCTTGTTCATGTGGGGATTTCCTTACGCGCTCGCGATCGTGTGGATCGCCTCGCGCACCTGCTGGAAGGTGCCGCAGCGGCAGATATTGGTGATGGCCTCGTCGATGTCGGCGTCGGTCGGCTTCGGCTTCTCGTTCAGGAGCGCGGCCACCGCCATGATCATGCCGCTCTGGCAATAGCCGCATTGCGGCACGTCCTGGGCGATCCAGGCCTCCTGCACCCTGTGCAGCGTGTTGCCCGAGGCGAGCCCCTCGATCGTGGTGATCTTCTTGCCCTCGGCCTCGCCGACCGAGATCCCGCAGGAGCGCATCGCGACGCCGTCGAGGTGAACCGTGCAGGCACCGCATTGTGCAATGCCGCAGCCGTATTTGGTGCCGGTCAGGCCGGCATTCTCGCGGATCGCCCAGAGCAGCGGCGTGTCCGGCTCGACGTCGAGCGTGAAGGTTTTTCCGTTGATTGTTAGGTTTGCCATCGCAAGTCCCCTGATTGGCCCAATCCACCGATTGAACTCAGGGGCGCAATGTGTCCGGCAAACTGGAACGGTTCAAATCAACAGTCCGAGGGGTGGCGGGGACGCATGGCCGTGCCGCTCTGGGGTATGGACCGAGACGCGCTTTTGCCTCATCCCTTCACAATCGATTCGGGTCGACGCCTTTTTTCCGAGGGCGCCAATCCGCGGCTTGAGGCGACGTCCGGCCGTGAAACGCCGGTTCCTGGGCCCGCGTGGCTTGCGCAGCGGCGACAGTTTGTCCTTATTGCCGGGGTGCAAGTCGCGGGCGCTTTGGTACACTGCGCCGCCGCAAAAGGAGTTCCATGAACGTGCCGAGTCCCTGCAACGTACTGATGCTCTATCCGCTGTTCTCGGCAGAGTCCTTCTGGACCTTCGGCGAATCCTGCAAAGTGTTGGGCGTCAAGCGTCCGGCCGCCCCCCTGGGCCTGATCACCGTTGCCGCGATGTTGCCCGAGAGCTGGACCGTCCGGCTGATCGATTGCAACACGGCGTCCTTCGGGGAGGAGGATCTCGCCTGGGCCGACGTCGTGTTCACCGGCGGAATGTTGCCCCAGCAGGCCGACACGTTGCGCCTGATCGAGCTCTGCCGCGCCGCCGGCAAGCCGGTCGTGGTCGGCGGACCCGACCCCACCTCGAGCCCCCACATCTATGAGCGGGCCGATTTCCGGGTGCTGGGCGAGGCCGAGAGCGTCATCAACGAATTCATCGCGGCCTGGGAGGGTGGCGCGCGATCCGGCGTCTTCACCGCACCGAAGTTCCAGGCCGACGTCACCAAGACGCCGGTGCCGCGCTTCGACCTGCTCAAGTTCGAGGACTATCTCTATCTCGGTGTGCAATATTCGCGCGGCTGTCCCTTCACCTGCGAATTCTGCGATATCATCGAGCTCTACGGGCGCGTGCCGCGGACCAAGACGATCGAGCAGATGTTCGTCGAGCTCGAGACGCTCTACAAGATGGGCTATCGCGGCCATCTCGACTTCGTCGACGACAATTTCATCGGCAACAAGAAGTCGCTGCGGCAATTCCTGCCGAAGCTCGCCGAATGGCAGCGCACGCACGGCTATCCGTTCGAATTCTCCACGGAAGCCTCGGTCAACCTCGCCGACGATCCGGAGCTCCTGGAGCTGATGGGTGCGGCGAATTTCTTCGGCATCTTCGTCGGCATCGAAAGTCCGGATCCGGAGACGCTGGTCGCGATGCGCAAGAAGCAGAACACGCGGCGCAACATTGCCGAGAGCATCCACAAGATCTACGCCGCCGGCATGCTCGTCACCGCGGGCTTCATCGTCGGCTTCGACAACGAGAAGGTCTCGATGGCGGAATCGATGATCGAGTTCATCGAGGAGGCGGCAATTCCCGTGGCCATGGTCGGCCTGCTCTATGCCTTGCCCAATACGCAGCTCACGCGCCGGCTGGAGCGCGAAGGCCGGCTGCATTCGGGCCACGACGTGGCGCCGACCATCGGTGCCGATCAGTGCACGGCCGGCATCAACTTCGATCCGGTCCGCCCGCTGCGCGATATCCTGATGGACTACAAGCGGGTGCTGGAGCACATCTATAGCCCGGCCGCCTACGCAGCACGCGTCGACCGCCTGATGACGCTGCTCGACCGATCCAGGCAGCGCTCCGAGCTTGCCGAAGGCGATATCCGCTCCAAGCTCGGGGCCATGGAGACCGTGCACAAGGTGGTGTCCGCCCTTCCCGAGGCGCGGGGGCCGCTCTGGCAGACCTTCATGAACTGCGCCAAGCGCGACACGTCATCGGCGCGCATCGCCGTGCAGATGATCGCGGCCTATGCACATCTCGGGCCGTACTCGCGCAAGGTCATCGCGGCGATCGACCAGCGCCTGGCCGCGCTGGACAACGAGACCGGCGCTCCAGTGGCTGTCGGCGTGACGGCGGCCTGACGGCTCACTTCACTGCGAGCCGTAAGAAGCTCACCACGCTGCCGAGCACGGCAAAGCCCGCGCCGAGCGCCAGCATCGTGCTGCGGACTCGCTGTCGCAAGAATGAGCTCACGGTCCCCGTTACGGTCCAAAAACTCGAAAAACAACCCCATGCACAGTAGGAGGCCCTTTGATCGAAAAGGGATTTTTCCGCCGTGTCGCAGCGGCCTTGGCGGCTGCGATCACGTTGACCCGTCGGGCAAAACACTGGCAGGATGCCAAGGTGCCAGCGATCGGGCCGGGAGCAGCCCGCATTTGCGTCCTCCGCGCGCCGTCTCCAGTTTGCGACTAATAGTTCGCGGGAGACTCGAAGTTCACGTGCTCCTTCGCGTGGCGCCGACAGGCCACCGACCGCGCGAGATCATGCCAGTCCCAGGCCGCCATCGACGGCGATCACCTGACCGGTTACCCACGCCGAGGCGGGACCGGCGAGTTGGACGACCCATTCAGCGACATCCTCGGGCACGCCGCGGCGGCCGAGCGGTATGCTGGCGCGCTCCTGTTCCTCGACCGCTGCGGCCTGCTCCGCCGACAATCCCATCATGCCCGTCAGCGCGCCCGTCTCCGTTGGGCCCGGTGCAACGGCGTTCACCCTGATTCCGAACGGGGCCAGCTCCAGGGCCCAGCACCGCGTCAAATGCTCCACGGCGGCTTTGCTGGCTGCGTAGTGAGATAGTCCTGCCGCCGCTTTGTGTCCGAAGGTGCTGGAGACGTTGACGATCGCGCCGCGCCTGGCCTTGAGATGGGGAAGCGCTGCCGATGCGAGCAGACTTGGGCCGAGCACGTTGACGGCGAAGATGTCTGTGATGCGATCGGCGGTCACATCGGCGAGCGGCAGGATTGCGCCGGCGCCGGCATTGTTGACCAGCGCATCGAGACGGCCCCATTTGTCGAGCGCCTTCGCAATGGTACGCTTGGCGTCCTCGGCGGACGCCGCGTCCGCGGTCATTCCCGCAATGTTCTCGTGTTGCAGCATGGTCTCGTTGATCAGGCTCGCCCGTCGGCCGGTGATGAGCACCTGATAGCCCTGTTTCGCGAAGCGGAGCGCCGCTGCGCGGCCGATGCCTGAAGTACCGCCGGTGACGACAACGACCTTTTGATCTTGCATGTTCTGTCTCTCGTGCGGTCAGCCGCACCAATTGGCTAGAGTTTGCAGGTCGCGGCGGCCGATTCCCTGGTGTACCGGCCGCCGTGAGGGGTGTGATCCGGAGGGAGCGCTCGATCATCCCGGGCGCGCGCTCCAGTTGAGCCTGTTCTTGCCCGTCAGTAGTCCCAGAACACCGGGACCCAGCGGAAGACATCGCCGGCGGCCGCGACATGGCCAACCGATGGGAACGGCATGTGCGTGGCCACCAGCAGCTCGCCGCTCTGCGCGAGCTCCCGCAACAGCTGGATACGAACGCGCGCCGCATCCTCGGGGTCGTGCTCGAAGCCGTTGTGCCATTCGGGTTGGTCGAACCCGACCGCAAACACGGCATCGCCGGCAAAGGTCAGCGCTTCGCCGCCGGACGCCACGCGGACCACGCTATGTCCGGGCGTGTGACCGCCAGTGCGGCGGACCACGACACCGGGCGCAACCTCGCGCTGCTCCTCGAACGGCCGGATCTGGCTGCCGTACATCTTCACGAACTGCTTGGCGGCGGCCCGAAGCGCATCGGGGAATCCCTGCGGCATGTTGGTATGGGTGAAATCGGGCGCCTCCCAGAACTTGACCTCGGCGGCGGCGACGTGGATCCGCAGGTCCTTGCGCAGCCGCTCCTTCACGCCGTCGACCAGCAAGCCACCGACGTGATCCATGTGCATGTGGGTCAACACGAGATCGGTGACGGACGAGAGGTCGATTCCGGCGGCCTCCAGGCGCTTGATCAACTGTCCGGCGCGCGGCAGATGCAGGTCAGGATCGGACCCCAGCCCGGCGTCGATGAGGATGGTCTTGTCGCCACTTCGCACCATCACCGCATTCAGTGCCCAGTCGAACGCATCCTGAGGCAGGAACATCTCGTTCAGCCAGTTGGCCCTTACGGCCGGGTCGGCGTTGTGTGCCAGCATGGTGCTCGGGAGCGGCAGCACCCCGTCGCTGACCACCAGCACGTCAATGTCGCCGATGCGCACCGCGTAGCGCGACGGCACGAGCTCTTCGGGTTTCGCGGCAATGGAAGCGTTGTGCAGATTCATCCTGGTCTCCTTTTCAAGGTTAAGTGTTAGTTGCTAGAGCGCGGTGACGCGCTCGGGATCGGCGGAGGCGAGCGCTGCGGCACGCTCGGCCTTGGGCGGATAGATCCAGACCGTGTTGATCTCCTGCTTGGTCTTCTTGGCGACGTCGCCGACCATCTCGACCGTGCGCTCCCAGCCGCGGGTGAACAGCGCACCGGCTTCGCCGAGGTCGAGGCAGGTGACGTAGGCTTTCTGGTGATAGGGTCTGGTCGGAACGCCCAGCAGCTCGGCGGCGGCGTTGTTGCCGGCGAAGGCGCCCATCCGGGTCGCGTGCTGACACGACATCAGCGCGTAATTGCCGACATCGTCACACGCGGCCCGTGCGGCATCGCCGGTGGCGAAGACGCCGCTCACCGATGGGACCCGTAATTCGCGGTCGACGAGCAGCCGGCCAAACCGGTCGCGCTCGGCAGGGATCTCTGCCGTCAACGGCGCCGCGCGCATGCCGGCGGCCCAGATCACCGTCTCGCATTCGATCTGCTCGCCGTTGGAGAGCGTGACGCCGGACTTGTCGAGCGAGGCCACGCCGACACCGAGCCTGGTCTCGATGCCGAGCTTGCTCAGCGCCTCCTCGATGATGGGGCGGGGGCCTGCGCCCATGTCCGGGGCGATCGCCTCGTTGCGGTCGACGACGACCACGCGCAACTGGGCGTTCTTGCCGAGAATCTTGCGCAAGCGCGACGGCATCTCTGTCGCTGCCTCGATGCCGGTGAATCCGCCGCCCGCGACGACGACGGTGTTGCGTGCCTTCGAGGCTGGGCGGCTCAAAAGCCCATGAAGGTGACGATCGAGCGCGATGGCGTCATCGAGCTGGTCGACGCTGAAGCCGTGCTCGGCAAGGCCGGGAACGTTCGGCCGAAATAATCGGCTGCCGGTGGCGACCACCAGCCGGTCGTAGGACAGCTTCTTCCGCGTGCCTTGCGTGCCAGCGACCTCGACGACCTTGGACTTGGTATCGATCGCCTCGGCATGGCCCCTGATATAGACGACGTCGATCGCCTTGAGGACGTCCTGCAGCGGTGCTGTCAGGGTCTCGGGGTTCGGTTCGTAGAGTCGCGGGCGAACCACGAGTGTCGGTTCGGGCGCGACGAGCGCGATCTCGAGCTTGTCGGGCGAAACGCCCTGGATATCGCGCAGGCGGGCGGCTGAAAGGGCGGCATACATGCCGGCAAAGCCGGCGCCGATGATGACGATGCGCATGTCTGATGTTCCTTGGTCGAGATGATTGCGATGAAGCGAGGGCTAGGCCGTCACGAACCTGAGCAAGTCGGCATTGACGAGGTCGGGATGCGTCGTGCAGAGGCCATGCGGCAGCAGGTCATAGACTTTCAGTGTGCTGTGCTTCAGGAGTCGGGCCGACAGCTGCGCCGAGTCGGCAACGGGGACGATCTGGTCGTCGCCGCCGTGCAGCACGAGCGTCGGCACCGCAATGCTCTTCAGGTCTTCGCTGAAGTCGGTCTCGGAGAAGGCCTTGATGCCGTCGTGATGGGCCTTGCTGCTGCCCGTCATGCCTTGACGCCACCAGTTCCAGATCACGGCCTGGGAAGGCTCGGCGCCCGGGCGATTGTAGCCGTAGAAGGGACCGCTCGCGAATTCGAAGTAGAACTGCGACCTGTTGGTGGCGAGCCGCCGGCGCAAGCCGTCGAACACGTCAAGCGGCAATCCGCCGGGATTGGACTCGGTCTTCAGCATCAGGGGCGGCACTGCGCCGATGAGCACGAGCTTGGCGACGCGCTCCCGGCCATGGCGCGCCACGTATCGCGTCGCCTCGCCGCCACCGGTGGAGTGGCCGACGTGAATGGCGTTGCGAAGATCGAGGTGCTGGGCTAGCGCGGCGACGTCGGCGGCATAATGATCCATGTCGTGACCGTCGCTGACCTGGCTGGAGCGGCCATGGCCGCGGCGATCATGCGCGATCACGCGAAAACCCTTGCCGAGGAAGAACAGCATCTGGGCGTCCCAGTCGTCGGCGCTGAGCGGCCAGCCGTGATGGAAGACAATCGGCTGCGCGGACTTCGGTCCCCAGTCCTTGTAGAAGATCTGGACGCCGTCGCTGGTGGTGACGAAGGCTGCACCGTCGTCCTTGCCGATCGAGAGCGCGGCGCTCTTGGCATCGCGGCCCACCGCCGAGGTGGAGCGGACGGTCAAGGACGCCGTGTACAGAAGCGTCGTTGCCAGGATGTTTCGGCGCGAGGTGCTCGCGAGCCGGCTGACGGATGTTATCAAGGGCATTTGCTGCTCCATTGCAGGTGGGGGGCACCATGGATGTCTACCGAACCGGACTTGCTCGTGCCCCAGCGCGATTGCCGCGATTGCAGCACGATTGCTGCTATCGCGCGCGCCGCCGCCAATCGCTCGGCGATTCCCCGGTCAGCTTTCGAAATGCGGCAGCAAAGGCGGTCTGCGAGGAGTAGCCGAGCGTGACGGCGATCGAGACGACGGAGGCGTCGGTGTCGCGCAGCATGTTCATGGCTTGCTCGAGCCGGTGCTGCCGCAGCCAGGCATGCGGAGAAAGCCCGGTACTGTCCTTGAAGGCGCGGCAGAAGTGAAAGCGCGACAAGCCGGCCTCGGCTGCAAGCGCTGCAAGAGATACGTCGGCATCACTGTCGGAGCGCAACCGCTCGATCGCCCGAAGCAATGTTTTTGGCGCCAACCCGCCCCTGGCCGGCGCGATCGTGCTTGGTGAGCCCGTGTGCGCTGCCAGGAGACGTGTCGCCAGCAAATCCATGAGTTGCTGCCGGAACAACGTATCCAGCGGCTCGTTTCCGTCCAGCACGTCCGCCGCGCTCAGGAGCAGGCGGGACGTGACGGGATCGGGATGCGCGGTTCGCTCCAGGAGCTCGGACGGTGCCCCGGCTTCGGCTTCGTCCGCCACGCGCTTCAGCGTTGTCTGCGGAAGGTAGAGTTGAACGACGTCGACGGCTTTTGGAATGTCCCACCGGGAGCTCGACCCTTCCGGAATAATGTTCACGACTCCCGGACGAAACGTCCCGATTGCGACGGATTGCCCGGATCGCCGCTCCATGCGTTGCACCACGCCGTTGTAAGCCATGATGACATGGTGGCTCATGGGCGCGACGACGTCGTGCAACGGCTCGTGCTTCCAGTGAGCAATGCCGGCGCCGGAGGAATCCAACGCCATGCGGAAAGGCACCGTGCCGAGCACGCGGGCCATCTCCACATCAGCGGTGGGCCGATCGCCTGCCTGGTCGCGCTGCACTCCAGACGTGGCGGTCTCGTTCTGAGATTCGCGCAAGACGACTTTGCTCATGGCTTCGCTCGTGTGGTGGCGCGTCGCTGATGCGCGACAAATTGATCATGGTTTCAGCGGCCGCAGAGCGGGGGCCGAACGGCCGGTCTGGTGGTCTTTGCTCAAGGGGTGGATCGGGTCCGAAGGCGATTCGTCGAGGTTCCGATGCCGTTGATTTACGGGTTCTAGGCAGCGCCAAGACCTGTGTCTTTCCTGATACTGCCGTGCATTGCCTGATCATGCTGCGCGCACGCCAGACGCGCGTCACTCGCGTGCGTTTGTGAAAAGTCGTGATGTCGGCGTCGCGGTCCGGTGGCCCCTCACGTCAGAGCACAAACCGATCATTTTGAAATGTTTGATAAATTCGGATGGGACTCGATCGGGACGGGGTGCGACTTCGTCGGTCGTGGACAGCGGTGGGTGCTTACCGCTATAGGACCCTGGAAATGGCAGGTTGCTGTGGCCTGCTCCACGACGGCACAGACGAGACATCCGATGGGCAGGACAGGCGCGTACGGCGAACGGCTCGGAGCATTCCTACGCCTCGATGAAGTGCCGCCCACGCTGATGACCCGGTCGCTGCGCAGCGCCGAGATCGCAGTCACGGAAACGCGAAGCGACAATCCCGTGCTGGGTCTGTCCGGTTCGTTTGCTGCGGAAGATGCCTATCTCGTCAGCCTGAAATTGCGCGATTATCCGGAGTGCGAGATCTGGGAGCAGGGTCGTCGCCTCACGAAGGCAGACGTCCATGCCGGGACGACTTATCTATACGATCTCAAGGCTGACCCCCGGTACGTGATCGACAAACCGTTTCACTCTCTGCACTTCTACGTGCCGCGTTCGGCGCTCGATGGACTCGCCGATCAGTCGGGGGCGCGGCGCATCGATGCGCTCGACTGCAGTCCCGTCGGGCACGATGATGCCATCGTCCGTCATATCGGCGCCTCCTTGCGCGAGGGACTGCGCCGACCGGACGAGGCCAACCAATTGTTCGTCGATCACATGATGCTGGCGCTCGCAGCTCATGTCGCCGAGACCTATGGAGGCTTTCGGCACAAGGCCGAGAGCGGCCGCGGTGCGCTTGCGCCATGGCAGCTCGCGCGCGCATGCGACAAACTCGAAGCGGATCTCGGCGGCAAGCTGCCGTTGCAGGCGATCGCTGCGGAGCTCGGCCTCTCCGTCAGCCATTTTTCTCGTGCGTTTCGCGCTGCGACCGGCCTGCCGCCCTATCGCTGGCTCCTGCATCATCGCGTGAGAACCGCCAAGCGTCTGATGCGTGAGCACGGTCCATCACTGTCCGAGGTTGCTATTTCGGCCGGCTTTGCCAACCAGAGCCACTTCACGCGTGTGTTCTCCGCGATCGTCGGCGTCAGCCCGGGTGCATGGCGGCGCGATGCGATGGGAGCAGCAAGCCGCGAAGGTTAGGCCTGCTTTGTCGAACCCACCTTACGGGACACGCGTGATCAACTCGTAGGCCTGCCGCCATGGGGCCGTGCCATCTTCCGCAAGACCAATATCGTAGCCGTTAGTCGCCAGCATAGCTGCCTGATAGCCACCGGCAGCGGGCTTGCGGCTGTCGACTCGCCCCTACTGCCAAGATCGGCGCCGTTTCGCCAAGGTATCCGTGACTTTTGAACGTCTGCGGATTCGCCTTTCCTCAGCTTTTTCCAGGCGGGTACGAAGGTTCTGAAGCTCTGCCAGTTGGGAGCAGAGAGACGAAACGCGTTGATGCAGAACCGCAATACGGTCGCACTGAACACGAGTACTCATGACGCGCCCTAAATTGTAATTGTCAAGAAATGACCGGCTTGGGCGAGAAAACAGAATGGCCTTCCGATAGGTCCCAATCACCGTAGCACAGGTTCATTCACAAGATGTGAAATTCAATCGAAGCGCGCGGGAGGAGCGTGGCCGGCGCGGTCGGACAGGCCAACCATCCAACCGCCGTTGGATCGGGTGATATGGAGCGGACCGCCCCAAGTCGGTTTCCGAACCCGTTTGCGGAAAACCGCCGCTAGAGCACGAGCCCCAGCGCCAACCAGGTTGCAACAGACAAACAGACGCCAATTCCCAAATACGGCAATGCAATGCGCATGGTCACTCCTCGATGCCGAGACGCGACGAGAACATGGTCAGATACGCAGATTCGGGGCGCTAGCCCTATATTCCATGCGATGTATGAGCCCCGTAACGGCATGCGGCGAGCATATTTAATTTGACTTTCGAATATAGTCAAAATTATATGTATTTGAGTTAATTGTTCTATTTAATTTGGGGTGGTGTCGCCGCGCCGCAAACATCACGATCAACGCGTGTTCTGAAACCATGCGCACAGGCTGGGCAATCGCTCCATTGGAGTTGCTCTTGAGAGAGGCGTGATGCATGCGCCGATCAATCGATACTGCACCCAGGCATCGAGAAAACACCGGAATAGAAGATGCGGCGGGGGAGCTCGGTCGCGGGTCGCCCGAGACGGGCAGATGGGCCGCAAAGGACGGCTCGCCGATCTCCTCTTCACCGACCCATTGGCGTGGTGAGACCGAGGATGTCGATCCGGAGGCGGCAACATCGGGCAGTTCGCTCGTTGCGGCCGTCGTTCTGGTGCCCTTCATCTTCATTGGGGCGGCCCTGCTCGGTGCTTTCGACCCGTTCAAGGCACGACCGACTGTCGAAATGATGCGCATCGACGGCGGGAGCGCCGCCGGCCTCGACCAGCGGCCTGCCGTCGGGACCGGATCGCTGGCACTCCTTCAGAGCGAAACGTCCGAGGTCCTGATGCAGGCGGTCTCGGCAAACACGGCGGAACCTCGACAACAGCTCGACGCCGAGGCTCCGCGCAGTGACGCGCTCTCCGGTGAGCTGGCCGGCGCGCGCAGGGAGCTTGAAGAGGCGGTCCAGCGCACGCATGCAGCGGAAATTGCCGCGGAGGAGCTGCGGCGGTCTCTTCAAGATGAGCAAGCCCGCAGCGCCGCGCTCGCGGACGAACTTGCCGGAACCCGCCGCGAAGTCGAGGCCCGTATCGTGCAGGCGCGCGACGCGGACGAGGTGGCAGCGCAGCAGAGGGATGCGAGGGATGCGGCGGCGCGGGAGATCGCTGAGCTGGAGCGGTCCCTGCAGCAGGAGCGGGACAAGAGCGCCGTCCTGGCGAAGCGAATGGGCGCCGCGCAGGCGCTAGCGGCAAGCGCTGAGCAGGAACGCTACGAGGCGCAGCAACGCGCCGCGGCTCTCGCGAGCGAGCTTGCCGGCATGTCTCGCGGATCGGCCACGGCCGACGATGCGGCGGCGGAGCAAAGCGAGGCGGCGGGCAGGGAGGTCGCGGAATTGCGGCAGTCCTTGCAGCAGGAGCGCGAAAGCAACGCAGCCCTCGCGCAACAGGCGGACGCCGCGCGGTCGGCAATTGCGAACGCTGAGCAACAACGCCGTGCCGTCGAAGAGGCCCAGGCTCACGCTGCCGCGCTGGAGGGCAAACTTGCGCAAATGCGCGGGGACATTGAAATCCTGAACGGGCGTTTGCGCGAGGCGAACGATGCAGCCTCGCAGCACAGACAGGCAGCGAACCGAGAGATCGCCGAACTGAGGCACTCGCTGCAACGGGAGCGGAGCAGGACTGAAGCCAGGGAGAGTGACCTCGCCCCGGCATCGCGCCTCAGCGATCAGCGCGCTCCGGTGGAGCAAAGAAACGACGGCCCGATCCTGTCGACGGCGCAGAACGTGACCGCAGCGGAGCCGCCGACGAGTCCAGGCCAGGACGAGGTGGAGGCCCGATTGATCCCGCGTGCCAAAGCGTTGCTCGATCAAGGCAATATCGGTGCAGCGCGGATTGTACTCGAGCTCGCCGCCGAGAAGAACATTGCGCAGGCGACCTTCATGCTCGCGGAGACATACGATCCAGCGGTTCTGGCGGCTTGGGGTGCCTATGGAACGCGCGGCGAGGCGGCCAAGGCGCGAGAGCTGTACGCGAAGGCACAGAGGAGCGGCATTCGCGGAGCCAAGGAACGACTGGATGCATTGCATCACTGAGAGTGGGCTTTGCATTCAGGCTGGGACGAATGGTTGCACTGAGTAATCCGGAAAGGAACGACATGAACAAGGTGCCAAGGTCGCTCTCGTCGCTCCTGCTCGCCGCGCTGGTGCCGATGGCCGTGCTGCTTCAACCGGCTTGCCTGGAAGCACAAACCGCAAAATCCAAGGCGGATGCACAAATGGTGCGACGGCCGCTCTCTCAGGAGAGCGAAAAGGACCGGATGAACGCCTGGACCGTCGGGCTCGCCGGCGGTCTGCTCGAGGGCGCGCCGATTCGCCTCGCGGCAGAAATGGCCCGTGTCGTCGACGACGGCGCAGAACTGCATCTCCTGCCGATCGTCACCCGGGGCGCCACCGACAATCTGAATGCGCTGCTCTATCTGCGTGGTGTCGATACCGCGATCATCAATTCCGACGCGCTCGACGAGTACAAGCTTCAGGTTCCGCAGATCCAAAGCCGCATCACCTACCTGCTCAATCTGTTCCCGTCCGAATTGCACATCTTCGTGCGGCCGGAGATCACGAGCCTGCAGGACCTTGCCGGCAAGAAAGTGAACTTCAATACCCAGGGCACCGCAGCCGCCTATTCCGGACCGCTGATCTTCAGCCGCCTCGGCATCGACGTCGACAAGACGTTCATTCCGCATCAGCTTGCCCTGGAACAGATGCGCAACGGTGAGATGTCCGCCGTGGTGTTCATCACGTCGAAGCCCGTCGACGCCTTCGTACGCGGTCGTTGGGAAGCGGGATTCAAGTTTCTCCCGGTCCACTACGACAGGAGATTCGAGGACTATTATCTGCCCGCGACATTGGACGCGATCGAGTATCCCAATCTGATCAAGCAGGGCGATCGGGTCTCGACCATCGCGGTGCCGACAGCGCTCGTTGCGTTCAACTGGCGGCCAGGCTCGAATCACTATCAACGCGTGGCGCGCCTCGTCGATTACCTGTTCTCGCGGATCGACCGCCTGCAGGCACCAGGCTTCGATCCGAAATGGCGGTCGATCAATCTCGCCGCAACCATCCCGGGGCTCACCCGCTTCCAGGCAGCGCAGGAATGGCTGGATCGCCAGGCGCGCAGCGCCCAGGCGAAGCCATGAACACTGCCGTTGCTCCGCTCGCCATCGCCTTCAACGTTGCCTGCGGAATTGCCTACGCGCAAAGCACGAGCGATGCCATCGAATCACTTCGTGCTTGTTCAACAATGGAAGGGCAGGGCCGGCAGGAATGTCTGCAAGATCTGTCACGTAAGATTCCGCCGCCCGGGCGGCGGGCGTCGGACCACGGCTGGCTGATCAGCGAGACCACCTCGCCGGTCGACTATTCACCCGTCGTCACCGCCACCACCTCTTCGGTTGGCGGCTCGGATGGAGCTGCGATGCAACTCGCAATCCACTGCCGCAAAGGCCGCACGGAAGTCAGGGTCGCGGGACCTGCGCTGTCACGGAGCGCCAACGAATACGTCATCTCCTTTCGGCTGAATGCGGACACGCCAATGCAACTCGCGGCCGCGTCGCCGTCGTTCGGCTCCGGCGTCGCTTTCGGGGGCGACGTCGTAAAGTTGCTGAACGCGCTACCCGACGAAGGTCACATCGTTGTGCGCCTTTTCACCCGCACTGGTCAGGTGCAAGACGGACAATTCCTGCTCAGCGGATTCGAGAACGTGCGCAAGAGAATGGCGGCTGCATGCAAATGGCCACATAGCGTCGCCAGACCAGGAAGGTGATGGTCAGGGAAACGGGAGACACGAGATGATCAATCCGAAGTTGACGATGGCAATCATCGGCGGCCTGGCGATGGTGCTTCTGGTCGAACCAGGCGCGCAGGCGCAACAGGACAACCAGCTGAATCCGCACTCGAACGCGAAGAGCCAAGTGTATCCCAAGCATTCGGTCAGACAGAAGCAGGCGACCAGGCCGAGGCAGGATCACGCGACCAAGCAGAACGCTGCGCAGGACACGAGGGTGGCCGAGGCGACAAGAACCGAGAGTGCGAAGCAGTCGCACCGACTGATATTGCAGGTCAATTCCAATGAACCCGCGATGATGAACCTCACGCTCAACAATGCCACCAATGTCGCGCAATATTACCGCGATCACGGTGAACCAGTGTCAATCGAGATTGTCACCTTTGGTCCGGGTCTTCATATGCTGCGCGATGATACCTCGCCGGTAAAGCCACGCATCGAGGTGCTCGCGATGAGCAATCCCGAAATCTCCTTCAAAGCCTGCGGCAACACCCAGGAAAATATGCGGAAGGCGGAGAACAAGGACATCAATCTGATTCCGCAGGCGGCGGTGGTCAAATCGGGTGTCGTCCGCGTCATGGAGCTGCAGGAGCAGGGCTGGAGCTACGTCAAACCGTGAGGTCCGGCGGCAAAGCGAATACCGCATGAGTTCGCAGGGCTATCGCATTGAGAGCTTTTCTCCGCGGCCATCCTTCGAGACGCCAGCTTTAGGCGAGCTCCTCAGATCCTATGGGGCGGCGGGTGGTCAAGAGAGGTTAGGATTGGATTGCAAACCACCCAGCCTCGGAGGACCAAGATGATCAAGCTCGATCGCATTGACGCACCCGCCACGGCGGAGCATGCCACGGTTTACCTGGCTTTTGAACTGAGCAAAGCGAAATGGAAGCTCGGCGTGTTGCTGCCGGGCTCACAGAAGCTGAGCCGGTACACGATTGGTGGCGGTGATCTGGTGGCCTTGGCAGCGCGGCTTGCGGACGTGCGCAAGAAGGCTGCCGCGGATGGACGGCCGATACGCATATTGTCGTGCTACGAGGCAGGTCTCGACGGCCACTGGCTGCATCGCTGGCTGGCGCAGCAAGGCGTGATCAATCACGAGATCGATCCCTCCAGCATCGAGGTGAACCGTCGCGCACGGCGCGCCAAGACCGACCAGATCGATCTGGAGAAGCTGATGCGGACCTTCCTGGCCTATTTGCGCGGCGAGCCGCGGGTGTGCAGCATCGTCCACGTGCCGACGGTTGAGGACGAGGATCGCAAGCGCCGCACCCGCGAACGCGAGCGTCTGATCAAGGAGCGCACGGCTCACATCAACCGCATCAGGGGACTATTGCACGGACAGGGCATCCGCGACGTCCAGCCGCTCGCACGATCGTTCATCGCATGGCTTTCCAAGCTGCGCGCCGGCGACGGTCGCCCGCTTCCCGAGCGGCTGAAGGAGGAGCTTGCGCGCGAGCACGAGCGGCTGCAATTGGTCGCCCAGCAAATCGCCGAGATCGAGGCCA
>NZ_JACCHP010000029.1 GCF_016031625.1 Bradyrhizobium agreste | reverse complement strand
GCACGTCTGCAAGCCGCGCTGCCAAGGCCACCAGATCACCGCCACCAATCGTGTACCGGCTCAGCTTCTGTGAGCCCGGCAGCAACACGCCGAGCTTCCATTTCGCTTTGCTCAGTTCAAAAGCCAGGTAAACCGTGGCATGCTCCGCCGTGGCGGGTGCGTCAATGCGATCGAGCTTGATCATCTTGGTCCTCCGAGGCTGGGTGGTTTGCAATCCAATCCTAACCTCTCTTGACCACCCGCCGCCCATAGGATCTGAGGAGACCGCGAAGCGGTCGTCTCGAAGGACGAGGCGCGCGCTCAGCTCGCGCAAAGGGCCATATGCGATAGCCCTGCCCTTCGGGAGAGGTGGATCAGAGTTGCGGGCTTGCGCCGAGCCCGCAAGAGTCGTTCGGCGTTAGTCAAAAGTCGTTCGGCGTTAGTAAAGTATTTACTTTCTGCCCCGCTCAGCCGGCCGAGATTGCGTCTCCCGCCCGCCGAGACGGGCGCGTTCCCGCAAGATTCAACGAGAATTGTATTGAACCCTTAGGCTTAGCGGATTTTTAAGCCGCGGGGGTTACGGTTACGGCGTGAGTTCAGTGGTTGAGAGTTTGTGAGTACGCCATGACAGAACCCCATCGCCCGAGGGTAAAATACGTCATCGGGCCGGACGGCAGTCCGTTGACGATCGCGGATCTGCCTGCACCCGGCACCAAACGCTGGGTCATCCGCCGCAAGGCTGAAGTCGTCGCCGCTGTCCGTGGTGGACTTCTCTCCCTTGAGGAGGCCTGCAGCCGTTATACCCTGACGGTCGACGAATTCCTCTCCTGGCAGTTTTCCATCGACCAGCACGGTCTGGCGGGTCTTCGCACCACCCGCATCCAGCAATATCGCCAATAGGCGATCCGGAAATCTGCGGTTTTTGACGAAAATCGGCCTCGCTTTGCGAGGCCGATTTTTTTCATGATGCACTTTTGTCCGACCTCTTAACCTTCGTTAACCATATCGAAACCATCACCTAGGCAATAATTGCCCAGTCGGCCTTTCCGGTGAAGCGGCCGAAGCTGTGGGGCGGTTGCTTGCAAGGGCTTGCGGACTTTCTGAAGAGTATCGGTGCCGCCCGGTTCGGGGCGATGATCGCCGTCACCGCCGCGCTCATCGGCTTCTTCGCCTTCGTCATCATGCGCGTCACCACGCCGCAGATGACGACGTTGTTCACGGACCTGTCCGTCGAAGATTCCTCCAGCATCATCAAGGACCTGGAACGCCAAGGCATCCAGTTCGAGATCCGCAATGAGGGCTCCATCATCATGGTGCCCAAGGACAAGGTCACGCGGCTGCGGATGAAGCTCGCCGAGGGCGGCTTGCCCAAGGGCGGCGGCGTCGGCTACGAGGTGTTCGACAAGTCGGACGCGCTCGGCACCACCTCCTTCGTCCAGAACATTAATCATTTGCGCGCGCTCGAGGGCGAGCTCGCCCGCACCATCCGCGCCATCGACCGCATCCAGGCCGCCCGCGTCCATCTGGTGCTGCCGGAGCGGCCGCTGTTCGCGCGCGAGGCGCCGGAGCCGTCGGCCTCGATCGTGGTGCGCGTCCGCGGCGCGCTGGAAGCCCAGCAGATCCGCGCCATCCGCCACCTCGTCGCCTCCGCCGTCAACGGCCTGAAGCCGCAGCGGGTCTCGATCGTCGACGAGGCCGGTCAGCTGCTCGCCGACGGCGCGGCGACAGATCCGGAGCAGGCCGTCGGCGAGGAGCGCCGCATCGCCTTCGAAAAGCGCATGCGCAAGCAGGTCGAGGACATCGTCTCCTCCGTGGTCGGCTCGGGCCGCGCCCGCGTGCAGCTCTCCGCCGATTTCGACTTCAACAAGATCACTCAGACCTCGGACCGGTTCGACCCCGAGGGCCGCGTGCTGCGCTCGAGCCAGACCCGCGAAGAGCAGAGCATGACCGCCGACAACAACGGCCAGGTCACCGTCAACAACGAACTGCCCGGCAACCAGCAGAACAACGGCGTCGCCGCTAAGGACCAGAGCAAGAAGACCGAAGAGACCAACAATTACGAGATCTCCCGCACCACCAAGACCGAGGTGACCGAGGCCGGCCGGGTCAACCGCATCTCGGTCGCGGTGCTGGTCGACGGCATCTACACCAAGAACGACAAGGGCGAGCTCGCCTACCAGGATCGCACCAAGGAGCAGCTCGACCGCATCGCCACGCTGGTGCGCTCGGCGATCGGCTTCGACCAGAAGCGCGGCGACCAGGTCGAGGTCGTCAACCTGCGCTTCGCCGACGCGCCCTCCACGGCCCCGATCGGCGAGCCCTCAGGCTTCCTCGGCATGCTGCAGTTCACCAAGGATGACGTCATGTACTTCGTCGAGCTCGGCGTGATGATGCTGCTCGGCCTGGTCGTGCTGTTCCTGGTGATCCGCCCGCTGGTCAAGCGCATCCTCGCTTCCGACGAGGTCGCCGCCGCCATCTCCGGGGTGCTCAGTGGCCCCGCCGCCTCGGAAGAGCCGGCGCCGGCCACCGGCCAGCCGCTGCTGCCGAGCGGCGCCGCCAGCGCCATCGACGTCGCCACCATCCAGGGCCAGGTCCACGCCCAATCCGTTCACCGCGTCGGCGAGCTCGCCGAGCGCAACCCCAACGAAACCGTCGCGATCATCCGCCAGTGGCTGACTGAACCGGCGAAATAACAAAGCCAAGTGCATCAAGAAGTGATCTGACATGGCCGCTAGTCTGCAAAACGCCAACTCGAACGACATCACCAGCGTGATCTCCACGCTCGGTCAGCGCGCCGGCGGCCGTGCGGGCGGTCCCAAGACCGAAGGCCTGACCGGGCCGAAGCGTGCCGCGATCCTGATGCTGGCGCTCGGCGAGCAATATGGCGGCAAGATCTGGGGCCTGCTCGACGACGACGAGGTGCGCCAGCTTTCGCTGGAGATGTCGACGCTCGGCACCGTCGAGGTTGACACGGTCGAGGACATGCTGCTCGAATTCGTCTCCCGCATGTCGGCCTCGGGCGCGCTGATGGGCAATTTCGACGCCACCGAGCGGCTGCTCCAGCAATACCTGCCGCCGGAACGCGTCAACGGCATCATGGACGAGATCCGCGGTCCCGCCGGGCGCAACATGTGGGAGAAGCTCTCCAACGTGCAGGAAGAGGTCCTCGCCAATTACCTCAAGAACGAATATCCGCAGACCATCGCCGTGGTGCTGTCGAAGCTGAAGCCCGAGCATGCCGCCCGGGTGCTCGCCATCCTGCCCGAGGAGCTCGCGCTCGACGTCATCAACCGCATGCTGAAGATGGAGGCGGTGCAGAAGGAGGTGATCGAGAGCGTGGAGAAGACGCTGCGGACCGAGTTCATGTCCAACCTGTCACAGACCCGCCGCCGCGACGCCCACGAGGTGATGGCGGAAATCTTCAACAATTTCGATCGCCAGACCGAAACCCGCTTCATCACCTCGCTGGAAGAAGACAACCGCGAATCCGCCGAGCGCATCAAGGCGCTGATGTTCACGTTCGACGATCTCGTGAAGCTCGATTCCGGCTCGGCCCAGACCTTGATGCGCAACGTCGACAAGGACAAGCTCGGCGTCGCGCTCAAGAGCGCCAACGAGGACGTCCGCAACTTCTTCTTCGGCAACATGTCCTCGCGCGCGGCCAAGATGCTCCAGGACGACATGGCGGCAATGGGGCCCGTGCGCCTGCGCGACGTCGACGAGGCCCAGGCGCTGCTGGTCAATCTCGCCAAGGACCTCGCCGCCAAGGGTGAGATCATGCTGACCAAGAACCGCGCCGACGACGAGCTGGTGTACTGATGGCCGCCCCGGCAAAATTCCTGTTCGATACCGACTTCGCGGCGCCTGAGCGCTCCACGCGTGAGAAGGCGGCGACCGCGGCCGAGATCGCGCAGAAGGTCGCCGAAGCCGAGGCGCGCGCCTATCAGGACGGCTTTGCCGCCGGCCAGCGCGAGGCCAAGGCCGAGAGCGACCGCCGCGTCGCGCTCGCGATGGAGGAGATCAACATCGCCATCCGCGGCGTCGCCGCCGGCATCGGCAACATCGAGACCAAGATGGAGACCGAGGCGGTCGAGGTCGCGGTCGCGGTGGCGCGCAAGTTGTGCGCCGACCTCGTCGCGGCCGAGCCGCTCGGCGAGGTCGTCGCGCTGGTCAAGGACTGCTTCTCGCATCTGGTCGCGACGCCGCATCTCGTCGTCCGCATCAACGATGCGCTCTACGACAGCGCGTGCGAGAAGATCGAGCGGCTCGCCAAGCAGAGCGGCTTCGAGGGGCGGCTGGTGATCCTGGCCGAGCCGGACATTGCCACCGGCGACTGCCGGATCGAATGGGCCGATGGCGGCGTCGTGCTGGAGCGCGGCGCCATCGCGGCCAAGATCGACGAAATGGTCGGACGCTACACCGCGTCCCGCAGGGGGAGCTAAACCATGAGCGACACCGACGGACAGGTTCCGCTGCCCGATCTCAACGGCCCGATGCCGCCTGCCGGCACCGACGTCGGCTACAACGAGGACGAATATGCGGCGCGTGCCGCCGCCGACCTCGAGGCGGTGTTCGACGTGCCGGTGCAGGTCTCGGCCGTGCTCGGCCGCTCCAAGATGGACGTCGGCGAGCTCCTGAAGCTCGGACCGGGCACCGTGCTCGAGCTCGACCGGCGCGTCGGCGAGGCCATCGACATCTACGTCAACAACAAGCTGGTCGCCCGCGGCGAGGTCGTCCTGGTCGAGGACAAGCTCGGCGTGACCATGACGGAAATCATCAAGGCCGACCGCGGCTGACACGCAAGGACATGACGCGCGACGGCGCGAGCAGACGGACAGGAGACTGACATGCGGCTTCTCATCGTTGGCACATTGAAGGGCCAGCTCACCACCGCCACCAAGATCGCGATGGAGAACGGCGCCACCGTGACCCATGCCGAGGATCACGACCAGGCGATGCGCGTGCTGCGCGGGGGCAAAGGCGCCGACCTCCTGCTGGTCGACGTCGCGCTCGACATCCGCGACCTCGTGCTGCGGCTGGAAGCCGAGCACATCCACGCCCCGATCGTCGCCTGCGGCATCACCAACGACGCCCGTGCCGCGGTCGCCGCGATCCACGCCGGTGCCAAGGAATACATCCCGCTGCCGCCGGATCCGGAGCTGATCGCCGCGGTGCTGGCTGCCGTCGCCAACGATTCCCGCGAGCTGGTCTATCGCGACGACGCGATGGCAAAGGTGATCAAGCTCGCCCAGCAGATCGCGGGCTCGGACGCCTCGGTGATGATCACCGGCGAATCCGGCACGGGCAAAGAGGTGCTGGCCCGTTACGTTCACTCCCGCTCGGCCCGTGCCAAGCGTCCGTTCATCTCGATCAACTGCGCCGCCATCCCCGAGCACCTCCTGGAATCCGAGCTGTTCGGCCACGAGAAGGGTGCCTTCACGGGCGCCGTCGCCCGCCGCATCGGCAAGTTCGAGGAGGCGACCGGCGGCACGCTGCTGCTCGACGAAATCTCCGAGATGGACGTCCGCCTCCAATCCAAGCTCCTGCGCGCCATCCAGGAGCGCGTGATCGACCGCGTCGGCGGCACCAAGCCGGTTCCGGTCGACATCCGCATCATCGCGACCTCGAACCGCAATCTCGCCGAGGCCGTGCGTGAGGGCACGTTCCGCGAAGACTTGCTGTTCCGCCTCAACGTCGTGAATTTAAAGATCCCGCCACTGCGCGAGCGCCCCGCCGACATCCTCGAGCTCGCGCAGCATTTCGTGAAGAAATATGCCGACGCC
Organism: Bradyrhizobium agreste; assembly: GCF_016031625.1. Taxonomy (GTDB): domain Bacteria; phylum Pseudomonadota; class Alphaproteobacteria; order Rhizobiales; family Xanthobacteraceae; genus Bradyrhizobium; species Bradyrhizobium agreste. The sequence continues at coordinate 63,246 of NZ_JACCHP010000029.1, read as the reverse complement.
AACGGCGTGCCGCTGCGTCCGCTCTCGGCCGAGGCGCGCCGCGTGCTCTCCGCCAACCGCTGGCAAGGCAACGTCCGCGAGCTCGAAAACACCATGCACCGCGCGGTGCTGATGGCGCAGGGCGACGAGATCGGACCCGACGCCATCATCACGCCGGACGGCGACCGGCTCGACCTCGCCAAGACGCCCCCGGCCGTGGCGCATGCCACCATGGCCGCCGAGCAGGTGACGCGCGCGCTGGTGGGGCGCACCGTGGCCGACGTCGAACGCGACCTGATCCTGGAGACGTTGAAGCACTGCCTCGGCAATCGCACCCATGCCGCCAACATCCTCGGCATCTCGATCCGCACGCTGCGCAACAAGCTCAACGAATATGCCGACGGCGGCATCCCGATCCCGCCGGCGGGCACGCCCGGTGAATATCCGCGGATGCCGATGATGGGAGCGTGAGGCGTCCGCGACCGATCGAGATGATGCGAATGCCCGGGCGGGTCCCGGGCATTTTGTTTTGGAAGAGTGCACACAGTCTTCTCCGTCATTGCGAGGAGCGTAGCGACGAAGCAATCCAGTCTGTCTCCGCGGTCAAAAGCCTGGATTGCTTCGCTGCGCTCGCAATGACGGCGTCGAGAGCGCTCGTCGCATAACGGGATCGCGCCACGCGACTAGGACGCCCGCAAGCAAAGTCTTATAACCCGCCCGACAACCACGCGAGGGACCACATGTCTGAAGCTCAAATCACGGATTGGCTGGCGTCGCAGAGGCAGGCGATGATCGACCTGCTCCGCGACGTCGTGAACATCGATTCCGGCTCCTACGACAAGGACGGCGTCGATGCGGTCGGTGCGCGGTTCGAGCGGCATTTTGCCGAGCACGGCATTCCGTTCCGGCGCGAGGCCAACGCCACCTTCGGCGACGCGATCCATGCCGAGGTGGCAAAGCCTGGCAGCAACGAGAAGCCGGTGCTGTTGATGGGGCATCGCGACACCGTGTTCGGCAAGGGCGAGGCCGCGCGGCGGCCGTTCACGATCCGGGATGGCCGCGCCTATGGGCCCGGCGTCGCCGACATGAAGTCGGGCCTCGTCATGAATGTGTTCGTGGCCACCGCCTTCCACAAGTTCGGCGGCTCACCGCATCCGATCAAGGTGCTGATCACCTCCGACGAGGAGATCGGGTCGCCCTCCTCGCGCCCGGTGATCGAGCGCGAGGGCCGCGCGGCCCGCGCGGTGTTCAATTCCGAGCCGGGCCGCCCCACGGGCAACGTCGTCACCGGGCGCAAGGGCGGCATCTTCATGCACATGGCCATCACCGGCAAGGCCGCGCATTCCGGCGCCAACTTTGCCGCCGGGGTCAGCGCCATTGGCGAGCTCGCGCACAAGATCGTCCAGATCCACGCGCTCACCGACCTCGACAAGGGCATCACACTCAATGTCGGCCTCGTCTCGGGGCGGGCAGTCCGTCAACACGACGGCGCCGTCCGCGGAAGGGCAGATCGACCTGCGCTATGTCGATCCGGCCGATCGCGCGCGGATCATGGGCGCGATCGAAAAGATTGTTGCGACCTCCTACGTGCCGGGCACCAGCGGGACACTGACGATCAAGGGCGAGTTCGTGCCGGTGGTGCAGAGCGCGGAGTCCAAGGCGCTGTTCGAAAATTATCAGGCGGCCGCAAGGCAGGTGGGCCTTACCACGCTGCAGGGCGAGTTCTCCGGCGGCTGCGCCGATTCCGGCTTCACCGCCGCCGTGGGCACACCGACCATCTGCGGCCTCGGCCCGGTCGGCGGGCTCGCGCACACGCCGGAGGAATATTTGGAGATCGACAGCATCGTGCCGCGCGCGCAGGCGCTGGCGCTGGCGATTCTGCGGGGGTAGCCGCCACGCACTCCGTCGTCATGCCCGGGCTTGACCCGGGCATCCACGTCGATCCCAAATTGCCGATGCACGTGGATGGCCGGGTCAAGCCCGGCCATGACGAGGAGAGAGGCGGCGCGCACCCGTGGGCACGCATTCGCCTCACGAATAACTCGGCGCATCCGGCTTGCGGAAGATGTGGATGGGGTCGCCCGGCACGATCGGAGCGTCAGAGAGCATCGCGTAGGCGTAGAGCACAAGATAAGCGATCGCGAGCGCACCGATGGCATAGAAGATAAAGGTAGCCGCGCGCTTCATCGTTCCGCTCCATGCGTCCGGCGGGACAGCCGAGGAGCGCTTCTAGAGCGATGAGGCGGAAAAGACCAGCCTGCGCAGATCAAATGCCGCGCCGGCCGCGCGCGGGAAGGCTGACATCGGCGAGCCTTGCCGCGTCTTCGTCCTGATCGACCGCCACGTACTGGCCGTGCCAATAGGCCAGCGCGGCATTGCGGGTCGAGCTCCTGATGTCCCTGACGCGGCCGATGACGATGCCGTGCGAGTGGCGCTCGACGATCTCCTCGACTTCGCAATCGAAGGCCGAGAGCGCGCCGACCAGCAGCGGAACACCCGAGACCGCCGTCACCCACTGGCTGCCTGCGAAGCGATCCGGGCCCTTCAGCCCGCCCCTGCCGGCAAAGCGTTCGGCGACGTCGAGCTGGTCGGCATTGAGGATGTTCACGCCGAAAGCACCAATGCGGCGGATCAGCGGAAACGAGGAGGCGTCGCGGTTGATGCTGACCAGCAGCGTTGGCGGCTCGACCGACAGCGAGGTCACCGAGGTCACTGTCATTCCGGTGATGTCCTTGCCCCGCCCGGCGGTGATGACGCTGACGCCGCCGGTGAGATGGCGCATGGCGCCGCGGAAATCGGCGGACGAGACGGGAATTTCAGTCATGAGATCGCGGGGCACTACATTCATGGCGTTGCTCCCCGCAAGCGGGGTTCCCTTTATTTAGGTACGATCGTCCGCCGACAAAAGGTGGCTCAGAATCGAGCCTTCGAGACCGGCAAGCTCGGCCGAGCCGCGTTGGCGCGGCCGCGCCGCGTTAACCGTGACGTCATGGGCGATGCGACCCTCCTCGATGACGAGCACGCGATCGGCCAGCGCGACGGCTTCGGAGACATCGTGAGTCACCAGGATCGCGGTAAAGCCCTGGTCACGCCAGACCCGCTCCAGCAGGCGCTGCATCGAGATGCGGGTCAGTGCATCCAGCGCGCCGAGCGGCTCGTCGAAGGCGAGCACGCGCGGGCGCGAGACCAGGGCACGGCCGAGCGCAACGCGCTGCTTCTGGCCCCCTGAGAGCACCGAAGGCCATTGGTCGCGCTTGTCGGCGAGGCCGACCTCGATCAACGCCTTCTCGGCGCGGGCATGCGCATCGCCGGAAGCGCGATCGCGGCCGAGGCCGACCTCGACATTGGCGAGCACGCGGGCCCAGGGCAGCAGCCGCGGCTCCTGGAACATCACGCGGATGTCCTCGGGCTGGATGTCCTGGCCGAAGCTGATGCTGCCGGCATCGATCTTCTCCAGGCCGGCGATCAGGCGCAGCAGGGTGCTCTTGCCGCAGCCGCTTTTGCCGACGATCGCAACGAACTGGCCGGCCGGAATGTGCAGGTCGATGCCGCGCAGCACCTCGTTGTCGCCGAAGGACTTTCGCAGGCCCCGGATGCTGAGCGGCAGGCCGCTGGCGTGAAGCGGCCGCTCCTCGCGCACCACGCGGGCATGGGGCGCGAAATTGGCGCGGCTGGCGAGCTCGGTCTCGGGAAGGGAGGTACGAAGCGCTGTCTGCATGTGATTCCCAGTATCCTTGCTCAACGTTTCTGGAAGGCGGGGTGCCAGGAGAGCGTCAGACGCTCCAGCACGCGCGAGGCGCTGTCGGCGAGCTTGCCGAGCAGGGCGTAGATCAGGATCGAGAGCACGACGACGTCGATCAACATGAACTCACGCGCCTGCATCGCCATGTAGCCGAGGCCGGACGAGGCCGCGATGGTCTCGGCGACGATCAGCGTCAGCCACATGATGCCGAGCGCAAAGCGGATGCCGACGAAGATCGAGGGCAGCGCGCCCGGGAAGATGACGCGGCGGAACAGCTCGCCATCGGTCATGCCGTAGATGCGGCCCATCTCGATCAGCTGCGGATCGACGGTGCGGATGCCGTGCAGCGTGTTGAGATAGATCGGGAAGAACACCCCGAGCGCCACCAGGAAGAGTTTTGCGCTCTCGTCGATGCCGAACCAGAGGATGACCAGCGGGATCAGCGCCAGATGCGGCACGTTGCGCACCATCTGCAGCGTGGTGTCGGTGAGCTTCGCCGAAAGCTGCGACAGGCCGTTGGCGAGGCCGAAGGCGAAGCCGATGCTGCCGCCGATCAGAAAGCCGATCGAGGCGCGCCAGAACGAGACCCAGATGTTGCGGACGAGCTCGCCGGAGAGCAGCAGCTTCCAGCCGGAGAGCACGACGTCGCTCGGTGCCGGCAGCACCCGCGTCGGCATGAAGCCGGTGACGCTCGCGGCCTGCCAGATCGCGATGATGGTGAGCGGCACGATCCACTGGATCAGGCCGTTGGCCCGCGGCAGGCGGATACTGCGCGGGAGCGAAATGCTGTCGATCAGGCTCATGACTGCGACACCCGATGCTGCGGACGGAAATCGCTGCCGACCGTCTCGCCGAAGGGACCACCGTTGAAATGCAGCCTTGTGACGTTGCTCGGCTGCTCCAGCGCGAGCAGCGGGAACACCAGCTCGGCGAACCGATAGGCTTCCTCCAGATGCGGGTAGCCCGACATGATGAAGGTATCGATGCCGAGATCCTGATATTCCTTGATGCGGGCCGCCACCGTCTGGGCGTCGCCGACCAGCGCAGTGCCGGCGCCGCCGCGCACGAGGCCGACACCAGCCCACAGGTTCGGCGCGATCTCGAGCTTGTCGCGCTTGCCGCCATGCAGCTGCGCCATGCGCTGCTGGCCGACGGAATCCATGCGGGCAAAGTTCTTCTGCGCCAGTGCGATGGTGTCATCGCTGACGTGACTGATCAGCTCGTTCGCGGCGCGCCAGGCCTCTTCGTTGGTCTCGCGGACGATGACGTGTAGACGGATGCCGAAGGAGAGTTTTCGGCCACGAGCGCTGGCGACCTTCCTCACCTTGGCGATCTTCTCGGCAACGAGCGCCGGCGGCTCGCCCCAGGTCAGATATTTGTCGACGGTGTCGACCGCGACGTCGATGCCGGCATCGGAGGAGCCGCCGAAATAGAGCGGCGGGCGCGGCGACTGCACCGGGGGAAACAGCAGCTTGCCGCTCTCGATGCGGATGTGCTTGCCCTCGGCGTCCACCGTCTTGCCGGCGAGCAGATCGCTGTAGACGTTCAGGAACTCGCGGGTGACCTCGTAGCGCTCGTCATGGCCGAGGAAGACGCCGTCGCCCTTGTTCTCGACGGGATCGCCGCCGGTGACGACGTTGACGAGCAGTCGGCCGTTCGAGATGCGATCGAGAGTCGCGGTCATGCGCGCGGCGACGCTCGGCGATTGCAGGCCGGGACGAACGGCGACGAGATAGTGCAGCCGCTCGGTGAACGGCGCGACCGAGGAAGCAACGATCCAGGAATCCTCGCAGGACCGCCCGGTCGGCAACAGCACGCCGAAATAGCCGAGCTGATCGGCGGCCTGCGCGATCTGGCGCAGATAGTTGAAGTTGACCTCGCGGCCGCCGATGCCGGTGCCGAGATAGCGACCATCGCCGTGGGTCGGCAGGAACCAGAGGATGTTGGCGTTGGATTGGCTCATCGATGTGCCCCTAGCCGTAAGTCGTGCCGACCGCGGCGGCGACGATGCCGATCGACAGCACGATGGCTGCGATCACGCGTTGAACGATGCGCTTCATCTTCGAACCTTTGTGGACGGGAAGATCGGTCGGCACGGTCAGGCTGCCGGGTTGCGCCAGACGATGTCGCGGATTTGAATCGGCTTCGACGGTTTCCGAAAGTCTCGACGCTGCATTCCACGCTCCATTCACGCTTGCGGAATGATGGTGCGCGTCATCGGAGCTGTCGAGACGTCTGGGAAAATAGCGATGCGCGCACTGCGGTGCGTGCTGCGCGCGCGATCAATCTTTCAAGCGGCGAGGCGAATGAGGATGGAATTTTTCTGCACGCGAATGTGAGAGGCGCACGGATTTGGTCGAGCCCTGGACCGCCGGAACATGAAAAGTCGCAAAACAACCCCATGCACAGTAGCGGGGCGTGCGAAAACAAAGACTTACGTATTATCCGAAGTGCGTTTGACTCGTCGGGCAGAACAGGGGCAGAATGGCATCATGGCAGCGTTGGGGTCAGAGGCCCTCACCGGCCTATCGCTCCCACCTCACCGGCAGATTCTGCAGCCCGCGAAAGGCCCAGCCGCCGATCCGCACCTCTTCGTCGTCGGCGAGCTCGATGCGCGAGGCGCGCGCAAACAGGGTCGGCAGGGCGACGTCGGCGATCATGGCGCGCGAGGCGAAGGCGCCGGCGCAGAAATGCGGGCCGGCGCCGAAGGCGACGCTCTTGGTGGTGTCGCGCCGCACGTCGAACGCATCGGCGCGCTCGAAGTGCTTCTCGTCGCGGTTGGCGGAGCCGAACATCAGGAACACGCGTTCGTCGCGTTCGAACGACACATCGCGAATGGTCCAGGGCTTGGCGATGCGGCGCGGCGACATGCCGATCGGCGAGATCCAGCGGGCATATTCCTCGAAGGCCTGCAGCCAGGACACCTCGCCGCGCAGGACCAGATCGAGCTGGTCGGGATGGGTCAGCAGCGCCCAGACCGTGCCGGCGATCGCCTTGCGCGGCTCGTTCTGGCCGCCTGATATCGCAAGCTTGACGTTGGCGCGCACGCTCTCCATCGGCATGCCCGAGGCGAGCAGCACGCCCAAGATGCTCTGGTCGGGATGCTTGCGCATCACCGGCAGCATGTCGTCGATCGCGGCGTCGATGCCCGCGGTAGCCGCATGGCAGCGCGCCTCGACCGCGGGATCGCCGGCATAATTGGCGATGCCCTCGATCATGCCTTGCGACCACGCATCCATGTCCTGAAAGCCGATATTGGTGAGGCCGGTGATCGACTTCAGGCATTCGCCGGAGAACGGCAGCGCGAAGTCGCGCATGAGATCGATCCGGCCAGGTTCAAGCGAAGCGATAATGCGATCCGCATGGGCTTGGAACTGCGCCGTCCAATGCGCCTTCACCGTCTTCGGCGAGATCGTCGGAAACATCGCGCGGCGCTCGACGAGATGCGCCTCGCCGTCCTTGCGCATCATGTTGTGGCCCATCAGCCGGTTCATCAGGCCGGCCGGCTGGTGCGAGGAGAACACGTCGATCTGCTTCTCGGAGATGGAGATGTCGTCGCGGCTCGTCAGCAGCGTCGAGCCGAGCTGCGGCACGAACGCGATCGGCGCCTCTTTCCGCATTTTGGCGAGCATCGGATAGGGATCGGCCCAGAAGGCGGCCGGGTCGATGTCGATGCGCGGCGCGGTGCTCAAGCTTCCCTCCCTTGTCGTCTCCTCGATGCCAAGGCTCTCGATGCAAAGGCTAACGCCTTCGCAAGCCGGCGTCTGTCCCCAACGATTGGGACGGGCGTTTCGGGGACGCCTTCAGGAGCACAGGCCGCCGGCACGATAAACCTGAGAACTTTCAGGTAGTTATAATGTGAGTGCGACGCCTGGCATGCGTTCACCCGATGAATTCGGGAAAAAGTTGCAATTGAGTTCCCCCGAAGGGCGTTGCTATCAATGGCGTGGACGAGAAGCACAGGGCTCGAGTGGGCGTGCATACCGTGCCTCTGCGAGCCGGATGGGCTACCGGGGACAATGACGGGCATCGATTTCGAGCAGATCGTGGACCGCATCCACGAGGCAGCGACGCTTCCAGAGCTCTGGCCGGATGTTCTGGAGCAAATCGCCCATGCCGCAGGCGCGCATGGCATGGTCATGATCACCACGGACTCCGATCAATGGTCCGGAGTCTGGAATGGTGTCGTGACGTCGCCCTCGATCCGCGAGGCCTTCTCGGCGTTCCTGAATAGCGACCTCTCCAGCCGGACGGAGACGACGCCGAGACTCCTGGCGCTTGATCATCCCGGCTTCGTCGGCGAGCAGGAGGTGTTTACGCCGGAGGAATGGGAGCGCGATCCATATCGGGTGGAATGGAACAAGAAGTGGGGCTTCGAGCACGCTTGCGCGACGGCGGTCCGCAGCCCGTCCGGTGAGATCATCGTCTTCCATATGGAAAGACTGGCCGGCCGCCCCGCATTTTCGCGGCAGGACCTCGATTTTCTCGACCGCTTTCGTCCCCATCTCGCGCGGGCGGCTCTGCTGTCGACGCGCTGGCGGCTCACCCGGATGCGGGCGGCAACCGAGGCGTTGTCCCTGGTCGGCTTGCCGGCGCTCGCGATCACGCGCTCGGGGCGTGTGCTGGCCGCGAACGCCTTGATCGAAGACATGACCGATGTTCTGCAATGGCTGCCGAAGGACCGGATCGCCATCAAGGACCGCGCGGCCGACACCCTGCTGCGCGCCGGCCTTGCTCAACTCGATGCTCCGGAAAAGGCCGTGTGCTCCTTTGCCGCGCGCCGCACCAGCGATCTCGATCGCGTGGTCCTTCATCTGGTTTCGATGCCGGGCGAAGCGCGCGATCTGTTCGACGGGGCAGTTGGCCTCCTCATCGCAACGCCAGTCACCGCCTCGCAGGCTCCGAGCCTCGCCCTCATTCGCGGCCTGTTCGATCTCACCCCCAGCGAGGCGCGCGTTGCGCGCGGAATCGCGCAAGGACAGACGATCGGCGACATCGCGGCGCATCACGGACTCAGTCGCGAAACGATCCGCACGCAGGTCAAGGCCGTCCTCGCCAAGACGGGAACGCGTAACCAGAAGAGCGCAGCTGCGCTCTTCGGCGCGATCCCCAAATTGCCGCTGAGAGACTGAGGCTGCCCCCCGGCAGGGCGGGATAATCGCGTTTGAATTTTGCAGAGGCCGTCATGCCCGGGCTTGTCCCGGGCATCCACGTCCTTTGTATTGGGTGGAAAGGCGTGGATGGCCGGGACGAGCCCGGCCATGACGCTGTGGAGACAGTTGGTGCCCATAGCCACATCTCAAATGCAACAACCCTGCCCCGGGCGGGCGAAAGCTCCGCTTCACCCAAATGGGTGAAGACACAGGCCGGCGCTCCGGGTTCAACTCGGCCCAAATTGGATGTCTGGCGAGAAGCGGCGGCGATGGCGGGACCGGAATTTCCGATTTTCGAGGTGACCCTGGCGCCGCGCAGGCGCAGGACGTGGAGCTGGAGCGTCTGCACCATCGAGGGCGCAGTGGTGATGCAGGGCCGGGAATCCAGCCGAGCGGCCGCAAAGTACCGGGCGGAACGAGCGTTGTTCATGCTGCTGCTCAACGCGCCCTACCGGTCGCGGCTTTCCGCATAGCAAGGCCGCTCATCCGAGCGCTGCAGGGGTGCCAGTGTGTGCGGCAACCGCGGGCATTCGCAGGGCGCCCCCCTCACTCGGCAGGGCAATCGCATATGGTGCGCACGGTGCGGCGGCATCGGCACTGGGCTCCCTCCCCCGCTTGCGGGGGAGGGTTGGGGAGAGGGTGTTTCCGCGTCGGGATTGTTGAGGATTGCAGAAGATTTCCCTGCGCGGCGAGAGCCCTCACCCGCCGCGCTCTGCGAGCGCGTCGGCCTCTCCCGCAAGCGGGAGAGGCGGAGCAAACCCGCGGATAGGCTCGCGATAGGTACCGCAGACTAAGCGTTCGCCAGCGAGCGACCATGCGTCAGCCAATGGTCGATCTGCCAAGTCTCGTAACCAAGCAATTCGCCGAAGCGCCGTTCGCGATCATAGGACCAAACTCCGGGTTCGTTCAGCAGCGCAAGCATGGCATCGATCCGCCACTCGTGACCGGGCAATGTGTAGAACAGCATCCGATATTCGAGTCGTGGCGACTCGGGACATGGCTCGATCAACTCGCGTTTTGTCAGGCGGCCTTCAGCGACATGCCGGTCGAACATGCGCCAATACCGAATACAGATATCTGGTTCACGGCCAACGAAATCCGCGAAATATGCGAGGGGCTTGGTACCCCGGAGCATCAGGCCGAGCTCTCTGTTGGTGTGAACCAAATAGGGCAGTTGACGACGCCATTCGGAATGCATGTCGAGCATATTGGCCGCGCAACGTTAATTTCCGCTAAGGGGGGTCCGCGCCCGAACGTTCCAGAGCGAAAAGCCGACCCCGGCTTCCGACCCAATCCAGACAATTGCAACGAATTCCATGGCGCTGCCACTGCCACCTCGTCATGGCGGCGCGCTTCATCGTGGCCAAGGCATCTCGCAAAGAAACGACTAACCACGTTGCGGCGACTGCATGCTAACGACCACGCCGCCTACAGCAGCCGCGCGATAGCGTATCTGCGCAAGGGCGACCTCCGTCGCGCCTTCGCGGACGTCGACCGGGGGCAGGCGGTATCCTGGCTAACTTCCGGAATGACCGTCGGAGCCGCCGGACCAACCGTCATTCTGGCTGGGTCCAAAGTTCGCATTGTTTCGATCCGGCGGGACCCTCATGCCCTGGAAAAAGGCATAGCCAATGAATCCCAGCAGGGCGATCAGACAGATAAGTGCGAGAAGCCAGTCTGGCATGTTCTCAACCTCGGATCGACCCTGCGCGCGGCAATCGCATCGGATGATAGGCCAAATGCTTCAACTAGAGATCCGACCAAATGCTAAAATTGGATGGACACAGAGATCGCGGACTTGGAGCCACCTAGTTCAGGCCGCGGACCGGCCAGCAGCCGCAGCACGATCGCAAATAACTCGCTCTGCGAGGAGATGCCGAGCCGCTCATAGGCGCGCTTGCGGTAGGTCAGGGTCGAATGCAGGCTGATGCCGAGCGCTTGCGAGATCGCCTCTGAGCTGAAGCCTGCGAGAATACGGCGGCAGACCTCCTGCTCGCGCGGGGTGAGCGTGGAAAGCGGCGCGCGCGTCGCGAACAGGGTCGCAAGATCGGGCGTCGGCTTCTCCTGGAAATGGCGCGCGACGCTGGCTGCGATCGCCGGCGCGATCGTCCCGAGCCGCTCGCGCTGCGCGGCGCTGAAGCGGCCCTGCGCGGCGATCCGATAGAAGTTGACGTAGAAGCAGATGTCACCGTTCCAGATCGCGGTCGCACATTTGTCGACGATGCCGGAATCCTGGAAGAAGATCTTGCGGTAGCGCGCGCCGTACATGCGCGGCGCGAAGTGAGGCAGCATGATCGGCGCGCCGCCCTCGCCTTCGAACAGCGCATCGCGGTTGGGATCGGTTTCGTGAAACTGGCCGGCATAGGCGGCGCCGAGATCGCCGCCGATCGGGATGTTGCCGGCATCGAGCAGACAGCTCGCCGCGCCGGCCCGGCTCAACGCGAACACCATGCAATGGCCGACATCGGCCTGCCGCCGCAACGTGTCGATGAGGACATCGGGAAAATCGGAGCGGCCGATCGCAAGCACCGCGGGCGTGACATCGCCGGCCGCAAAGCCTGAATCTGTCCCGTTGGGCCGCATCGCTCTCTCCCGGTCGCTTTCTTGTGGCTTTGTGCCGATTTGTAGCAGCAGCGCGGTCGGGTTCGCCAGGCCAATCGGTTCCGCCTGGAGGAACAAGCGCCGTGGCCCCGCTTTGTTCGTCCGATGAGATCAGCCGTTATCGGCATTCGGTAGCCGATCGAAGGAGCAGTCATGCGAATTCTCCTCGTTGGCGGTACAGGATTTCTCGGCTCGGCGATCCACGCCAGGCTGTCGGCCGAAGGCTACGAATGTCTATCGGTGTCGCGCCACCCGGCTGCAGATCGCGATCGGCGCCACATCAGCCTCGACGTCACCCGCACAACCGATCCCTCGCAATGGAAGGGCATCCTTGCGGGCGTCGATGCGGTGATCAACCTGGCCGGAGCGCTCCAGGGACGGGATCTGCACGGGGTTCATGTCGCCGGCAGCGCGGCACTCTACAGCGCCTGCGAAAGCGCAGGCGTCCGCCGCGTCGTCCTGTTCTCGGCGATCGGCAGCAATGTCGATGCCCCCAGCGATTTTTCTCGTACCAAGCGGGAGGGCGAAGCCGCCTTGATGGCGCGCGACCTCGATTGGGTCATCCTGCGACCCTCCGTCGTGATCGGCCGCGCCGCCTATGGCGGCAGCGCGCTGTTGCGAGGGCTGGCGGCGCTGCCGGTTCTGCCGGTCATGCCGGACACGGCCGCAATTCAACCGGTGCATCTCGACGAGGTCGTTGAGACCGTGCTGTTCTTCCTGCAGCCGGGCGCGCCTTCCCGCATCGCCATCGATCTGGCCGGCCCACGGCCAATCGCCTTCAGCGACGCGGTCGCGCTGTTTCGGGCCTGGCTGCGCTGGAGGCCGGCGTACCGCCTGCAGCTGCCATCCTGGGTGGCTTCGGTTGCTTACCGCGCGGGAGACGTTGCGCAGACGCTGGGATGGCGAACGCCCATCAACACGACGGCACAGGCGGAAATGCGCCGCGGTGCGACCGGCGATCCCGAGCCCTGGCGTCGGTTGACCGGCACTCCACCGCGCGATCTCGAAGCCGCGCTCGCGCGCGAGCCTGCCTCGGTGCAGGAGCGCTGGTTTGCACGGCTGTATGCGCTCAAGCCGCTGATCTTCGGCGTCTTCGGCCTGTTCTGGATCGCTACAGGCATCATCTCGCTGAGCGCGGGCTGGGACATCGGCATGTCGTTGCTGCTAGAAGGCGGGCTGCAGGGGAACGTCGCGGCGCTCACCGTCACCGCAGGCGCGCTCGCCGACATCGTCATCGGGCTTGCCATTCTCTGGCGGCCTCTAAGCCGTTACGGGCTCTGGGCAGCATTGATCATCTCGCTCACCTACGCCGTGATCGGCACGGCGCTGGTGCCGCGGCTATGGGCCGATCCGCTGGGACCGATGCTGAAGATCTGGCCGGTGATCATGCTCAACCTGGTCGCCATGGCGATCCGGGAGGATCGCTGATGCTCTATTTCCTCATGAAGATGGCGCACATCATCGGCGCTGCCGTGCTGCTCGGCACCGGGGCCGGCATCGCCTTCTTCATGCTGATGGCACATCTGCGCGGCGACCCGCGCGAGATCGCGGGCGTGGCGCGGACGGTGGTGCTGGCCGACTTCCTGTTCACGGCGAGTGCCGTGATCCTGCAGCCAATCACGGGCACGTGGCTCGCCTGGTCGAGCGGGTATTCCCTCGGCGACGGCTGGGTGGCGGCGTCGATTGCACTGTATCTCGTGATCGGCGCCTTCTGGCTGCCGGTGGTGTGGATGCAGATGCAGATGCGCGATCTCGCCGTCGCGGCGGTCGCGAGCAAGGGCGAGCTGCCCGCCCGGTATCACCATCTCTTCCGATGGTGGTTCGCCTTCGGCTTTCCGGCTTTCGCCGCCGTGCTGATCATCTTCTGGCTGATGATCGCCCGTCCGGCCATCCCATACTGGGATTAGATCGGCGCCTTCCAGCTTGATGGGCTGCTCATTGCGCCCGTTTCCAAACGGCCCGCGCCGGATTTCCGCAAGCTGAAAGTGCCGAGCCGGATGTTCTTCGCGCTGGCTTGCGGCAGCCAGGAAGGATTCCGGCGAGGGCGAGTGCGAATATTCGCAGCGGGGCTAGTCGCGCCCCAGGGCTATCGCATTCGAGAGCTTTTCTCTGCGGCCATCCTTCGAGACGCCCGCTTGAGGCGGGCTCCTCGGGATGAGGGCAGAATGCGCGGCAGTCGCTTCAACGGGCGTTGACGCCCATGAGCCTCATCATGGAGAGGCGCGTCAGCGCCGTCTCGAACACCACGCCATGGCACTTTCGAGACGCGCGAGCAGCGTCGGGTCGTCGAAGGCGCTCGCGGACGCGACCGCGCCTGCTCCAACCAGGTCAGCATGGCTGAGGCTGGTGCGGATGCCGATGGTCGGAATGCCGGCCGCCGTTGCGGACTGCACGCCGGTGCGGGAATCCTCGAATGCGATCGAGGTTTCCGGCCTCGCGCCGACGTAACGCAGCCCTTCCTGGTAGGGCAGCGGATGCGGCTTGCCGTGCGGCAGCTCGGCGCCAATCACGAGCGCCTTGAAACGATGCGTGATGCCGAGACCGGAGAGCAGCAGCTCGGCGTTGAGACGCGGCGCGTTGGTCACCGCGACCATGGGAATGCCGGCGTCATCGGCGCGGTCGAGCAGCGCCATCAAGCCCGGCAGCGGTGCGATCTGCCCGGCCACCAGGGTGCGGAAGACCTCTTCCTTCTCTTCGAGGATCAGGGCGCGCCGCTCCGGCATCTCATGGGCCAGGAAGCGCTCGCCGATGGCGACATTGGCGAAGCCCTGCAGCTCGCGGGAGAAACGTGCGTGATCGAAGACATGTCCGTGCGGACCGAGCACCTGGTTGAAAGCCTTCAAGTGCAACGGATCGGTGTCGGCGAGCGTGCCGTCAATGTCGAACAACAACGCCCGGCTCATTCCATCGTGTTTGGTCTCGATCATTTCCGTACTTTCCCAAATGCGCGACGCATCGATGCGGAAGGCGTATCAATACAGCCTCGATCGCGCAATGACGCATCCACATGATCCGCAGGTGACACTCGACAAACCCGCGTGTGACTGCAACACTGGTTGCAAGATCAAAAAAGGAGGAAACAATGACGATCAATCGACGCGATCTGTGTCTCTCGACTCTCGCCGTCTCCGCGCTTGCGTTCGCGAGACCAGCGCTCGCCGCTTCGGCAGACGAGGAAGCCGTGGCCAAGAGGGTCGAGGCCTTCCGCCTCGCCCAGATCGCGGCCGATCCCAAGGCGCTCGGCGCGCTGTGCGCGGAGGAGCTGAGCTACAGCCATTCCAGCGGCAAGGTCGAGGACAAGGCGACGTTCATCGCCAACGCAACCGACGGCAAGTCGAAGTTTCTGTCCATCGAGTACAAGGACCCCACCATCAAGGTCGTCGGCCCCACGGCGATCGTGCGTTTCCACTGGCTGGGCGAACAGGAGATGGCGGCCGATGGGAAGAAAGTATCGACCAACCTTCACATCCTGATGAACTGGCAGAAGCAAGGCGACGAGTGGAAGCTCTTGTCGCGGGCGGCGACGAAATTGTGATCATAGCCGTCATTCCGGGACGCGCCGAAAGGCGCGGGCCCGGAATCCATTGGTCGGCAATTTCTGCAGCAGGATAGATTCCGGGTTCGCGCTTTCGCGCGCCCCGGAATGACCAGCAGGCGCTTACGCCGCCTCCTTCACATCGCCGTTGAGCAGCCTGCGCGCGGCGCGCTCGGCTTCGCGGGCGTTGCGGAAGAGCTGGCCTTCGAGACGGTTGAAGCGGTGCGACGAGGCGAAGAAGCAGTAGCCTCCCTGGGAACGAACGACGATACCTGCGGTCTGCGAATCGACTTCGATGATGTAGCTGTCCGGCATGGTCCGTGGATTCCTCAGTGCGGGCAAACAACGGTGCTCCTGCCCAAAAGTTCCCAAGGGCATTTGGCCGTTTCCACCCCGAATCGACACGCAATTGAGTACGCCGGGACCTCATCCGTTTTATGACTGGTTCTTGGCGAAGCCGCGACGCGGTTGACTTGCTCGTGCCGCGTTTTGCGGCGCTGCAAAGCCTCGCAAGATAAGGCAGAGCGTCGCGCGCGATTACGTCGCGATCGGCGGATCCTCTCGCTGGATCGCCTGCGGACGGCCGTGGTCATCGATCGAGACGTAGGTGAAATGACCGTCGGTGACGAGGAACGGATGCAGCTCCTTGCGCCGCAATGCCCAGGCTTCGAGATGCACGGTCAGCGAGGTGCGCCCGACGCGCACGAGATTGGCATAGACCGAGACGAGATCGCCGACATAGACCGCTTTGCGAAAATTCATCGCCTCGATCGCGACCGTCACGGTGCGCGACCGCGCGACCTTCGAAGCGAACACTCCGCCGCCGACGTCCATCTGGCTCAACAACCAGCCGCCGAAGATGTCGCCGTTGGCATTGGTGTCGGCCGGCATCGCCAGCGTGCGGATGCAGAGATCGCCGCTCGGCGCGGTCGTGGCTTGCTCGTTCATGCCTCTCTCGAGATTGCTCACTTGAAATTGTCCCAGCCCGGATCCGGCGCGAAACGCGCGCCGAATCGTTCAGCCAGCGCGCGCAGGGTGGATACAATGTTTTCCACGCCGCGCGTTCGCGCATAATTCAGCGGACCACCGCGGAAGGGTGCATAACCGGTCCCGAAGATCATCGCGCCGTCGACGGCGTCGGCATCGTCGACGATGCCCTCGCGAAGGGCCGCGACGCAGACATTGGACATCGGCAGCACCAGGCGGTCGATCATCTGGTCGGTGACGCGCGGTCCGGTCTCCGGCAACGGCGTCTTCTCCGCCTTGCCGTCCTTCCAGGTATAAAAGCCCTTGCCGGTCTTGCGGCCGAGCTCGCCCTTGGCGACCTTGTCGCGTAGCCAGGCCGGCGTCGGCGGCAGGAGATCGCCGAACTTGGTGCGCAGCATGTCGCCGACATCGAGGCAGATGTCGAGCCCGACCTGATCGGCCAGCTCGATCGGACCCATCGGCATGCCGAACTGCTCAGCCGCTTCATCGATCAGGCGCTGGTCGATCTTCTCGTCCAGCATCACCATCGCTTCGAGCATGTAGGGCGTCAGCGCGCGGTTGACGAGGAAGCCAGGCGAGCTCTTCACAGGCAAAGGCAGGCGGTCGATCGCCCCGACGAAGGCGAGCGCCTGTTTGAGCACTTGTGCATCGTTGCCGTCGTGACTGACGACCTCGACCAGCTGCAGCCGCGACACCGGGTTGAAGAAATGCAGGCCGACCAGCCGCTCCGGCCGCGCCAGCGTGGTGCGCAGGTCCTGCAGCGGAATGCTGGACGTGTTGGTCGCAAGGATCGCGCCCGGTTTCATGCGCGGCTCGATGCCGGCATAGACCTTCTGTTTCAGCTCGAGCTTTTCCGGCACCGCCTCGATGATGAGATCGGCGTTGCGGACGCCCTCACCGTCCATATCGGGGATCAGGCGATCGAGCGCGTCGCGCACGTCGGTGGGCTTGCGGATGATCTTGCCGTAGAGGTCGGCCGCGCGCTTCACCGCGCCCGCGATCGGCTCGGGCTTCATGTCGGCGAGCGAGACGCGAAGGCCCTGCCCCGCACACCAGGCCGCGATGTCGCCGCCCATCGCGCCGGCGCCGATGACGTGGACATGCTTCACCGTACTGCCGGCGCCTGCCGCCTTCTTCATCTGCTCGCGCAGGAAGAAAACGCGGATCAGGTTCTGCGCGGTCGGCGTCACCATCAGCTTGGCGAACGAGGCCTGCTCGGCCTTCAGCATCGCGGACTTGCTGCCGCCATGCGCTTCCCAGAGATCGATCAGCGCATAGGGCGCTGGATAATGCTCGCGCGATGCAGCCTTCACGGCCTCCGAGCGCATGCGCTTGGCCAGCAGGCCGCGCACCGGTCCGAGATTGGCGGCGCGCGTGAGCAGACCGGGCTTGGCCCGCTTCATACGGCCGAACAGCGCATCCTTCACCGCGCCCTGGACATGCCGCTCCTGCGTCACTGTGTCGACGAGGCCGAGCGCCCTGGCGCGGCGCGCGTCGATGGTTCGGCCGGTCAGCATCAGCGCCATCGACTGGGTCGGATTGACCAGCGCGGTGAACCGCGCCGTGCCGCCGAGACCAGGATGCAGGCCGAGCATCACCTCCGGGAAACCGAAGCGCGCGCCCTCGATGGCGATGCGCGCCTGGCAGACCAGCGCCACCTCGAGCCCACCGCCAAGGCAGAAGCCGTGGATGACTGCGACGGTCGGCAGCCTTAGCGCTTCCAGATGATCGACCACCGCATGCGCGGCGCGGATGCGCGTCTCCACCATGCCGGGATCGCTGGCCCCGCGGAATTCGTTGACGTCGGCGCCGGCAATGAAGCCGGACGGCTTTGCCGAGCGGATGACGAGACCGGCGGGACGTTCGGTCTCGATTGCCGCGAGCACCGCGTCGAACTCCTCCATCACCTCGGAGGACAGCGTGTTGGCGCTGGCGCCAGCGCGATCAAACAGCAGCCAGGCGACGCCATCCGCATCGCGGGTGAGCTTGAAGTTCTTGTAGGGACCATCCGACGCGGGACGCGGCCCGAGCTCCAGCACGCGATCGGCGAGCACGGTCATGATCTTGGAATCCATGGTCACACCGCCTCGATCAGCATGGCGCCGCCGAGCCCGCCGCCGATGCATTCGGTGGCCACACCACGGCGCGTGCCGAGCCGCTTCATCGCATTGACGAGATGCAGCACGATGCGGTTGCCGGAGGTGCCGACGGGATGGCCGAGCGAAATCGCGCCGCCGTCGACGTTCAGCCTCTCGCGGTCGATCTCGCCGGCCGCGCCGTCCAGCCCAAGAATCTCGCGGCAGAACTTGTCGTCCTTCCAGGCGGCAAGACAGCCGAGCACTTGCGTTGCGAAGGCCTCGTTCAGCTCCCAGGTCTCGACGTCCTTGAGGGTGAGGTCATTGCGCTTCAGCAGCGGGGTCACGGACATCACCGGACCGAGCCCCATGATGCTGGGGTCGAGCGCGGCCCAATGGCTGTCGACGATGACGGCCCTCGGCGTCAGCTTGTGCTTTGCAACGGCGGCGTCGGAGGCGAGGATCACCCAGGAGGCGCCGTCGGTGATCTGCGAGGAATTGCCGGCGGTGACCTGGCCCCACGGGCGCTCGAACACCGGCCGGAGCTTGGCGAGCGTCTCGGCCGTGGAGTCCGGACGCACGCCGTCGTCATGGTCGAAGAACTTGCCGTCGCGGGAAAACGCAGTCTCGACCTCACCCTTCAGATAACCCGCGCTTTGCGCATGTGCGAGCCGGCGGTGGCTCTCGGCTGCGTAGGCATCCGACTGCGCGCGCGTGATGCCGAAGAGATGACCGACGACCTCCGCGGTCTGGCCCATGTTCAGCTCGGTGACGGGATCGGTCAGGCCGCGCTCGAGGCCGATGATCGGCTTGAGATCGCGCGGCCTCAGCTTGAACGCCGAGGCGAGCTTCGCGGCCACGCCTTTGGCGGTGGCAAGGCCGGCGAACCAGCGCACGCCGGAATTCGGCCAGACCAGCGGCGCGTGGCTGAGCGCCTCGGTGCCTCCAGCCAAAATCATGTCGGCATGGCCTTCGCGGATATAGCGGTAGGCGGTGTCGATCGATTGCATGCCCGAGCCGCAATTGATCTGCACGGTGAAGGCGACCATGTCCTCACCCATGCCGAGCCGGAGCGCGGCGACGCGGGCCGGATTCATCTCGTCCGCGATCACGTTGACGCAGCCGAGGATGACCTGGTCGAAGCTGTCGGGCGAGAACGGCTGGCGCGCCAAGAGCGGCCGGCCACATTGCACGGCGAGATCGACCGGTGTGAACGGCCCTGGCCCCGAACGCGCCTTCAGGAACGGCGTCCGGCTGCCGTCGACGATGAATACCGGTCGTGCCATCAGCTCGCCGCCCTCTGATCACCGAGTTCCTGGAAGAACTGATGCACATTGACGGTTTTCTTGTAAATCGGCGACAGCGCCTCCGGCGCAAAATCATCGACCTCGATCACTTTTGTGACGGCTTCATGAGCTGCAGCAAGCTGCTCGCCCTCAGCCTGGGTGATCACGCCCTTGCTGACGGCCTCCTTCCAGTCGCGGATATGCGCAGCACGCATGCGCCTGGCGATCGCATCCGTCGCCGCGACCAGCTTGAACGCGCGCTCCAGCCGGGCAAAGCCGCCGTCGTCATCGACATAAGCGAGATCCGGCGTGAGGCGCTCGCGTGCCGCCGACGGCTCCAGCACGATGGCTGCGCATTGGTGCACGACGCGGTCGGACGGGCCGAGCACGCGGGCGCCGAACGGCTGCACCACCAGCTTGAGGAAGCCGGCGACGAAGCGGTTCGGCAGATTGGCCAGGATTTCGGCAAGCCGGCTCTCGATGGTTCGGAAGCCCGCCGCCATGCACCATTCCAGCGCGGCAAAGTCCTCCTTCTGTCGCCCCTCGTCCTGCCAGCGCTTCAGCGCGGCCGAGAGCAGATAGAGCTCGGACAGGATGTCGCCGAAACGGGCCGACAGCATTTCCTTGCGCTTGAGCGCGCCGCCGAGCGTCAGCAGCGCCATGTCGGCGCAGAGCGCGAACGCCGCGGAGTAGCGCGAGAGCTGGCGATAGAACGGCGTGGCATCGCCCGCATCGGGCACCGGCGAGAAGGCGCCAAAGGTCCAGCTGCGACCGAAGGCGCGGAAGAGTGTCCGGAAGTGATGGCCGACATGCTTCCAGAACGCCTTGTCGAACGCGCTGAGGCCGCGGTCGCGATCGCTATCCGCGAGCGCATTCATCTCGTCGAGCAGGTAAGGATGGGCGCGGATCGCTCCTTGCCCGAACACGATGAGATTGCGGGTCAGGATATTGGCGCCTTCGACCGTGATGCCGACGGGCACGGCGCGGTGGAGATTGCCGAGATAGTTTTGCGGACCGTCGATCACGGCCTTGCCGCCATGGATGTCCATGGCGTCATCGATCGCAGTGCGCATCCGCTCGGTCGCGTGCAGCTTCATGATGCCGGAGATGACGGCGGGATGGATGCCGGCATTGAGCGCCGCGCAGGTGAGCCGGCGTGCGGCATCGAGCTGGTAGGCGGTCGCGACGATGCGGGCGAGCGGCTCCTCGACGCCTTCGAACTTGGCGATCGAGATGCCGAACTGCTCGCGGATGCGGGCATAGGCGCCGGTGGTGCGCGCGGCATAGGCGGCCCCGGCCGCCGACAGCGACGGCAGCGAGATGCCGCGCCCGGCGGCAAGCGCGGTCATCAGCATCTTCCAGCCCTGCCCGAGCCGCTCCTTGCCGCCGATGACGTAGTCGAGCGGGATGAAGACGTCGCGGCCCCAGTTCGGGCCGTTCTGAAACACCTGCATCGAGGGCAGATGACGCTGCCCGATCTCGACGCCGGGCAGGTTCGTCGGGATCAGCGCCACGGTGATGCCGAGCTCTTCCTGATCGCCCACCAGATGATCGGGATCATAGGCCTTGAAGGCAAGGCCGAGCAGCGTCGCGACCGGGCCGAGCGTGATGTAGCGCTTGTGCCAGTTGAGGCGGAGGCCGACGACCTCGCGCCCCTCAAATTCGCCTTTGCAGATGATGCCGCTGTCGACCATCGAGGCGGCATCCGAGCCGGCTTCCGGGCTGGTGAGGCCGAAGCAGGGAATTTCGCGACCGTCGGCGAGGCGCGGCAGCCAGCGCTGCTGCTGCTCCAAAGTGCCGAAGCGCATCAGGAGCTCGCCCGGGCCGAGCGAGTTCGGCACCATCACGGTGACCGCGGCCGCGATCGAACGGGTCGAGATCTTGCGCACCACTTCCGAATGCGCGTAGGGCGAAAAGCCGAGGCCACCGAACTCCTTCGGAATGATCATGCCGAAGAACTTTTCGCGCTTGACGAAGTGCCAGACGTCCGGCGGCAGGTCGCGCGTTTCCCAAAAGATCTTCCACTCGTCGAGCATGGCGCAGAGCTCGTCGACGGGGCCATTGAGGAAGGCCCGCTCCTCGTCGGTCAATTTGGCCGGCGCAATTTTCAGCAGTTTCGTCCAGTCGGGATCGCCGGTGAAGAGATCGGCATCCCACCAGACGTCGCCCGCCTCCAGCGCCTCACTCTCGGTGTCGGACATCGCCGGCAGCACGCCGCGTGCCCGGGAGAAGATCGGCTTGGTGATGGTGTCGCGGCGGAAGCTCATGGCGGACCTCATGCATCGGCGCGGTTATCGGGCATTTTAGCGGAAATCGGCTGGCGGAGGCGAACATCTCGCCTGCAACATTGACGCGGCCGGGCGGCCGCCCGAGCCATAACGGCGGGGGCGTGGGTGCAGTTCCGGGAGAGGATGGGGGCTGAATGTCTCTCGGCTGTCATTCCGGGGCGACGCGCAGCGTCGAGCCCGGAATCCATCATGCGGCAGTGTCGGTGGAGGAATGGATTCCGGGTTCGCGCCTGACGGCGCGCCCCGGAATGACGTGTGGAGAGAACGGCGGCCCGGCCTAATCCGGCCGGACCATCTCGAACATGTTTTCCGGCTTGATCTCGAAATAATCGCCGCGACGGCCGGCGCGGACGATGGGGCGGGCGGCGGCGGTCTGGTAGACGCCGTCCTTGATCAAGGCCTTGTCGATGTGGACGGCGACGACTTCGCCGAGCGTCAGCCAGGCGTCGGCCTCCTTGCCATCGGCGCCCTTGAGGCGGACGATATCGGACACCTTGCACTCGAAGGCGACCGGGCTCTCGGCCACCCGCGGCACGTTGACGAGCTTGCCGGGCACGGCAGTCAGGCCCGCGACCTCGAACTCGTCGACCTCGGGGGCGACATGCGCGGCGGTCGCGTTCATGCGCTTGGCGAGATCCATCGTCGTGAGATTCCAGACGAACTCGCCGGTCTGCTGCATGTTCTCGACCGTGTCCTTCCAATTGGTCGAGGAGAAGCCGATGATCGGCGGCACGTAGCAGAAGGCATTGAAGAAGCTGTAGGGCGCGAGGTTGACGTGTCCCCTGGCGTCGCGCGAGGAGATCCAGCCGATCGGCCGCGGCGCGATGATGGCGTTGAAGGGATCGTGCTTGAGGCCGTGGCCCTTGGAGGGCTCGTAGAAGTATAGCTCTTTGTCGGTCACGCGCTTGCTTCTCCGCTCTCCGTCATTCCGGGGCGCGCGCAGCGCGAACCCGGAATCTCGAGATTCCGGGTTCGGTCCTGCGGACCGCCCCGGAATGACGGCAAGGACGTTATAGGAGAAACTTCCCGCCCCGTCAGTGGCGCGGCGACAGACCCGCGATGACGAAATCGATCATCTGGTCGATGGTGGGGCCCGGCTTGGTGGCGCACTGGGCGATCATCTGGGGGTGGAAGAAGCGGATCATCGCGGAACATGAGCAGAGCGCAGCCAGCTGCAGGTCCGGCGCCTCGAACTCCCCGGAGGCGACGCCTTGCGCGATCATCTGGCCGATCATTCCGGCAATGCACTCCATATGGGCGACGCAGACGTCCCAGTCCTCCTCCATCGCGATCGCGACCATCTCATGCAGCTTGTTGTCGCCGACATAGCGCTCGGTGTTCATGCGGTTGATGGTGGTGAGCAGCTCGCGGAAGCGCTCCTTGACCGGACCGGGCTTTGCCACGATCCGCTGCGCCTCCAGCTCGACCTCGCCCATCAACGAGCGGGCCACCGCCTGATGGATCGCCTTCTTCGATTCGAAGAAGCGATACACGTTGGCGGGGCTCATCCTGAGCTCCTTGGCGATGTCGCCGACGGTCGTCTTCTGGTAGCCGATCTGGCGGAACAGCCGCTCGGCCACCTCGAGGATGCGATCCCGGGTGTCGACTTCGATATGTTCCGAAACAAGGGCCATCAGCAGGACTCGTTGGTCAGCAGTCTTCTCATCTATTCAGCCGCTTCGGCAAGCGGAATTGTGTGCGGGTCATCGCTCCCATGCTGCGGCGCGGCAGGCTGCTCGGGCGTTCCGGCCTCGTCCAGGCTCTTGCGGAACCAGAGGGCGTAGAGGCCCGGCAGGTACAGCAGCGTCAGGAAGGTCGCGACGAACAGGCCGCCCATGATGGTGATCGCCATCGGGCCCCAGAAGGCCGAGCGCGACAGCGGGATCATGGCAAGGATGGCGGCGAGCGCCGTCAGTACCACCGGCCGGGCGCGGCGGACGGTCGCCTCAACGATCGCCTCGCGCCGGGTCAGGCCGTGGGAAACGTCGGTCTCGATCTGGTCGACCAGGATGACCGTGTTGCGCATGATCATACCGGCGAGCGCGATCAGACCGAGCAGCGCGACGAAGCCGAACGGGGCATTGGCGACATTGAGGCCGAGCGAGGCACCGACGATGCCGAGCGGCGCGGTCAGGAACACCAGGATCAGGCGCGAGAAGCTCTGCAGCTGGATCATCAGCAGCGTCAGCATCACCATGACCATCACCGGGAAGAGGATAAAGATCGAGGCGTTACCCTTGGCGGACTCCTCGAACGCGCCGCCCGGCTCGATCCGGTAGGCCGGTTCAAGGTGATCCTTGATCGCCTTCAGCTTCGGCGTGATCTGGTTGGTCACGTCGGGTGCCTGCACGCCGTCGACGACGTCGGAGCGCACGGTGATCGCCATGTCGCGGTTGCGCCGCCACATGATCGGCTCCTCGTGCGCGTACTCGATTCTAGCGATCTGCTGCAGCGGCACGGCGACGCCATTGCGCGAGGTGATGGTGAGATCGCCGACGCCGCCGAGGTCGAGGCGCTCGGACGGGATCGCGCGGGCGACCACGCCGACCTTCTCGATGCCGTCGCGCACGGTGGTGACCTGCGAGCCCGAGATCAGCATCGCCAGCGCCTGGGAGACGTCCTGCGGGGTCAGGCCCATGGCGCGGGCGCGGTCCTGGTCGACGACGAGCTTGAGGTAGGGCGACTGCTCGTTCCAGTCGAGCTGGACGTCCTTGATGCTCTTGTTCTGCCGCATGACGTCGCGGACCTGGTAGGCGATCTCGCGCACCTTGTTGGCGTCCGGGCCAATCACGCGGAACTGGACCGGGAAGCCGACCGGAGGACCGAAGTTGAAGCGGTCGACGCGCACGCGTGCCTCGGTCAGGAAGCCCTCGGCAGCCGCGGTCTCGATCTTGGCCTTGATGCGCTCGCGCGCCTCGACGCCCTTGGCGACGATGACGATCTCGGCAAAGGCCTCGTTCGGAAGCTGCGGGTTGAGGCCGAGCCAGAAACGCGGCGAGCCCTGGCCGACATAGGCGGTATAGGTCTCGATGTCCTTGTCGTCCTTGAGCAGCGTCTCGGCCTTCTTCACCGCCTTCTCGGTGACGTTGAAGGCGGTGCCCTCAGGCAGGCGCAGCTGCAGGAACAGCTCGGGCCGCTCCGAGAGCGGGAAGAACTGCTGCTGGACATGGCCGAAGCCGACGATCGAAGCGACGAAGACGCCGACGGTCGCGGCCACCACGGTGATGCGGTGGTTGACGCACCATTGCACGACGGCACGCAAGCCGCGGTACATGCGGGTCTCGTAGACCGCATGCGGATCGTGGTTGTGGTGCGCCTTCATCTCGGGCAGCAGCTTGACGCCGATATAGGGCGTGAAGATCACCGCCACGAACCAGGAGGCGACCAGCGCGATCGCCACGATCCAGAAGATGCTGCCGGCATATTCGCCGACCGCTGAATTGGCAAAGCCGATGGGGAGGAAGCCAGCGGCCGTGACCAGCGTTCCCGTGAGCATCGGAAACGCAGTAGATTCCCAGGCAAAAGACGCCGCACGCATGCGGTCCCAGCCCTGCTCCATCTTCACCACCATCATCTCGACCGCGATGATGGCGTCGTCGACGAGCAGGCCGAGCGCGATGATCAGCGCGCCGAGCGTGATGCGGTGCAGGTCGAGCGACATCGTGTTCATGACGACGAAGACGATGCCGAGCACCAAGGGCACCGACAGCGCGACAACGATGCCGGTGCGCCAGCCGAGCGCGAGGAACGAGACGAACAGCACGATGACGAGCGCTTCCATGAAGGAGTGCACGAACTCGCCGACGGCGTGCTCGACCACCTTGGGCTGGTCGGCGATCAGCTTGACGTCGATGCCCTGCGGCACCGCCTTCATGAAGTCGGCCGTCGCCTTCTCGACCTGCTTGCCGAGCTCGAGGATGTTGGCGCCCTTGGCGGTGACGACGCCGATGCCGATGGCGGGCTTGCCTTCCTGGCGCACGACGAAACTCGGCGGATCGACGAAGCCGTGGGTGACCGTGGCGATGTCGCCGAGACGGAACACGCGGCCGTTGCTCTCGACCGGCGTCTCGGCGACGGCCTTGGCACCGTCGAGTGCACCGGTGACGCGCAGCGGCACGCGCTGCGAGGACGTCTCGACCGTGCCGGCCGGCGTCACGTTGTTCTGCTTGGCGAGCGAATCGAACAGGGCCTGCGGCGTGATGCCGAGCGTGGCGAGCTTGGCGTGGCTGAACTCGACGAAGATGCGCTCATCCTGGTTGCCGTAGACGTCGACCTTGGTGACGCCAGGCACCTTGAGCAGGCGCTGACGGAAGCCTTCGGAGACCTTCTTGAGCTGGGCATAGTCGGCCCCGTCACCCGTCATCATGTAGAGGATGGAATCGACGTCGGAGAACTCGTCGTTCACGACGGGCCCGAGGATACCGGACGGCAGCTGACCCTGCACGTCGACCAGCTTCTTGCGCAGCAGATAGAAGAGATAGGGCACGTCCTTCGGCGGCGTGTTGTCGCGGAAAGTGACCTGGAGCGCGGCGAAGCCGGGCTTGGAATAGGTCTGCACCTTCTCGAAATAGGGCAGCTCCTGGATCTTCTTCTCGATAGGGTCGGCAACCTGGGCCTGCATTTCCTGCGACGTCGCACCCGGCCACATCACGGAAACGTTCACCGTCTTGACCGTGAAGAACGGATCCTCGGCGCGGCCGAGCTTCGCATAGGAGAAGAAGCCGGCGGCGCCGAGCACGATCATCAGGAAGAGCACCAGCGTCGGATGGCTGACGGCCCAGGCCGAAAGGTTGAAGCGCTTCATCGCACTCTCCGAAAGACGATCCAGTTGCAAACAACGACAGCCGCTCTGTTCAAACATTCGTCGCGAGGCAGCGAAGCAATCCAGGGGGCTGGGCAGGTTCTGGATCGCTTCGCCGCTTCAGCCTTTGCTTAGGGACAAAGGCCGAAACTCACCTCACACGACGTAACTCGCTTCTTTCGTCATTCCGGGGCGCCCGCAGGGCGAACCCGGAATCTCGAGATTCCGGGTCTGGTCCTTCGGACCATCCCGGAATGACAAGACTAAAAACTCAGTGACGACACGATCCG
Source organism: Bradyrhizobium agreste (assembly GCF_016031625.1). Classification (GTDB taxonomy): domain Bacteria; phylum Pseudomonadota; class Alphaproteobacteria; order Rhizobiales; family Xanthobacteraceae; genus Bradyrhizobium; species Bradyrhizobium agreste. Next base: position 36,509 of record NZ_JACCHP010000029.1, on the reverse strand, counting down.
CACCCGCTGGCTCGGATCGAGCTTCTGCACGCCGAGGGCGACGATCTTGGCACCCTCTTCGACGCCGCCGGTGATGACGACGTCGTTGCTCTCATAGGACTTCACCGTCACCGGCTTCAGTACGACGGAGCCGTTGTCGTCGACGACGTAGAAGGACGGCTTGCCGCCCTCGTTGAACAGCGCCGACAGCGGCAGCCGGGCGACGCGCTCGGTGGCGGCATCCGACAGCGTCAGCGTCGCGGTCATGCCGAGCGCGACCTTGTCGTCGGCCTCGGGCAGCGAGAATTTTGCCAGATAGGTGCGCGTGGCGGGATCGGCCGTCGGCGCGATCTCGCGCAGCTTGGCCGCATACTTCCTGTCCGGCTCGGACCAAAGAGTGACGCTGGCGACGCCCGACTTGGCGCGTCCAACCAGCGTCTCAGGGATCGCGACGACCGCTTCCTTCTCGGCAAAGCGGGCGACACGGATCGAAGCCTGGCCCGCGGCAACCACCTGGCCGGGTTCGATCAGCGTTGCGGTGACGACGCCGCGGGCGTCGGCAACGAGCGTCGCGTAGGAAAGGGAATTCTTGGTCAGCTCGACGGAGCGCTCGGCCCGGTTCAGGCGGGCGCGGGCTTCGTCGGCGGCAGCGCGGCTCGAGTCCATCTGGGCGTCGGTGGTCCAGCCCTTGGCCCTCAGATCCTTGGCGCGCTGCTCGGCGGCGGCGGCCTGGGCCAGCACGCCGGTTGCGGCGGTCTGTTCGGCAACGGCCTGCTCGGCCTGGAGCTTCAGGTCGACCTCGTCGAGGGTGGCGAGCGGCTGGCCGACCTCGACGGTCTGGCCGACTTCGACGAGGCGCTTGGCAACCTTGCCGGCGACGCGGAAGCCGAGATCGCTCTCGATCCTGGGACGGATGGTGCCGACGAAGCTGCGCTCCGGTGTCTCGGCATCATAATGCGCGGTCGCGACCAGAACCGGCCGCGGCGGCTCGGCTTTCTCGGCAACGGTATCATTGCACCCTGCCAGAGAAACGGCCATCAGGGCGAGCGAAGCTCCTGCCAAAAGCTTGGAATAGCTCGACAAAACTGACCGGACGAACATCGAAGGACACTCCTGCATCTCAGTTGCGAGGAATGTCGACTGTTCACTGATAAAAGTCAATAATCGTCAGTCATCAGGAATGCGTGATCGTTAAGGGGTAGTAAGGATTAGGAGGGGTGGCCAAGCGGTGTACTTGGAGGACAGCGAAAGTGCCCACCAAGCCGGTGCCTTGTAGGATGGAGGAAGGCGCACCCTGCGGGCCGTGCCCACCAGGTGGCCCTTGTTCTACCGCCCCCGCTCGGCGAATTCGTGCTTGCTGTCGTGGCCGCCGACGAACACCAGGATGCCCGCGATCAGCGGCAGGACCGCAAGGACGAGCAGACCAGTCGAGGTCTGCCCCGTCGCTTCCTTGACCCAGCCGATCAGATAGGGCCCGCCGAACCCGGCGAGATTGCCGATTGAGTTGATAAGCGCGATGGCGCCGGCGGCCGCCGTGCCGGAGAGCCAGGCGGTTGGCAGCGTCCAGAACACGCCGAAGCAGCAGAACACGCCGATCGCAGCCACCGTCAGCAGCACCATCGTCAGCGTGGGATCGGTGAGATAGGAGGAGACGCCAAGCGCGATCGCGGTGAGCAGCAGCGGCGCGCCGACATGCATGACTCGCTCGCGGCTCGCATCCGAATGCCGCGCCCACAGGATCATGGCGATGGTGCCGAAAAGATAGGGAACCGCGGTGACGAATCCGGTCTGGGCGTTGGTGAGGCCGAACGCCTTGACGATCTGCGGCAGCCAGAACTGCATGCCATAGAGCGCGCCGACGAAGCCGAAATAGATCAGGCTGAGCGCGATCACTTTCGGTGAAGACAGCGCCTCGCCGAGCGAGAAATGCTTCACTGCCTGCTTGGCCGCGATCTCCGAATCGAGCTTGGCTTTCAGCCAGGCCTTCTGCTCGGCCGAGAGCCAGTCCGCCTTCTCCGGCTTGTCGGTGAGATAGAACCAGGTGACGATGCCGAGCAGCACCGAGGGGATGCCCTCGATGATGAACAGCCACTGCCAGCCCTTCAGCCCCATCATGCCGTCGAGCCCGAGCAACAGGCCCGAGATCGGCGCGCCGATTACGGTCGAGACCGGAACCGCGATGGCGAAGGCGGCGAGAAAGCGGGCGCGATATTGGGCCGGATACCAATAGGTGAGATAGAGGATGATGCCGGGGAAGAAGCCGGCCTCGGCGACGCCGAGCAGGAAGCGCAGGACGTAGAAGCTGGTGACGCCACTGACCACCGCCATCAGCGCCGAGATGATGCCCCAGGTCACCATGATGCGGGCGATCCATCGGCTCGCGCCGAACTTCTCCAGCGCAAGATTGCTCGGCACCTCGAAGATGAAGTAGCCGATGAAGAAGATGCCCGCGCCCCAGGAGAAGATCAGCGGCGTGAACTTCAGGTCGGCATTCATCGTCAGCGCGGCGAAGCCGAGATTGACGCGGTCGAGATAGGAGAAAAAGTAGGCCAGCGCCAGGAACGGAATCAGGCGCCAGGAGATGGCGCGGATGGTCGAAGTTTCGATGTCGCTCTTGGCGCTTTTGGCACCGCCGACAGAACCGGCATAGGTGGTCTGGCTCATGGCTTCCCCCGGGTTGTTGCTTTTCTAGGGCTTGAAGTGCCGGTTTTGAGCATCGTGGGCAAGGAGTCAATGGAGCGAGCAATGCACGGAGCGCAGCCGGATCGACCCGTGGCGCCGATGCAGAAGGCCTCTCACTCCGCGAGCTGAAAACGCTCGAAGCGATCGAGCTCGTCCTCAATCTTGCGCTTGAGCTCCTTGCGGCCCGCCGTCTTCCTGCCCTGCCCGACCCAGGTCCATTTCTGCATCAACAGCTTCTTGTTCTGCCGGTCGGTCTTGAGATCGAGCGCGGCGACGATCTCGTCGCCGACCAGCACGGGCAGCGCGAAATAGCCGAGCTTGCGCTTGGCTTTCGGCACATAGGCTTCGAACAGGTGGTTGTAGCCGAAGATGAGATTGGTGCGCTTGCGCTGGATGATCAGGGGATCGAACGGCGAGAGGATGTGGACGAGATCGGGCGACACCTCGTGCGGTTCAAGCGCTGCGGGCGAGGCCCAGTGCTCCTGCTTGCCCGCGCCCTCGATCGCGACGGGCACGAGCTCGCCACGGCGGACGCGCGAGGCGATCAGGCGCGCGACCGGCTTCTTGCTGGGCGCATCGAGATGGCAGACCGAATCGAGGCTCACCACACCCTGCGAGCGCAACGCGCGGTCGAGCAGATAGGCCGTGATCTCGCTTGCCGACGCCGGCTTCGGCAGCCTGTCCCAGGCGAAATGACGCGTCGTCAGCTCGTAGGTCTTGAGCATGCCCTGGCGCTCGCTGATGGTGACGGCCCCGGTATAGAAGGCGAGCTGCAGCGCCCGCTTCGACGGCTTGCGGCTCTGCCACAGATGCTCCTTCTCGACGAGCACGTCGTCGTCGATGTCCCGGATCGTCAGCGGCCCGCCGCGCAGCAGCCGCATCACCTTGCGCGTGTCGGCCGGCTTCACCGAGGCGAACCATTTGTGCCCCTCGCGGCGGTGCTTGCGCATCGCCGGCAGGAAGAAGCGGAAGTCGTTCGCCGGCACGTAGGAGAGCGCGTGCGTCCAGTACTCGAACACGGTCTTGTCGATGGTCTGGGCATGGCGCAGATCGGCGCGCCGGTAGGACGGGATCCGGCTGAACAGGATGTGGTGATGGCAACGCTCGATGACGTTGATGGTGTCGATCTGCACATAGCCGAGATGGGCGACAGCGGCCGAGACGGCCTGTGCGCCTTCGCCGAACGGAGCGCGATCGGCCAGCCGCTGGGCATGCAGCCAGATCTGCCGGGCCTGTGTCGTGGTGAGCGGGAGCGGTTTGGGCGTGCGGGACATTGCGAGACGCAATGTAGCGGGATTCGCCGCGAGGCAAAAAGCAGGGACACGAAAAAGCCGCGCTGCCATCTGCTGCCAGCGCGGCCATGACGGGTGGGATCAGGCGGAAGCCTACTTCATCGCCATCGCCTTCTCGGCGCTCATATAGTGCTTGCACGCTCCACGCATGTTGCCCTTGCTCATCTCGGAATTGGCCGCGGCCATCGACTTCCTCGCCGCCATCTTGCCGGGCGTGTCTTCACCGCCCATGCCGGCAACGAGCTTTGCCATGTTTGCACTGGTGCACGCCATCTTGGCAGCGGACGCGGGGGACAGAGCAAGTGCGGCGAATGCCGTCGCAAGCAACAGGGTCTTCATCAAGGTCTCTCCTCGAATAGGAAGCCGGCCTGATGCCGGCCAACGCGACAGCCATTCTTCAGCCACAAGTTTGCAGGGAAAAGACAATTTCGTTGCTGCGCTGCAGTGGTACCCCCATTTCAGCGTGCGGCTTTTGGGCGCTCCCCGACGCTGCCGGTTGCAACCTCCGGTTAGCACATGGCCTTGCCACGTCCTTCCGCTTAGCAGCGATAGACACTCCGGTGAGGCGATCGACCAGCCAGATGTTCTCGTCGGTCGGCGCTTCGAGCCCGACATAGCGGGAGGTCGGCTCGCCGTTTCGAATGTGACCAAGATCACATCTGGCGCCGTTGAACCTGCCCTAGGCTCGCAGCATCAAATCGCCATCAGGCGTAACAGCGAGGATACCACGATGACCCATTTCAATAAGTCCTTTGGACTGACGGCGATCACCCTGACAGCCGTCCTGTCGATGACGGCGAGCCTTGCACTGGCCGGCGACAACAACATCTCCGCCGACCAGATCGTCGATGCGCTGAAGCCGAGGCCGGCGACCCGCGGCCTGTCGGTTGGCCCCCAGGCCGACACGACCGCGCAGGCCAAGGAAGCGACCTTCCTGAATACCGTGCGCAACCGCTCGACCCGCTCGCTCTCGACGGGCGAGCGCGAGCAGATCGCCGAGCTGGCTGCGACCAAGCCGAAGATCGACCTGGAGATCCAGTTCGACTACAACTCGGCCGACATCGCCAAGACGTCGGTGGCATCGGTGCAGGCGCTCGGCAAGGCGCTGTCCGATCCGGCGTTGAAGGGCTCGACCTTCGTGGTCGCCGGCCACACCGACGCGATCGGCGGCGAAGAGTACAATCAAGGGCTCTCCGAGCGGCGCGCCGACACCATCAAGAAGTACCTGGTGCAGAATTACGGCCTCAACGGCGCCGATCTGGTCACCGTCGGCTACGGCAAGACCAAGCTGAAGGACGCCGCCAACGGTGCCGCCCCGGTCAACCGCCGCGTCCAGGTCGTGAACATGGACACCAAGACCGCGGCGAAGTAATTCTCGGCTCCCGGGCAAAACACGCCGCCTGCCGCAGCCCGGCGGGCGGCGAAATCATATCCAGCTTTGGAACAGCATCAGCCGGTTGAAGCTCGCCATCGAGGTGCCGATGAAGGCTGCGGAAATCGGCAGCATCACCGCAAAGGCGGCCGCCGCGACACCGACATAGGCCCACAACAGCCAGCGCGGCAGCCCCTCGCGGCGCAGCACATAGACCAGTGCCAGCGACGCTGCGGTGGCGGCCGGCAGATAGTAGTAGATGAAGCCCAGGGTGCGCGGCAGCAACGCCCAGGCGAGCCAGGGACCGAAATAGAATGCCGCGATCAGGAATGCATCCCAGCGCCGCGCCACGATGAAATCGCGCAGCACGATGGCGAGTGCAGGCAGTGCCGGCCACAGCACGAGGGGATTGCCGAGGAAGACGATCGCCGCGATGTGGTCCTCCGTGGTCTTGTCGAACAGGAACCAGACCGGGCGCGCGAGCAGCGGCCAGGACGGCCATGCGCTCATATAGGTGTGGCCGGCGATGGCCGTCGTGGTGTTGTCGGCAAAGATCCGCCGCTGCGCCTCGATCAAGTCCGGCAGCGACAGGCCGTAGAGCGGCACGAAGGTGGCGAGATAAGCTATCGCCGGCAGGATGGCGAAGCAGAGCGCGACATGATGCAGCTTCAGGCCGGGCCAAAGCTCCGGCCGATACCAGTCGTCCGGCTTCGCATCGGCGAACAGCGTGTGCCACCCCTGCATCAGGCGGATCAGCGCAACGACGCCGATGCAGACGCCGAGCGGAAACAGGCCGCTCCATTTACACGCGGCCGCAAGGCCGAACAGGCTGCCCGCCACCGCGAACAGCGCTTGCGGCCGCTCGCGTCGAAACCCATGCATGAAAGCGGCGGTGGCAAGCAGGCCGAAGCCGAGCGCAAAGATATCCAGCATCGCGATGCGCGCCTGGACGTACAGCATCTGGTTGAAGGCTGCGATCAGCGCGGCGGCGATCGCCGGCGACTGCGCGGCAAACAGCGCGAGTCCGCACAGATAGATCGCGACGATCGCGATCGCGCCGAACAAGGTCGCGGGATAACGCCAGCCGAGCGCGTTGTCGCCGAACGTTGCGATCGATGCCGCGATCAGCTCCTTGGCCAGCGGCGGATGCATCGGATTGAGCATCGGCTGCGACATCGCGGGCGCCAGCATCTGGCGCGCCGCCGGCACGTAATGCACCTCGTCGAACACAAATTTTTCCGGCGTGGTGACGCCGATCAACAGCGCCAGATGCGCGATCAGGAAGATCGCGACAGCAATCACTGCGCTCCGCGTCACCTCCGGAACCGCGGGCAATTCGAGCATCTTTTGTGGGGCTGTCTTGCGTGGCAAATTGGCTTCACCGCGGGGAAAAATAAACTGCTTCCCGTCATTGAACGCATTCTGCCGCAACTGTCACTAAGCATGACGCACGTCCCGCGCCGCTTGTGATAATTCCGCCACATCACAAGCGCGCGCGATCCGGTACGATCAGGGACACATCGATCGGTTGCGAAATGAATTTGCGTTTTTGGCTTTTCTCCACATTGCTCACGGCCGCGATCTGCGCGACATCCGGCGCCGAAGCGCAGACCCGTGTCGGCCAGGCTGTCGTCATCCAGAACGAAGTGGTGCGCGTCGCCGCGACCACGACGCCGATCAATGTCGGCGACAGCATGCTGCGCGACGAGACCGTGCGGACCGGCGCCGACAGCGCGGCGCGTTTCGTGATGGCCGACAGCACCAATCTGTCGCTCGGGCCGAGCGCCACGCTGAAGCTCGACCGCACGGTCTTCAACGACGAGCACAGCTATCGTGACGTCGCGATCCGCATGACCACCGGCGCCTTCCGCTTCGTCACCGGACACTCCGACAAGGCCGCTTACAAGATCACGACGCCGCTCGCCACCATCGGCGTGCGCGGCACCACGCTCGACATTCTCTCGCAGCGCGGGCGCTCCGTCGTCGCGCTTCAGGACGGCGCGGCCAGCGTCTGCACGAGGAGCGGCCAGTGCGTGCAGCTCACCCAGCCCGGCGACACCGCCATCATCACCTCGACCGGCGGCAAGGTGAGCATCACCAAGACCAACACGCCGCCCTGGACCTTCGCCGCAAACTGCGCCGCGAGCGCCGGGTTGTGCGCGGTCAACCAGTACGCCGGCGCCTCGCCGACCATCACGCCTGCCGTCCAGGACGACGCCATGCTGTGCGGGCGCTGACGATGGCGAACTTCAACGTCCGGCTTTCCCTCACCGGCCTGCTGACCGTGGCCGCTGCGCTTGCGTTTGTCGCGCTCAATGGTCGTCAAGCGGCGGCCCAGGCGGCCTGCGAAATCGAATGCGGCGAGCCGACCCCCTACCCGACCTATTCGCCGTCGCCAACGCCGACCTATTCGCCGTCACCGACACCGACATATTCTCCGTCACCCACCCCGTCCCCTTCGCCGAGCCCCTATCCGTCGCCCTCGCCCAGCCCGTATCCGTCGCCGAGCCCGACACCGACCGGCGCGGATTCCAGCGGCAACTCGATCGGCGGTCTCGCAGGTCAGCGCTTCAACCAGATGATCACCAACCGGGTGCTCGGCACGGTGCTGCTCGGCGTGAACGAGCAAATCAATTGCAGCGACTGCATCAGCGCATTCGGCTCGGCCGGCTCGTTCTCGGCCGGCATCCATGGCCGCAAGGAGCTGACCAACAATCTGTCGCTGCTCGCCGGCATTGCCTACACGCATTACAACGAGGGCGGCTACAAGATCACGAGCGCACCGATCGGCGCTTTCGCGCTGCGCTACGACTTCATCGACTGGGGCTCGTCGCGCCCGTTCTTCGACGTCGGCGCGATCCTGACGCCGTGGGAGAAGGCGCGCTACACGCGCAGCTACGACACCAGCCTTGGCCCGGTGAGCGTGACGAGCTCGACCAACGCGTCCAACTACGCCGTTTACGGCCGCGCCGGCTGGATGAGCCGCCTCTCGCCGCGCGACGAGGTCGCGGCCTCGATCGAGGTCTGGCAGCTCTGGCAACGCGTCTCCGGCTATCGCGACAGCGCGGTGACGTTCAATCCGTTCGACGCCAGCATCGCTGCCGGCACCGATCGCACCAGTCTCGTCAAGATCGGCGGCCAGTGGACGCATCTGTTCGGCAGCAACATCGAGACCAACATCAATGGCGGCTGGGTGCAGTCCTTCGCCAGCTACAGCGGCATCGTCGCCACCGTGACCGGCCAGGGCACGGTGGTGCCGACCATGGGCAACCAGGGCTGGTTCGAATATGGCGGCCGGCTCGGCATCCGCGTGCAGAAGGGCTGGATCGTGGACCTCTTCGCCAACGGCACGCTCGGCCCGCAGCCGGTCGGCAACACCATCCATGGCGGCGTGGGGCTGCGGATCAATTATTAGCGCGAAAATTTCGTAGGGTGGGCAAAGCGAAGCGTGCCCACCACCTCTCTCAATTGCAGACAGATGGTGGGCACGGCGCAAGAGCGCCTTTGCCCACCCTACGGCACCTGTTCGGATCTCACGCCGCCGACTTGCCCTCGAACGCACGACGCAAGGCTTCAACGTCCAGCTTCACCATCTTCATCATCGCCTGCATTGCGCGCGCGGCGGCGGCCTTGTCCGGGCTCGACAGGAACTCGAACATCACCTTCGGCACGATTTGCCAGGCCACGCCCCAGCGATCCCTCAACCAGCCGCACCGCTCCTCGTGGCCGCCATTGGCGAGGAACGCCTTCCAGACGCTGTCGACCTCTGCCTGGTCGTCGCAATGGATCATCAGGGAGATCGCGTGGGTGTATTCCATCTTCATGCCGCCGTTGAGCGCGACCAGCGGCTGTCCGGCCACGGTGAACTCGACGACGAGCACGGAGCCTTCCTTACCGGACGGGCCGTCCGCAACGTTGCGCTGAACGTGCGTGATCGCTGAATTCGGGACCAGCGAGACGTAGAATTTTGCAGCGTCCTCGGCATCGCCGTCGAACCACATGCAGGGCACGAGCTTGGACATGGTGAATGATCCTCTTCAGGTCTACGTGGTTTCGGCTCAGGCGTTCGCCAATCAGACGCTCGCCAGGTCGGGCTGCAGAGGGGCGGCCGAAAGATCCATCCAGTTCACGCCCCACATGTGGCCATCCGGATCCTCGAAGCTGCGGCCGTACATGAAGCTGTATTCGTCCTTGGGGCCGGGATCGGCCACGCCGCCGGCCGCCTCGGCCTTGCCGACGATGTCGTCAACGTCGTCACGGCTGTCCGCGGACAGGCAGAGCAGCACCTGGTTCGAGGTCCTGGCATCCGCAATCGGCTTCGGCGTGAACTGGCGAAATTTGTCGTGCGTCGTGAGCATGACGTAGATGGCCTCGGAAAAGGCCATGCAGGACGCCGTGTCGTCGCAGAATTGCGGATTCTTGACCGCGCCGACGGCCTCGTAGAAGGCGGTCGCGCGCCTCAGGTCGGTCACCGGCAAGCTGACGAAGATCATCTTGGGCATCGGAAGCTCCTTGGCGGGTTCTGCCCAAGGACGGACGACCGAGCTGCCATCCGACACCGCTTCCGACAATTTTTTGGACCCCGATCCACGGGGGTCCGTCGCATCCCCCCCCCCCGCGCCTCCTGAAGAGCCTTACTTCTTCTCGTTGGGATCCCGGTGCACCGGGTCGATCCACAGCACGGTCTCGGGCTTCTCGACCGGTTCGATGTCGAGGTTGATCGCCACCGCCTCGCCGTCGCTGCGCACCAGCACGCATTCCAGCACCTCGTCCGGGCTGGCGTTGATCTCCTGGTGGGGCACGTAGGGCGGGACAAAAATGAAATCGCCAGGGCCGGCTTCCGCGGTGAATTGCAGCTTCTCGCCCCAGCGCATCCGCGCCTTGCCCTTCACGACATAGATGACGCTTTCGAGATGACCGTGGTGATGTGCGCCGGTCTTGGCATCGGGCTTGATGCTGACGGTGCCCGCCCACAATTTCTGCGCGCCGACGCGGGCAAAATTGATCGCGGCCGCGCGGTCCATGCCTACCGTCGACGGCACGTTGGTATCGAGCTGATTGCCGGGAATGACGCGCACGCCGTCATGTTTCCACCGATCATCATGGTCATGACCATGGTCGTGGTGGGAATGCGAATGGTCGTGGCCGGTCATGGGACTTGCTTTCTGTTGGTTCCGTGCGCGGCCGGCCGAGAGGCCGGTCGTTTTGTTTGTACCGTCATTCCGGGGCGCGAAGCGAACCCGGAATCTCGAGATTCCGGGTTCGATGCTCGCGCATCGCCCCGGAATGACCTTCGGTCACTTCACCGCGAGCAATTCCACGTCGAACATCAGCGTCGCGTTCGGCGGGATCACGCCGCCGGCGCCGCGGGCGCCGTAGCCGAGCTGCGGCGGGATGATCAGCGTACGCTTGCCGCCGACCTTCATCGAGGCAACGCCCTCGTCCCAGCCGGCGATGACGCGGCCCTTGCCGATCGGAAACTCGAACGGCTCCTTGCGGTCGACGGAGGAGTCGAATTTCTTGCCCTTCTGGCCGTTCTCATAGAGCCAGCCGGTATACTGCATCACGCAGATCTGACCAGGCTGCGGCGAGGCGCCGGTGCCGACGGTGGAATCGATGATCTGCAAGCCTGAAGCTGTCGTCATGGTCTTTCCTGCGGTCTGGGCCGAGGCCGTGGTGGAAACGAAATGCGACACGCCGGCGATCACGGTGATCGCGAGTGCCGACATTAGAGCGAGGAGCGCGCGCTGGAAACGCTGCATAAAGCACGTTCCGTTTGAGGCGGGAGGTGTCTAACCCAAGGCGGCCGCCGTTTCCACCCCCTTTAGAGCTCGATGTTTTCCAGCCGCACCGGCAGCTTGCGGATGCGCTGGCCGGTGGCGTGATGGATCGCATTGCAGATCGCCGCATTAGTGCCGACATTGGCAAGCTCGCCGAGGCCCTTTGCGCCGACCGGGTTGATGTGATCGTCCTGCTCGGACAGCATGATCACCTCGACGCCGGGCACATCGGCATTCACGGGCACGAGATAGTCGGCAAGATTGTCGTTGACGTAGCGCGCATTGCGCTCGTCGATCTCGGTGGCCTCGAGCAGCGCCGAGGACATGCCCCAGATCAGGCCACCCATGAGCTGGCTGCGCGCGGTGCGCGGATTCATGATCCTGCCTGCCGCGAACGCGCCGACCAGGCGGGGGCAGCGGATCTCGTGAGTGAAGCGATTGACGCGGATTTCGACGAACTCGGCGCCGAAGGCATAGGCGATCTGGTCCTTCATTTGATGGCCGCCGACCAGCCGGACCTGCCCATTGTGCATGGCGCGGAAGGAATCCAGCGGCGCGCCCTCCGGCTTCCACTCGCCATATTCTTCGACCACGCCGACGCCGAGCGCATCGAACGCCTTCTCGATGTCGAGCCGACGATCGCCCTTCGCCGCCTGGGTCGACGGTGCCGGGCTGATGCCGACGGTCTCCTTGGCCTTGTCGGCAAGGCTGTCGCTGGGCATGAGCGCCTTGAACAGGCGGTGTCGGATCTGATCGCACACCATCATCACGGCCGAGCAGGTGCTGGCGGTGGAATTGGAGCCGCCGGCAACCGGCGCGGGCGGCAGGTCGCTGTCGCCCATGAAGACTGCAACTTTCTCCAATGACACGCCGAGCCGCTCGGCCGCAGTCTGGGCTATGACGGTGTAGGCGCCGGTCCCGATCTCATGGCCGGCGATCTCGACCCGAGTTCGGCCGTCGCGCTGCAGGCGCACGCGCGCGGCCGACGGCGCCATCTGCGTCGGATAGCAAGTGGCGGCGCAGCCGTAGCCGATCAACCAGTCGCCGTCGGACATCGATTTCGGCTGTGGCGAGCGCTGCGACCAGCCAAACGCTTTGGCGGCTTCGTCGAAGCACGCCATGAGCGATCGCGACGTGTAGGGCTTGCCATCGATCGGATCCCTGGTGGCGTCGTTGATACGGCGAAGCTCGACCGGATCCATGTTCAGTTTCACCGCGAGCTCGTCCAGCGCGCTCTCCAGCGCGAACAGATACGGCACCTCGGGGGGCGAGCGCATGAAGCCGGGCGTGTTGCGATCGGCACGCACGATCGACACCAGGCTGTCGACGTTCGGACAGGCATAGAGCCGCGTCGTGGTCTTGGTGCCACCAACGCAATAGGCATCGGGGCGCGAGGAGACTTCGGCCCCCTCATGCCTCAAAGCGACCAGCTTGCCGTCCCGGCTCGCACCGAGCCTGATCTCATGCCGCGTCTCGGCGCGGTAGGTCGCGATGGTAAAGCCCTGGTCGCGGGTCGGGACCAGCTTGATCGGACGGTTCAGGCGTCTGGCAATGGCGGCGATGATGGCGGTGCGCGGCGTCATCGAGCCGCGCGAGCCGAATCCGCCGCCGACATAGGGATTGACCACGCGCACCTTGTCGGCGTCGATGCCGAGCTGCTCGGCCACGCCGTTCTTCAGGCCATAGACATACTGGCTGCCCTCGTAGATGACGAGATTGTCGCCCATCCAGGCGCAGCTGGTCGTGAACAGCTCCATCGGGTTGTGATGCTGCGTCGGCGTTTCATAAGAAACGCTCAGCTTGACCTCGGCCGCGTCGAACGCCTTGGCGAAATCACCGACCTTAGGGTCTTCCTTGAACTGCGAATTTTGTCCTTTCGCGGCGGCTGCCGTCGTCCCCGGCGAATCGAAGGTCGCGCTGGGCGCAGCGGCGGTATAGCTGACCTTGACGCGGTTGGCGGCTTCGCGCGCGGCCTCGTAACTCTCCGCCAACACCACGGCGATGATCTGACCATCATGGGTGATCTCGGCCGATTTCAGCGGCTGAATCGTGGTGCCGGCATAACCGCCATTGCTGAACAGTTTCGACTCCTTCAGCTTCGGGGCGTTCTCGTGCGTGACGATGTCGATCACGCCGCGGACGCGCTTGGCATCGTCGAGCTCGAAGCGGTCGATGCGGCCCTTGGCGATGGCGCTGGTGACCAGGAACGCGTGGGCCGGATTGTCCAGCGGCATGTCCGAGGCATAGGTCGCCTTCCCCGTGACCTTTGCCGCCGCATCATAGCGCGGCACGGGCTGCCCCATATTCGTCTTCGGCGCGGGAGCTGCAGCGGTCATGATCAGATCTCCATCGTTACGGCCTGCTGGAGCGCACGTGCCACGACGCGCTTGCCAAGCGCGATCTTGAAGCTGTTGTGCCGGCGGCCCTTGGCCTCCGCAAACGCTGCATCGGCAACACGTTGCGCAAGGCCGTCATCGAACTTCTGTCCCTTCAACAGCGCCTCGGCCTCACGCGCACGCCAGGGCACGGTGGCGACGCCGCCGAGCGCGACGCGGGCGTCCCTGATCGTGCCGTCCTGGACGTCGAGCGCGATCGCAGCCGACGACAGCGCGAATTCGTAGGATTGCCGGTCGCGGGCCTTCAGATACACCGACCGTGGCCAGCGGCCCTGTATAGAGAACGCCGAGATCAGCTCGCCGGGCTGAAGCACGGTCTCGATATCGGGCGTGCTGCCCGGCGCCTTGTGAAGCTGCGCGAACGGCATGCTGCGCGTACCGGCCTTGCCGGTGATCTCGACCATTGCATCGAGCGCGATCAGCGCCTGCGCGAAATCGCCGGGATAGGTCGCGATGCACTGATCGGAGGTCCCGAGCACCGCATGCATGCGGTTGACGCCATCCATTGCGGCACAGCCGGAGCCGGGATTGCGCTTGTTGCAGTTCTCATAGGAGACATCGCGGAAGTAGTTGCAGCGCGTCCGCTGCATCACGTTGCCGCCGAGCGTTGCCATGTTGCGCAGCTGGGCGCTTGCGGCGAGCTTCAGCGAATCCGCGATCACCGGATAGCTGCGCTGGATCTCGGCGTGCGCGGCGACGTCGGACATCTTTGCGAGCGCCCCGAGGCGCAAGCCATCGCCACCTGGCGCGATCGCCGACCAGGCGTGGGCCAGCGGACCGATATCGACGATTGCGGTGGGCCGCATCACGTCGAGCTTCATCAGATCGATCAGCGTGGTGCCGCCGGCAAGCGGCTGCGCGGCCGCCTTCGTCAGCGGCTCGTTGGCGGCCGCTGCGCCGCCGAGCGCCTGCACGGCCATACCTGGATCTGTTGCCCTTTGATACGAAAACGGTCGCATGCGCCTAGCCTTTCATGATCTCGGGCGCGGCCTGCTTCACGGCGGCGACGATGTTGGGATAGGCGGCGCAGCGGCAGATATTGCCGCTCATATATTCGCGGATGTCGGCCTCGCTGCCGGCATGACCCTCCTTCACGCACGCGATCGCCGACATGATCTGGCCGGGCGTGCAATAGCCGCACTGGAACGCATCGTTGTCGATGAAGGCCTGCTGCATCGGATGCAGGCGGTCGTCGGTGGCGAGGCCCTCGACCGTCGTGATCTCCTGCCCCTCGGCGGCGAGTGCCAGCGTCAGGCAAGACACCACGCGGCGATCGTCGATCAGCACCGTGCAGGCGCCGCACTGGCCGTGGTCGCAGCCCTTCTTGCTGCCGGTGAGCTTGAGATGTTCGCGCAAGGCATCGAGCACGGTGGTGCGCGCATCGATGCTCAGGCGCTTGTCCTTGCCGTTGACGCGCAGCGTGACCTCGACGGGAAGCGACGGATCCTGCGCCGCTGGCGCCCGCGCATCCTCCGACGCCGCGCGCGCCGTTATCGGGATCAGCGCGCTGCCAGCCGCGCCGGCCATGAAAGCGCGTCGGTCGAATCCGGATGATCTGGAACCTGGTTTGTCGGGCATGGCAGGACTCCGCCGCTGATCTGCAAAAGCAGCGCACGCCTGCACCGCTCATCGCCCCTTAACCTCGAGCGATGAGCGCAGTTCCGAATGAGAGAAGGGCGGCGCAGCAAATGCCGCGCCGCGCTTCGTCAACTTTTCCTGATCTCGCGCGGGGAACTGCGCGGGCGATCAATAACCCAGCGCGCAGCCGTCCTTGCGCGGATCGGAGCCGCCGGTGAGCGTGCCCTTGTCCCAATCGATCCAGATCGCCTGGGCGCCGCCGAGCGGGCCGACCACGCTGGTGGTCTTGTGACCGAGCTTCTTCAGGCCTTCGACGATTGCGGCCGGCACGCTGTCCTCGAGCTGATACTGGCCCTCGTAGTGCAGGCCGCGCGGCATGTCGATCGCCTCCTGCACGTCGCAGCCGTAGTCGAGGATGTTGGTCAGGAGATGAGTCTGGCCGGTCGGCTGGTACTGGCCGCCCATCACCGCGTACGACATCGTGGAACGGCCGCCCTTGGTGAGCAGGCCCGGCATGATCGTGTGCAGCGGACGCTTGCCGCCTTCGATGCAATTGGGATGGCCCGGCTGGATGCGGAAACCGCCGGCGCGATTCTGGAACAAGACACCGGTCTTGTTCGAGACGATCGCCGAGCCGAAGGAATGCGCAACCGAGTTGATGAACGAGCAGACGTTGCGGTCCTTGTCCACGACCGTGATGTAGATGGTCGAGGGATTCATCGGCGGCGCCACGTTCGGCAGGTCGAGCATGCCGTCCATGCGGATCTTCTTGATGTACTCGTCGGCAAAGCCCTTCTCGAGCATCTCGGCGACGTTGATCTTCATGTGCTCGGGCGAGGCGACATGCATCTCGCGGTTCATGTAGGCGATGCGTGCCGCTTCCGCTTCGAGATGGAAGCGCTCGATGCTGACGGGCGCGTACTTGGTCAGATCGAAGCGCGACAGGATGTTGAGCATCAAGAGCGCGGTGACGCCCGGGCCGTTCGGCGGGCACTGCCAGACGTCATAGCCCTTGTACATGGTGCCGATCGGCGTGGTCACTTCGGTCGTGTGTGCGGCGAAATCGTCGAGCGTGTGCAGGCCGCCAATGCCCCTGAGGGTCTCGACCATGTCCTCCGCGATCTCGCCCTTGTAGAAGGCGTCGCGGCCGTCCTTGGCGATCGCGCGCAGCGTCTTGCCGAGCTCGACCTGGCGAATGACGTCGCCGGCGACCGGCGGCTGGCCGCCCGGCAACAAATACCGCACAGTGTTGGTGCCAGCCTTCAGCTTCTCGAACTGGTTCTTCCAATCGAAGGCGATGCGGGGCGCGACGACATAGCCTTCCTCGGCCGCCTTGATCGCGGGCTGGAGCAGCCGGTCGAAGCCGAACTTGCCGTGATCGCGCAGCACGGTGGCGAAGGCATCGATCACGCCGGGAATCGAGACCGCGTGTGCCGAGGTGAGCGGCACCGAGTTGATCTTGCGTTCGAGATACCAGTCGGCATTCGCCGCCTTCGGCGCGCGGCCGGAGCCGTTATAGGCGACGATCTTGCCCTCGCCCCGCGGCTGGATCAGCGCAAAGCAATCGCCGCCGATGCCGGTCGATTGCGGCTCGATCACGCCAAGCAAGGCAGAGCCGGCAACGGCGGCGTCCACCGCGGTGCCGCCCTCGCGCAGCACCTCGATCGCGGCGAGCGAGGCCTGCGGATGCGAGGTCGCAACCATCGCGTTGGTGGCGTGGACCGTGGACCTGCCGGGGAAATGGAAGTTTCTCATCGAATGTCTTGCTCTCTTGGCCGTCGGCGCGATTGGCGCGCCCTCTCGAAAAACCGCGTCTACATGACACATTCCCGCCCCGCGGGGCAATGCTGGCATACCAGGAAAATGGCTGCCATCCGCTGGGCGTATGGACTTTTTACAGGCCTTTGCGATGCGGGTTTTCCGGGCGCGGGCCGCCTGCTAAACGAGCGCCATGAATACGGCTTACAAGGTCTGCGCCTTCTATCAATTCGTCGCCCTCCCCGATTACCGCGAGCTGCGCGAGCCGCTGCGCGCCTGCTGCGCCGGCCTTGGACTGAAGGGCAGCGTGTTGCTGGCGCAGGAAGGCATCAACGGTACGGTCGCCGGGGCACCGGAGGCGATCGACGCCTTCGCTCATGAGCTCGCACACGGCGACATGTTCGGGGGCAGGCTGAACAATCTCGAATTGAAATTCTCCACTGCGGAGGCGATGCCGTTCGGACGGCTGAAGGTGCGTCTGAAGAAGGAGATCGTCACGCTGGGCGATGCGGCCGCCGATCCGACGCGTAAGGTCGGCACCTATGTCGATGCGCGCGAATGGAACGCGCTGATCGCAGCACCCGACACGCTCGTGCTCGACACCCGCAACGCCTTCGAGGTCGCGATGGGGACGTTCGAGGGCGCGCTCGATCCCGGCATCAAGAGCTTCGGCCAGTTCAAGGACTTTGCCGCCGAGCGGCTTGATCCGGCACGGCACCGCAGGATCGCGATGTTCTGCACCGGCGGCATTCGCTGCGAGAAGGCGAGCGCGCATCTGCTCGCACGCGGCTTTGCCGAGGTCTATCACCTCAAGGGCGGCATCCTGAGATATCTGGAGGAGGTGCCGGAGGCGGAGAGCCGCTGGCGCGGCGAATGCTTCGTGTTCGACGAGCGCGTGGCGCTCGGCCACGGTTTGCGCGAGCGAAACAAGGACGTAACGCGTGACGAATGAGATCAAGACGCTGAGCGAGCGCATCGACACGCTGGAGACGCGCCTCGCCTATCAGGACGACACGATCGAGACGTTGAACCAGACCATCACCGCGCAGTGGAAGCAGATCGACAGGCTGACGCGGCAGATCACCGAGCTCAATGCTCGGCTGCAGGAGGCCGAGGCAAATGCGCCGGGGCCGGCCAACGAGCCTCCGCCGCATTATTGAGCGGTGTCATTGGCCGGATGCCTTGGGCAGCAGGTCCATGACCTCGCCCGACATCACCAGGCGATTGCGGCCTGCGGCCTTCGCGGCGTAGAGCGCCCGGTCGGAAGCTTCGACCAGCGCAGCGACCCCCGCTGTTCGTTCGAACACCGGCCGGCAGGCTGCGCCGCCAAGCGAGGCAGTGACGCATCCGGCCGCCGGGTTGCTGCCATGAGCGAGGCCGGCCTCGTGAATGGCGTTACGGATTCGTTCGCCGACCCGGGCGCAGCCGGCGGCGTCGATGTTCGGCAACAGCATGGCGAATTCCTCGCCGCCATAACGCGCCGCCAGATCGCCGGCGCGCTGCGCTTCGGCTGCGATGATCTTGGCGATCAGGCGCAGGCACGCATCGCCCGCGGGATGGCCGTATTCATCGTTATAAGCCTTGAAGTGGTCGACATCGATCATCAGCAAAGCAAGGCTGGAGCGGTCGCGATAGGCGCGTGCCCATTCCTCCTTCAGGCGCTCGTCGAAGTGACGGCGATTGGCAAGGCCGGTGAGGCTGTCCTCGATCGCCAGCGTTTCGAGTCTGGTTTCCAGCTTTTTGTGCTCGGTGATGTCGCGGGAGATCGCGACCACGCCGTCGACGCGGCCATCGTCCTTGCGCGTCACCCGCATGGTCGATTCGAGCCAGATCTCGCCGTTCTGCCGGTGCCGGTTGCGGTAGGTGAGACGCGCCTCCTCCGTCTCGCCGCGCTTCATGGCGTCGACGATCGCCTGGACCTCCGGCAGGTCCTCCGGATTGATACCCGCAAGGGCCGGCGAACCGATCAGCTGATTGGGGCGCCAGCCGACCACGCGGACCGACGAGGGCGAGACATAGCGCAGCCGCTCGTCGAGCCCGATACGGGTCACCATGTCGCTGGAGCCTTCGGCGAGCAGGCGGAAATGCGCCTCCGTCTCGGCCAGCGCGACGGCCATGCGCTGGCCGCGCTGCAACTGCCGCACCAGCACGCCGCCGATGAACGCGATCAGCATCACCAGCGCGAGCACGTAGAGCATGCGGGAGATTGCCGCCGCACGCCAGGGCGCGAGCAACTCGTCCTTGTCGACGGTGGCGAGCAGGAGGAGCGGGAAGCGGCTGCTGCGATTGAAGAAGCTGACGCGGTCGGCGCCGTCCAGCGGCGAGGTGAAATGATAGGCGCCGCTCGGCCGTTGCAGGCTTGGCTCGCGGAACAACGGCTTGTCGGCGACGCTGCGACCGACGAATGTCTCGTTGCTGGGATTGCGCGCGATGATCAGGCCGTCGGCGTGCAGCAGCGCCACGGCGCTGTTGCGGCCGATTTCGAACTGCTCGTAGAAGTGCGCAAGATATCGGGAGCTGATGGTCGCGAGCACCACGCCGCCGAAGCTGCCGTCCTGCTTGCTGAAGCGGCGTGACAGGGTCACGACCCATTCGCCGTCCAGCAGGCTCTTCACGGGACGGCCGACATGGGCCTCGCGCTTCGGCGAGAGCTGGTGATGTCGGAAGAAGGAATCGTCGCTGAAGGTTGTGCCGATCGTACCGGGTGAGGTCAGCCAATTGCCCTGATCGTCGATGATGGCGAGGCTGTGAATGCGCGCGATCGCCTTCTTGCGCGCGTCCAGCAAGGTGCGCAGCTTCGCGATCGTGACCGGTGCGGTGCCGTCCATCTCCAAGCGGCTGACGACGCCGACGACGCCGGAATCCAGGAGATCGAGGCTGTCTTCGGCATGCTGGGTCAGCGACCGGGCGACGTTCGCCATCTCCATCTCGGCGCCCTTGAGCACCGCATCGCGGGCCGTCCATTCACGCCAACCGCTGATGCCGAGAATGGTCGCGCAGGTCAGCGCGACGAAAGCCGCCGCGCGCAGTGGCAGGCGGCTCCATCCAGCTCGTTGGGTCGCGCTCATGCGGCAGGGTCCTCCGATCGCTCGGAAACTCTGCCGCTTCTGTTATTTAATTCTGAAATCGCTACCGGACGACGCGGCGGTTTCCGCCCTTTCCAGTAGTCTTACGGACGCCGCGATCGGCGCATCGCTAACAAGACATTAGCAGGCCTATCGGAATCCGGCGCGCCCGGCGCCGCTAGCTGAAGATGGCCTTAACCTTGGCCCAGAGCGAAGGATGCTCGGCGTCGGCATCCGCCTTCGATGGCGTCGGCTGCGCCGCACTCACGGGATCGGAAGCTGGGAACGTGTCCCTCAGCCCGTCGTCGAGCTTGGATTGCCGATCGGCAGCGAGCGCCTCGCGCAGATCTTCGGCGTGCTTGTCGTGCGGCGCGGGGTTGAATCTCTCAGCCATGATCTCCTCCATTGGCCGGTCAACGCGGCCCGATCTCCCAGGTTCCCCTGTTCCGCTGAGGGCCGCGGCGGTGTATCAGGAGGCACAACCCGCTTCAGGACCATTCGTGCCCCAGTCTTCGACGAAACCCTTCATCGACGTCCTCTCCGGCCAGCGACAGACCGTCCCGCCCATGTGGATGATGCGCCAGGCCGGCCGCTACCTGCCCGAATATCGCGAGGCGCGCGCCAAGGCGGGCGGCTTCCTCGATCTCTGCTTCAACCCGGAGCTTGCCGCCGAGGTGACGCTGCAGCCGATCCGAAGGTTCGGCTTCAATGCTGCGATCATCTTCTCGGACATCCTGGTGATCCCCTATGCGCTCGGACGCTCGGTCCGGTTCGAAGCCGGCGAAGGCCCGCGGCTCGAGCCGCTGGACGATCCGGCCAAGGTGGCGACGCTGGCGCCGCGCGCCGATTTCGGCAAGCTCGAGCCGGTGTTCGAGGCACTGAAGATCGTGCGCGGCGCGCTCGATCCCAAGGTCGCGCTGATCGGCTTCTGCGGCGCGCCCTGGACGGTGGCGACCTACATGGTCGCGGGCCACGGCACGCCGGACCAGGCGCCGGCCCGGATGATGGCCTACCGGCATCCCGAAGCTTTCTCAGAGATCATCGACGTGCTGGTCGACAACTCGGTTCAATATCTGCTGGCACAGCTCGCCGCCGGCGCCGACGCGCTGCAGATCTTCGACACCTGGGCCGGCGTGCTGCCGCCGACCGAGTTCGCGCGCTGGTCGGTCGAGCCGACGCGGCGCATCGTGGAGGGCGTAAGAGCCAAGGTGCCGGACGCGAAGATCATCGGCTTCCCACGCGGCGCCGGCGCGCTGCTGCCGGCCTATGTCGAGGCAACCGGCGTCGATGCGGTCAGCATCGACTGGACCGCGGAGCCGGCCTTCATCCGCGAGCGGGTGCAGAGCAGGGTCGCGGTGCAGGGCAATCTCGATCCGCTGGTGCTGATCACGGGCGGCGCCGCGCTCGACCGCGCCGTCGACAACGTGCTGGCGAATTTTGCTGCCGGGCGGCTGATCTTCAACCTCGGCCACGGCATCCAGCCGGAAACGCCGATCGCCCATGTCGAGCAGATGATCCGGCGCGTGCGCGGCTGATTTGTTTCGCCGCTTCGGGCACGGCAAAACAAGAATGCGAAAACAACCCCATGCACAGTAGCCAAGTCATTGAAAACCTTGGACTTGCATGATTCGCCTGTGCGCTTTGACTTGTCGGGCAAAACAGGCGCAGAATGGCATCATTGCAGATCGTGATTTCGGCGAGGCTTACCGCAGCCGGCTGCAGTCGATGAGGTCAGACGGACCTACGCGTCAGCACGTCTTCGATCCGGATCGGCAGGGTTCGGACGCGCTTGCCGGCCGCATGAAAGACAGCGTTGGCGATCGCGGGGGCGATACCCACCAGGGCGATTTCGCCGAGACCCTTGACCCCGAGTGCATTGACGTGGGGATCCGTCTCGGCGACGAAATGCGCCTCGAGCTGGGGAATGTCGAGATTGACGGGCATCAGGTAGTCGGCCATGTGAGCGTTGACCGGGCGGCCGTCGCGAGCATCGAGAACAGTGCGCTCCATCAGCGCCATGCCGATGCCGCCGACCATGCCGCCGGTGCATTGGCTGCTGGCAAGGCGCGGATTGACGACGCGGCCGATGCCGTAGGCGCCGACCGCGCGGCGCACGCGGATCGTGCCGACGTCGGGATCGATGGCGATCTCGACGAAAACTGCGCCGAAGGAGTGCATCGAGAACCTGGCGGCGGCTTCCGGATCCCGCTGAGACGACGCCGTGGCTTCAATGGGTCGATCCTTCCGCCCTTTTGCGGCCTCCTCTCGCACGGCGATGCAGGCGGCGCGGATCGCGGAGCCGACCGAGGCCATGGTCCATGAGCCGCCATGGGATGGTGCAGGCGGATAGTCCGAGCGACCCAGGCTGAAGCGCACCCGCTCGACAGAGAGCCCGAGAGTCTCGGCGGCAACTTGGGTCATCGACGTATAGGTGCCCGGGCCCATGTCGCTAGCCGCGATCTCGACCTCGGCCGTCCCGTCCGGCAGCAGCCGCGCTCGCGCGGTGGCCGGTGCATGAAAGGCGGGATAGCTTGCGGAAGCAACGCCCATCCCGATGAGTAGTCGGCCGTCGCGCATCGAGCGCGGTTCGGGCGTACGCCGCGACCAGCCGAAACGTTCGGCCCCGAGATCGTAGCATTTCATCAGCGATCGGCTGGAGAAGGGCTTGTTTTCTCCCTGGTCGGTCGCCGGCTCGTTGCGGCGCCGCAGATCGATCGGATCAAGGCGGAGCTTGTAGGCCAGCTCGTCCATGGCGCATTCGAGGGCGAACACACCGCTGGCCTCTCCGGGACCACGCATGTGGTTTGGCGTCCCCGTATCGAGCGGAACCAGGCGGTAGCGGGTACGCACGTTGGGACAGGAGTACAGGAAGGTCGTGACCGAGGTCAGGGCCTCCATGAACTCCTCATAACGGCTGGTCTCGCCCGTGCCTTCGTGAACCACGCTGGTGAGCTTGCCGTCCGCCGTGGCGCCGAGAGCGATCCTTTGCACTGTGCGCGGCCGATGCCCGGTCGTGAAGAACATCTGCTTGCGCGTCAGGACCAGCTTCACCGGGCGCCCCACGTGCCGGGCGGCCATGGCGGCGAGCGTCACGTGGGGCCAGGTCCTGAGCGAGGTGCCGAAGGCCCCGCCGATGAATGGGCAGATCACCGTGACGCTTTCCGGCGGCAGACCGAAGATCGCCGCGATCTCGGCCTGCTCGTTGACGACAACCTGACTCTTGCTCCAAAGCGTCAGACGGTCGCCGCTCCAGCTGGCAATCGTCGCATGCGGCTCCATCGGATTGTGGTTCTCGCGCGCGATGTCGTAGGTCTCGTCGACCTTCACCGGCGCTTCGGCGAGCGCGCGGTCGGCGTCGCCGCGCGCTTTGTCGGCCGGAAGCCGGGCGTCCGGCTGCCTCCCGGCCTCCGGCACGATGGCACGGGCTTCGGGACCGGCGCAATCGACGACCGGCCGCTCGGCATTGTAGGAGACGCGCAGCGCCGCGGCGGCGCGCTCCGCCTGCGCGATGGTCGTGGCCACGACGACCGCCACCGGCTGGCCGTGGAAGCGCACGCGTTCGTCCTGCAGCACGTGCAGCCGCTCGCCCGTCGCCGGATCGATGTAGCTTTTGTGCGGGCCGTACGCCAAGCGCGGCGCGTTGAGGTGCGAGAGAACGGCGAGAACGCCCGGCATTTTCTCGACCGCCGCGCTGTCTACGCCGGCCACGCGGCCGAGCCCCACGGTAGCGCTGACGATCACCGCATAGGCCTGGCCCGGCTGATTGAAATCGGCTGCATACCGCGCGGCGCCCGTGACCTTGGCGCGGCCATCCACGCGCGGCAGCGGCTGTCCGATGATGCCCGTCGTCATGCGATTTCTCCCGTCATTTCGAAGGCGCGAACGATCGTCGGCGGCAGGAGCTCGAGTTTGTAGTGATTGCCGGAGAGCGGACGGGCCCCCTCCACGGCCGATCGGGCTGCTGCCTGAAACACCCGCCGATCCGGCACCTTGCCGATCAGCGCCGCTTCCACGGCGCGCATGCGCCAGGGGCGGGTGCCGACCCCGCCAACCGCAAGCCGCGCGCCGCGGATCACGCCCTCCGCAACGTCGAGCGCCGCTGCCGCGGAAACCAGCGCGAATTCATATGACGCGCGATCGCGCACCTTGAGATAGCGCGCCCGGCGGCTATGCGGCCCCCAGGGGATCCGCACCTCCACGATGAGCTCGCCCGGCAGCAGGGTGTGTTCGAGATGGGGGGTATCGCCAGGCAACCGAAACAGCTCCTCGACCGGGAAAGTGCGCTCGCCCTTCGGACCCTTGACGCGCATCGTGGCGTCGAGCGCGACCAGGGCGACCGCGACGTCCGAGGGGTGCGTCGCCACGCAGTGATCGCTGGTGCCGAGAATCGCGTGGCCGGCATTGAGGCCGCCGAGGGCGGCGCAACCGGAGCGAGGGTTGCGCTTGTTGCAGGCTGCGTCGACCATCCGGAAATAGGGGCAGCGAACGCGCTGAAGCAGATTTCCGCCTATGGACGCCATGTTGCGCAGTTGCGGCGAGGCACCCTCGATCAAGCTCTCGGCGATCAGCGGCTGGAGGCGCTGGACATCGGGGTGGGCCGCCACGTCGGCCATCCGCGCCAGCGCGCCGATGACGAGGTCGGAGCGGTCGATGCGGATCTCGGACATCGGAAGCGCATTGATGTCGACGAGCTGCTGCGGCTGCTCCACCTCCTCGCGCATGAGATCGATCAACGTCGTGCCGCCGGCGATGAGGCGGCGGCCGGAGGATGCGGCGGCGATGGCGGCTTCGACGGAAGTCACCTTCTCGATGGTGAACGGGAACATGGTTAGACCCTCTTGGCAGCGTCGCTAACCGCGGCGACGATCCCCGGATAGGCCCCGCAGCGGCAGATATTGCCACTCATCCAGAACCGAATGTCGTCCGGCGAGCCCGCATGGCCTTCGGCGATGCAGCCGACGGCCGACATGATCTGGCCCGGGGTACAGAAGCCGCATTGCAATCCGTCGTGTTCGATAAATGCGCTCTGTAGCGGATGAAGCTCACCATTTTTCTCAAGGCCCTCGATCGTCTCGATTCGGGCCCCGTCATGCATGGCAGCGAGCGTCAGACACGACACGACCCGCCTGCCGTTGAGTAGGATGGTGCAAGCGCCGCAGGCGCCCTGGTTGCAGCCCTTCTTCGTGCCGGTGAGACCAAGATCTTCGCGTAGGACATCGAGCAGGGATTGCCGCGTATCCAAGTCAAGTTCGTGCCGCGTTCCGTTCACGGCGAGGCGAACCCGTACCATCGACGAGGCGGGCCCGCCTTCGGATACGGATTGCGAGGCAACTTGGGGCACCACCGCTATGGAAGCCGCTCCCCCGGCAGTCAGCAGGACCGAACGGCGCGATATACCTCCCCGCGTGCCTTCGCTCTCGGCAGCGGCAGCGATGAACGGCTCCTGGTTCGTCATGTGGTCGGAATCCCTCAATGATCCCGCCCAGTAGGCCACGATCCCGACGGACGCACCGTTCGGATCTTGCGGCGACTATCGCAGTCTTGCGATGAATTGGCGCCGGCGCCTAAAGTGCGCGGCGGAAGGCGGAGGGAGTCACTCCCACCTTTCTGCGGAACGTCGCGGCGAAAGCCGACGGCGTCTCGTACCCGACCGCGAGCGCGATTTCGGTGACGCTCAGTCTCGACTGGGCGAGAAGTTCGCGCGAGCGTTTCATCCTTTGCCCGGTCAACCATTCGTGCGGGGTCTGCCCCATCGATCGCCGAAACGCCGTACAGAAGTGAAAGCGGCTGAGGTCGACAAGGGCGGCCAGCTCGTCAAGCCCGACGTGGCGGTTGAGATTCTCGTCGATGAATGCGGTGACGCGCTTCACCTGCCAATCCGCGAGCCCACCCGTTCTTCCCCGAGCAGACAAAGCGCCAAAAGACGAATGCTCCTGGACCAGCCGCAGGCACAGAAGGTCGATCGCCCGCTCCACGAACAGGCGGGACGATGCGCTGTCCCGCCCCGCCTCATGGCTCAGGATCTCTAGCAATCCCGCCGCCGCGGGATCGGCGAAAGCCACGCGGGGCAGAAGTTCGACGCGCCTTCCGCCCGCGATCTCATCCGCGCACGCCTGGAGGCGTTCTTGCGTGAGGTACACGTGCGAAACCACGACGGGCCCTGCGATATTCCAGTGGCCATCAACGCCTTGCGGTATGAGAGTGAACGCTTTCGGGTTCGTCCTGGAGTCCAGGACCTTGTTCTCGATGCGCCAGGATATCCGATGCTGTCCTTCGTAGCAGCCGACCGCGATGTGTCCGGTCACCCCGCGCATGTAATCCTCTTTCAACCCCCCGTGCGCCCACTTCGGCGTCAGGCGCGCATCACCCTTCAGAACCTCGGACAGCAGGATCGGCGGCTCGTCCAAGATTCGCGCCATCTCGGCGGCCGCATCAGGGTCGCGGCCGTCGGGCGAATTGTGCGCAGGGTTACTTCGAGAACGAACGAGTGGCCGGTCCAAACTGTCGACCCCATGGCAGTAGAGGCATCGATGATTAAGCGAAAGCAGGTTCTATTATGCCGAAGACCCCTCGGCAGCGCCACGGCTGCCGCGCGCGACCCGAGGTCGCTGCCTTCGATTTGGGCAATCAGCATCCGATGGTGGTGTGCGCCGTCGCTTCCTTGGGCTTCTTGCCCTCGATCGGCATCAGCATCTCCTTCTGGCCGCTGGATGCCTTCCGCGGTTTCTTGGTGGGCTTGACCTCCTTCGCCAATGCGGCCTCG
Organism: Bradyrhizobium agreste; assembly: GCF_016031625.1. Lineage (GTDB taxonomy): Bacteria > Pseudomonadota > Alphaproteobacteria > Rhizobiales > Xanthobacteraceae > Bradyrhizobium > Bradyrhizobium agreste. The sequence goes on along the minus strand of NZ_JACCHP010000029.1, from coordinate 9,844 downwards.
TGGCCGACGCTCCGCCGCAGCGCCTCCATGAGATCTTCGCTCGTCCGACGTCCTCGCGGAAGGCGGCCTCCCGGAGACGCATAAGCTCGGTCTAATTACCGCGGCCGGCTGCGCTCGATGATCTCCGCCGCACCCTTCGCCAGCAGGTCCAATCCCACCGCGCGGCCGAGCTCGCGCGGACGGTTGGCGGGCCCGGTATGCGAGGCCTCGATGATGGTGTTACCGGAGAGGTCGAGCACCGATGCGGTGAGCGACATCCGATCGCCTGCGATGGTCGAGAAGCCCGCCACCGGCGAATTGCAATGGCTGTTGAGCACCCACAGCACCTCGCGCTCGGCGTCGGCGGACGCGTGCGCAGAGGCGTCGTCGATCGACGACAGGATCTGTCGCGTCTGCCAGTCCTGCGCGGCGCATTCGACTGCGACGATGCCCTGCCCTGCCGCCGGCAGCATCTCCGCCGCGGTAAATTCGTAGGCGATGCGATGCGCAAGACCGACGCGGTTGAGACCCGAGCGCGCCATGATCAGCGCATCCGCGGGACCCACAGCGCCGCCGTCCGGCAGGCGCTGCTTCTCGCCATTGTCGAGTTTGCGCACGCGCGTGTCCGCGGCGCCACGGAAGTGGATCACCTCAACATCGGGGAACAGCCGCCGCGCATAGGCCGCGCGGCGGACCGCGTTGGTGCCGATCTTGAAACCCTTGCCGCGAGACTGCCGCAGCGCCTCCAGCGTCACACCCTCGCGCAGCACCAGCGCGTCGCTGGGCGGATCGCGCGACAGCGTGGCACCGATGACGAGACCGGGCGTGTCCTCGTTGCCGGGCATGTCCTTCAGCGAATGCATCGCCGCCTGGAGCTCACCCGACAGCACGGCGGCGCGGATTTGAGCCACGAAGGCACCGCCCTTGCCGCCATGCGGCAACAGCTTGCTGGTCTGGTCGAGATCGCCCGTGGTGTCGAACTTGACGATCTCGACGTCGAGACCGGGCACGGCGACGGTTAGGCGGCGCGCAATCTCTTCCGTCTGTGCCAGCGCCATGGCGCTCTTGCGTGTGCCGATCCGAAATCGAGTAGCCAAGTCGAACGTCCTTTCAGGGCGAATTATCGCGCATCCTCCAATATCATGTCGGAGGCCTTTTCGGCGATCATGATGATCGGCGCATTGGTGTTCCCCGACACCAGGTCGGGCATGATCGAGCCGTCGACGACGCGCAGGGCTTCGAGCCCCCTCACCTTCAGCCGCTGATCCACCACCGCGAGCGCGTCGTTGCCCATACGACAGGTCGAGGTCGGATGGTAGATGGTGCTGCCCCGCTCGCGGCAATAATCCAGGATCTCGGCATCCGTGGATACCTTCTCGCCGGGGTCGTACTCACTGACCACGAACGGCTTCAGCGCCGGCGCGTTCAATATCTTGCGCAGGATCTTGATGCCTTCGACGTTGGTGGTGCGGTCGGTCTCGGTGGACATGTAATTGATGCGGATCTCCGGCGGCACGGTCGGGTCTGCGCTCTTGATGCGCAGGGTGCCGCGGCTCTCGGGCCGGAGCTGGCACACCGAGGCGGTGAATCCCGAGAAGGCGTGCAGCTTCTCGCCCATCTTGTCGGTCGAGAACGGCAGGAAGTGCACCTGGATGTCGGGCGAGGCGAGGCGCGGACTGGTCTTGAAGAAGGCGCCCGCCGTGCCGGCTGCGATCGTCAGCCAGCCCTTCCGGAACAGCGCATAGCGTGCGCCGGCCATGGTGCGGCGAAGCGGATGATTGATGGTGTCGTTGAGCGTGATCTTCTGCGAGCAACGCATCACGATGCGGACCTGCATGTGATCCTGCAGATCGTGACCGACGCCCGGCGCGTCCAGCACCACATCGATGCCGTGCCGATGTAGGAGATCGCCGGGGCCGACGCCGGAGAGCTGGAGCAGCTGCGGCGAATTGTAGGCGCCGCTCGACAGCACGACCTCCTTGCGCGCGCGGGCGCGGCGCAAGGTGGCGCCTTGCCGGTATTCGACGCCGACCGCGCGGCGCCCTTCGAACAGGATGCGCTGAGCGTGGGCGGAGGTCTCGATCTTGAGGTTGCTGCGCGCCTTCGCGGGACCGAGATAGGCGACCGAAGTCGAGGCGCGGCGGCCGTTGCGCGTCGTGGTCTGGAACAGGCCGACGCCTTCCTGCGTCGCGCCGTTGAAGTCGGGATTGTAGGGCAGACCGGTCTCGACTGCGGCATCGATGAAGGCTTTCGACAACGGATCGGTCACGATCATGTTGGACACCGGCAGCGGCCCGCCCGTGCCGTGATAATGGTCGGCACCCCGAGACTGGTTCTCGGCCTTCTTGAAATAGGGCAGCACGTCGTCATAGCCCCAGCCGGTGTTGCCGAGCTGACGCCAGCGGTCGTAGTCCTCGTGCTGACCGCGGACATAGAGCAGGCCGTTGATCGAGCTCGATCCGCCCAGCGTTTTGCCGCGTGGCTGGAACACCTGGCGCCCCTTCAGCTCGGGCTCCGGCTCGGTCTGGTACATCCAGTTGACGCTCTTCTCCTTGAACAGCTTGCCGTAGCCGAGCGGGACATGGATCCAGATATTGGAATCCTTCGGGCCGGCCTCGAGCAGCAACACGCTGTACTTGCCGTTCGCAGTGAGCCTGTTGGCAAGCACGCAGCCGGCGGAGCCGGCGCCGACAATGATGTAGTCGAATTCGGGATCTGTGGGTCCAAGGGCGGAATTTGCGTTCATGCGCTACTGTTCTTCTTGTTAGAGCGGGCGTTTCCGGTTCGTCACTACCACAATCATGCGGGCAGACGCAGCGCTTCCACCAGCGACTTGAACGCGCGGGCATATTCCGCGCCGGCCTTGGCGATATCGGACCGGCCGGCGCAGGCAACCGCGGCTTCCGTGACCGCACCGAGCAGCAGCCGCGCCAGCGGCTCGACCGGCTGCCGGGCGATCAGGCCGGCCTCCATCGCGGCGGAGAGCGCGCGCGGCATCTTGCCGCCAAAGTGCTGCGCGTCGATCTCGCGCCAGCGCTCCCAGCCGAGCACCGCCGGGCCGTCACGCAGGATGATCTGGCCGGTCGGGCCTTTGGCGGTCGCTGCGAAGTAGTGCTGGGTGCCGGCGACCATGGCGGCGAGCACGTCCTTTTCGGCCCGTGCCGCGCGGTCGATCTCGGCAACGAGGTCGCGCGAGACCTGGTCGAACACGGCTGCGAACACCGCCTCCTTGGTCTTGAAGTGATGATAGACCGCGCCCTTGGCAACCGAAGCGCCTTCGGCAATGTCGTCCATGGTGGTCGCGGCAAAGCCGTGCGTCCCGAACAGGCGCCGCGCCGCCCTCAGGATCGCCTCCGATGTCGCCGCGCGCCGCTCCGCCTGCTTGGCCATGGGTCTCGTGCATCCCGTGGTTTCTAGAAGTCGCAGCCAGTTGGGCCGCGCCAGGACCGGTCTGTCCGTTCCCTCCCCCCTTGTGGGGGAGGGGCAGGGAGGGGGGTGCCACACGGGGATTCTATGGGTCGCACATCCGCTCCTAGTTCATCATCAACAGCCAGCACCGTTTGCTGGGCTACCCCCCTCCCCAGCCCTCCCCCACAAGGGGGGAGGGAACGCACCGTCGCCGGCGCGCGAGCCAAGTCCCATCGAAACAGGCTCTAATCGAATTCGCTTCGCGCGACCAGTTGACTTTTCGACTATCGGTCGGTAATTACCGACTATCAGTCGGTTTTAGCTTGTGAGGTCGCCATGCCGAGCCGTGAGATCGTCGAAGCCTTTGCCAAGCGCTTGGAGGACGGGGACTTCGTCGGCGCGATCGAGCAGTTCTGCGCACCTGATGCAGCGACGTATGAGAACAACGCCGCGCCGACGGTCGGGCGGGACAAGCTGGTCGCGAAGGAGCGCGGCGTGCTGGCCGCGAACAAGGAGGTCAAGGCCGTACGTATCGGTCCGAGCCTGATCGAAGGCGATCAAGTCGCGACGCGCTGGGTTTTCAGCTTCACCAATGCCGAAGGTGTCACGCGGACGCTGGACGAAATCGCGTGGCAAACCTGGCGCGGCGACGAGCTGATCGAGGAGCGGTTCTATTACGATCCGAAGCAGCTCGGGCGGTGACGACGTCTCACCAACAGAGGTGTCATCGCCCCGCTTGACCGGGCGATCCAGTATTCCAGAGAGAGTTCTGATCCCTCGATAGGCCGCGGCGTACTGGATGCCCCGGTCCCGTCTTCGCCAAGGCTACGCCGGGGCCACAAGGGTGCTCGGCCGCCGAAGCCTTAGCGAAGGCGGCAAGCCGGGGCATGACGGCGAACTAGTGGGGAGCGCCCGGCCCTCGTTACAACCGTAATCCCAAGCCCCGCATTTGTATCGATTTGTTATCGATACTCTCACGCAGAAATGGTTACGCCGCCCCCGCAGGCGGGATAATTCATAGTTCGTCAAAGGTTTGCAGCGAATTCTATGGATCGAGCCGAAATGAACGGCTCTCGCTGCCAGGCTCTGAAATGCGGACTCAAACGACCAACTATGTCGCACGGCTGTTCGCCGGCGATCTGTCGGCCTTTGGCGGTCCCGCAACCGACGAAGCCATGGCCGGGCATATCCGCGCCGAGCAGATGTCGCTGGTGCTCGGCTATTCGGTCGGCATCATGCTGGCCAACGCCTGCAACGCCATCGTGCTCGCGATCGCGCTGTGGCCGTCCCCGGACAGGATCCCTGCCCTGATCTGGGCGGCTTCCGTTGCCGGCGGCGCCATCGCATTCGGCCTGCAATCGCACGCGGCACGCCGCATCACCAAGCCGCAATTCGTCTCGCGCCGCGCGATGCACCGGCTGGTGCGCAACGCCTTCGTCCTCGGCTCGGCGTGGGGAATCGTTCCGGTCGCCTTCTTCGCCAATGCTGGGGCCGGCGGCCAGCTCATCATCACCTGCTTGTGCTCGGGCATGTTGGCCGGCGGCGCGCTCGCCTTTGCCACCATTCCGATCGCGGCGATCGCCTTCACGGCGCCGATCTTTCTCGGCATCGCCATCTGCCTCGGCCGGAACGGTGATCTCGCCTTTCTCCTCATCGCCTTTCTCGTCGTGGTCTACGGCAGCGTCCTCTTGCGCGGCGTGTTCGTCAATTCGTTCGCGTTCGCGCGGCGCGTCATCCGGCAGATCGAGGCCGAGCGCACGGTGCGGCTCGATCCCCTGACCCATCTGCCCAACCGTGTTGCCTTCAACGAAACGCTCGATGCCGCGCTCAAGCGGCTGGCGCTATCGGGCGAGGAATTCGCGGTGCTCCTGCTCGATCTCGACCGCTTCAAGGAGGTCAACGACCAGTTCGGCCATCCCGCTGGCGACGAATTCCTGGTTCAGGTCGCAAGCCGCCTGCAACGCTGCACGCGTGCCGCCGAGCACGTCGCGCGGATCGGCGGCGACGAGTTCGCACTGGTGATGGCTAATCTGACGCGGCCGGAAGATGCGCTCGAGATCGCCGAACGCTTCGTCGCGGCCTTCAGCGAACCGTTCCAGATCGAGGGCCGCCAGATCGTCGGCGCGACCAGCGTCGGCATCGTGCTGGCGTCGCGCGACGGCAACACGCCGCTCGACCTCATGAAGAATGCCGATGCCGCGCTCTACCGCGCCAAGAAGACGGGGCCGGGCACGGTCTGCTTCTTCGAGCAGGCCGACGACAGGTCGTCCCGCGAGCGCAAGGCGCTGCAGTCGGACCTCGCAAGCGCGATCGCGCGCAACGAGCTGTTCCTGGTGTTCCAGCCGTTCCTCGATCTCGGCACCAACCGGATCACCGGCTTCGAGGCGCTATTGCGCTGGCAGCATCCTTCGCGCGGGCTGGTGCCGCCGAGTGAATTCATACCAGTCGCCGAGGAGACCGGGCTGATCCACGAGATCGGCGAATGGGTCATCCGCCGCGCCTGCGCGACGCTGGCCGATTGGCCCGAAGACATCAGGGTTGCCGTGAATTTCTCGGCCGCGCAATTTCACAACACGGCCATCCTCCAGACCATCGTGCAGGCGCTCGCCGACGCCAGGATCGCCCCGCATCGGCTCGAGATCGAGATTACGGAATCGATGCTGCTGTCGAAGTACGGCTCGGCCGCGACGGTCCTGAACGCGCTGCTGGAGCTCGGCGTCACCGTGGCGCTGGACGATTTCGGCACCGGCTTCTCCTCGCTGACCTACCTGCGCAAGCTGCCGTTCACCCGCATCAAGATCGACCAGTCCTTCATCCGCGACATGCTGGTGCAGCCGGACTGCGCGGCGATCGTGAAGTCGGTGATTTCGCTCGCGCGCGATTTGCGCATCGGCGTGGTGGCGGAGGGCGTCGAGACCGCCGACCAGCTCGAATATCTCAGGCAGATCGCTTGCGACGAGGTGCAGGGTTATCTGATCAGCCGGCCGGTCGCCGCGGATGGGGTGCTGGCGCTGCTGGAGACGAAGACGTATCGGGCAACTTTTGCGGCGTAGGACTCTACGATCGATCCTTCGTAGCCCGGATGGAGCGCAGCGCAATCCGGGACAAGTGTGCGCCGGAGCAACACCGCCCCGGATTTCGCTGCGCTCCGTCCGGGCTACAATCATTCAGGATGTAGCCGTCAGACCCCATCCGCGCGCAGCAGCGTGTCGACCGTGATGGTGCCCCGCGCGCGGGAGACGCAGGCGCAGATCTTCTGGTTGGCTTGCTTCTGGTGGTCGCTGAAGAAGACGTCGCGATGGTCGATCTCGCCATCGACGTCGACCACGTCGATGGCGCAGAGGCCGCATTCGCCGCGCTTGCAATCGGATATCACCTCAAAGCCGCTGGCATTGAGCACGTCGAGCATCGAGCGCTCGCGCGGGATTTCGAGCTCGACAGCGGAGTCCTTCAGGCGCACCCTGAACGTCTCGGTCGGCAGCGTGCCGCTGGAGCCGAAGGTCTCGTAGCGGAGATCGGGGAGAGGATGGCCGGCGCCGATCCAGGCATGTCGCGCGACATCCAGCATCCGCATCGGGCCGCAGAACAGGGCCAGCGTGCCCCGCGGCAATGAGGCGAACAGCGCGTCGAGATCGAGCCGACTGCCTTCCTCGCTGACATGCAGGACGAGACGATCGCCAAGCATTGCGGCGAGATCGCCGAGATAGGCGGCCTCGCTGCGCGAACGCACGGCATAATGCAGGGTCACGTCCGCTCCGCGCCGCGCCAGCGCCTGCGCGGCGCCGAGGATCGGGGTGATGCCGATGCCGCCGGCAATCAGGCAATAATTGTCGCGGGTCCAATCGACCGCGAGCAGCGAAGCGGGCCGGGTGATGTCGAGCCGCGCGCCCGGTTGCAAGGACCACATGTAGCGCGAGCCGCCGCGGGAATCATCAGTGCGGCGCACCGCGATTCTGAAGCCCTGCGGGGAGGCCTCACCGACCAGCGAATAGGACCGCGTCTCCGGCAGGCCGTCGATGGTGACGCTGACATTGATGTGGCTGCCGACCGGATAGGCCGTAGCCTCGAACTGATCCGGCTTGATCAGGAATTCGCGGACGCTCGGGGTGAGATCGCGGGTCGCGACGAGCGTTGCGGGGGTCCAGGTCTCGATGAAGCGCATGGTGACTGCCCTCAATCGGTTGCGGTCTTGATCAGCGCGAGCGCCGGCAAGAGGTCGAGATGGGTGCGGTTGCGCAGCGCGAGCCGCAGGTTTCGCACCGCGAGCCGGGCATGCTCACGCATGACGGCCTCGGCGCGCGCGCCTTCGCGGTTCTCGATGGCGTCGATCACGACGCGGTGGTGCTCCTGGGCGATGATCAGGATCTGCTGCGCCTCCGGCAGTGCCGATTGCGCCATCACGAAGCCGCTCGGCGATGCAAACGGCAGCGCCGAGGCGCGGTCGATCTGACGGATCAAGGGCGGGCTGCGCGACAATTCGGTGAGCAGCGCATGAAAGCGCGCATTCAGAGTAACATAGGACGAGAATGCATCGACCGAGATCGGCACCTGCCCCAGCAGCTCGTCGATCGCAGCAAGGCACTCCTTCAGCGGCTCGAGCTCGCGCGCGGAGACGCCGCGCTCGGCGGCAAAGCGCGCCGCCAGGCCTTCCAGCGTGCCGCGCAGCTCGATGGAATCGGAGATGTCGCGCTCGGAAAACGCCTTCACCATGAAGCCGCCGGAGGGGATCGCCTCGAGCAGGCCCTCCTCCTCCAGCCGCACCAGCGCCATCCGCACCGGCGTGCGCGAGGCGCCTGTGGTCTCCACCGCCTGAAGCTCGGAGATGCGCTCGCCTGGCCGCAAGGCGCCCGACAGGATCTGGTCGCGCAGCGCGAGTTGCGCCTTTACCGTCTGCGAGATGGAGCGGTCGACCTCACGCTCGGCCATGTTCTACTCCGCGGCCTGAAGGTGTTTTGGGGCGTTTTCCTTCGCCACCATCCGGTCGATCAGCTTGCGCGACCACATCGCGCCGGCGTCGATGTTGAGGTTATAGAAGATGCGGTCGGGGTTTTCGTCCATCGCACGCTGCTGCGCTTCGAGGATCAGCTCGTCTTCGCGGAAGATGCCGGAGACGCCCTCGCGGATCTCGGTCGTGAGGCGCTGCTCGCCCAGGCGATAATTGCGGACGAAGGACCAGAAATAATGACAGGTCTTCTCGGTCTCCGGCGTGATGGTGTTGAGCACGAAGCCGTTGACGCCTTGCGAGCGGTCGCCTTCCGGCGCACCGGTCCCCGCCGGCGCAACGCCGACGTCGATCGCGATGGTGCACGGCGCCTCGAAGCGGATGATCTGCCAGCGGTCGACGCGGCCGGGCTTGCCGAGCTGCTTGGCCCAGAACGGCGGCGGCTCGATGTTGCGCATCCAGCGCGTCACCGTCACCGTCTTCTCGCCGTGGGTGACGTCGAACGGCGCTTCCGCGACGGCGTCATTGCCGATGGACGAGCCGTGCACGAAGGTCTCGTGGGTGAGGTCCATGAGATTGTCGAGCACGAGGCGGTAGTCGCAATTGACGTGGATGGTCTTGCCGTCGCCGGCCCAGGCCGGGTCGTGATTCCAGTGCATGTCGGGGACGAGCGCAGGATCGGCGAGCGCGGGATCGCCCATCCAGAGCCAGACGTAGCGGTGACGCTCGACCACGGGATAGGCGCGCACGCAGGCCGAGGGATTGATGGTCTCCTGCGAGGGCATGAAGGTGCAGCGCCCCTGCGCGTTGAACTTGAGACCGTGATAGCCGCAGACGACGGTGTCGCCTTCGAGCCGGCCCTTGGACAGCGGCACCAGGCGATGCCAGCAAGCATCCTCCAGCGCGGCCACCGAGCCGTCGGCCTTGCGGTACATCACGACATGCTTGCCGCAGATCGTCCGCGGCAACAGCGCCGCCTTGACGTCGGCGTCCCACGCCGCGGCGTACCAGGCGTTCATGGGGAAGGGTTTTGTCATTGTCTCACTCCCACGGGCTTATGAATACGTTATGTATACAATAGCGACCTGCGGGAATGGTTCAAGCGGATTTTCTGATTACTATATTACCTATAACGCGTTATCTGTATACATAATTTCGTATCGATTTGCCGCGGCTGCATAGTTGGGGAGTGCGCCGCGCTGTTACCCTCCCCTGGAGGGCTACCGGATTCACAGATCACCTCCGGGGATCATTAGCTTTGCACCGCGCTTCATGGCCTGGAACTCGAGCCAGCCCTCGAGCATGACGATCGGGCCTGGCTTGCCGTAATAGCCGGTCCATCCGCCGAGGCGCGCGCAGACCCAAGCTGCGCGCGCCAGTGATCCCTTCGGATGGGGATTTTTCTGTCGCTCCGTCTTGCCTTCAAGTTGAGCGCAACAGGCTTCCAGCAGGGGAACGTCCTCGGGCTCGAATGCATCGCTCAGGGGCCGCAGAGGCCCTGGGCCGCCGTCACGC
>NZ_JACCHP010000028.1 GCF_016031625.1 Bradyrhizobium agreste | reverse complement strand
GTCAAGCCCGGCCATGACGAGCGATAGAGCTAGCCAGGAAAGAGAACATGTCCGTCCGCATCGTCGACGTCCGCGAGATCACAAAACCGATCTCGTCCCCGATCCGCAATGCCTATATCGACTTCACCAGAATGACGACCAGCCTCGTTGCCGTCGTCACCGACGTGGTCCGCGACGGCAAGCGCGTCGTCGGCTACGGCTTCAACTCCAACGGCCGCTACGGGCAGGGCGGCCTGATCCGCGAGCGCTTTTCCGCGCGCATCCTGGAGGCCGATCCGAAGTCGCTGCTGAACGCGGCCGGCGACAATCTCGACCCCGACAAGGTCTGGGCCGCGATGATGACCAACGAGAAGCCGGGCGGGCATGGCGAGCGCTCGGTCGCGGTCGGCACCATCGACATGGCGGTGTGGGATGCGGTGGCGAAGATCGCGGGCCAGCCGCTGTTCCGCCTGCTCGCCGAGCGGCACGGCGTGACCGCCAATCCGCGCGTGTTCGTCTACGCCGCCGGCGGCTATTACTATCCCGGCAAGGATCTCGCGATGCTGCGCGGCGAGATGCGCGGCTATCTCGATCGCGGCTACAACGTCGTGAAGATGAAGATCGGCGGCGCTGATATCGCCGAGGACCGCACCCGCATCGAGGCGGTGCTCAAGGAGATCGGCAACGACGCCCACCTCGCCGTCGACGCCAACGGCCGCTTCAACCTGGAGACCGCCATCGCCTATGCCAAGATGCTGCGCGACTATCCCTTGTTCTGGTACGAGGAGGCCGGCGATCCCCTCGACTACGCGCTGCAGGCCGCGCTCGCCGAATTCTATCCGGGCTCGATGGCGACCGGCGAGAACCTGTTCAGCCACCAGGACGCCCGCAACCTGATCCGCTACGGCGGCATGCGCCCGGACCGCGACTGGCTGCAATTCGACTGCGCCCTGTCCTACGGCCTGTGCGAATACCAGCGCACGCTGGAGGTGCTGAAGACCCACGGCTGGTCCCCCAGCCGCTGCATCCCGCATGGCGGCCACCAGATGTCGCTCAACATCGCCGCCGGCTTGGGGTTAGGGGGCAACGAGAGCTACCCCGACCTGTTCCAGCCCTATGGCGGCTTCCCCGACGGCGTGCGCGTCGAGAACGGCCACATCACCATGCCCGAGCTTGCAGGCATCGGCTTCGAAGGCAAGTCGGATCTCTACAAGGAGATGAAGGCGCTGGCGGAGTAGGGGTGGACCGTCGCGCCACACGCTCGATGTCGTCCCGGACAAGCGCGCCTCAAGCGCGCGCCGATCCGGGACCCATAACCCTAGGCAGACGTCGTTTCGCGAAGCTGATAACTCCGGGTCCCCGTAACCACGATCTCCTGTGGTTATGGGTCCCGGATCTGCGCTTCGCTTGTCCGGGACGACGACTGAGTATGCGGCCTACGACAGCCGCATATCCAGCAGCCGTCGCCCTTCGCCCTTCAGCAGCTTCTTCACCGCACTCGACGCCACGACCTCGCCGTCATTGGCATAGGCCTCGTGGTTCTTCTCGATGTCGTCGAGGCGGTAGAGGTAGTTGACCATGATTCCGGCGGACTCGCGCATTCCCTTGGGCGAGAGGTCGCCCAGCCAGTTGATGCGCTCCAGCCGCGCGCCGTTGCCGAGATGGAAGCGGGCGACGGAATCGATCAGCTTGCCCTTCGGCGTGCGCGCCTTGAGGAAATAGTACGCCGCGAGCGGCTCCAGCACGGCGCGGAGCAGTGCCGCCGTCTCCGGGCTCTCGAACCATTTGGGATCGTCGAGGCGCTTGAGCACCTCGCGATCCTCGTCCGACAGCGGCAAGTTCTTGTCCTGCTTCACCCAGGCCATGAAGCCCGGCACCGGCGACAGCGTGACGAAAGTGTCGAGCTTCGGTAGCTCGCGGCGCAGCTCTTCGACCACCTGCTTGATCAGGAAGCTGCCGAAGGAGATGCCGCCAAGGCCGCGCTGGGTGTTGGAGATCGAATAGAACACGGCGGTGCGCGCGCGCTCGATCGGCAGATGCTGGCGGTCGACCGCGAGCAGGGGCTGGATCGCGCCGGGGATCGTCTCGGTCAGCGCCACCTCGACGAAGATCAGGGGCTCGTCCACCATCGCAGGGTGGAAGAACGCGTAGCAGCGGCGGTCAACCGGATCGATGCGGCGGCGCAGGTCATCCCAGTCCGAGATCTCGTGCACGGCTTCGTAACGGATGATCTTTTCGAGGATGTTGGCCGGGGTCGACCAGTCGATCCTGCGCAGCACGAGAAACCCCCTGTTGAACCACGAAGAGAGAAGATGCGAGACGTCGCGGTCGAGCGCGGCGAGATCGGTGTGCCCGTTGATCATGCCGAGCAGATCGGCGCGCATGTTGACGAGATCGCCGGTACCGCCGGGCGCGCGGTTCAGCCGGCGGATCAGCTCCTGCCGGCGCGGCTCGGAGGCGAAGTGCAGCGAGCTTGCGTCCTCGTCGCTGGGCGCGGCACGCCATGTCTCGATCGCCTTGGACAGCCGCTCCCGATCGGGGCCGAAATCGCGCACCAGTCCCTCGAAGAAGGCGCGGCGTCCCGCGGCATCCAGCTGCCGGTAGATGTCGAGCACCTCGCGCGCCATCGCCGTGCCCGAGGCTTCGCCCCGCCCCGATAGCAGCGCATCGCAGAGCTCGAGCAGTCCATCGGCATCACGCTTGGTAGCGGCGGCGTCCCCCCGGCGAAGCAACGTGCGGCCGCGCTCGGAGATGGTGGCAAGCAGGTCGGAGAAGAAGGCGTTGGCCATCTGGGCTTTCGTATCAGGTCTGTGCGTTGCGGGAGCTTACACGGGATTTGGGTGCAAGCCGATCACAATCAAGCAGGGGAATGCGGCAACTTTCGTCGGGCCGTGCGTTTGGAGAATGACGGCATGTCGGGTGGGGCGGTGCGTTCGTATACGGCGGTTTGGGATACTCCAGTTTCCACATCGTCATGGCCGGGCTTGTCCCGGCCATCCACGCCTTGCCACGCGGCACCAAGAGCGTGGATGCCCGGGACAAGCCCGGGCATGACGACCTGTTGTGAATGTTGGCAGCCTACTTCCCCGCAAACTCCGTCGGCGTCCGCCCCGTCACTTGCCGGAATGCGGCCGAGAATGCCGGCACGCTGGCATAGCCGAGCTGGGTCGCCAGCTGCTTCACCGACACGCTCGCATCCGTCGATATCCGCTCGATCGCCGCCGCAATCCTGGCACGTTGGCACCAGCTCTTGAAGCTCAGCTGCGTCTCGCTCGAAAACAGCCGCGACAGCGTACGGGCGGAGGTTCCGACCTCGCGCGCCAGCTTGTCGATGTCGTGCAGGCCGGTGGGATCGTCGAGCACGATCATCGCGGCGCGACGGCAGCGCACTTCGCGCGGCAGCGGTACGAAGGTCGCGGAATCCTCGGCCTGGTGCAATTCCAGCATCACCAGGCGCACCAAGAGCTCGGTGCGCGCCTCGGTGCTACGCCCGTCGAACAGCGCGAGGATCGCCTGATTGAGCAGCGGCGAGACCCGTACCACGAATTCCCTGGTCAGACCGTCATGGCGCTGCTCGCGCTTCAGCCAGGGCAGGTCGAAATACAGCGTGCGCATCTCGATGTCGGCGAGCAGGTCGATGGCATGCTCGAGCCCGGCCGGCACCCAGACCGCCCGGTCCGGCGGCACCAGCCAGCGTCCCCCGGGCGTCGTCACCTGCATGGTGCCGCGGGCTGCATAGATCAGCTGCGCCTCGCGGTGCATGTGCAGATCGATCCGCATCCCCTTGGGATAATCGCGCGCGACCAGATGCACGCCCGCGGGCGAGCGGTGGTTGCTCCGGACCTCCCGCAGGATTGGCGTTTCCAAGATTGGCGTTTCCAAGACAGTCATTGGCGGCATCCCGTCATGGGGAGGACATATAACTCATTTCGGAGCAGGAGAGGATTCGCCGAATGAACAGCCCCAGCCGGGTCATCGGTTTCGTCAATGCCGGCCATTTCATCGACCATTATGCGATGCTGATCTTCGCCGCCGCTGTGATCATCATGGGCCCGGCGCTCGGCATGGCCTATTCGGAACTGTTGCCTTACGCGACGCCGGGCTTCGTCGCCTTCGGGGCGGGCTCGCTGCTCACCGGCTGGCTGGGCGATCGCTGGAGCCGCCGCCACATGATGCTGATCTTCTTCGTCGGCATCGGCCTCTCCATGATCGCGGTCGGCGTCGCGCAGACCCCCTTGCAGCTCGGCGCCGCGCTGCTCGCGATCGGCATCTTCGCCTCGATCTATCACCCCGTCGGCACCGCCATGATCGTGTCCTACGCCGACCGGCTCGGCCGCGAGATGGGAATCAACGGCGTCTGGGGCAATCTCGGCGTGGCCTCGTCGGCCCTGGTCACTGGCGTGATCGGCCAATATCTCGGCTGGCGCTTCGCCTTCATCGTTCCCGGCGTGGTCACGGTCCTGATCGGCATCGCCTTCGCGCTGAGCGTCGTGCACGAGGACCGCAAGGGCTCAAAGCAGGCCGCGGCGCAGGCGCGGGTCGCCAAGCAGGACATGTGGCGCGTGATCCTGGCGCTGCTGATCGTGGTGATCGCGATATCTACGACCTTCAACGCCGTCACCGTCGCGCTGCCAAAGCTGTTCGCCGAGCGGCTTGCGGACCTGACCAAGAGCCCGGCGCTGCTCGGGGTCATCGCGGCCGGCGTCTACGTGTTCGGCGCGATGACGCAGTACACGATCGGCCGGCTGCTCGACCGCTACGCGCTGAAGACGGTGGCGCTGCCGCTGTCCTTCATGCTGGCGCCGTTCCTGTATCTCGCCGCCAGCCTCAACAATCTGCCGCTGATCCTGGTCTCGATCGGCATCGTCATGGGCGCGTTCGGTCAGGTCACGGTGAACGACGCCATGGTCGGCAAATACACCACCGAGGAGTGGCGCTCGCGCGCCTATGCCGTGCGCTATTTCGTCGGCTTCACCGCGGCCGGCGCCTCCGTCGGCCTGGTCGCCTGGCTCTACGAGCAGGGTGGCTTCGTCACCATGCTGCACGCCTTCGCCGCCCTCTGCCTGCTCGCCATCGCCGCCGCGCTGATCCTGCCGCGCGAGATCGGGACGCCGGCGGGTCAAAACGCCTGATCGGTAGAAGAGGGCCGTCGAGATTCTTGCGCGATCTCGTTCGCGGCGGGAAGCTGACGAGCGAGCGGTGGTGAGATGTTCGTCGTCGGCCGCTTCACAATGGCCCGCCTGTCTTTCACATAGGCGATAGCAACACCCAACCTTTCCACGCTGCCGATGACTTCGCCATCGAGGTCGCGATCGCAGTTCATGTGCGTCGGAGCGATGAAGAATTCCGACTCGTCCCATTCGGACCGGAAGTCCCAACGCAATTGTGGAAGCGTGACAGTGTGATCGAACGCCGGGCGTTCTCCACATACGGCGACGGAATAGACCGTCGATGTTTTATCGTCGAGCGGTGTCTTTTCGCGGACGAACGTCTCGAGCATTCGGATCGCTTCCGGCATGCTGTTGAACCAGTAGTCAAGGTCATAGCGGCGGAACGCCCCCGGAAGTCCTCCGGCCACGGCGTTGTAGGACAGGCTCTCGTAGGGATGAAGCCTTGCCAGCATGAGCCCTTCCGACAGGAAATACGCGCACATCACCGCAAGTCCCGCCGAGGCCAGTCGACGGCCCCGCAGGGCAATCCCATCGAGGACGTCGCTTAGACCTACGCCGGCCAGCGTGGCCAGAGGAGGAAGCACAAAAAGGAAATGGCGCATGCCGCTGAATGCAGGGCCATGAACGAGCGCTTGGCAGCCCAAGGGAAGCAGAACCATCGCCGATAGCAATGCAAGATCGCGGCACCGGTCCGGGTCTCGCTTGACGGGACGCCAAAGCAGCGAAACCATCGCCAGCGCGGCCCCGGTCTGGGTGATCAGCGGCACGCGGATGAAGAGATAGAAGGGGACATAGACGCGCGGCACGTGAGCCATTTCGTACACGCGCCCGACAAAGAGCGTTCGGATCGCATACTGAAATTCCGAGTACGCAAATAGGCCACGGACGGGATTGAGGGGCGAAAGCGCAGCCCACGGCCAGGCCAGGATCATCAGCAGATAGGCGACCGCCACGGCGGGACATGTCTTCAACAGGGAGTTAGCCGCAAAGGCAAGGCGCGCAGCGCGGCTTTCCGTCCAGGGCAGATAGATCAGGATTGCAAGTCCGAGATAGACGAACAGCAGCAAACCATAGCTTCGCAGCCCGAGAGCTGCCCCCGCAAGACAGCCGAAAACCGCAACATGCAGGGGGCGCGGCGCCGGCAGTTGGCGGGCCAAGCGGAGAAGGACCAGTGTCGCTCCGGCCATCGCCGCCGCAAAGGGAATGTCCTTGGTATGGTTGAACATGGCGCCGTACCAGGCGCCACAGAGCGCAAGCGCGATCATAGCTATGAGGCCCGCGCGAGGTCCGGCGATCAATCGCGCGGCGGCGCCACTGAATGCGATGCCGGCGAGGCCCGTAACGGCGCAGAGGATGTGCCGCAATTCGTAGATATCGACGGGGATAACCTGGCCGAGCGCGATTGCTATGATGTCGAACAGACCTCCGTAGAGGTACAGGTTATCGAAGGTGAAGAGATCGCGTACCCGCAATCCGCTCTGATAGTATGCTATGATCAATTCGCCGTAGCGATGCTGGACGGCCTCGTCATTGGAAATCGCGTAATCCTTCGCTGTGAAGCACGCGAGGACAATCAGGCCTGCAAGAAATGCCAGGGCCAAAAAGTCGAAGGTGTTCGAAGGGGTGAAGCTGTGCGGAGAGCTCTCGACAAGTTCCTTCAGTGCGTTACCGGCGGAGATCCGGCCGTCCCCTGCTCTTGTTTCAACGCTCGACATGATCGGATCTCATGTGCCTCCCGCTCGCTTGCAAAGCGAGCCGCAGGGCCATTTCTCGGACACGGTCCCTGGTTCGCTGCGTCTCGGTTGATCCGCCATGGCTGATCCCTAGAGTTTATGGCCTTTGTCCCGCAGCAATTGGCTCATCTGCGCCTTGATGTCGTCGGTCACTTCGCGCGAGATTTCATCGCCGATCTTTCGGCTGATCTCCGAGAGCTCGCGGGATTTTTCGGTATATTTCTGGCCGACCGCGCTACGATAGAACGCGTCGATCGCGTGCAGTTCGTCCGCGGAGAAATTCGCCGCATAGAGCGCCGCGGCGCGCTCGATCATCGATTTGTTGTATTTAGACTGGCTGGATTCCAAGACCGCCGGCACTGCGGCGTCGAAGTCGTGCTCGATCTCCGGGCGGTCCTGAGACAGAACCGGTCGCAGCCTGAACAGAATACCTGGAAGCAGAGCCTTGTATTGGTCAGTCACTCTCAGCGTCGTGACGAGGCTCCGAGCCGCATCCATCGCATCAGGTGATGGATTTTCTGCAGCCGCAACATCCATTGTGAGGAGGATGGTGCAAACCGTGATCGTCAGTGCTTTGTACATGGCTGTTTCCTCCTCGGATCTGCCTCAGGCGGCGCTTGGCTGAGTGCGAGCCATGGGCGCAGACGTCGGTTTGAGTTCCGCGTCCAGGCCTTCATTGATGCCGGCGTCCACGAACAGGTTCGGCACCCGTTGGGCACGATCCAGAAGCCAGGCGGCCGCGCTCATGATGGCGATTCCGCCGATGCTCAGCAGAATTTGCTCGACCACTTCATGCTTCCACTGAACCAGCATCCAATGCACCCCGAACGACAGGAAGACGCCAAGGCAGAACAGCGGGAGCGAATGCTGACCGCACAACACCAGCGGGCGCAGCCATGTCGACTTCAGTCCGGCCCAGTCCCGGCTGAGGTAACGGGAGACGACGACTGCCAGCGCAAGGAAATGCGTGAACCGGAGCATATCGAGGTTGGACTTGTCGATCGGATAGATCAGCTTGATCATCCATTTCGGGATCAACGACTCCAGGAACGCGCTGTGCCAGGTCATCACGATCAGCAGCGCGAAACCGATCCAGCCGATTGCGATTGCGAGGACGATGCGCGACTGAAGAAGTTTGCTGATTTGAGCCACCGCGCCGCACCCGCACCAAGCACCGAAAAAGAACATCAATTGCCAGGCGAAGGGATTGAAATACCAGGTCGCCCCTTTCGGATAGGACGGCAGGTTCCAGTCGAAATAGCGAGCGAGCAGGTACAACACGATCGAACCTGCCAGGGTCAGATTCGGGCGTCGCACCAGGCACCACACCACGAACGGCGAAACGAAAACCAGGGAGATGTAGAGCGGCAGGACGTCCAGGTCGACGGGCTTGTATTGCAGCGTGAGCGCCTTGCCGATCAACTCGTCAGGATGGGCGAGGAAGTTGGCGACGTTGAACTCATCCTTGTACATGGGATTGTCCCATTTCCTCGCAGCGCGGGCGATCTGTGCCGTGAAGGCGAGGAACAGCAGAATGTGGGCAACGTACATTTGCCAGGCGCGCAGCCACAGCCGCTTCAACGCTGGAAGAAACTGGCCCGCAGCCACGATGGGGACGTAAATGAATCCGAGGAGATAACCGGAGATGAAAACGAAGAACTCGGCTGCGTCGCTGAAGCCGTAATTGCGCAGCGTGAGCCAGGCCACGACGTCGTCCGGGATGTGGTCGAGAAAGATCATCCAGAGGCCGAGACCGCGCAACAGATCGAGCCTCAAGTCCCGTTCTACGACATAAAGATCCGTGCTCTCTTTTGCCATGTCAGCCCGTCCCGTCGGTTGAGTGAGTCATCATCAAGAACTTTGTGCGATCAGCTTGGACATATTCGCCGTGGCGCGCTCGCGCCCCGACATCGCCCATTTGTACCAAGTGAATACCCTTGCTATGCTGTACAGGATCAAGATGCCGCCGGCACCGACCACCGCATGCAGCACGAAACCCGCATCAAGCTCGATGAGCAGTGCGTAGCCGGCGAATGACAGGGCGACGCCGACCGCAAAAATCTGAAGAGAATACTGTCCGCAAAGGATGAGAGGGCGCGCCCAGGCCGATCGTAATTCCGCCCAGTCGTCCGGCACGAAGCGTAGCGCGACGACGGCCAGCGCCAGGAAATGCGCAAACCTCAGGATGTCGAAATCGGTCTTGTTGATCGGATAGATCAGCCCCGCCACCCAGCCGGGGATCAGGCGCTCCAGTGACGGAAAATACCACGTCATGGTCACAAAGAAAGCAGCGCAGAGATAGGTGAGGGCTAGCCCGAACACGAATCGGGAATTGAGGATCGGCGATAGTCGCTTGCCCCCTCCAAGCGCGCACCAGGCGCCAAACACGAACAGAAGCTGCCATGCATAAGGATTGAACGACCAGAAGCCGTCTGGATAGGTCGACAAATGCAGGTCGTACCGAAGCATCAGCACATAGAGTCCGGCCGACAGAGCGAGCGGCAGATCCCTGTGCAATCTAGCGAGCAGCAGCACCAACGGCAGGAAAGCCATCAGAACGATATAGAGGGGCAGGATATCCATGTTCAGCGGCCGAAATCGCAACAGTAGCGCCTGGATCACTTCGGAACCAGGTTGTTTGAAGAATTCTCCGACCTCCATCTCCTGGATGTAGAACGCTGGCTTCTCGGAAACCGTAGTAACGAAAGCGATTTCGGCCATCAGGACCAGGAAAAGCAGAAGATGCGCGGTATAGATTTGCCAGACCCGCCGCAGCACTCGTGCTGTCCCGATCACGAAGCCAGCCTCGAAGGTTGCGCGACCGTAGACCAGAGCTGCGGTGAAGCCGGAGATGAAGATGAACACTTCGGCAGCGTCGCTGAACCCGTAGTTGCGTATCGTGACCCAGGTCAGGAGGTCGGGTGAAACGTGATCGACATAAATGAGCCAGAGGGCCAGGCCGCGGAAGAAGTCGAGCCGCAGTTCTCGCTCGCCTTTGGCGACGGCAAAGTTAGGTGTCGTAAGGGACGGCGCCGAAACGGGCGCAGCGCCATCGGCTGGCGCGCCATGGATACCAAGAATCGGCGAATGCCTCATTGGCCCCCCTCCCTGGTCACCTCCCTGTTTCGACAGGAGCTTAACCTCCGCTTTGGAACAAGAACATCGAAAACGCGATGCCTCCAGATGGAAGTCGACATGACCGGGCACCTCACACAACAAATGCTGCCCGTGAGGGCTGCATAATCGGTACGGCGGGACCTATCCAATGCCTTGGCTCTATGGCTTCGCTAGGCGGTCGGCATTGGAAATGACCGAGAAGGACTGCCAGAGCTAACGATCGAGGGATGCGCCGTTCGGCCATTCATCGCTTCCGGCTTCGCTGGGCTCCAATTTCGGGGGATGTGGCGGCACGTCGCGCCATGCCATTCTTGCATTCTGCCGGTTCTGCCCGACGGAGCAGGTGACCTTCGGTAGGACAGAAATTTTCCAGGTTTTCCAAGCCCATCCTGCTGTGCATGGGTTGTCTCGCTCTTTTGCTTCGTCCCTAACCCCGTCGCGGAACCGGCTTCCCCTCCCGCGGGTTTTGCCCTTATGGGCCCGGCACCTTGCGGGGTCAGCGAATGGGGGAAAAGCACCTGCATGCAGTGGAGCCT
This sequence comes from Bradyrhizobium agreste, assembly GCF_016031625.1. Taxonomy (GTDB): domain Bacteria; phylum Pseudomonadota; class Alphaproteobacteria; order Rhizobiales; family Xanthobacteraceae; genus Bradyrhizobium; species Bradyrhizobium agreste. The sequence goes on along the minus strand of NZ_JACCHP010000028.1, from coordinate 67,798 downwards.
GCTCCGATCGGTCGGCCTTAACCCCGCGGCGCTTGTCCTCACCACCATTGCGGCCAGCGCTGAGGGCGGCAAATCGGCCGGCCCGTCCGAATTCCTGCTGGTGGCGCAGATCGTGCTGCTGCTCGCGGTCGGCCGCGGTCTCGGCGAGATCATGCAGCGCATCGGCCAGCCCTCGGTGATCGGCGAGCTGCTCGCCGGCATCATCCTGGGCCCGTCGCTGTTCGGCTGGATCTGGCCGGAGGCGCAAGCCGTGATCTTTCCCAAGACGCCCGAGCAGAAGGCGATGCTCGACGGCATCGCGCAAGTGGGCATCCTGCTGCTGCTGTTGCTGACCGGCATGGAGACCGACCTCAAGCTGGTCCGCAGGGTCGGCAGGGCCGCGATTGCGATCTCGATCGCCGGCATTCTCGTGCCTTTCGCCTGCGGCTTCGCGCTCGGCGAGTTCCTCCCCGATGCGCTGCTGCCCAATCCGCAAGCGCGCCTGGTCGCCTCGCTGTTCATGGGCACGGCGCTGTCGATCTCCTCGGTGAAGATCGTGGCCGTCGTGGTGCGCGAGATGAATTTCATGCGCCGCAATGTCGGGCAGATCATCGTGGCGACCGCCGTCATCGACGACACCATCGGCTGGATCATCATCGCCGTGATCTTCAGCCTGGCCTCGCACGGCACGCTCGATATCGCCTCGGTGGCGAAGGCCTTGCTCGGCACGCTCGCCTTCCTCGCCGTCAGCTTCACCATCGGCCGCCGCCTGGTGTTCCAGCTGATCCGTTGGGCCAACGACAATCTCGTCAGCGCGGCGGCCGTCATCACGGTGATTCTGCTGTTGATGGGGATCATGGCGCTGATCACGCATCTGATCGGCGTCCATACCGTGCTGGGTGCCTTCGTCGCCGGCATCCTGGTCGGGGAATCCCCGATCCTGACGCGGCAGATCGATGAGCGCCTGCGCGGGCTGATCTCGAGCTTCTTCATGCCTGTGTTCTTCGGTCTCGCGGGCCTAGCCGCCGATCTATCGGTGCTGCGCGATCCCAATCTCCTGATGCTCACCGGCCTCCTGGTCGTGATCGCCAGTGTCGGCAAGTTCGGCGGCGCGTTCCTCGGCGGCACCGTGGGCGGACTGACCACCCGGGAGTCGCTGGCGCTCGCGAGCGGCATGAACGCGCGCGGGTCGACCGAGGTGATCATCGCCACCATTGGCCTCTCCATCGGCGTGCTCAGCCAGAACCTGTTCACGATGATCGTGACCATGGCGATCGTGACGACGATGGCGATGCCGCCGATGCTGCGCGCAGCGCTGGCGAAGCTGCCGATGAACCAGGAAGAGAAGGAGCGCCTCGAGCGCGAGGAGTTCGAGAGACGCGGCTTCGTCGCCAATCTCGAGCGTCCCCTGCTGGCGGTGGACGACAGTGTCAACGCCACCTTCGCCGCCCACGTCGCCGGCCTGATCGCCGGCATGCGCGGCCTGCCGATCACGGTGCTGCACATCGGCAAGCCGCCTCGGGAGCAGCAGAAGCCGCGCGACGAGGCGGACAGCCACGAAGCCGTCGTGAAGAAGGCCGCCGAGGCGGTGTCCGTCAAATCCGACGGAGGCGCCGGCAACATCGATGTCGTCACCCGTGCGAGGCAGGCAGAGCTCAGCGAGACCATCGCCGACGAGGCCCGCAAAGGCTTCGATCTCCTCGTCGTCGGCATCGACAAGGTGACCGCGACCAAGGACCGTTTCGATCGGAGGATCGACGCCATCGCCGCGGCATTCGAAGGGCCGCTCGCGATCGTGGCGGCCAAGGGCAAGCACCTGAAGCAGCCGCTGCCCGAAGCGCTCAACATCCTCGTTCCGGTCTCGGGCAGCGGCGTCTCCAAGCGCGGTGCCGAGGTTGCGGTCGCGCTGGCGCAAGGAGGATCCGGCTCGCTCCGGGTGGTCTATGTGGCGACGACGCGCGACAAGGGCGCGCAGCGTGGCGTTTCGCGCGGACTGAGCCAGGAGACGGGTATCCTCAAGGAAACCAGCGATCTCGCCGCCCGCTACGACGTCGACATCACCACGACGCTGCGGGTCAACCGGGCGCCGGAGGCCGCGATCCTGCGCGAGATCGAGACCACCGACGTCGATCTCGTCGTGATGGGCGTCGACCGCATCCAGGCCGATCACCTCTCCTTCGGCGGCGTGGCGGACGCGGTGTTGAGGCAGTCGAAGGTGTCGGTGCTGCTGGTGTCGAGCGGCGAAGCGCGTCCGGCTCCGGCAGAGAAGGCTTGACTCTCCGCGGTCATTGCGAGCGCAGCGAAGCAATCCAGACTGTCGCCGCGGAGAGATTCTGGATTGCTTCGCTGCGCTCGCAATGACGGTCGTGGTTGAAAGCGGTTGCCTACTTCGCCGCCACCGCCGCAACCTTCCCCGCCTTCTTGCTCGCCCGCCAGTTCTCGAAGCGCTGCACCACCACGAAAAACGCCGGCACGAACAGCACTGCAAGGCAGGTCGAGGCCAGCATCCCCGAGAACACCGTGATGCCGATCGACTTGCGCGCGCTGGCGCCGGCGCCGGTGGCGAGCACCAGCGGGACGACGCCGAGGATAAAGGCGAACGACGTCATCAGGATCGGGCGGAAGCGGGCGCGCGCGGCTTCGATGGCGGATTCCAGGATCGGCTTGCCGTCGCGGCCGTGCAGCTCGAGCCCGACCTCGACGATCAGGATCGCGTTCTTGGCGGACAACGCGATCAGGAGGATCAGGCCGATCTGGCAATAGAGATTGTTGTCGATCTTGAGGGCGGAGAGGATCAGCATCGGCCCGAGCAGCGACAGCGGCACCGCGAGGATCACCGAGACCGGCGCGTACCAGCTCTCATACTGGCCGGCGAGCACGAGATAGACCAGCAGCATGGCGAGCCCGAACACCCAGTAGATCTGGTTCGAGACCGCCTTCTCCTGATAGGACATCGCGGTCCATTCATAGCCGGTGCCGGGCGGCAGCGTCCTGTCCGCGATCTCCTCCATCAGCTTCAGCGACTGGCCGGAGGAGTAGCCCTGCGCCGGCAGCCCGATCACGGTCGAGGACGGATAGAGATTGTAGAGGCTGATCAGCGACGGACCGGTGGCCGGCGTGATCTTGGCGACGGTGCCGATCGGGATCATGTCGCCGTTCGAGTTGCGCACCTGCATGTTGGCGATGTCGCGCTCGGTGACGCGGAAGGCCGGATCGGCCTGGGTGTAGACCTGGAACACGCGGCCGAACTTGTTGAACTGGTTGACATAGGACGAGCCGAGATAGGTCGACAGCGCCGAGAACACCTGATCCGTCGTCACGTGGAGCGTCTGGGTCTTGACGCGGTCGATCTCGACGTTGAATTGCGGCACCGAGGAGCGGAACGAGGACTGCACGCGCTGCAGCGCGCTCTGGCTCTGAGCGTTGGAGACCATCGCGCCGGTGATCGCCTGCAGTTTGGCGAAGTCGCTGTTGCCGTCGCGCAGCTCGACCTGCATCGAGAAGCCGGCGGCGTTGCCGATGCCCTGGATCGGCGGCGGCGGCAGCACGATGGTGCGCGCCTCCATGATGGTGGCGAGCTTGTCGTTGAGACCATAGACCAGCGAGCGCAGATCCTCGCCTGGCCCTTTGCGGGCGTCCCAGTCCTTCAGGATGATGTAGGCGACGCCGGCATTGGCGAGGCTGGCGCTGTTGTCGAGCGCGGAGATGCCGGCGATGGTGATGACCTGCGCCACGCCAGGTGTGTCCTTGATCAGCCCGCTCGCCTTGTCGAGCACGGCCTGCGTCCGCTCCAGCGCGGCGCCGTCGGGCAACTGCACGGCGGCGATCAGATAGCCCTGGTCCTCGATCGGCAGGAAGCCGGTCGGCACCCGCGACAGGCCATAGCCGCTGGCTGCGATGACCAGCAGGGCGAACGCGACCGAGATGGTGGCGTGCTTGACCAGAAACGTGATCAGCCTGGTGTAGCCGCGCTCGACGCGGTTGTAGACCGCGTTGAACCCGCGATAGAAGAAATTGCGCTGCTCCGGCGGCACCGCCGGCCGCAGCCACAGCGCGCATTGCGTCGGCTTCAAGGTCGCGGCGTTGATGGCGGAGAGCAGCGCGGTCGCGGCGATCACCAGCGCGAATTGCGAATAGATGCGCCCGGTCAGTCCGGCGAGGAACGAAGCCGGCAGGAACACCGAGATCAGCACCAGCGTGATGCCGACGATCGGCGCGAACAGCTGATCCATCGCGCGGATCGCGGCGTCGTGGCCGTTCATGCCTTGCTCGATATTGTGCGCGGCGCCCTCGACCACGACGATGGCGTCGTCGACAACGATGCCGATCGCGAGCACGATCGCAAACAGCGTCGACATGTTGATGGTGAAGCCGAGTGCCGCCATGGCCGCGAAGGCGCCGATGATGGTGACAGGCACGGTCGTCGCCGGCACCAGCATCGCGCGCCAGTCCTGCAGGAAGACCAGGATGACGACCAGCACCAAGAGGCCGGCCTCGATCAGGGTCATGTAGACCTCGTGCACCGAGGCTTCGACGAACTTGGTGGTGTCGAACGGCGTGTCGTACTTGATGCCTTCGGGGAAGCGCTTGGCGAGCTCCGCCATCTTCTTCTCGACGGCCTGTTCGACCTGGAGCGCGTTGGCGCCCGGCGACTGGAACACGCCGATGCCGACCGCCGGCTGCTTGTTGAGCGAGAAGATCTGGCTGTAGGTCTGCGCGCCGAGCTCGACCCAGCCGACGTCGCGCACCCGCGTGACGTCGCCGCTCGATCCCGTCTTGACGATGATGTTCTCGAACTGGCCGGCGTCGTCGAGCCGTCCGTTGACGTTCAGCGTGTACTGGAACGCCTGTCCCGGCGGCGTTGGCGGCGCGCCGACCTGGCCGGCTGAGACCTGCTGGCTCTGCTGCTGAATTGCGTTGATGACGTCCTGCGGCACCAGGCCGCGCACCTGCAGCTTGTTGGGATCAAGCCAGATCCGCATCGAGTACTGGCCGGCGCCGAACACGGTGACGTTGCCGACGCCCGGCAGGCGGGAGAGCTCGTCGCGGATGTTGATGGTGGCGTAGTTGCTCAAGTAGAGGCTGTCGTATCTCGCATCCGGCGAGGTCAGCGTCACGAACAACAGGATCGAGGTCGACCGCTTCTGCACGGTGACGCCCTGGTTCTGCACCGCCTGCGGCAATTGCGACAATGCGCTGGAGACGCGGTTCTGCACCAGCACCTGCGCGAAGTTGAGGTCGGTGCCGATCTTGAAGGTGACGGTCAGCGTGTAGGTGCCATCGGAGCCGCTGTAGGATTGCATGTACAGCATGTCCTCGACGCCGTTGACCTGCTGCTCGATCGGCAGCGCCACGGTGTCGATCACGGTCTTGGCGCTGGCGCCCGGATAGCGCGTGGTGACCTGCACGGTCGGCGGCACCACGTCGGGGTATTGCGCGATGGCGAGGTTGAACAGCGCGACGCCGCCGATCAGGATCATCAGGAGCGCGATGACGTTCGAGAGGACCGGCCGCTCGATGAAGAACTTTGAGATCATGGCTGGCAGCCTTTACTTGCTCGAGGCCTGCGTCTGCTCGATCTTCGTCACCTGCGGGTCGATCTTCTGGCCCGGAATGACGCGCAAGAGCCCCGCGGTCACGACGCGGTCCTCCGGCTTCAGGCCGCTCTCGATCACGCGCAGGCCGTTGTCGACCGGGCCGATCTGCACTTTGCGCTGCTCGACGATGTTGTCACCGTTGACCACCAGCAGATAGCGGCCGCCCTGGTCGCTGCCGAGCGCGGTATCGGGAACGAGCAGGGCGCTCTTCTCCTGGTCGAAGGGCACGCGGACGCGGACGAAATAGCCGGGCAGCAGCACCCGCTTGTCGTTGGGAACGAGGCCGCGCACCGCCAGCGTGCCGGTCGACTGATTGAGGGTCGGCGAGACGTAGTCGAGCTTGCCCTCATGCGGGTAGCCGGTCTCGGTCTGCAACCCCACTTGGATCGGGAAGTGCTTCATGTCTGCGGGCGTCAGTCCACGGCGGGCCGCCTCGGCGCGGATGCGCAGCACGTCCTGCTCGTTGACGGTGAAGTTCACATAGATCGGATCCATCGCGACGATGGTGGCGAGCTGGGTCGGCGAGGAAACGCCGACGAGCTCGCCGATCGAGACCATGTGCGCGCTCACGATGCCGTCGAACGGCGCCGTGACCTTGGTGTAGCCGTAATTGACCTCGGCGAGCCTGGTGTTGGCCTGGGCCTGCTGCAGATTGGCCTGGGCGTTGTCGCGGTTCGAGGTCGAGGTGTCGAGGGTTGCCTGCGACACGGCTTGGCGCTGCACCAGCTCGGCCTGCCGCTTGTAATCGGCTTCCGCCTGCCGCAGCGAGGCCTGCGCGCCGGTTTCGGCCGCCTGCGCCTGTTCGAGCTTGAGCTTGTAGGTTTCGGGCTCGATCGTGAACAGCTGGGTACCCTGCTTGACGAACGCGCCGTCCTGATAGTCGATCGTTTGCAGAAAGCCCTGCACGCGCGCGACGAGATCGACGCTCTTGATCGGTGCCGTGTTGCCGGTGGCCTCGATATAGCGCGTCACGGGGCGCTGCACCGGCGTCGCGACGTCCACCTTGGGCGGCGGCGGCGCCACGAACGTGTTCTTGTCTTCGCAGCCGGCGAGCACAATCACGGCGGCGGCAGTGGAAAGGACCTGCCCGATACGCGTCCACGCTTCATTGCGTCGTGCGGGAGAGGTGGGATTCGCGCGCGTCATTCGGTGGTCCCCGATTGCTGTCTGTCGGTGCGGCAGGCTACCAACAAATGCACGGTCGTGGAACACCATAGCCATGGCGGTCACGGGCCTTGCACTGCGATCCCAGCCGTGGCCTTTGGCAGTTTTGTCAGTACAAACCGCTTTCCACGGTGCACACGATCGATCAGAATTGTGTCAAACACAGTTGGGCGCACATGCTTGGACGTTGGATTGCAACCTCGATCGTATCCCTGGTCTTGATGATGCAGAGTGCTCAGGCCCAACCCTTGACGGTCGATCCTGAAACCATCGTCCCATTGCCGCCGCGGTTCGAGATGGAGGCGCCGGCGGCCGACGTGCCACCCGAGATCGCTCGCTTCCAGGGCGCTTGGATCGGGACCTGGCAAGATGACCGGCACATCCTTGTGGTCGAGCGCGTCAAGGCGGACGGGCATGCAGACCTCGTGTTTGCTCGCTCGGACTCGGCCTTCAACGGCATGAATCGCGAATGGTGGCGAGACCGGGCGAGGGTTATTGACGGTGTGCTGACCATGACGGGGTTTCGCATCTTCCGTTATGCCTTCGATGGTCCCGACCGGTTGTACATGACGGCCACGCTCAAGAATGGCGCCGTCTCCTCCGGAGTGCTGGTCCGCGCCAATCCGGCGCGCCTGTCCGCGGGCGAGCGGCCGAACGACTGGCCATGGCCCGGAGAACGCGTGCGGATTCCGCATCTCATGGTTCGAACGCCCGATGGTGCGCGGCCGATCACGCTCGAGGGCACCTTCTATCCGCCGTCGGGGCATGGTCCGGCACCGCTCGCGATCTTCACCCATGGATCTGACGTCGGCCGCAACCAGCTCAGGTCTTGGTCGTTCTCGACCGAGGCGCATTGGCTGCGCGACAATGGATTTGCGGTGCTGGCGCTGATGCGTCGCGGACGTGGCAGCTCCGAGGGCATCAACGGTGAGGAAACCTTCGGGCGCGATCACGACGGCAGCCTCATCGATGTCTCCTCAGGTGTCGCGGAGGCCGTCGAGGATCTCGAGTCCGCGATTGCCTATGGCCGCACGCTGCCTGGCGTCAAGCCGGGCGCGGTGCTGCTCGCGGGCCAATCGCGCGGCGGCTTTCTCGCCATGCACTATGCCGGCCTCAAGCCCGGCGAGGTGTTGGGTGTGGTGAATTTCTGCGGCGGTTGGTACCCCTACGGACCGGTGACGACGTCCTATTATGCGAATGCCGGGCGTGGCGCCAGTGCTGCGGTCAAGCAGCTCTGGCTCTATTCCGACAACGATCGCCTCTACAGGGAGGATCTGATCCGCGAATATCAGCAGGCATTCGCGGCCGCAGGCGGCAACGCGCGCGCTTCGAGCTCCTTCACGGCGTCCCCGGCGATGGCCACTTGCTGCGGCTCTATCCCGACCGGTGGCAGGCGATTGCCGACGAATTCCTCGTCTCTCTTCACCGGCAGCACTAGACATGCCGGCTTACGGGCGCATGTTCTCAGCGTCTCGCGCATGCCAGGCGGCGAGCACGTCCTTCTCCTCGTCGCTGGTCAGTCCGATCACGGGCCCGTTGTTGGCGCGGAGCCAAAGAAGCGTATCGCGCGCGGTGTCTCCCGGTGGTCGCGAGGTCAATCCGGCCGCGCGTGCGGGCGAGGTATCGCGCGTCAGGAAGCCGGCGTAGTCCGGCAACGGCAGCCACAGCGGCAATGACCGCGGGCCCGCCCAGCGCCTGACGTCATGCGCTTCCAGAAAGGCGCGATCGACCCAGGTGAAGGTGCAGGATGCGTTCAGCGCGGATGCGCATTCGCTCAGGAATTCGCCACGCGTGCGGATCGGCCCGATCCCGTCATAGATGCCCGTGAGACCGGTCTCTGCCGCATGCACGATCCACTGCGCGAGATCGCGCACGTCGATGAACTGGACCGCGTCCTCCGGCGACCCCGGTGCCAGCACCTCGCCGCCGCGCGCAAGCCGCGCCGGCCAGTAGGCGAACCGTCCGGTCGGGTCCTCAGGCCCTGCGATCAGGCCGGCGCGGCAGATGAAGGCATCATCGCCGACCGCCTGTTCGCAGGCGACCTTGGCGGCGCCGTAGATCGCCTCGGTGCTGTGCTCGATATCCGCTGTAACAGGCTCGCGTAGGGGAGCGGTGTCGGCGCGTTGCCCCGGGATGCGGTTGTCGGCGTAGACGCTGATCGTCGAAACGAAGGTCCAATGCACGCCCGGCCGCTTCAGCGCGGCGACCGCGCGGCGGACCTGGCCGGGATGACGCGAGACATCGACCACGGCCTCGAATGTCTCACCGGCGAGCGGCGCAAGTCCGTCGGCCAGGTCGCGGTCGATCCGCACGAAGCGGGCGCCGGCGGCAATCGGTCCCGCAAGGCCGCGGGCCGCGCAGGTCACGTCATGACCGCCAGCGCAAGCATGGCTCGCGATCGCCCGGCCGAGAAACTGGCTGCCGCCGAGAACGAGAATGCGCATGAAAAGGTCCGCGTGATTGATGCCACCGCGAGACTACAACCTGCGCTGGCAGTTGCAACCCGCTTCCTCAGCGCGCCCTGATCTCCGCGTATTTCGCCATCGCTTTATCGAACTTCCGGTTGAACAGCCACATCGCGGCGAGGATCTCGCGGTAGCTTGCCGAGGTTTTCGCCCGGTCGGCCCGTCCGAACGCAAAGATGCTGTTGTTGCGCAGGTGCTTCATGACCGTCGGGCTGGACACCCGGTAATTCAGGAGATCGCCCGATTTGAGCGCGGACCGTGTCGGGGTGGGAACGATCTGGATCAGCTCGAACAGCTTCATCTGGTCGATCGGGTCGGGCAGCGTCTTCACGATTTCCGGGATATCACGAAACAGATCGGCGTGCGCATTCATCAACCCGTTGCGCACGTTGGTCCAGTGGTTGAAGCGGTGATCGGTGCCGCGGGCGCGCGCCTGTTCCTTGTCGTCGCGCGCGCTCACGTGCGGATCGATCGCGGCGATGTCGCTCTTGATGGCCTCCCATTTCCGCCTGCCGCTACGGTCTTCGGAGGGGCCGGTCTGGAAGCTGCCCATATAGGTGTTCGAGCGTGCATTGCGGACATTCTGCTTGCCATTGGTCTCGGCAAAGAACAGCCCGAGGCTGATCCGCCCGGCAGCTTCGGCATGTTCGCCGGCGAGCCCCTTGGCGCCCGCAATCGCAACGGCAAGATCGACGACGTCCTTGAACGGCGTCGGCGAGTTCTGCGCGCTGGCAGGCGGCGCCTCCATGAGATCGAACAGCCTGCCGTATTCGTCGATCAGCGGCTCGATCTCGGCATCGAAATAGGCCGGAGGAATCTCGAACTTGTTTGGCCGGCCGATCCGCGCCGGCATGACGTCGGTGAGGTCCTTGTAAGCACTGATCACAGCGACCCGCGCGAGATAGAGCGCCTGTCCCGGCAGGTTCGGCAGCGGCTCCTTCGCCTCGATCTGGCGCCGCCGCTCGGCGAGGATGGATTTGAAGTCGCCGAGCGCGCGCTCGTAAGCTGCGAGCGCGTCCGATTGCTGTGGCGTCGGCGCCGCCTTCTGCGCAATGGCGGGCGCCGCGACGAAGAAGGCAACAGCCGCAAATGCTACGGCGGCAAGTCGTCTCGATCCCATGGCTGGTTCCCGTCGATTCGATGGCCAGGGAGATCGTAAACGTCGGAGGCGAGCCGCCGCAATTCTCCTCTCACGCCGCCCGGTAGTCCGGCGCCGTCGCCAGGAACTTGGCGTAAGCATCCGCATCCGGCGGCAGAAAGCGGCCTGCGAGTCCGCCGCGTTTCTGCTGCTTCGCGCCGATGTCGGCCATCAACTCGTCGAAATGGCGGAAGTGATAGGGCGCAACGCAGAGGCCGCCATAGACGCCTGCCGCCGGCCGCTCGACGCGCTTGAAGTGCAGCATCATCTCGATGTTGTCGCGCATCGCCTGCGCCGTCGGCTGGTTGGCGAGCTGGCCGTCGGCATAACGCACCAGCCAGTTGGCCGCGAGGTCGGCGCAGAGCACGGTGCAGAACGAGGAGTTGAAGCCGACGAAGCCGAGCTCAGGCAGATCGGGGTTGGCGATCAGGCGATAGAGCCGGTACTGCCCGTCGGCATCGACCAGTTTCTGCCGGTAGACCTCGGGCAGGAAGGGCACGCCGAGCTTGTAGCCGATCGCGAGCACGGCGACGTCGGCGCCCACGCGCTCGCCGCCGCTCATCACGATGCTGTCGCCTTCGTAGTGGTCGAACGTGCCGAACACGGCCTTGATGCGGCCGTCGGCGACCATCGGATAGAAGCCCGGCGTTGCGATCGGCACCGAGCAATTGACGCCGTCCTCGATCCGCTCCTTCGGCACCATGTTGCAGCGGCCGAGCTTCAGCTGCGCCTTCAAGAGGCTCTCCAGCCCGCGCCAGTTGGCCCAGACCAGCGGTGCAGCGATGCGGTGCGCAAGCCGTCCCATCGCGCCGATGCCCCAGGGCGGAAACATCTCCTCCTGCGCCCGGATGTAGAGGATGCGCTTGAAATTCACGAGACCGCCAATGAAATAGGGAATGCGCCAGACCGGCTCGCGCATCACGATGGTGACCTCGCGCGCGCCTGACTTCACCGCGTTCACGGCGATGTCGGTTGCAGACTTCGAGCCGCCGAGCACGACGACGCGGCGTCCCTTCGCCAGTGTCGGATCGCCGTATTTCGACGAATGCAGGATCTGGCCACCCTGCGCCAGAAAGCCGTCCTCGCCGGGGCAATGCAGCTCGCGCGGCTCGTTGAACTGCCCGGTGCAGACCGCGACGAAATCGAAATCCTCGTTCGTGGTCGTGCCGTTCTTGTCCTTCAAGGCGAGCGTCCATCCCGGCCTGCCGTCGGCACGGCGCGCCATGCCGGCGACCTCGGTGTTGAGCCGCAGCATGCGGTCGAGGCCGAAGCTCTTGGCATAACCGGCGAGGTAGGCGTGGACCTGCGGCCCGGTCGGCCATTCCGGATAGGCCTCCGGCATGGCGCGGTCGGTGTAGCGATAGAGCTCCTTCGGGCTTTGGGTCTGCACCTCAGGGTAGGAGCGCGCCGGCTCCCAGACGCCGCCGAGATCTGAGCTGCGCTCGACGATCGAGACGCGGTGGCCTCGGGTGGAGAATGCTTTCGCGGCGGCAAGGCCGGAGACGCCGGCGCCGATCACGCAGACATGTTTTGGGCTGACCATGGGATTGCTCAATGTGTTTGGCGCGCAAGCGGCCGCGTTCGGCCGCAAGGCGCGGCCGGCCGGGCTGCAAGCAGATGAAGGTGGACGAGGAGGCGGCCGCCTAGTCGTTGGCCTCGGGCGGCAGGAAGTCGACCTCATGCAGCGCCGAGATGCGCACGACCTCGGCCGGGTCGGTCAGATTGTGCAACTGGTTGAACAGCGCCTCCAGCTTCTGCATCGGCGAGACCCAGAACAGCGCCCGGCACGGCTTGTCGGACTTGTTGAAATAGCCGTGTGGAATGCCGCGGGGCATGCGCACGAGGTCGCCGGCATGAGCCTTGACCCATTGACCGTCGAGCTTGAGATCGAGCGTGCCCTCCTGCACCAGGATGAACTCGTCCTGGGTCGGATGGATGTGCACCGGCACGAACTGGCCGGGATCGCTGTTGGTCTCGAACGCGAATGTGGAGTCGGTGACGGCCTTGGGGAAATAAACCTGGCCCAGGATGTTCCAGCTCTTGCCGCCGTAGCCTGTGCCGTTCGCGGTAATGCCTTTTTCGAGTGCAGTCATGGCTTGCTCCTCTTGGATTCCGGCGGGGACGGAGCATCGGCCGAGGACGGGCCGCCTGTCTATCCGCTAAACGAATCCGGGTGCGCTATTGCCGTGCAGCACGACGAATTTACGAGCTACGGCCCTTTTCGCCCCCGCGGAACTATTATAGGCTTAAAGTAATTCCGGGCGCGAAGCATGGTCGACGATGTCCGCAGCCGAGCAGGAAATGAGCGCAACAGCCTCTGCAGCCGAACGGCTTGCGGGCTTCGCCCGCGTCAGCACGGACGACGTCGACGAGGCGGCCGAGCAGATCGGGCGCATCTTCTGCCCGCATGATCTCAAGCCGACACAGGCGCGGGCGGCCGGCTTCTCGGCCCGGCACAATTGCGCGGCGTTCGAGGGTTTCTCCATCAATTACGTCGCCTATGGCGGATCGGTCAGCATCGATCCGGGCTGCCTCGAGCGCTTCTTCCTGGTGCAGGTCCCGCTCGCTGGGAGCGCGCGCATTCGTGCTGGTGATTGCGAGCTCGATGCGGCCCCGGGACGGACGGCGTCGCTGCTGTCGCCGAACATTCCGACCCGGATGATGTGGAGCGATTGCGCACAGGCAATCCTGCTGCTCGACCGCCGCATGGTCGAGCAGCGCGCCGCGGCATTGTCGGGCAGGCCGGCCGGGGTGGTCGAGTTCGATCCGGTGATCGAGCTGGATGCACCGTCCGGGCGGGCTCTGCAGACGAGGCTCGCCGAGTTGATGGCACTCGCCGAGCGTCTCGGACCATCAGGCCGGCTCTCGCCGGCCGCGATGGCCGATTGGCGCGAAGCGTTGCTCGATCATCTGCTCAATGGGCAGCGGCATAGCCACTCGGATGCGATTGAAACGTTCTCAGGCCAGGCCGAGCGCCTGCCGCGCGCGCTCCGCGCCGCGCGCGATCACCTTGCCGACAATGCCGGCGAGCCACTCGACCTCGCGCAGCTTGCCTGCGCCTCCGGCATCGGCATTCGCGCGCTGCAGCTCGGCTTCCGCCGTCACTTCGGCGTGTCGATCTCGCAGATGCTGCTCGACATGCGTCTCGCCGGCCTTAACGCGCGCCTCGCGCATGCCGCCCCCGATGCCTCCATCACCGAGATCGCGTTCGATCTCGGCTTCACCCATCTCGGCCGTATGGCCGGCGCCTATCGCGAGAAGTTCGGCGAGACGCCATCGGCCACGCTGCGGCGAAGGTTGAGCTAGGTCCATGTCACCGCGCGTAGATGCCGGGCGCACCAACCACGCGTTGCAGATCCAGCGTGTTCGCCGTGCGTTATCGCGACAATGGAGACGCATCCTCCGGAAATTATGATCCGAATAGAGCGACAGGGCGAGCACTGTGTGAACCGCTTCATACTCAATCGCTCTCTTTCCGGATTACCACTCTTGCAACGAAAATTGCCGCACCCGGATCATTTCAAACACGGGTGAGATGCAATGCCTGCGCAGCCACATGCTCGCAGCTTTGGATTGGCTCCGTCTCGCTCATGAGCAAAGCCAGTCCCATCACTCAGCAAAGATCCTTCAGAAATTGGAATGAAAGGGCATCGCGCAACTCACGCAGCTTCTGTTCGGGGTCGGCCGGTAGGCTGCTACTTACTCAGAAGGAGCTCCTATGAAGATAAGCAGCGCAATTTCCAGCGCCTTCTCTGCAACAAGGCGCGTCACCAATCTTCGGATTGCCCGTTCCAGTCTGATCAAATCGGCCCATCTTCTCGAAAGAATCGGGCTGGCCGCTGTTGGGGCCTCCGGCGGCCTCTATGTTGGTGCGACTCTGTTACGTCAGAAAGCCGGACTGTTTGAAAGCGGCTGGATCGTGCTGGTAACAGTGCTCTATGGAGCTCTCAGCTATTATCTCGGTATTGATTTGTCCGGCAATATCGCGCGGAGGCGGACGTCGAACATCTCGGAAGAATGGAATGGTTCCGAGCCGGCTGAGATCATGAGTGCGGCCGGAACGTTCAGCGCCGCGATTGCCGCAACGCTGTCCGTCAGCATCCTTGTCCTTGATCAAAACCTGCCTAACGGCCTGATCGGCTTTGTTGCCGGCTGCTGGGTGGTTGGCTCTTCGCTCCAGGTTGCGGCGGGCACGATGGCTCGCAGTTATGAAGCGCCGATCAGCGAGCAATGAAGGACAGTCGCGGAAAACATCCGCTTGGCGCAAGCCGCAGTGTCGGTTTTGGTTCGGAAAGGACCGCGACGAACTGATCGCAACCTCTGCCTCCAATGCTGCGTGCCAGCGATGTTTGGTAGCAGAGTCGTTCGCCTCGAGCAGCGTCACAGCTTGCGATATCGGCATTGAGAAACCTAGGTTATCGCGCAACAAACAAGGCGTGCCATCATGGCGGTGTTGGTATATTGTCCGCGCGCCGTGGTCCAAAATTCTGCTAACCGCCAACCACACGATCGGTGGAGCCAATGCAGATTGCGGAGTGGCTCGGGAAGCTGGGGCTTGGGCAATACGCAGAGCGTTTTGCCCAAAATGGGATCGACATAGGCGTCCTTCCCGAACTGATGGACGAGGACTTCGATAAGCTCGGAGTCTTGCTCGGCCATCGCCGCAAAATGCTGCGTTCTATCGCTGACCTCGATCCGGCCGCGTTGATCGCATCGCCCGTTCCTCCTCAGGACGCCGAGCGGCGTCACCTTACCGTGATGTTTTGCGATCTGGTCGGCTCGACTGCGCTCTCCGCGCGTCTCGATCCCGAGGATATGTGGGAGGTGATCCGGGCCTATCGGGCAGCCTGCGCGAGCGTGGTTGCTGCTTATGATGGCAGGATAGCCAGATTCGTCGGTGACGGAATACTCGTCTATTTCGGCTATCCGCGCGCTCACGAAGACGATGCCGAGCGTGCGGTGCGCGCCGGCCTCGACATGATCTCCGCGATAGGCCAGCTCAAAACAGGGACTGACGAACGAGCTGAACTGCGGATCGCAATTGCGACCGGACTTGTGGTGGTCGGCGACCTCGTCAGCGGAGATGCGTCGGAGGAGCACGCAACCATCGGCGACACGCCAAACCTCGCCGCCCGGCTCCAGAGCCTGGCGGAGCCGGGGGTCGTCGTCGTTGCGTCATCGACGCGCCGGCTGCTTGGCGATCTCTTCACCTTTCGCAATCTCGGCCGCCGTGAGGTCAAGGGAATGGCAGACCTCATCGCAGTCTGGGCGGTGGAAGGAGCGGCCGCATCCGAGAGTCGCTTCGAGGCAGTCCGTGCCGCGCGCTCGATCGGTTTTGTCGGCCGCAAGAACGAGATCGAGTTCATCCTCTCGCGCCAGCGGGAGGCATGGCAGGGCCGGGGCCAGATCGTATTGATTTCCGGCGAAGCGGGCATTGGCAAGTCGCGTATTGTGGCAACGCTGTCCGAAAGCCCCTCATTGGGGACGCACCGTCGCGTGCGGTATCAGTGTTCGCCTTACCACACCAACAGTGCGCTTCATCCCTTTGTCGCGCAGCTCGAGCGCGCCGCCGGAATTCGCTCGCACGACACGCCGGATCAAAAGCTCGACAAGCTCGAGGCAATGCTCGCAATAGGAACCCAGCAGGTCGCCCGGGCGACACCGCTCATTGCGGCTCTGCTTTCGATTCCCACCGGCAACCATTGCCCGCCCCTCGGCTTGAGCCCGGCGCAGCAGCGGCGACAGACATTTGCCGCCCTTCTCGATCAGCTTGAGGGACTGGCGCGAGACCAGCCGCTGCTGATCATCTGCGAGGATATGCATTGGGCCGATGCCACGACACTTGAGCTGTTCGATCTCGCGGTTGATCGGATCAGAGGACTGCCGATACTCGTGCTCTTGACGTCCCGGCCGGAGTTCGAGCCCTCCTGGTTGGGCCTTGCCAACGTCAGTCTGTTGCGGCTCGACCGGCTCGATCGGCAGGACACGCGCGCGCTGGTCGAGCAGGTCGTCGTCGGCCGCCAGCTGCCCCGCGAGATGATGAAGCAGATCATCGACAAGACCGATGGCATCCCGCTATTCGTCGAGGAGTTGACCAAGATGGTGCTGGAGTCCGGTCTACTTGTCGAAGATGCCGGGCGCTACCGCCTGAATAGCCCGTTGCCGCCGCTTGCCATTCCGGCGACGCTGCAGGATTCGCTGATGGCGCGGCTTGACCGGCTCGCTCCGGTCAAGGAGGTGGCCCAGATAGGCGCCGCCATTGGCCGTGACTTCTCATACGCGCTGCTGAAAACCGTGGCGGGACGTGATGATTTGACGCTGAGCGCTGCGCTTCTTCAGCTTGAAGAGGCCGAACTGCTGTTGCGTCATGGAACGCCGCCCGAGGCAAATTATAGTTTCAAGCACGCCCTTGTTCAGGAAGCGGCCTACGAGAGTCTGCTCAAGAGCAGACGGCAGGTGCTTCACACACGAATTGGCGATGTCCTGCGCGAGAAGTTTCCAGTCGTCGCCGAGACCGAGCCGGAAGTCCTGGCGCACCACTTCACCGAGGCGGGGCTGAGCGAAGTCGCCCTCGAATGGTGGCGCAAGGCGGGCCAGCAGGCGTTGAAACGCTCGGCCTATTCCGAGGCGATCGCGCATCTCGGCAAGGCCATTGCGATCGCCGATCAATTGCCTGACGAGTCCCGCCGGATGATGAGCAGGCTGCATCT
Source organism: Bradyrhizobium agreste (assembly GCF_016031625.1). Classification (GTDB taxonomy): domain Bacteria; phylum Pseudomonadota; class Alphaproteobacteria; order Rhizobiales; family Xanthobacteraceae; genus Bradyrhizobium; species Bradyrhizobium agreste. The sequence continues at coordinate 50,745 of NZ_JACCHP010000028.1, read as the reverse complement.
TCAGATCGCATATGGCCGTGCCTTGCGGGGCAGCCTCGGCCACAGCGCTCCGGAAACCGTCGCGGCATGGACGCGCGCGCGACAATTCGCGGCCGGTATCGATGATCCCGTTGAACTTGCGCCGGTCCATTCCGGGCTCTTCAATGCCTGCCTGACGCATGGCGAACTTGCTCCGATGCGGGAGCTGGCGGATGCCATCAGGAGCGCCGCTGAGCGGCGGCCAGATTCGCCGGTGGCCGCCGTCGTGGCCCATTGGACCGGCGGCGTGACCTGCTGGTTCGCCGGCGAGTATTTGAACGCGCGTACGCATCTTGAGCGGGCGCTGGCGATCTATCGGGCCGAACCAGAGCCCGCGACCTTCAGGGCTTCGGCGCTGGATCTCCCGTTCGTGATCATGCGATTTCTCGCCCTGGTGCTCTGGCCGCTCGGTAGCACCGCTCGTGCGCGCGAGCTCGCCGCGGACGCGGTGGGTACTCCGGGCGAGAAACGGGCGCTGTCCCAGGCCAATGCACTGGTTCATCGCGCCGTGTTCGATGGGGTATGCGGGGGCATGTTGCAGCAGACAGAGACGATCCTGGCGCTCGGTCTCGCACGCGACCATACGATGCCGCTGTACGTCGCCGCCGGCACCTACCTCAACGGCCTCGCCAAGTGGCGTGCTGGAGACCGAATGGCTGGTTTGGCAGACATGCGTCACGGCTGGACCTTGCTGCACGAGAACGATTGCTACCTCTGCGAACCGTTTTGGGGAATGCATGTCGCCATGGCGGACGCCGAGGTGGGCCAGGTCGAAACCGGGCTCGAAATCTTGAGTGAGCTGATTGCATGGGCGCGACAGACCGGTCAGCGTTGGCTTGACGCCGAGCTGCACCGCGTCCACGGCGAGCTTTTGTTGCGGCAAGACCCCGCGGACGATTCCGGTGCCGAGAACGCTCTCACGCGAGCGCTGGAAATTGCACGAGGCCAGCAGACGAAGACTTTCGAGCTGCGCAGCGCCCTTGGACTTGCGCGCCTGCACAAGAGGCGTGGTCGCGCGGGTGCGGCATCCGAAGTGCTCGCTCCCGTGGTCGCTCAATTCGAGGCGGAGCATGGTCTTCACGAATTCGCGGAAGCGAAAGAGCTGCTCAGGAATGGGCGTTAGCCGCGCCGCCATTCGATCGGTACGAGCGCCGCGCCGACTTCAAGCCAGAATAGGTCGGCATCTTGTTCTCGATTCCGGAGCCGTAGTTCTCCGGTTTTGACACGTCTTAACCTGTTGTGGTGAAAGCTGGATATGCTTCTCGTGGTTGCGAGAGACGAATCTGCTGCGGCGGCGAATCCTGATTTTCGATCAGCAGCAATGTTGTCGGATTGCTCATTGCCTCAAGGCGCAGGCTTCAAGCCAACGCCCGGGCCATGCGGCGATTGGCTTGCCTTCGAAGGGGCAGGCGGAGCGACCAAAGCCCATTTGGAGATCCAGTCGTGGTTCGCTTGCATGTCGAACGTATCATCCGCAGCCGGATTGTTCGCCGATCCCTGGCGCTCGGAATCATCGCTCTGGGCGGATGGGCGCTGTTACCGTATGTGACCTACCGAATCGCTCCTTCCGCATTTGTCAATGCCGAGCTCATGCGGGTGACTGCACCGATCGCGGGTCAGCTCTCGCCTGATCTTCCACGCAAGGGCGAATATTTCCAGCGCACCCGGGTGGTGCCGCTGATCGAGGCGCGTTCGCCGGATCGCCGGCACCTCATGGACCTCGATCAGCAGCTTGCCGTGTCCACCAAGCGCGCCGAGCTGGCACGCCGGCAACTGGAGGAAATCGCCGAGCTCGATCGCAAGCTCCGCGAGCGCAGCGAGGACCATCGTTTGGGGATGGTAGCGCGCCTGAGCCACGAGATCGGAGAAACGGAAGCTGAAAAAGGCGGCTGTCTCGCCGAGGCGCGGCAGCGGAACGATGTCGCGGGCCGGATGGAGAGGCTCGTGAAGCTCGGCGTCAGTTCGCAGATCCGCTCCGGTGAGGCCCAAGCCTCGCAGGAGGCAACCGCAGCGCGCTGCCAGATGGCCGACGAACGCCTGCGGCGCCTCAGGACCGAGTTGGGGGCGGCCGAGAAGGGCATCTATCTTCGCGGCGATGCCAATGACGTGCCCTATTCCCAGCAGCAACGCGAGCGACTTGTTCTCCGCCGCCAGGAGCTCGAGACAGACCAATTGCAAAACAGCTCACGTTCCGCGCAGCTGGCCGCGGAAATCGCAGAGGAGCGCGCTCGGCTTGATCGTCTCGATCACTACGATCTGTCCTTGCCCGCCGCCCATGTGGTCTGGTCGGTCGCGGCCAGCCCGGGCTCGATGGTGACGGAGGGGCAATCGGTCTTCGATTTTGCAGATTGCGAACGCCGATTCATCGTTGTTGAACTGCCCGAGCGCGATTTCGAGAAGATCAAGGCCGGAGATGCGGCTACCGTCCGCCTGATTGGGAGTCGCGAATGGAAGAGCGGCCAGATCCGGCAGGTCCGCGGATCGGCCGCGTACGGCGATGATCGGCTGCTTGCGGCTCGGGTGCCGCGGCCTGATCCGGGCAACATTACCGTTGAGATATCGCTTCCGCCGAATGTGACGCCGGCCGACAGCAACGGCTCCTGCGATATCGGACGGTTGGCTGAAGTGCGCTTCGAGCGCAGAGCCGACGGCCTGCTGCGATTGGTCAGCTCGAAGTTGAAGTGGTTGACCGCTCGCCTGGAGCTCGACCAGTCGCCCCTGTGAGGGAGATGTTCCATGCAGGCCATGACTCTGCCTTTCTCTCAGCTGTTCGCGCCGATGCTGATCAGCTTTGCCGCGATGTACCTGTTGGCGCCGACCTTTCCAGTCGCGCGCCTTTGGGCACGTGTCGCGGTTTTTGTCGCGGTTTGGCTCGTGGTTGCCCGCTATCTCGAATGGCGTATTTTCTCCACCGTGCTGCCGGCAAGCGGGACCTGGTATCAGGTCGGCTGGATCTGGTTCTGTCTCCTCGTCGAGCTTCTGACCTTCACGGATCAGTTCATTCTCTATCTGACTTTTCTTCGCAGGACTGATCGCCGCAGTGAAGCTGATCAGCACGAACGTCGGCTTCGCAGCCTGCCGGATGACGTGCTGCCCTCGGTCGACGTCCTTATTCCGACCTATGACGAGCCATTCGAGGTGCTGGAAAAGACGATCACCGGCGCGCTGTGCCTGGACTATCCAAACTTCCAGGTCTGGGTCCTGGATGATGGTCGCAGGCCTTGGCTCAAGGAACTCTGCGAGCAAAAGGGCGCCGGGTATCTCACGCGCGCCGACAACGTAAATGCCAAGGCCGGCAATATCAATCATGCCCTGACGAAGACTAGTGGCGAGTTCTTCGCGATCTTTGATGCGGATTTCGTGCCGCAGCGCAATTTCCTGATGCGCACAATGGGCTTCTTCGCCGATCCAAAGATAGGGATCGTTCAGATCCCGCACACCTTCTACAATGAGGACCCGATGCAGGCGAATCTCGGCCTGCATAGGGGACTGCCGGACGAACAACGGTTCTTCTTCGATTCCATCATGCCCGCGCGCGACGGCTGGGATGGAGCCTTCTGTTGTGGTTCCAACTCCGTCACACGGCGTGGAGCACTCCACGCAATCGGAGATGCCCTGCCGACCCAGTCCATTACGGAAGACATTCTGCTGACGCTGGTCCTGCTACGCAAAGGATACATAACCCGATATCTTCGCGAGCCGCTGGCGATCGGCTTGGCGCCAGAAAGCCTTGACGCCTTTTTCGTGCAGCGGCAACGCTGGGCGCGTGGCGCGATCCAGACGCTGTATCTCGCCGCCGGCCCGCTCGGCCCCGGACTGGGTTTGATGCAACGGCTCCTCTTCTTCCCTACGCATTGGCTCTCAATGGGCCTGCGCGCGCTCGCGGTCGTGGTGGTTCCGATCGTGTTCATGTGGACTGGGCTAGCGCCTGTCGTCGACGTCACCCCTGAGTCGGTCTTCTACTACTTGTTCCCCGCGATCCTGGTGCTCAACGGCGGCATCTCCTGGTTCGCGCCGCACGAACATTTTCCGCTCGCCGCTCAAGTATCGGCGACTATCCAAAGCTTCAAGCTCCTGCCGACGGTGCTCGGGACTCTCGTCAAGCCGAAGGGACATGCGTTCAGGGTGACGCCCAAGGGTGCTGCAGCACGGTGCTCAAGCTACGCCGCGGACATATTCTGGCCGTCGGCGGCTCTCATAGCGCTGACTGTTATCGGTCTGGTTCTGAACACCATCCCGGAATGGCGCATCATCGATCATCCGGCCGCATTGCCGATGGTCGCCTTCTGGTCGGTCGTGAACATCGTCGTGCTTTTCTTCGTCTGCATGACCTCGCTGCAGGCGCGGATGGGGCGTTCCGAGGAGCGTTTCGATGTCGACGAATCAGTCTTGATCGAGACTGAGACCGGCGAGCGGTTTTCCGGGCGCGTGAGCAACATCTCCCTTTCCGGCGCCGGCGTCCTGCTCGGTTCCAGCATTGACGGTCCTCCTCCCGGAGAACCGCTGCGCATGCACATCATGCAGGTGGGCTGGATCGACGCGATGATTGTGCAACAAAGAGGCCAGCTCGTCGGGGTGCAGTTCAAATTGCCGCAATCGCTTGAACGAGACCTGCTGATCCGCAAGCTCTTTACCGTCGCCCGCCTGAAGGGGAACGGTGCCGTCGCGTGCTCGGTGAACAGGACGATGCTCAAGAACATCTGGTCAATGGCCGCGCCGTTGCCTCAAATTGTTACAAACGGCGCCAAGCCCGCATCGCTTTTGCCGGCTGAGCGTCTGCCGGCAGAGAGCCTGCTCATTCGACCTCAACCGCGGATCGACGATTTGGCACATCTTGCGGGAGTTCGAAGCGGGCATCCGGCAAGTTTCACTGAATCTGGCTTTGGCCCGGTAGCCGGCACGGTGCTCTAAGCTAATGCGCGATGGCTTCAGGTCGAATCGCCAGCGCGCTTTAGCGCTCTGTTTGAGCATGATCTTTTCGGAAAACAGCTGCTCACTTTTCCGGATCATGCCTTAGGCCATCAAGCTGAGCTGATTGCTGTTGGGTCCGTCGACCGGTCCGCAGCTGGTCGATTGCGCGCAAGCCCACTGTGAATGTCGTCAGTCTCCTTCTAGGTTCTGCCACAAACCTGGATCGAAATAAGCAAGCCTGTCTTACCCAAGGCTCTGGGGTTCCAGGGGTGGAGGGAACATCTCTTGACCGATCACGGCAGCGATCCCCGCCAAGCGCGTTTGACGTTCTGGGCCTCGGTATTTGTGGCGGTCGCCTGCATGGCGATTGTCGCGCTCAGCGGCTGGCGCGAGTGGTCCTCGCGACTGGCGGTGCTGAGGAACGCCGAAACGGACATGGCGAATCTGGCTCGATCGGTGACGCAGCACGCGGACGACACGTTCGAGCTCGCGGACACCGTTCTAAACATGTTGGTCGGTCAACTCGAGCTCGAAGGAATCAGCCCAGCGGCAATCGGCAAGATTCAGACCTTGCTGACCCGACGCAAAGCCGCGAACCGGATCCGTGCCGTGTTCGTCTATGACGAGACCGGCCGCTGGCTTGCAACCAGCGAGCCCTTGGATTTCGCCGGTCTCAACAACAGCGACCGAGACTATTTCCAGCATCATCGTGCCGTGCCCGAACGGGGAACCTTCATTGGACATCCGGTGAAGAGCAAGTCGGGCGGACAATGGATCATCACCGCGTCGAGGCGCTTCAATCATCCTGACGGCCGTTTTGCCGGAGTTGCCCTTACAACGATCGATGTCGACTATTTTCTGCAGTTTTATCGCGGATTCGACGTTGGCCAGAACGGCTCAATTGCGCTGGCGGCCACTGACGGCGTTGTCCTGGCACGTAGCCCGGACCACGGATATACGGGCCGCGATCTATCGAGTGCTCCGCTCTTCAAGAAAATCCGCGAGCGGCCGGCTGCCGACGCCTACTACTTCACGTCGCCTCTCGACGGCGTCCGGCGTCTGAGCTTTTATCAACTCAGCAGTCGCTACCCTGTTCTCGTGGTTGCCACAGAATCGGAAGATGACGTCTTGGCCCCCTGGCGCGGCGCCGCGCTAACACGCGTCGCAGCGGTACTGGGGCTGACATGTGGGCTCGCCGTCGCGGGGCTCTTGCTGGTGCATCAGTTGCACCAACGGCAAAAGATGGCCGCTGCTCTGGTTGCCAAGGAGGCCGACTTTCGCCTCCTCGCGGAGGCGTCGGGAGACATGGTCATGCGCATAGGGGTTGATGGACAGATCCTCTATGCGTCACCGTCCAGCGCTCGTATTCTTGGCTGGGCTCCGAACCAATTGGTGGATACGTCAGCCCTCGCCGGCATAAATCCCGCGGATCTAGCACGGGTTGAGCACACGATCGCCGCGTTGAAGAACGGCGAAGCCGAGGAGGCGAGAATCGCGTATCGCACTCGTCATCGAGAGAAAGGAGAAATCTGGATCGAAGCCGCGCTGCGCATCACCAGGAGTCCGCAGAGTGGCGACATCAACGGCGTGGTGGCGATCTCGCGCGACGTGACCGAGCACAAGGATCTCGAGAAAAAGCTGGGGGCTCTCGCCATTTCGGATGGCCTGACGGCGTTGGCGAACCGCAGACACTTCGACGAGCGGCTAGAGGCGGAATGGGACCGGGCCAGGCGCGAAGGAAGGCCTCTGTCACTGTTGCTGATGGACGTCGATCATTTCAAGAGCTTCAATGATCAGTACGGGCATCAGGCGGGCGATGCATGTCTCCGCTCGGTCGCTGGGGTCCTGGCGGAGCAGGCCAGGCGGCCGGCAGACTTGGCCGCTCGGTATGGTGGTGAGGAATTCGCCTTGCTGCTACCAAATACCGACGCGGGAGGGTGCGAGCAGGTCGGCGAGCGAATCCGGCAAGCGATTCAGGACCTCGGCATCCTGCACGCGCTCAACTCGCCATCCAAGCAGGTCACCCTCAGTATTGGTGGCGCGACACATACGTCGTTCGGCGACAAGGCAGATTGCACGTCGTTGATAGCGGCTGCGGATAAGGCGCTCTACGCCGCCAAGGAGAGCGGACGCAACCGCCTTGTGATGTCAGGGCAAGTCATCGCGTGGTCCAGCGCGATACGGGCTTGAAGAGCAGCTCTCGTGCGCCGCGGCGTGACCCTCACGAATTCAGGTGCACGAAATCGTGCAGCAACGGATAGATCTCGTTGTTCCAGCGCTTGCCGGAGAACACGCCGTAATGGCCGACGCCGGCCTGAATGTGATTTTCGAGCTGCGCAGCGCCCTGGGACTTGCGCGCCTGCACAAGAGGCGTGGTCGCGCGGGCGCGGCATTCGAAGTGCTCGCTCCCGTGCTCGCCCAATTCGATGCCGAACGAAGTTTTCCCGAAGTCGAGCAGGCGACAGAGCTGCTCAGGCAAGAGCGTTGACGACGCCGCGTGCCTAGCGGGACGGCCTGCGATCTAGGGGATGTCGGTCACGAATTCACGTGCACGAAATCGCGCAGGAGCGGATAGACCTCGTTGTTCCAGCGCTTGCCGGAGAACACGGCGCGATGGACGACGGCGGCCTAGTCCGTCAGCGTGATCCTGAGCGGAGCCGGATGGAGCTCGCAGGAGCGGCCCGCCTTGACGACCTGTCCCGGCCCAGGATGTCCGACGATCGACGGCAATTCACGGGACAGTGCAATCAGGCCTGCGAGATCGAGGCCGGTGTTCAGGCCGATCTCCTCGCAGAGATTGACGAGGTCTTCGGTGCAGACATTGCCCGACGCGCCCGGCGCAAACGGGCAGCCGCCGAGACCGCCCAGAGACGCATCGAAACGGAGCGCGCCTGCGTCGAAAGCGGCCATCACATTGACGAGTCCGAGTCCCCTCGTATTGTGGAAATGCAAGGTCAACGCCTCGCGTGGGACGAGACCGAGCACGGACTTGACGCGCTGCCTCACGAGCTTCGGATTCGCCATGCCCGTGGTATCTGCAAGCGTGATGCTTCGTGCGCCAAAGCAAAGATATGCCTCGATCAGGCGCAGCACCTTGCCCTCGTCCTGCTCGCCTTCGAATGGACAACCGAAGGCGGTCGCGAGGGTCGCATTGACAGGAATGCGCCCCGCGGTCGCTGCGGCGGCCTCGGCCAGGGCCGATAGTGAGCCCTCGTGGTCCATGCCCATATTGGCGCGGTTGTGGGTCACGCTCGCCGACATCACGAAATTCAGCTCGTCGGCACCGGCCGCCAGCGCGCGTTCGGCGCCCCTGAGATTGGGGACAAGGGCAACGAAGACCACGGTCTTACGTCGGACGATCGAACGGAACACGGCCTCTCCATCGGCGAGGGCAGGGACCGCCTTGGGCGAGACGAACGAGCCCGCCTCGATCCGGCGAAAGCCGAACGCCGACAAGCGGTCGATCAGCGCGACCTTGCGCTGCGTTGACACGATGACCGGTTCGATCTGGAGGCCGTCGCGCGGACAGACCTCCTGAATGATGATATCAGGTGTGGCGTTCATTGGACGACACCACGCTGCCGCAGCTCCCGAATGTCCTGTTCGGTCTTGCCGAGTTCGGCAAGGACAACTTCGGTGTGCTCGCCGAGCTCAGGGCCGCTCCAGCGAATCGTGCCGGGGGTGCCCGAGAGCTTCGGCACAATGCCAGGCATCTTCACGGACACCTCGCCGGGTAGGATGGTCGGAACGATCATCTCGCGCGCGGCATAGTGTGGGTCGTCGACGATGTCGGCGACCGAATAGATGCGTCCCGCGGGCACGCCGGCCGCTTCGAGAGCCTCGAGCGCTTCCGCAACCGTATGCCGACGGGTCCAATCGGCGATCGCTGCATCAAGTTCGGCGTTGCGCGCCACACGTCCGTCGTTGGTCGCAAGCGTCCCATCCGCGGCAAGATCGGATCTGCCGATCGTGGTCATCAGCCGCTTGAAGATCGCATCGCTGTTACCGGCGATGACGACGTAACTGCCGTCGCTCGTCGGATAGGTGTTGGATGGGCTGATGCCCGGAAGCGAGCCGCCGCTGCGCGCGCGCACATGGCCCATGAGGTCGTATTCCGGGACGAGGCTCTCCATCAGATTGAACACGCTTTCGAACAGCGAGACGTCGACGATCTGCCCCTCGCCGCCGGTCCTGACGTGCAGCAGCGACATCAAGGCGCCGATCACCGCATGCAGTGAGGCGAGGCTGTCGCCGATGCTGATGCCGGTGCGCGCAGGTGGAGATTGGGGGTCTCCCGTCGTATAGCGCAGTCCGCCCATCGCCTCGCCGATCGCACCAAAGCCGGGCCGATCGTGGTAGGGGCCCGTCTGTCCATAGCCTGAGATGCGCACCAGCGTCAGCTTCGGGTTGAGCTCCGAAAGCACGTTCCAGCCGAGGCCCATCTTCTCGAGCGCGCCCGGCCTGAAGTTCTCGATGACGACGTCCGCTCTGGCCGCGAGTGCCTTCGCAATTGCAACGCCATCCGTCGATTTGAGATCGAGCGCGATCGATTTCTTGTTACGCGATTGCAGGTACCACCACAGCGAGGTGCCTTGATGCAGCTTGCGCCACTTGCGCAAGGGATCGCCTTGGCCCGGCTGCTCGATCTTGATCACCTCGGCGCCGAACTCGGCGAACAGCCGTGCTGCAAAAGGCGCGGCGATCAACGTGCCGAGCTCGAGCACGCGAATGCCGGCAAGTGGACCTTCCATCTCGAACCTCTCCTCCGCTGGTGCCGCAAAATCTCCTATAGAAGATTTCTCTTTCATAATAGAAAATTTCTGCTAGGCTTCCTCACAACGAGGCGCACGCAAGACGCCATCCAAGGGACGAACACGACATCGGGGGACGCAGCCGTGAGACTAAAGTCAGCGGTGTCGGCCGCAGCTTGGCTGCTGGCCGCAGGAATGCCTGTTGCCAGCGCCCAGGCGCAGCAGCTCGGAACGATCTTTGGGTTTGGCGACAGTCTGCTCGACGTGTCGCGCAATTGTCCGATCGTATTCCCGCAATCGGCGCCCTATGGCGCCTGCGGCAATGGCCGCGGGACGCTGCAATGGCTCTCGCAGCTCACGAGCTACAGCTTCATCAAGACCAACGACTACGCGTACAACGGTGTCGGCAATGGCGTCTTTCCCGCGTTCAACGGCGGGCCGACCGTCGCGCAACAGATCGTCGAGTTCACGGCCGCTGGCCGGAGCTTTCAGCCGAGCGACCTGATCGTCGTCGGCGGCATGCCCAACAACTCGGCTGCGCCCTTGCTCGGAATTCTCGATCCGAACGGTGTCCCCTACACGCCGCAAACGCTGGCAGCGGCAACGCTGGCTCAGCAGTTCAGCAACGTCTCGCAATTGATCAAAGCGGGCGGCCACAACTTCGTGGTCGAGAACAACTTTTCCTCGTCGACACACAACTTCTATACGATCGGCGGCTTCTATCCGCTGGGCCCGCCCTACAATTTCCCGAACATTCCGGGAGCGACGACCTTCTTCGGCTTGGTCAACGACAACCTCGCGGCCACGCTTGCGCCGCTGGCGCGGCCAGGCGTACGCATTCACGTCGTTGATCTCGCTGCAATTTACACCAAGGCCTATACCGACCCGAAGAGCCTCGGCTTTACCACCGGTACGGCCTGCGTTTTCGACGGCAATTGCCTCACCGCGTCCAAGGACGTGCAGAACCAGCATTTCATGTTCGACCTGCACCCGACCGAAGCCGGTTATGCCGTGATCGCGCGCTACGAGGCCAACCTGCTCGCGGCGCAGGATGGGCTCGCGGCGCAGGCCGATATCGCGCAGCTGACCGCACAGAACTTCTCCAGCTCGATCTTCTCGCGGCTCGACGCTTTTCGTGCCGACGATCCGCGTGTCACGGGTGGACCGTCTGAGGCCTTCGCATCCATGGACCGGCCTGGCATGACCACGAAGGCGCCGCGACGTCTTGCGCCCGAGCTGCCTCTGTCGGTCTATCTCGCCGCCGCCTATGGCAGCGGCAGCCGCGGCGACCGCTTCGGCGCCGACGGAAACGCCATCGGTTTCGACTACACGCTGGCGGGTGGCACACTCGGTGCCGACGTCAAGCTCGGTCCCAACATCCGCATCGGCGGCGCGCTCAACTACACCAATCCGGTCGCCAATCTGCATGGCGGCACCGGTCACCTCGATCTCGACAGCTATCAGGTCGGCGGCTATGCGTCCTTGACCTATTCGCATCTTCTGACCGATCTCGTCGCGACCTACGGCTACAACAACTATCGCATCGATCGGCCTGGCGTCGTCGATACGATCCGCGGCAGCACGAGAGGCGACACCGTCACGGCCGGCTTCAGATCGGCCTATCTGTTCGACATTGGCCGCGTGCGCGTCGGCCCGCTGGTCGGCCTGCTCTATGACTACACCAACGTCGATCCTTATACCGAGACCGGCGATCCCATCATCACCCAGTTCGTGGCGCGGCAGAAGCTCGAGGGCCTGACCGGAAGTGCGGGCGTGCAGCTCCGCGTCCCCTTTCTGGTTGGCGCCCGCGCCTTCAACTCCTTCGTCAATCTGACGGCCGAGCACGACTTCCTGGGCGGCGCGCGCACGCTGCTCGCCGCCGAGACGGCCGCGCTGGCGCTGCCGATCTACACGATTGTGCCGGGCAATCCGGACCGAACCTATGGCAAGCTGGTGGGCGGCGTTTCGACCGTATTGACAGGCAATGTCAGCGGCTTGCTGACCGCAGCGGGCACCTTCGGAAACAGCAATCCGCAATTCGCCCTGCAGGGCGCGGTGAAAGTCGCGTTCTGATCCGTGGAAAATGAACTATCCGCCATTCACAAGGGAGGAGACCATGATCGTTTCACTGCTTCGCGCGGCCTCTGTCGCGGTGCTGCTCGGCGTTGTTCCCGCCGCCGCGCGCGCGCAGGACGCACCGTTCCGAATCGGCGTGATCGACGACATGTCGGGCGTCTATTCCGGCAACGGCGGGCCGGGTACCGTGCTGGCGACCAGGATGGCGGTCGAAGATTTTGGCGGCAAAGTGCTGGGCCGCCAGATCGAAGTGGTCTCGGCCGACCATCAGAGCAAGCCGGATATTGGCGCCGCGTTGGCCCGTCAGTTCATCGAGCAGCAGGGCGTCAGCGCCATCATTCCCGGTGGGGCGAGTTCGGTAGGGCTGGCGGTGCAGGCGATCGCCCGCACGCTGAAGAAGACCACGCTGGTCAGCGGCGGTTACGCCTCGAATTTCAGTGGCGACGGCTGCTCGCCGTATGGCACGCAATGGGCGCCGTCGACCAGCGAGCTGTCCAAGACCATCGCCAAGGGCATTGTCGATAGCGGCGGTAAGAAATGGTTCTTCATCGTCGCCGACTACGTGTTCGGCAAGAATCTCGCTGCCGATGCGGGCGAGACCGTGAAGGCCTCCGGCGGCCAGGTCGTGGGTCAGGTGTTGCATCCCCTCAACGTCACCGATCTGGCATCGCAGCTTCTCGCTGCGCAAGGGTCCGGCGCCGACGTCATCGGGCTTGCCAATGCCGGTCCCGACCTCGTGCTGGCCATCAAGCAGGCAAAGGAGTTCGGCGTCAGCGCCAAGCTTGCGACCATGCTGGTGTTCGAGAACAACGTGACGGCGCTCGGCCTTTCGACCGCGCAGGGCCTGCGGCTCGCCGCATCCTTCTACTGGGACATGAACGAGGAGACCCGCGCCTGGTCGAAGCGCTTCATGGCCCGCAGCGGCAATGCCGTTCCCACCATGGGCCATGTGCTCGCTTACCTTGCCGCCACTCACTACCTGAAGGCGGTCGCGGCGATCGGCACGGACGAGCCCGCGCAAGTCCAGGCCAAGATGCTGCAGCAGCCGATCGAGGGCAATCTAATTCAGCATGCGCACATTCAGGCCAATGGGCGCGTCGTGTCCGACATGCACATCTTCGAGGTGAAGGGACCGCAGGACTCCAAGAGTCCGGCGGACCTCTACAAGCTCGTGGCAACGCTGCCGGGTGATGGTCTGTTCGTGCCGGCAGAGAAGAGTGGATGTCCTTACCTCGCCGTGAGGTAGGACCAGTGTCTGGAAGTCGAGGTGCCCCATGAATGCGGAAGGTTCGTCGGTGTCGTCTGGGCAGGTGCGAGCAGATGGCTCGCCGCGGCTCGAGGCATTCAAGCTGTATATCGACGGTGAATGGTGCGAGTCGGCTTCGGGACGGTGGCTGGAGACCAAGAACCCGTACACGGGAAAGGCCTGGGCCGTGATCCCGCGCGGCAATGCGCAAGACGTCGATCGCGCCGTGCAGGCAGCCAATCGTGCCTTCGTGAGCGGCCCGTGGGCCAGCATGCATCCGAGCGATCGCGGCCTGTTGTTGCATCGGCTTGGCGACTTGATCGCGGCAAATGCGGAGCGGCTGGCCGAACTGGAGGTGCGCGACAACGGCAAGCTCAGGGTTGAGATGCTCGGGCAGATGAAATATCTGCCGCGCTGGTTCCAGTATTATGGCGGGCTCGCCGACAAGATCGAGGGTCGAATGCCGCCGACCGACAAGAAGGGCATGCTGCACTACGTGTCCTATGAGCCGGTCGGCGTCGTCGGCGCGATCACGCCCTGGAATTCACCCTTGCTGCTCACGGTCTGGAAGCTCGCGCCGGCGCTGGCTGCCGGCAATACCGTCGTGATCAAGCCGTCCGAATACGCCTCGACCTCGCTGCTTGCCTTGGTGGAGCTGTTCGAGCAGGCGGGTTTTCCCAAGGGCGTGGTCAACGTCGTGACCGGACTCGGCGCCGAGACGGGCGAGCCTCTGGTCGAGCATCCTTGCGTCGATCGCATTGCCTTCACCGGGGGCAACCTTGCCGGCCGCAACATCTATGAAGCCGCGGCACGGCAGTTCAAGCGGGTCTCGCTCGAGCTCGGCGGCAAGTCACCGAACATCGTCTTCGGCGATGCCGGCATCGAAGACGCGGTCAAGGGTGTCATCTCGGGCATCTTCGCCGCGAGCGGCCAGACCTGTATGGCGGGATCGCGGCTGCTGCTGCATTCCTCGATCCACGACGCCTTTCTCGCGCGCCTCGTCGAGGTGATGAAGGCAGCGCGCCTCGGCGATCCCAACAGCCCGGACACCGACGTTGGGCCGGTCGCGACCGAACAGCAATTGCAAAAGGTGCTGGACTATATCGAGCTTGCCAAGGAGGAGGGCGCCCGCTGCATCCTCGGCGGGCGGCGGGCGACTCGCCCCGAATGCGGCGAGGGCTGGTTCGTGGAGCCGACCATCTTCGCCGACGTCACCAACGACATGCGCATCGCGCGCGAGGAGGTGTTCGGGCCGGTGCTCAGCGTGATCAAGTTCGACTCCGACGACGAGGCGGTCGCGCTCGCCAACGACACGCCGTTTGGCCTCGCTGCAGGCCTGTGGACCACCGACCTCGCCCGTTCGCTGTCGCTGCCGAAGCGGCTGCGGGCGGGAACGGTCTGGGTCAACGCCTACCGCGTGGTGAGCTACCTGTCGCCCTTCGGAGGCTTCAAGGAGTCCGGCCTCGGCCGGGAGAACGGGCTCGAAGCGATCTACGAGTACATGGAAGCCAAGAGCGTCTTCATCAATCCGAGGCCCGCGATCACCAACCCGTTCACATTGCAATAGGCGGGAAACGGCTCAGACCCGGCGGCGGCGGATCACGAGGTAGTAGGCGCACGGAATCCTGCCGGCATTGATGAAGCGGTAGGGCTCGCGCACGTCGAAGTAGAAGGAGTCGCCGGTGCCGAGGACGTAGTTGGCGTCACCGGTCTGCACCGTCAACTCGCCCTCGTGCACCACGAGGTATTTCTCGGTCGGGACCTTGTAGGGCGGTAGCTCGCCCGAGGATTCGCCCGGTGGAATCCGGTGCAGCAGAAACTCGAGATCGTTGTCGAGGTGCGAGGGCGACAGGTTGTGACGTTCGAAGCCGGTCTCAGGATCCTTGAAGGCGAGGCGATTCGCCTTCCGGATCACCGCGACCTGGGCTGCATCCGGCTCTGCGCCCATCAGAGCGGACATCGAGACGTTGAGCCCCTTGGCGATCCTCACGATGATCGCCAGTGTCGGGCTCTTCTCGCCGCGCTCGACCTTGGACAGCATGGCACGGCTGACGCCCGACTGGGCCGCAAACTCTTCAAGGGTGAGGCCGGCCTGTGTCCTCAGGCGCTTGACGCGGCTGCCGAGCTCGACGATAAGGGCATCGTCGCCTGCACGGGTCGTGCGCGCCTGGCCCTTCGATCTTGCCGGAGCTTTGCGGGTGATGGCGGCCTCGCTTGCAGGGACTTGCGAAGTCTTTTGCCGTCGTGGTGGTGATCTATCGTGCATGAGGCGCATAATTTCAGAAGTCGGGCTGCCTCACAAGTTTATCGGGTGTCCTGTCTCGACAGTACCTCAAGCCGCATGACGTTCGATCAGGACCGTCGACGCCTCGCCTGCCCGCCGTGCGATGTCGGCGGTACTCGGTCGATCGATGGTCTGGAGCAGAAGCCCCGTCATCAGGTCTCCCCATAGCACGCCCAGGAAAGTATCAGTCATCGCCTCCGGCTCTCCGGTCAGCAGCCCTGCCGACACCGCGTTCGCCATGATGGTCCGCAATGCTTCGCGGATCGGCTTGCGTGCCATCGTCTCCAGGGTTTGCGCGACTTTCGGCGCATTGACGGTTTCGGATATCGCCAGCCGGAACACGGCAACGACCACCGGGTCGGTCGTTTCCGTCAGGAGCTTCGTTCCAAACGCGGTGAGCACGCCGGCGAGCGTTTTCCTGTCGCGCAGTGCGGGCAGATCGATCGGCGCCTGGAGCCGTTGGGCGCGCTCCGAGATGCATGCGACGAGCATCGCTTCCTTGTTGCCGAACAGGGTGTAGAGATCCCGCTTCGAAACGCGGGCACGCGTCGCGATCTCGAGCGTGCTGGTCTGCGCATAACCCCCCTCCATGAAGGCCGACAGGGCCGCACCAAGGATTCGTTTTCGGATCTCGGGGCCCTCCGCCTCCTTAACCGGCGGCTTGCTCTTCGCGCTCATCGACAAACTTTCCGCTTGACTTGGTACCAGCCAGTACCATATTGCGATCGGTGGGTACCGATCAGTACCAAGGGGCGTGGCAACGGTAAAGGACCATTGTGATGTCGAAGACAGTTCTCGTGACCTCTGCGGCCGGCGGCACGCAGGGGAGGACAGGCAGGCATGTTGCGGAAATGCTGCTCGAACGCGGCGTCGGTGTCCGCGCGTTCGTACGCCAGCGCGACGAGCGGTCCGATCGCTTGAAGTCGCTCGGTGCCGACATCGTCGTCGGCGACTTCCTCGATGCGAGATCGGTGGACGCGGCCGCACAGGGTGTGTCATCGATCTATTTCGCCTATCCGGTTCAGGATGGGCTGGCGGATGCGACGGCGGCGATGGCGCTCGCAGCGCGCAGGCATGGCGTGTCCCGCCTCGTCAACCTCGTCATGTATCAATCCTCGCTCGATGCGCCCACGCCGCGCATGCGGCAGAACTACCTGTCCGAGCAGGTGTTCGAATGGGCCGGCGTCGGACCGGTCCATATCCGCGCCACCGTCTTCTATGAAAACGTCGCGCGTCTCGTGGGGGCGAACCTGCCTGCGAAGGGAGCCATCCGGCTGCCGCTCGGCGACGAGAATACGCTTCTCCCACTGATCGCGGCCGAGGACGTCTCGCGGATCGCCGTCGGCCTGCTGACGGCGCCTGCGCTGGAGGCCGGAGCCGCCTATCCCGTGATCGGAAGCGTGATCTCCGTCCGCGATGTTGTCGAGACGTTTGCGCGCGTCCTCAAGAGAGACACGCACTACGAGGAGATCACCGACGAGCAGTGGCGAGACGAAGCGCTCGCGCGGGGCTGGAACGCGCACGCGGTCGAACATCTCTCCTCGCTCTGGAAGTCGCTGCGTGCTGCGAGTGCTACGGTGGAGGCAGCGCGCTTCAGCGCAAGCGACACGATCGAGACGATCGGTGGCGCCAAGCCGAAGACTTTCGAGCAATTCATCCGCGAGCGCGGGGCCGAACTGGCCTCGCCGGCGGTACGCGCAACGGTCTGACCGGAGGCAGAGCTCATGAACAGGCGTCCGGCGATCGCGATTTCATCGTCGCCTTCGGGCCGTCTCACGAATTGACGTGCACGAAATCGCGCAGCAACGGATAGATCTCGTTGTTCCAGCGCTTGCCGGAGAACACGCCGTAATGGCCGACGCCGGCCTGCATGTGGTGGACGCGGCGATAGGCGCGCACGCCGGTGCAGAGGTCCTGGGCGGCCAGCGTCTGGCCGATCGAGCAGATGTCGTCCTTCTCGCCCTCGACCGTCATCAGCCCCATGCGGCTGACGGCCCTGGTGTTCACGGGACGGCCGCGATGCATCAGCTTGCCTTGCGGCAGGAGATGCTCCTGGAACACGTCGCGCACGGTCTCGATGTAGAACTCGGCCGGCAGATCCATCACGGCGAAATATTCGTCGTAGAAGGTCTTGATGGTCGCGGCCTTCTCTTTCTCGCCCTTGGCGATGTGGCTGGCGAGATCGAGATGCTGCTTGATGTGGCGCTCGAGATTCATCGAGACGAAGGCCGTGAGCTGCACGAAACCGGGATAGACCTTGCGCAAGGCGCCGCGGCACTGCACCGGCACGTAGTTGATCAGATTGCGCTCGAACCATTCGATCGGCTTGCTCTTGGCGAACTCGTTGACCCTGGTCGGCTGGATCCGCGTGTCGATGGGACCTGCCATCAGCGTCAGCGTCGCCGGGCGCGAGGGATGGTTGTCCTCGCACATGATCGCGGCGGCCGCGAGCGCGGAGACGGACGGCTGGCAGATCGCCACCATGTGCGGGCGCGGCCCGAGTTGTCCGAGGAAGTCGATCAGGTGCTCGGTGTAGTCGTCGAGCCCGAAGCGGCCCTCGCTGCGCGGGATGTCGCGCGGATTGTGCCAGTCGGTGATGTAGACGTCGTGGTCCTGCAGCAGCGTCTTCACGGTGCCGCGCAGGAGCGTCGCGAAGTGTCCGGACATCGGCGCCACCAGCAGCATGCGCGGCTGCTCGGCCACGCCGTCTTTCTTGAAGTGCAGCAGCGAGCCGAACGGCGTGGCGTAGGCGATCTCCTCGCTGACCGCGACCTCGCGGTTGCCCACCATGACGCTGTCGATGCCGTAGGCGGGACGGTCGTAGGTAAGTGTGGAGCGCGAGATCAGCTCCAGCGCGGCCGACAGCCGGCCGACCACGTGGTCCGAGAGGCCCTGAGGAACCAGGTTGAGGAATTTGAGCGCGGACGAAGCCCCCGCGCGCCATGGCGCCGTCAGGTCCATGTGGTTCTGAAAAGCCTGATAGTACATCGACATCATACTGAAATGCCCATCCCTCCCGTGCTGCTATGCAATAAGGACGCCAGACGGCGATCAGGCTCCGCGTAAAACTGGCACGTCGCTTGCTGTTTATGCGGTGGAAGCACGAGGCCACGGGCAGGCCGGGCCGATGTCGGGGACCAGGGAAAGGGTCATATGGCGAAGGCGACACTGACCATCAGCAGCAAGAACTACTCGTCCTGGTCGCTGCGTGGCTGGCTGCTGACGAAATTCTCCGGGCTCGACTTCGAGGAGATCGTCACCGCGCCGGACGATCCGTCGGCGCGCGCCGAGATCCTGCTGCTGTCCTCGTCGATCCTGGTGCCGTGCCTGCGGCACGAGGGCGCCGTGGTCTGGGATACGCTGGCCATTGCCGAATATCTCAACGAGGTCATGCCGGACGCCGGCCTGTTGCCGGCCGACCGCATCCAGCGCGCCCACTGCCGCTCGATCTCAGGCGAAATCCATTCCGGCTTCACCACGCTGCGCGCCTCGCTGCCCGTCAACCTGAAGGGACACTTTCCCGGGTTCAAGATCTGGTCGCGGGCGCAGGCCGATATCGACCGGGTCTGGTTCATCTGGCGCGACTGCCTGGAGAAATCGGGCGGCCCCTTCCTGTTTGGCGAGAAGCGCACCATGGCGGACGCGATGTACGCTCCCGTCGTGACTCGCTTCGTGACCTACGACGTCAAGCTCGCGCCGCCATTGAAGGCCTATGCCGACACCATCATGGCCATGCCCGAGATGCAGGAATGGATTGCGGCGGCGAAGGAGGAGCCGGCCGAGATCGAGGAGCTCGAGGTCGAATATTAGGCACGCGTCGCAGGGCCCTGCCTGTTTCGGGGGCGGCGGCCCTCCCGCTGCGGACTGCAGCGCTATGCCTTTGCAAGAATTAACCTTTGGGCCCGGTGACAGGCGCCTGCGATCCGGCGAGCTGCGCAGATATTGTGCGCGCCTGCCGAACCGCAGCGAGATCTAGCCGTGAACAGGTGCGTACAAGGCGATTCGGCTGATTCGGACGTGATTCGTTCGGGCCGCGTTCCGAAGGTTAAAGCGGAGTGCGGCCCCGTCGCATTTTGAAACAGAGACCGCCTTCAGGCGGCCCCGCGCTGCTTCACGCGCGGCAGGCGCCAGCCGATCACGGTTGCTTCCACCGCAATGCCGGCCTCGTGGTTCTGCCAGCGTCCCTCGACATAGCGGCAGGCGAACGGCAGTTGATATGTCCCGCTGTGATCCTCGCACAGCACTTCGAGTGGCAGGCCCGGCGGTGGTTCTCCGGCGCCGTCGAATTCCGCCAAACGTCTATCGCGCGTTGCCATTCCAAAATTCTCCCCTAAACAAAGCCGCGGCTAGAGCGCCCACCTCTTCCGCGCGCGGATCATCGTTCCCCGTCAGAAGGAACGGACGCAAGCTCAACGCGAGAATGCGGTACGAGTGTGGTAGCCTCACGCTGCAGCGCGCAAACAGCGCACATTGATGTGATCGACTGGCGAGGAACTTTCATGCTGCTTCGAAACGCCGGCATTTGTTTCGCAATGTTGCTGCTCGCCACGCTGGCGCCTCTGCCGGTGCACGCGCAGGACGTGCCCGGCATCGAGATCTGCACGGTCGAGAAGACCATGGAGCGCCGCACCAGCTGCCTCCAGAGCAATGTCGACTTCCTGCAGAAGACGATCACCAAGCTCACCCTCGATCATCAGCAGAAGCTGGATGCAGCCAATCGCCAGATCGACGCGTTGAAGACAAGCATCGCCGGCCTGCAGAAGACGCTTCTCGATCTTCAGGCCGCGCAGGCGAAGACCGCCGAGGATCCAAAGAAGAAGCAGGACGCGCCGCCGGCGAAGGACGCAACGAAATAAGTGCGCCGGTCACGCCACGCGATAACGCTCCATCACGCCACGATCGGGCTCGTAGCCGAGCCCGGGGCCCGAGGGCACCGCGACATGGCCGCTTGCATCGACATCGGCGCGGCCGCCCCAGAGGCAGGCTTCGCGTTTCAGATAGAACATCTCGACCAGCCCGTCGTCGCGCGTTGCGAGCAGATGCAGCGTCGCCAGCAGGCCCGGACCAAAGTAAGGAGAGTGCGGGACGATCTTGATGCCGAGCCGATCGGCCAAGCCTGCGACCTTCAGGAATTCCGTGATGCCGCCGACCTTGATCACTGACGGCTGGGCGTGGCTGACCGCGCCCGCCTCCATCATCTGGCGGAATTGGTACTCGGTGCAGGCATTCTCGCCGGCCGCAATGCCGAGCCCGCTCTTGCTGCGCACCTCGGCCAGCGCGGCGAAGTCTTCCGGCGGCCAGACCGGCTCTTCCAGGAACATCGGCTGTGCGTCGCGGCATGTCGTCGCGAACGCGATCGCCTGCTCTCCGGTCAGCGGGCAGTTCATGTCGACCATCAGTGGAATGCTCGGGCCGATCGCCGCGCGCGCGGCGAGCACCGCGGGTGTCGTGGTCTCGTGCAGCTTGATCGCGCCATAGCCGAGCGCCAGCGCCTTCCTGCATTCGGCGGCGATGTCGTCGGGCGCGCCGATCCGAAGGAGGCTCGCGTAAGCCGGAATGGCGGTGCGCCTGATCTCGCCCAGTAGCCGATGCAGCGGCACGCGCGCGACCTTCGCGGCGAGGTCCCACAATGCGATATCGAGCCCGGAGATCGCGAACATGGTGATGCCGTAGCGGCCGAACAGATGCAGGTTGCGCTGGATCTGCTCCATCACCGCGGCAATGCCGGTCGCATCGGGCACCTTCAGCCCGCGGGCCTGCGGCGCGATCATCTCCTCGACCGCGCTGCGCGTCGTGCGCGGACAGACATAGGCGAAAGCATCGCCCCAGCCGGTCAGCCCGGCATCGGTCGTGACCTCGACGAGGACCATGTCGAGGGCAGTGATGGCGGAAGCGCCCTGGCGGAAGCTCGCGACACCGGAATCATAGGGGATGCGGATATGGTGCGCCCGCACATCGGTGATTTCCATGACCCGGTTCCTCTTTCTCGTGAGCGGTTCGGACGAGTGTAGCCACGAACGCCGGGGCGTTGCCAGCTTGCATTGGCCGGCTATCCTCATGCGAAGGACAGCAATGCCGATCAAGCAGAGCGATGGTAACAGGCGCACCATCGTCGCGCTTCGAACGAGGGTCTGAACCACCATGAATCCAGCCCAGCGTGCGCTCTGGTACATCGAGAGCCATCTGGCCGAGCCGATGACGCTCGACGAGATCGCTGCGATCTCGGGCGTGTCGCGGTTCCACATCGTGCGTGCGTTTGCCGCAGCCGTCGGTCTGCCGGTGATGCGCTACGTGCGCGCGCGGCGGCTGACGGAGGCGGCGCGCAGTCTGGCAAAGGGCGCACCCGACATCCTGTCACTGGCGCTGGAGGCGGATTACGGCTCGCACGAAGCTTTCACCCGCGCGTTCCGCGACCAATTCGGCACCACGCCCGAAGCGGTGAGGGCGGCAGCGTGCGTCAACCAACTCAGGCTACAGGAGCCGATCCTCATGGACTCCACCATGCTCGACCATCTTGCCCCGCCGCGTTTTGAGACCGCCAAGGCCTTCCTCGTCGCCGGTCCCGCCGAGCGCATCTCCTGCGACAACGGTGCCATGATCCCCGGTCTGTGGCACCGCTTCCATCAGGAGGTTGCCGACATCCCCGCGCGCGTCGGCAGCGTCGCCTACGGCGTCTGCTGCAACGGCGATGATGCCGGCAATTTCGATTACATCGCCGGCGTCGAGGTCGCCGATTTCTCCGACCTGCCGCGCCGCTTCGGCCGCATCCGCATTCCGGAGCAGCGTTATGCGGTGTTCACCCACAAGGACCACGTCGCCTCGATCCGGCGCACCGTCAACACGATCTGGAATCAATGGCTGCCGGCGTCCGGCCTGAAAGCCGCGGACGCGCCGAACTTCGAGCGCTATGACGAGAAATTCGATCCCGCGACCGGCCATGGCGGTTTCGAGATCTGGGTGCCAGTGCGGGAGTAAGCTGCAAGGCTGGCATACCATCCCGCTTGCTTGGCAAGCCCGGGTGACTTTGTCATAACCACAGGCAAATCTTGCGTGTGGGGCCCGTGCCGGACATCCCGTGCAAGCCATAACAAGCAGCCGGGAGGGTCCCACATGTCCAACGTCCGCGTTCTTGCCACCGACCTCGAATTTCCTGAAGGGCCGGTCGTGATGCCGGATGGCTCGGTCGTGCTGGTGGAGATCCGCGGCCAGCGCCTGACGCGCGTTTATCCCGACGGCCGCAAG
The DNA here is from genome assembly GCF_016031625.1 of Bradyrhizobium agreste. Classification (GTDB taxonomy): domain Bacteria; phylum Pseudomonadota; class Alphaproteobacteria; order Rhizobiales; family Xanthobacteraceae; genus Bradyrhizobium; species Bradyrhizobium agreste. The sequence goes on along the minus strand of NZ_JACCHP010000028.1, from coordinate 28,217 downwards.
GAGATCGTCGCGAAGGTGCCAGGCGGCCCGAATGGCGCCGCGCTCGGGCCCGACGGCAAGATCTACATCTGCAACAATGGCGGCTTCTCCTGGATCCCGGCCGGCAAGATGATCATGCCGGGCCCCCAACCGGACGATTATCTCGGCGGCGCGATCCAGCGCGTCGACCTGCAGTCCGGCAAGGTCGAGACCGTCGTGACCAAATGCGGCGCGCACGATCTGCGCGGGCCGAATGACCTCGTCTTCGACAAACAGGGCGGGCTCTGGTTCTCCGATCTCGGCAAGCGCCGCGCGCGCGATATGGACGTCGGCGGCATGTATTACCTCAAGCCCGGCATGAGCGAGATCGTCGAGGTCGTGCATGGCATCTTGCCGGCGAACGGCATCGGCCTGTCGCCGGACGAGAATACGGTCTACATCGCGGAAACGCCGACCGGGCGGCTCTGGGCCTATGAGCTCTCGGCGCCGGGCACGCTCAAGCCGCGCGATCCGATCTATCGTGGCGAGCGCGGCAAGCCGATCTGCGGCCTCGGCGGCTACCAGATGTTCGACTCGCTCGCGGTGGAAGCGAACGGCAGTGTCTGCGTCGCCACGCTCGTCTCCGGCTGCATCTCGGTGATCGCGCCCGACGGCACCCTGGTGGAACAGGTCCCGACCGGCGACCGCGTCACCACCAACATCGCCTTCGGCGGCCCCGAGCTGAAGACGGCCTACGTCACGCTCTCGGGCAAGGGCGAGCTGATCGCGATGGACTGGCCGCGCGGCGGATTGGCGTTGAATTTTTTGAACAAGTGAATGTATCTGGACAAGCCGTGCCAATACATCCGTCGTCATTCCGGGATGCGTGCGCCAGCACGCAGGCCCGGAATCCATAACCCCAGGCGGTGGTTATGGATTCCGGGCTCGCGACTTCGTCGCGCCCCGGAATGACGGCAGTCATTATGGAGTGAGATATGCCCTGGCCCGACCCCATCACCCTGCGCGGACAGCACGCCCGTCTGGAGCCGCTGTCGCATGATCACCGCGAGGGGCTGGTCGAGGCCGTCAAGGACGGCGAGCTGTCAAAACTCTGGTACACCGCAATCCCGCTGCCGGAGAATATGGGCAAGGAGATCGACCGCCGCTTGGGCCTGCAGGCCGCAGGCTCGATGCTGCCGTTCACGGTGTTCGACGCCGGCGGCCGGATCGTCGGCATGACCACCTACATGAACATCGACGCCGCCAACCGCCGCGTCGAGATCGGCTCGACCTGGTATGGCAAGAGCGCGCAGCGCGGCCCGCTCAACACGCAGTGCAAGCTGATGCTGCTGCGCCACGCCTTCGAGACCCTGAATTGCATCGCGGTCGAGTTCCGAACGCATTTCTTCAACCACCAGAGCCGCCGCGCCATCGAACGCCTGGGCGCCAAGCAGGACGGCATTTTGCGCAGCCACCAGGTCGCGCCGAACGGCACGTTGCGCGACACTGTCGTCTACAGCATCACCGCCGCCGAATGGCCGACGGTGCAGGCGCATCTGGAATTTCAACTCAACGACAAGCCGCGCTAGGAATCATGTGTGGTTTTCGTAACGATGTCGCCGCGGGCTCGATTACCTCTCCCATAGGGAGAGGTCGGCGCGTAGCGCCGGGTGAGGGGACCGCTCTCTCGTGGGACCTGAGTCCCTCACCCGATTTGCGCCGGACGATGCTGCGCATCGCCGGGAGCAAATCGACCTTTCCCTCTGGGAGAGGTGTCATCACGCGCGGCTGTAATTCATTCAATCTCACGACACGCTAAAGGCGGCCGAGGCACCATGGATAGATTTGATTATGTGATCGTCGGCGCGGGCTCCGCCGGTTGCGTGCTCACAAGCCGGCTCAGCGAAGACCCCAACACCAGCGTCTGCGTGCTCGAGGCGGGCCCTTCCGACTGGCATCCCTACATCCATCTGCCGGCCGGCTTCATCAAGACCTTCCACATGAAGAGCATCAACTGGGCCTATCAGCAGGAGCCGGGGCCGTGGACCGGCGGGCGCAGCATCTACGCGCCGCGCGGAAAGACGCTGGGCGGCTCGTCCTCGATCAACGGCCACATCTATAATCGCGGCCAGCGCATGGATTTCGACACCTGGGCGCAGATGGGCAATCGCGGCTGGGGCTATGCCGACGTGCTGCCCTATTTCCGCCGGCTGGAGAAGCGAATCGGCGAGGGCGAGGACATCTATCGCGGCCGCGACGGCAATCTCATCGTCACCACCATGAACTGGCGCGATCCGCTCTGCGAGGCCTTCATGGAAGGCGCGGTCTCGCTCGGCATTCCCCGCAACCCCGATTACAACGGCAAGACCCAGGAAGGCGTCTCCTACTGCCAGCGCACCATCAACAACGGCCTGCGCGTCTCCGGCGCCACCGCGTTCCTCAAGCCCGCGATGAAGCGGCCCAACGTGCATGTGCGCACCCATGCGCACGCGACCGAGATCATCTTCGAGGGCAAACGCGCCGTCGGCGTACGCTACACCAAGGGCGGCCGCGGCGGCCAGCCGGTCGAAGTGCGCGCCAACAAGGAAGTCATCCTCTCCGGCGGCAGCTATAATTCGCCGCAGCTGCTGCAGCTCTCCGGCATCGGCTCGCCCGATCTGCTGCAGCAGCACGGCATCGCCGTGCGTCACGCGCTGCCCGTCGGCGAGGGCCTGCAGGACCATTACGCCCCGCGTACGGTGGCGCGGGTCAAGGACATCAAGACCATCAACGAGCTCCGCCGCGGCTGGCGTCTCTGGGTCGAAGCGGCGAAATGGGCGACCGCGCGCCGCGGCCTGCTGTCGCTGTCGCCGACCATGGTCTATTGCTTCTGGCATTCCGGCGAGAGCGCCGAGAGCTCCGACCTGCAGCTCACCTTCACGCCGGCGAGCTACAAGGAAGGCGTGCAGGGCCAGCTCGAGGACGAGCCCGGCATGACCGTGGCGTCCTGGCAGCAGCGCCCCGAGAGCCGCGGCTATGTCCGGATCCGCTCGAGCGATCCGTTCGCGCCGCCGATCATCCAGACCAATTATCTCGACGCCGAGCTCGACCGTCGCGTCATCGTCGGCGGCATGAAGCTCGCGCGCAAGCTTTTGAAGAGCGCGCCGCTGTCGCCCTATTACGCCTACGAGGATTTCCCCGGCCCCAACGTCAACACCGACGACGAATTTTTGGCAGCCGCCACCCAGCGCGGCACCACCACCTTCCACCCCGGCTGCACCTGCCGCATGGGCCCGGCGGACTCGACGTGGGCTGTGGTCGACGACCACCTCCGCGTCCACGGACTCGAAGGCCTCCGCGTGATCGACGCCTCGGTCATGCCGCGCATGATCTCGGCGAACCTCAACGCCTCCACCATGATGATCGCCGACCGCGCCTCGGACCTGATCCGCGGCAAACAGCCGCTGGAAGCCGCAAGGATTCCGGATACGGCGGTGGCGTGATTTCTTCGTAGGATGGGTAGAGCGCAGCGAAACCCATCATCGTGCAGCGCGTGCCGAAGCAGGATGGGTTTCGCTGCGCTCTACCCATCCTGCAAGACTCGTGGACTCGATCTAAGGTTGTGTTATGATGAAGTATGACCTCCTATCGGCGTAACTTCGTCCCAGGTGGAAGCTTCTTCTTCACCGTCAACCTGCTCGATCGCGGGCAGTCGCTTCTGACGGCAAACATCGAGCCTTTGCGTGCGGCCTTTCGCGAGATCCGTCAACGGCACCCATTCAGGATCGACGCAATCGTGATCCTGCCTGAGCATCTTCACACCGTGTGGACGATGCCGGACGGAGATGCCGATTTCGCAATGCGCTGGCGGCAGATCAAGTCAGCCTTCTCACGCAAGCTTGCGCCTGACGAACCGGTCTCGGCTGGTCGCGCCGCCAGAGGAGAGCGAGGCATCTGGCAGCGTCGCTATTGGGAGCACACCATCCGCGACGAGGAGGATTACGCCCGGCATATCGACTACGTGCACATCAATCCGGTCAAGCACGGACTGGTCAATCGAGTCTGCGATTGGGCGCCATCGTCATTCCACCGCCACGTGGAACTCGGCATCTATCCGGCGGACTGGGCCGGTGATCTGTCGCAGTGCGATGATGGTGCAAAGTTCGGAGAGCGCAGTTGAACCAGCTGTAGGATGGGTAGAGCGAAGCGAAACCCATCGTCCTTCGGCAAGCGCAGCAAGATGATGGGTTTCGCTGCGCTCTACCCATCCTACGAAGCTCCGACTGTCCCGTCGGGCAAAACACCCCGCATCCGCGTCAACCCCTCTCCGCGAAAATATTTCACTTTACCGAAATTCGGAATTGCGGCATACATCGACGCAGCCCGGCCCGACGAAGAGGGGCGGTTCGCGAGTCGTTCGAAACGCGGGCCGGGTTGCGGTGGACGCGGCAGCGTCGGCACGAGATGGTAGCGGGCAGGGCGGGTAGTCCCTGTGAGTCCGCGACCGCGTGTAGACGGACGGCGCTGAACGCGTACGGCAAAACCGTGTGGTCCTGGCCGTCGTTGCTACGGCCAAGCCCTTCGAAGATGCGCGCGAGCCCAACCGGGCGGACGGCATCGTCAATTCGAACGGCGAGGGAGGCCAGAGGGAAAGTTCGGCTCCCGGGAGAGCACGGCATAAGCCGTCCGACCATCGCGCAGGGAAGGCCGTGTGTTCGGCACCACCTGTATGCTGCTGTGCGGTTTTCTGCGTGTGCCTTTTGCGCAGCAGACCGCGGGTGCGAGGTCAGCACCCGGCCTTCCCTGCGCCCTCCTTCCTTTGGGCGATGGAATGACGCAAAGCTCGGGCGATATGCGCCGCGAGAATGCAGGCGTGCGTGTGCGATTCAAAGTGCAAGCTGAAAGAGCGAAGCCCGTGCCTCATGCTCCGTCATTGCGAGCGTAGCGAAGCAATCCAGAGTCTTTCCGCGGAAAGATCCTGGATTGCTTCGTCGCAAGGGCTCCTCGCAATGACGACCTGGAGGCAGGCTCGCGCCAAACTCCGCTCTCGTGCCCCGGACGCAGCGCAGCGTCACTTCGACGGTGCGCTGCAGAGCCGGGGCCCATGTCTCGGAGCAATCCGTGTCGCCTTCTGGGTCCCGCTCTGCGCAGCAGCGTTTCACGCTGCAGCGCATCCGGGACACGAGAGCCCTCAGACTTCCCGTCGGCTCAGAAACGCCAGCCGCTCGAACAGATGCACGTCCTGCTCGTTCTTCAAGAGCGCGCCGTGCAGCGGCGGGATCAGTTTTCGCGGATCGCGCTCGCGCAGCTGCTCGGCGCTCATGTCTTCGTTGAGCAGCAGCTTGAGCCAGTCGAGCAGCTCCGAGGTGGACGGCTTCTTCTTCAGGCCCGGCACCTCGCGCACCTCGAAGAAGATGCGCAAGGCTTCCTCGACCAGGCGCTTCTTGATGCCGGGGAAGTGGACGTCGACGATGCGGCCCATCGTGTCGGCGTCAGGGAACTTGATGTAGTGGAAGAAGCAGCGACGCAGGAACGCGTCCGGCAGCTCCTTCTCGTTGTTGGAGGTGATCATCATGATCGGGCGCTGCTTGGCCTTGATCGTCTCGCCGGTCTCGTAGACATGGAATTCCATGCGGTCGAGCTCGAGCAGCAGATCGTTGGGGAATTCGATGTCGGCCTTGTCGATCTCGTCGATCAGCAGCACCGGGCGCTGCTCGCTGGTGAAGGCCTCCCACAGCTTGCCGCGCTTGATGTAGTTTCTGATGTCGGACACGCGCGCATCGCCGAGCTGGCTGTCGCGCAGGCGCGACACCGCGTCGTATTCGTAGAGGCCCTGCTGCGCCTTGGTGGTGGACTTGATGTGCCAGGTCAGAAGCGGCGCGTTCAGCGCCTTTGCGACTTCCTCCGCCAGCACCGTCTTGCCGGTGCCGGGCTCCCCCTTCACCAGCAGCGGGCGCTCGAGTACGATCGAAGCGTTGACGGCGACCTTGAGGTCATCGGTCGCAACATAGTCCTTGGTGCCGGTAAATTTCATCGCGCGTCCTTGTTGGTCGTCGTCACGGGGATTGCCAATTGCATCGCCCCGGTCGCGACATGGGAACGGCCGCGCAGGGCGGCCGTTCCAGGTTCGGTCAGGCTGTCAGACCCGTCTTATCAGCGAAAGGATGACGAGCACAATCACCGCGCCGATCGTGGCGTCCACGATGGAGCCGATTGTGCCGGTAGCGAGCTGGATGTGCAGCTGCGGCAGCACCCAGCTCGCGACCAGCGCGCCGATGATGCCGACGACGATGTTGCCGATCAGCCCAAATCCCGCCCCATGGACAATCTTGCCGGCCAGCCAGCCGGCGATCGCGCCGATGATGAGCGCTGCGACAATTCCCATTGCAAACGTCCCCCAAACAACCCCGTAAGGCCGGCAATTCTAGTGCAAAATGTCCGTGGGTCCACGCTGAATCGCCGCGCTCGCGCTTCACCTCTCCCCGGCGGGGAGAGGTCGATTTGCGCAGCAAATCGGGTGAGGGGGCGCCGGTCCCACGAGAGACCGAAACCCCTCACCCGCGCCCGGAGCCTGTCATCGGGCGCGCCTTCGGCACGACCCGGTGGGTGCGACCTCTCCCGATGGGAGAGGTGAAGGGCCGCCCCTTGACGTCAGCCACCCGACGGGCAATCTGTCACCCATGTTCCTGCAATTCTTCACCTCTCTGCGCGATGCGCAGGTCCCCGTGACGCTGCGCGAATACCTCACGCTGATGGAGGCGCTCGACGCCGACCTTGCGGACTACACGGTCGAGAATTTCTATTACCTGTCGCGCGCCTCACTGGTGAAGGACGAGCGCAACCTCGACAAGTTCGACCGTGTCTTCGGCACCGTCTTCAAGGGGCTGGAAAGCCTGCTCGACGCCATGGAGAAGGCGGAGATCCCCGAGGAGTGGCTGAAGAAGCTCGCCGAGAAGTATCTGACGGAAGAAGAGAAGAAGCAGATCGAGGCCATGGGCTGGGACAAGCTCATGGAGACCTTGAAGAAGCGGCTCGAGGAGCAGAAGGGCCGCCACCAGGGCGGCAGCAAGTGGATTGGCACCGCCGGCACCTCGCCGTTCGGCGCGCACGGCTATAACCCCGAAGGCGTGCGTATCGGCCAGGAGAAGAACCGCAACAACCGCGCCGTGAAGGTGTGGGACAAGCGCGAGTTCAAGGATTTGGACGGCAATGTCGAGCTCGGCATTCGCAACATCAAGGTGGCCCTGCGCCGCCTGCGCAAATTCGCGCGCACCGGCGCGCCCGACGAGCTCGATCTCGAGACCACCATCCGCGAGACCGCCAATCACGGCTATCTCGACGTACACATGCGCCCCGAGCGGCGCAATGCGGTGAAGCTCCTGGTGTTCTTCGACATCGGCGGCTCGATGGATGCGCATATCGAGCAGGTCGAGGAGCTGTTCTCGGCGGCGAAGAGCGAGTTCAAGCACATGGAGTATTTCTACTTCCACAACTGCCTCTATGAAGGCGTGTGGAAGCAGAACAAGCGCCGCTTCACCGACCGAACGCCGACCTGGGACGTGCTGCACAAATACCCGCACGACTACAAGGTCGTGTTCGTCGGCGACGCCTCGATGTCGCCTTACGAGATCATGGTGCCCGGCGGCTCGGTCGAGCACGTCAACGAGGAGCCCGGCTCGGTCTGGCTCGACCGCATCATCCGCACCTATCCGCACACGGTGTGGCTGAACCCGGTGCAGCAGAAGCACTGGGACTATTCGGAATCCACCACCATCATCAGACGCATCTTCGCGAACCGCATGTACCCGATCACGATCGAAGGGCTGGAAGCTGCGATGAAGGAATTGACGCACTAGCTCCCGCCGTCATTCCGGGGCGATGCGAAGCATCGAGCCCGGAATCCATCAGGCCGCAGCGCGTGTAGAGAAATGGATTCCGGGTTCGCGCTGCGCGCGCCCCGGAATGACAAAGAGGGAGAACCATATGCCCCAGACCATCACCCGCGGCATCAAGGCGCTGATCGACGAGGCCAATGCCGAGATCGAGACGCTCTCCGCCAAGGACGCGATCGAGATCTCCAAGAACGGCGACGTCGTCATCGTCGACATCCGCGACCCCCGCGAGATCGAACGCGACGGCCGCATCCCCGGCGCCTTCGCCTGCACCCGCGGCATGCTCGAATTCTGGATCGATCCGCAGAGCCCCTACGCCAAGCCGATCTTTCAAGAGGACAAGAAGTTCGTGTTCCATTGCGCGGGGGGCCTGCGCTCCGCGCTCGCGGCCAAGACCGCGCAGGACATGGGCCTCAAGCCCGTCGCCCACATCGCCGGCGGCTACGCCGCCTGGCGCGACGCCGGCGGGCCCACGGAGAAGTGGGAGCCGAAGAAGAAGGGGTGAACTTGTCACACGCGGGCTTGACCCGCGTGTCCATCATCTCAAGAAAAATGGATGGCCGGGTCAAGCCCGGCCATGACGACTGGAGAGTACAGACGTATGACCGCCACCGACCCCCTCGTCTCCACCGAATGGCTCGCCGCGCACATGGACGATGCCAACGTCAAGATCCTCGACGCCAGCTTCAAGCTGCCGGGCGTGCTGCCGCTGCCGAAGGACGATTATCTCGCCGCGCATCTGCCGGGCGCCGTGTTCTTCGACGTCGATGCGGTGTCGGACCATTCCAACCCGTTGCCGCACATGTTTCCGAGCGCCGAGCAGTTCGGCCGCGACGTCGGCAATCTCGGCATCGGAAACAGCGACACCGTCGTGCTCTACGATGCCGGCGGCTGGGTCGCAGCGCCGCGTGCGTGGTGGATGTTCCTCTCCTACGGCCACAGCAATGTGCGTATCCTCAATGGCGGTTTGAAGAAATGGCGCGCCGAGGGACGCGCGACCGAGAGCGGCGAGGTCAAGCCGAAGCCTGCGACCTTCACGGCGAACTACGATTCAAATCGCGTGCGCAGCATGCAGCAGCTGATCGCCAACCTCGAAAGCCGCAAGGAGCAGGTGATCGACGCGCGCGCTGCCGATCGGTTCGAAGGCCGCGCGCCCGAGCCGCGGCCGGGCATCCGCTCTGGCCACATCCCTGGCGCCCGCAACGTGCCGTACAACCTCTTGTTCGATGCCGCGACCGGCGAGATGAAGCCGCTCGACGAGCTCCGCGCCGCCTTCACGAACGCTGGCGTCAAGCTCGATGCACCGATCGTGACGAGCTGCGGCTCGGGCGTGTCGGCCGGCGTGCTGACGCTCGCGCTCTACCGCCTCGGCATCACCGACACCGCGCTCTATGACGGGTCGTGGTCGGAATGGGGTCAGGCCGGCGGCCCGGCCATCGCGACCGGCCCGGCGTGAGGTTGTCGGAGTGAAGAGTCAGCGCGTGCGTGCGGTCGTTGTTGTCGCGAAAGCCGGCTGCTGCTGACCGAACGGATCGAGCTGCTGCTGCAGCGGCTGAGGCGGCGGGCGCCGCACCACGCGGTGGCGCTTCTTGGCCTTCGCCTTGCGCTTGGTCGCCTTGCTGTCCGACTTGGTGCTCTCGGCCTTGCTGTTCTCGGTTCTGGCCTTCGCCGGCGCGTCCGTCGCCGCCGTGGCGGCGCTCAGTGCAGCGAGCCTTGCGGAAGCGACATCGAGCGGCGCGGCGGCGAGGGAGGGGTCAGCCGGTCCCGGCTCGCCGGCGGTTGCGGCAGGCTCGGGATTGGGAATCGCGGCCGTGGTGTCGGCGGGGGTCAGCGTATCGGTGGCAGCCGGCGCTGCGGCCGCCACGGTCGGTTCGGGCTGGGCTGGTTCGGGCTTCGCTGGTTCGACGGCCGGCACTTCAGCCAGGGGCGCGGCGGCCTCAGGCTGGACGTCGGTCTCGGTCGTGAGTGCGGCAACCTGTTCGGGCTCGCTCATGGGCAGAGCGATGGTCGGCACCTGGTCGCGCAGCGATGGCGTGGTCTCGGGGGGCGGCTCCGGTTCGGCCCGCAGCACCGCGAGCACCGGCTCGGGCGCTTGCGCAAACACCTGCTCCTGCGGCCCGGTCCGCCAGCCGGGGTTGCTGACATATTGCTGATGGGTCGCCCGGAGCAGCGCGGCGGCCCCTAGGCCGAACACCAGGACGGAGGTTGACAGCAGGATCGCGGCAAACAGGAAGCGAAAGCCGGGAAGCATCGAGCGATTGCGAATTTCCGCCCCAGCAGCCGGAATGGCCGGGGCCCAAGAGCCATCTGAACGCGGTGACGGTACTGCTTGCCGCGTTCGCCACGCGGGATCGGAGCTCAAAAAGGTGGCGAATCAGGCTGATTCGACCATATCGCAACGCCTCGGCATCGTTCCGTTAAATTCGCGGCCCAACATGGCGGCAATTGATGTCGCGATACGATTTCAGCCCCGTGATGCAACGGGGCAACGGTAATCTTGCCGGATCACAAAACGGCAAATCCGGCGCAAATAGGCCTGATATGTCTTGAATGTGCCGCTATCTTCCGTCATCTGGCCGTTAACGGTCCGATCGGGCTTGGGGACTATACAAGAGCGATGATGATCAAACACTTTCTGACGATATGCGCTGCCGCAACAGTCGCTGCGGCGGGAACCTCGCTCGCTCAGGCTCAGAGCTATCCGATTCAGCAGGTGCCGGGCTATGGCGCACCCGCCGAATATCGGCCCGGTGACCGTGTGCCGAATTTCGATGCGCTCGACGAAGACGACGACGCGATGCCGCATGCGTCGCTGCCGCCGCCCGGTCCGGCCGACGATCCGCGCTACGGCCGTCCGATGGGCGCGCCTCCGGTCTATTCGGCCGCCCCGCCGCAAGGCCCAGTGATGTCGCCGGATGATCCGCGTTATGGGCGCCCGGCTGGCGCCCCGCCGGCCTATTCGGCAGCGCCGCCCCAGGGCCCCGTGATGTCGCCCGACGATCCCCGCTACGGCCGGCCCGCCGGTCCGCCGGCTGTGATCTACGCCGATCGTCCGCCCCAGCAGGCTCCTGCCAATGATGGCCTGCGTCCGCCGGAAGCTGTCGGCGGTCCCGCCGCGACCGGGACGGTCCAGGCCGGGCAGCCGCCCGTGGGAACGGATGGCCGCCCAGTGACCTTGGCCGCGCTGCCGCCCGAGGAGCAGCCCGATGCTGCGCCGGTGCAGCTGCCGCCGAACCTGCGCCGTCAGGAGGTCGCGTTCCAGACCAAGGAGCCGGCCGGCACGCTCGTGGTCGATACGCCCAACACCTACCTCTATTACGTGCTCGGAGGCGGCCGTGCGATCCGCTACGGCGTCCGCGTCGGCCGCGACGGCTTCACCTGGACCGGCGTGCAGAAGATCACCCGCAAGGCGGAGTGGCCGGATTGGCATCCGCCGACCGAGATGATCGAGCGCCAGCCCTATCTGCCGCGCTTCATGGCCGGCGGCCCGGGCAATCCGCTCGGCGCCCGCGCGATGTATCTCGGTTCGACTGTCTATCGCATCCACGGCACCAACCAGCCCTCGACCATCGGCAAGTTCGTCTCCTCCGGCTGCATCGGCATGCTGAACGAGGACGTCTCCGACCTGTTCGATCGCGTCAAGGTTGGCACCCGCGTCGTAGTGCTGCCGGGCGGCCCGCCGCCGGGAACGGCGACGGCCTCCGCCGCGCCGACGCAGAGCGCCGCCGCGCCGGCTCCGATGTCCGCCCAGGCGGGCCCGGTCCCGGGGACGCAGCCCACCGTTGTGCCGCCGCTGCCCGCGCCGGTCACCGTGCGCTGAGCGCCTCAACATCAATGAGTTTGCGAAGGGCGTGCCGTTGGCACGCCCTTTTCGTTTCAGGCCAGCTTCCGCGGCAGCTCGCCGCCTCTGGTGAAGGCGTCGATCGCCTCGACCATCTGGCCGTAATGGATGCGCAAGCCATCCGTGGTCGCGTAGCCCAGATGCGGCGTCAGCACGACATTGTCGAGCTTGCGGAAGGGATGGTCGACCGGCAGCGGCTCGACCGAGAACACGTCTAGGCCTGCACCCGCGATCTTGCGCTGCTGCAAGGCTTCCAGCAGCGCCTGCTCGTCCACGATCGGCCCGCGCGCGGTGTTGATCAGGAAGGCCGTCGGCTTCATCCGCGCAAGATCCGCGCGGCTCACCAGGCCACGCGAGCGCTCGCTCAAGACCACGTGGATGGTGACGATGTCGGCTTTGGCGAACAGCTCCTCCTTGGTGGCGCAGCCGACGCCAACAGAAGCGCACTTCTCGGGCGTCAGGTTCGGGCTCCAGGCGATCACGTTCATGCCGAACGCTTTCGCGATCCCAGCCATCTTGCTGCCGAGCTTGCCGAGCCCGACGATGCCGAGCGTCAGGCCGTCGATCTCGACGCCGGCAAATGTCTGCCAGGGCTCGCCGGCATGCATGCGTGCATTCTCGCGGCCGATGCCGCGGGTCAATTCCAGGATCAGGCCCATGGCGAGCGGCGCCGTCGGATCGCGGGAATATTGCGTGCCGCCGATGGCGATGCCGCGCGCTTTCGCGGCCTCGATGTCGATGGCGGCGTTGCGCATGCCCGACGTCAGCAGCAGCTTCAGCTTCGGCAGACGATCGAACAGGCTGTTGGGAAACGCCGTGCGCTCGCGCATCGCGCAGATGATCTCGAAGTCGGCGAGCGCACTGGCTGCCGCCTGCTCGGAGGCGAAGGGATGGCTGAACACGGTGACGTCGATGCGGTCTGACAGTTTCGGCCAGTCGGCGACGTCGAGGGCGAGATTGAAATAGTCGTCGAGGATTGCGCAGCGCAGCCGGCTCATCAGCGTTCATCCATGGCGAGAGGTGAGGGGCGCCGGGCGGGCGCCGTCGTCGGGAACCTGGCCATGGTTGCGCGCAATCGCGCCAGCGCGCAAGCAGCCTGCGTCTTCAAAAATCCGATAGAAGGTCGCTCAGAGGTCGCGGGGCTTCAAGCGGAACGGCGCATCCATGCCGTGCTTGGCGCGCCAGGCGGGGCCGGGGCCGCGCATGTAGTGCAGCTCGGGCCGGTAGGGATTGAAGGCGGTGGCGAAGAAGCGCTTCCAGAAGGCCTTGATCTCCGAGGCGAAGCCGGAGACGCGCCCGGCTCCCGCCGGAACGGGCAGAGAATTGGTCTCGATCAGAGCCATGATGCGGCCTCGCTGTGCTCCCCGTTCGTTCTGAGCGGGTGGCGCTGTTTCCGCGCGAAACCGAGCTTTGGCCTGCTTTATTAAAAAATGGTTTCAATTGTCTGGATCGGTGGCCAGATGGTGTCGGCTCCGTATTCAACCGTGGTGAACGGACGGAAAACGTTGCCCTTTGGGGGCGGGATCGCTACATCGGCGGCGAAGCAAATTTCCTCAAATCGAAGGTTTCACGGGACCGATGGCGCGCCAGTTCATCTATTTCATGCAGGGCCTGACCAAGAGCTACCCGACCCGGAAGGTGCTCGATAATATCCATCTGAGCTTCTACCCGGATGCCAAGATCGGCGTGCTCGGCGTCAACGGCTCGGGCAAGTCGACCCTGCTCAGGATCATGGCCGGCCTCGACAAGGAATATACCGGCGAGGCCTGGGTCGCCGAGGGTGCCCGCGTCGGCTATCTCGAGCAGGAGCCGCAGCTCGATCCCAAGCTGACCGTGCGCGAGAACGTGATGCAGGGTGTCGCCAAGCAGAAGGCGATCCTCGACCGTTACAACGAGCTCGCGGTCAACTATTCGGACGAGACCGCCGACGAGATGACCAAGCTGCAGGACGAGATCGAGGCCCAGGGCCTGTGGGATCTCGACAGCAAGGTCGACCAGGCCATGGACGCGCTGCGCTGCCCCCCCGACGATGCCGACGTGACAAAACTCTCGGGCGGCGAGCGCCGCCGCGTCGCGCTGTGCCGCCTGCTGCTTGACCAGCCCGAACTCTTGCTGCTGGACGAACCGACCAACCATCTCGACGCTGAATCCGTGTCGTGGCTGGAAGGTCACCTGCGTAACTATCCCGGCGCGATCCTGATCGTCACCCACGACCGCTACTTCCTCGACAACGTCACGGGCTGGATCCTCGAGCTCGATCGCGGCCGCGGCATTCCCTACGAGGGCAATTACTCGTCCTGGCTGGTGCAGAAGCAGAAGCGTCTGGAGCAGGAGGGGCGCGAGGATGCCGCGCACCAGAAGACGCTCGCGCGCGAGCAGGAATGGGTCGCGTCCTCGCCCAAGGCTCGCCAAGCCAAGTCGAAGGCGCGCTATCAGCGCTATGAGGAGCTGCTCAAGAAGGCGAGCGAGAAGCAGACCCAGACCGCGCAGATCATCATCCCGGTGGCCGAGCGGCTCGGCGCCAACGTGGTCGATTTCGAGGGGCTCAGCAAAGGCTTTGGCGATCGTCTCCTGATCGACAATCTCACCTTCAAGCTGCCGCCCGGCGGCATCGTCGGCGTGATCGGTCCCAACGGTGCCGGCAAAACCACGCTGTTCAGGATGATCACCGGCCAGGAGAAGCCGGACTCCGGCACGATCACGGTCGGCGAGACCGTGCATCTCGGCTATGTCGACCAGTCGCGCGACGCGCTCGACGGCAAGAAGACGGTGTGGGAGGAGATCTCCGGCGGTAACGAATTGATCCTGCTCGGCAAGAAGGAAGTGAACTCGCGCGGCTATTGCTCGGCGTTCAACTTCAAGGGCGCCGACCAGCAGAAGAAGGTCGGCGCGCTCTCGGGCGGTGAACGCAACCGCGTGCATCTGGCGAAAATGCTGAAGTCCGGCGCCAACGTCCTGCTGCTTGACGAACCGACCAACGACCTCGACGTCGACACGCTGCGCGCGCTCGAGGAGGCGCTGGAGGACTTTGCCGGTTGCGCCGTCATCATCAGCCATGATCGCTGGTTCCTCGACCGCATCGCGACCCACATCCTCGCCTTCGAGGGCGAGAGCCACGTCGAATGGTTCGAAGGCAACTTCCAGGACTACGAGAAGGACAAGATGCGCCGGCTCGGCCAGGACAGCATCATCCCGCACCGCGTGAAGTACAAGAAGCTGACGCGGTGATGCCTGCATGACGCGGCGGACGCTTATCGCTGCGGTAATTGTCATCGCCTGCGGTTGGACGTCCGCCCACGCCGCCGACGCTGCCTTCACGCAGTTCATCGCCTCGCTGTGGCCGGAAGCTCAACAGGCGGGCGTCTCGCGTGAGACGTTCGAGCGGGAGACGCGCGGGCTCGAACCCGATTACAAGCTGCCCGACCTGATCCTGCCGGGACGGCCTGCGACTGGCGCGCCGTCGCAGGCCGAGTTCGTGCAAGTGCCGGCGGACTACGTCAAGGAAGCCTCGATCGCGCGGCTGGCGGGCGAGGGGCAGCGGCTGCTGCAGAAATACCGCACGGCGCTGACCGAGATCGAGAAGAGCTCCGGCGTGCCTGCCACCGTCATGCTCGCGATCTGGGGCCGTGAGACCGACTATGGTCGCTACGCGCTGCCCTACGATCTCGTCCGCGTGCTCGCGACGCAGGCCTATGTCGGGCGGCGCAAGGATCAGTACCGCAACGAGTTCATCCTCGCGCTGAAGATCCTCGGCGAAGGCGTCGTGACGCGCAAGGACATGCGCTCGTCCTGGGCGGGTGCCACCGGGCTGACGCAATTCCTGCCGTCCGAATATTACAAGCATGGCGTCGATTTCGACGGTGATGGCCGCATCGATATCTGGCACTCCGTGCCGGATGCGCTGGCCTCGGCTGCCCAGCAGCTCGTCAACAAAGGCTGGCAGGGCGGGCTGCGCTGGGCCTACGAGGTGCAGGCGCCGGCGAAGGTCGATTGCACGACGGGCGTGCCGGAGGTGACGAAGCCGATCGGGCAATGGCTGCGCGAGGGTTTTGTCCCGGTGCGCGGCCAAAAGCTCAGCGCCGCCGAGCAGGCACAGCCGGCCTCGCTGCTACAGCCCGAAGGCATCTACGGCCCATCGTTCCTGACCACGAAGAACTACTTCGTCATCAAGGAATACAATTTCTCCGATCTCTATGTGCTGTTCGTCGGCCATCTCAGCGACCGCATGACGAGCCCGCTGCCGTTCGCAACCCCCTGGTCGGCCTCGAAGCAGTTGCGCACCAAGGACGTCGAGACCATGCAGCGAGCGCTGACGCGCATCGGACTTTACAAGGACAAGATCGACGGCAAGGCCGGCATGCAGACGCGCGCCGCGCTGGGCGCCTATCAGAAGTCGGCGGGCATCAAGGTCGATTGCTGGCCGAGTGAAGAGGTGCTGCGCTCGATCCAGGCTGCGCGCTAGAGCATGATCCGGAAAAGTGTGAAGCGGTTTTCCGAAAAGATCATGCTCAAACAAAGACCTAAAGCGCGATGACGATTCGTCCAAATCTCATCGCGCTTTAGTATGTCGCCAAAGAAAAAGCCCGGCCGATGGTCTCGACCGGGCACTTGATTGCGGCGCACATGCGCCAAGGCGATCAGATCAGTAGCAGACGCGAACCGGGCGGATGACCCAGCCGTAGCCGTCCCAATAGCGCTCGCGGCGCCAGTAGCAGGGCGCAGGCGGCGGGGGCTCCGCAACGTAGACGGGGCCGCCATAGGCGGGACGGCTCGAGGCGATGGCGCCGCCGACGATGGCGCCGCCGATCAGGCCGGCCGCGATGCCGGCGCCGACGCCGTTATCAGCCTTGGCAGGCGGGGTTGCGGTCACCAGCGAACCGGCGACCGTTGCAACCGTCAGGGCGGCAACTAAAGTCTTGTTCATGCTCTTGGCTCTCCTGGGAGATGGGTCCTCCTATAAGAGGCGCCCGGGTTTCAAAGGTTCACGCACACTCTGATGGAATCGGCCTTGCAGCTAGGAAGCGCGCAAATGGTCAATCCACGGTAAACGCACACGGAGCTGTGACGAGAAAAAGCGGTCTTTTTCAGGCCCTGAGATGAACGGCGCATCCGTAGTCAACCGGTTTGGCGCGCCTCAGCCGCAGACTCGGACGCGACGGACGCGCCAGGCATAACCATCCCAGAATCGCTGCTTCTGCCAGACACAGCCGCCGTAATAGTCGTCGGCAACGTAACCTGGACCGGGGGCGTAGTAGCGCGGCGGGTAGTAGCCCGGCTCATAGTAGCCATAGCCGGGTCCGTAATAATACGGAGATGCCAGCGCGCCGCCGACAATGGCGCCGCCGATGATCCCGGCCGCCACGCCTGCGGCGACACCGCGCTGGGCATGGGCCGGCGTTCCGGCCGTCAGGACCAGGGTGGAAACGGCGGCGACCGCCAGGAGCGACTTCTTCATTGTTGACCTTTCAGACGAACACGCGGGAACCCTTTGGGTCGCAAGGTTCCACATTTCGCTAGAATGATCAATGAACGGCACCTTTGCCAGAGACGACCCATTGGTATGGGTCCCAGCCTCACCCGGAGACGATGATGGGCAACGCGATGGTCAATGCTTTGATTGCGGCCGGAATCGTTTTTGCGATCGGCTACGGCTGGATCGCACATCTCCAGAACCGCGCGCGGCGTTCCCGCGCTACTGCTGGCAGCGACGGAAGCGGCGGGGACAGCTATTCCGGGACGAGTGACGGCTTCTCGCTGGGAAGCTGGTTCTCCGGCGGTAGTTCGGGGAGCTCTAGCGAGGACGGCAGCTGTTCGAGCAACGATAGCGGCAGCAGTAGCGGGGGCGATTGCGGAGGCGGTGGCGACGGCGGAGGGGGCGGCGACTAGTCCGGCCACAACCTTGATCCAGCGCAACGGCTTGTTTTAGAGCCGTTCTAGGCTTTGATCAGGCCAGTTTGGAATAGCTTCAAATATCGGTTTTTCCTTTTGCATCCGGCGGGCCTGTTAAATATCGATGATGGCGCATCACCGAAAGGGCCTGCCGCTTCCATGATCGTTTGTTCCTGTAACGTGCTGAGCGATGACGACATCCGCGCTGCCGTCGCCGAGTCCGACGATGCCGTGCGTCACGCCAAGCAGGTCTATGGATGTCTTGGCTGTAGTGCTGAATGCGGTCGCTGTGCCCGGACCATCAAGTCCATCATCGACGAAGCGCTCGGCCCCTGTGCCAAGTCCTGCTGCGCCGGCTGTCCCCACAGCCACACCGTGGCGGCCAATGACGAGACGGCCGAACCAGCCCAGTTCGCCCTCGCTGCCTGCTAAAAACTTCCGCAAGGTCGGCTGAGCTTTTCCCCGGCTGCGTCTGAGTGGCCGGTTGCCCTCGCCTGCAAACTGACTTAGAAGCGTTCTAAGTTCGGTTAGGACCGATTTGGACTGCAAGAGCTGGAGTGAACCATGCAGGCCGACCCAAAAGTCATCGACTATCTCAACAAGGCGCTGCGTCACGAGCTGACTGCGATCAACCAGTATTGGCTGCACTACCGCTTTCTCGACAATTGGGGTCTGCTGGACATGGCCAAGGTCTGGCGCAAGGAGTCCATCGAGGAGATGGAGCATGCCGACAAGCTCACGGCGCGCATCTTGTTCCTCGACGGCTTCCCGAACATGCAGGTGCTCGACCCCCTGCGCATCGGCCAGAACGTCAAGGAGATCATCGAGTGCGATCTCGCCGCCGAGATGAGCGCGCGGGCGCTCTATCAGGAAGCGGCGACCTACTGCCACAGCGTCAAGGACTATGTCACACGCGACCTGTTCGAGAAGCTGATGAGCGACGAGGAGCACCACATCGACTTCCTCGAAACCCAGCTCGATCTGATCGGCCGCATCGGCCTCGAGCTCTATACCCAGAAGCATGTCGGCGGGCTCGAGGGCGACGGGCACTAAGCTTTAAGGTTCCGCTCTCTCCATTCGTCATGCCCGGGCTTGTCCCGCCTGCGCGGCCGAAGCCGCTTCTGCGAGGCGAAGGCCCGGCCATCGACGGTATGGCCGCATGACGGTTCGTTTTCGGAACAGCGCCCCAGCTACAGTTGCGTCTTGTAGAGCTCTTCCACGGCCTCCTGGCTCGCCGGCTCGCCGAGGCCGGTC
Source organism: Bradyrhizobium agreste (assembly GCF_016031625.1). Taxonomy (GTDB): domain Bacteria; phylum Pseudomonadota; class Alphaproteobacteria; order Rhizobiales; family Xanthobacteraceae; genus Bradyrhizobium; species Bradyrhizobium agreste. The sequence continues at coordinate 9,404 of NZ_JACCHP010000028.1, read as the reverse complement.
TGCTCGTGAACGACCGTGACGATGCTCGGCATCACCGAGCGCGGCACCTTCTCCGACGACCACAGCTTCGAGCGCATCAGCGCCTTGCCGCAATGGAAATAGACCTCGCTGACCGCGACATTCAGCACCGCGCGCGGCGGCTTGCCGAATTCCACCATCGAGGCGAGCAGATCCGGGTCGGCCGACAGCGTGCCGCGTCCGCCGACGCGCAGCGTCTCGTCGATGCCCGGCACGAAGAACAGCAAATGCACGAAGCCTGAGCCTTCGACCACGTTGCGGAAACTGTCGATGCGGTTGTTGCCGGAGCGGTCGGGCATCAGCAGCTGGTTGGGGCCGCCGACGCGGACGAAGCCGATGCCGCCGCCGCGCGGCGAAGCGTCGACGCTGCCGTCCGCTCCCGATGTCGCGAGCACGCAGAACGGCGACATCTCGATGAATTTCTTCGCATGCGCATCGATCGCGGGCCGTGCCTTCGCGATCACGCGCGGGCTCGGCTTGGCATAGATGGTGGCGAGGTCTTCGGCGCTAAGATCGGTCAAGCGTGCCTCCGCTTCAAGCTTGGCTCCAAGCTACCCGATCGGGCCATCTCCAGCCAATGGAATTCATCAAGACGCGCTACACTGCATCCGCGGGCACGAAGCAGCTGATGATGATGGCGCCGCGGTGGTGGACGTACCACACCACGGCTTGGCCGACCGGATTGCCCTGGTCGCGGATGATGGCGCGTTCGGGCACCTCCATCCATTGTCCCTCGATCGGCACCCAATAGGCGCCATTGCGCACGTCGTATTCGGTGCGACGGCCGTCGGAGATGTCGCAGCAGGGCACGCCGTTCGGCGCGATCACGCTCTTGAACCAGGCGCGGATGTCGGGCGGGACGTGATCGTATTGCCCGTTGTCGAATGCGAACGCGGCGCTCGTCAGCGCCGTCGTCGCAATCAGCCAAACGCACAGTGCGAGCCTTCGCATGCGATCCTCCGCCGCATTCCGATTCGTATCGTTGATGCGATTAAGCCCGAGCTGTCGGCGCATTGCATGCTCAAATAATATGCGCGCGAGAGGCGCGGCGCATGATGCGTTGCGGCATGATCTTCACTATGGCATCTCGATCGACGCGAGCAGCGATTTTGGCGCGACATTGCGCCAAGCCATCTCGAGCGCGCTTCGCAGTGTTACCTGATCGACTTTCGCCAGCTTCACATTCGTGCTGCCGTTCTTGCCCCAGGCGCCGGGCACGGGCCGAAACATCGCCGGCTCCGCATCGATAATCATGGCCTGCTGGTCCGGCGTCAGCTTCACCATACCCCATGTGTCATCGGGATAGCCTATCGTCGCGAACACGCGCTTGCCGACGCGGAAGTCGGCATGGCCGTGATGCGCGCCCTCGATAACACCGGGAAGCGCGAGTGCAGCCTTACGAAAACGGGCTTTCGACATATCGTCTTGCTGCTGCTACTACATCGTCCGCTGCGGCGCGGTCTGTAGCAATTGCCTGACCTGCTCGCTGTAGAACTTAGCATTGCCGGTGGTGCCGTGGCCGCGCGTCTCGGTGCTCGCCGGGATCAAATAAAGGCGGCCGTTCTTGACCCGCTTCATCGCGGCGTCCGTGAGGCCGGTCTCGGGCGGATTGCGCTCGTCGTCGGCGGAATTGATCAGCAGCAACGAGGCCTCGATCGCCTCCAGCTTCTCGCTCGCATTGTAGTCGTGCGAGGCTTCCCATTGATAGACGAAGTCGTTGGCGTCCGCCGTGATCGGCGTCGCCAGCCGGTCGTCGACGATCTTGTCGGCCTTCGCCGCGGTCGGCGCCTGCGATTGATAGGCGAGCGTCCCGCCGATGCTGGCGATGCCGTAGGCCGTGATGGCGTATTTCATCATGCGCGGCTGGCTGGTGTAATTGCCGCCATTGTAGTCGGGATCGTTGCGGATGGTGTCGAGCATGATCCGCCGCATCATCCAATTGCGCGAGGCCATCTCGGTCGGCTGCGAGGCCATCGGGATCAGCACGTCCATCGCCTTCGGATATTTCTCGCCCCACAGCCAGGTGTGCATGCCGCCCATCGAATTGCCGATCACGAGCCGCAGATGCTTGACGCCGAGGCCTTCCGTCACCAGGCGATATTGCGCCTCGACCATGTCCTCGTAATTGTATTTCGGAAAGCTCGTCTTCATGCCGTCGGAGGGCTTCGACGATTTGCCGTGGCCGATATTGTCGGGAATGATGATGTAATATTTGGCGGCGTCGAGCGGCTGCCCCGGGCCGAACAGCTCGCCGGCAAAGGCTGGCGACAGCATGCTCGCGCCCGACCCACCCGTCCCGTGCAGCACCAGCACCGGCTGGCCCGAGGGTTCGCCGACCGTGGTGTAGTGCAGCTTCAGTTCCGGCATGGTCTCGCCGGTGTGGAACTTGAAATCCCGGGCGATCCAGTCGCCCTGCTTGGGGGTGGGGTAGTCGGCAGCCATCGCCGACATCGAAAACGACAGCAGGACGGCCGACAGCGCCGTGCAAAACAGCTTCATGTTTTCCTCCCCATTGCGGCTCGTCGTTAGCGGCCACGTTGGGGCGGAACTTAGCAGAAGTATGGGGAAGGTTGTAGGATTTCGCCTCGGCCGATCGTCTTTATGGAAATTCGGGAGAGACCGCATGTGCCGCAACATCAAGACGCTGTTCAATTTCGAGCCGCCGGCGACGGAGGATGAGATCCACGCCAGTGCGCTGCAATTCGTGCGAAAGCTGTCCGGTTTCAACAAGCCGTCGCAGGTCAACGAGGCGGCGTTCGAGCGTGCGGTGGTCGAGGTCTCCGAGGCGGCGCGAAAACTCCTGATCTCGCTGCATACAAACGCGCCGGCGCGCGACCGCGAGGTTGAGGCGGAAAAGGCGAAAGAACGTTCGCGACTGCGCTTCGGTACGTGAGCCTCAGCGTGCTCCGTGATCTGGCTCACGGTATCTGCTGCCTCGGCTTGCGATGGTGGCGGCCGGGGTTTTGATCGCCCGGAGCACGACATGAGCCGCCCCCTTCTTCCCTTGAAAGCAGGTGCCATCGTCTTCACGCTGCTATGGACCGCGTGGATGATGTGGTGGAGCGGCTCGTTCTCGAGCGCGAACGTGGTCATCCTCGCCCTGTGCGGCGCGGCGGTCGGCTATCTCTGGTATCGCGCCATGCGCTGGCAATTCGAGCGCATGGGCATGCTGCCGCGGCGCGAGGATCGGCCCGACTAGACTCGTCGGCTAAGCCTTGCCGTGCTTCTTCTTCTTCTTCTTTTTCTTGGGATCATCGCCGTCATCGTTCTCGTCACCGGCGATTGCCGCGTCGGTCTCCTGGACGGCGGCCTCGAGCGCTTCGCGCTCAGCGGCTTCGCGCTCGCGCTGGCGGCGGCGTTCGTCCCAGGCGTCGAAGAGCTGGTCGAGCCACGGCAGCACCTGCTCGATTGACGGCAATTGGCCGGGCGGACCCGGCTCGCCGCGCGGGCCTTGCGGCCCCTGCGGTCCGGCAGGTCCGGGCGCGCCAGCTGGCCCACGCGGACCGGCTTCGCCCTGCTTACCTTGCGGACCGGGCTTGCCGGGCGGTCCGGCCTTTCCGACCGGGCCCGGCTTGCCCTGCGGCCCGGGCTTGCCGCGTGCGCCATCGGGGCCGCGCCGGCCCGGATGACCCTGTGGCCCCGGCCGTCCCGGCTCGCCTTGCCGCCCGCGAGGCCCCTGAGGCCCCGGCCGTCGTCCCTGGTCGTCTGCCACGCCATTGCTCCCTTTCACCTGGAGCAAGCTACTTAGCGGCGTTTGACGACAGCAGCAATTCTGCCCGCGCATCGTGCCAGGCTTGATCAACATCAATCGGCGGCGTGAGCGGCCGTGTCATCGATCGCGCAGCCATAGTCCTTGCGAGGAGCGAGCGATGCGCGCAGCGTGGACGACCTTCTGCCTGTTCGCCGTCATTCTCGTGGCCTCGCTCGGCCTCGATCACCTGCTGGTGCCCGACATCGTCCCGGTCGCATTCGCCGAGGAGCCGCAACCGTCATGGGCTGTCATGACGGCCTTCTTCCTCCGCGCCGTCGAACTGATTGCCGGCTCGGTCGCGATGATCGCGCTTGCGGTCATCGTCGGCGGACTGATCCAGCGGCGCGTTCTCGCGCGCTAGTCTTGATAGGCAGGCACGTCGATGCCGGAGGCGGCGTAGAGCCTGATCTTGTTGCGCAGGGTGCGCACCGACAGGCCGAGCACGCGCGATGCGCGCGTGCGGTTGCCGTCGCAGCGCGCCAGCGTCTGGAGCACGAGCTCACGCTCGACCTCGTCGACGGTGGCGCCGATCAGAAGCGGAACGATCTGGTTCGGGGCAAGCAATTGTGCGTCCGGCTCGGACGCGGCGACATGAACAGTGGTCATCAACACACCTCCCGATCAACGCCCGCTTCCATCGTCGGAAGCGGATCGAGAACCAACGACCCCCAAGCCGTAGGTCTACGGTGGTCGGGTTTGGTTAATGAAGGGTTAATTGGGGGTGCTGCACCAGATTGATCTTGAGAATGCCCAGATGCCGCCGCGATTGGCGGGAGGCTCCCTCTCACACCGTGCGATAGCCGCCGTCCACCATCACGATGGTTCCGGTGACATAGGCCGACAGATCGGAGGCGAGGAACACCGCGGGGCCGACGATGTCCTCGGGCTTGCCGGTGCGCGCCAGCGGGGTGTGATCGATGAAGGCCTGCACCAGCGCCGGATTGGTCGCGCGCACATTGGCGTTGATGTTGGTCTCGATGAAGCCGGGGCCGATCGCGTTGACGCGCACGCCTTCCTTGCCGAGCTCGACCGCGAGCGCCTTGGTGAAGCCGAGCACGCCGTGTTTCGAGGTGGTGTAGGCCGCCGAGCTCGGCGTGCGCAGATGCACGAAGGACTGGATCGAGCCGATATTGACGATGCGGCCTTTGCTCGCACGCAAGGGCGCCAGGAACGCCTGCGTCATGTTGAAGACGCCGTTGAGGTTGAGCGAGATGATGTCGTTCCAGTCCTTCGCCACCGTCTCGGTCTCCGCGGTGAAGGCGTTGCGGCGGGTGATGCCGGCATTGTTGACCAGGATCGAGACCTGCCCGATCTTGTCCGCGATTTGCTTGGCGAGCGCAAAGCAATCCTCGCGTCTGGTGACGTCGAGCGCAAAGCTCTCGGCCCTGCCGCCCGATGCTCGGATCTCCTGCGCCGCCTCCTTAACCGTCTCGGCGTTGACGTCGAGCAGCACGACCTGCGCGCCCTCCCGCGCATAGCCGGCGGCGATCGCCCGGCCGATCCCCGAGCCGGCGCCGGTGACGACGGCGATGTGGTTTGCGAGCAACGCCATGGCATATCCTCCCGTTTTCGTTTCGAAGTTTCACGAAAAGCTAACGCGAAATTAAGGGGTCGGAAACGGCGGCCTTGGCATACTGATCCTGATTGCTAAACGTTGCGCGCATGATGGAACGGCTCGAAACCTGGAAACTCGCTCTGGAACGGCTGCGGTCGGCGCATGCGCCGGATTGGGCCGAGGCCGGCCGGCTGGTCGCCGAGATCGCGCGGATGAGCGGCGACGTCACGCTGCGCCAGGCCGCCGAGCAGGCGCTGCCGGTGCTGCGCCAGGCCGTCGACAATGACGATCACAGCGTGACGCTGGCGGCCCAACGCCGTCTCGGCGTGGTGCTCGAGGTCGTGCACGATCTGACCGCGCCACGCTTCGGCCGCCGCAACGCCGCGCCGAAGCAGCTCTCCAGCGAGGATCGCGCCCGCAAGATGCTCGGCCTGCCGCTCGCGGTGCAGCTCACCTGCGAGGACATCAACCAGGCCTATCGCCGCGCGGCCAAGGGCATGCATCCCGACCAGGGCGGCAGCGCGCAAGCCTTCATCGACCTCGCCGCTGCGCGCGACGTCCTGATCCATCCCGGCGCGCACAAGGACGCTTGAGCGTTTCAGGCCTTCGAAAAGCAAATCGGGCAAGGACGCTGGCGTCCTTGCCCGGCTCTTCGTCCGCCGATCGAACTGTTACCAAGTGCAGCTACCGCTCTTGAGCGCGGCATCCTTCATCGCGAGGGCGTCGATGAAGGTTGGCACGGTGGCGCTGGCGCGATGATAGCCGGCCGGCCACGGCGTGGTCGGGATGCTCTCGTCCCAGATCTGGCAGAAGCCGGTGTCCTGCCAGCGGATCAGATGATAGCTGGCTTCGGCAGGGCTCGCTGCGACGAACGCGGTGACGGCAAGACCGGCGGCAGCGCACAGCATGGAAATACGACGCATGATCAGCTCCTCAAATGAATGATGTGATGCGCCTCCCGACAATGACGGGGAGGGGTGGTGCGGGACGCGCTTGGCATGCGCCCCGGACAAGATGTGAGTAGCTCCACCCGCCGCCGAGGTTCAAAGAAAGTGCGCGGGGACGTGCGCGATTTCGGCGGGGAAACGCTTCAGGGCAGCGCAAAGCAAAAGGGCGGATCGCCCGCGCGACCCGCCCTTCAAACGCTGTTCTCGCGTCCGGCTCAGAGCGTGCACTTCCGCTCGGCGCGCATCTTGATCTGCAGGTCCGAGGCCTGCTGGAAGGTCGGGAGCGGCTTGCTGACGACCTTGTAGGTCGAGACACCGAACTGGAACGGTTTGACCTGCAGGTCCTCGTTCCAGACCTGGCAGATGCCGGTGTTGTCCCAGCGGATCACGTAATAGCCGACCTTCGCGGAGGCGGGCACGGCGAACACGGAAGAGGTGATGCCGGCAACGGCACAGAGCGCGAGAAGGCGACGCATGAAGTATCTCCTTGTGGACATGGGATCAGAAAAATTCGTGCGGTAAAAGCCGGTCCTTTGCAAGCGGGTGAGCCGCCATTCACGGACATGTCAGCCGTGCCCCAGGCATTTGGTTGGACCGCGTGCCCGGCAGGCCACAGGCAGCTTGCTCGGCCTCTTACTTGGCGAGCGAGGCGACCGCCTCGATCTCGATCAGCATCTTCGGATCGGGCAGCGCCTGCACCACGCACGTGGTGCGCGCCGGGTAGGGCGGCGGGCCGAAGGCGCCGGCATAGAGTGCGTTCATGGCGGCGACGTCCGAGGCGCGGGTCAGCAGCACGTTGACCTTGACGAGATCGTGCATGCCCGCGCCGACCTCGCCCAGCACGCGCTTGATGTTGACGACGACGTTGGCGAACTGCGCCTCGAAGCCATCGGGCAGCGCGCCGGTCGCATCGAAGCCGGGAATGCCGGAGACGAACAGGAGGTCACTGATGCGCGTCGCAAAGGACAGCGGCGGCGCCTTGACGTGCGGCGGGGGCGCGAAATGCTGGATCGGCATGGGATCACCTCAGGTATGGTCGCGGAAGGGGTGAGCGTAGCGGCTGGCTGAGGCTGCTCAAAACAAAAAGTGCGAAAACAACCCCATGCACAGTAGGGATGGTGCGGAAATCGTTGGGATTTTTCGAATTCGGAATTACGAAATAATCCGTTTGGTTCGTCGGGCAAAACAGGGGTAAGTATGGCATGATGGCGATGGTCGGTCGTTCGCTGCACCAAATTCCGTCGTCATGCCCGGGCTTGTCCCGGGCATCCACGTTCTTCATGCCGAGGGGAAGGCGTGGATGGCCGGGACAGGCCCGGCCATGACGTTGTGGAGGCTTTAAAACGCCCCAACGCTCAGGTCATGTGCGGTTGTCTCGCGCCCCATCATGTTGCCGCCGCGATCGATCGGATAGATTCGCTGCGTCTGATTCGATCCCTCCCTTGAGCCCCCGGAGACCCCCATGAAGCTCGCATCCACCCTCCGCGCCGCGTGCCTCGCCATTGCCGCCCTGGCTGGCCTCTCGACGACCGCGCAGGCCGACAGCGGCTTCGTGACGCTGACGATCTACAAGGCCGGCTGGATCATTGGCGGCTCGGGCGGCTCGGGCGTGCTCAACTTCCGCGGCCGCACTTACGCCCTCTCCACCGGCGGCCTCGACTACGGCCTCGTGTTCGGGGGCTCCAAGACCGTGCTGCGCGGCCGCGTCTCCAACATCAACCGTCCTTCGGACGTCGCTGGCGTCTACGGTGCCGCCGGCGCGGGCCTCGCGGTCGGCTCCGGCGCCCGCGCCATCGTGCTGACCAACCAGAAGGGCGCGGTGCTGGAGCTGACGGGAACGCAGGTGGGGTTGATGGCGAATGCGGACTTGAGCGGGCTTGCGATCACGATGCGGTAGGGGCAGGTCGCGTAGGGCGGGCAAAGGCGCACAGGCGCCGTGCCCACCATCAGTATCAGCATAATAGCGAATTGGTTGGTGGGCACGCTTCCGCCTTCGCTCTTCGAGCTACGGCGGACAAGTCGCTTTGCCCACCTTACGAAGTTCGAGCGACGGCGGACGAGCCGCGGCCGCGCGACGTCGGGCCGCAACTTGCGGATTGCCGGTCGCGCAATAGGATGGGTGCAAACTGCATTGCAGGAGCCCACCATGGCCATCAACACAGACAAGATTGACGACGCGGCGCTGGCCTTGCTCTATCTCACCCTGCACGACGGCTATCGGGCCTGGAAAGGTTTCGACTGGGATGTGCTCGGCCGCCTTCACGACAAGGGCATGATTCACGATCCCGTCGGCAAGGTGAAGTCGGTGGTGTTCACGGAAGAAGGACTCGAACGCGCGAAGACGCTGTTCGAGGAATTGTTCGAGGAATGACGTCGTGCGTCATCGCGTAGGGTGGGTTAGCCGTTCACGAGCGCGGTCGAACATCACGGAGCAGCGCGAGGCGTAACCCACCCTACGCAGCTGCGCACGAAATATCGGCAGTGGCGTGCCCCGGACGCAGTGCAGCGCGCCGCCGCTTGCGGCGTGATGCGCTGCAGAGCCGGGGCCCATGACGAACGCGTACCGGAGCTTCTCGCGTCCCGGGTCTGCGCTACGCTTGCCCGGGACACGAGAGCAGATCCGAGAGCGGCCGTTCAGCGTGTGCGGCTAATCCACGCCGCAAGCTCGCGCCACGGCTCCAGCGCCCAACTCCCCGACGCCGCGCCTGAGGGCGACGGCAGCACGAAGATCTCCGGCAGGCTTTGATCGCGCACCTGCCGCCCCAGCGCAATCGCAGCCGACGGCCTGCCGTAAAACAGGCTCGCCGCCTTCTTGCTCGTGAACGCAATCGTCCGCGGCCGATACTTGTCCATCTTCGCCCGAAAGCCCGGCACGTCGATCGTCTCCGCCGCGATCTGGCGGTCCATCCCGGCGCCGGTCTTGCAGAGATCGGTGAAGCCGATCCCGAGCGCGATCAGCGAAGCGAACTCGCCCGGCTGATAGCGTCGCGGTGTGATCCCGGCCTCATGGAGCGCGCGCCAGAACCGGTTGCCGGGATGGGCGTAATAGTGCCCAAGCTCGGCCGAACGCGTCGAGGCGGCGGTGCCGACGAAGACGAGGCGGAGGTTGGGAAGGAGGAGGTCGGGGAGGCGG
>NZ_JACCHP010000027.1 GCF_016031625.1 Bradyrhizobium agreste | reverse complement strand
CGTGCATGAAAGATCAGGGTACCGGGCCGCGTGCCCGACCGGATACAAGGTGATGCGGTCCTGCCGCATTGTCGTTCACGGCCCAGGCCTCGCATCACGTCCCGCCTGCCAGCGCCGATGCGCATGTTGCGAACGCTCCATTGTGGCGCCGAGCTCGTCGCGGTCAAGGCCGCTAACGCGCCGCCTCCGGCGGTGGCCTGCGGCCAGTCTTGACCGTGCCTCGCCTCGGCGCCCAAGACCGCCGCCAACAAACAATGCTCTCTTGACAACTCACTCCCCATACAAGGATGAGGCTAAGTAGCCTCGGAGCCTGTTGAAACTGGCGCAGCATCCTCGATCCTCATCCTGAGGGCCCGCCAACGGCGGGCGTCTCGAAGGATGGCCACGGGCGAGATCGCTCCATATGCGATACCGCTGTCCCAAACGGAGAGGTGTTGCGAGCCTCAATTGCTGCTGCTCGCAATGATACTCTTCACCTGGCTCAGCGTGTAGCTGGCGCCATCGATGGTGAGCAGCGGCGGCGACTGGGTCAGGTCGACCGACGAGACCACGCCCTGCACCTGCGCGGCGATGCCGACATTGTTGTTCGCGACGTCCTTGCCCGTGGCCGAGATCGTGTACTTGCCGTCGGGCCATTGCGTGCCGTCATTGCCCATGCCGTTCCAGGTGAAGGGGATGTCGGTACCGGCGGCGGCGGTATATTTGCCGGTGAACACGGTCTGGCCGCTGGAATTTGCGATCGAGATCTCGACCGTGGAGTCGGTCGGCACGTTGAGGTGCCAGGTCGCCGACGAATTCTTCATGGTGGCCGTCGAGCCATCGACCAGGGCGGTCTTGCCGACGAAGCCCAGCGCCTGGGTCGCCTGCGTGGTCTGCTGCAGGGTGACGAGCTGGGACAGCGCATCGTTGGTCTTGAGCTGCTGCTCGACGCCGGCGAACTGCACCAGCTGCTGGGTGAACTGGTTGGTGTCGAGCGGATCGAGCGGGTTCTGGTTCTGCAGCTGCGTCGTCAGCAGGGTCAGGAAGGTCTGGAAGTTGCCGGCGAGGGTCGAGCCCGTGGTCGAGCTCATCGACGAATTCGACGAGGATTTCGGAAGGTCGGTCGTTCCGGAGACGACCGCGGGCGCAGTGGCGGCATTCGTGGTGGTCATGGTCGAATACTCCTCACACTCTGATATCGACGCCGCTGCTCGATCCGAGCATGCGGCCATAGCCGCGCCCGATGGGCGCTGTGGGAACGCTGTCGTCCTCGCTGATGATCAGGCGGCGGGCATTGCCGCCATTGTCGTTGTTCTGGCCGGAATTCTGGCCCGATGAATTCTGGTCGCGGAGGCTGAACGACAGCCCGTTGCTGCCGATCTTGAAACCGGCATCGTCGAGCGCGCGCTGCAATTGCGGCGCGTCCTGACGCAGCATCTGCAGCGTCTCCGGCTTCTCCACCGTGAGATGCGAGGTGACGTTGCCGGCGCGGTCGACATTGATGCGCACGTCGATGCGGCCGAGCTCGGCCGGATCGAGGCTGATGTCGAACCGCGACTTGCCGGTGCGAATGGCGGCGGCGATCTCGATCGGGATGCCGCTGATCGGCACGGCCGTATTGTGGGTTGCCGCAGTTGCGGTGAGCGTCGCGGTCGATGCGGTGGCGGCCGAGGTCGTATTGGTCAGCGGCGCCTGCACGGCGGAAGCGGCCTGCGCGCTGGTATCCGTCGCGGCGACCGTGGCTTGCGGGCCCGCATGCGCGGGTGCGGCCGGCGTGCCCTGGGCCGGATCGGCGGCGCGGTCGGCGGCGCCAGCCTTCGCCTCGGTCGCGACGCTGTCGGCCTGCGGCTTCAAGCCTTGCGCATGGGCGGCGTTGGCGGCGGCCGGAGCCTGCGCCGTGGCGAGGTTCGCCTTGCCGGTGTCCTGGCCGATATTCGAGATGTCGGTCTGGGCCTGCGCCGTGGCGGCGTCCTTGAACGCGGTCTTGGGCGTGCCCTGGCTGACCGCGGCAATCCGCCCGCCACCAGCTTTCGTATCGGTCGAGGCGGTCTCGGTGGTGCCGGCCGCGGCCTCGCCGAGCGTCGTCGTGGTGTCCGCGTCGACTTCGGCGCCTGCGGCCTGTGCGCTGGCCTTGGCGCTCTTGTCGCTGGTCGTGGTGGTATCGGTCTTGGTGCCGGCGATCTGGGCCGCAGTGGTGGCGCTGGCGGCAAGTGCCGCCGCGGCAATCGCCAGCGGCGCGGCAGCGGCATCGCCAGCCTGGTTCGCAGCAGCGTTCGGGTCGACTGGCACGACCGGCGCGGCAACGATGATTCCGGGATCGGGCATGGCGGTCTGCGGCGTCGCGGGCGGCGCGGCGGCAGCCGCATCGACGGCCGCGGTGAGGACCTCCGTGCCATCAGTCATGTCGCTCTCGGTCTCGTCGGATGTGTCCGCCGATGTGGCGTCCGCCGTTTCGGTCTTGTCCTTGACCTTGCCGGCCTCCTTGGCCGGATCGCCGGGCGCTTCGCCCCTGTCATTCTCCGCCGCCGCAGACGGGTCGGCGTCATCGCGCGCCTTGCTCTGCGAGGCCTGGTCCGTGGACGAGGTGTCGCGCGAAGGCCGCTCGGCCGCCGGGGAGGACGAGGCCTGCTCGCTCCGGCGCGGTGCGGTGTCCTGCGCCGTCGCTTTGTTGCCGATCGCCTGCGTGTTGCTGTCGACCAGCGAGCCGAAAGCCTCGCTCGCGGGCGTATCCTTCGGGGCTTGCGACCGGGCAGGCTTCTGTTGCGCGCTCTGGATTTGCACGCTTGCCACGACATCTGACATCCGACCGACCACAGGCAACCCCTTGCAAGCAACTTCGGACCAGAGGGAGCAAGGAGCGGGCCAGCCTCGAAAGGCGGGGATTTCGTAAATATAATCAATGTGTTGATGATGTGGGTCCATGGCCGGGCAGCCGGCCGCGACCCCGCCATTTCTGCCGCCCCGGCAAGAATTGCCCCAAGCGCGGGGCCCGCGTGATTGCTTCACCGGAATGCCGCCTATATTAAAGAGGTTACTCTCAGCCGCTTTCGACTTGGGCAGCCGTGCTCTTCGGGAACCAAAGTTCCGGAGGATCGCCGCCGTCCCCCGAGAAGGCACAGCAATCGCGGATCGCGCGTCGCCGCCGTCACAACGCTTTAGGGCCCATGCTCAACAGTCTGGATCTCGAAGGCCGTCCCGAGGACACCAGGGTCGTCGTCGCCATGTCGGGCGGCGTCGATTCCTCGACGACGGCTGCGCTCTTGAAGGCTGAGGGCTACGACGTCGTCGGCATCACGCTGCAGCTCTACGACCACGGCGCGGCCACCCACCGCAAGGGCGCCTGCTGCGCCGGCCAGGACATCCACGACGCCCGTGACGTCGCGGCCAAGCTCGGCATTCCCCATTACGTGCTTGATTACGAGGACCGCTTTCGCGAGTCCGTGATCGACAATTTCGCCGACTCTTACGCGCTCGGCGAGACGCCGGTGCCCTGCATCGAGTGCAACCGCAGCGTCAAATTCCGCGACCTCCTGAAGACCGCGCGCGAGCTCGGTGCCCAGGCGCTCGCGACCGGCCATTACGTCGCCTCGCGCCGTCGTGCCGACGGCTCGCGCGCGCTGGTCTGCGCAGCCGACGCCGACCGCGATCAGAGCTATTTCCTGTTCGCGACGACGCAGTCACAGCTCGACTTCCTGCGCTTTCCGCTCGGCGACATGACCAAGCCCGAGACGCGCGAGCTCGCGCGCCGCTTCGGGCTCGCGGTCGCCGACAAGCACGACAGCCAGGACATCTGCTTCGTGCCGACCGGCCGCTACACCGACATCATCACGCGCCTGCGCCCCAATGCGATGGATCCCGGTGACATCGTCGATCTCTCGGGGCGCGTGCTCGGCCGGCACCACGGCATCGCCAATTTCACCGTCGGCCAGCGCCGCGGCCTCGGCATCGCCTCCGGCTCGCCGCTGTTCGTGGTGCGGCTGGACGCGGCGACCCGCCGCGTCGTGGTCGGCCCGCGCGATGCGCTGAAGATGCACCGCATCGCCTTGCGCGACGTCAACTGGATCGGCGACGGCGACATCGACGGCGCCATCGGAAGCGGCCTCGAAATGTTCGTGCGCGTGCGCTCGACCCGCAGCCCGCAGCCCGCCTGGCTGCGCGGCAGCAACGGCCGTTACGAGGTCGAGCTTGTCGCCGGCGAGGAGGGCGTCTCGCCGGGACAGGCCTGCGTGTTCTACGACGCACCCTCGGGCCAGGCCCGCGTGCTCGGCGGCGGCTTCATCCAGAGCGCCGCAGCCAAGCTCGGCACGGGCCCAGCGCGCCCGCTCGCGGAAGCCGTGCGCGGCTGAGCGCGATGAGTTTGAGCCCGCCTGTCACCGCAGCCACGGTGCGCTCCCTCTCCTGCTTGCGGGAGAGGGCTGGGGAGAGGGCTCCCTCCACACGTGATATATCGCGAGCGGAAAGAACCCTCACCCGCCACGCTCTTGCGAGCGTGTCGACCTCTCCCGCACGCGGGAGAGGCGCCAGACCGAGCGCGGAGCCGGCATCGATTTCACCAACACGCATCACACACTAGAAAAGCGCAAGGGCAGGGGGCATGGCAGCAGACATCTCGCGGGCCGGGGTCGAGAAGGCCTATGGCCGCTGGGCGCCGGTCTATGATCTCGTGTTCGGCAAGGTGTTCGACGCCGGCCGGCAGTCGACCATCGCGGAGGCCGACCGCATCGGCGGCCGCGTTCTCGACGTCGGCGTCGGCACCGGTCTTTCGCTCTCCGACTACGCGCGCACCACGAAGGTGTGCGGCGTCGACATCTCCGAGCCGATGCTGCGCAAGGCGCAGGCGCGCGTGCGCGCGCTTCGTCTGTCCAACGTCGAAGTGCTCTCGGTGATGGACGCGAAGAACCTTGCCTTCCCTGACAATTTCTTCGACGCCGTGGTGGCGCAATATGTCATCACCGCCGTGCCCGATCCCGAAGGCACGCTCGACGAGTTCGTGCGCGTGCTCAAGCCGGGCGGCGAGCTGATTCTGGTCAACCACATTGGTGCGGAGAGCGGTCCTCGCAAGCTGTTCGAGCTCGCTTTTGCGCCCATCGCCCGCCGCCTCGGCTGGCGCCCGGAATTCCCCTGGGCCCGCCTCGAGGGCTGGGCCACAAGGCACGGCGGCGTCGCGCTCAGCGAGCGCAGGCCCATGCCGCCGATGGGGCATTTCTCCCTGATCCGCTACCGCAAATCGTGATTGCGAACCGCGGGAACAGGGCACCTCGCGCGCGCGTTTCTGTCCCATGCGCACGACAAACCTCATTCTCGCGGGCCTCCTGATCGCCGCCTCCGGCAGCGCGATCGCGCAGGCCCCGCCCGCCCCGGCGACGCCGCCGCAACAGACCGCGCCGCCGTCCCCGCAACATGCCGCCAACTGCATGCCGCAGGACCGGCCCAACCGCTCATCGGACGGCACCACCATCGGCCAGTCCCGGGAACCGCTCGGCGACAAATTGGCCAAATCGGAAGGCGTGCTCTGCCCGCCCTCCGGCATCGACCCCGAAATGCACGCCCCGGCGCCCGACACCGGCAGCAACACCCCGGTGATTCCGCCCCCCGGCAGCCCCGGCGGCGACCCCAATGTGAGGCCGAAATAACTGGTTTTTCGCCTCTCGCGCCCTTCGCCTCTCCCCGCCGGGGAGAGGCCGGAATCCGCGCAAAGCGCGGATTCCGGGTGAGGGGGCCTCTCCGCGAGTCGGACGCGTGAAATCGAGCGATTCCGGCGTTGAATTCACCCCCGCCAAGTCCCCCGACCTTGCTTGACTTCCCGGCTCCCCCTTCCTTATATGCCGCGCGTTCGCGAGATCGGCCTCATTCGCCGCCGCGATCCCTGTGGCGGGGTAGCTCAGCTGGTTAGAGCACGGGAATCATAATCCTGGGGTCGGGGGTTCGAGTCCCTCCCCCGCTACCAATCCTGCGATTTTCTACGCCAAAGTACGATTTTCTACGATCTAGCACTCCAGATGGTAGCCCACTGAACATTCGCGTGAATTGGTCGGCTGCAAAGGCGATGGGAGCTGCCTTGGCCTCTGCCGCGGCGCTGAGGGCCGGGCACATGACATCGGCAGCTCTTTCGCGCGAAACAGGCGTTTAGCTTCTCTCTTTTGGCAAGGAGGGTTGAAAGCCAGCCTCAGCAAGTGCTCCATTACGATGGCAAATCGCGTGGCCTTCGTTTCTTCGGCCGACCGGAACGATGTAGACCTCGCACTTCCTGCTGTTGAAAGAGCTCCCCGCAGACGTCACGCAACCATTGGCTTGCCGGGTCGTGATGGAAGCGGGCGTGCCAATATTGCTTCACCGTAAAGCCGCGGATCACCAGCGGGCAGTCGAGTACGCGCAGTCCGTAATAGTGAGCCAGCGTTTCGCCGATGTGCCGTGGAAGGGTGGCGATCAGATCGGTCGTCCCGACGATTGCGGGTAGTCCCAAAAAGCCCGGCAGCTCAAGCGCAACGTCGAGGACCATCCGCTGCTCCCTCAGAGCGTCCGCGAGCAATTGATGTCCGGTGCCGGAGCGAATGAGGACGTGCGCCTCACGCCTGAAATCCTTTGCGGTGATGCGGTCGTGGATCCGGGCATGGTTTGCGTTCGCCACGCAGACCCAATCCTGCGGAAACAGCGCCTGCTGGAAGTGCCCGGCGTCGAGATCCGAGATGTAGCCAAGCGCCAGATCGGCCTCGCCGGACTGCAGCATTCGTGGTGTATCGCCGCCGATCTGCGCTGCCTCGATGCGGATGCCCGGCGCAACGCGGCGAACGTGGGCGAGTATGGCGGGAAGCAGCGTGATGTGGCTCGCATCCGTCATGCAGATGACAAAGCGGCGTTTTGCAGTCGCCGGATCGAACTCTGGGCGAAGCTCCGCCAGACGTCGCAGCATCTCCAACGCCTGCCGAGCCGTGCCGATCAGAGCCTCGGCGCGCGGGGTCGGCAGCATTCCTTCCGCCGACCGGATGAAGAGCGGATCGTCCAACTCCCTTCGCAGGCGCGCCAGCCAGATGGAAATGGTCGGCTGACTTTGACCGAGCTTCTCGGCTGCTTTGGTGACGCTGCCGGTGGTGAACAATGCGTCGAACAGCCGGAGCAGGCGCGGCTCCAAAAGGTTCGCCTCGGAGAGGTCCAGGTGCTTCATTGCGTTTTGCAATAATGGTTATAAGGATCATAGCATATCCAAATATAAAGCGGCCTGCTAGCACGCTTCCAACGCCAAAATGGGCGAGGGAGAAGCGTTCGGATGAGGATCTGCTTTGTCGGAGCGGGAGCTCTGGGCTCGACCATCGGTGGCACGCTGGCGCGCGGTGGTGCCGAGGTTTGGTTGATCGATCCGTTTCAGGCTCATGTCGACGCGATCAATGCCGGCGGTCTCCGGATGCTCGAAGGTGACGCCGAGACCGTTGTGAAGGTCTCCGCCTGCACCTCCGCGAGCCATGTCGGCATCGTGGCGGACCTCATCATCGTCCTCGTCAAGTCCTACCACACGCGGGATGCGATCCGGTCGGCAGCGCCGATCATCGGTCCGCAGACGGTTGTGATGTCGCTCCAAAACGGTCTTGGTCACGAGGACATCCTTGCGGACGAAGTTGGTCGTGATCGGGTCATGGCAGGCAAGACCTACGTTGGCGGCGTGCTGCTCGGCCCCGGTCATGTTCGCTCCGGGGTCATCGGCAAGGAGACCATCATCGGCGAACTCGATGGACGCTTGACGGAACGCGCACGGCGAATTTCCGAGACCTTCAATCAGGCCGGTATTCTCACACGGCTCAGCGACAACATCCTGGGCACGATGTGGGACAAGTTGTTCATCAACGTCGCCGGAGGTGGAATTACCGCCGTTACCGGTCTGACCTATGGCGGCCTCTATTCGCTACCGATCCTGGAAGATTGCGCGCTCGCCGCGATCTCTGAGGGCATCGCGGTCGCGCAAGCGGCCGGCGTCAAGATCTCGATTACCGAACCGCGGCGTGCCTGGACGATGGCGTCCGCTGGACTGCCGCCCGAGTTCAAGACCTCGATGTTGCAGAGCTTGCAGTCCGGCAACCTGACCGAGGTCGATTACATTCACGGCTCCGTCGTGCTTTGGGGCGCCAAGCTCAACGTGCCGACCCCGGTCAATTCTACCCTCGTCGCTCTGATCAAAGGGCTCGAATATGCCCGCAGCGATTATCCAGGAAAGGCCTGAGACGATGTCGTTGCCCCGCGCTTATGTCGAACACGTCGCGATCCGTGTGCCGGACGTTGATCGTCACGTCGACTTCTTTCGTGAGGTGCTTGGTCTTGCGATTCGCGACGAGCAACCCGCCGATGGTGCGCGCCCGCGTCAGGTCTGGGTGCTCGGAAGCGTGCAGCTCATCGAAGACCCGAATTTCGTCGGACCGGAGGGGCGCCTCGCCCATCTCGGCATCATGGTTGACGATTACGAAGGTGTGCTCGCCCGTGCCGCCGCCTGGGGCGCCAAGGCATTGCCCGCCGGCCCGAACTGGCTCGAGCTGCCGGGCGGCCTGAACGTCGAGATCTTGCAAGCCAGAGCAGGCGCCGTGGAAGCGGCCCTCGCGATCAATCCACGAGCCTAAGGAAGACGCGATATGACCGTCGAGCGCTATTGGGACGATGCCAAGGTCGGTGACGAATGCGTCACCCCTTCGGTGACGGTCACTGAAGCGATGGTAAATGCCTATGCCGAACTGACGGGTGATTTCACGCCGGTCCACGTCGACGAGGAATACGCCAGGACCACACCATTCGGCACGCGCGTCGCGCACGGGCTGTTTGGTCTGTCGCTGGCCGACGGTTTGAAGACCCGTGCCGACTACCGCTTCCTTCCGGGAATGTCGCTGGGCTGGACGTGGGATTTCAAGCTGCCGATCAAGCTCGGGGATACCGTGCACGTGAAGTTCCGCGTCGGCTCAATGCGCACTACGAAGCGTGATGGGTGGGGCATCGTTGTGTTGCCCTCGGAGCTGATCAATCAGCGCGGCGAAGTGGTGCAGCTCGGCGAGCATCGGCTGATGATTCCGATGCGCCCAAAGACCTCCTCCGCAGGAGGGCAGGCATGACCGCACAAGATCTGCCGCTCCAAGATCTGCCGCTCAAAGGCATTCGCGTCATCGACTACAGCCATTTTCTGGCTGGCCCGTTCATGGGCCGTTGCCTCGCCGCGATGGGTGCGGAAGTCATCAAAGTGGAGCGTCCGAAGCAAGGTGATGCGGGCCGCGCCCATGGCTATTTCAAGGACGGACAATCCGGCTACTTCCTGCAGCAGAACATGGGCAAGCAGGGATTGTGCATCGATCTGCGCGATACGCGCGGTCTCGACATGATGATGAAGCTCATCGACACCGCCGATGTCTTCATCGAGAACTACCGCCCCGGCGCACTCGAGCGCCTCGGGCTCGGTTACAAGGCGCTGTCGGCGCGCAATCCCAAGCTGATCTACTGTTCGGTCTCCGCCTATGGCCACACCGGTCCCTATGCCGACCGTCCGGGCTTCGGCCTGATCGCGGAGGCGATGTCGGGCGCCCTGGCGCAACTCGGCTCCCCGGGCGAAGCGCCGCCGCTGCTGCGGATGCCGTTGGCCGACATGTACACCGGAATTCATGGCGTTGCGGCCATCAATGCCGCGCTGGTCGGCCGCGCGTCCTCCGGACGCGGCCAGCATATCGATCTGGCGCTGTACGACTGCATGGTCTCGATGCATGACTATGCGGTTCAGCGCTACTTCCTCTCCGGCGGCACCGACCTGCCGAAGCAGACCGGCAGCGGTCAGCCGGACTCGACCGTCTACGGGGTCTTTCCGGCCAGGGACGGCAATCTTGTCATCGCTGCGCAAGTCGACGATGCGTGGCGGCGATTGGCGACGCTGATCGGCGGCAACGCGTTGGCATCCGACGAGCGCTTCGCCACGCCTGCCGCGCGCAATGCCCATTATACCGAAGCGATGGCGATCGTGCGTGACTGGACGCTGTCGCAGCCGTCCCGGGATGCCTGCCTCGCGGCACTCGACGAAGCAGGTGTGCCGTCGGCTCCTGTGCAGACCATCGAAGAAGTCGTGAGGGATCCGCAGATCCACGCGCGTGGCATGCTGGTCGAGCAGGAGCATCCCGTCCTCGGCAAGGTGACGTTGCCGAACCTGCCGTTCCGCTTCTCCGATTGCGACACCACGGTGCGCACGCCGGCGCCGCTGCTTGGCCAGGACAACCGCCGGATTGCGGAGTCGCTGGGCCTCTCGGCCGAAGCGGTCGATGCGATGGTGCGCGATGGCGTTCTCTACAACGAAGCTGCCGTGCGGGAGTAGGCCATGAGCGATCGTTACGCGGTGATAGGCAATCCGATCGGCTTCAGCAAATCACCTCTCATCCATGGCACTTTCGCCAGAATGACAGGACAGGACCTTGTCTATGAGGCGATCGAGGGTCCCCTCAATGGCTTCAGCGAACGGGTTGATCAATTCCGGACGGAGGGCGCCAAGGGGCTCAACATCACCGCCCCGTTCAAGCTCGATGCCTTCGCCTACGCAAATGAGCTTTCAGAGAGCGCCGACCGAGCTGGCGCCGTAAACTGCCTGAAGTTCCAGGGCGATCGGATCATTGGCGAGAATTTCGACGGGATCGGCCTTGTGCGTGACATCACCATCAATCTCGGCGTCAAAATGGCCGGTCGCCGCGTCCTGATGCTCGGCGCCGGAGGAGCAGCGCGTGGCGCGCTGCTGCCGTTCCTGCGCCAGGAGCCGTCCGAGCTGGTTCTTGTCAATCGTACCTTATCGAAGGCTGTTGCATTGGCCGAAGAGTTTGCCGGCTGCGGTCCCCTGATCGTCAGCGGCTATGCCGAACTGGCCGATCTTGCCGAGGGCTATGACGTCGTCGTCAACGCGACGTCGGCCAGCCTGCGAGGTGAAATGCCGCCGCTTCCCGGCAATGTCTTCCGCGGTGCGGAGCTGGCCTACGAACTCGCCTATGGCAAAGGGCTGACTCTCTTTCTGCAAGCGGCTCGCGCTGAAAGTGTAGCCAAGCTCGCCGACGGCGTCGGCATGCTGGTCGAGCAGGCGGCGGAAGCTTTTGCCTGGTGGCGCGGCGTTCGACCGGGCACGGCTCAGGTCATCGCCGAGCTGACCGTACCCTTGAGCTGACGGGCGATGTCGAGCATGAATCCCAAATCCAGCTTTCTCGTCGGCCTGATCGGCGGCGGCATCGCTGCGTCCCGCACTCCGCCCATGCATGAAGCGGCCGCTGACGCCGCGGGCATCCGCTATCTCTACAAGAAGATCGATCTGGCGGAGTTGAAGCTCGGTGTGGAGGCGTTGCCGGAATTGCTCACGGCTGCAAGGCGCATGGGCTTTGACGGGTTGAACGTGACACACCCTTGCAAGCAGGCAATCATTCCACTCCTGGACGAGCTTTCGCCTGACGCGGAGGCGCTGGGCGCCGTGAACACCGTGGTCATCAGGAACGGTCGAATGACCGGCCACAACACCGACTGGTTCGGCTTCGCCGAGAACTTTCGCCGCAACATGCAAGGTGCATCGCTCGGTCGCGTCGTCCAATTCGGCGCCGGCGGCGCAGGCGCGGCGGTCGCTTTCGCGCTGATGAAGCTCGGCGTGCGGGAGTTGACCATCATCGACGTCGACTCGGCCAAGGCGCAGAGTGTGGTCGACGGCTTGTCCCGCCGATTTGCAGAAGGGCGCTTGACGGCCGGCCAGGATGTCGCCGCAGCCGTGGCTACCGCAGACGGTATTGTAAACGCAACGCCGATCGGGATGGACAAGTATCCAGGGACGCCGCTGCCGACGGCCCTGCTGCGCCCTGATCTGTGGGTCGCTGAGATCGTCTACTTCCCACTGGAAACCGCACTGCTGCGCGCGGCGCGTGCCCTTGGCTGCCGCACCGTCGATGGCGGAGGCATGGCGATCTTCCAGGGCACCGAAGCATTCCGCCTGTTCACGGGCATCTCACCTGATCCGGACGTCTTCTTCGCCACCTTTGCATCCCTGGGAGGGTGACACCCAGCCGATGGGCGAGCGGCACGTACAACGCCCGAGAGGAAACGCAAGATGGGCTACACGCTCGATTTCTCGGTGGTTTGGCATGCGATGCCCGCGCTGCTGTGGGGGTGCGCGGGTACGGTGGGCCTGGCGCTTGCCGGAATGACCCTTGCAATGATCATTGGCGTCGCCGGCGTCGCGGCACGCGATTCCAGGGCGGCCTGGTTGCGTGCTCTCGTGATCGGCTTCGTCGAGATCGTGCGCAATACACCTTTCCTGGTACAGATCTTCTTTCTGTTCTTCGCCCTGCCGCTCGTCGGATTGAAGCTCAATCCGACGGTCACCGCCATCATCGCTCTCGGCGTCAATGGCGGCGCCTATGCCATCGAGATCATCCGCGGCGGGGTCCAGTCTATTCACAAAGGACAGGTGGAGGCCGGCTACGCGCTCGGACTGCACAAAGGGCAGGTGTTCCGGTTCATCGTGCTCAAGCCAGCGCTTCGCGCGATCTATCCCTCGCTCACGGGTCAGTTCATCATGCTGACGCTGACCTCGTCGATCTGTTCGGCGGTATCGGCTTACGAATTGACGTCGGTTGCGCAGCGCATCGAAAGCGACACATTCCGCAGCTTCGAGGTCTATTTCTCCGTCACCTTCCTCTACCTCGCGATCTCCTGGCTGTTGATGCTGGGCTTCGCGGTCATCTCTCACCGCTTCTTCTCATATCCGACACGCTGACGGGAAGATCATGGCACCGCATTTTGGCCTTCCGGAGTTCGGCTTCCTGCTGCGTGGTCTGCAATGGACCGTGCTGCTGACGCTGGTCGCCTTCGTAGGCGGCTGCACGGCGGGGCTGGCTATCGCATTGCTGCGCACCTGCGGTCACAAGGGCGTGGAATGGATCACCCGCATCTATATCGGGATATTCCAGGGCACGCCGCTGCTGCTGCAGCTCTTCGTCGTGTATTACGGATTGGCGCTGACCGGGCTGAAGCTCGACGCCTTCGTTGCGGTGGCGATCGGTTTCACCGTGAATGCCTCCGCCTTCCTTGGCGAGATCTGGCGTGGCGCGATACAGGCCGTGCCGCGCGGCCAGACCGAGGCGGCGATGGCGCTTGGACTGCACTATTCGTCCCGCATGCGCGACATCGTGATGCCGCAGGCGATCCGCATCTCGCTGCCGGCGACCATCGGCTATCTCGTGCAGCTCATCAAGGGCACTTCGCTCGCTGCCATCGTCGGCTTCATCGAACTCGCCCGCGCCGGTCAGATCGTATCGAACCAGACCTTCCAGCCGTTGCTCGTCTTCGGCGTGGTCGGCGCGATGTACTTCATCCTCTGCTGGCCACTCTCGTGGTGGGGCAGCCGGATGGAGGCCAGGCTCGCCCTGGCCAGTCAAAGGTAGGAACGGCGCACCTGCTCAATCACAAACAGCCATCACCAGGAGGAGATACTCATGTTGTTTTCACCCAACCGTCGCCAGCTTGGCATCGCGCTGCTGGCATTGGCGGCTATCGCCATCGCAGGCAAATCGCAGGCCGGCACGTTGGAAGACGTGAAGAAGAAGGGCGTCGTCGTCATCGGCATTCAGGGCGACAATCCTCCCTGGGGCTATGTCGATAGCTCGGGAAAGCAGGATGGCATCGATGCCGACATGGGCCGCGCTTTCGCTGAATATCTCGGCGTGAAGGCCGAGTTCGTCCCGCTGGCGGTGGCCAATCGCATTCCGGCGCTGACCACAGGCCGCGTCGACATTCTGTTCGCAACCATGGCCATGCTGCCCGAGCGCGCAAAGGCGGTGCAGTATTCCAAGCCCTATGTCGCCAACGAGATCACGTTGGTCGCAGCCCGGGCGACCCCGATCAACAGCAATGCCGACATGGGTAAATTCGTCATCGGCGTTCCCAGGTCTTCCACGCAGGATACTCAGGTGACTAACAATGCCCCGTCCGGGACCGAGATCCGCAGGTTCGACGATGACGCCGCCACGATCCAGGCGCTGCTCTCCGGCCAGGTCCAGGCCGTCGGTGCGAACCTGTTTTATCCGCAGCGTCTCAACGCCGCAAAGCCGGAGCTTGGCTTCGAGCCCAAGCTTCACTTCACCGCCTTGTACAACGGGGCGTGCACGCGCCTGGGAGACAAGGAGTGGAATGAGACGGCCAACACGTTCATCGACCAGATCAAGTCGAACGGCAAGTTGGCCAGTTTCTACGCCAAATGGATGAAGGTCCCGGTCCCGGTCTTCCCCGACTCGGTCCCCGGCGTTCCGTTCACCGTCCAGTAGCCACTGCGAGCGGCCAACGCGATCCGCGTTGGCCGCCGCCCGACAGCGGAGACCAGCATGCAGGACCAGATCCTGATCGAAATGAAGGGCGTGCAGAAATGGTATGGCGGGTACCAAGCGCTCCGCGATGTCGATCTCACCGTGCGGAGGGGCGAGAAGATCGTGCTCTGCGGTCCGTCCGGTTCAGGCAAGTCGACACTCATCCGCTGTATCAACCGCCTGGAGCCGATCCAGCAGGGCAGTATCGTGGTGAACGGTCATCGGCTTGACGGCAGCATCAAGGCTATCGATGTCGTACGTCAGGACGTCGGCATGGTCTTTCAGAGCTTTAATCTCTTTCCGCATATGACGGTCTTGCAGAACTGTATGCTCGCGCCCATTCGCGCGCGCCGCATCGGCAAGACCGATGCGGAGGCGACCGCGCGAAAGTATCTCGAGCGGGTGCGCATCGGTGATCAGGCCGAGAAGTATCCGGCTCAACTTTCGGGCGGCCAGCAACAGCGCGTCGCGATTGCGCGGGCGCTCTGCGTGCAGCCCAAGGTGATGCTGTTTGATGAACCGACCTCGGCTCTCGATCCCGAAATGGTCAAGGAGGTGCTTGATACGATGATCGGCCTCGCCAACGACGGCATGACCATGATTTGCGTCACGCACGAAATGGGCTTTGCCCGCCAGGTCGCCGACCGGGTCATCTTCATGGCCGAAGGCCAGATCATCGAAGAAGGCGCGCCCGAGGCGTTCTTCCGCAATCCACAGCATGCCCGCACCAGGCAGTTCCTTGGCGAGATCCTTGCCCATCACTGAACGGAGATTTTTCATGAGTCGTCTTGTCTACATCCTCAACGGGCCAAATCTAAACCTGCTCGGCAAGCGCCAGCCCCACATCTACGGTCACGAGACGCTTGCGGACGTGGAGCGCGATTGCCGGACGTTGGCCGGGGAGCTCGCACTGGAGCTACGCTTTTACCAATCGAACAGGGAATACGAGCTGATCGACTGGATCCACGAGGCGCGCGAGACGGCTGCCGGGATCGTGATGAATCCCGCGGCTTTCACCCACACGTCAGTCGCCATCCTGGATGCATTGAACACCTTCGAGGGGACAGTGATCGAGGTGCATATCTCCAACGTCCACAAGCGCGAGGAATTCCGCCACCACTCTTTTGTCTCCAAACGAGCTGATGGGGTCATCGCAGGCTTCGGCACCCAGGGTTATCTGCTCGGCTTGCGTCGAGTAGCCAAGCTGCTTGATGAGAAAAAGGGATAGCATCGTATGAGTGCACCCGTCCGCTTGTCGGTGATGGGAGCGGGTCTCATTGGCAAGCGACACATCGAACACATTCTCGCGCGGCCGGAGGCGGTCCTGTCGTCGATCGTCGATCCGGCGCCCGCGGCACGAGAATTGGCAGTTTCGCTGAACGTGGACTGGTTTCCATCCTTTCAGGACATGCTCTCCGGAAATCGGCCGGAGGGGGTGGTCGTCGCCACCCCCAATCAGATGCACGTGGCCAACGGCGTGGATTGTATCGCAGCGCGCATCCCGGCGCTCATCGAGAAGCCGCTAGCGGATGAGTTGGTCGCTGCACAGGCCCTGGTCGAAGCCTCCGAGCGGGCAGGCGTGCCGCTGCTCACCGGCCATCATCGCCGCCACAATCCGATGATCCAACGCGCCAAGGCGGAGATCGATAGCGGTCGGCTCGGCCAGATCGTGTCGGTGCATGGCATGTTCTGGCTGATCAAGCCGGACGATTATTTCGATATGGCCTGGCGCCGCGAGAAAGGGGCGGGTCCTGTTTTCCTGAATCTCATCCACGATGTCGACCTGCTGCGGTACCTCTGTGGGGATATCGTGGCGGTGCAAGCTGCCCAATCCAATCGGCTGCGTGGAAATGCGGTCGAAGAGACCGCGGTGATCATCCTGCACTTCGCTTCCGGCGCGTTGGGAACGGTCAATGTCTCCGATACCATCCAGTCGCCTTGGAGCTGGGAATTCACTGCCGGCGAGAACCCGGCGTACAGTCATACGCAGGAGACGTGCTATCAGATCGGCGGCACGAGGGCATCGCTGTCTATTCCGCAACTCGATCTATGGCATCACCCAAGCAAGGCCAGCTGGTGGGCGCCGATTGAGCGCGAGCGGCTGAGGTACGAGAAGGAAGACCCGCTTGGCCTGCAGATTGCCAATTTCTGCGGGGTCATCCGCGGTACGGCCGAGCCTGTGGTGGGCGGGCGTGAAGGGCTGAAAACCCTCAGAGTGATCGATGCGGTCAAACGCGCGGCGGAAAGCGGAGCTCTCGTGTCGGTTTGAAATCGGGAAGCACGGCCGTCCACGAAGAAGCACTCTCGGCATGTCGCCCTATGGCGTCGGCACCAACGTTTACACCACGGTGCTCGCCTATCGCACCGATGCCTTCAAGGGCCGCAAGGCGCCGCAATCCTGGGCCGACTTCTGGAACGTGAGCGAATTTCCGGGCCGCCGCGCCGTGCGCAAGCATCCGTTCGACACGATCGAGGAGGCCCTGATGGGCGCGGGCACGCCGGCCGCGCAGGTTTATCCCTGCGACCTCGACAAGGCCTTCGCCTCGCTCGACAAGACCTGCCTCCCGGGAGGGCCGACAGTGGCCCCGGTCGCGGATTGCAAACAATCGGAATGCGATTATTTCAATTGTATTATGGTAACTATGAATTTCGCGAGACGGCGAGTCAAGCAAGTCACCTCTTGAAGCGTACGCGGCTTGAGCCGCTCACGCCTTACACGATTACGGATCCTGGTAAGCTCATGGAGCAGGTGCACCTCGCCGCCAAGCGCGGCTACTCGATCCAGATCAACCAAAGCGTCATGGGCGATATCTCCGTCGCGGCGCCGATCATCGACGAGCACGGGCGCGCCATCGCCGCGGTCAACATCTCCGTGCCCACGACGCGCTGGACCACGCAGCGTGTCGAGGCCGAGCTCGTTCAGCATGTTCACGTCGCCGCAACGTCGATCTCGAAGTCCAAGTTCAAACGCTACGCGGCCTGAAATGCCGATGCTTCTCAATGCCAGCGACTATCGCCGCCGCGCGCGACGATTCCTTCCGCGTGGCTTGTTCGAGTATATTGATCGCGGCTCGGAGGACGAAACGGCATTGACGCGACTGCGTGCCTCGCTTGACGCCATTACCTTGCTGCCCGCGGTGCTGACGGGGCAAGACAGGCGCGATCTCGACACGGTGTTGTTCGGTCGAAGGATCGCCGCGCCCCTCGTTGTCGCGCCAACGGCGCTCGCCGGTCTTGTTTCGCATGATGGGGAGACGAAGCTGGCCCGCGCGGCCTCGCGCGTCGGCATTCCCGTCTGCATCTCGACGCAATCGGTGACCACCGTGGAAGCAATCCGGCGCGGCGCCCCGGATGCCTTGCTCTGGTTCCAGCTCTATGTCTGGCGCGATCGCGCCCTGACCGGACGCCTCCTGGAGCGGGCGAGCGCCTGCGGCTGCGACAACCTGCTCGTCACGGTCGATACGCCGGTCTCGCCGAACCGGGAGTATAATGAACGCAATGGTTTCGGTATTCCTTTCAAACCGCGGCTGCGCAGCATGATCGACTTGGCACTGCATCCGAGTTGGCTGTTCGGGGTTCTGGCGCGCTATTTCGTGAGCGAGGGCATGCCGACCTACGGCCATTATCCGGAAGCGTTCCGCACCGGCATCACCCGCGCTGACATCGCCGAGTCGATCCGGATCGAGCCGCGGCTGAGCTGGGACGACATGCGCTGGCTGCGCGAGATCTGGCCGGGTAAACTCACCATCAAGGGCGTGCTCGCGGTGGAGGATGCTAAAAAGGCGGTCGAGATCGGGGCCGACGGCATCGTGGTCTCGGCCCATGGCGGCCGCAATCTCGGTCCTGCGCGAGATGGATACCGCCATGGCTTTCCTGGGAACGCATCGCGTTCCGGCCTTACGGGTTAGGCGCGCGCGCCAGCAACGGAACCAAGATTGACTCCTACATTTGGAAAACCGCCATGTCCATCAAATCAACACCGCACACGCATGCCGCCAATGCCGATCTTGCCGGCGAAGTCGACAGGCTTCTCGCCGCGCTCGGCGTCAAGCGCTCCGACTACACAGAGGGCACCATCGTCGTTCGTACCCCGATCACTGGCAGGCCTATTGGCCGGGTCACCGAGGTCGGCGCTGGCGAGGCGACGTCCGTGATCGAGAAGGCCCACGCCGCGTTTTTGGCGTGGCGACTGGTGCCGGCGCCCAAGCGCGGGGAGCTGGTGCGCCTGTTCGGCGAGGAGCTGCGCGCCAGCAAGGTGGCTTTGGGCCGACTGGTCTCGATCGAGGTCGGCAAGATCGTCTCGGAAGGTCTCGGCGAGGTTCAGGAAATGATCGACATCTGCGATTTCGCAGTCGGCCTGTCGCGACAGCTCTACGGCCTGACGATCGCGACCGAGCGCGGCGAGCATCGCATGACGGAAAGCTGGCATCCGCTTGGCGTCACCGGAATCATCTCTGCGTTCAATTTTCCGGTCGCCGTGTGGGCCTGGAACGCAGCCCTGGCGCTGGTGTGCGGCAACAGCCTGGTCTGGAAGCCGTCGGAGAAAACACCGCTGACTGCGCTTGCGACACACGGTCTGTTTGAGCGCGCGCTCAAACGCTTCAATGAGGCTGGTGGAGGCGCGCCGCAGGGGCTTGCGGCGGTGCTGTTCGGCGGCCGTGCGATCGGCGAGGTGCTCGTCGACCATGCGAAGGTGCCGCTGGTCTCGGCTACCGGCTCCACGGCGATGGGACGCGCGGTCGGTCCGCGGCTCGCGAGCCGGTTCGCTCGGGCGCTGCTCGAGCTCGGCGGCAACAATGCGGCGATCGTCGCGCCGACGGCCGACCTCGACCTCACGCTGCGCGGCATTGCCTTTGCCGCGATGGGAACGGCGGGACAGCGCTGCACGACGTTGCGCCGCCTGTTCGTCCACGAGAGCGTCTACGATAGCTTTATACCGCGCCTGAAACAGGCCTATGCGTCCGTCACCGTCGGCTCTCCGCTGGAAGACGGTAACCTAGTTGGT
Source organism: Bradyrhizobium agreste (assembly GCF_016031625.1). Taxonomy (GTDB): domain Bacteria; phylum Pseudomonadota; class Alphaproteobacteria; order Rhizobiales; family Xanthobacteraceae; genus Bradyrhizobium; species Bradyrhizobium agreste. The sequence goes on along the minus strand of NZ_JACCHP010000027.1, from coordinate 64,801 downwards.
CCGCTGATCGACGGCGCGGCCTATCGCGCGATGCAGAGTGCGCTCGAGGCTGCGACCGCTGCCGGAGGGCGGGTCCAGGGTGGCGAGCGGGTTGCCATCGAGGGGGCGACTGACGCCTACTATGTCCGCCCGGCGCTGGTCGAGATCGCGGCGCAGACCGGACCGGTGGAGCACGAGACTTTTGCGCCAATCCTCTACGTGATGAAATATCGCGATTTCGATGCCGTGCTCGAGTTACACAACGCCGTTCCGCAGGGGCTGTCGTCGTCCATCTTCACCAATGATCTGCGTGAAGCGGAAACATTCTTGTCGGCGCGTGGCTCCGATTGCGGCATCGCCAACGTCAATATCGGCCCATCCGGCGCGGAGATTGGAGGCGCCTTCGGCGGCGAGAAGGAGACCGGCGGCGGGCGCGAGTCCGGATCCGACGCGTGGAAAACCTATATGCGGCGTGCGACCAACACCATCAACTACGGTCGCACGCTCCCGTTGGCTCAGGGCGTGAAGTTCGATGTGGCGTGACGAATGTCGGCCCGGGAAAGTCTTGCTCACGGCAAGTGGAGCCGCCTCCGCGATTTCGGAGGCAAGCGCGCGGGCCGCAGCACGCAATTGGTCCTGTGGAGCGAGCATGTCGGCGAGGCCCCACGTCACGGCCTCTTCCCCCCTGATGCGCCGGCCGGTGTAGAGCATGAGACTGGCCCTTTGCCGTCCAATGAGGAGCGAGCCGGATCAGGCATGCGCTTGTCGAGCAGGGGGCACTCCGAGTCAGGCAGTACGGAGTACACAGGACCGAAGGTGGAAGGGTTCAGATCGGTCCGGAAAAGCAGATTGAATTGACGCCGGGCGACGCCTCCTCGGTCGGATTCGGCGCAAGCTTCGTGATTCCGTGATCGAGGGACCTGCAACGCCACAAGCGAGGGAACGTGAGAGACTGGATCGAACATGCCGTCTGGTGGCACGTGTACCCGCTCGGCTTCGTCGGGGCGGAGCGGGACGCTCATGCATGCGATGGCGTCGTCCGCCGCTTTGGCCAGCTGACCGCATGGCTCGATTATGCCGTGAATCTCGGCGTCTCGGGCATCTTGCTGGGGCCTGTCTTTGCCTCATCCACTCATGGATACGATACGATCGATCATTTTCAAATTGACCCGCGGTTGGGAGATGATGGCGACTTCGACGCATTCATCAACGCGGCTCACCGCCGCGGCCTGCGGATCGTTCTTGATGGCGTATTCAATCATGTCGGTCGCGAATGCCCGATCTTTCAGCGCGCGCTTGCAGGCGGCCCGGCTTGCGGGGAAGCCTCATGGTTTCATTTGCGCTGGCCGCCGGAAGGCTCGTCGGCGGAGGAGCCCGACTATGCGACGTTCGAAGGGCATCGCCAGTTGGTTGCCCTGAACCAGCGGGAGCCCGCCGTCGCCGAGTATGTCGCCGATCTCCTGCTTGAGGCATTTCACGAGGAAAATCAGTTGTTGGTCGCATTGAACGTAGCCGATGCACCGGTCGCGCACGTGATCAGCGCAAGTGTCGACAGGCTCGCTGGCAACCTCACAACATGGCGGAAATCCGTAGCGACCGAGATTGCATTGCCGCCGCACGGTTGGGGAATTCTGGCTTCAGACGCCTCGTGATTGTATCGTCGATCCTCCGCGCTATTTTCTTGCTCAACCAGGCCAGCAAGCGCAGATCTCTTGTCGAGACGTGGCGGATCTTCGAACCCCTTCGTAAGCAGCATTGCTCCTTTCAGAATGAAGCGGTCATGATGCTTGGTGTGACTTAGGCGAGAACATAAATTGTTGAGCAGCAGATCGATCGACTGACGACGTTGCTTCGAGAGGTCGAGCAACTGCGCCATTGCGATGATTACGGTCGGCCTTACGATGGTGGCGCCGAACATGCGCCACTGTTCGAGCGTCCGCGAGTTCGGCCGCTTTGGCCCGATTCGTGGTCTTTCAACGTGCTTCTCTAAGAGTGTAAGAACTGAACCCGCAACGGGCTCAGGAACTGCCTCATGCGAACGATTGGATGAGATATCGCGGGTTCGGTTGGTGTGGGGAAAGACGGTAGCGCTCCCCCGCTACCAATCCTACGATTTTTTCAAAGCGCCGTGAGATTCGATGTCAGCTTTCGGCGTCGACCATTCGCTGCCTGGCGAAACGACAATGCCAAGCGTCATGCCGCGACATGGCAGGAGCTTCGCTCCCATAAGGCGCCGTGAAGTCGAACGTCCGCAGCCAGCTTTTTCCGGACCGGCCGGTTACGGATTCCAGCCGCCGCTGCCGTACGGGCGCGTAATGATTTCGAGCAGATGCCCGTTCAGCTCTTCGAAGTAGAGGCCGCGTCCGCCGTCGTGATCGTTGATCTCGGTTGGCTTCCGCTGCGCGGGATCAGCCCAGTAGGTCAGCTTCCGCTTCTGAATCCGATCAAAGATCGCATCGAACTCGGCGTCACCAACCAGGAAAGCATAGTGCTGACGCGCGATCTCTCCTTGCTGATCCATATAGTCGAGATTGGCGTCATTGTCGGTCCTGACCATATGGAACGGCCCCCAGCGTCGCGGCGCCGGCAGCCCTAGCATCTCAGCCAGGAAATCGGCCGACGCCTTGCTGTCGCGAGCTGCCAGAATCGTATGATTGAAGTCGATAGCCATGTTCAGATCTCTGCAACGCAATGATCGGCACATCAAAACGAGTTAGACACAGAGGTGGTTCCTACTCGAATGCGCGGACACGCGAGGACATTCGGTTCCCCAATGATAGGAACGAACGCAATCTCGCGACATTCGCGGTGCGCGAAAATGACTGAGCAAATCTTTCACGTTCCGCTTCGGCTCGCCGGAGGATTTCAGATGCGTCTGCTTGACGTCGCCGATTATGGTGTCGGTCAGCTCAGCAAATCTGCACAGGAACAGGATGTGCCCCGCATCGTTTGGGAGACTAGGGACGCGGCACCCGGATGCGCGGAGCGATGTTCCCCGCCTATCAGGTAGAGCTGGCGCTCTGCGGAGTGTCACGAAACCGGGAAACTGGCCGCAGCTGATAATCGAACGAGCCCGCGCGTTTAGCGAGGCTTGGAGCGCGACCAGGAGATGACCATGAAGAAGATCAGTGAAGTGATGACGCGCGATGCCAAAGTTGTGAATCCCACCGACACGATCCAGGACGCAGCAAAGCTGATGAAGCAATGCGATTGTGGTGTGTTGCCCGTCGGTGACGGCGATCGGCTCGTGGGCATGATCACCGATCGGGATATCGCGGTGCGCTGCATCGCGGACGGCAAAGGGCCGGACAGCAAGGTTCGTGACGCGATGAGCCACGAGGTGAAATACTGTTTTGAAGACGAGGACATATCTCACGTCTGCGCGAACATGAGTGAGATACAGGTGCGGCGGTTGCCCGTCTTGGACCGGAACAAGCGCCTGGTCGGGATCGTATCGCTCAGTGATCTGGCACGCCAGTCGGCTGGGACTGCCAAGGCGCTGCATGGAATCGTTCGGCCGAGCCAGCAGCACAACCAGAGCTAAGCTCTCGCCTGAGCCGCGTCGGCCGGATCGACTGATGAGAAGCAGGCGATCGCGGCGGTCAGCGCGATCTTACACGGTCATGCGTAGGCGGTGGCGGATGGCTGCCCGCTCGCTGGCCTGATTGACATGATCAGCAGAGGGTTGCGCAACGTCGTTGGTGCCGGCGCGGCCCTGCGTGTCAAAGCCCGAACGGATAGGTGTCGGGAGCACCAGGGCGACGATGCTCCGGTCCGAAGGGCGTGACTGCATGGGTCTCATCCAGCCAGACGAAACCGTCGAACTGCTGAGGCAGCGAGGCCTCGGCGTAGTGGCTTTGCAGCTCGGTGTCGGGTCTGTAGATCACCCCAATGAATCGTTCGAGGCGAGGCTCGATCAGGCGACGCCGGAGGGCTTCATGGCGGCGGAATTCAATCATCCCGCGCTTCGCGCTCGCCTCATGAAACAGCCGCTCATAACTATCCGCGCGGGAGGGGCGGACACGCATCACTTCCATCTCGCCGTCCCAATCCGAGGCAGCGGCTACCGTGCCGGTGTGGGTGCCAAATCCGATGAGCGATGCCGCGTCGCCGAATTTCTGTCGGCAAAGCTGGCCGATGTTGAGTTCGTTGCGGACCGTCCCCATCTCTGTGAAGCGCGCATCGCCAATATGGGAATTGTGGGCCCAAACCACGGCTTTCGACTGGGCACCATGGGCCTGGAGAATATGGCCCAAGGTTTCGAACATGTGGGTATCCCGCAGGTTCCAGGATTCCGCGCCGCCGTAATACATGATCCGGTAGTAGCGCTCGGCGGCCGCGATCAACCGGGCGTTCTGCGCCGCATCAAGGAAGCTGTCCGGGTCGCTTGCGCCATAAGCAAGCTGTTTGTTCAGGATGTCCTGACACTGTCGAATCACCTCAGCTTCGCATCTGCGATAGCCCTTCGTCAGCACGGCGCGCCCATAGGTCGACGGCTCGCGTTGCCATGGTGTCAAACATCCATAGCGCTCGCGGGCGACCGCCGCCGCTTCGGGATCGACGCTATCGAGATAGGCCAGAACGGCCGCGATCGAACTGCGCATGTTATAGATGTCGAGCCCGAAGAATCCGGCCCGGTTGCCTGGCGGCCTTTGCTCGTTATAGCCGCGCATCCAGTCCACGAAAGCGACAACGTCGGTGTTTCGCCACATCCAGGTCGGGAAGCGTTCGAACGGCGGCTCGTCGGGGCCGGTGCGCACGCGATCGCGAACGTAGCGGTCGATTGCAGCGGCGTCGGGCCAATCCGCTTCCACAGCGACGATCGTAAAGCCGTGATCTTCAATCAGCCGGCGCGTGATCGCTGCGCGCACCTGGTAGAACTCGGATGTACCGTGACTGGCCTCGCCCAGCAGGACCAGGCGCGAATGTTCGAACCGGTCCAAGAGCGCTCCGAACGCGGGGTCGTCGAAGGCCGGCAAAGGTTCGATCGTGGCCTGGATCATGTCCGTCACCGACTGTGACCGCGCGTGGCCCGGAGTCAGGTTGCTCGCCGAACGCGTGCCATTCTCGGCCCATCCCTGCTCGCCGATCAGCGGCACGAAGCGAACAGCGCCCAAGGTCTCTTCATCGTAGTCCGTCGCCGTTCGGCGGGAGATCCGGAGCAGCGACTGTTCGTCCGCGAAATTGCCGACCGGAATGACGAGACGACCGCCGATCGCCAATTGGCGCTTGAGCGCCTCCGGAATCGAGGGGCCGCCGGCGGCAACCAGAATCGCGTCGAATGGTGCCTCATTGGCCAGACCGCGCGTACCGTCACCCGTATGAACCATGCAATTGGTATATCCGAGTAGATCCAGCCGTTCTGCGGCGACCCGTGCGAGCGAGGCATGTCGTTCGATGGTATGGACGGTGCCGGCGAGCCGGGATGCAATCGCCGCGGCATAGCCTGAGCCAGTGCCAACCTCGAGCACCTTGTCGGTTGATTTGAGCTCGGCCGCCTCGACCATCGCCGCGACGATATAAGGTTGCGAGATGGTTTGATCGTTCGCGATCGGCAGCGCGCTGTCCTCATATGCGAATTCTTCGAAGCCTGCTTCCACAAACCGTTCTCGCGGCACCCGACGCATGGCCTCCAGCACCCTGGGGTCGCGAATGCCGCGGCCGGCGAGTTGAATGTCGACCATGCGGTCGCGGAGATCAGCATATTCCGTCATCACAGCGTCCCTCCTCAAAAGCGTGAAAGCGGCTGGAACGGACAAGTTCCTCCGAATGTTGAAACTGATCCGGGGCAATGGCTCGTACGCGGCGATGCCGATCAGGAAGGAAGTTCCGCCCGAGTGAAGGTCGGTGTTATGGTGGCGCCGAACAGGCGCGCCCCGCGAATTTGGCCTCTTTGGCCCGATATTGCGGTTCGCGGCCCTACGTAACTGAAATCGAACGAGCTTGCGCTGGCTGATGGGCCCGTAGGATGGGTAGAGCTCTTGCGAAACCCATCACGCGTCACGTCGGCCGGTATCGATGGGTTTCGCGTCGCTACTGTGATCACCATCACAGGCGTGGCCGCCTTCCCCTGTCTATACTGCCGGTTCGGAAGCAGGGTGGCGACCATGCGGAATCGGATTGCACTGGTTTTCAGTTTCTTTTTTTTCACTTTTCTGGCAGCCGCTGATCTTGCGGCCGCAGACGACCGGACAATCTGCGCGCAGCGTGGCCATGAAGGCCGGATCGCCGCGTGCTCGCGGCTGATCGCAAAGAGCGGCGGGCGCGACGCCTTGGCGTTTGACAATCGCGGTGCCGAATATGGCGACAAGGGCGACTACGATCGCGCAATCTCCGATTTCAGCGAGGCCATCCGCATCGATCCGAAATACGCGCTTGCCTGGCAGCATCGCGGCGCCGCCCTGCTTCGCCGCAACGAGGTGGATCGGGCGATCGCCGACCTGACCGAGTCGATCCGGCTCGATGCAAGCAATCTGAACGCGTTGAACGATCGCGGCATGGCCTATGCCGCTGCAGGTGATTCCGAGCGCGCGCTTTCGGATTACAACGCAGCGATCCGCATCAATCCGAGGTTCAAGTTCGCCTACTTCAATCGAGGGCGGCTCTATGCCGGCAAGGGCGACCACACCCGGGCGATCGCCGAATACTCCGAGGTAATTCGCATTGACCCGACCTACGGTTATGCGTTCAACAATCGCGGACTGTCCCATCAGCACACCGGCCAGTCCGAGCGTGCCGTGGCCGATTTCAGCGAGGCGATCCGGCTTTTGCCGAGGACGACGCTGGCCTACAACAATCGCGGCGACATCTATCTCCTTCAGGGCAGGTACGATCAAGCTCTCGCCGATTTCAATGAGTCGCTGCGCAATGATCCGCAACATCAGAGCGCGCTGGTAAACCGCGGAATGTTGTTCGAGAAGCTGGGCGAGATCGCAAAGGCCCGCGCCGACTTCAACGCAGCTCTGGCTGCCCCGCAGAAGTACGACAGCGCGAAATGGTCGATGGACAAGGCGCGCGAACGCCTCGCCGCGCTGGACGATACGTCAATCAAGACCGTTCCGGCCACCACCACGTCGGTCATCGCGCTGCCGGGACCGTCAAGTAGAAATGACAGGCGCATCGCGCTCGTGGTCGGAAACTCCTCTTATGAGAATGTCGCAGCGCTCGCCAATCCGGCGCGCGATGCGGCGCTCGTCGCCGAAACGCTCAAGCTCACCGGATTCGATTCCGTCACGCTGCTGACCGATCTGCGCAAGGATGAGTTGACCGCGGCGCTGCGCGACTTTGCAAGGCAGGCGGAAATCGCCGACTGGGCGATGGTATATTACGCCGGTCACGGCATGGAGGTTGGCGGCGTCAACTATCTGATCCCGATCGACGCGAAGATCGCCTCCGACCGCGACGTCAGTTTCGAAGCCGTGGCGCTGGACCAGGTGTTGAACGCGGCGGAACGCGCCAAGCGGCTGCGCCTCATCGTCCTCGATGCCTGCCGCGATAATCCCTTCGCGAACCAGATGAAGCGCACCATGACGCTGGCGTCGCGTTCGGTGTCGCGAGGCCTTGCGGCGATCGAGCCCGAGGCGGGCACGCTGGTGGTGTATGCCGCCAAGGACGGAGAGATGGCGCTCGACGGAGAGGGCAGGAACAGCCCGTTCGCCACGGCGTTCGTCAACAATATGCGCAAGCCCGGTCTCGAGGTGCGCCGGCTGTTCGACGTCGTGCGTGACGATGTCATGGAGGCGACCAATCGTGCACAAAAGCCGTTCAGCTACGGATCGGTCTCGGGCCGGCAGGATTTTTACTTCGTTGCCGGGAAATGAGACGCAAGGCTTTGGCTGTCGCGCGGGCAAAATTCACGGTATTGAGCCGAATTTCGGAAATGTCGTATATCTCCGCCCATGAGGCCAGAAGGAACTCGGCTCCCGGGAGAGCGCGGCATCGCGCAGGGAAGGCCGAGTGATCGGCACCACCTGTATGCTGCTGTGCGGTTTTCTGCGTGTGCATTTTGCGCAGCAGACCGCGGGTGCTGTCGGCAGCCGGCCTTCCCTGCGCCCTCTTGATCAAGAGGGTGGAGTGACCAAGCAAAGCTCGGGCAATACCAGCCGCGAGATTGCGAGGGCGTGCCTGCAATGAGTGTGGCGCGTGTCAGAGGCATCTTGCCCCCTGATCCATCGGTGCGAGCGCCCTGTCCGCGGGTCATTGAAGCCGATCGGTCGCGCCTGCACCAGCGGCATCGGGCAACCAGCGCGGGCAGCGCCGCCCGGGCCGTCGCACAGAGAAACGCACGGCCGGCGAATTTCATCCGTTTTGGGTCATTTAGCCTCACCTCTAATGGGCCGCTCCTCCCGCGGCCAAGCGGGTGGGAACTCGTGCGCCCGTCGGTCGTTGCTTGGCCGCGACAATCGCAACGGAGTAGGAGAGCACGTGAACCGACGCCAGCTTGTTCAAGGGTCGGCGATGCTGCCGGCTTTGCTGCTTGCTTCCCGACGCAGTCTGGCCGCCCCGTCGGATGGTGCGTTCGGGCCGTCCACCGTGCGGGACCTGGCGCGGATACTGGCGAGCAAGTCCTACGAGGCGCCGGACGAGAAGCTGCCGAGCGGATTGAAGGACCTCGACTACGATCAGTACCGTTCGATCCGCTTCCTGCCCGAGCGGGCGCTCTGGCGCGGCAAGAATCTGCCGTTCGAGGCGCAGTTCTTCCACCGCGGCTTCTACTACAAGAACAGGGTGAACGTCTTCGAGGTCGCGGACGGCAAGGCATCCGAGCTCAAGTACCGCAAGGCGGACTTCTCCTTCGGCGAGAAGGTCCCGGCGTTCGAGGACAGCGATGTCGGGTTCGCAGGCTTCCGCATCCATGCGCCGATGAACCGTCCCGACTATTACGACGAGGTCTGCGTCTTCCTGGGCGCGAGCTATTTCCGCGCCGTGGCCAAGGGACAGACATACGGGCTTTCCGCGCGGGGGCTGTCGATCGATACGGGCGAAGCCAAGGGCGAGGAATTTCCGCGCTTCAAGACGTTCTGGCTCGAGCGGCCGGCATCCGGTGCGACCTCGTTGGTGATTCATGCCCTGCTCGACAGCAAGAGCTGCGCAGCGAGCTATCGATTCACGGTGCGCCCCGGGGAGACGACGGTGTTCGACGTCGAAATGTCGGTCTACCCACGCGTCGAGATGCCGCGGGCCGGCCTCGCGCCCATGACCAGCATGTTCTTCTACGGCCCGAACGACCGCAACGACATCGACGATTTCCGCCCCTCAGTCCACGATTCCGATGGCCTTGCCATCTTCAATGGGAAGGGCGAGAGCCTGTGGCGGCCGCTCAGCAATCCTCGCGATCTCCAGATCAGCACCTTCCAGGATCTCAATCCGCGCGGGTTCGGGCTGATGCAGCGGGAAAGAAACTTCTTCGCCTATCAGGACATCGAATCCGGCTTCGAAAAGCGCCCAAGTCTCTGGATGGAGCCGATCGGGGATTGGGGCGAGGGCGGCGTCGTGCTGTTCGAGATCCCGACCAAGGAGGAGATCCACGACAACATCGCCGCATTCTGGCGACCGAAAAACCCGCTGCAGGCCAAGGGCGAGCACAACTACACCTATCGGCTGCATTGGGGGCCGGATAGCCCGAAGCCGCATTCGCTCGCCCGATTCACGCGAAGCGGGATCGGGGCGAGGGGCGAGTACGCGCGCCTGTTCGTGCTCGATCTGTTCGGCGACAATCTCAAGGGCGTCGATCCTGCCGGTGTCAAAGGCGTGGTGACGGCGGAGAAGTCCGAGGTGAAGAACATCGTCACGCAGCCTAATCCCTACACCGGTGGCTGGCGGCTCAGCTTCCAGTGCCAGGTGAAAGGCGAGCCGATCGAGCTGCGGGCGTTCCTGGCCGAAGGCGACAAGCCCTTGTCGGAAACCTGGGTGTACCGATGGGCGCCCTGAGCACGGCACCGCGGCCGATTGCCGGCGAGATCGCGACCCAGCGCCTGCTGCCGGGCGAGTCCCCTCTTCCAATGGCTCCCGGCGACCTCGGCAAGAACCGGGTACCCGACCGCAGTCCTGCGCCGGTTGCCTCCGCGATGGCCTGGCGGCGCGGCCTCATCCTGCTCTCGACGGCGGCGCTCACGGCCGGCGGCGGATATGAGATGTATCGCGTGCTGGAGGTCGGGGGCGTCACCGTCCTCGAAGCGATGGTGCTGGCGCTCTTTCTGGTCCTGCTCGCCTGGGTCGCCTTCTCGTTCGCCTCCGCGCTGGCCGGCTTCTTTGTGCTGCTCGCCCATCGTCCGGACGCCTTCGCGGCAGACGCGGAGCTGCCTGCGATCACAGGCCGCACCGCCATGCTGCTTCCCACCTACAACGAAGATCCGCACCGATTGACGGCGCGACTTCGGGCGGTCATCGAATCCCTGGAGACGACCTCGCAAGGAAAGCTGTTCGACTGGTACGTTCTGAGCGACAGCACCGATCCCGACATCTGGGTTGCCGAGGAAAAAGCGCTCCTCGCGCTGCGACAGGCGGTGGGGACGCCACGGTTGTACTATCGCCACCGAGCCGAGAATACGGCGCGCAAAGCCGGGAACATCTCCGAGTGGATCACGCGGTTCGGCGGCGCCTACGACTTCATGATCGTGCTCGACGCCGATAGCCTCATGAGCGGGCAGACCATCGTCCGCCTGGTCCATGCCATGGAGAGCAATCCGAGCGCCGGCCTCGTCCAGACGCTGCCCATGGTCGTCAACGCGCGCAGCCTGTTCAGCCGGGTCCAGCAATTCGCGGGCCGCCTGTACGGGCCGATGATCGCCGCCGGCGTCGCCTGGTGGCACGGCTCCGAAGGCAATTACTGGGGTCACAATGCGATCATCCGGGTGAGGGCGTTTGCTGAAGAGGCGGCGCTGCCGCAGCTTCGGGGACGGAAGCCGTTCTGCGGGCACATCCTCAGCCACGATTTCGTCGAGGCTGCGTTGATGCGGCGCGCCGGGTGGGGCATCTACATGCTGCCGACGCTCGGCGGAAGCTACGAAGAGGTGCCGCCTTCGCTGCTCGATTTCGCAGCGCGCGACCGGCGCTGGTGTCAGGGCAATCTTCAGCATCTCGCCGTGGTGCCTGCACGGGGTCTCCATTGGGTGTCGCGCCTGCATTTCATGGTGGGGATAGGGGCATATCTGACGGCACCCCTCTGGCTGCTGTTCCTCCTGCTGGGGATGCTGATCTCGTTGCAGGCCCGCTTCGTGCGCCCGGAGTATTTTCCGAAGGGGTTCTCGTTGTTTCCGACCTGGCCGGCCCAGGATCCCGTGCTCGCGATCTGGGTGTTCGTCGCCACGATGGGGTTGCTGCTGTTGCCGAAGCTGCTCAGCCTCGTGCTCGTCTGGATGCGAGGCCCGGTGAGACGCCAGTTCGGCGGCGCGTTGCGTGCTTCGGCCGGCGTTCTCGCAGAGATCGTCGTATCCGCGCTGATGGCGCCGGTGATGATGATCTTTCAGACGATCGCGGTGGTCGAGATTCTGGCCGGCCGCGATGCCGGGTGGCAGACGCAAAGGCGCGACGAGGGCACGGTGGAGCGGCGCGAGCTCTATTGGAAATACGGCATTCCGACCTTGTGCGGCGTTGCGATGGCCGCAAGCGCCTACGCCGTTTCGCTGCCCCTTCTGCTCTGGATGTCGCCGGTCATCCTTGGGCTGCTGTTCGCCGTTCCCATCGGCGCGCTGACCGCCATGCCCGTCTTCGGAAGATTGTTTGTCACTCCGGAAGAACGAGAGCCGCCTCCCGTCCTGCGCCGAGCGAACGAACTCAGCGCGTCCGTGGACGCAGGGGACAGCCCCGCCTTGCTGGAGCTGCGCCAAGACCCCGCGCTCCTCGCCTTCCACCTCGCGCAGCTGCCGCCTCCTCGTCCCATCAGACCCGACACCGTCGACGCCAATCTGGCGGTCGGCCGTGCCAAGGTCGATGCGAGCGAGACTTTCGCGGAGGCCGCGGAGCATCTATCGTCGCGCGAGATCTTCTCGATCTTGAACGACGGTTCGGCGCTCTCGACCGTGTTGCAGAAGCGATGAGGTTTCGGCCTGGATCTGACCTGTGGCCGTTTGAAGCTTTTTCTCGTTGCGTAGACCGGTATTGCTCTCCCTTAATGGCCGGCATCCTCGAACCCATCGTGCGGAGAAGCGATCCTGACGATGGTCCGGAGCATGGGTGTCGGCAACGCATTCGCCCAAAACGTCCAAGGCAGAAGGAAGCACGCGATGAAGATGATCAAAGGGCCTGCGATATTCCTCGCTCAGTTCGCTGCTGACGTGGCGCCGTTCAATTCCCTCGATGCGATATGCGGATGGGCGGCATCGCTGGGCTACAAGGGGATTCAGATTCCGAGTTGGGATGGACGGCTCTTCGACTTGAACAAGGCCTCGGAGTCTCAAACCTATGCCGACGAGGCGAAGGGTATTGCGGCTCGCCACGGCCTTTCCATCACCGAGCTTTCGACTCATCTGCAAGGCCAGCTCGTCGCCGTTCACCCGGCCTATGATGCGGCGTTCGACGGCTTCGCCGCGCCGGAGGTGCGTGGCAACGCCAAGGCCCGCACGGAATGGGCCGTCGATCAGGTCAAGCGCGCCATCCTGGCGTCCAGGCGGCTCGGGCTTGGTGCCCAGGCGACGTTCTCCGGCGCGCTTGCCTGGCCCTATGTCTATCCCTGGCCGCAGCGTCCCGCCGGCCTGATCGAGACCGCCTTCGACGAGCTCGCCAGGCGTTGGCGGCCCATTCTCGACTATGCCGACGAGCATGGCGTCGATCTCGCCTATGAGATCCACCCGGGCGAGGACCTCCACGACGGTGTCTCCTACGAAATGTTCCTCGATCGCGTGAACCACCATCCGCGCGCGAACCTGCTCTACGACCCCTCGCACTTCGTGCTGCAACAGCTCGACTATCTCGATTACATCGACATCTACCATCAGCGCATCAAGGCGTTTCACGTCAAGGACGCCGAATTCAATCCGACCGGCCGCCAGGGTGTCTATGGCGGGTTCCAAAGCTGGGTCGACCGAGCCGGCCGCTTCCGCTCGCTCGGCGATGGCCAGGTCGATTTCGGCGCCATCTTCTCCAAGCTCACGCAATACGATTACGACAGCTGGGCGGTGCTCGAATGGGAGTGCGCCCTGAAACATCCCGAGCAAGGCGCGCGCGAGGGCGCCGAGTTCATCCGAAACCATATCATCCAGGTGACAGAGAAAGCCTTCGACGATTTCGCCGGCAGCGGCACCGACGCGGCTGCCAATCGCAGGATGCTCGGCATCTCCTGAACTGAGGGTGCAACATGGCGATCGAAGCAAGCAATGAAACCGGCGGCCATCGCCGTATCCGTCTCGGGATGGTCGGCGGCGGCCAGGGTGCCTTCATCGGTGCCGTCCACCGCATTGCCGCGCGCATCGACGACCAGTTCGAACTGGTGGCCGGCGCGCTCGCGTCGGATCCGGTTCGTGCCAAAGCCTCCGCTAAGGAGCTCGGCATCGCTGGCGACCGTGCCTATGGCTCTTTCGAGGAGATGGCGCGGGCTGAAGCTGCGAGAGCGGATGGCATCGAGGCGGTCGCGATCGTGACGCCCAATCATATGCACAGCCCGGTCGCGAAAGCCTTCCTCGAAGCCGGCATCCACGTCATCTGCGACAAGCCGCTGACCACGACCGTTGCCGAGGCCGAGGAACTGGCGGCGCTGGTCAGGAAAACGGGCAGGATCTTCGTCGTCACTTACAATTACACCGGCTATCCCATGGTCCGGCAGGCGCGCGCCATGATCGCGAACGGCGATCTCGGCGAGATCCGTCTCGTCAAGGTCGAGTATCTGCAGGACTGGCTGACCGAGCCATTGGAAACCACCGGCCAGAAGCAGGCGGCATGGCGCACGGACCCGTCCCGGTCCGGCGCGGGCGGATGCATCGGCGACATCGGCACCCACGCCTATAATCTTGCCTGCTTCGTCAGCGGGCTCGAGCTCGACGAACTGCTCGCCCAATTGTCGACCTTCGTCGAGGGGCGGCGGCTCGACGATGATGTTCAAATCCTCCTCAAGTGGAAGGGCGGCGCCAAGGGCATGCTGTGGGCGAGCCAGGTTGCTGTTGGGAATGAGAACGGGCTCACGCTGCGCGTCTACGGCAGCAAAGGCGGCCTCGAATGGGCGCAGGAGAATCCGAACCATCTCTGGTTCACGCCCTACGGCCAGCCCAGACAGCTCCTGACCCGCGGCGGGGCCGGCGCATCGGGCGAGGCGGGTCGGGTCACCCGCATCCCATCGGGGCACCCCGAGGGCTACCTTGAAGGTTTCGCAACGATCTATGCCGAGGCGGCGCGCGCCATCCGCGCGGCAGCGGCCGGTGAAGAGCCGCATCCCGATGTCGTCTTCCCGACGGTCGAGGATGGCCTTGCAGGCGTGAAGTTGATCGATGCTGCCGTGAAGTCATCCGCCGGCAAAGGCGTCTGGGTTCGAATGACGTGACTGCCCACGTGTATCCGGCATCGGCAGCAATGCTGGATGGAAAGGTGTGGATGCCCGGGACAAGCGCGGCCATCCGGTACGGGCAGACGCGCAGGAACTCTTGGACGTGGTCGAAACTTGACTCCGCGGGCCAGCGTCGCCGCCGATGGCTGGCCTGCACGGCCCCGCCTCCAAGCCCCCCATACCCCCCAGGGTGGGGCCGTGCTTCCAAGCAGGAGGTGCAATTGTCCGAGCCGACCGAGCAAGAGATCAGAGAACGCGCGCACCGATTGTGGGAGCAGGCGGGCAAGCCCGAAGGCCGCGAGCAGGAATTTTGGCACGCGGCTGAGCAGGAGCTACGCAACGAGGACAAGTCGAACACGCTGCGGACGCCGGATACGCTGTGACCGACAAGACCTGCCCATTCTGCCAGGGTCTCGGCTGGGTCTGCGAAAACCATCCGCTCCGGGTCTGGAGCGAGAAGCTCGGCGGCTGCCGCTGCGGCGAGGGCATGCCCTGCGCCTGCAACACGACTGAGGACCCTGAAATCAGGGTGGTGATCGTCGAAGCCGACACGACGTGGCACTAGCGGCGCCGGCTGCTTCGGATCAGGTAATGCTGCGAAGGAGGGTCACTTCCGAAAGCGCTGCACTTGACGGGAACGGATCATCCGGGAAGGGAATTGAGTGTCCGCACGGCTCCGACAACGTTCTTTTCCCACGGCAGTTTCGGCGGTGGACGAGCAGAAGAAGCTAGAGCACCAGATCGAACTCGCAACGCGAGCGGCCTCGCTCGTCAAGGACGAAACCACCGGACAACGCTTCAGGAGCTTCGCCGAGGAGCTGAAACGAAAGCTGCTCCGCATGATGCGCCGTGGCAAGGTCCGCACACGCGCCTATGAGCTCTGGGAGCAGGCGGGCCGGCCGAGCAATCGGGAGCTGGACTTCTGGCTCGAAGCCGAACGCCAGATCGAGGATGAACGCGAGGAGCGAAAGGGCTCGGGCGCTTCATAGCCAGTGCGTAGGATGGGTAGAGCCCTTGCGAAACCCATCATGCACCCGCGTTCGAAACATATTGATGGGTTTCGCTTCGCTCTACCTATCCTACCGAACCAGCAAAACAAAAAGGCCGCCGGGTTCTTCACCCTGACGGCTTCGCAAAGTCCGTAGCTGTTGATCGTCTCCCCAGCCTCGTGCGTACCGCCGTTACATTGTTTGCGGCCATGCCCGACCCTTGTAGGCGACGGTGCGCGATTCTGCTGTGATCTGGAGCACACAGTGGAAGGGATTCGACGTCACGTCGCGCTGCGCTGCAACGATCAGCGCGCTCACGAGCGCCTAGGTGCGATACCACGCCGCCAGGTTCCACGTGATGGTGTCCCAGCCGGAGATGTCGATCATCAAATTGTTGGCGCCGGCGTTGACCACGTGGCGCGAGAGCAGGGGCAGGAACACGTTGGCCTCGCAGAAGATCTCGTCGACCTTCATCAGCAGCGCGGCGCGCTTGACCGGATCGAGCTCGTTCTGCGCGGCCTTGTAGGCCTTGTCGGCTTCGGGATCGGAATAGCGCGAATTGTTGCGGCCGAGCCACTTGTTGTCCTTGGTGGCGATCTCCCAGGACACGCACTGGTTCAAGAGGCGCTCCGGATCGGGCTGCGGCTGCGTCGTGTTGTACATCTCCATGTCGGCATAGAATTTCGAATAGGTGTCGGGATTGCCGACGTCGGAGGAGAAGAACACGGAGGCAGTGACCGCCTTGATCTCGATGTCGATGCCGGCCTTCTGGCAGGCCTGCTTGATGATGGCCTGCGTCTTCTGGCGCGGGGCGTTGGTCGAGGTCTGGAACACGTATTTGAGCTTCTTGCCGTCCTTCTCGCGGATGCCGTCCGCGCCCCTGGTCCAGCCGGCCTCATCGAGGATCTTGTTGGCCTTGTCGATGTCGAACTCGTATTTCAGCTTCGGCGATTTGAACTGCTTGGGCGCGTTGACGAAGCTCGCGGTCGCGATGGCGGCGCGTCCGTAGATAAACTTCTGGATCGAATCGCGGTCGATCAAGAGATTGATGGCGCGGCGAACGGCGGGATCGGACAGCGTCGGATGCTTGGTCTTGACGCTCGAGCGCTCGCCGTCGACCTCGGTCCAGGGGTCCGTCGTGTTGAGGATGATGAACTCGACATTGCCGGACGGCGTGATGTCGAGCTTGCCCTTGCCGCCCGCCTCCATGCGCTTGAGGACCTCCTCCTCCACCTGCATGTTCCAGGCGAAGTCGTATTCGCCGGTCTGCAGCACGGCGCGCGCCGCGGACACCGCGTCGCCGCCGCCCTTGACCTCGACCGTATCGAAATGCGGCTGGTTCTTGATGTGATAGTCCGGATTGCGTTCGGCGCGGATCATGTCGCCCGGCTTGAACTCGACGAATTTGTACGGGCCGGTGCCGACCGGCTTCAGATTACCTGGCGCTTCGCGCGACTTGGCGCCGACATAGTCGCCGAAATGATGCTTGGGCAGGATCATCCCGACCGAGCCGACGAACGGATCGGCCCAGAACGGCGTCGGCGCCCGGAAGATCGCCTTGACCGTATAGTCGTCGATCTTCTCGACCTTGAGGTCCTTGTAGGAGCCCGTGGTGTAGGCCGCGGTGGCGAGATCCGCGGCGTATTGCCAGGTGAAGACGACATCGTCGGCGGTGAAAGGCTTGCCGTCATGCCAGGTCACGCCCCGCTTCAGCTTCCAGATCACGCTCATGCCGTCGGCCGCAAGGCCGCCGTTCGCCTTTGTCGGAGCCTCGGCGGCGAGGCAGGGGATGAGGTTGCCCTCCTTGTCCCAGCCGGCGAGCGGCTCGAAGAAGATGCGCGAGGCGATCTGGTCCTTGGTGCCGAGCGCGAAATGCGGATTGAGCAGGGTGGGTGCCTGCCAGAGCAGCATCTTGAGCGTGCCGCCGCCGCCGGCCTTGGCCGGCTTGTAGGGCAGCGTGGCGTCAGCCATCGCCACGTCATGCCAGACCAGGATCTGGCTCGCGATCGGCGCCGCGATTCCGACCGCGGCCATTGTCCTGATGAACGAGCGCCGCGACAGCGTGCCTTGCTTCACCTCCGCGACCAGATTGCGGATTTCGTTCTCGTTCATCGGATCCTCCATCTCGAAGCCAATCGCCGCCGGCATCATGTGCCATGATGCACGAGGCGGCAATGCTGGCGTGGCCGCGAGGCCATGCGACGAAATGACGATGGGGAGGGCCCTGGCAGGTCATGGTCCGGATCGCCGTCCGGGAAGCCCTTGGGGAAGTTCTAAGGCCGCGCGGCATGGTTAGCGCGGTTGCGGCAGGCGCATCAAGCTTCGTGGTGTTGCCGCGGCCGGAGACGGGCGTCGCAACGCCGTCAATTCGTTTCGTGTTGGCCGCCGTACGGAGAACGCGCGACCGTTGCCCGCACTCAATTTGGATTTCCATTTCATTGATTTGACCTCGCGGAGGAGCGAATAACGGTTGCAACAATTCGTTCCTTTCCTGGAGACCAAGATGCCGTTTCGCCTGCTCCTGATCCTGTCCGCGGCGCTTGCTCGTGGTCGGCGGCAGGCCCCGCAGGGAGCATCAAGATCGGCGTAACGCCCTTCAAGTGTGCGGTGCTGCCGAGCTGATAGGCAGTTTGCCCAGCCAAAGCTCGGCACAGGCGATCGGCAGGCTGCGGCCGCGTATGTGCCCTGCGCAATGCCCGCTTGTCTGGAGCAGCGGTAACCGACATCATCCTGTGTTTGCCCATCCTCGCCCGACAAGGATCGTATGAAACGCTTTGCCAACCTGAAACGCCTGGGCTTCTTCACGCGGCTGCTCGACGAGGCGCCGCCGGCGGACCGTTATCGCTTCGCCGCCGAGCAAATCGTCCGCGCCGAAAAGGCCGGGCTCGATTCCGCGTGGATCGCGCAGCATCATTTCCATGAGCGCGAGGGCGGCCTGCCGTCGCCCTTCACCTTCCTGGGTTACGTCGCCGCCCAGACCTCGCGCATCCGCCTCGGCACCGGCATCGTCACGCTGCCGCTGGAGAACGCAGTGCGGGTAGCGGAGGACGCCGCGGTGCTCGATCTCCTGTGCAACGGCCGCTTCGAGCTCGGCGTCGGCACCGGCGGCAACCCGTCGGCCTTCGCCGCCTTTGGCCTCGACAGCGCCCAGCGCAACGAGATCTTCGCCCGCAATCTGGAGATCGTCCGCAAGGCACTGACCGGCAAGCCGCTTGATGGCGGCGACACGCTCTATCCGCAGCGGCCGCAGCTGGACAAGCGCATCTGGCAGGCGACGTTCTCCGTCGCCGGTGGCGCCCGGGCCGGCAAGGCGGGCGACGGCCTCCTGCTTTCGCGTACGCAGCCGCGATCCAAGGATGCCCCGAACGCGACGCTCGCCGAGATCCAGAACCCGATCATCGACGCCTATCTCGCCGCGCTGCCGCCGGGCTGCGAGCCGCGCATCATGGCTTCGCGCAGCGTCTTCGTTGCCGACGACCATCGCGAGGCGCTGCGGCTCGCCGACATCGGGCTGCGCCGCGCGCTGCCGCAATTCATGAAGGGCGGCCATCTTCCCCCCGGCGAGACGCTGGAGGAGATGATCACCGCGTTCGACACCCATGTCGGCGATGCCGACCACGTCATCGCTTCGCTCCGTACCGACGCCACGCTGGAGCGAGTGACCGATCTCGTCTTCCAGGTGCATTCGGTCGATGCGCCGCATCCTTACGTCCTGCGCTCGATCGAGCTCGTGGCCGACAAGGTCGCACCAGTGCTGGGCTGGACCCGGACGGCCGCCAAAGACGTTGCCCTCGCAGGCTAGCCGGAATGAATAGAGTCGCTTTGCACAAGGCTGAATGATGGGTACGCAAGACATCATCGACACGCTCGCCGGCATCGAGCCCGGCTCTACCCTCGACGCCATCCGCGCGCGCCGCCTGCAGGCGCGCGAGAATGCGCAGAAGAGCTATCTCGCCCTGTTCGAGCCGATCGATGCGGGCGATTTTCCGCTGGCCGAACGCGCCGCGGTCGCGGCCTTCGTGACCGGGCTGCATGGTGAGTCCCCCGTCGCCGCCTTCTATCGCGACAAGCTCGCCGCGACTACGGATGGCGCGGCACTGGTCGAAGCGATCAAGGCCGAGATTGAGCACGGCAAGACCTCGGGCCCATACGGCGCCTATCCGGCCGGTCCGTTGTCGATCGAGAGCAAGGCCGGCTTGGTCTATCGCGTCAGCGCGGAGCGCAAGCCTGTCCTCGGCGAGCGGCTTGTCGCGGCGCTTGAGCATGCGCATCTCCTGGTCTTCCACCCCCGCGATGCCGCATCCGCCGACATGAA
Organism: Bradyrhizobium agreste; assembly: GCF_016031625.1. Taxonomy (GTDB): domain Bacteria; phylum Pseudomonadota; class Alphaproteobacteria; order Rhizobiales; family Xanthobacteraceae; genus Bradyrhizobium; species Bradyrhizobium agreste. Next base: position 45,045 of record NZ_JACCHP010000027.1, on the reverse strand, counting down.
GGCGCTGTTGGCCTCCGGCTGGTCGACCACCGGCATCGTCACGTTCTCGCAGCTCGTTGCGTTCCTGTCGTTCCAGGTCCGCGTCGTCAGCGGCTTGCGCACGCTCGCCGCCGCAAGTACGTCGGAGGCCCGATCATGAGCACCGTCAATCCGCCCGTCGTCTTCACCCAGGACGAGCTCGGCTGGGTCTCGTGGATCGACCCGCTGCCCGAGGCCGAGCTGACCGAGCGGCACTACGCGGGCCTCGTCGACCGCGCCCGTGCCAAGTCGGAATATTTTCGTCTCTTGGTGCGCGATCCCGAAGTGCTGGAAGCCCGCACCAAGACCGACAAGGACATCTTCTACAACGTCGCCGACGGCCTGCCGCGCGCCGAGCGCGAGCTCGCAGCGGCTGCCACCTCGCGCTACAACGGCTGCATCTATTGCGCTTCCGTGCATGCGCGCTTCGCCAGCACCTATTCCAAGCGCCGCGACGACGTGCAGCGCCTGCTCGATGAGGGCGTCGGGGCCGATCTCGGCGAGCGCTGGAATGCGGTGGTCAAGGCCTCGGTGGCGATGGCCGCCACGCCGATCGCATTCGGGCCAGACAATATCGCCGAGCTGCGCCGCGCCGGTCTCGACGACGCCGAGATCGTCGACGTCATCAACGGCGCCGCGTTCTTCAACTGGGCGAACCGGCTGATGCTGTCGCTCGGCGAGCCCTCGAAATAGGCAATCTCACCGGCACGAGAATTGCTGCTTGTATCAACTGACTCGTATCAACTGGAATGGATGGAGCCGTGCATGAGCAACATCGATCGTCGCACCCTGGTCAAAGGCTCGCTCGCCGCCATGATGGCGGGCACGGCCTTCTCGCGCGCGGCGCTTGCGCAATCCGCCGAGCCGATCCTGCTCGGCATCAGCGGCCCCCTCACGGGACCGAACGCGCAATATGGCGCGCAGTGGAAGCAGGGCTTTGACCTCGCGCTCGACGAGATCCACGCCGCCGGCGGCATCAACGGCCGCAAGCTCGCCTACCAGTTCGAGGACAGCCAGAGCGATCCGCGCCAGTCGGTGGCGATTGCCCAGAAATTCGTCTCCGATCCCCGCATCGTCATGGAGCTCGGCGATTTCTCCAGTCCCGCCTCGATGGCGGCTTCGCCGATCTATCAGCGCGGCGGCCTCGTGCAGTTCGGCTTCACCAATTCGCACCCCGACTTCACCAAGGGCGGCGACTTCATGTGGAGCACGTCCGTGAGCCAGGCCGACGAGCAGCCGCTGCTGGCGTCCTACGCCGTCAGGCGGCTCGGCCTGAAGAAGCTCGCGGTGCTGCACCTCAACACTGATTGGGGTCGCACCAGCCGCGACCATTTCGTCAAGGCGGCCAAGGAATACGGCGCGGAGATCGCGGTCACCGAGGGCTACATCGCGGAAGAGCGCGACTTCCGCTCCACCCTTGTGCGCGTGCGCGACGCCAGCCCGGACGGGCTGATCCTGATCTCCTATTATTCCGACGGCGCGCTGATCGCGCGCCAGGCCCGTCAGGTCGGGCTGAAGCAGACGATCTGCGCGGCAAGCTCGGTCTACTCGCCCAAATTCCTGGAGCTCGGCGGCGAGGCGGTCGAGGACGTCCATCTCGGCACGCGCTATTTCCCGCAGGATCCGCGGCCCGAGGTGCGGAAGTTCATCGAGGGCTTCAAGGCCAAGTACAACGGGCAGGAGCCCGACGCCTTCAACGCCTATTCCTATGACGCGATGAACATGGCCGCGGCCGTGGTGAAGATCGGCGGCACCGACCGCCGCGCCATTCGCGATGCCTTCGCCAAGGTCAAGGACGTCTCCAGCGTCATCTTCGGAAAGGCGACGTTCGACGTCGAGAGCCGCCGCGTCAAGGGCGCCATGAACGCCGAGCTCGTCGTGCGCAAGGGCCAGTTCACCCTCTGGGACGGCAAGCCGACCTGACCCGATGGCCGGAGCGCACCGCTCCGGCCGCCTTCATCCCTCATTAGGAACGCTGCGTGTCTTCCTGGTTCGACTACACGATTAACGGGCTGATCATCGGCAATGTCTATGCGCTGGTCGCGGTCGGGCTAGCGCTGATCTTCGGCGTCAGCCGGCTGATCAACTTCGCGCAAGGCTCGATTTATCTGGTCGGCGCCTATATCGGCTGGGTCGCGGTGATGCAGCTGCATACGCCGCTGCCGCTCACCATCATCGTGGTGGCGGCGGCCGCCGCACTGGTCGGCCTGGTCATCGAGCGGTTCGGCCTGCGGCCGCTGCAGAACTCGGTGCGGATCGCCCCGCTGCTCGCGACCATCGGCATCAGCTTCGTGCTCGATCAATTGGTGATGCTGACCTTCTCGCCCAATCCGCGCGCGTTGCCGAGCCAGCTGCCGGACGTACGCTTCCAGCTCGGCGGCGGCACGATCGGGCCGCTCGATCTGCTCATCGCCGGCGTCGGCATCACCAGCGCGCTGCTGCTGTTCGTGTTCCTGCGCTACAGCAAGCTCGGCTGGGCCGTGCGCGCGGCGTCGCAGGACCGCGACGCCGCGATGCAGATGGGCGTCGACGTCAACCGCGTCAACCAGGCGGTGTTCGGCATCGCGGCGGCGCTCGGCGGCGTCTCCGGCATGCTGGTCGGCATGTACTACAATCAGATCGACACGGCGATGAGCCTGCAGGCGACGCTGAAGGGCGTCGTCGCCGAAGTTGTCGGCGGCGCCGGCAACGTGCCTGGCGCGGTGATCGGCAGCCTGCTGCTGGGCCTCGTCGAGAGCTACGGCGTTGCCGTGTTCGGCACCAGCTATCGCAACCTGTTCGCCTTCCTCCTGCTGGTCGTCGTCCTGGTGCTGCGGCCGAACGGCCTGTTCGCCAGCACCCGGCAGGCGCCGCCCGAGCCGCTCACCGGCACCTTCATCGCGCCGAGCCGGCCCTTGCGCATTCCGCGCTGGGCGCTGGCCGTCGCCGCGGCAATCTTCGCGGTGCTGCCGCTCTTCCCGGTGTCCTTCTACGTGCTCCAGACCCTGATCAATGCCTGGCTGCTCGGCATGCTCGCGCTCAGCCTGACGCTGGTTGCGGGCACGATGGGGCAGGTCTCGCTCGGACACGCCGCGCTGCTGGCGATCGGCGCCTATACGTCGGCGTTGCTGTCGCTGACCCTCAACGTCCCGGTCGGCCTCGCCATCGTCGGCGGCGGCCTGATGAGCGCTGCGCTCGGCACGCTCCTGATCTCGCCGTCCTTCCGCCTGCGCGGGCACTATGTGTCGATCGCGACGCTTGCGATCGGCGAGATCGTGTCGCTGGTGATCCTGAATTGGGAGAGCGTGACGCGCGGCCCGATTGGCATCTCCGGCATCCCGCCGCTGACGCTGTTCGGCTATGACCTGATCAGCCCGTCCTCGGTGTACTGGTTCAGCCTTGCGGTGATGGTCGTGCTGGCGCTGCTGCAGGGGCGGCTGCTCACCTCGCATCTCGGCCGCAGCTTTCGCGCCATCCGTGACGACGACATCGCCGCGCGCGCCTATGGCCTCAGCCTGAACCGCTACAAGTCGCTGGCCTTCATCTTCGGCGGCTTCGCCGCCGGCGTCAGCGGCGGCATCGCCGCGCATCTCTATTCCTACATCAACCACGAGACCTTCAACACGCAGCAATCGATCCTCGCGCTGACCGTCGTCATCCTCGGCGGCCTCGGCAATGTCGTCGGCGCCATCGTCGGGTCGGTCGCGCTGGTCGGCCTGCCCGAGGTGTTCCGGATCGCGGCGGAGTATCGCATCCTGATCTACGGCATCGTTCTCTTGTTGCTGGTGCGGTTCAGGCCGCAGGGCCTGTTGGGGACGATCTGATGGAGAAGCAGCTTCACTCCATGCTGTCCCTGCGCGGCCTGACGCGCCGCTTCGGCGGCCTCACCGCGGTCGACGCCATCGACCTCGACCTCGCCAAGGGCGAGCTGATCAGCATCATCGGTCCGAACGGCGCCGGCAAGACGACGCTGTTCAATCTCGTCACCGGGCTTGACCGGCCCGATGCCGGCACCGTCAGCTTCGAAGGGCAGGACATCACCGGCCTATCGCCGGAGCGGCTCGCGGCCGAAGGCATCGCGCGCACCTTCCAGCTCGGCCGCGTGTTCGGCAATCTCAGCGTCAAGGACAATGTCCTGATCGGCGCGCACACGCGGCTGCGCGCCGTGAAGCCGGCGGTGCCGGTGATCGGCCCGCTGCTGGAGTTGGGTCTGGCCCTGCTGCGTCCCTCGAGCGTCAGGGCCGAGGAAGAGCGGCTGCGCGAGGAGGTGAAGGCCATCCTCGCCCGTTTCGGCGAACGGCTGCTGCCGCGCATCGACCAGCCCGCCTATAGCCTCTCCTATGCCAACCGCCGCCGGGTCGAGATCGCCCGCGCACTCGCGCTGAAGCCGCGGCTGCTGCTGCTCGACGAGCCCACCGCCGGCATGAACCCGACCGAGACCGCGGAGATGCAGTCGCTCGTCGCCGAATTGAAAGCCGAAGGTCTGACCATCCTCCTGATCGAGCACAAGCTCGAGATGGTGATGCGCCTGTCCGACCGCGTCATCGTCATGGACGAGGGCAAGAAGATCGCGGAAGGGCCGGGCGAGCAGGTGCGAACCGATCCCAACGTGATCGAGGCCTATCTCGGCCACGGCTTGTCGGGAACGACCGAGCAGGAGAGCGCGGCATGACGAGCGCACCCGAAGCACTGCTGGCTCTGTCGAACGTCAACACCTTCTACGGCCAGGCCCAGGTGCATTTCGACCTGTCGATCACCGTCGCGCGCGGCCACATCGTCTGCCTGCTCGGCGGCAACGCGAGCGGCAAGTCGACGACGATGAAGATCATCCTGGGCCTGGTGAAGCCGCGCTCGGGCGAGGTGACCTTCGACAGCGCCTCGCTGATCGGGCTTTCCACGCCGCAGATCGTCCGCCGCGGCATCGCCTCGGTGCCGGAGGCGCGGCGGCTGTTCGCCGACATGAGCGTGCGCGAGAACATCCTGATGGGCGCCTTCGTGCGCAACGACCGCGACGCCGTTGCGCAGGATCTCGACCGGATGCTGACGCTGTTCCCAAAGCTCGGCCAGCGGCTGGCGCAGCGCGCCGGCTCGCTCTCCGGCGGCGAGCAGCAGATGGTGGCGATGGCGCGCGCGCTGATGAGCCGCCCCCGCATGATCGTGATGGACGAGCCGACCATGGGCCTGTCGCCGCTTTACGTCGACCGCGTGCTGGAGCTGATCCGCACCATCAACCAGGACGGCGTCTCGGTCTTCATGGTCGAGCAGAATGCCAGCCTCGCGCTCGAGATCGCGCACGAGGCCTATGTGCTGCAGACCGGCAAGATCGTGCTGTCGGGGCCCGCGCGCGCGCTGAAGGACGACCCCCGCATCCGCGACGCCTATCTCGGCGGCTCCGAGGCGGCCTGACGCAGTAGTTGACCTCTCCGCGTCATGGCCGGGCATAGCCGTCCGAAGGACGGCGTCGCTTGCGCTCGCCTATGACCCGGCCATCCACGTCTTGCCTCCTGGCACGAAGAACGTGGATGCCCGGGACAGGCCCGGGCATGACGACTCTCCATCCGTGTCAACCCGACGCCGCGCTCGCGACCTGCTCCACCGGCTGATCATCGGCGTTGGGATCGCCCGGCGCGGTCGCCCAGGCGAGCTCCACCAGCGTCACGATCCTGCGGCCGCCGCCGTCGAGCTGGACGACGATCAGGCCCTGCTCCTCCATGTAGCCGAGCAGGCGCTGCGCGCGGCGCAGCGAGTGCGAGCCGTAGGCGCGGGCGATCGCGGCATCGCCGGGGCAGGGCCAGCCTTCCTTGGCCGCGCGCGCGATCATCATGAACACGCCCTGCATGTCGTCGGGCAGAATCGAGGCGCGCAGCGCCACGTCCTGCCAAGCGTCGTCGTCGGTGAGGTCGGTGCCGAGCCCGGCGCGCGCATGCGTCAGCATGCGCCGGAATTCGTTGAGATCGGGCACCGCCGCTCCCAAGCCCTCGATGCGGCAGCGGACCACGAACTCCTGGTAGAGCACGCCGATGGCGCGGAAGCCGGCATCGGGCTCGGCCATCACGGCGCGCAGTGTGCGATCCACGCGCTCGCGCCGCTCGGCGAGCTCTTCGGCACTGACGGGCGTCTCGACCGCCTCTAGCCGAACCTCCGGCACCGCGGCGGCCTTCGCCGCGCGAAGCTGCTCGAGCAGATCCGGCGCCGGCCGTCGCTGCGGCCGGCTGGCGTCGGGCGGCGGTGCGGCGAGGATGACCGCGCGGGCATCTTCGAGCGTGGCCTCGGGCAGCGGCATCAGCCGCGGCGTCGAATTGCGCGGGCTGGTCTCGGTCGGGCCGATGTTGAGCCGCAGCGGACGGCGCGACAGCGCAGGTCCCAGCGCCATGAACTGGCCGCGCTCGAGATCGCGGAACGCTTCGGCCTGCCGCCGTTCCATGCCGAGCAGGTCGGCCGCGCGCGCCATGTCGATGTCGAGGAAGGTGCGACCCATCAGGAAGTTGGAGGCTTCCGCCGCGACGTTCTTGGCGAGCTTGGCGAGGCGCTGGGTCGCGATGATGCCGGCAAGCCCGCGCTTGCGGCCGCGGCACATCAGATTGGTCATGGCGCCGAGCGAGAGTTTGCGCGCTTCGTCCGAGACCTCGCCCGCCACCGCCGGCGCGAACAGCTGCGCCTCGTCGACGACGACGAGCATCGGGTACCAATGGTCGCGCTCGACGTCGAACATCCCGCCGAGGAAGGCAGCTGCGCGCCGCATCTGGTTCTCGGCATCGAGGCCTTCGAGATTGAGCACGGTGGAGACACGATGCAGCCGCGCGCGCTCGCCCGCGACCTGAAGGCCCCGCTCGGTGTGATCCTCGGCTTCGATCACCAGATGGCCGAACCGCTCGGCCAGCGTGACGAAGTCGCCCTCGGGGTCGATGATGGCCTGCTGCACCCAGGGCGCGCTCTGCTCCAGCAGCCGCCGCAACAGATGCGACTTGCCGGAGCCCGAATTGCCCTGCACCAGGAGACGGGTCGCCAGCAATTCCTCGAGGTCCATGGCGGCCGCGGCGCCTGCCGTGGTCTGCCCCATCTCGATCGCAACCGTCATGTCCCCGACTCAAAGTCCCGTCATTCGCGGACAGCGGCTTATCAATCCAGCGGTGGCGCGTCGAGCGCTCCAGCGCGAATCAGGCGGTGTTGCCCACGCCAAAACCGGAAAGCATCCGCCCTGGCTGCAATTCTTCCGCCTGAGCGCCGGCGTTGGAAGCCGCGCTACTGCGCGCCGGAGCCGCCCTGCACGATCTTCTCGTTCAGCTTCTGGTCCACGGTGTCGACGGTGCGGTCGATCTCGGCATTGGGTACGCCGAGCTGATGCGAGATCAGCTTCACCAGGAGGTCAACGCGCTCGATGAAGGGCGCGCCGCTCGCGACCGCGCGCGCGGCCGAGGACGGCTTGAGCAGGCTCTCGGCAGCCTTGGCGTATTTCGCGAACGGCACCTGGTCCTGCGGATCGGCGCCGAGGCGGCGGGCGATCGCGTCGACATGGTCGTAGATCGTCTGCGAGCGCTTAAGATCGCCATGCACGGCGTCGCGGATCGACTGTGGCTCGTTCGGCGTGATGCAGCGGTAATTGCCGGTCAGCAGCATCGACCATTTCGCCAGCGGCACGAACAGGGAATCGAACACTTTCAGCTTCACCGGTACGTCGTGGCCGTCGAGTGTCACCGCGTCGATGTCGGCCTCCAGCTCGCGCAGCAGCTTGTTGTGTTTCTCGTCGGCGAAGACCGACGCCTTGAAATTGGTGGGCAGGCCGACATGCAGCACGTTGGCGGCTTCTTCCGGCGGACGGAAGGCCTGCGGGTCGGGCGAGCACAGCGTCACCAGCCCCGGCTCGAACCGCTCCCACACCTGCGCATTGGTGTAAGCCTCCTCGAGGTCCATGCCGGCGAGTGCCGGAATCCGCTTCAGATAGGGCAGGGGCGGCATGTTCATGATCGACAGGCACGGCAGCTTCGCCGTGGCGATCTTGACCATGAGGACGCGCACCGTGTGGTTGGTGTATTGCGGCTCCTGCATCGCGAGGCCGACCAGATCGTAGCGGGAGAGGTCGACATCAGCCGGCGTCACCGCATCGAGCTTGCCGGGGAGGTTGCGGGAGAAGATGGCCCGGTGCACGGCCTCGTCGCGCAACTTGATGCGCACCTCGGTACCGTCGCGGTTGATCAGCTCCGCGGTCTTGGCGCGGCAGACCAGGGTCACGTTGTGCCCGGCCATTAGCAGCTTCGTGCCCAGCAGGGAGCCGTAAGAAGCCCCGAGAATCAATATGTTGCGCGCCATGCTCCGTCCCTTGGCAATTTGTGTGATTTTGGGCCCCGGCCTTCATCCGCGGGGGCGAGTTGGGGGCATGTAAAGCGAAGAGCGGGAGGATGGCAACTGGGATAATGCATACAAGGCCGCGCTGGTCCTGGGCCGCAAGGTACGGACGTCGTTCGTTCAAGGACCTGCCCGGCGGGCCTGTTTCGCCTCCTGTCAACTCGTTCAGGCAAAAATATTCTTCTTTACCGAAATTCGGAAATATCGTATGTGTCGCCCATCCCGGCTCGATCTTGAGGGGCGATCTTGATGTCGTCACGTGTCGCGAGCTGGGCTTGCGGTGGACGCGGCAGCGTCGGCATGAAAGGTGCGGGCAGGGCGGGTAGTCCCTGCGAGCTCGCAACCGCGTGCGGACGAGCGGCGCTGTAAGGCTCGTCTCGTCAGCATTTCTCCCGTGACGTCGACAGCGCGGGAGAACCCTGCGGCGAACATGCGGGCCGCGCGTACGGCAAAACCGTGTGGTCCTGGCCGTCGTTGCTACGGCCAAGCCCTTCGAAGATGCGCGCGAGCCCAACCGGGCGGACGGCATCGTCAATTCGCAGGGGTGAGGGAGGCCAGAGGGAAAGTTCGGCTCCCGGGAGAGCACGGCATAAGCCGTCCGACCATCGCGCAGGGAAGGCCGTGTGTACGGCACCACCTGTATGCTGCTGTGCGGTTTTCTGCGTGTGCTTTTTGCGCAGCAGACCGCGGGTGCCTGCCGGCACCCGGCCTTCCCTGCGCCCTCTTGCTCATGAGGGCGGCGAGACAAAACAAAGCTCGGGCGAAATCAGCCGCGAGAACGGGAAGGCGTGTCTGCAAGCCGAGATGAGAGAAGGAGCAATGTGGTTGCGTCATCGTCCGTCATTGCGAGCGAACCGAAGCAATCCAGCGCCTTTCCGCGGAAGGATTCTGGATTGCTTCGCTTCGCTCGCAATGACGAGGAGGAGAGTGCGCGCGCCAGGCTTTGCTCTCGTGCCCCGGACGCAGCGCAGCGTCTCTTCGACGGTGCGCTGCAGAGCCGGGGCCCATCTATCCGCAACGCGCCTTGTCGCTCCTGGGTCCCGGCTCTGCGCCGCAACGCTGCGCGTTGCGGCTTGTCCGGGACACGAGAGGGACAAGGCGCCCGCCTTACCCCTGGCTCGCCACGCGCTCGCGGTCGAGATTCTGCTCGATCTTGGGGCGGTCACGCGTGCGCTCGAAGCTGGTGCAGAGCAGCTCGGTCTCCTCGAGCGAGATCGGAGCACGATAGAGCCGGCACATGAATTCGGCCGTTCCACGTCCCTTGCCGGTGCCCGGGCCGCGCTCTGCGAGAAACATGCAGTCCCGGCAGATGCTCGCTTCGAGCCGCTGATGGGCTGCGTCGAGGTGATTGAGGATCTCGCGGAGAGAGTCGCGCAGCCTGATGCACTCTTCGGTCCCGAGCGCCGCGACCGCGTTCACCACGTGATTGATCGGGTCGTGCTGGCTCAGGCATTTCTCGCCTTGGGGCGTGACGTGCAGGACGACGGAACGCTTGTCCTCGTGCGACGGCTTGCGCACCAGGAACGACTTGCTCTCCAGAGTCTTCACGATCTGCGATGCAGTCGCTCGCGTGGCGCCGATGAAGCCGGCCAGTGCGGACGGGGTACGCGAAAACCTGTTGGCGCGCCCGAGAAAGCGCAGCGCCATCCATTCCCGATCGCGCAATCCATGCTGATTGCCCTCGAAATACCAAGCCCGCGCCGCCTGAACCAGCAGCTCGACGGCTTCCCGCGCCAATGGCATGAATCTACCCCGTCCCCGGAACTTCGTCTGCGGCGTCCCGAAGCCGCTTCTGAGTGTCAGACGAGCATGCCCGGCCGAACTCTCGCGCAAAGGTGCGGATCGCAACGCGCTCGACCTGGGCCGGTGAGCGTCGCATCGTCCGGAGCGAGAAGCCGTTTCGCGGATGGCATGCCGACAGCGTCGTCGTCGCGCGGGAGCTCGGGTCGGCGTCGCCGGCGAACGGTGGATCGGAGTAGCTCAACCGAAGCCCCAAAGGTTCAAGTCACAAGCAGACGTTTCTTATACTCGACCAAAACGATGGATGAGCTTCTCAACAAAATCAAGTAGAGACCCTCTCGCAGACTGGATGTCGTTGCAGACGAATGCGACGTTCAAGACTTTCTCGCTGTTCGGGACACATGATAGTGAACGCAATACACGGGCATGGCGAGCACTATGCACTGGACAGTGTGAGAGTTTGGTTGCACGGCACGTCATTGTCCGGCGTTGATGCAAATTGATCGAAGCTTGTGCACCTGGACGGCGTTTGGCGGCACGTCATCCACAACTTGTACGTCCTGCGGAAGAATGGTCGAGGGAACTCGCTGGAAATGCACGTGGCGGTTGTTCCCGCCGTGCGTGCCAGACCCCACTGTCCGGATCATCCGTGCACACCCGAACGGCGAATTCCCTCACGAGGAAGATCGGTGACCGGTGAGGCCGCGCATGCACTGGAAGCGTAGCGACATGCGCAATCACTTGTCGAAAACCACGGGCAGGGCGGGCGTCAGATGCCTCACCCTCTCGACCCGTCATTCGCCCTTGAGCATGTCGCGGAGCTCGCGGAAAGGATCGGCGCTCGGCGGGGCCGACGCGCCTTGTCGCATCGCGTTGTAGATTCGCGGAACCATCTCGACCGCCTGGTCGAGGCTCGAATCACGTCCCGGCTGATAGCCGCCCATCAGGCGAAGGTCGCGCGTGTCCTCGTATTTCGCGATCATGGCGCGCAGCTTGCTCACCAATTCGCGCTCCTCGGGGTCCCAGACGTTGTGGGCGAGGCGGGAGACCGAGGCCAGAACGTCGACGGCCGGATAGCGCGCCTGGTCTGCGATGTGCCTCGAGAGCACGATATGCCCATCGAGCGTGCTGCGGATGGTGTCGGCGATCGGCTCGTTGTGATCGTCGCCGTCGACCAGCACGGAGAAGATCCCGGTGATGGTGCCGGATCCCTCCTCACCCGGGCCGGCACGCTCGAGCAGGCGCGGCAGATCGGTGAAGACCGTCGGCGCGTAGCCGCGTGCCACCGCGGGCTCGCCGGCGGCGAGCGCGACCTCGCGGGCGGCGTGGGCAAAACGGGTGATCGAATCGACCATCAGCAGGACCGATTCGCCGCGGTCGCGGAAATATTCGGCGACCGCCATCGCCGTCTTCGGCGCCAGCCGCCGCATCATCGGGCTTTCGTCGCCCGTCGACACGATTGTGACAGCGCGATGACGGTCGGTGCCCAGCACGTCCTCGATGAACTCGCGCACCTCGCGGCCGCGCTCGCCGACCAGGGCAAGCACGACGGTGTCGAAGCCCTGGCTGCGGGCGAGCATCGCGAGCAGCGTCGATTTGCCGACGCCCGATCCGGCAAAGATGCCGACGCGCTGGCCGGCGCAGATCGGCGCGAACAGGTCGATGACGCGCACGCCGGTGCGCAGCGGCTTGTGCACGCGCGCACGCTTCATGGCCGACGGCGCCTCCGCCTCCGCCGAGACCGCCTGCGACCCTTGCGTGAGCGGCCCCTGTCCGTCGAGCGGCGCGCCGAGCGCGTTGATGACGCGGCCCTTCCAGCTCGGATCGGGCGCAAAGGTCAGAGGCGGCATGCGATAGGCCGCCGAGCCGAGCCCGCCGCCGAACTGCCGGTCGAACGGCTTGGCGATGATGCCGTCGCTGTCGATGCGCACCACTTCGCCGATCTGGCGCTTGCCGGCCGAATCGACGCCGATGAGCTCGCCGAGCCTGACGAAGCGGGACAGGCCGGAGACGCGGAAATGCGTCGGCGCGATCTCGGAGATCGCGCCGCTGACGCTTGCCAGGGGAGTGCTCTGCTGCAGCTCCAGCAGCGCCCACTCGAGTTGCCGAAGAGCGTTCAAGGAAACCGTCCAACCTCAATCCTGAAGCATGATCCGGAAAAGTGTGCAGCGGTTTTCCGAGAAGATCATGCTTGAACAACAACCTAAAGCGCGAGGCGCCGTCTACTTGCCGGGTTCGCCGAGCGTCCGGATCGCGTTCTGCAGCGAGTTCTCAGTGCCTTCGATCATCGAATTGGTGCCGTCGAAAGCGCGCGAGGCCGAGATCAGCCGCGTCAGTTCGAGCATCGGATTGGCGCCGGAGCCTTCGACATAGCCCTGCTTGAAGCCGTCCCGGGAGAAGTCCGCGATGGCGGTCGCAGGCCGGTCGGGCGTCACGCCGGAATTGCCGTAGCGCTCGAGATTGGCGTCGGCCGGAATGCTGAACAGGCCGATGGTGCCGATCTCGTTGTTGTCCTGGATGATCGCGCCGTTGCGCGCGATCGAGATCGGTCCGCCGTTCGGGTCGAGCGTGATCTGCGCGCCGCCGGAATCGACGATCGGAAATCCGCTCACGGTCTGAAGATCGCCGTTGGGCGCGATCTGGAGCCTTCCGTCGCGCGTGTAGACCGTGCCGTTCGGACCGGCGAAGGCGATCCAGCCCTGGCCGACCACGGCGACGTCGAGCGGGTTGCCGCTTTCGGTGATGTTGCCCATCTCGCGCGAGATGATGTTGTCGCCGGGCGAGGAGAATGCCACGGGCGTCGGGCCCGCCTTGGACAGCACGGTCTCGAACTTCACCACGTCGGTGCGGAATGCCGCCGTATTGACGTTGGCGACGTTGTTGGCGATCGTTTGGAGGCGCTTCTCGAGCGCGACCTGCGCCGACAATCCCACATAGAGAGCCGATTGCATGACTTACCTGTTGAACTTGATGTTCTGAAGCGTCGTAAGCACGTTGGTGTCCATGCTGACCGACGTCGCGGCGCCGGCGATCAGGACCAGCGCGGGATTGGTCGAGCTGTCGTTCCGGGCCTGGGTCGCGTCCCACATCGCGGCAAAGCGCTGCACGAACTTGGTCACCTTGGCCGGGTCCTGGAAGTCGGTGAGCTTGATCTTGTCCGCGATCATCTTGGCCTGGGCGTCGATGTTGGCCGCGCTGATCGTCGACGGCAGGCCGAGCGCGGTCTGCACCACCTGCGTCAGCGCCTTGTCGGCCAGGATCTGGTAGGCGGTCGTGATCGTGGACGCCTTGCGGGTGAAATACAGCGCCAAACGCAGGCCCTCGTTCTGATCGCCGGCCTTCTCCTCCATCGTCTGCGTGACGTACTGGGTTGCGGTGCCGGTCGTGGCCGCGGCGGTCTGGGTCGCCTTGTCGCCGAGTGCGGCGAAGTTGAAGGCGGTTGCGAATTGCCGGTAGCGGGCGTCGGTCAGCTTGTTGGCGAAGGCGTCCTTGCTCTTAACACCCTCGGTCAGCACCTTGCGCATGAACGCCTTGGCGTAGGTCATGTCGCTGAGGCCATAGGCCTTCATCGCATAGGAGTAGAGACGATAGTCCTTCAGGAAGTCGTCGATGGTCTTCACGTTGCCGATATGGCCGAGGAAATAATCGGTCTCGCGGCTGACATCCGGCTGCTTCGCGACCTGCGTCAGCGACTTGCCCATGTCCTTGGTCAGCCTGGTGTAGTCCGCGATCGTGGATAGCATGACACGCGCCTCTCTGGCCGCAGGTCGCGACCCCGCTTCAAGCTGCCGCCAATTGCTTGCGCGGGGCTGGCGACCTCGAAGCCAGCTTCGCGCAAGCGTCGCCGACTAGGTATTCCCGGTGGGATCGGCGATGGAGCGGCGCGTTGGGCAGTTTCGTGGGGATTTTCATCACGGTAGCGGCGCTGCTCGGCGGCTTTGCCGCCATGGGCGGGCACCTCGCCGTGCTCATGCAGCCGTGGGAATTCGTCATCATCATAGGCACAGCGGTCGGCACCTTCATCCTGGCCAATCCGTGGAAGACGGTCGTCGACAGCGGGGTCGCCTGCATGCAGGCCATCACCAACGCGGTGCCCGGACAGCGCTATTACCTCGACCTGCTCGGCGCGCTGCACGCTTTGATGCGTGAGCTGCGCGGCAAGGGCCGCAACGAGGTGGAAGCGCATATCGACGATCCCTCGAACTCCGAAATCTTCAAGGCATTCCCCAGCGTGCTCGGCGACCCCTCGCTGCTCCAGTTCATCTGCGATTACGTCCGCCTCATCATCATGGGCAATGCGCGCACGCACGAGATCGAGGCGCTGATGGACGAGGAGATCCACACCATCGTCAAGGGCAAGCTGGCGCCTTATCATGCGCTGGTGACGGTCTCGGAGGCGATGCCGGCCCTCGGCATCGTCGCTGCGGTGCTCGGCGTGATCAAGGCGATGGGTGCGCTCGACCAGTCGCCCAAGCTGTTGGGCGGATTCATCGGCGCTGCCCTCGTCGGCACCTTCGCCGGCATCTTCCTGTCCTACGGCATCATTTCGCCGTTCGCGATCAAGATCAAGATGATGCGCGAGAAGAGGTGCAGGCCCTATATCATCGTCAAGCAGACGCTGCTGGCGTTCATGAACGGCGCCATGCCGCAGATCGCCGTCGAGCACGGCCGCAAGATGATCTCGAGCAGCGAACGTCCCTCGATCGACGTGGTCGAGAACGAGACGATCGCAGGTCCCAAGCCCGTCGTTGCCGACGCCGAACCCAAGGCAGTGCGCGCATGATGATGGGAGACGCCGAAGTCGACCAGCGCAAGCAGCTGCCGAACTACCTGCTGGACGCTGCCGGCATATCGATCGAGCGTATGCCGATGCTCAATGTGATCTTCGATCGCATGGCGGCATCGTGCACCGACAGCCTGCAGCCGATGGCGGGAACGCCCTGCTATTTCTCGGTCAACGGCATCACCAACGACCGTGTCGGCGATATCATAAAGGACTACGAGGCCAACGCGGTCGCGGCGGTGCTCTATGCCGAGCAGTGGGACTCCCGCGTCATCATCATGCTCGACCGCGACTTCGTGTTCACGATGGTCGAGGCGATGTTCGGATCCGATGGCGCCGAGCCGCCGCTCGATGTAGAGCGCGCTTTCTCGAACATCGAGCTCCGCCTGGTCCAGGCGCTGTTCGAACGGTTCGCCAAGGCGTTGCAATCCGCCTTCGCCGGCACGTCGAACGTGACCTTTCGCGTCGAGCGGGTCGAGACGGCGATGGCCTCGCTCGCGATCGGGCGGAGCGGCAACATGTCGATCTGCGCGAACATCATGCTGCAGGCGCTCTACCGCGGCGGCCAGATGTTCCTCATCATTCCGCACTCCGCGCTCAATCCGCTGCGCCAGAAGCTCGCTCACGTGGTCGTTAGCGACGGTCGCGCCGCCGACCCACGCTGGCGCGAGCAGATGGAAAGCGAGGTGCAGCGGACCGAGGTGACGCTCAGCGCCGTGCTCGACGAGAAGATGGTGACGCTCGGCGATGTGGTGAAGTTCGAGGTCGGGCAGGTGCTCGAGCTCGAGGCCACGCCGCGCACGCTGGCCCGTCTCGAAAGCAACAATCAGGTGTTGTTCTGGTGTCAGATCGGCCAGCTTGACGGCTATTACGCCATGCAGGTGGCAGATCCCGTCGATCAGAAGCGGGAGTTCGTCGATGATATCCTATCTCGTTGATATCGTGCTGCTGGTTGCGCTCGCCTTCACCAGCATGCGGGTGACCAGGATGCACCGCGAGCTGGCGCGGCTGCGCAGCTATCAGGGCGAGTTCTCCACCATCGTGCACGAGACCGCGGGTGCCTTCGACACCGTGATCACCGCGGCGCACGATTCCACCGCAAATCTCGGACGCCTCGCCAACGTGCTGAGCGCGAAGATCGACCAGGCCCACGAGGCGATCGCGGCGCTCGATGCGCGCAGCGGGCTCGCGTCCGCGGCGACCGCCGAGCTGAACAAGCACTGAAAGCCGGCACCGGCAGAACAATACGGTCTGAGCGCCACGGCGCTGCGGCCGCGGAAATACCAAGAGGCGATACCAAATGGCGCAATCCTTCGACTATGAATCTGCACCTGCATCGGCCGAGGCCGAGACGTCCCCGCTGGAACGCCTGGCCGAGATCGCCCAGCGCACGGCCGAGGAGACCGGCAAGTTCGCCAACGTCGACGCGATCTTGCGCATTCCCGTCACCATGCAGGTGGTGCTGGGATCGGCGACCATTCCGGTGGCGAACCTGATGAAGCTCGGACGCGGCGCGGTGGTTCCGCTTGATCACCGGGTCGGTGAGCCCGTCGACGTCGTCGTCAACGGCCGCATCGTCGCACGCGGCGAGGTGGTGGTCGTCGAAGAGGATAATTCCCGCTTCGGTGTCTCGCTCACGGAGATCGTGGGGCCGCTGGGGCAGGGTGATACCTAACCATGGCGGCACCGGTCGGCATCGCTCCCGCCAAGCAGCGAGGCGTTACCACGCTGGGCGGCACGGAAAAGGTCGCCGCGCTCCTGCTGGCGATGGGCCGGCAGGCGGCGGCAAGCGTGCTGCAGCAGTTCGAGCCGCAGGAGATTCGCATCGTCACCAAGGCGGCGGCGGAGCTGCGGCCGATCACCGCGCAGGAGCTCGAAGGGATCGTCGAGGAGTTCGCTCAGCAATTCTCGATGGGCGCGAACATCCTCGGCACGCTCGGCGGTCTGGAGGCCGTGCTCGGCGACGTGCTGCCGGCCGACCAGGTCTCGCAGATCATGTCGGATCTGCTCGGTAATTCGAGCCGGTCGGTGTGGGATCGCGTCTCGTCGGTGTCGGAAAACTCGCTGGCGAGCTACTTGTCCAAGGAGCATCCGCAGACCGCGGCGCTGATCCTGTCAAAGGTCAAGCCGGCCTGCGCCGCCAAGGTCATGAGCCAGCTGCCTTCGAGCCTGCGCAACGAACTGATGCGGCGCGTTCTGAGCCTCAAGCCGATCGTCGACGACGCCATGCGCATCATCGAGAAGACTCTGCACGAGGACCTGACGCTGAATTTCGCCCGCAACCTCGGCGCCGACACCTACGCGCGCGTCGCCGATATCATCAACAAGATGGAACGTGGCCACATCGAGGACATGTTGAAGAGCCTGTCGGAGAAGCGGCCGAAATCGGCGGAGGTGCTGAAGGAGCTGCTGTTCACCTTCGACGACGTGGTCAACCTGACGCCGAAGGCGCGCACCATGATCTTCGACCAGGTGCCGACCGATCGCATCGTCGTGGCGCTGAAGGGCACCGACAAGAACTTCCGCGAGCTGATCCTGTCCTCGGTCGCCTCGCGTGTCCGCCGCGTCGTCGAGCACGAGCTCGCCATCGGCGAGCCGTCCAACCAGCGCGACGTGCTGGAGGCGCGACGCGTGATCACCGACCTGGCGCTCGAGCTGGCGGAGAAGGGCGAAATCGAGCTCAACCCCGAGCAGGAGGATGAGCTGGTCTTCCGCTGACCGCTGAACGGGCATGGCAGAAACATCCGATCAGGAGAGCAAGACAGAAGAGCCGACCGAGAAGAAAGTCCGCGATGCGCTCGAACAGGGCAAGATTCCGGTCTCTCGGGAGGCCTCCATTTTCGCCTCCATGGCCGCGCTGATGGTGATCCAGGCGTTCCTGATCGGCCAGGGCGTGCAGCAATTGACGCCGACGCTGAAGAGCCTGCTCGACGATCCCGAGGGCTTTCCACTCTCGACCGGTGCGGACGCGCAGAACCTGCTCACCGTTGTCGGCCTGCAGGCGTTGCGCTTCCTGGTGCCGCTAGTGGTCGTCCTGGTGGTGTTCGGGCTCGCCGCCTCGCTGTTGCAAAACGCGCCGCGCCTGGTGCTCGAGCGCATCAAGCCGGACCTGTCGCGAATCTCTCCGGTCAGCGGCTGGAGCCGGCTGTTCGGAACCCAGGGCCTGATCGAATTCGCCAAGTCGCTGTTCAAGCTCGCCGCGGTGACCGCCGTCGTCGCCTTCGTGCTGCGCGCGTCGGAAGCGAAGGCGTTCGAGGCCATGTACACCGATCCGGTCGCGCTGCCGGAGATGATCCTCAACATCGCGATGCGCATCGTCTCGGCGATCTGCATCGCCACCATCGTCCTGGTGGCGATCGATCTCGCCTGGGCGCGCTTCCATTGGCGGCGCGAGCTGCGCATGACCAAGCAGGAGATCAAGGACGAGCACAAGCAGGCGGAAGGCGATCCCCTGATCAAGGCGCGCTTGCGCTCGCTGGCGCGCGACCGTTCGCGTCAGCGCATGATCGCCTCGGCCTCGCGCGCGACGCTGGTGATTGCCAACCCGACGCACTTCGCGATCGCGCTGCGCTACAAGCGCGAGGAAAACGCCGCGCCGCTGGTCGTGGCCAAGGGCATGGACGTGATCGCGCTGAAGATCCGCGAGGTTGCCGAGCAGAACCGAATCCCCGTCATCGAAAACAAGGCGCTGGCGCGCGCGCTCTACGAGGCGGTCCAGGTCGATCAGGTGATTCCGGCGGAATTCTTCCGGCCCGTCGCCGAGATCATCTACTTCCTGCAATCCAAGCAGGCGCCGCGGCCCGAGAACGTCCGATAGATTTCCGAGGATGGTGCTTCGCGCAACAGCTTGACGAAAGCTTAACGTCCTAGGCTCGTCCCGAATGGATCAGAATGGGGCCGTCGTGGGACCGCTTTATCTCTTCGAACTCGCATCGTCGCAGGCGCGCTATCTCGAGCTGCGTCAGTCGACCATCGCCACCAACGTCGCCAACGCCAACACGCCGGGCTTCCGCGCGCGCGACGTCGAGCCGTTCAACAAGGTGCTCGACGGCATGCCCGTGAGGCTCGCAACGACGTCGCCCTCGCACATGCAATTGGCCGCAGCCGAGACCGACACGCGGGCGACCGCGAAGAAGGACAGCTGGGAGGTGGTTCACTCCGGCAACTCCGTCAGCCTTGAGCAGGAAATGATCAAGGGCAACGACGTCAATCGCGACTATTCGATGAACGCGGCGATCGTGCGGTCGTTTCACCGCATGGTCCTGTCGAGTGCAAAGGCCTGAGGTGAAATGACATGCTGGACTCATTGAGCGCCTCTCTGACGGTCGCAAGCTCCGGGCTCGAAGCGCAGTCGACGCGCATGCGCATCGTCTCGGAGAACCTCGCGAACGCAACCTCGACGGGACGCAGCGCCGGCGCCGATCCGTATCAACGCAAGACCATCACCTTCGATGCCGCGATGGACCGCGCCTCGGGTGCGCAGCTCGCGAAGGTCAAGGAGATCGGCGTCGACACCACGCCCTACCGGGTGGAGTACGATCCGGGGCATCCCGCCGCCGACAAGGCCGGCTACGTCAAGCTGCCGAACGTGAACATGATGATCGAGATGGCCGACATGCGGGAAGTCAACCGCTCCTATGAGGCCAATCTCCAGGTCGTGAAGCAGGTGAGGTCGATGCTCGGCATGACCATCGATCTCTTGAGGAGCTGACCATGCTTGAGGCGATTTCATCCACCGCGATTTCCGCAGGACAGGCCGCGAGCCGCGCGACCGAGACGCAGGCAATCTCGCCTGCGGCGACCACGGCGGTCCAGGTCGGCGACGATGCCGGCTTCGAATCAGTGATGAAGCAGGTGACGTCCGACGCGATCGGGACGCTGAAGGCGGGCGAGGCCGCATCGATTTCGGCAATGCAGGGCAAGGAATCGACGCGCCGTGTCGTCGAGGCGCTGATGTCGGCCGAGCAGGCCCTGCAGACGGCGGTCGCGGTTCGCGACAAGGTCGTGCAGGCCTACCAGGAAGTCGTTCGGATGTCGATTTGATCTGAAGGAGTGGGTTAAGTGAAATCGCTCGCCATTGCGGCCACGGGCATGAACGCCCAGCAGACCAACATCGAAGTCATCGCGAACAACATCGCCAACATCAACTCGACCTCCTACAAGCGGGCGCGCGCGGAGTTCACCGATCTGTTCTACCAGATGGACCGCATGCAGGGCGTCGCGAACACCAATGGCTCCTCGCCGATTCCGGAAGGCGCCAATCTCGGTCTCGGCGTCAAGTCCGCGGCGATCCGCAAGCTGCACATCCAGGGCGCGCTGACGCAGACCGGCAATCCCTATGATCTCGCGATCAACGGACGTGGCTGGTTTCAGGTGCTCGGACCCAACAACGAGGTGCAATACACCCGCGCTGGCTCCTTCAACACCAATGCCAACGGCCAGCTCGTCACGATCGACGGCTACCTGCTGGACCCCGCGATTACGATCCCGCAGGGGACCGTCGAGGTCACGGTCAACGCCACCGGCCAGGTGTTCGCCAAGCTGGATACGGAGATAAACCCGCGCCAGATCGGCCAGCTCAACCTTGCCAATTTCGCCAACGAAGCGGGGCTCGAGCCGCTGGGCGGCAATCTCTACAAGGAGACCACGGCGTCCGGCACGCCGGTCGTCGGCCTACCCGGCGATGCCGGCTACGGCAAGATCAACCAGAAATATCTCGAAGCCTCGAACGTCGATCCGGTCAAGGAAATCACCGAATTGATCTCGGCGCAGCGTGCCTACGAAATGAATGCCAAGGTCATCCAGGCCTCGGATGAAATGGCCCAGACGGTCTCGAAGGGCATGCGCTAGTTCCGGTGTCTCGATGTTGAACAGGGTGGGCCTGATGGTGCGCGGGTTGGGCGCCGTGCTGCTGGTTCTCGTCGCGGCGCGGACCGCCGCGGCCGAGGAAAAGCGGCTTCCCGTGCCGGCCGTCGCGATCCGCGCCGGCGAGCTGATCCGCGAGGAGATGATCACCGAGCGCGCCTTCGCGCCCAGCCTGCTCGGCGTCGCCATGTTCATCGAGGGGCGTCAGGTCCTGGTCGGCCGCATGGCGCGGCGTGCACTGTTGCCGGGCCAGCCCATTCCAACCAATGCGGTGGAGGACCCCTGGACCGTCGCGCGCGGTGCCATGGTCAAGGTCGTGGTCGAGGACAGCGGCCTGTCCATCGTCACCTACGGCTCGGCGATGCAGTCGGGTGCAGCCGGCGCGCTGATCCCGGTGCGCAATACGGACACCGGCGTGATCATCAGGGGCGTGGTTCAGCCGGACGGCACCGTCAAGGTCATGGACGGATCATGACGAGGCTCCTGCTTGCGCTCATCCTGCTGGTGTCGGCCGCCAGCGCCCAGGCCGCCGTTCGCATCAAGGACATCGCGGACATCAAGGGTCTGCGCGAGAACCAGATTGTCGGCTACGGCCTCGTCATCGGCCTCAACGGCACCGGCGACACGCTGCGCAACGCGCCGTTCACCGAACAGTCTCTGCAGTCGATGCTCGAGAACATGGGCATCAACGTCAGGAACGAGACCACGAGCACCAACAACCCCCCGCGTCCGACCACGCTGCGCACGCGCAACGTCGCAGCCGTGATGGTGACGGCGGACCTGCCGCCTTCGATCGGGCCCGGCGAGCGCATGGACGTCACCGTGTCGTCGCTCGGCGATGCGACGTCGCTGCTCGGCGGCACGCTGGTGATGACGTCGCTGCGCGCAGCCGACGGCGCTGTCTATGCAGTGGCGCAGGGCGCAATCACGGTTGCCGGTTACAGCGTCGGAGGCCAGGCGCAGAGCGTCAGCCAGGGCACGCCGACGGCCGGACGCATCCCGAACGGTGCGCTGGTCGAACGCGCGGTGCAGGGGAATCTCCACGAGATGGAGTTCCTGGTGCTCCAGCTGAAGAACCCCGATTTCGTCACCGCAACGCGCATCCTCGACGCCGTCAACCGCTACGCCGGCGGTCGCTACCGCGCGCAGATCGCCTTCGAGCGCGACTATCGCACCATCGTGCTGTCGAAGCCGCGTCATGTCGGCCCTGTTCGCTTCCTCGCCGAGATCGGCGAATTGGTGGTCGAGCCGGACACGCCGGCGCGGGTCGTGATCAACGAGCGCACCGGCACGGTCGTGATCGGGCGCGACGTGCGGATATCGACGGTTGCCGTGACCCACGGCAATCTGACGGTTCGCGTCACGGAGATGCCGGTGGTGTCGCAGCCGGCGCCGTTCTCGCGAGGACAGACGGTGGTCGTCCCGCAGACCGTGGTCGAAGCCAACGAGGCCGGATCGCAGGTGGCGATCCTGAGCGGGGTGGATCTCCAGCGCCTGGTGCGCGGGCTGAACCAGATCGGCCTGAAGCCGTCGGGGATCATCGCGATCCTCCAGGCGATCAAGACGGCAGGCGCGCTCCAGGCCGATGTCATCGTGCAATGATGCGCAAGCGTCGTGCAAGCTTGGTCGCCCAATGCTCAGGTCTGAAGCGAGAATCGCACGCGGCCCGATGCTGAAGCTGGATCATAGAGCCAAACTCCTCCTGCTGGCCGCAGCAACAATGCTCGCGAGCGCTCCGGCTGCGTTCGCCCTGGATGAGGCCAGGCCGTCGAAGCCGCTCAACCTGCTCTCCTTCGCCCGCGCCCGCGCGGGTGGACCGCAGAAGCCGCAGCCGCCCGCCACCGCGACACCTGGCGACAATGCTTCGGTCCGGGCCACGGCATGGGCGGCTGAAGATTCGGGCCCCGCCGTCACCGGTGCGGTGCCGGAGGCGCCGACGCCTGCGCCCGCGCCGGTCCGTCCGGCCAAGCCTGGCAGCGTCACGGCGCCGCCGAAGCCTGCGCCGCCACAGGCGGCGCCGGCTCCCGACAACGAAATCGCCCTGTTCTGCAGCAACGTCGCCGATCCCGCGGTCGACGCCAGGCTGGCCTGGCAGCTCAAGGAGCTCGAGAAGGCCGAGAGCCTGCTGCGCGAGCGCATCGCCGAAGTCGAGGCCAAACGCGCCGAATACGAGAAGTGGATGGCGCTGCGCGACGACTTTCTGAAGAAGGCCGAAGCCAGCGTCGTCGAGATCTATTCGCGCATGAAGCCCGAAGCTGCGGCGACGCAGATCGCCGGCATGGCCGACGAGACCGCCGCCGCCGTACTCGCCAAGCTCAGCCCGCGCAGCTCGAGCGCGATCTTCAACGAGATGGACACGGCGCGCGCGGCGCACCTCGCCGACCTGCTCGGCGGCATGCGTCGCGTGGACGACGGAAAGAGCAAATAGATGAACAAGCCGATCCTCATCCTCTCGCTGCTCGCGGCGTCCGTGCTTCTGGCCGGATGCTACCATGACCCGGCCGAGGTCCTGATCGGCCCGCAGATGTCGCCTGTCGGCAGCGGCCTGCGGATGCAGGCCGATCCGATCCCGGTGACGCCGCGCATGCGCACGCCCGTCAGCTACCGCTCCACCTGGGACGACGGCACCGATCTCTACCGCGATCCGCGCGCCCGCCGCACCGGCGACGTCGTGACGGTGATCATCTCGATGCAGGACAAGGCCAAGCTCGACAACAAGACCGGCCGCTCGCGCGATTCGCAAGTGAAATTCGGGCTCGACTGGCTGATGGACGTCGCCGGA
This sequence comes from Bradyrhizobium agreste, assembly GCF_016031625.1. GTDB lineage: Bacteria > Pseudomonadota > Alphaproteobacteria > Rhizobiales > Xanthobacteraceae > Bradyrhizobium > Bradyrhizobium agreste. Next base: position 21,535 of record NZ_JACCHP010000027.1, on the reverse strand, counting down.
TGGAGCGATACGGGCCAGGCCAACGCCAATCTCAGCACCAACACCCAGATCAAGGGTAACGGCCAGATCGACCGCACTGAGGACATCAGGCTGTCGATCGCGGCCATCGTCACCGACGTGCTGCCGAACGGCAACATGATGATCAGCGGTTCGCAGGAATTCCGCGTCAACACGGAGATGCGCGTGCTCAAGGTCGGCGGCATCGTGCGTCCGCGCGATATCTCGCGGGCCAACACCATCTCCTACGACAAGATCGCCGAGGCACGCGTGTCCTATGGCGGCCGCGGAAATCTGTCGGACGTGCAGCAGCCTGGGTGGGGACACCGGATCTATGATGCCGTGGCACCGTTCTGAAACCGGCGCCGGCCGGGGCACGTTGTGGTGGCAGGGGACGCCATGCGCCTGATCGCCGCCATCGTCGTGCTGACCCTGATCGCGATCGGCGCGGGCGCCGTTGCCGGCCTGCATCTGATCGCGACCGCCGAGCGCGTTGCCGACGCGAAGAAGAGCCCCACGCCGCCGCCGATCGCCTCGAGCTACGCTGGCAGCGCGCGGCTCAGGAAATTGTCACCGATCGTGACCAATCTCGCCGCGCCGGCCAACAATTGGGCGCGCATCGAAGCCTCGATGGTGACCGACAGCATGAGCGACGAGGATGCCGGCATTCTGGCCGCCCATATCAGCGAGGACATCGTGACCTATCTGCGGTCGGCGACCGTTGCCCAGTTCGAGGGATCGCGCGGGCTGCAGCATCTGCGCGACGATCTGACCGAGCGCGCCAATATCCGCTCATCGGGCAAGGTCCGCGAATTGATCATCGAGACGCTGGTGATCCAGTGAGGGTGAAAGTCCTGCTGCTCGCGTTGGTTCTGGTCGTGCTGCCCGAGGCGGCGCTGGCCCAGATTCCGGACCTGAATTCCCTGCTGCCGCCCGGGAACGGCTCGACCAGCGGCCGGATCATCCAGCTGATGGCGCTGATCACGGTGCTATCGGTGGCGCCGGGGCTGCTGATCATGGTGACGAGCTTCACGCGATTTGCGGTGGCGTTGTCGTTCCTGCGCGCCGGTCTCGGCCTCCAGACCACGCCTGCCAACCTGGTGCTGATCAGTCTCGCGCTGTTCATGACCTTCTACGTCATGGCGCCGACCTTCGACCGGGCCTGGGAGACCGGGGTCCAGCCGCTGATGAAGAACGAGATCTCGGAGGAGCAAGCCTATCTGAAGATCACCGATCCGTTCCGCGAGTTCATGCTGGCCCATGTCCGCGACAAGGATCTGCAGACCTTCGAAGCGCTCGCCGCAGAGAGCTTCCGCAAGAAGTTCGACGACAAGCGGATCGATTTGCGCGTCATCATTCCGGCGTTCATGATCTCCGAGCTCAGGCGCTCGTTCGAGATCGGATTCCTCATCATCCTGCCGTTCCTGGTGATCGACATGATCGTGGCGACGCTGACCATGTCGATGGGCATGATGATGATGCCGCCGACGATCCTCGCGCTGCCGTTCAAGATGCTGTTCTTCGTGCTGATCGACGGCTGGAATCTGCTGGCCTCCGGGCTGGTCCGCTCGTTCTCGTGAGCGCTGCGAGCGCCGGGCGCCCCGTTATGGTTAAGCGAAACGTGCTGGATATGGTTAGCGGCGCGTAATTTTAACCATATGATTTTGCTGCGGAATTCAAGCTCGTCTTAATCCGGAAGCAAGGTTCGGCGTGCTAGCAACAGGGTACGGCGGGTTGGACCCATACAGAGCGGTCCAAAGGCATGATGCCGCCCTTCCGTACCGGTGAAAGCCCGGTATGTCCCCTCGTGAAAATGTAAACGCGTACATAAAGGGACATTCGCAATGTCAAGCCTGCTCACGAACTCGTCCGCCATGACCGCGCTCCAGACCCTGCGGTCTGTCAGCTCGCAACTCGCCACCACGCAGACCCGGATCTCCACCGGCCAGCGCGTCGCCACTGCCTCCGACAACGCCGCCTATTGGTCGATTGCGACGTCGATGCGCTCCGACAACGCCGCGCTGTCGGCGGTCTCCGACTCACTCGGTCTGTCGGCGGCGACCGTCGACACGCAGTACACGGCTCTGACGTCGGTCATCGGCGACAAGGACTCCGGCCTGACCAAGCTCCAGGCGCTGCTGGTCCAAGCCAAGACCGCCGGTATCGACCGTACCAAGATCCAGGCGGACGTCACCCAGATCCAGCAGGATATGAAGCTCAAGGCCAATTCGGCGACCTTCAACGGCATCAACTGGCTGAGCACGACGACGGGTACCACCCCGACGACCTTCAACCTCGTCTCGTCCTACTCGCGTGTCGGCGGCACGCCCACCATCGGTTCGATCACGGTGACGACCGCCAACTACACGCTGTACTCCACCACGCAGACCGGCATTCTCGACACCGTGAGCGGCACTGCGTCGGTCGACACCATCAACATCTCCGCGCTGACCGACTCGGCCGCCGACCAGACCACGCTCGATGGCTACATCGCGCAGGTCACCGCTGCGATCAACTCGGTGAGCTCGGCCGCTGCCAATCTCGGTGCCGTCAAGAACCGCATCTCGACCAATACGGAATTCGTGAAGTCGCTGATGGACTCGGTTGACCGCGGTGTCGGCCAGCTCGTCGATGCCGACATGAACCAGGAGTCCACCCGTCTGGCGGCCCTCCAGGTCCAGCAGCAGCTCGGCGTCCAGGCACTCTCGATCGCGAACAACAACAGCCAGAGCATCCTGTCGCTGTTCCGCTAAGCCTCAAGAAGGTGGGGAGGGCCGCGCTTCTCGCGAAGCGCGGGCCTTTTCATTTGGCGTGACGACGCGCACGGCCGAATTTCGGCTGCCCTGTTGCGGCCGGGGCACAGAGCCACAAGCCTCGCACAAACTTCGCTCGTTAACCTCGCCGCTACGACAGATTGGGCCTTGAACTCGCGTTTGGGGCACGCCCAAAGGCATGACGCCGCCCTGTCGTACCGGTGCAAGCCCGGTATGTCCCCTAAGCTCGATCCAATCTTCAAAGGGACATCAAAATGGGTTCTAGTCTTCTCACCAACTCCTCCGCCATGACCGCGCTCCAGACCCTGCGGTCTGTCAGCGCGCAACTCGCCACCACGCAGAACCGGATCTCCACCGGCCAGCGCGTGTCCACCGCTTCGGACAACGCCGCCTATTGGTCGATTGCGACCTCGATGCGCTCCGACAACGCCGCGCTGTCCGCGGTTTCCGACTCGCTCGGCCTGTCGGCCGCGACCGTCGACACCGAATATACCGCTCTGACCTCGGTGATCGGCGACAAGGAATCCGGTCTGACCAAGCTTCAGGCGCTGCTGGTCGAAGCCAAGACTGCCGGTATCGACCGCACCAAGATCCAGGCCGACATCACCCAGATCCAGCAGGATATGAAGCTCAAGGCCAATTCGGCCACCTTCAACGGCATCAACTGGCTGAGCACGACGACGGGTACCACCCCGACGACCTTCAACCTCGTGTCGTCCTACTCGCGTGTCGGCGGCACGCCCACCATCGGTTCGATCACGGTGACGACCGCCAACTACACGCTGTACTCCACCACGCAGACCGGCATTCTCGACACCGTGAGCGGCACTGCGTCGGTCGACACCATCAACATCTCCGCGCTGACCGACTCGGCCGCCGACCAGACCACGCTCGATGGCTACATCGCGCAGGTCACCGCTGCGATCAACTCGGTGAGCTCGGCCGCCGCCGATCTCGGTGCCGTCAAGAACCGCATCTCGACCAATACGGAATTCGTCAAGACCTTGATGGACTCCGTGGATCGCGGTGTCGGTCAGCTCGTCGACGCCGACATGAACGCGGAATCGACCCGTCTGCAGGCGCTGCAGACCCAGCAGCAGCTCGGCGTTCAGGCGCTCTCGATCGCCAACCAGAACAGCCAGAGCATCCTGTCGCTGTTCCGCGGCTAAGCGGCGCTTTCGAAAACGACCGTGCTCCCTCGGGGAGCACGGTCCCCGCCGTGATGGTGGGCGCGCCGACGCGCGATGTGCCCGCAATCGACCTTCGTCATACTTCTTGCGACACACGCCGCGGCCCGTCGGGCTGCCGTGCGCCCGAGCGCTCGCTCGCGGCTGCCAAACCGATTGCGTCGCCCCGTCTTGTAAAATTGCAACGCCTCGTCAGCGAACCCGAACATGCGCGCCTCGCGCAACCTTCAGACAAGGTTGGCAGCTGAGTGTCGTCACCATTCGCATTGGTACGAGGTCATATGCTCAGTCGTGCGCAGGTACAGCAACTGCTCAACAATCTGCTGGAGCTTGGGCCGCGACGCCTGATGGCCTTGGGACTGATCGGCTTTGCGGTTCTCGTCACCGTCGTCGGCGGCGCCTATTATCTCAGCCGGCCCGAGTTCGAGACGCTCTACACCGGCCTCTCCCGCGAAGACGTGACGCGCATTGGCGCGGCGCTGCGCGAGCAGAACATCACCTTCGACGTCAATTCCGCCGGCGATGCGGTCTCGGTGCGTCCGAGCCAGACCATGCAGGCGCGGATGCTGCTCGCCGAGAAGGGGCTGCCGACCAGCGCCAATTCCGGTTACGAGCTGTTCGACAAGATCGGTTCGCTCGGGCTGACCTCGTTCATGCAGGAGGTCACCAAGCTGCGCGCGCTGGAGGGCGAGATCGCCCGCACCGTCCAGCTGATGAAGGGCGTGAAGGCGGCGCGTGTGCATATCGTGCTGCCGGTGCGCGGCTCGTTCCGCGCGACGCAGCAGCCGCCTTCGGCGTCGGTCGTGCTCCGCACCGACGGCGCGATCGAGGCGCGCACGGCGCAGTCGATCCGGCATCTCGTCGCCGCCGCCATTCCCGGCATGAGCCGCGACAAGGTGACGGTGCTTGACGCCGACGGCTCGATGCTGCTCGCCGAAGAGGACGAGGCCAGCGCCGCGCCGAGCAAGATGGCGAGCCTGCAGAAGACGGTCAGCGGCATGGTGCAGGAGAACATCCGCAAGGCGCTGACGCCGTATCTCGGTCTCGACAATTTCGAGGTGAGCGTCGCTCCGCAGCTGTCCACCGACAAGCGGCAGATCAACGAGACGGTCTACGATCCGGAGAACCGCGCCGAGCGCTCGGTGCGGGCCGTGCGCGAGAAGGAATCCTCGCAAAACGCCGACCGTTCGTCGCCGACCACGGTGCAGCAGAATCTCCCCGACCAGCAGGTGAATGCGGGCGGCGGCAAGAACTCCAGCGAGGACAAGACCCGCCGCGAGGACGTCACCAATTTCGAGGTCTCGTCCAAGACCACGACGACGGTCAGCGACGGCTATTCCGTCAAGAAGCTGTTCATCGCCGTCCTGGTGAATCGCGCCCGGCTGGTCGCCGATCTCGGCGACAAGAGCAACCAGGCCATCATCGATAGCAAGCTCGCCGAGATCAGCCAGCTCGCGGCCACGGCGGGCGGACTGGATAAGGCGCGCGGCGATCAGATCCAGGTGACGGCCGTCGACTTCATCGAGGGCTCGCGTGAGCTGGCGCCGGTGCCGCCGATCAGCTTCGTCGAGATGATCAACAAGCAGCTCGGCAGCGTCATCAACGCGATCACGATCCTGGCCGTGGCTTCGATGCTGGTCTGGTTCGGGCTGCGACCGGCGGTCAACGGCATTCTGACCCATCGCGCGCAGCAGGAGCAGGCGGAGGCGGCCGAGGCCGCCCAGCTCGAGGCCTCGGCGGCCCTTGCGCTGCCCGACAGCGAGGAGGCCGAGCTCAACCTCGTCGAAGATCTCGAAGGCAAGATGCAGCGAACGCCGCAGAAGCGGCTCGAGCAGATCGTCCGGCTCGATCAGATGCAGGCGGCGGCGATCCTTAAAGACTGGATACGACGCGAGGAGGCGGCATGAACGCGGCAATCGGAAAACTCCTGACGCAGTTCGATGCGAATGGCCGGATCAAGTCGCCGCCGCCTCCGCCTGCGAAAATCCAGGACGTGCTGACAAGGCCGAAGGAGGCGAGGCGCGATCCGCAGCCTCAACCGCAGCCGCAAGCCCAGACGCAGCATCAGGCGCCGTCTCCGGCGCCTGTGGCGGAAGCGCCGCCGGTCAATCTCCTGGACGATGCCTATCGGCGCGGCCATGCGGCGGGCGTCGCCGAAGGCGATGCCAAGCTGGCCGAGGAGCGCGTCCGTAGCGCGATCCGGCTCGGCGAGGAGCGGGCCAAATGGTCGGACCAGCAGGCGGTCGCGATCGTCAGCGGCTTCGAGGCGGCCTGCCGCGAGATCGAGAGCAACATCGCAAGCTCGGTGGCGCGGATCCTGCTGCCGTTCCTCACCGATGCGGTGCGCGACAAGGCGATCGGATCGCTGGTCGAGCAGATCGCGGCGCTGACCGGCAGCTCGTCGGCGCCGGCCTTCAAGGTCACCGGCCCGAGCGAGCTGCTGGATCTCGTGAAGACGCAGCTCGAGGCATCCAGGCGAACGGGCATCGTGTACGAGGCGGCCGAGACGCTCGAGGTCCGCGTCGTGGCCGACCAGACCGTGATCGAGACGCAGATCTCCGCTTGGAGTGAACGCCTCAAGGAAGCGCGCCGGTAGTCCGCCATGGAGGAGGTCAAGCATGAGCTCGTGATCGTCCGCCGGCGCAGCGCCTTCGCCGAGGAGGCGCATCACGGCGGTGTCTGGAAGATCGCCTATGCGGACTTCATGACCGCGATGATGGCGTTCTTCCTGGTCATGTGGCTGCTCAACGCGCTCAACCAGGATCAGAAGCAGGTCGTCGCGAGCTATTTCAACCCGATCCAGCTCGCGGAAAATGCCCCCGCGCCGAAGGGTCTGAAGAATCTGTCCAAGAAGGAACCGACGTCGTTCGAAGGTCAGGACGGCAAGCGCCAGCCGGCCGGCACGAACGAAGAACGGCGCGGCGACTCTCCGACGGCCGAGAAGCCGGCCTCCTTCGAGGAGAAGGTCCTGTTCCGCGATCCCTATGCGACGCTCTCCGAGATCGCCAACAGCTCGAACCAGTCCACGGGCCAGCGGCGCGCCGGCGCTCTGACGTCCGCTGAAGAGGACGGCCTCAAGGGGGGCGACGCCTATCGCGATCCCTTCGATCCCGGCTATTGGAAGCTGGCGCCGCAGGCGTCCAAGGATGCCGATCGCTTCATCGAGAGCGAGCCGAAACCGAATGCTTCTGCGCGAGACAGCGCAGCCGGAGCAAATCCGGGCGAACCGCAGGCGCGCCGCACCAAGACGGATGATGCCGGCGGAAGCGTGGCTCCGAATGCGGATAGCCCGTCCGCGAGCCTGTCGCCCCTGCTGCCGCCGGGCGCCGCAGCGACGCAGTCGGCGCGCGAGGGCAGCGCCCAAGCTGGCGTTCAGGCGAGCGCCGCCCAGCAGGCTCGGCTCAACGATGCGGCGAAGGAGCACGAACCGCGCGACATGGCGCAAGCGCAGCAGCCGACCCTCAAGCAGCTTCAATCCGCCATCGCGGAGGCGCTGTCGGACATCAAGGCAGGAGCGGGTCCGGCCACCGAGGTGCGCCAGGTCGAGGAAGGGCTCCTGATCAGCCTGACCGACGATGCGAGCTTCGGCATGTTCGCGGTCGGCTCGGCGGAGCCGCGGCCCGAGCTGATCCGCGTGATCGACAAGATCGGGCCGCTGCTGATGAAGCGCCAGGGCATGATCATCGTCCGCGGCCACACCGACAATCGGCCGTATCGGTCGGAAACTTACGACAATTGGCGGCTGTCGACCGCACGTGCGCAGATGGCCTATTACATGCTGGTCCGCTCCGGCGTCGATGCGCGGCGGATCGAGCATGTCGAAGGTTATGCCGATCGGCGGCCGAAGCTTCCGAACGATCCAGCGGCCGCCCAGAACCGCCGGATCGAGATCCTGATCCGGGAGAAGCGCCCTTGATCAGGCTGCTGCGCTGCGCCGCCTTGCTGCTGCTGCCGTTCACGGCGCCGAACGCGCTTGCCCAGCCTGCGCCCCAGGGCGGCGAACCCTATGAGCTCGTCCGCGCCTTGCAAGCGGTGCAGGACGGCATCGCCAACGGCGACACCGCCGCACATGGCAGTCATGTCTCCTTGATCCGGCAGATCGGCGAGAAGTTTCTCGCGGCCGATCCCGCCGTGTGGAGCAACCCGCAGAACGGCCAGGCCGTCGTCATCTACCTGCTCAGCGGCGGTGCGCCGCAAATCGTCCGCAAGCTGCCGCGCGACAAGATCAACGTCGACGAGCGGCTGTTCAACGGTGCGCTCGCCTATGTCGAGGGTCGTCAGGAGGAAGCGCGGGAGCTGCTCAAGGAGATCAAGCCGCGGACGATTCCCTCCGGACTGGGCGGACAGGTCGCGTTGGTTCAGGGCGCGCTGTTCGCGCGCGCCGAGGCATCGCTCGCGATCGAGCGTCTGGACGATGCGCGCCTGCTGCTGCCCGGCACGCTGGTCGAGGAGGCGGCGCTGCGGCGCGAAATCCTGCTGGTGGGGCAGGCGGAGGATTTCGAGAAGTTCGAGTTCCTGACGCTGGCCTATATCCGCCATTACCGCAATTCGATCTACGCCGGTGATTTCTGGCAGCGCTTCTCCGCGGGCCTGACGCAATCGAGCCTGGCACTCGACGAGCGCCGCTTCGCGCGCATCTCAGCCCTGCTGGAGCAGATCGATCGCGCCAGCCGCCTCAAGCTGTATCTCGTGATCGCGCGCGCCGCGATGGTGCGCGGACGGCTGGCCGTCACCCGACTTGCGGGCGAGCGGGCATTGACGCTCAGCGCGGATGCATCGGCGGAACGTGAGCGGGCCCATTTCTTCCGCGGCGCCTCGCGGGTGCTCGCCGATGAATATGACGGCGGCCTCGCCGAACTGAAGGCGCTCGACCGGTCGAAGCTGCCCGAGCGCGACGTCCCCCTTCTCAATGCCACCGTGCAGCTCGCGCTCGACATCCGCAAGCCGTTCGCGGGCGGATCCGCCGCGGCAGCGGACAAGCCTCCGGCAACGCCGGCGCGGCTCGATCTGGCATCATCGACTGCGACGCTCGAACGCGCGCAGAAGCAGCTCGGCGAGCTCGAACTCCTGACCAAGGACCGCCGTCCATGACCAAGCTCAGTGGAACCTCCGGACAGCTCTTCTCCGGTCTGGCCGAGACTCTCAACATGCGCGGGTCGCGCTCGGCAAAGGGTGCCGGGACCAAACCGCAGGCGAATTCGTCCTTCAACGACCTGCTCCACACCGTCTCGAACCTCGCCAAGCAAGCACTGAGCGAAGATGACAGCGAGACAGCCGCGAAGACCGGAACGCTGCGCACGCGCCTGATCCATCCGGCCGAGCAGGAGAAGCCGAAGGAGGCGACGCTGCGCGATCGCGTCGCGATCACTGCAGATCCAAAGTCTGTGGACGAGGTCTCCGACACCAAGTCCGACAAGTCGACGGAGAAACACCGTCCGGCCGATCTCGTGGCCGGGACAGGCGTCCAGGACCAATCCGGCATCGCTGTCATGGTCGGCCAGGAGATCGCTGCCGCGCCTGCCGTGAAGCCGCAGATGCAATTGCCGTCCGCAGACAAGGACGCGCCCGCGCGCGACGAGCGGTCCCCCACGGCAACGCACGAGGCGCCGGCCGCGGCAAAGGCAGCGACCGCCGATACCGGTCTATCCGGTCCTGCTCCGGCCGGCGCGCGCTCGCAGGCCGCGGCTTCGCAGGCGAAGGCCGTTTCGCAGCCGGCATCGACGCAAGGTACGGAGGCTTCGAGCGCAATGCCGGCATCACCCGGCTTCGAGGCGGTCACGGCCGAGGTCGAGCGCGCTGCCAGGGCTTCGGCGCGCACCGCACTGCCCGAGACGACCAAGGTCACCGTGGTCCAGCAGGAAACCCATCTGCCACCGGCGCAGTTCAACGCCCCGCAGCAGGTCGCCAATGCAGTCGTCGCCGAGCTGAAGGAGTCCTCGGCACCGGCGGCGTCCGCAGCCCCCGATCTCGCAGCATCCCAGACCAACGCGCCGGATCAGCCGCTCAAGATCCTGACCGTCAACCTCGAACCGCCCGCGCTCGGCAACGTCACCGTGCGCCTGCGCCTCGTCGGCACCGAAGTGTCTGTCCAGCTCGCGGCCGAGCGCAAGGACACGAGCCAGATGCTCGACCAGCAGCGCGACCAGATCCGCGATCTCATGCAGTCGGCGGGCTACGTCGCCGACGTCGCACCCGTCCAGCACGGCTCGCTGGACGGATTCCAGAGCGGCTCCGGCCAGTCGCAGCCCCAGCTCTCAGGCCAGCAACAGTCCTCGCCGCAGTCGCAAGGCGCGTTCGGCGGTGCCGGCACGTCGTCGGGCCAATCCGACGGCGGCGCGAAGCAGGCCCGCCAGGAGCGTCAGTTCAACCAGGAGACGCGTCATGAGCAGGACGTGGCGCCGCATCACCGTCGCGGCCCTGTTTATCTCTAGTGCGAGCGCCGCCGAGGCGGCCGCCGAAACTGCGCGCCCCTGCGAGCGTGAGATGGCGCGCGCTGCCCGGCAGCACGGGATTCCGCTCGGCATTCTCTATGCGGTCGGGCTCACCGAGACCGGCCGGCGCGGCGCGCTTCATCCCTATGCCCTCGGGGCCGACGGCCAGACCGTGTTCGCCAAGGACATCGACGATGCGATGGCGAATTTCGAGGCGATGCGAGGCAAAGGGATCAAGCTGATCGATCTCGGATGCATGCAGATCAACCAGCATTATCACGGCGACAAGTTCGCCTCGGTCCGGGCGATGTTCGATCCCGCTGGGAATGTCGACTACGCCGCCCGCTTCCTGAAGGAGTTGAAGCAGCGCGAAGGCAGCTGGACCATGGCCGTCGCCCGCTACAATGCAGGTCCCAACAACCAGCCGGCCCAGAAGCGCTACGTCTGCCACATCGTCGCGCACCTCGTCTCGAGCGGCTTCGGCGCATGGACCGAAAAGGCTCGCTCCTTCTGCCAGCCGAAAACGACCTGACAACATGAAGTTGTGCATCGCGCCAATCATCAGCCCCGCGCAAGCAAGACCCCGCATTGTAGCTGCAACCTGACCAAGGAGCCCAATTCATGAGCCTGTATGGTGTTATGCGCACCGGCGTTTCCGGGATGAACGCGCAGTCCAACAAGCTGTCGACGGTCTCGGACAACATCGCCAACGTCAACACGACGGGCTACAAGCGGGCTTCGACGGAATTCTCCTCGCTGATCCTGAAGAGCGGCTCCGGCAATTACGATTCCGGCGCGGTCGAGACCACCGTCCGTTATGCCATCAGCGATCCCGGCAACTATCACTTCACGACATCGACGACGGATCTTGCGGTCCAGGGCAACGGATTTTTCGTCGTGCAGGACGCGAACGGAAACAACTTCCTCACCCGCGCGGGCGCGTTCGTGCCCGATGAAACCGGCAACCTCGTCAACACAGCCGGCTTCCAGCTGATGGGCTACAACATCGCGAACGGCGCCGTGCCTAACGTCGCCGCCAACGGTTTCGGCGGTCTCCACGTCATCAACGTCAACCAGATGGCGCTCCAGGCTGCGCCATCGACCAGGGCGACCGTGGCCGCCAATCTCGATCCGAGCGCAACCGCGATCGCAGCGCCGGCAGGGCCCGCCAACTACACGTCGAAGACGTCGATGGTGACCTACGACAATATCGGCAATGCCGTCACGCTCGACGTCTACGCTGCCAAGACGGGCGCCAATACCTGGGATATCCAGGTCTACAACGGCGCCACTGCGCTGACGACGCCGGGTCCCGCAACCACGTTCACCTTCGACGTCACTGCGACCGGCAAGGGCAGATTGGCCGCGGCGAGCCCGACGGCGCTCTCGGTCGCGATCCCGGGTGGTTCCGCCGCCTTCAATATCGATATGTCGGCCATGACCCAGGTTGCTGCCGCCTTCGACTTCAAGGCGACGGTCGACGGCAACGCTCCGTCCGCGGTGGAGAAGGTGAACATCGACGACAAGGGCATCGTCACCGCCGTCCTCAAGAACGGCACCACGCTGCCGAGTTTCCAGATTGCGCTCGCCACGGTGCCGAGCCCGGACCATCTGACACCCGAAGTCGGCAACGTCTATTCGCCGAACCTGGAGTCCGGAAACGTGCAGGTTGGCCTCGCCGGCCAGGGCGGTCTCGGTACCGTCAAATCCGGCGCGCTGGAAGATTCCAACGTCGATCTCGCCGACGAACTGACCTCGATGATCGAGGCCCAGCGCGGCTTCACGGCGAACTCGAAATCGTTCCAGACCGGCGCGGATCTGCTGGACGTCGTCGTCAACCTGAAGCGCTGAATTCTTCGGCGCTCGTTTCGGGCAAGAGCACGTCATGTCGCTTACCGCCGCTCTCAACTCGGCTCGCTCCTCGCTCATGGCGTCGAGCATCCAGTCGTCGGTCATCTCGCGCAACATCGCCGGTGCCAGCGCCACCGGCTATTCGCGCAAGCTCACGGTGCTCGACAATCTGCCCGGCACCGGCGTCTATGTCGCGGCGATCCAGCGCGCCGCCAGCTCGGGCCTCTACAACAACGTCCTGATCGCGACCTCGTCGTCCGCCAAGCAAACCGCGATCTATGACGGCCTGCAGAAGATCGCCACCGCGACGGTGGACGATCCGGAGCTCGACCAGTCGCCGACGGCGCAGCTCAATGCGCTGAAGCAGGCGTTGCAGAAATATGCCAACGCCCCGGACAACGCCACGCTGGCGCAGGCGGCCGTCGCCTCCGCCAAGGACATGGCGACCGCGCTCAACCAGGCGACCCGGACCGTGCAGTCGGTCCGCGACAGCGCCGATGCCGACATGAAGACGTCGGTTCAGAACATCAACCAGCTGCTCTCCCAGTTCGAGACCGTGAACACCGCGATCGTGAAGGGAACGATCTCCGGCGACGACATCACCGACTACCTCGACCAGCGCGACAGCATTGTCTCGCAGCTGTCGCAGGAGGTCGGCGTCACCATGTCGATCCGTACCAATGGCGACGCGGCGCTCTACGCCGACAGCGGCGTCGTGCTGTTCGACAAGACGGCGCGGACGGTGAGCTTCGCGCCGACGAATGCCTACACCGCCGCGACCACGGGCAACGCCGTCTACATCGACGGCGTCCCGGTGACCGGGGCCAATTCGGTGATGCCGCTGAAGTCAGGCAAGCTCGCAGGCCTCGCTCAGCTACGCGACCAGGACACCGTCACCTATCAGAGTCAGCTCGACGAAATCGCGCGCGGTCTGATCAATACGTTCAGGGAAAGCGATCAGACCGCCGCGGCGCTGCCCGATGTTCCCGGTCTCTTCACCTATCCGGGCTCGCCGGCCATGCCGGCAAGCGCGACCGTCTCGGTGGGCCTCGCCGGCACGATCTCGGTTGCCGCATCGGTCGATCCGGCCCTCGGCGGCAACCCGAATCTGCTGCGCGACGGCGCGATCAGCGGTAGTCCCGCCTACCAATACAACACCGCCGGCAACGGCGGCTATTCGGTCCGGCTGCAGCAGCTCATCGGCGGCATGGATGCCTCGCAGCCGTTCGACGCAACGACCCAAGGCAAGCCGAGCGGCAGCCTGATCGACTTCGCCTCGTCGTCGGCGAGCTGGATCGAAAACCAGCGCAAGGTCGCCAACGACAATTCCGAGTACCAGAGCACGTTGCTCAACCGCAGCATCACGGCGTTGTCAAACGTCAACGGCGTCAACATGGACGACGAGATGGCCTTGATGCTCCAGGTCGAGCGCACCTATTCGGCCTCGTCGAAGATCATCTCGACCGTCGATGAAATGCTGCAGAGCCTACTGGCCGCCGTGGGGAACTAAGCCATGATGAGCGCAAACTACATTTCCACCCTGATGTTGTCTTCGTCGTTGAGGTATTCGATCACGAACAATCAGGCGGCGTTGAGCAAGGCCTCGACGGAGGCGACCACCGGGCGCTTCTACGACGTCGGCCTCGAGCTCGGTGCCACGACGGGAAGCGACCTCACGCTGCGGGCCGACTTCAGCTTCGCCGATCAGCTCGTCGATACCAACGGGCTCGTTTCGGGGCGCCTGGACGTGACGCAGAACCGGATCACCCAGCTCAGCAAGACCGCGACGGACTTCCTCAAGGACCTGATCGCGGCCCGCAGCACCGACGGCGGCGGGCGGGTCATCCTGCCGCCTGCAGCCTCCAATCTCCAGGACCTGATCGGCGCGCTGAACGTCTCCTATAACGGCTCCTATCTGTTCTCGGGCATCAACACGCAGAACGCGCCCATCACGCCTTACGCCGCGGGCTCGGCCAGCAAGAACCAGGTCGATGCGGATTTTCTCGCGGCCTTCGGCTTCTCGCAATCTTCGCCGGGCGTGGCCACGATCACGCCGGCCCAGATGCAGACCTTCCTCGATACCACCTTCGATGCCGAGTTTGCCAGCCCGGCCTGGAACACCAACTGGTCGTCGGCGACCGACCAGACCATGCAAAGCCGGATCTCCACAACCGAGATCGCCGATACGTCCGTGAGCGCCAACCAGACCGGTTTCCGCAAGCTCGCCGAGGCCTACACCATGATGGCCGATCTCGGGAACGTCAACCTGAGCCAGGAGACGTTCCAGGTCGTCGTGGACAAGGCGATCGGGCTGGTCGGCAACGCCATCAACGACCTCGCTGCGCTCGGCGGCAGCGTCGGCACGGTCCAGCAGCGGATCACCACGGCAACCGCCAAGCTCAAGACGCAGCAGGACATCCTGAACAATCAGATCGTCGGCATGGAGAAGGTCGACCCGACCGAAGCCTCGGTCCGGGTCAACACGCTGCAGACGCAGATCCAGACCGCGCTGGCGCTCACCTCGCAGCTCCAGAAGATCAGCCTCATCAACTATCTCTGAGCCGAAGCTGCCCTGTCAGGCTCGTAACCCTTGTCCAGTTGTTCGGTTTCCTGCGAAGAGTGGTGCTGATGACGTTTGAAGCCTATGAAGCGGTCGTTGACGAAAGCGGCTATGAGGCGCGCAGCCGGGAGCGGCAGGCACTCAGCCTCGGCATCGACCGGCTCGAGCGGATCCAGAGGGGACGCTTCAGCCTCGAGGATCAGGTCGAGAGCCTGCTCTATGTGCGGCGGCTGTGGACGATCTTCATCGAGGATCTCGCACACCCTGAGAACGGGCTTCCCGAGAAGCTGCGTGCCGACATCATTTCGATCGGGCTGTGGGTGGTCAAGGAAGCCGACCGCCTCCGCGAGCAACGGTCGAGCGACGTGGTGCAGCTCATCGAAATCAACCGCCTGATCCGAGACGCGCTTTAATGAAGATCTCCTTGCGTGCGGGCGAACGGATTTACATCAACGGCGCGGTGCTCCGCGTCGACCGCAAGGTCTCCGTCGAGCTCGTCAACGACGTCATGTTTCTGCTCGAGGGGCAGGTCATGCAGGCGTCCGACGCCACCACGGCGCTGCGACAGCTCTATTTCATCGTCCAGCTCATGCTGATGAACCCGACCGACGTCCGCGACGCTGCGGCGCTCTACGCCCAGCATCATGCGGCCCTGTGTGCGGTTTGCGAGAACCGCGAGATGCTCGATGGGCTCGGCGCGATCGACGAACTGGTCGGGGCGACCCGCTATTTCGAGGCGCTCAAGCGGATTCGGGCGCTGTTTCCGGTGGAGCAGGCCATCCTGGCCGGCGCCGCCGCCGTTTCCCCAGTCGAAGCTGCGTGACAGCGGAGAGACAAGATGAACGTCAACAGCGCGACCGACACGACCGGCAAGTCGTCCAGCCCGAACGGGACCAATGCGCCGACGTCGAGCAACAGCGTGGACTACAACACGTTTCTCCAGCTCCTCATTGCCGAGATGAAGAATCAGGATCCGACCAATCCGATGGATACCTCGCAATATATGAGCCAGTTCGCCCAGCTCTCGACGGTCGAGCAGGCGATGCAGACCAATGCGAAGCTGGACGCGCTGCTGTCCTCGCAGTCCTTGTCGCAGGCCAACGGGCTGATCGGGAAGACGGTCAGCTTCGCCGATTCGACCGGCGCGACCTTCAGCGGCAAGGTCGTCTCGGTTTCCATCAACAGCGACGGCTCCATCGCGACCCTTCAGGACGGCACGAAGGTCGCGGTCGGACCCGGGCTCACGATCAGCCAGTCATGAACGAGCGGGACGCCCTCGATATCGTCCAGGCGGCGATCTGGACCATCATCGTCGCCTCCGGGCCCGCGGTCGGCGCAGCCATGCTGGTCGGCACCGTCATCGCGCTGATCCAGGCGCTGACCCAGATCCAGGAGGTGACGCTGACCTTCGTTCCGAAAATCATCGTCATTCTCCTGGTCGTTGCCGTCTCCGGCTCCTTCATCGGCGCGCATCTGTCGACCTTCACCGAGATGGTCTATTCCAGGATCGAGCGCGGCTTCTGATCCGGACGGCGCGGCACCATCCCCGCGTAAGCTTTGCGCGGCAGATTACGGGCGGACCCCACTGCCGGTGACCCATGGCCGATACGTTAGCTGCTAGCCTGCCCAATCCGCGCCGCCTCGGAACGGATGCCTTCTTTGCAGGCGGCATCGTGACCATGCTCACGATCCTGTTCCTGCCGATTCCGCCGATCCTGATCGATCTCGGCCTCGCGTTCTCGATCGCATTGTCGGCCCTGATCCTGATGGTCGCCCTGTGGATTCAGCGCCCGCTCGACTTCTCGGCCTTCCCGACCGTGCTGCTGATCGCGACGATCCTGCGCCTGGCGCTGAACATCGCGACGACGCGCCTGATCCTGTCGCGGGGCGGGGAGGGTGAACATGCGGCCGGCCATGTCGTTGCAGGCTTCTCGAAGTTCGTCATGGGCGGCGACTTCGTCATCGGCCTCATCATCTTCGCGATCCTGGTGACGGTGAATTTCGTCGTGATCACCAAGGGTGCGACGCGTATCGCCGAAGTCGGCGCGCGCTTCACCCTGGACGCCATCCCGGGCAAGCAGATGGCGATCGACGCGGACCTGTCCGCTGGCTTGATCGATGACAAGGAGGCCCAGCGCCGCCGGCGCGAGCTCGAAGAGGAGAGCGCGTTTTTCGGCGCTATGGACGGCGCCTCGAAATTCGTCCGCGGCGACGCCATTGCCGGCCTCATCATTACCGCGATCAACATCTTCGGCGGCATCGTGATCGGCGTCACCCATCACGGGCTCACGCTGTCGCGCGCCGCCGACGTCTACACCAAGCTCTCCGTCGGCGATGGTCTGGTGTCGCAGATGCCGGCGCTGATCGTGTCGCTGTCGGCGGGCCTGCTGGTCTCCAAGGGCGGCACCAGGGGCTCGGCGGAGCAGGCGGTGCTGCGGCAGCTCGGCGGCTATCCGCGCGCGGTGTCGGCCGCCGCGCTGATGATGTTCGTGCTCGCGTTGATGCCGGGGCTGCCGATGGCGCCGTTCGTGCTGCTCGGGGGCGTCATGGCCTTCGTCGGCTATTCGCTGCCGAGGCGGCAAGCCGCGCTGAAACAGAAGGAGGATGCCCGCAGGGCCGACGAGCGCGCCCAGGCCGAGGCCAAGGAATCCGTCAAGGAGCAGCTCAAGACCGCCGAGATCGAGCTCGCGCTCGGCGGCCACCTTTCGGTCCATCTCCTGGGCTCGCGCACCGAGCTTGCCCACCGCGTGGCCAAGATCCGCAAGAAGTTCGCCAAGCAGTACGGCTTCGTCATTCCCGAGATCAAGCTCACCGACAATCTGTCGATCGATCCCAAGAGCTATCAGATCCGGATTCACGACACGCGCGTTGCCCATGGCGAGCTCAGGCTCGGCGAGGTGCTGGTGCTAGTCGACAAGGACGGCAAGCCCGACGTGCCGGGCGACGAAGTGATCGAGCCCGCGTTCGGCATGAAGGCGCTGTGGGTGACGGAAGCCTTCACCGACGAAGTCAAGCGGCAGGGCTGCAAGCCGGTCGACAATCTATCGGTGCTGCTCACGCATTTGAGCGAAGTGATCAGGGCGAACCTCGCCCAGCTCTTGTCCTACAAGGACATGCGTGCCCTGCTCGACCGGCTCGATCCCGAATACAAACGCCTGGTCGAGGATCTCTGCCCGTCGCAGATCTCCTATTCGGGCCTGCTGGCGATCCTGAAGATCCTGCTGGCCGAGCGAGTCTCCATTCGCAATCTTCACCTGATCCTCGAGGCGATCGCCGAGATCGCGCCCCATGTGCGGCGCTCCGAGCAAGTGGCGGAGCACGTGCGAACGCGGCTCGCCCAGCAGATCTGCGGCGATCTCTCCGACAATGGCGTGCTCAACGTGGTCCGTCTCGGCAACCGCTGGGACCTCGCTTTCCATCAGAGCCTGAAGCGCGATGCCAAGGGTGACGTCGTCGAGTTCGATGCCGACCCGCGCCTGATCGAGCAGTTCGCGACCGAAGCCAGCGCCGCGATCCGGAAATTCACCGAGAGCGGCACCAGCGTGGTGCTGGCAGTGACGCCGGAAGCGCGCCCCTATGTCCGGATGATCCTGGAGCGGGTGTTTCCGACATTGCCGATCCTGTCGCATGTCGAAGTCGCGCGCAGCGCCGAGATCAGGGCGCTCGGAGCCATATCGTGATCTCCGGGCTCGCCGACAGCGTGCTGGTGACGTTCATCGTGTTTTGCCGCATCGGCGCCTGCCTGATGCTGGTGCCCGGCTATTCCAGCGTCAACGTTCCGCCCCAGGTGCGCCTGTTCGTCGCGCTGGTCACGACGTTTGCACTGACGCCGATCCTGATCGCCGTCCTCAAGCCGCTCACGGACAACGCGGCGCCGCTGACGCTCGCGCTCCTGATCTGCTCCGAGCTCGTGGTCGGCAGCGTCATCGGGCTCGGCGGGCGCGTGTTCTTTCTCGCCCTCCAGACCATGGCGACCATGATGGCGGGCGCGATCGGCCTGAGCAACATCCCGGGCACCCCGGTCGCCGACACCGATCCGGCGCCGGCCCTGGTGCCCCTGATCATGGCGGCTGTCACCACGCTGTTCTTCATGACCGACCAGCACTGGCAGGTGCTGCGCGGGCTGATGAACTCCTATGACGTCTGGAAGCCCGGCAGCAGGCTGGGCGGCAGCGTCGCGCTCGACCTGCTCGTCGGCCGCCTTTCGGAAGCGTTCGTGCTGACGCTGCGGATCTCGAGCCCCTTCATCGTCTATTCGGTCATCGTCAACCTGGCGGTCGGCCTGATCAACAAGCTGACGCCGGCCATTCCGGTCTATTTCATCTCGGTGCCCTTCGTGCTGTTCGGCGGCTTCCTGCTGCTCTACCTCACCAGCGACGAGCTGTTGACGCAGTTCATGCTGGGCGTCTCGTCGTGGCTGGCGGAGTGACCGGGTCATGACGTCGCGCGCGGACAAGCTCGGCCGGATGGTCTCGCTGGTGAAGCTCCAGCTCCGGCTCTCGGAATGGCAGCTCGCGCAATTGCGGCAGCAGGAGCGCAGCCTGCAGGACGAGCAGGAATGGCTGGTCGGAGCCCTGAATGATGGAAAGCCGCCGGCGGGATCGTCGAACGAATCGATCGCGCGGCGTCTCAACAGGACGAGTGTCGGCGCCCGCGCGGTGCAGGCGCAGGCCGCGCAGCAGCTCGACCAGGTACGCCGCGAGACCCGCCGCGTCAAACAGCTCGAGGAGGTCGCCAAGACTGCGCTCGCAGACAAGCTCCGCGATGCCGAGAAGCGCGCGCTCGAGGAAATGACGGGAACGAGCCTTACCGTGCGCGCCTGGACGCCACAGCCAGCCAACCGGAACAAGACATGATCGTGACAGCGACGACCGACCTCGTCCTCGACGTCCTCGAAGCGGCCGACCCCGCGACGCAACGCGCCGCGACCGCGAAGCTCGACGCGCTGAAATCGTCGGACGCCGATTTCGCCGCCACGATGGAGGCGGAAGTTGGCAAGGCCAAAGCGGGGAGTGCCGACCAGGCCGCGGCGAAAGTCGCGGAAGCGCAGTCGGGTGCGGTGAACGGGGCGCCGGTGCAGGTGATCAAGGCGCCGGCATCGGGCGAGGTTTATCGGAAGTTCGAAGCCTTCATCCTCCAGACCTTCGTCGAGACGATGTTGCCGAAGGAGTCGGAGGAGGTCTTCGGCAAGGGCACGGCTGGCGGCGTCTGGAAGTCGATGCTTGCGGAGCAGCTCGGCAACCAGCTGGCAAAGGGCAACGGCGTCGGCATCGCCCGGCAGCTCGCCGCGGCACATCCGGCTGGACCGGGCGCTGCGGCGAAGGCCGGATCATGATCGGCGAACGGGTGACAGAAGTTGAGAGGTGAATTTCCAATGCAGGCACAAGAAGGCGCGGCGGCCGTGGCGATCGACCAGACGGTCGCGGACACCGAGACGATGACGACGGAAGCCGCAGCGAGCGATGCGCTGCTGCCCGTGCTGCTGCCGATCGGGGGTGGCGAGGCGAGGGCCGACGCCGCGGACGCGATGAGATCGGACGAGATGCGTGGCCTGCTGGCCGCAATCCGCCGGCTCGCGAGTATCGTCGAGGAGGAGACGACGGCACTCGCGACTGGCCAGAAGATCGATTTCGACGACTTCAGCGCGCGGAAGAGCCGGAGCATGCTCGAATTCGTCCGCCTGATGCGGGCGCGGATGCACCTTGGCGGCGAGGTCGAGATCACCGCGGAGATTCAGCGGCTGCGCGAGAAGCTCGAGCGGAATCGGTCCATTCTGGAAATGCACTACGACGCGGTCCGTGAGGTCGCGAGCATCATCGTCAAGGCGGTCAAGGACGCCGAGTCCGACGGCACCTATACCGGTCGCACAGCGCAGGACGGAAAATGATCAGACTGGTGCTGGCCGGCCTCTGGGTATGCATCCTCACGGCGGGCACGAGCTATGCTGTGGCCTATTGGAAGGAGAAGGGCAGCCTGCTGCCGGCGAGGGACGAATATCTCGAAGGGCTGCAATATCACAAGACGCGGGCGCTGAGCGTGCCGATGGTCGAGAACGGCAATGTGCAGGGCTACATCGTCGCGCGCTTCGTCTACACCATGGAGGCGCGGACCATGCACCAGCTGAACGTTCCGCCGGAGCCGTTCGTCGTCGACGAGGCCTTCCGCAGGATCTACGCCGACGATCGTCTCGACTTCAGGAAGCTCGCCCGCTACGACCTCGCCATCCTGACGACGGCGATCAAGCAGCGCGTCAACGAAAGGATGCAGGGTGACATCGTCCAGGACGTCCTGGTCGAGGACTTCAACTACGTGTCCAAGGAAGAATTCCAGCAGAAGCCGTAGCGCTTTTCTGCGGCCATCCTTCGAGACGCCGCTACGCGGCTCCTCAAGATGAGGACGGAATGCGCGGCGCCAGTTTCAGCGTGCACCGGCGCCGATTAGCCTCATCCTTGTATGGGGGGTGAGTTGTCAAGAGAGCATTGTTTGTTGGCGGCGGTCTTGGGCGCCGAGGCGAGGCACGGTCAAGGCTGGCCGCAGGCCACCGCCGGAGGCGGCGCGTTAGCGGCCTTGACCGCGACGAGCTCGGCGCCACAATGGAGCGTTCGCAACATGCGCATCGGCGCTGGCAGGCGGGACGTGATGCGAGGCCTGGGCCGTGAACGACAATGCGGCAGGACCGCATCACCTTGTATCCGGTCGGGCACGCGGCCCGGTACCCTGATCTTTCATGCACGG
>NZ_JACCHP010000026.1 GCF_016031625.1 Bradyrhizobium agreste | reverse complement strand
GCTTCGTGCCGGAGAGACATGCGGCCGCCGCGACTGGTTCTGAGCCCAATCCTCCTCGGCGGCCTCTGCCGTGGTCGCCCTAGCCAGCCATTTGTACGCGGTCTTCGGACTTATTCCGAAGCGACGGCACAACTCCCGCCGGTTCACGTCCGCCTGTCGGAACAATCGAACGAACTCTTTCCTCTGGTCCATGAGTGACACCTCGCGCCACGGCATGTCGGCCCTCCCAAGCCCTTCCATGCCGTCGATGTGTTACCCATGTCTCCGAACGGTGTTACCCATGTCCCCGGTCCGCACACTTGACCGGGCGACCCAGTACTCCGAGGCAGTCGTGGTGAATCGAGAAGCCGCGGAGTACTGGATGAGAGGATGAGAGGGCGGCGGGATGCAACATCCCGCCGCTTTTCGTTTGCCTACCCGAACATCTTGTTGAGCTCGCCGCCGGAATAGCCGCCGCCGAGCTCGGTGAACGTGCCCTTCTCCGCCATCTCCTTGGCCGCGCGCATGAAGCCGCTCCAGGCGGCGCGGGCGAGCGAGCCGCCGACGCTGATGCGGCGCACGCCGAGATCCTGGGCTTCCTGCAACGACAGGCCGGACGCGCCGATCAGTAGATTGAACGGCTTCGGTGCGACAGCCTTCACCAC
Source organism: Bradyrhizobium agreste (assembly GCF_016031625.1). Taxonomy (GTDB): domain Bacteria; phylum Pseudomonadota; class Alphaproteobacteria; order Rhizobiales; family Xanthobacteraceae; genus Bradyrhizobium; species Bradyrhizobium agreste. Next base: position 225,895 of record NZ_JACCHP010000026.1, on the reverse strand, counting down.
CGCGGCGATGTCCTCGCGGCTCTTCAGGCCCGGCGCATAGAGGCAGTCGGCACCCGCATCGGCATAGGCGGTGAGCCGGTCGATGACGAGCTTGAGATCTGTCACGCCCCAAAGATAGGCCTCGCAGCGGCCGACCAGCAGCGTGCCGCTGTCGCCGATCGCCTTGCGCGAGGCCTTGATGCGCTCGATGGCCAGCGCACGGTCGTAGAGCGGCTTGTCCTTGTCGCCGGTGGAATCCTCGATCGACAGGCCCGCGACGCCGGTGCGCACGCCGCGCTCAACATTGTCGGCGACCTTGTCGGGCTCGACCGCAAAGCCGCCCTCGAAATCGGCGTTCACGGGAATGTCAACGGCCGAGCTCAATGCTGCCAGATGCTGACAAACCTCCTCGACGGTGACGTGGTTGTCGGCCTTGCCGATGGTCCAGGCAAAGCCCGCGCTCGATGACGCAATCGCCTTGAAACCGAGATGCTGCAAGGCTTTCGCGCTGCCGACATCGACCGGATTGGGCAGGATGAAGCAGCCGCTCTCGTGCATCTTCCTGAACGTCGCGCGCTTGTCAGCAGTCGTCACGTGCATGTTTCTCTCCCTTGTTGGCCGCGCAGAGATAGGCGCGCGTTTTCAAGTTCGCTAGTGCGCGTCGTGGACGGCGCGGCTGTCCTTCGGGGCCTGCTCGCGGTCGGTCATGCTGTAATCCCGGATCACGCTGGCGATGCGCAGATGATAATCCGCGAAGATGCTTGCACGGCCCTTGGCCTGGGTGCGGCGGTGCTCCACGGTGTTGCGCCAAGCCGCGACCGCCGCTTCATCGCGCCAGAACGACACCGACAGGATCTTGCCCTTCTCGGTCAGGCTCTCGAAGCGCTCGACCGAGATGAAGCCGTCGATCGTCTGCAGCAGCGGCTTCAGATCGGCCGCGAGGTCGAAATAGTCCTGGCGATGTTCCGGCTTGGGCCAGACCTCGAAGATCACGGCGATCATGGGCGTCTCCTGCTGTTGGTGGACCTACAATACCACCTTGCGCAGGAAGGTGCGCTCTTCGGCGAGGATGAATTTGTGCTCCTCGGCGAAATGAAAATTGGCCATGCCCTCGGTGTCCTGCCGCAACCGGGCGCGATAGGCTTCATAGGCGGCGAGACTCTCGAACGTGATCAGCCCGAACGCAATGTTGTTGGTGCCCTCGTACGGCATGAAATAGCCGATCAGCTCGCCGCCGCATCTCGGGATGATGCTGAGCCAGCGCTTCGCGTAGTCCTCGAACTGCGCGCGCTTGAAGGGATCGAGCTGGTAGCGGATGAAGACGGTAACGGACATGATGGGCTCCTGATTGATCGTTGCAGCAAGCAAAGCAATACCCTTGCCGCTGAAGCACTGGATTGCTTCGCTTCGCTCGCAATGACGTGTTCGTGGCGACAGGCTACGCGCTTGCCCGACACCAATGCTTCGGCTACCATCGAAGCATGAAATCAGGACCCGACATCGCCATGGTCGCCTCGCTGGTCGGCGACCCCGCCCGCGCCAACATGCTCACAGCGCTGATGAACGGCCGCGCGCTCACCGCGAGCGAGCTGGCGCAGGAGGCCGGCATCACACCGCAGACCGCGAGCTCGCATCTAGCGAAGCTCGAGGCCGGCGGGCTCGTCGAGCCGGAGAAGCAGGGCCGCCATCGCTATTACCGCCTCACCGACGACGATGTCGCCGGCGTGCTCGAGGGGCTCGCCGGCCTTGCCGCGCGGACCGGCCATATGCGTGTGCGCACCGGTCCGAAGGACCCTGCGCTGCGGCGCGCGCGGATCTGCTACGACCATCTCGCCGGCGACCTCGGCGTGCAGATGCTGGACTCCTTGCGCGAGCGGCATCTGGTCAGGCAGAGGAAGCAGGAGATCGAGCTGACCGCCGAGGGCGAGCGCTTTCTCGCCAAGCACTTGCAGATCTCGCCCGACATGCTCAGCCATCCGCGCCGCCCGGTCTGCAAGGCCTGCCTCGACTGGAGCGAACGGCGTCATCACCTCGCCGGCACGTTGGGGGCCGCCATGATGCAGCGCTTTGCCGAGCTGAAATGGGCCGCGCGCGATCCCACGCCCGGCAGCCGCGTCGTGAATTTCACCCGCACCGGCGAGAAGCAGTTCGCTGCGCTGTTCGGGAAGTGACTCCAGTGACCGGTCATCTTCGCGGCCGCTAGCGACACAGCGTGTTGTCGGAAGCCAAATGCGGGGAGCGTTCATGCCGCATTCAGGTCGTGATTGGCAGGTTTGGATCGCGACGTGTCGGCACGTCCCAGATTTAACGTGTCGAATCCTGTCTCTTGATTCATTGTGCGCCGCAAGCGCCACTCCCCAAAGCCTCCCCCCAAGGACAAGAAGGAAGATCAAATGAAATACCTGTTAGCCGCCGTCATGCTCGCCAGCGCGGTCGTCGGTTTCAGCGAGGCGGCCAGCGCCGCCGGCGGTTGCGGCCCGGGCTGGTATCGCGGCCCCTATGGCCACTGCCGTCCGATGCGCAGCGCCGTCGTCGTTCGCCCTGCCCCCGTGGTGGTCGCACCTGCGCCGGTCGTCGTCGTGCCGCGTGCGCGCGTGTGTCCCTACGGCTTCCGGTGGTACGCCGGCCGCTGCCGCCCGTTCTGATCTTCTCCATTGCAAAATGGCCGCGCGGCGACAGCCTGCGCGGCCATTTCTTTCTCCTGACGATTTATCCGCAGTGGAACCGCAGCGCTTCCCAAATCGAAACGGGGATCGCGAGCGGCGATCCCCGTCGAGTCCGCGAACGATCGCGAGCTTACCAGTAATAGCGACGGTGCCAGCGCCGATAATGCCGGCGCCAATGACGGCGGCGCCAGCCCCAGTGGCGGCCGCGCCCACGCCAGTGAACCTGCTCAGGCGACAGCTCGGCGGCTTCCTCGCGGGTGGTGACGGCAGGTTGAGCTTCGGGATTGCCTTGCGGCGGGCGGGTGGAATCAGCGAGCGGCTGCGGCGACAGCGGCGCGGCCTGCGCGCCAGTCGCGGCGAAGGCGGCGGCGCTCGCCGTCAAACCCAAAGCAAGTTTCAAAAAGTTCCGGCGCTCCATGGCGTCTTCCTCTTGGATCATCGTGCCAGTGATGCAGTCGAAGTGTTGCGGCGAGGAGATGAACCAACGCTGAATCCTGCGTTCATGCCAAGCGGAGAAGACCTGGGCTCGAACCGCAGATGAAAAAGAGTTCGTGGCGGTGTCGGAAAGCGCGCCCTTCGTCCGTCCTTTGCGTTGAACCGGGATACGGAGACAGCAAATGGCAGACCTCACCCTGACCACCTTCGATTGGGTTCCGGCAGCGCCGCGAGGCTTCGTCCGCGACTTCCGCGTACGCTGGGCCCTCGAAGAGGCCGCCCTGCCCTATCGCGTCGCCAGCACCCCGTTCGACGATCGCGGGCCTGCGCATCTGGCGCACCAGCCGTTCGGCCAGGTGCCGTGGCTGACCGACGGCGACATCTCGATCTTCGAGACCGGCGCGATCCTGCTGCATCTCGGTGGGCTCAGCGAGAAGCTGATGCCGACAGATCCGCGCGGCCGCACTGAAGCGACGAAATGGGTGTTCGCGGCGCTCAATTCGGTGGAGATGGCCAGCCTGCCCTGGGGGATGTCGAAGTTCATGGGACATCCGACCGACACGCCGGCGTGGAAATTCGCGGATGACTTCCTCAAGCTCCGGCTCAAGCGTCTCGAGCCGGTGCTGGCCGGCCGCGAATGGCTGGCCGGCTCCTTCTCCGTCGCCGACATCCTGATGGCGGACGTGCTGCGCGTCGTCGATCGATTCGGAGGGCTGGCGGACAGCCCTGCCTGCCGCGCCTACGTCGCGCGCGCCACGGCCCGCCCGGCGTTCGCCAAGGCCCACGCCGACCAGATCGCCCATTTTGCCGCGGCGGATAAGGCGCGCGGGGCGTGATGCGCCTCACATAATCGGTCCTGTGCTCGGCATACAGTCGCCGGCACCAAAACCACCCAATTCGACAGGTGACCCATGGTCCGCATCGAATATCTCAAGCGACAGATCGCCCGCGCCGAGCGGCTGGCCAAAGCCATCCTTGACCGCCAGACCGCCGAGCGGCTCCAGGCCTTCGCCGCCGAATGCCGCGCCGAATTGTCGGAGCTGACGCTCAAGTCCGCCGCGTGAGGCGTAGTGACGCTCGGTGCGTCACACCAGTTTCAGCGGGGCATCGGCGACGACGCGCAGGTCGATGCTGCCGATCAACGCCGCCCGCCGCGCCTCCGCAGCAGTGATGGCCTCGTCCGTTTGTCGCAACGTCGAGACATTCGAGCCGAGCGAGACGATCCCGCCCAGCACCAGCGCAATCGATCCGAGCGCAGCAGTTTGACCCAAGCCAAACAGACCGAAGATCGTCATCAGGAGCAACGCGGCCCCGCCACCGATCGCGATCTTGGACGCCAGGATGTATTTCCGGCAGCGCTCGGCGATCTCAGCAAGCCGCTCGATCCGATCTTCGATATCGGAGATTTCGTCGACTGGATTGTCTTCGATCATTGGAATCAAGAGCTTGGAGCTTGGTTGCGGATGTTGGGTCGCCGCCAAGTACTTCTTAGCCGGGTAGCATGGCCGCCTGAATCGCGCCAATAGCTGCGTCGTACTGGCGGAACCCATTTCGAGCTTCCGCTGCCGCCTTTTCCTGAGGATCTGTAATCAACTCAGGTTCGAGCGCACGGCTATCGCGCCGTTCGCGCTCTTCGCTTGTCATTTCTCTTCCTTGGCCAGCTTCTCGGCCTCACGGTCCACCATTTCGCGCGTAATGAGCGCATTCTCGAAATGGGTATTGCCGTACACGAAACTGCGCCGCTGCTCCTCCCTGTGTTCCGGGGATGGATTGGCGGACTTGGCAGCTTCGATGAGCTTCTTGAGAGCTTCTGTCATGATCCCAATATAGTCGAGTCCGTTCAGAGGCACCATGCGGATTTGGTCCATAAAGCGCCTGTGAGTCCCTCACAACGGCAAATTGTCGTGCTTCTTCGCCGGCATTTCCGTCTTCTTGTCCTTCAGCATCGCCAAGGCCCGGGCGATGCGCTTCCGCGTCGAGTGCGGCATGATGACGTCGTCGATGTAGCCGCGCTCGGCGGCGATGAAGGGGGACAGGAAGCGATCTTCGTATTCCTTCGTTCGCGCCGCGATCTTGTCGGGGTCGCCGATGTCACTGCGGAAGATGATCTCGACCGCGCCCTTGGCGCCCATCACCGCGATCTGAGCGGTCGGCCAGGCGTAGTTCATGTCGGCGCCGATCTCCTTGGAGGCCATGACGTCGAAGGCGCCGCCATAGGCCTTGCGGGTGATGATGGTGACGAGCGGCACGGTGCACTGCGAATAGGCGAACAGGAGCTTCGCGCCGTGCTTGATCAGGCCGCCATATTCCTGCGCGGTGCCGGGCAGGAAGCCCGGCACGTCGACGAAGGTGACGATCGGGATGTTGAAGGCGTCACAAAAACGAACGAAGCGCGCCGCCTTGCGCGAGGCGTCGCTGTCGAGCACGCCGGCCAGCACCATCGGCTGGTTGGCGACGAAGCCGACGGTGCGTCCGGCAATGCGGCCGAAGCCGGTGACAATGTTCTTGGCAAAGGCTTCCGCGATCTCGAAGAAGTCGCCCTCGTCCACGACCTTCAGGATCAGCTCCTTCATGTCATAGGGCTTGTTCGGATTGTCGGGGATCAGCGTGTCGAGCGACATGTCGACGCGCTCGATGTCATCGAAGCTCGGCCATTCCGGCACGCCGTCGGTGTTGTTGGACGGCAGGAAGTCGATCAGGCGACGCATCTGCAAGAGCGTCTCGACGTCGTTCTCGAAGGCGCCGTCGGCGATCGAGGAGCGCGTCGCGTGCACCGAGGCGCCGCCGAGTTCTTCGGCCGTGACGACCTCGTTGGTCACGGTCTTCACCACGTCGGGGCCGGTGACGAACATGTAGCTGGTGTTCTTCACCATGAAGATGAAGTCGGTCATCGCCGGCGAATAGACGTCGCCGCCGGCGCAGGGGCCCATGATGACGGAGATCTGCGGGATCACGCCCGAGGCGAGCACGTTGCGGCGGAACACGTAAGAATAGCCAGCGAGCGCGGCGACGCCTTCCTGGATGCGGGCGCCGCCGGCGTCATAGAGGCCGATGATGGGCGCCCGCGCCTTCATCGCCATGTCCTGGAGCTTTGTAATTTTCAGCGCGTGCGTTTCGGACAGCGAGCCGCCGAACACCGTAAAATCCTTGGCAAAGACAAAAGTCTTGCGGCCGTTGACGGTGCCCCATCCCGTGACGACGCCGTCGCCGGGGACCTTGGTCTTCTCCATGCCGAATTCGGTAGAGCGGTGCTCGACGAACATGTCGAACTCCTCGAACGATCCCTTGTCGAGCAGCAGCTCGATGCGCTCGCGGGCCGTCAGCTTGCCGCGGGCGTGCTGCGCCTCGATGCGCTTCTCCCCGCCGCCGAGCTTTGCGCCGGCACGACGATCTTCAAGGGCGTCCAGGATGTGTTTCATTTGCTCCCGCCAGTTCTTAAGTGATGGGCGGGTTCTAACACGGCATTTTGCGGCCCGGAAAGCCGCTTTCGCCGTCGCAACGCTGCCTTGCCGCAGCGGGAAAGCGCAAGGAATTACAAAGTTTTGCCCAGGAGGCGAGCGTGAGCGAAGGAACGGCCGAGACGGGCGCTGCGACAGGCGGCGTCAACATCCTGCTGCGGCTGGAGGGCCTGACCCTGTTTGCAGGGATGGTGACGCTTTATGCGGCCTGGGACGGGTCGTGGCTGGTGTTTGCCCTGCTGTTCTTCGTGCCCGATCTGAGCTTCCTGGCCTACCTGTCTGACGCCAGGTTCGGCGCGATGGTCTACAACGCCGCCCACAGCTACATGGCGCCGGTGGCGCTGCTGACGCTGGGCTTCGGCCTCGCCTCGCCCCTCACCCTCTCGATCGCCTTGATCTGGCTTGCCCATATCGGCATCGACCGGGCACTCGGCTACGGCCTGAAATATTCCGCCGGGTTCGGCTTCACCCATTTGGGGCGGATCGGGCGGCAGAAGGAGTCGTGACCTCAAATTGGGCGGCCCGCCAGGTTGACCGGGCCGACCGATTCAGGCTTGCTCGGGGCGATCAGGCGCCGTGTTGCGTGAGCCCAGTTGGTACGGCGGTGATCTCATGCCCTGACTCCAGCATCTACCTACTGGCATCACCGAGATGTCCGCGATCGTCGTCCCCCTGCCGCCGAACCGAGCGTCGGAAACCATCGACTTCCTGCGCCGCATGGCCGGCATGGTGTCGGGGCGGAACGGCGAGATGCTGCTGCGTGCAGCCAGCATGATCGAGTCGCTGAGCCAGCGGGCGATGTCGGCCGAGCGCCTGTATCATCAGGCGCAGGAAGAGAGCACGCGCAACGCCGAGCTGCGCAAGTCCGCCGAACTCGCCTCCGACGCCATGATCGGGCAGATCGCGGCACTGCGGGCGCAGCTCGCCGAACTCACTGCGGCGACCGCAGCCGAACGCGCCGCCTTCGATGTCGAGCGCGGCAAGATGCTCGCGCTGATGCAGCATGCCGAGGGTCATATCGGCAAGCTCACGACCGAGCTCGACAGCTTGCGCGCTTCCGTCGACAGCTTCAACGAGACCGTCGTCTCGGTGCCGATCGAGGTGCTGCGGCTGGCGCGAACGCAGTTCGATTATCTGTCGAGCGGCTTTGCGCGGCGCGGCGATCCGATCTCGCAGGCCATGAGCGAGATCGGCGGCTTTGCGATCGACCGGGCGCTGACGGGGAAGCCTGACCCTGCCTGAACCCCGCCCGGCGACCGAAAAAGGTGCTGGCGCGGTTTAGCCACGATAGTCCCATGTGGACGCGTGGCGTTGCCATGACGTCATCATAGCAGTGACATCGAAGCCACTACAAGGTCGGGCGTTCGAAGCGATATCAGCTCGCAGCGAGAACTCACGACCGGAGAGAACAATGTTCGTCGATATCGATCAGACATCACTCGCGATGGCAGGCGCGAGCCTGCCCGGAGATCAACCCATCTTCATGCTCAATCTTCTGCGCTATCGAGATGAAGCCTTGTACCGGGACAGATCCTAGATCGCGCCGATCTCGGAAAGGCAAGCTTGCGTCAGGCTCATGCGGGCCTCGATGTGGCGCGGCTCCTTGCAATCCATGTTGAGCGCGAACACGGTATGTGCCTCGCCCTTCTCGGCCCAACCCACCATCCAGCCGAGCGACGGCTCGCCGCGCTCGGCGCCCAGGAGACCGGACTTGGCGCGAATGACGGCGTCGCCGACCTTGGTCGTCGGCAGGATATCGGCGACGAGATCCTGGCTGCGCTTTGAGATCGGCAGCGCGCGCCGGCGCAGCCGGTCGACGAAATCGACTTGCTCGACCGGATCGATCCGCAGGGCCCCCGTGAGCCAGAACTGATCGATGCCGCCGCCGATGTCGCGATTGCCATAATCGAAGGCATCGACATATTGCTGCATCCGCGCCTCGCCGATGCGGCGCGCGATCTCCTGATAGACCGGCACCGCGCTCACGAGAATCGCGCTGCGCAGCGTGTGATCCTTGTTCCAGGCCTCGATCGGGCGCTTGACGCCGTCCCAGGGAAACACGTCCTTGTCGGGGTCCGTGACGACACCGGTCTCGAGCGCGATCAGCGAGTTGGCGATCTTGAACGTCGAGGCCGGCAATTTGCCCTCGCCCGAGCGCTCCTTGTCGCTGGCGACGATCAGATAGTCCTCGACCTTGTAGCCGACGAAGGTGCCCGACGTGCCGAGGTCGGTGAAGCGCTTTGCAAGATCGTCGCGGATTTCATTGCGCGGCGGCGCGACATGGGCGCGCGCGGCTCGAGGCAGGATCGCGGTTGCGGCGAGGAGGCCGAGGGCGGAACGGCGGGTGAGCAAGGGCGGTGTCCGTTTGAAGCAGCGAAGAACCTGCGTGACCATGCCGCCGCTCCATGGTGAAACGATGACAGGTTACCGTCCCCGGCCCGACAGCCGCAGCACGAACACCAGCACCTCGGCGACGGCCTTGTAGAGATCCGGCGGGATCTCGTCGCCGAGCTCGACCTTCGACAGCGCGCCGGCCAGGACCTCGTTCTCCTCGATCGGGATGTCGTGAGCCTTGGCGATCTCGACGATCTTTTCGCCGATCGTGCCCTTGCCCTTGGCGACGACGACGGGCGCGCCAGATCCCTTCTCGTAATGCAGCGCAATCGCGAGCTTGGACGGATCGCTCATGTGGCGCGATCCAGGAAGTGGCCGGCGCGGGCCGGCGCCGGTTGCGGCGGCGTGCCGTCGCGGACCACGATATCACCGGGCTTGAGCTCGGCCTTCGCCAAGGCCTGGCTGAGCTCACCGATGCCGGCGCGGAGCTGCTGCGCGGTGGCCGGCCGCTCCGCCCACATCCGTACGAAGGTCTTGTCGCCGTTCAGCGTGATCAGCGCATGCACGGGCCCGGCCGGCTCGACATTGAGCGAGAAGCGCGCGCGCCAGGCACGCTGGGCGGGATCGGCGGAGTCATTGCCGCCATCACGCGAGATCTCGAACTGCGCCATCGCGGTCCCTTGCGGGGTCGCGAACGGAATCTCGAAATTCCACTGCGGCACGGCCGGATCGGTGCGGTGGCCGCTGGCGTCGGCGCTATCGGGGAGCGAGGCAATTTGCAACAGCGTCTGCCGCGCGATCGCGGCATCGGTGTCGTCGAGCAGACGATGCACGGTCGCAGCCAGCGGCGTGTCCGGCGCGAGCGAGGGCGCGGCGATGGACTGAGGCGCCGGCAGCGCACCGCGGACTGGTGGAGGTGTCGGGTGTGCGGCGGCCTCGAAGACATGGGAATCTGGCACGGCCTTGTTGGCGCCCGGCACGTTGCCGGTCAGGCGCGGCAGGTTCTGGGCGGCTTCCTGCAAGAGGCTCGCGGCAAGGCCTGCCGACATGGTGCGCGGCATCGCCGGGTGTTGCATGTCGGCGAGCATTGCGGCCGCGGGATTGGTGTTGCGTGGCTGCTGGGCGATTTCGGGAGCGATCGACGGCGACGCGGCCTGTGCGACCTCGGCCGCTCGCTGAGTTGGCGCGGCAGCGACCGTGGTGCTGGCCGGGATGGATCCGCCCTGGCTCTGCGGTGCGGCCGTCTGGATCGTGGCCAGCGTCTGGCGCAATACCAGCAGCGCTGCTTTCAAATCCGGAACGGCGCCGGAAGGCGGCGTTTTGCCTGCAGCCAGCGAAGCCTCGAGGAACAATCCCGACTTCTGGAAAGCGGATTCGATGTTGTCTCCGTCGAGGGCGGTGTTGAGCGGCGTCTGCTGCGCCAGCACGTCGAGCACCGCCTGCTTCAGCCCTGCGGGCAGATCGCTGCCGGTGACGACCGACGCCAGATTGGCGAACAGCGGCGCCTGGCTGCCCTGCCTGGTCGCAGCCTCCGTAGATGCGGACGTGACGGCAGCTTGTTCCATCGGCGTCAGCGCGGCGCGTGGCGCGCTTGCCGATGGCGCAAGCGGCGGGCTCTCAATCAGCGAGGCTGCGCGCGGCATCAGCGTGATCTGGTCGCCGGCCGGCTCGCCTGCCCCGCTCATGACCGCGAGGCGAATGGTGCCGTTGCTCTGCGAGACCGCGAGCTGGAGATTCTGCCCCGGCGTGAGTGCCACCTCCGACATCACGTCCATCGACAGGTTGGCGATCGCGATCCGCACCAGATTGTCGGCGAGCACGCTGACCACCCTGGCATCGACGACACTGCCGGCTTGAAGCACGAGATCCGGCGTCGCCGCATCAGCCGGGCGGCTGGCGGCGTTGACGGGAGCGATGGAGGTGACCGGCGTCGGCATCTCGGCAAGCCCTTAGGGAATGCCGGCTACCGTAACCGCCGCCTCGTAAACCTCTCGTTAAGGGATGGCCGACTGCTTCACCGCCGCCAGAACCGTCACAGCGGCCTGGAAATCCTTCAGACGGGCGGCGCGGCGCACAGCCGCCTCCTCGTCCACGCCCCATTGCTCCACGTTCCAGTCCTCATCGACATGGGCGGCGGCCCAGACCTGGTCGGCATCGCGCACGCCCTGGGCCAGCGCCAGCGCCAGCAGCGCCGAGCCGGTAAGGGTGGTCACCATGTGGAGCGCGGCGACCGACCAGGCATCGCCGGGCAGCGCGGCCCGTGCAGCCTTCACCGCCTCGTCCGGCTGCTTCACGTGCATGACGCCTTCGGACAGGATGAAATGCGCCCCCAGCGTCTCCGCCGCCCAGAACAGCACGGGATCCCAATGCGCCGCCTCCCGGGCGACCAGTCCCTCCGGATGGCCGGCACGATAGAACAGCAAGTCAGACTCGAAGTATTTGGCGAGGTCGTCGCTGACGTCGTCGACGCGGTCGACGACGCCCTCGAGCACGCTGTTGGCGATGCGCGTCAAGGGCATGGTCACGGGATCGATCGTGTCACCCTGGGCGGCCCATTCCGCGGCGACGCTATCTGCGAGCGCGCGCGTCGGAATCACCACCTGGCGACCGGACGGCGTGCGGATCGGCTTGCCGTCGAGGGTGATGGCAAAGCCCCCCTCTGCGTCGGCGATGCCGGCGTCCTTGTAGAAGCGCTTACGCAGCGGCGTGCGTGCGGACGCCCGCGCCGACTCCTGGGGATCCGGCGCGGGCTGCCTTGCTGCTTCTTCAAACAATTCGCGCATGTCGGTTCTTCCGATCCTATCGTCAGACAAATTACCCGCATCGTCCTGGCCCCGCCAGCACGACGAGACATGCGGCTAGTTCGCACAGCTACGCGCATAAGTGCCGCGATCGGCCGGACCCAGTCCTGCGGCTGCAGCGAGGCACTTCGTGACGCGATCGCTGAAGCAGTTGCGCGGGAGCGGCTGGGTAATTATAGCGCGGCGGCGCGTCGAATTGCGGAACCTTTGGCACCTCGATCTTCGGCGGCGGTGGCGGCGCAGGCAGCGGTGGAGCAAGCCGCGCGGCCTCCGGCGACAGATATTGTGTGTGGGCAGGCTGCCCTACGAACAGCGCGACCAAAAGCACAAAGCAGATCGACACTCGTCTCATGGGGGGCATGTCGTGCGCCTGCCGCCCCTGTTCAACCTCACTATTCTTCCGGCGCGTTCTCGATCGGATCAAATCTGGTTGCGTCCAGCCCCAGCAGGTTCCACGACTGCTGCATGTGCGGCGGCAACGGCGCGGTGGCGTCGATCACGCCGCCGCGCGGATGCGGGATGACGATGCGGCGTGCGAGCAGATGCAGCCGGTTCTGCAGGCCACCCGGCAGCTGCCAGTTCTCGATGTTGAAATACTTGGGATCGCCGACGATGGGATGGCCGATATGGGCCATGTGGGCGCGCAGCTGGTGGGTGCGGCCCGTCACCGGCTTCAGCGACACCCAGGTCAGCTTGTTGCCGGCGGTCTCGACCACGGCGTAGTACGTCACGGCGTGGCTCGCGCCCTCATCGCCATGCTGGGCGATGCGCATGATGGTGTCGTCCTCGCCCTCCTCCTTCGCGAGGAAGGTCGAGATGCGGCCCTGCTTCGGCTTCGGCAGGCCCGGCACCAGGGCCCAATAGACCTTGCGTGCCGAGCGCGAGCGGAACGCGCCGGTCAGATGCGATGCGGCAAAGCGCGTCTTGGCGATCAAGAGACAGCCCGAGGTCTCGCGATCGATACGGTGGACGAGACGCGGCTTCTGGCCCTTGGCATCGCGCATCACCTCCAGCATCTGGTCGATGTGCCGCGTCATGCCCGAGCCGCCCTGCACGGCAAGGCCGGCGGGCTTGTTCAGGACGAGGACGTCGTCGTCCTCCCAGATCGTCATCTCCTTCAGCGCCTTGAGCGTCTTCTGCGCAGCCTCCGACAGTTCGCCGACCGCCTTTGGTGCGTCGAGCTTGAGCGGCGGAATGCGGACGCTCTGGCCCTCCTCCAGCCGGTCCTTGCTGTCGACGCGCTTGCCGTCGACGCGCAGCTCGCCTTTGCGGACGACGCGCTGGATGTGAGAGAACGACAGGCCGGGAAAGCGCGCTTCCAGGAAACGGTCGACGCGCATGTTGTTCTCGTCGGCCGTAACGGTGACGGTCTGCACCTTGGTCGGCAGCAGCGCCTCGACGGACTTTTCAGGGGCCGGCCGTTCCTGGACCGCTTTGGGCGGACGCCGCCCGGCGCGCTCGCCGACAAAGCGCGGCGGCTTACTACCGGGCTTGCCACCCGGACGCGGCCCGGCCTTCTTCGCGCTGCGCGCCTGATGCGGGCGCGAGTCGTCGCGCTCGTCACGCGAACGCGGCTTTGGGTTCATTCTCTTGATGCGGCGGCTCATGGTTGCCTGCGTACCCTAAAAGCAGCCTTCCGTCACGACGAAATGGCCGCTTCTAGGGCGCCCCGCCCCGCTCCTTGCGCAGCTTGGCCCAGTAATCCAGCCGCTTCCTGATCTCGCGCTCGAAGCCGCGCTCGGGCGGGTCGTAGAAGGTCTGGCGGCCGAGGGCCTCCGGGAAGTAGTCCTGGCCGGAGAAGGCGTCGGGCGCGTCGTGGTCGTACTCGTAGCCGGATCCGTATCCTTCCGACTTCATCAGCTTGGTCGGGGAATTGAGGATGTGTTTTGGCGGCAGCAGCGAGCCGGCCTGCTTGGCTACCTGCATCGCGGTGCCGAAGGCAGTGTAGACCGCATTCGATTTCGGCGCGGTGGCGAGATAGACCACGGCCTGCGCGATGGCGAGCTCGCCCTCGGGATGGCCGAGGAAGTCGAACGCATCCTTCGCCGCATTGGCGATGACGAGCGCCTGGGGATCGGCAAGGCCGATGTCCTCGACCGCCATGCGCACGACGCGGCGGGCCAGGAACAGCGGGTCCTCGCCGGCATCCAGCATGCGCGCGAGGTAATACAGCGCCGCATCGGGATCGGAGCCGCGCACCGACTTATGTAGCGCCGAGATCAGATTGTAGTGGCCATCGGCCGATTTGTCGTAAATCGGCGCGCGGCGCTGCAGGATCTCCTGCAGCTGCGCGGCATTGAAAATCTCGTCCGCCCGCGCCGAACGCCAGACCTCTTCGGCGAGCGTCAACGCCGCACGGCCATCGCCGTCGGCCATGCGCACCAGCACCGCGCGCGCCTCCGCATCGAGCGGCAGCTTCCTGCCCTCGACGGCTTCGGCATGCACGAACAGCTTTTCGATCGCGGCGGCATCCAGCGAGCGAAACACCAGCACGCGCGCACGCGAGAGCAACGCCGCGTTGAGCTCGAAGGACGGGTTCTCGGTGGTGGCGCCGACCAGGACGACCGTGCCGTCCTCCATCACGGGCAGAAAAGAATCCTGCTGGGCGCGGTTGAATCTGTGCACCTCATCGACGAACAGCAGCGTGCCCTTGCCCATCTCGCGGCGGGCCCGCGCGGCATCGAACGCTTTCTTGAGGTCGGCGACGCCGGAGAACACCGCGGAGATCTGCTCGAAATGCAGATCCGTCGCGTCGGCCAAGAGCCGCGCCACCGTGGTCTTGCCGGTGCCGGGTGGACCCCAGAATACCAGCGAGCCGAGCGTGCGCGTCTCCAGCATGCGCGTCAGCGCCCCGTCCGGGCCGAGAATGTGGTCCTGGCCGACGACTTCGGAGAGCGTGCGCGGGCGCAGCCGGTCCGGCAGCGGATGCGGAGCATCGTGATCGAGCCCCGCCGCGGCAAAGAGAGTTGGCGTCTCCTTTGGTCGCTTCGGACTCATCCGCCCAGCGTGACGTTGATCTGCTGGCCGCCGCGCACCAGCGTGATGCGCCAGATCCGCGACCGCTCGCCCGCGGCCTTCTCGAGGTCGCCGGTCTTGCTGATCTTCTGGTTGTTGACGGCGAGGATGATGTCGCCCTTCTGGAATCCGACACTCGCGGCAGCGGTATCGCTGCCGATGTCGGTGATCACGACACCTTCGGTGTCGGCATCCAGACGCAGCTCATCGGCGACGGCCGGCGTGATGGTCGAAACCTTCGCGCCCTGGAACGGCGAGCGCGCGGTGACGACGAGCTCGTTGCGTCCGATGTCGGGCGCGGTTTCCAGCGCCACCGTGAGCTTCATCGACTTGCCGCCACGCTGCACGTCGAGCTGCGCGGTGCCGCCGAGCGGACGGGTCGCGAAGCGATAGTCGAAGGCGTTGGGATCATCCACGGTCTGGCCGTCGATCCCGGTGATGAGGTCGGAGGATTTCAGGCCGGCTTTCGCCGCCGGACCATTCGACACCACGCTCGCGACCAGCGCACCCGTCGGCGAGCGCAGGCCGAGACTCTCGGCGATCTCGGGCGTCACCGCCTGCAATTTTGCTCCTAACCAGGGACGCTTCACCGCCTTGCCGCCGCTCTTGGCGGAGGCGACGACGACGCGCACCATGTTGGCAGGAATTGCAAAGCCGATGCCTTGCGAGCCGCCGGAGCGCGAATAGATCGCGGTGTTGATGCCGGCGAGCCGGCCGCTCATGTCGACCAGCGCGCCGCCGGAATTGCCGGGATTGATCGCCGCATCGGTCTGAATGAAGAACTGATAGTCGGTGATGCCGACTTGAGTGCGCGCCAGCGCCGAGATGATGCCGTGGGTCACGGTCTGGCCGACGCCGAAGGGATTGCCGATCGCGAGCACGACGTCGCCAACCAGGAGTTCATCGGAATTGGTGAAGTCGAGCGTCGGGAACTTCTCCCTGCTGTCCTTCAGGCGCAGCACGGCGAGATCGGTTCGGGAATCCTTGAGCAGGATCTCGGCCTCGAATTCGCGCTTGTCCGACAGCGACACCTTCACCTGGTCGGCGCCCTCGATGACGTGGACGTTGGTGACGACGAGGCCGGAGGCATCGACGATGACGCCGGAGCCGAGCGAGCGCTGCATCTGCTCGGGCTGCTGGCCCGGCACGCCGAAGAAGCGGCGGAAGATCGGATCGTCCAGCAGGGGATTGCGGTTCTGCACCACCTTTGCGGCATAGACGTTGACGACCGCCGGCTGCACCCGCTGCACGATCGGCGCATAGGACATCCGCAGCTCGGCCGGCGACGGCGGGACCCGACGGTCCTGCGCAGCGGTCGGATTGAAGGTGGCCAAGGCTACGCACAGCGCCGTAACGGCGGCAGTCCAGGTCGCTCGAAACATTCCTACCTCTTGGAAAAGACGCCGGAATATAAGCGCGTTCGCCCCCCAATAGAAGGGCGCCCGAGGGCAATATTCGACCCCTTCGCCGGCCTGTCCGGAATGCAAACGTGCCGTGCGAATCTGCAATATACCCGGCCGGCCGATTGGCATGATGTGCATCATCTTGCATGGTGGTGTGAAGCGGATTCGGTTGCGGCGAATTTGCATCAGTGGGAACCCACGCAACCGATCGCAGCGTCGCGGGGCAGTCATCGATCACACCTAGGCTCTCCGTTCGCGACTTGGGGAAAACAGTCAGATGATGGAGGCGTAACGTGAGCAGAACAAGAATTGCGGCCACCGCGATTGGTCTCGCCGGCGCGCTGGCGGCCTCGCAGGCCCATGCCCAATCGGCAAGCAGCAGCGAGCAGGAGATCGCGCTGCTGAAGCAGCAGTTGAAGATGCTCGAGCAGAAGCTCGACAAGCTGCAGAGCCAGACCGCGGCGAACACGGCAGCCGCGGCAAAGACAAAAGCCGAAGCCAAGGCTGAGGCCAAGGCCGAGGCGCGTGCGGAGGCAAAGGCCGCAGTTGCCAATGCCAACGCGGCAATCCCCGTCAAGGGACCCGCGCCGGCATCCGGCGTCGTCGTGACGATGCCGAACAACCGGCCGACGATTTGCACCGCCGACCAGGCCAACTGCGTCGCCATCACCAGCCGCCTGCATTGGGATGTCGGCGGCTATGACTATCGTCCCAACACCGCGGCGACGGTGCCGCAGAAGCTCGACAGCGGCGAGAACGTCCGCCGCGCGCGCATCGGCGTCACCGGCAAGTTCTTCAACGACTGGAATTTCGCGCTGGTCTACGATTTCGGCGGCTCGTCCGACGGATTTGGCGGTACAGCTCCGGGATCGCTGCCGGGCGGCGGCGTGTCCGGCGTCGAGAACGCCTATCTCAGCTATACCGGCCTGAAGCCGTTCGGCGGCAGGATGGCGATCGAGGCCGGCATCATGGATCTGCCATACACACTCGACGAAGCGACGAGCTCGAACGACATCATGTTCATGGAGCGCGCCTCGCCTGGCGTGATCGCGACCAACATCGCCGCCGGTGACTTCCGTTCGGCAGCCGGTGCACGCTGGTTCAACGACCAGCTCTGGATCGGCGGCTATGTCACGGGACCCTCGACCGGCGCGATCCATTCCGCCTCGAGCGCGGCGCCGGCGGGCACCAGCGAGCAATATGGCGCCGTGGCGCGCGTGGCCGGCAATCCCATCAGCGGCAAGGACTATTCGGTGCATATCGGCGCCGATGCGCAATGGCTGATCCAGCCGCCGCGCAATCTCATTGCCAACACGCAGACGGTCACGTTGAGCGATCGCCCGGAATTGCGGCTCGACCCGACCACGCTGATCTCGACCGGCGCCATCGCCAATGTCTCGGGCGCGCAGGTCTATAGCATCGAGGCGGCGGCGACCTACGGCCCGTTCATCGTCCAGGGCGAGTATTTCTGGTACAATGTCGATCGCACGGCCAACGCCGCTGTGCCACTGACGGGCGCACCGAGCCTGAAATTCCAGGGCGGCTACGCGCAGGCCGGCTACGTGCTGACCGGCGAAGGCCGCACCTATAACGCGGCCAACGCGGCCTATAATGGGGTCAAGCCGGCGCATCCGTTCTCGCTCGACGGCGGCGGCTGGGGCGCGTGGGAGATCGCCGGACGCTTCTCGACGATCGACCTCAACGATCAGCTCGCGACAGCGAGCGGCGTCGCAGGCGGCCGGCAGACCGTCTATACGCTTGCGCTCAACTGGTACGTCAACGGCAACGTGCGCTTCATGCTCGACTATTTGCACGGCACGGTGTCGCGACAGGCCTCGCCGATTTCGACCGCCGACGTCGGCTCGAAGTTCGACGCGGTCGCGATGCGCACGCAGTTCGCGTTCTGAGACGCGCTCAGCCGGGAGCGGCAGGGTCCGCTCCCGGCTACTCACGCCGCACGCTTCTTCTTCACGACCTCGGGCGGCGGCGCGCAGGACAGCCGTTCCTGGTGGCTCTCGCCCCAGGCCTTCAGGATGTCGATGACGGGTCTCAGGCTCTCGCCCAGCTCGGACAGGCAATACTCCACGCGCGGCGGCACCTCGGCATAGACCTTGCGGATGACGAGCTTGTCTTCCTCCAGCGCGCGCAGCTGCTTCGTCAGCATGCGCTGGGTAATGCCGGGCATCCGGCGGCGCAATTCGCCGAAGCGCTGGGTGCCGCTCTGCAGGTGGTAGAGGATCACGCCCTTCCACTTGCCGTCGATCAGATCCAGCGTGGCCTCGACCGAGCAGCCGGGACGACGGGTAAAATTGCGGCGTTTCATGCGGGTTTTCCCAATAGTATCCAAACAGGGACTATATCCCCGAATTTACAGTACTTGCCAAATCGGAGCCAGAGCGACAGTTAGGACAGCGGGCGAACAAAGCCATCTGATGGAGACACGCCATGAAAGCCGTCGGCTACAAGAAATCGCTTCCGATCGAAGACGCGAATTCACTGTTCGATTTCGAGACCGCTAAACCCGAACCCAAAGGACGCGACATCCGCGTCGCGGTAAAAGCGATCTCCGCGAACCCGGTCGACTATAAGGTGCGCAAGCGCGCCGCTCCGCCCGAGGGCGAGACCAAGATCCTCGGCTATGACGCGGCCGGCGTGGTGGATGCGGTCGGGACCGAGGTCACTCTGTTCAAGCCGGGCGACGAAGTGTTCTACGCCGGCTCGATCCTGCGTCAGGGCACCAATGCCGAATTCCACCTGGTCGACGAGCGCATCGTCGGCAACAAACCGAAGAGCCTATCGTTCGCGCAAGCCGCCGCTCTTCCCCTCACCTCCATCACCGCCTGGGAATTGCTGTTCGACCGGCTCGGCGCGGTGCCGGGCAAGAGCGTCGATCCGCGCACCCTCTTGATCACGGGCGGCGCCGGCGGCGTCGGCTCGATCCTGATCCAGCTCGCCCGGCGCCTCACCGGCCTGACGGTGCTTGCCACCGCCACGCGGCCGGAGTCGCAAAAATGGTGCCTCGACCTCGGCGCGCATGCGGTGATCGACCATGGCAAACCGATGAAGGAGCAGATCGAGAAATTGAAGCTGCCGCCGGTCGCGCTGGTCGCGAGCCTGACCTTCACCGACCAGCACTACAAGGCGATCGCGGAGTTCATGGCCCCGCAAGGCAAGTTCGGCCTGATCGACGATCCGCCCGAGTTCACCATGAGCGCGTTCAAAGGCAAGGCCATCTCGGTGCACTGGGAATCGATGTTCACGCGCTCCTCGTTCCAGACGCCTGACATGATCGCGCAGCATCATTTGCTCAATGATGTGGCCGACCTCATCGACAAGGGCGTGTTGCGCACCACGCTCGACCAGACCTTCGGCACGATCAACGCCGCCAACCTCAAGCGCGCGCACGCGCTGCTGGAGAGCGGCAAATCGCGCGGCAAGATCGTGCTGGAGGGGTGGTAGGCTTGGCACTCCGCCTGGATTGAGGCATCGTGCGTCTGCGGTCCGGGAAAAGAGGACCGACCCCGCCCACCGGGACCAGCAACAAGCAGATTGATGATGTCCGAACCATGCGACCTGTCGGCGGTCGCGGCACGCGCGCTGATTGGCCAACGCAAGCTATCCCCGGTCGAGCTGACGGATAGCTGCATCCGCCGCATCGAAGCGGTCGATCCGGCGGTCAACGCCGTCGTTGCGCGCTCGTTCGAAACGGCGCGCAAGACCGCGCGCGAGCGCGAGGTCGCCGTGATGCGCGGTGAAACCCTCGGCGCCGTGCATGGGCTGCCGCTCGGTGTCAAAGACCTGATCGACGCGGAAGGATTGCCGACCAGCTTCGGCAGCGTGCTGTTCGCGGACAACGTCGCCAGGCAGGACGAGGCCATCGTCGCGATGCTCAAGCGCGAGGGCGCGATCGTCATTGGCAAGACGAACGTGCCGGAATGGGGCGCCGGCGGCAACACGCGCAACGCCGTGTATGGCGCGACCGGCAATCCCTTCGATCCCAATCGATCCGCCGCCGGTTCGTCGGGGGGATCGGCGGTCGCACTCGCCACTGGCATGGTGCCGCTCGCGACCGGATCCGATACCGGCGGCTCGGTGAGGAATCCGGCATCCTTTTGCGGCGTGGTCGGCTTCCGGCCCTCTCCCGGACTGATCGCCAGCAACAGCCGCAACATGGCCTGGCTGCAGATCTCGCAGCTCGGGCCGATGGCGAGAACCGTGTCGGACGTTTGCCTGATGCTGTCCTGCATGCTGGATCGTGACGCCCGCGATCCGTTGTCGGCGATCCTTCATGCCGGCGGTGCGCCTTCGCCGGCGCTCTATCGCAATCCACCGCGCGTCGATCTCTCCGCGCTCCGCATTGCTGCAACCAGCGATTTCGGCTTTGCGCCAACCGAGGGGGCGGTCGCCCGCGCCTTCAGACAGAAGCTCAATTCGTTCGAAACGGTATTTCGCAGGGTCGAATGGGCTCATCCTGATTGCACCGGCGCGGACGAGGTGTTCAGCATCCTGCGCGCCGTCGCATTTCTCGGCCGCCACCGCGAGCTCGTGGAGAAGTTTCCGGACAAGGTCGGGCCCAACGTTCGCGACAACGTTGCGGAGGGGCTTGGCTATTCCGCTGCCGACGTGGCGCGTGCGCTTTCGATGCAGACCGAACTTTACCGGCGCTGGCAGACCTTCTTCGCGGATCACGATTTTATTGTCGCGCCCGCGGTCACGATCAGCCCGCGGCCATGGTCGGAGCTCTATCCAGCCGAGATCGACGGCCGGCCAACCAGGAGCTACTTCCACTGGCTCGCGCTCGCCTATGCTGTCACCAATGTCGGCCATCCCACCGTCGCAATCCCGGCCGGACGCGACGACGCCGGCCTGCCGTTCGGCATCCAGGTGATCGGCCCGCGCGGCGGCGATCTCGCCACGCTCGCGGCCGCGCGCGAAATCGAGGCGGTACTCGCCACCAATCCGGATACCGCCCGCCCTGTTCCCGACATTGCGTGGCTTGCCAGGCAGCCGCCGATTGCGGACAAGCCGGGATTTCTCGCCTTCGATTGAAACGTCACCTGCGGAAAAACGACACGATGAAAACAACATTCCTGACGCTGGCGCTCGCCGCAATCGGCTCGATCAGTGTCAACGCGCTCGCAACCGCGCAATCGACCTATCCCGAGAGATCCCTGCAATTGATCGTCCCGTTCCCGCCGGGCGGAGCCTCCGACGTGGTGGCCCGCATCATCGGCGGCGAGCTCGAAGCGCGACTCGGCAAGCCCGTCATCATCATGAACCGTCCCGGCGGGGGCACCACGATCGCGGCCAAGGAGGTCGCACGCGCGGCGCCCGACGGATACACTCTGTTCTTCAGCTCGAACTCAAGCTTCACCTTGCCGGCCGCCGTGAAGGAGAGCGTTCCTTATGACGCGGCCAAGGATTTCGAGCCGCTCGGTCGGGTCGGCAAGATCACCCTGGCGCTGGTCACCTACAAGGACAATCCGGTCAAGGATCTGCCGGCACTGGTCGCGGAGGCAAAGGCCAATCCGGACAAGCTGTCGCTGGCCTCCTTCGGCGTCGCGACGGTGTCGCATTTCGCCGGCGAGTTGTTCAAGTCGAACGCCGGAATCAAGATGGTCCACCTGCCCTACAAGGGCAGCGCGCCGGCGATGAACGATCTCATCGGCAAGCACATTCAGTACCATGTCGACACCATGATCGCCGTGAAGCCGCAGATCGAGGCCGGCGCCGTCAAGGTGATGGCGGTGTTCTCGAGCCAGCGCACACCATTCCTGCCCGACGCACCGACATTGGCTGAGCTCGGCTATCCCGCCATCGACTTCTCGTCATGGGGCGCGGTGGTCGCGCCCAAGGGGCTGCCGCCACCGGTTCGCGACAAGCTCACGGCGACGCTGGAGGAGATCATCAACAACCCCTCCGTCGCGGAGCGCTTCGTCAAAGTCGGCTTCGAGCCCGGCTTCGCACGCTTCGACGACTGGGCCGGTGCGGTGACCAAAGAGACGGCCGAGATGAAGGACATCGCGCAGAAAGCAGGAATCAAAGACGAGTAGCCGGCCGTCTACGGCGTCAATACGCCTTCGACAAACAGCAGCCTGCGCTGCAGCGCGCTCGCGCGCAGCTCCAGGGCCTCAGCATACTCGGCCGAGGCGTACCACTCCTTGAGCTGCGCCATCGTCGGGAACTCCACGATGACGATGGCCTTCGGTGCTGGACCGCCCTCCAGCAGCTCGGCCTGGCCGCCGCGGACGAGATAACGGCCGCCGTACTGCGCGATCGTCTTGGCGGCCAAGGCGCGATAGGCCTCGAACGCAGCGGGATCGCGCGCCTCGACCTCGGAGATCACATAGGCCGCCATGCGCATCGCCTCAGGCGATCGTGTTGACGATGCCGCCTTCCGCGCGCAGGGCTGCGCCGTTGGTGGCGGATGCCTCCTTCGAGGCGACATAGACCACCATGTTGGCGATCTCGTGGACGCTGGCGAAGCGCTGCAGCAGCGAGCTCGGGCGATGCTGCCTGACGAAATTGGCCGCGGCCTCGTCCACGGACTGGCCATTTTGCCTGGCGAGATCCTTGACGAACGTCTCGACGCCTTCCGACATGGTCGGGCCCGGCAGCACGGAATTGACGGTGACGCCGGTGCCAGCGGTGAGCTGCGCCAAGCCGCGCGCGACGGACAGCTGGGCCGTCTTGGTCATGCCGTAATGGATCATCTCGACGGGAATGTTGAGCCCGGATTCCGAGGAGATGAAGACGATGCGGCCCCAATTGCGTGCGAGCATGCCCTTCATGTACGCGCGTGAGAGCCGCACCCCGCTCATCACATTGACCTCGAAGAAGCGGCTCCAGTCCTCGTCCGGAATGTCGAAGAAATCCTTGGGCTCGAAGATGCCGGCATTGTTGATGAGGATGTCGACCTCGGGCAGCGCCGCAACGAGTGACTTGCAGCCTGCCGCGGTCGAGACGTCGGCCGCGATCCCGCGGACCTTGGCGCCTGTCCCTTCCAGCTTGCGTACCGCCGCATCGACCTTGTCCTGGCCGCGGCCGTTGATGACGACGCTGGCGCCGGAGGCGGCGAGGCCCTTGGCGGTGGCGTGGCCGATGCCGGCGGTCGAGCCGGTCACGAGGGCGGTCTTTCCGGAAAGGTCGATCTTCATGCGATATCTCCATGGATGTGCATGGAGATATCGGGCGCGCTCGATGGAGTGCAATCGGCGCTCACTCACGCGTGAGTGGCAAGGTGCTCGCGGGTCAGCCGAAGGCGTGGCCCAGCACACCATCTCGCGATTGCAGAAGCATGTGGGTTATGCTGAGCGGTTTGCGCTCCACGCAATCCGCGGCCTACGCAACAAAAAAGCGGCGCCGAAGGCGCCGCTTTTGAAACGTCATGCCGGTCCGGCTTACGCCGCCTCAGCTTCCTTCTCCTGCACCGGGCCGGAGTCCTGGCCCTTGGCGTCGACGTCGCGATCGACGAACTCGATCACGGCCATCGCGGCGTTGTCGCCGTAGCGGAAGCCGGCCTTGATGATGCGGGTGTAGCCGCCCTGGCGGTCCTTGTAGCGGGTCGCCAGCGTATCGAACAGCTTCTTGACCATGTCGACGTCGCGCAGCTCGGCGATGGCCTGACGGCGCAGCGACAGGCCGCCCTTCTTGCCGAGGGTGACGAGCTTCTCGACGATCGGGCGAAGCTCCTTGGCCTTGGGCAGCGTGGTGACGATCTGCTCGTGCTTGATCAGAGCGGCCGCCATGTTGGCGAACATCGCCTTGCGGTGCTCGGCCGTGCGGTTGAGCTTCCGATGAACCTTGCCGTGACGCATGTGTGTAGTCCTTCTTCGATTGTGTCGCGGTGGTTCAGCGACTGGTTTTCAGGTGGGCTTCCTGCGTTCGCCCTAGGTTGCGATTGGCGAATGGTGAGTAGCGAATAGTTCTTCCCCTATTCGCCACTCCCGACTCGCCATTCGCTCAGTAATGATCCTCGAAGCGCTTGGCGAGCTCGTCGATGTTCTCCGGCGGCCAGCCCGGCACTTCCATGCCGAGGTGCAGACCCATCTGGGCCAGCACTTCCTTGATCTCGTTCAGCGACTTGCGGCCGAAGTTCGGGGTGCGGAGCATTTCCGCCTCGCTCTTCTGCACGAGGTCGCCGATGTAGACGATGTTGTCGTTCTTCAGACAGTTGGCCGAACGCACCGACAGCTCGAGCTCGTCCACCTTCTTGAGGAAGGCCGGGTTGAAGGCGAGGTCCGGGATGATCTCCTGGGCGACTTCCTTGCGCGGCTCTTCGAAGTTGACGAACACGTTGAGCTGGTCCTGCAGGATGCGGGCGGCGTAGGCCACCGAGTCATCCGGCGTGATCGCGCCGTTGGTCTCGATCGTCATGGTCAGCTTGTCGTAGTCGAGGATCTGGCCCTCGCGGGTGTTCTCGACCTTGTACGAGACCTTGCGGACCGGCGAGTACAGGCTGTCGACCGGGATCAGGCCGATCGGCGCGTCCTCGGGACGGTTGCGCTCGGCGGGCACGTAGCCCTTGCCGGTCGAGACCGTGAACTCCATGCGGATCTCGGCGCCCTCGTCGAGCGTGCAGATCTGCAGATCGGGATTGAGCACGACCACATCGCCGACGGTCTGGATGTCGCCGGCGGTGACGACGCCCGGGCCCTGCTTCTTCACGACCATGCGCTTGGGGCCTTCGCCCTGCATCTTGATCGAGATGTCCTTGATGTTCAGCACGATGTCGGTGACGTCCTCACGGACGCCCGCGATCGAGGAGAACTCGTGCAGCACGCCGTCGATGTGCACCGATTGCACCGCCGCGCCCTGGAGCGAGGAGAGCAGGATGCGGCGCAGCGCATTGCCGAGGGTCTGGCCGAAGCCACGCTCGAGCGGCTCGGCGACGATGGTCGCGAAACGCGAGGAATCGCTGCCGGGCGTGACCTGGAGCTTGTTCGGTCGAATCAGTTCTTGCCAATTTTTCTGGATCGTCACTGTTTCACCCATACAGGCCAGTCAATTTGACGGTGCAAATACTGGCGTTGGAGAAAGGCCGCAGATCCTGCCTGCGGCTTCTTGCAAAGTCACTGCGGGCGCCGACGCGCCCGCAGCTCGTCAAAATCAAACGCGCCGGCGCTTGCGGGGACGGCAACCGTTGTGCGGGATCGTGGTCACGTCGCGGATCGAGGTGACGGTGAAGCCGGCGGCCTGGAGCGCGCGGAGCGCCGATTCGCGGCCCGAACCGGGACCGGCGACCTCGACTTCCAGCGTGCGCATGCCGTGCTCCTGCGCCTTCTTCGACACGTCCTCGGCGGCGACCTGCGCGGCGTACGGGGTCGACTTGCGCGAGCCCTTGAAGCCCATCGTGCCGGCCGAAGACCAGGCGATCGTGTTGCCCTGCGCGTCGGTGATGGTGATGGTCGTGTTGTTGAACGACGAGTTCACATGCGCGACGCCGGAGGCGATGTTCTTGCGCTCACGACGACGAACGCGGGTGGCTTCCTTGCCCATTGAGTCCCTTTCCTGAAGATCTCAAACGCCGCCGTAATGCCAGCGGCTACACCTATGGAAGCGAATAGCGAGTAGCGAATGGCGAATAGGGAAGCCCCCTACTCGCCACTCGCCACTTCCAATTCGCCAGTTTACTTCTTCTTGCCGGCGATGGCCTTGGCCGGGCCCTTGCGCGTGCGCGCATTGGTGTGGGTCCGCTGACCGCGCACCGGCAGACCGCGACGATGACGCAGGCCGCGATAGCAGCCGAGGTCCATCAGACGCTTGATGTTGATGCCGACCTCACGACGCAGGTCGCCCTCGACGAGATAGTCGCGGTCGATGACTTCGCGGATCTGGAGCACTTCGGCGTCGCTCAGCTGATTGACGCGACGGTCCTCGGGGATCTTCACCTTCTCCATGATGTCACCGGCGATCTTCGGGCCGATGCCATGGATGTACTGAAGCGCGATCAGCACGCGCTTGTTGGTGGGAATGTTCACGCCGGCAATACGGGCCACGGCCTTCTCTCCTGTTGCCGATCCCTCGTCAGGAATCGGGCTTTAAGTGCTTGCTTTCTCGGGCAGGTGTTCACAAACGCGAACACGACGCCCACCCCCGGTCTTCCTGGGGCCCGGCATCGTCTGAAACTATCCGACTTGGATGCGGGGCTTATTAGGGGATTCCGGGGGCTTTCGTCAACCGCTGCTAGCGTTTGGTTCGCTTTTTCGTGACCTTTTTTGCGGCCTTTTTGGCACCCTTTTTGAGGGCCTTCTTGGCGGTCTTTTGGGCTGCTTTTTTGGCGGTCTTCTTGGTGGGTTTCTTGGCGCCCTTCGCAGCTTTCTTGGTCGCCTTTTTGGCGGTTTTGGCTGATTTGGCAGGCTTTTTAGCCGCCTTTGGGGGCGTTTTGGCCAATTTCTTTCCCGCCTTGGCCTTCTTGGCCGGCGCCGCCTTGGCGGCGCTCCGGGCATGCGTCTTGGGCTCGACCGCCCCCAAAGCCAGGAGCTGGCGGTGGATGGCGCGGGTGACCTCGTCGATGGCCATCATGCCATCGATGGTCGATAGCTTCCGCCGCTCGGAATAGTAGTGAATCAGCGGTTCCGTCTGGCTGCGATAGCTGGCCAGGCGCTTGGTCAGGACCTCCGGGGTGTCGTCGAGCCGGACCTCCTCGCCGCGCTCCCGCATCTGGGCGACGCGGGTCTCGACGCGGCTCAAGAGCGCGCTCTCGTTGACGCGGAGCTCGATCACGGCATCGAGCTTGAGATGCTTGCGCTTGAGCAACTCGTCCAGCGCCTCGGCCTGCGGCACGGTGCGCGGGAAACCGTCGAGGATGAAACCGTTCTTGGCGTCCGGCTGGTCGATGCGGTCGGAGATGATTCCCACCACGACGTCATCGGGCACGAGACCGCCGCTGGCCATGATCTCCTTGGCCTTCAACCCGACCGGGGTGCCGGCCGCAACCGCGGCACGCAGCATCTCGCCAGTCGAGAGCTGGACGATGCCATAGCGCTGCACCAAGAGCTGGGCCTGAGTCCCCTTGCCCGACCCCGGCGGTCCCAGAAGTATAATTCTCATCGGCGTACGCCCCCCGGCTTGGTGAGCGATACGTCGCGCACCTGTGTTTGAAGATCGAGAATAGTGCAAACCACAATCAGCGCCGCACCACCACCCATATCATAGGGGAGTGAACGGGCGGACGCCAAGAAGGCTTTGAAATCAGGGATTGCGCGCACCGAGAGCCGCTCGGCGGATGCGGCCGACAGCCCCGCCGACAGCGGTAACGGTCGCCGCACTCTGCTCGCACCGCGATTCGGCGGGGCATTTGCGCCGCGGATACGTTAGCGGCGGCGGCCCCGCAGCTTGGACTTGCGGATCAGACCTTCATACTGGTGCGCCAGCAGATAGCCTTGCACCTGCGCCACCGTGTCCATGGTGACGCTGACGACGATCAGCAGCGAGGTGCCGCCGAAATAAAACGGCACCGAGGCGTAGGAGATCAGGATTTCCGGGATCAAGCAGACGATGGCGAGATAAATCGCACCCAGGACCGTGATGCGCGACAGCACGTAGTCGATGTATTCCGCGGTGCGTTCGCCCGGGCGAATGCCCGGAATGAAGCCGCCGTGCTTCTTCAGATTGTCCGCGGTCTCGGTCGGGTTGAACACGATCGCGGTGTAGAAGAAGGCGAAGAACACGATCAGCCCCAGATACATGATCAGGAACAGCGGACGGCCATGGCCGAGCTGGGTGGTGATCCACTGCAGCCATTCCGGCCCGCTCCCCGTGTTGAAGTTCGCGACCGTCGTCGGC
Organism: Bradyrhizobium agreste; assembly: GCF_016031625.1. GTDB lineage: Bacteria > Pseudomonadota > Alphaproteobacteria > Rhizobiales > Xanthobacteraceae > Bradyrhizobium > Bradyrhizobium agreste. Next base: position 198,017 of record NZ_JACCHP010000026.1, on the reverse strand, counting down.
AAAAGGAGCAGCGAGGATGCGAAGATCGGCGGGATCACGCCGGAGGTGTTGAGCTTGAGCGGCAGATGCGAGGACTGGCCCTCGAACATCTTGTTGCCGACCTGGCGCTTCGGATACTGGATCAGAAGCCGGCGCTGGGCGCGCTCCACGAAGACGATGAAGGCGATCACGACGACGGCCATGATGATGACGACCAGGATCAGGCCGGTCGACATCGCACCCTGACGGCCGAGCTCGAGCATGCCGGCGAGCGCCGCCGGCAGCTCGGCGACGATGCCGGCGAGAATGATCAGCGAAATGCCGTTGCCGATGCCGCGCGAGGTGATCTGCTCGCCGAGCCACATCAGGAACATGGTGCCGCCGGTCAGCGTGATCGCCGTGGACAGGCGGAAGAACATGCCGGGCTCGCTGACGACGTTGCCGGCACCTTCGAGGCCGACGGCGATGCCGTAGGACTGGAATGCGGCCAGGATGACGGTCAGATAGCGCGTGTACTGGTTCAGCGTCTTGCGGCCGGCCTCGCCTTCCTTCTTCAGCGCCTCGAGCTGCGGCGAGACGGTGGTGAGGAGCTGGATGATGATCGAGGCCGAGATGTACGGCATGATGTTCAGCGCGAAGATCGCCATGCGGTGGATGCCGCCGCCGGCGAACATGTTGAACATGCCGAGAATGCCGCCCGCCTGGGAGCGGAACACCTGCTCCCAGATGTTGGGATCGATGCCCGGCAGCGGGATATAGGTCCCGAGCCGATAAACGAGCAGCGCACCCAGGGTGAACCAGATGCGCTTCTTCAGTTCGTCGGCCTTGGCAAACGCGCCGAAATTGAGATTGGCTGCCAGTTGTTCCGCTGCAGAGACCATCTTGGACTTTCTCCCGCCGCCTGTTGCGCCGTCATGCCCGCGGCCGGGCTAGTTTAGCGGACGCCGGACATTATCTGGGGCTCGGCTTCGATAAGTCCACGTCCCGCATGCGTAAAGGCCCGCGCGCCGCGGGCCAATGACGCAGTTGTTACGCCGCCTCGCCTTCTTCCTTGGGCTGGGCGAGGATCTTCACCGAGCCGCCGGCCTTCTCGACCGCCGCGATCGCGGTCTTGCTGGCGCCGTGCACTTCGATGTTGAGCTTGGACTTGAGCTCGCCTCGGCCGAGCAGCCGCAGGCCGGCCTTGGCGCGGCGCAGCACGCCGCCCTTCACCAGGGCCTCGACGTTCACGACGCTGCCGGCGTCGATCTTCTTGGCGTCGACCGCTTCCTGGAGCCGGTCGAGATTGATCTCGGCGAACTCGACGCGGAAGATGTTGTTGAAGCCGCGCTTGGGCAGACGGCGATGCATCGGCATCTGGCCGCCTTCGAAACCCTTGATGCGCACACCCGAACGCGCGGTCTGGCCCTTGCCGCCGCGGCCGGACTGCTTGCCCTTGCCGGAACCGATGCCGCGGCCGACGCGCATACGCTTCTTGCGCGAGCCGGCGTTGTCGGCGATATCGCTGAGCTTCATCGCCCTTCTCCTTGTGTCTTGCGCACGATCTTCACCGAAAACCGCTTCCCGCTTTTCGGGACCGTGCGCCTTTGCTTACTTCTCGTCGATGATGCGGACGAGATGGTGAACCTTCTCGATCATGCCGCGGACCGCCGGGGTATCCGGCAGTTCGCTGGTGCGGCCGATCTTGTTGAGCTTGAGCCCGATCAGGGTCGAGCGCTGCGAGTGATGGCGGCGGATCGCGCTGCCGGTCTGCTCAACCTTGATCGTCTTTGCGGCCTTGGCCATGGGAGTCTACTCCGAAAAGCTTCCGTTAGTCGGCGGCCGCCTCGGCATCGCCGCCGATACGACGGGACTGGAGGGTGGACACCTTGATGTTGCGGCGGGCAGCGACCGAACGCGGCGAATCCTGATGCTTCAGCGCGTCGAAGGTCGCGCGCACCATGTTGTACGGGTTCGACGAGCCGATCGACTTCGCCACCACGTCCTGGACGCCGAGCGTCTCGAACACGGCGCGCATCGGGCCGCCGGCGATGATGCCGGTACCGGCCGGAGCGGCACGCAGATAGACACGGCCCGCGCCATGACGGCCGGCGATGTCGTGATGAAGCGTGCGGCCCTCGCGCAGCGACACCCGCGTCAGGTTGCGCTTGGCGGACTCGGTCGCCTTGCGGATCGCCTCAGGCACTTCGCGCGCCTTGCCGTGACCGAAGCCGGCGCGGCCCTTCTGGTCGCCGATCACGACCAGCGCTGCGAAACCGAAGCGCTTGCCGCCCTTGACGACCTTGGCCACGCGGTTGATGTGGACGAGCTTGTCGACGAACTCGCTGTCGCGCTCCTCGCGCTCCCTGCGTTCACGTCCGCCGCCGCGTTGATCGCGTCCACCACGTTGTTCGCGTTCAGCTGCCATGGTTTTTCCAATCCTTCAGAGGCTTACGCCTCAATCCTCAAATTCTGTTAGAAGCTCAGCCCGCTCTCACGCGCCGCGTCGGCGAGAGCCTTGACGCGCCCGTGATAGAGATAGCTGCCGCGATCGAACACGACTTCCTTGACGCCCTTCTCGGCGGCGCGCTCGGCCAGCAGCTTGCCGACCGCCTTCGCCGCATCGATGTCGGCGCCGGTCTTGCCGCCGTCGCGCATCGACTTCTCGAGCGACGAGGCAGAGGCCAGCGTCTCGCCTTTCAGGTCGTCGATGACCTGGGCGTAGATGTGCTTGGACGAACGGAACACCGACAGGCGCGGACGGCCGCCGGCGGAGCGGCGCAGCTTCAGCCGCACACTCCGCTTGCGCCGGGCATTCGTAACCTTGGCTTTGGACATGACCGGCTCCGTTACTTCTTCTTGCCTTCCTTGCGGAAGATGAATTCGCCCACATACTTCACGCCCTTGCCCTTGTAGGGCTCCGGCGGACGATAGGAGCGGATCTCGGCGGCGACCTGGCCGACGCGCTGAATGTCGCTGCCCGCCACCGTGATCTCGGTCGGCTTCGGCACGGTGATCGTGATCCCCTCGGGGATCGGATAGATCACGTCATGGCTGTAGCCGAGCGCGAGCTGCAGGTTCTTGCCCTGCATCGCGGCGCGATAGCCGACGCCCGTGATCTCGAGCTTCTTCTCGAAACCCTTGGTGACACCTTCGACCAGATTGGCGACCTGGGCGCGAGCGGTGCCGTACAGCGCCCGCGCGCGGTTGGTCTCGGTCCGCGGCTTGACCTTGACCTGGCCGTTCTCGAGCTTCACCTCGACGTCGTCGTGGACGATGAACTGAAGCTGGCCCTTGGGCCCCTTCATCTTGACGGTCTGGCCGTCGACGGTCGCGGTAACGCCCGACGGCACCGTCACAGGCTTTTTGCCAACACGTGACATGGATCGAAAATCCTTCTCAGAACACCGTGAAGAGGACTTCACCGCCCACATTCGCGTCGCGCGCGCTGTGGTCGGCCATGATCCCCTTCGGCGTCGACAACACCGAAATGCCGAGACCGTTATTCACCCGCGGCAGGTTCTTCACCGAGGCGTAGACTCTGCGCCCGGGCTTGGAAACGCGCTCAATCTCGCGAATGACGGGCTCGCCGTCGAAATATTTCAGCTCGATCTCGATCTCGCTGCGTCCCGAGGAGTGCTCGAGCGTGGCGTAACCGCGGATGTAGCCCTCGGCCTTCAGAACCTCGAGCACGTTCTCGCGCATCTTCGAGCCGGGCGTGGAGACCTTGGTCTTCGAACGCATCTGCGCGTTGCGGATACGGGTGATCAGATCGCTGATTGGATCGTGCGTAGACATCTAAACGACCCTCCTTACCAGCTGGACTTCACGAGGCCAGGGACCATGCCCTTGGAGCCAAGCTCGCGCAGCGCGATACGGGACAGCTTGTTCTTGCGATAGTTCGAGCGCGGACGGCCCGACAGCTCGCAGCGCATGCGGATGCGGGTCGCCGACGAGTTGCGCGGCATTTCCGCCAGCTTCAGCGTCGCGGCGAACCGCTCCTCCATCGGCAGCGTCTTGTCGGCGATGATCGCCTTCAACCGCTCGCGCTTGGCGGCGGCGTTCTTCACCATCCGCTTGCGCCGGTTGTTCTTCTCGACTGAACTCTTCTTTGCCATGCTTGGCTCCTGGGTATCCGCGTTTGAGAGGCTCTAACTCAGCGTCTCACTGCCGGAACGGGAAATTGAAAGCGGTCAACAAGGCCCTCGCCTCTTCGTCGGTCTTGGCCGTGGTGCAGACGGTAATGTCCATACCGCGGGCTTCCGTGACCTTGTCGAAGTCGATCTCGGGGAAAATGATGTGCTCCTTGATGCCGAGCGAGTAGTTGCCGCGGCCGTCGAAGCTCTTCGGGTTCAGACCGCGGAAGTCGCGCACGCGCGGCAGCGCGACGTTCACCAGGCGGTCGATGAACTCGTACATGCGGGCCTTGCGCAGCGTGACCTTGCAGCCGATCGGCTGGTTCTCACGCAGCTTGAAGGTCGCGATCGCGATGCGCGAATACGTGACGATCGCCTTCTGGCCGGCGATCTGGGTCAATTCGGCAGCGGCGGCCTCGGCCTTCTTACGGTCGTTGACGGAATCGCCAACGCCCATGTTCAGCACGACCTTGTCCAGGCGCGGAACCTGCATGACGTTCTCGTAACCGAACTTCTCGGTCAGAGCCGTGCGGATCTTCGCGTCATATTCCGCGCGCAGGCGCGGCGTGTAAGCGGCCTCAGCCATCGATCTCAGCTCCCGAGCTCTTGGCGATGCGGACCTTCTTGCCGTCCGCCAGAATCTTGAATCCGACGCGGGTCGGCTTTCCGTCCTTGCCGACATACGCGATGTTGGACAGGTGGATCGGCGCCTCTTTCGAGATGATGCCGCCCTCCTGGGCCTGCGTCTGCTTCTGGTGACGCTTGACCATGTTGATGCCGCGCACCAGCGCGGTGCCGGCGTCGGGGCGAACCTCGAACACTTCGCCGGTGCGGCCCTTGTCGCGGCCGGTCAGCACGACGACCCTGTCGCCCTTGCGGATCTTCGCAGCCATCACAGCACCTCCGGCGCGAGCGAGATGATCTTCATGTGGTTCTTGGCGCGCAGCTCGCGCGGCACGGGCCCGAAAATACGGGTGCCGACCGGCTCGGACTGGTTGTTGATCAGCACGGCGGCGTTGCGGTCGAAGCGGATGACGGAGCCGTCGGCGCGGCGGATGTCCTTGCGGACGCGCACCACGACGGCCTTCATCACGTCGCCCTTCTTCACCTTGCCACGCGGAATCGCTTCCTTGATCGACACGACGATGATGTCGCCGATCGTGGCGTAGCGGCGCTTGGAGCCCCCGAGCACCTTGATACACATGACACGGCGTGCGCCAGAATTGTCGGCCACGTCGAGGTTGGTCTGCATCTGAATCATTGATGCACCTCGTCCTCTTTCTCTTTGCGCCAGCCCAGCCGGCGCTCAACATTTCCCTGAAGTCAGTCGGCTAAAGCCAACAGATCAGGCGCTTTTCTTGTGTTCGCCCCGGATCACGACCCAGCGCTTCAACTTCGAAATCGGCTTGGTTTCCTCGATCCACACCATGTCGCCCGGCTTGAACTGGTTGCTCTCGTCGTGCGCGTGGTAGTTCTTCGAACGGCGGATCGTCTTCTTGTAGATCGGGTGCGTGAAGCGGCGATCGACGCGCACCACGATGGTCTTGGCTTGCTTGTCGCTGACGACCACGCCCTGCAAAGTACGTTTCGGCATCTTCGTAAGCCTCTTACTTCTTCTTCGCGCGCGTCTGCGCGGCGACGGTCTTGATCCGGGCGATGTCACGGCGGGCCTCGCGCAGGCGCGAGGTATTCTCGAGCTGCCCGGTGGCGCGCTGGAAGCGCAGGTTGAAGCGCTCCTTCTTCAGGTTCAGGATGGCCTCATCCTGCTGGTCGGGGCTCATCGCGCGGATGTCTTCGATCTTCATCTGGGCCATGGCCATTACTCCGCAATGCGCTCGACGAAGCGCGTCTTGATCGGCAGCTTGGCAGCCGCCAGGGTCAGCGCCTCACGCGCCGTCTGGGTGTTGACGCCGTCGATCTCGAACAGCACCCGGCCCGGCTTGACCCGCGCCACCCACAATTCCGGCGAACCCTTGCCGGAGCCCATGCGGACTTCGGCCGGCTTCTTCGACACCGGAACGTCGGGGAACACGCGGATCCAGACGCGGCCGGCACGCTTCATGTGGCGGGTCAGCGCGCGGCGGGCCGCTTCGATCTGGCGCGCGGTGACGCGCTCAGGCTCGGTCGCCTTCAGGCCGAACTGGCCGAACGCCAACGTCGCGCCCGAAGACGCGACGCCGTGGATGCGGCCCTTATGCGCCTTCCGGAACTTCGTTTTCTTAGGTTGCATCATGGCTTTGAGCCCTCAAATTCCTGTCTGGCCTTAGGCAGCGGCCGTCTCGCGGCGCTGACGGCCACCGCGATCGCCACTGCCGCCGGTCTCGCCTTCGGCCATTCTCTTGTCCTGGGCCATCGGATCGTGCTCGAGGATCTCGCCCTTGAAGATCCAGACCTTGACGCCGCAGGTGCCGAAGGTCGTGAACGCGGTCGCAACGCCGTAGTCGATATCGGCACGCAACGTGTGCAGCGGCACGCGACCTTCGCGGTACCACTCCATGCGCGCGATTTCCGCACCGCCCAGACGTCCCGAGCAGTTGATGCGGATGCCCTCCGCACCGAGACGCATCGCCGACTGCACGGCGCGCTTCATGGCGCGGCGGAACGCCACGCGGCGCTCGAGCTGCTGCGCGATCGACTCGGCCACCAGCGTCGCATCGAGCTCCGGCTTGCGGATCTCGACGATGTTGATGACGACGTCGGACGAGGTGATGTCCGCGACTTTCTTGCGCAGCTTGTCGATGTCGGCGCCCTTCTTGCCGATCACCACGCCCGGACGGGCCGAGTGGATGGTGACGCGGCACTTCTTGTGCGGACGCTCGATCACGATGCGGGCGACGGCCGCCTGCTTGAGCTCCTTGTGCAGGATCTCGCGGATCTTGACGTCCTCGTGCAGCAGCTTGCCGTATTCCTGCTTGCCGGCGAACCAGCGGGAATCCCAGGTCCGGTTGATGCCGAGACGCAGACCGATCGGATTGATCTTTTGACCCATCGTGTTCTCCTGCGCCCTTAAGCGGCGGCTTCAGCTTCGACCTGACGAACGATGATCGTCAGCTGCGAAAACGGTTTGTAGACACGGCCCGAGCGGCCGCGGCCGCGGGCGGCGAAGCGCTTCATCACGAGGCCGTTGCCGACGAAGGCCTGCGCCACGACGAGATCGTCGACGTCGAGGTCATGGTTGTTCTCGGCATTGGCGATCGCCGATTCCAGGCACTTCTTCACGTCGACCGCGATCCGCTTGCGCGAAAACTGCAGGTCGGCGAGCGCGGCAGACGCCTTCCGGCCGCGAATGAGCTGGGCGACCAGGTTGAGCTTCTGCGGGCTCACCCGCAGCATCCGGGCGACCGCCTTGGCCTCGTTGTCGGCGAGGCTCCGTTCGCGCTTAGGTTTGCTCATCGTTTAATCCTCAAGCCTTCTTGGCTTTCTTGTCGCCGGAGTGGCCATGGAAGGTCCGGGTCGGCGAGAACTCGCCGAACTTGTGACCGACCATTTCCTCGTTCACGGCCACCGGCACGTGCTTCTGACCATTGTAGACGCCGAAGGTCAGGCCGACGAACTGCGGCAGGATCGTCGAGCGACGGCTCCAGATCTTGATGACGTCGTGACGGCCGGACGCGCGGGCGGCATCTGCCTTCTTGAGCAGAGAACCCTCGACGAACGGGCCTTTCCAGACTGAACGAACCATGTCCGGCGTTCCTTACTTCTTCCGCTTGTGGCGGCTTAGGAGAATGAATTTGTTGGTCGACTTATTGGTGCGGGTCTTCTTGCCCTTGGTCGGCTTGCCCCACGGGGTGACCGGGTGACGGCCGCCCGAGGTACGACCTTCACCACCGCCGTGCGGATGGTCGATCGGGTTCATCGCGACACCGCGGTTGTGCGGCCTGCGGCCCATCCAACGCTTGCGACCGGCCTTGCCGATCGAGGTGTTCATGTGATCCGGGTTCGAGACCGCGCCGATCGTGCCGCGGCAACGGCCGTGCACCAAGCGCTGCTCGCCCGAGTTCAGGCGGATGATGACATAGTCCTGGTCGCGGCCGACGAGCTGGGCGTAGGTGCCCGCGGAACGCGCGAGCTGGCCGCCCTTGCCGATCTTGACCTCGATGTTGTGGATGATCGTGCCGACCGGCATGTTGCCGAGCGGCATGACGTTGCCCGGCTTCACGTCGACGTAATTGCCGGCGATGATCGTGTCGCCCACAGCCAGGCGCTGCGGCGCCAGGATATAGGCCTGCTCGCCGTCCTGATACTTGATCAGTGCGATGAAGCCGGTGCGGTTCGGATCGTATTCCAGCCGCTCGACGGTCGCGGGCACGTCGACCTTCTCACGCTTGAAGTCGACGGTACGCAGCGTCTGCTTGTGACCGCCGCCGCGGAAGCGCACGGTGATGCGGCCGGTGTTGTTGCGGCCGCCCGAGGACTTCTTGCCCTCGGTGAGGGCCTTCAGCGGCTTGCCCTTGTAGAGGGCCGAACGATCGACCATGACCAGCTGGCGCTGGCCGGGCGTCGTGGGATTGAATGTCTTCAGTGCCATCGTCGTACGACCTTACAGACCGGTGGTGACGTCGATCCGGTGACCCTCTTCGAGGGTCACGATCGCGCGTTTGCTGTTCGACTGCGAGCCGATGGTGCCGCGGAAGGCCTTGACCTTGCCCTTGCGGACCAGCGTGTTGACGCTCTTGACCTTGACGTCGAACAGCTTCTCGATCGCTTCCTTGATCTGCGGCTTGGTCGCCTTGGCGGCCACCTTGAACAGCACCTTGTTGTGCTCCGAGGCGATCGTCGCCTTTTCGGTCACGACCGGCGACAGGATCACGTCGTAGTGGCGAGGCTCGATGTTCTTGCTCATTTGAAGCGCGCCTCCAGCGCATCGATGGCGGCCTTGGTCAGAACGAGCTTCTGACGGCGCAGGATGTCATAGACGTTGATGCCCTGGATCGGCAGCACGTCCATGTTCGGGATGTTGCGGGCCGCAGCGGCGAAGCCGTTGTTGAGCTCGGCACCGTCGATGATCAGCGCATTGGTCAGCCCGAGACCCGAGAAGTGGCCGAGCAGCGCCTTGGTCTTGGCGGTCTCGAGCGCGGCCTTCTCGATCACGACGAGATCGCCGTCCTTGGCCTTGGCCGAGAGCGCATGCTTCAGAGCGAGCGCACGGACCTTCTTCGGCAGGTCGGTGGCGTGCGAACGCACCACCGGACCGAAGGCACGACCGCCGCCGCGGAACTGCGGCACGCGGGCCGAGCCGTGACGAGCACCGCCGGTGCCCTTCTGCTTGTACATCTTCTTGCCGGTGCGCCAGATCTCGGCGCGGCCCTTGGCCTTGTGCGTGCCGGCCTGGCGCTTGTTGAGCTGCCACTGCACGCAGCGCGCGATGATGTCCTCGCGCGGCTCGAGGCCGAAAATGGCGTCGGACAGCTGCACGGAGCCGGCTTCCTTACCTTCGAGGGTGGTGACCTTCAATTCCATCTCACGCCTCCTGCGCAGCCGGAGCGGCTTCCGCGTCGCCAGCAACCTTGAACTTGCCGGGCTTCGGAGCTTCCTTCGGCAGCGGCTTCTTGACGGCGTCGCGCACGCGGATCCAGCCGCCCTTGGAGCCGGGAACGGCGCCTTCGACGAGGATCAGGCCGCGCTCGACATCGGTCTGGACGACGCGAAGGTTGAGCGTGGTGATGCGGTCGACACCCATGTGGCCGGGCATCTTCTTGTTCTTCCAGGTCTTGCCGGGGTCCTGACGGCCACCGGTCGAACCGATCGAGCGGTGCGAGATCGACACACCGTGCGTGGCGCGCAGACCGCCGAAGTTCCAGCGCTTCATGCCGCCGGCGAAGCCCTTACCGACCGAGGTGCCGGTGACGTCGACGAACTGGCCGACGACGAAATGGTCAGCCTGGATCTCGGCGCCGACCGGGATCATGGCGTCGGCGGTGACGCGGAATTCCTCGACCCGGCGCTTCGGCTCGACCTTGGCGACCGCGAACTGGCCGCGCTCGGCCTTCGGCATGTAAACGGTCTTGCGGGTACCAGAACCGAGCTGGAGCGCGACGTAACCGTTCTTCTCTTCGGTGCGGTGGCCTACGACCTGGCAATTGCCGAGCTTCAGCACGGTCACGGGAATATGTTCGCCGGCCTCCGTGAAGACCCGCGTCATCCCGACCTTTTGTGCGATCACTCCGGAGCGCATCGGCTTGCTTCCTGTTCTCTTTGTCCGCTTTTGGCGAACGGGATCCAAAATCTTAGAGCTTGATCTCGACGTCGACACCGGCGGCCAGGTCGAGCTTCATCAAAGCATCGACGGTCTGCGGGGTCGGATCGACGATGTCGAGCAGGCGCTTGTGAGTGCGCATCTCGAACTGTTCGCGGCTCTTCTTGTCGACGTGGGGCGAACGGTTGACGGTGAACTTCTCGATGCGGGTGGGCAGCGGAATGGGTCCGCGGACCTGCGCGCCGGTGCGCTTCGCCGTGTTCACGATCTCGCGGGTCGACGTATCGAGGATACGATGGTCGAACGCCTTGAGACGGATACGAATGTTTTGGCCGTTCATTGCCGTGCTTTCTTTGAGTAGAGTGGCGAGTAGCGAGTAGCGAATGGAATTCCCTATTCGCCACTCACCATTCCCTATTCGCTTGTTACTCGATGATCGAGGCGACGACGCCGGCGCCGACGGTGCGACCGCCTTCGCGGATCGCGAAGCGGAGCTTCTCTTCCATCGCGATCGGCACGATCAGGTGCACTTCCATCGCGATGTTGTCGCCCGGCATCACCATCTCGGTGCCTTCCGGCAGGTGCACCACACCCGTCACGTCGGTGGTGCGGAAGTAGAACTGCGGACGGTAGTTGGTGAAGAACGGGGTGTGGCGACCGCCCTCTTCCTTGGTGAGGATGTAGGCCTCAGCCTTGAACTTGGTGTGCGGCTTGACCGAACCCGGCTTGGCCAAAACCTGGCCGCGCTCGACGTCCTCGCGCTTGGTGCCGCGGAGCAGCGCGCCGATGTTGTCGCCGGCCTGGCCCTGATCGAGCAGCTTGCGGAACATCTCGACGCCGGTGACGGTGGTCTTCTGGGTCGCGCGCAGACCGACGATCTCGATTTCCTCGCCGACCTTGATGACGCCGCGCTCGACACGGCCGGTCACGACGGTACCGCGGCCCGAGATCGAGAACACGTCTTCGACCGGCATCAGGAACGGCTGGTCGATCGGACGCTCCGGCTGCGGGATGTACTCGTCGACGTTGCGCATCAGCTCGAGGATGGCGTCGTGGCCGAGCTTCTTGTCGGAGTCTTCGAGAGCGGCGAGCGCCGAACCCTTGATGATCGGGATCTTGTCGCCGGGGAACTCGTACTTCGAGAGCAGCTCGCGGACTTCGAGCTCGACGAGCTCGAGCAGCTCCGGATCGTCGACCATGTCGCACTTGTTGAGGAACACGACGAGCGCGGGCACGCCGACCTGGCGGGCGAGCAGGATGTGCTCGCGGGTCTGCGGCATCGGGCCGTCAGCGGCCGACACGACCAGGATCGCACCGTCCATCTGGGCGGCGCCGGTGATCATGTTCTTCACGTAGTCGGCGTGGCCGGGGCAGTCGACGTGAGCGTAGTGGCGGTTCTTGGTCTCGTACTCGACGTGCGCAGTCGAGATGGTGATGCCACGCGCTTTCTCTTCCGGCGCCTTGTCGATCTGATCGTACGCGGTGAACGTCGCACCGCCGGTCTCGGCGAGGATCTTGGTGATCGCCGCGGTCAGCGACGTCTTACCATGGTCGACGTGACCGATGGTGCCGATGTTGCAGTGCGGCTTGGTACGTTCAAACTTTGCTTTGGCCATTTGACTCTCCGTTCAATCGTCGGCTTGAGACCGACGACAATCAGGCAAACTTCTTCTGGACTTCTGCCGACACATTGGCCGGCGCTTCTGCGTAGTGATCGAACTGCATGGTGAAGGTCGCGCGACCCTGGCTCATCGAGCGCAGATTGTTCACGTAACCGAACATGTTCATGAGCGGCACCATCGCGTTGATGACGTTGGCGTTGCCGCGCATGTCCTGCCCCTGGATCTGACCGCGCCGGGAATTCAGGTCGCCGATGACCGAGCCGGTGTAGTCCTCCGGAGTCACCACCTCGACCTTCATGATCGGCTCGAGCAGGACCGACTTGCCCATCTGCAGCGCTTCGCGGAAGCAGGCGCGCGAGGCGATTTCGAAGGCGAGCGCCGACGAGTCGACGTCGTGATACTTGCCGTCGACGAGCTGCACCTTGACGTCGACCACGGGGAAGCCCGCGACCACGCCGGACGACAGCACGCTCTCCAGGCCCTTCTCGACGCCGGGGATGTACTCCTTCGGCACCGCGCCGCCGACGATCTTCGATTCGAACTCGAAGCCCTTGCCGGGCTCGTTCGGCTCGACGATGAACGACACGGCCGCGAACTGGCCGGTGCCGCCGGTCTGCTTCTTGTGGGTGTAGCTGTGCTCCACCCGCTTGGTGATGCGCTCACGGAACGCCACCTGGGGCGCGCCGATGTTGGCGTCGACCTTGTATGTGCGCTTGAGGATGTCGACCTTGATGTCGAGATGGAGCTCGCCCATGCCCTTGAGGATGGTCTGGCCGGACTCGTGGTCGGTCGAAACGCGGAAGGACGGATCCTCCGCGGCGAGCTTGGCCAGCGCCACGCCCAGCTTCTCCTGGTCGGCCTTGGACTTCGGCTCGATCGCGATCTCGATGACCGGCTCGGGGAATTCCATCTTCTCGAGGATGACCTGGTGGTCGGGATCGCACAGCGTGTCACCGGTGCGCGCTTCCTTCAGACCGGCCAGCGCGACGATGTCGCCGGCATAGGCCTCCTTGATGTCCTCGCGGTTGTTCGCATGCATCAACAGCATGCGCCCGATCCGCTCCTTCTTCTCGCGGGTCGAGTTCACGACGCCGGTGCCGCTCTGCAGAACGCCGGAGTAGATGCGGCAGAAGGTGATGGTGCCGACGAACGGGTCGTCCATGATCTTGAACGCGAGCAGCGCCAGCGGCTCCTTGTCGTCCGCCTTGCGCACGACCTCGTTGCCCTTGTCGTCGGTGCCCTTGATCGCGGGCACGTCGAGCGGCGACGGCAGGTAGTCGACCACGGCGTCGAGCAGCGGCTGCACGCCCTTGTTCTTGAAGGCCGAGCCGCACAGCACGGGATAGAACGCGCCGGTCAGCACCGCCTTGCGGATCAGGCGCTTCAGGGTCGCCTCGTCCGGCTCCTTGCCGTCGAGATAGGCGGCCATGGCGTCATCGTCGAGCTCGACGGCGGCTTCCACCATCTTCTCGCGATATTCCTTGGCCTGGTCGACGAGGTCTTCCGGAATGTCGACATAGTCGAACTTCGCGCCGAGCGATTCATCGTTCCAGATGACGCCCTTCATCTTCACGAGGTCGACGAGACCCTTGAAGTTGTTCTCGGCACCGATCGGAAGCTGGATCGCGACGGGCTTGGCGCCCAGACGGTCGACGATGTCCGACAGACATTTGAAGAAGTCGGCACCGATCTTGTCCATCTTGTTGGCGAAGACGATGCGCGGAACCTTGTACTTGTCGCCCTGGCGCCAGACGGTCTCGGTCTGGGGCTCGACGCCCTGGTTGGAGTCGAGCACGCAGACGGCGCCGTCGAGCACGCGAAGCGAACGCTCGACTTCAATGGTGAAGTCGACGTGACCGGGCGTGTCGATGATGTTCAGGCGCTTGCCGTTCCAGAACGCGGTGGTCGCAGCCGAGGTGATCGTGATGCCACGCTCCTGCTCCTGCTCCATCCAGTCCATCGTCGCGGCACCTTCGTGCACTTCGCCGATCTTGTGGCTCTTGCCGGTGTAATAGAGGATGCGCTCGGTGGTCGTGGTCTTGCCGGCGTCGATATGCGCCATGATACCGAAGTTACGGTAGTCCTCGATGGCATGTTGGCGGGGCATGGGTCGTTCCTTGCGAGTCCGAGTGTGTCGCCGTTACCAGCGATAGTGCGAGAAGGCGCGGTTGGCTTCCGCCATGCGGTGCACGTCTTCGCGCTTCTTGACGGCGTTCCCCCGGTTGTTCGATGCGTCCAAGAGCTCCGCCGAGAGCCGCTCGGTCATCGTCTTCTCGTTGCGCTCACGCGCAGCCGCGATCAGCCAGCGAATGCCGAGAGCCTGCCGGCGGGTCGAGCGAACCTCGACCGGAACCTGATAGGTCGCGCCGCCGACGCGGCGGGAGCGGACCTCGATGGTCGGCATGACGTTCTCGAGCGCCTGCTCGAACACGCCGAGCGGGTTCTGCTTGGTCTTGGATTCGATGATGCCGAACGCACCATACACAATGCCTTCCGCAACCGACTTCTTGCCGGCGTACATCACCGAGTTCATGAACTTCGTGACGATGATGTTCCCGAACTTCGGATCCGGAAGAACTTCGCGCTTTTCCGCAGAGTGGCGACGAGACATGGGCTTGGTTCCCGCTTACTTCGGACGCTTGGCGCCGTACTTCGAACGACGCTGCTTACGGTTCTTGACGCCCTGGGTATCCAGAACGCCGCGGAGGATATGGTAGCGCACGCCCGGCAAGTCCTTGACGCGGCCGCCGCGGATCATGACCACCGAGTGCTCCTGGAGGTTATGGCCCTCGCCGGGGATGTAGCCGATCACCTCGAAACCGTTGGTCAGGCGCACCTTGGCAACCTTACGAAGCGCCGAGTTCGGCTTCTTCGGGGTCGTGGTGTAGACGCGCGTGCAAACACCACGCTTCTGCGGCGACTGCTGCAGCGCCGGCACCTTCTTGCGCGACTTCTGCACTTCCCGCGGTTGAGCGATCAGCTGGTTGATCGTCGGCATTCTGGCCTTCACCCTTTTTCTGCCGCGGCCCCACTCGGGTCCGCTGTCTTGCCGCGGCCCGTCACCGGGTCCGCAAATTCTGTTCGAGCTGCCCGCCCGACGGGGCCGCCTTGCGCGAATAACCCGCGCAAAGCGAAATTGCGCCAACCGCTCCATCAAGGAGCGGAAAGCGCTTCGACGCCACAGAGGACCGCAGTCTCGAAGCCGTTCAGCGTCACGCCGCGGCCCGCACCCTGAGGTCATGCATCCGAATTCGATCTCAAGAGAACGTGCTCGAGAGAACTAAAGTCGCACTGGCATTGCCTAGCTATGATCGACAGCGTTTGAGCGGCATTCGTCGAGGTTGGTGCCCGTCTTTGCGACCCCTGGCAGATCTAGTCTTTGGGGATCAACGGGTGGCCCGTTCCGACGCTGGCGATGCTCACCGCCTGTCGTTAAGTGAGGCGCTTTCTATAAGTGAGAATCGGTCAAGTCAAGGTGAAACGACAGTCAGAAAGCGCTTCATGCGGCTGCGAAAATAGCCTCTTGGCCGCCTCACCGCGCCTGCCTGACATAGGCAGCCTGTTAGATCTGAAAGCAATTATACCCGGACTTAATATATTTTTATTACCAGGCCGAGAGCCTTTTTTCCTGCCTGCGCTCAGTTTGCTGGCTGGTGACGCGGCCTTCCAGCTTTCCCGCCCTGCCGCGAGGCCCGATGTGGCGCGGCTTCAGCCCGGACTTGCCGATCGGCGGATGGTCTTGGCCCGAGCCATGCGTGCAAAAAAACGTGGCGTCGCGGCGGCCGAGCGCCTCGCATCAGGGAATCGACGAGTCCCGCGCGCCGCTTGTGAGTCGAGACGATCAAACGAGGCCCCTCGGAGCTGAACGCCCGCGGTTACTCCTCCTCGTCGTCCTCGTCGTCCTCATCGTCCTCGAGGTCTTCGTCCTCTTCGTCATCGGCGCCGTCGGCGGCGGCGCGAGCTGCCGCGCCATGGGGCTGGTGGATCTGGTCGTTCCACAGCTTGCGATAGGTGCCGTTCTTGGCGAGCAGCTCGGCATGGGAGCCGCGCTCGATCGCCCTGCCCCCTGATATCACGATGATCTCGTCCATCTCGACCACCGAGGTCAGGCGGTGGGTCGACCAGATCATGGTGCGACCCTTGGCGACCCTGAGCAGGGTGCGGTTGATCGCGGCCTCGGTGGTCTGGTCCAACGCTGAGGTGGCTTCGTCCAGCAGCAGCACGGAGGGGTTGCGGATGATCGCGCGCGCGATCGCGATGCGCTGGCGCTGGCCGCCCGACAGCGTGTCTCCGCGCTCGCCGACCTGCGTGTCGTAGCGCTGCGGCAGGCTCATGATGTAGCGGTGGATCTCGGCCTTCTTGGCCGCCTCCTCCACCTCCTCGTCGGTTGCACCCTCCTTGCCGAGCCGGATGTTCTCGCGGATCGACATGTTGAACAGCATGTTCTCCTGGAACACCACCGCCATGCTCCGGCGCAGCGAATCCAGCGTCACCTTGCGGACGTCGACGCCGTCGATGGTGACGCGGCCTTCGTCGGGCACGTAGAGCCGCAGGATCAGATTGAGCAGCGTGCTCTTGCCGGAGCCGCTCGGGCCGACGATCGCGATGCGCTTGCCGGCATTGAGCTTGAGGCTGAGATTGTCCAGCACCGGCGTCTGGCTGCCCTCATACTGGAAGGTGACGTGATCGAAGGTGATGTCGTTGGTGATTCGGGGCAGATCCGGCGCGCCGGGGCGGTCTGCGCCGCGGGTCGGCTCGTCGAGCAGTTCCTGGATGTGACGGATCGCGGCGGCCGAGGAGATCGACACCGGGATGAAATGCATCACATGGGCGATGTTGTAGGAAACCTCCCAGAACGCGCTCTCGAAGGTGACGAAGGTGCCGATTGTGATCTGGCCCTTGGTCGCCAGATAGGCGCCGATCGCGAGCACCACGAGGTGCAGGAGGAGCACCGAGATGGTGACCGTCCGCTCCACCATGGTCGAGAGGAATGCGGCCGAGGCGATCTTGTTGCGGGTCTCGTCGTTGCGCAAGGTGAAGAAGCCGAACATCTTGCGTTGCAGGCTGAACGCCTTGATCACCGCCTGGGCCGCCACGTTCTCCTGCACCATGCCGAGCAGCGCCGATTCGTTGAGCTTCTGCTCGTAATTGGCCTGCACCGCCTTCGGCGTCAGGATCCGTGGGCCGATCAGCGTGATCGGGAACACCAGTAGCGCGACGACGGCGAGCTGCCAGTTGAGGAAGACCATCAGGATGATGCCGGCGATCAGCTCCAGGAACGGCAGTGCGGCACTGTTGGCGAACGTCTTGACCGAGCCTTCGAAGGCCGAGAGATCGACCGAGAAGCGCGACAGGATCTCGCCGCGCCTGGTGCGGCCGAAATAGGCGGCGGGCAGGTCCTGGACGTGCTCGAACAGGCGCTTGCGGACGTCGGAGATGATGCAAGCGGCAAGGCGTGCGTCCCAACGTTCGTACCAGACCGCGACGATCGAGGTGAAGATGCCGGCGGCCGCGAGCACGCCGAGGATCTTGTAGAGTGCCTGAAAATCCTCCTCGCCGAGCGCATCGTCGATCAGGAATTTGAGGCTGAGCGGCATGATGACGTTGAACAACGTCTCGACCACGACGCCGAAGGCCACGAATGACAGCATCCGCTTGTAGTTCGAGAGATAGGGCTTGACGAAGCCGACGATGGTCGCGAGGGCGCCGGCAGCCTCGCGCGCGGTAAAGACGACGAGGTCCTCGTCCTCATCGTCGTCGTCGAGTTCCAGCCCGCCGTGCTCCTCGTCTTCCTCGTCCTGGTCGGGTTCGAGGTCCGGCTTGGCGAGAGCAAGCTTGTCCTCGAGCTCGGCCGCCTCTTCCGCGGCGGCCTTCTGTTTGTCGGGCGGGAGGGGCTTGGATGCCATGAAACCAACCGATGCTGACGGCCGGCATGACCGCAGAGAACGCAGGACATAGCGGCAACCGCTATTGCACCGATTCTATGCGATCAGGATGAATTCGGCAAAACAATTGGGGAATTCGATTCCCGGTCCCTGGGCTAATCCTCGTCCTCGACCTTGTCGAAGAAGGAATAGCGCAGGGAATCCGCGTCGGCGTACCATTGCCCCGGTCCCTTATTGGCGGCGAGCGTCGCCTCCCAAAGCGCGTCGGTGCAGTCCTTGCGGTGCATCGACAGGTCGAAGCCGTTGCCGAAGAACAATTCGGACCATTCCCACCAGGTGCCGAGCTTCCTGACCCCCCGCAGCAGGTCGTAGCGGTCGATCAATGCCGGCGCCATGTCCGAGGTGATGGAGCCGAACACGAGGCCGGTCTTCACCACGCGGTTGAGCTCGCGAATCGCGCGGACCACCTGCTTCGGGGACACGTGGCAGAGGCTGGTCTCGAACACGAAGTCGAACGTGCCGTCCTTGAATGGCATGTCGGTGATCGAGCCGAGCTTGTTGTACTTCGTCAGCGCTTTCGGCGTCCTGGCGTGGATGGCGCGGTTGTTCTCGATTCCCCATGCATCGATACCGCGGTCGCGCAGTGCGCCGACCAGTTCGCCACTGGCGGAGCCCGCGACCAGCAGCTTGGCGCCCGCCGTCCTGCCCCAGACGATACCGATCAGCTTCGTGAGGTAGTCGGGATCGGTGAAGTGCCGCCACGCCTCATGATAGGGGCCGAGACCGCGATAATTCTCGAAATAATCGCGATCGATCTTGTCCGAAAGCGGCTTCTCGCCCTGCGCGCGTTCGCGACGCAGGCGCATCATCTCGGTCAGGATGATGTCGGTCGCCGCGTCCGAGGAATCGAGCAGGCCGTTCAGCGTCGAATCGAACAGATAGTCGCCGACCACCACGATGCCGGGGTGCTCCTTCGGTTCGGGCCGGTGATTGGTCATGACATCGCGCACCGGCAAACCACCCGGCAGCGCGTTCACCGACGACAGCCAGCGGTGGATCTTGCCTTCCATGAAGTGCAGACGCGCATCGCCGAGAGAAGCCGGCAGCGATTTCAGGGCGGCGTCGATCAGCTCCTGGTCCGACAGATTGGCAAAAGCCAGTGCGTCGGAGCCGGGAATGAGCCAGTTCAGAACACCATGCTTGCCGACGTCGTGACGTGCGCCCTCGTTGTAGACGCAGCAGCCGCCGAAGGCTTCCGACATGAACCAGGCGCCCGGAATCTTGTCGCCCCAGAACGGCTCGTCGAACAGGATCGAGACGCGCAGATAATGCGCAGGACGGTCGAAATAGGCCACGTGCTTGACCATCGACTTGCGCAGCTGCTCGCCCTCCCAGCCGAGAGTGGCGAGCCAGGAATGCGGCAGGCAGACCAGCACGAGATCGAAGTCACGGGTCTCCGGCCCCTTGCCGTTCATCATCTTCAGCTGATACCGGCCGGTCGGCGCCTTGCCGACGGCAAGCACGCGGTGGTTGAGCTGGATGTCGGCATTGACCTCCGACTGCAGGCATTCGATCAGCTGCTCGTTGCCGTTCTGGATGGAATAGAGGCCGATATAGCCGTCGACGTCCATCAGATAGTTCTTGAGCGCGTTGAGCCCGTTGGTGTTGTGGCTCTCGGTCGCGATGTCGGAACGCGCCATCACCTTGAAGAAGCGCTTTGCGGTGGCGTCCTCGACCTCCTCGTCGAGCACCTGCTCGGCGGTCTTGTAGGCCCAGGGATGCTCGTTGTCGTGCGCGCCGACGCCCTCGTAATATTCCACCGGCGACATCAACTCGGCGCAGCGCTTGCGGAAGGCTTCGATCGCCGCGGCAGTCTTGGCGCCGTACTTGCGGCGCATGCCCGGAATGTCGTTGAGCAGCTCGCCGCCGAACTGCACCTGCTCGGCATCCATCGGAATGGTCTGAAGGCCGAAATGCTGGATCAGCTCACGCAGCGGGTCCGGGCCCGTCATCGAGTAGTCGTAGATCTCGGCAACGCCGGCCTCGTACATCGCGGGCGCCGAATCGAACTTGCGCGTGACGATCTTGCCGCCGAGCCGGTCGGAGGCCTCGTAGATGGTGACGCGGCAGAGATCGCCGAGCTTGCGCTTCAGGTACCAGGCGCTCATCAGCCCGCCGGGGCCGCCGCCTACGATTGCGAGATCAAGCATGAGAGTTCCGTGGTCTTCCGGCCCTGCCCACTTCACGGGACCACCGGTCTAAGTCGCCTTAGCAGAAGCGCTTTTGCGGCTGAAGGAAAGATGAACAAAGGTCGATCCCGCATCGCAGCAAGCAAACAAAGCAGCAAAAAGGCCGGCAAAAGCCGGCCTTTTCACTGTCCTCGGTATTCCTACGGATGAACGATCATTCCGCAGGCGGCAGCGCAGGAAGCTCGGCTTCCGGCGCCGGCGACACGACGGCGGCCTGCTTCTCGCGCTCGTCCAGGATCAGCTTGTCGCGCTTCATGGCGACTTCGCGGATCTTGGCCATGGAGGCGCCGGTGCCCGCCGGGATCAGCCGGCCGACGATGACGTTCTCCTTGAGGCCTTCGAGCGGATCGATCTTGCCGTTGACCGCAGCCTCGGTGAGGACGCGGGTGGTCTCCTGGAACGATGCCGCCGAGAAGAAGGAGCGGGTCTGGAGGCTCGCCTTGGTGATGCCGAGCAGAACCGGCGTTCCCGTGGCGGGCTTCTTGCCCTCTTCCTTGGCCTTCGCGTTCAGCGCGTCGAACTCGATCTTGTCGACCTGCTCGCCGGAGATCATGTCCGTGTCGCCCTGGTCGGTGATTTCCACCTTCTGGAGCATCTGACGGACGATCACCTCGATGTGCTTGTCGTTGATGAGCACGCCCTGCAGCCGGTAGACCTCCTGGATCTCGTTGACCAGATAGGCCGCGAGCTCCTCGATGCCCTTGACCGCAAGGATGTCGTGCGGCGCCGGGTTGCCTTCCACGATGAAGTCGCCCTTTTCGACGACGTCGCCGTCCTGAAGGTGGATGTGCTTGCCCTTCGGGATCAGGTACTCGCGCGGCTCGTCGGTCTTGTCCATCGGCTCGATCGAGATGCGACGCTTGTTCTTGTAGTCGCGCCCGAACCGGATGGTGCCCGCGATTTCGGCGATGATCGCCGCATCCTTCGGGCGCCGGGCCTCGAACAGTTCCGCCACCCGCGGCAGACCGCCGGTGATGTCACGCGTCTTGGCGCTTTCGGTCGAGACACGGGCGAGGATGTCGCCCGGCTGGACCTTGGCTCCGATATCGACCGAGAGAATGGCGTCGACCGACAGCATGTAGCGGGCATCGCCGCCACGGGCGAGCTTGAGCACCTTGCCGTCCTTGCCCTTGACCACGATGGCCGGACGCAGGTCCGAGCCGCCGCGCGTCGAGCGCCAGTCGATGACCACGCGCTTGGCGATACCGGTGGCCTCGTCGAGCGTTTCCGAGATCGACTGCCCCTCGAGCAGATCCTCGAAGCCGATGGTTCCCTCGACCTCGGTGAGCAGCGGACGGGTGTAGGGATCCCACTCGACGATGCGCTGGCCGCGCTTGACCATGTCGCCCTCGTCGACGTGCAGACGCGAACCGTATTGGATACGGTGCGTCGCACGCTCGGTGCCGTCGGCATCGACGATCGCGACAACCATGTTGCGCACCATCGCGATCAGGTGACCTTCGCTGTTGCGGGCGATGGCCTTGTTCCTGATCACGATCTTGCCGTCGAAGTTGGCTTCGACGAAGGACTGCTCGTTGAGCTGCGCCGCACCGCCGATGTGGAAGGTGCGCATGGTGAGCTGGGTGCCCGGCTCGCCGATCGACTGCGCCGCGATGACGCCGACCGCTTCGCCGTGGTTGACCGGCGTGCCGCGGGCGAGGTCGCGGCCGTAGCACTTGCCGCAGATACCGTTGACGAGTTCGCAGGTCAGTGCCGAGCGGATCTTCACCTCCTGGATGCCGGCCTGATGGATGGCATCCACGTGGCTCTCTTCCATCAGCGTGTCGCGCTTGACGATCACGGTGCCGGAGCCGTCACGCACGTCTTCGCAGGCCGTACGTCCGAGGATGCGCGAGCCGAGCGAGGCGACCACGGTGCCCGCATCGACGATGGCCCGCATCTTGATGCCGAGCTTGGTGCCGCAGTCGCTCTGCGTGATGATGCAATCCTGCGCCACGTCGACGAGACGACGGGTCAGGTAGCCCGAGTTCGCGGTCTTCAACGCGGTGTCCGCGAGGCCCTTGCGGGCGCCGTGGGTCGAGTTGAAGTACTCGAGCACCGAGAGGCCTTCCTTGAAGTTCGAGATGATCGGCGTCTCGATGATCTCGCCCGACGGCTTCGCCATCAGGCCGCGCATGCCGGCGAGCTGGCGCATCTGGGCCGGCGAACCGCGGGCACCGGAGTGAGCCATCATGTAGATCGAGTTGATGTCGGCGTCGGCCCCGCTCGCCGTCTTCTTGGTGGCGGAGATCTCCTTCATCATCGCCTTGGCGATTTCTTCGGTGGCCTTCGACCAGGCGTCGACGACCTTGTTGTACTTCTCGCCATGGGTGATCAGGCCGTCGTTGTACTGCTGCTCGAAATCCTTCGCCAGCGTACGGGTGGTGTCGACGATCTTCCACTTTCCGTGCGGCACGACCATGTCGTCCTTGCCGAAGGAGATGCCGGCCTTGAACGCGTTGTAGAAGCCGAGCGCCATGATGCGGTCGCAGAAGATCACCGTCTCCTTCTGGCCGCAGTGGCGGTAGACTTGGTCGATGACGCCGGAGATCTCGCGCTTGGTCATCAGCTTGTTGATGATCTCGTAGGAGATGCGCGGGTTCTTCGGCAGCAAATTGCCGAGCATGACGCGGCCGGCGGTGGTCTCGATCCAGCGCTTGGAGACCTTGCCGGTCTCGTCCATGCCTTCCCACCGGTACTTGATCTTGGTGTGGAGGTGGATGACCTTCGCGTGCAGCGCGTGCTCGAGCTCGGCCATGTCGCCGAACGCCTTGCCCTCGCCGGGGAGGCCTTCGCGCATGATCGAGACGTAGTACAGACCGAGCACGATATCCTGCGACGGCACGATGATCGGCTGGCCGTTCGCCGGATGCAGGATGTTGTTGGTCGACATCATCAGGACGCGCGCTTCCAGCTGCGCTTCGAGCGACAGCGGAACGTGCACGGCCATCTGGTCGCCGTCGAAGTCGGCGTTGAACGCAGAGCAGACCAGCGGGTGAAGCTGGATCGCCTTGCCTTCGATCAGCACGGGCTCGAACGCCTGAATGCCGAGGCGGTGCAGCGTCGGTGCGCGGTTGAGCAGCACCGGATGCTCGCGGATCACCTCGTCCAGGATGTCCCAGACCTCGGGCCGTTCCTTCTCGACCAGCTTCTTGGCCTGCTTCACGGTGGTGGACAGGCCCTTGGCGTCGAGCCGCGAATAGATGAATGGCTTGAACAGCTCGAGCGCCATCTTCTTCGGCAGGCCGCACTGATGCAGGCGCAGCTCGGGACCGACCACGATCACCGAACGGCCCGAATAGTCGACGCGCTTGCCGAGCAGATTCTGGCGGAAGCGGCCCTGCTTGCCCTTGAGCATGTCGGCGAGCGACTTCAGCGGACGCTTGTTGGCGCCGGTGATGACGCGGCCGCGGCGGCCGTTGTCGAACAGCGCATCGACCGCTTCCTGAAGCATGCGCTTCTCGTTGCGGATGATGATGTCGGGCGCGCGCAGCTCCATCAGCCGCTTCAAGCGGTTGTTGCGGTTGATGACGCGACGATAGAGGTCGTTGAGATCGGAGGTCGCGAAGCGGCCGCCGTCCAGCGGCACCAGCGGACGCAGATCCGGCGGAATCACCGGGATCACGGTCATGATCATCCATTCCGGCTTGTTGCCGGAATGGCGGAACGCTTCCACGATCTTCAGGCGCTTGGCGAGCTTCTTGTGCTTGATGTCGGAGTCGGTCTCCTGCATCTCGGCACGCAGCGAGGCCTCGAGCTTCTCGAGGTCCATGCCCTTGAGCAGCTCGCGGATCGCCTCGGCGCCGATCATGGCGGTGAAGCTGTCCTGGCCGTACTCGTCCTGCGCCTTCAGATACTCGTCTTCCGACAGCAACTGACGGTCCTTCAGCGCGGTGAGGCCCGGCTCGAGCACGACGTAATATTCGAAGTAGAGGATCCGCTCGAGATCCTTCAGCGTCATGTCGAGCAGGAGGCCGATGCGCGAGGGCAGCGACTTCAGGAACCAGATGTGCGCGACGGGGGCTGCGAGCTCGATATGGCCCATGCGCTCGCGCCGGACGCGCGACAGCGTGACCTCGACCGAGCACTTCTCGCAAATGATGCCCTTGTACTTCATGCGCTTGTACTTGCCGCACAAGCACTCGTAGTCCTTGATCGGCCCGAAGATGCGGGCGCAGAACAGGCCGTCGCGCTCGGGCTTGAAAGTACGATAGTTGATGGTCTCCGGCTTCTTGATCTCGCCGTAGGACCAGGACAGAATCTTCTCTGGAGACGCGATCGAAATCCGGATCTGGTCGAAGACCTGAGCCGGCGTCGTCGGGTTGAAGAGATTCATAACTTCTTGGTTCATCGTCTTCTCCTCGCGTGCCGGTCGCCTCCGGCCGCAAATTCGAAAATCACTTCCGCATGGCGCCCTGCCCTCAAGGCCTCGGGCGGGGCGCCGATGCCCGGCCGCGAAGGCCGGGCATGACAGGTCGAATTACTCGGCCGCTTCCGACGTCGGCGCCGGTCCCATCTTGGAATTGTGCAGGTCGACGTTGAGGCCGAGCGAGCGCATTTCCTTGACCAGCACGTTGAACGATTCCGGAATACCGGCCTCGAACGTGTCGTCGCCGCGCACGATCGCCTCGTACACCTTGGTGCGGCCGGCGACGTCGTCCGACTTCACCGTCAGCATTTCCTGGAGCGTGTACGCCGCGCCGTAAGCCTCGAGCGCCCACACCTCCATTTCGCCGAAGCGCTGGCCGCCGAACTGCGCCTTGCCGCCCAGCGGCTGCTGGGTGACGAGCGAGTACGGACCGATCGAACGCGCATGGATCTTGTCGTCGACCAGATGGTGCAGCTTGAGCATGTAGATGTAGCCCACCGTCACCTTGCGATCGAACGGATCGCCGGTGCGACCGTCATAGACGGTCGACTGACCCGAAGCGTCGAGGCCGGCAAGCTTCAGCATCTCCTCGATG
Organism: Bradyrhizobium agreste; assembly: GCF_016031625.1. Taxonomy (GTDB): domain Bacteria; phylum Pseudomonadota; class Alphaproteobacteria; order Rhizobiales; family Xanthobacteraceae; genus Bradyrhizobium; species Bradyrhizobium agreste. The sequence goes on along the minus strand of NZ_JACCHP010000026.1, from coordinate 173,007 downwards.
TCGGCTTCCTTGGCACCGTCGAACACCGGCGTCGCGATCGGCACGCCGCGGCTGAGGTTCTGGCCGAGCTCGAGCAACTCGCTGTCGTTGAGCGACTTGATCGTCTCGTCCTCGCCGTAGACCTTCTTCAGGGTCTCCTTCAGCGGCTTGATGTCCTGCTTCGACAGGTACGCATCGACGGTCTGGCCGATACGCTTGCCGAGGCCGGCGCAGGCCCAGCCGAGATGGGTCTCGAGGATCTGTCCGACGTTCATGCGCGAGGGCACGCCGAGCGGATTGAGCACGATGTCGGCATGCGTGCCGTCTTCGAGGAACGGCATGTCCTCGATCGGCACGATCTTCGACACCACGCCCTTGTTGCCGTGGCGGCCGGCCATCTTGTCGCCGGGCTGGATCTTGCGCTTCACCGCGACGAAGACCTTGACCATCTTCATCACGCCGGGCGGCAATTCGTCACCGCGCTGAAGCTTCTCGACCTTGTCGAGGAAGCGCTGTTCCAGCCCCTTCTTCGACTCGTCGTACTGCTTCCGCATGGCCTCGATCTCGGCCATCAGCTTGTCGTTGGGCGAAGCGAACAGCCACCATTGCGACTTCGGATACTCCTCGAGCACCGCACGGGTGATCTTGGTGTCCTTCTTGAAGCCCTTGGGACCTGCAATGCCCTGCCGCCCCTCGAGCAGCTCGGCAAGACGGTTGTAGACGTTGCGGTCCAGGATCGCCTGCTCGTCGTCGCGGTCCTTGGCGAGGCGCTCGATCTCCTCCCGCTCGATCGCCAGCGCGCGCTCGTCCTTGTCGACGCCGTGGCGGTTGAACACGCGCACTTCGACGATCGTGCCCTGCACGCCCGGGGGAACGCGCAGCGAGGTGTCGCGGACGTCGGAGGCCTTCTCGCCGAAGATGGCGCGCAGCAGCTTCTCTTCCGGGGTCATCGGGCTTTCACCCTTCGGCGTGATCTTGCCGACCAGGATGTCGCCGGCGCGCACTTCCGCGCCGATGTAGACGATACCGGCTTCGTCGAGGTTCTTCAGCGCTTCTTCCGAGACGTTCGGAATGTCGCGGGTGATTTCCTCGGGTCCGAGCTTGGTGTCGCGGGCCATCACCTCGAACTCCTCGATATGGATCGAGGTGAAGACGTCTTCCTTCACGATCCGCTCGGAGAGCAGGATCGAGTCTTCGAAGTTGTAGCCGTTCCACGGCATGAACGCGACCAGCACGTTCCGGCCGAGCGCGAGCTCGCCGAGATCGGTCGAGGGACCGTCGGCGATGATGTCGCCCTTCTTGACGATGTCGCCGACCTTCACCAGCGGACGCTGGTTGATGCAGGTCGACTGGTTCGAGCGCTGGTACTTCATGAGGCGGTAGATATCGACGCCCGACTTGGTCGGATCGAGATCTTCCGTGGCGCGGATGACGACGCGGGTCGCGTCGATCTGGTCGATCACGCCCGAACGGCGCGCCGCGATCGCAGCGCCCGAGTCACGGGCAACCACGCCCTCCATGCCGGTGCCGACGAACGGCGCCTCGGCGCGAACCAGCGGCACCGCCTGGCGCTGCATGTTCGAGCCCATCAGCGCGCGGTTGGCGTCGTCGTTCTCGAGGAACGGGATCAGCGCCGCGGCGACCGAAACGAGCTGCTTCGGCGACACGTCCATGTAGTCGACCTTGTCGGGCGTCATCGGCACGACGTCGCGGGTCCCGCTCGAACGGCAGACCACGAGGTCTTCGGTGAAGCGGCCCTTGGCGTCGACCGGCACGTTGGCCTGGGCCACGGAATAGCGCCCTTCCTCCATCGCCGACAGGTACACGACCTCGTCGGTGACACGACCATCCTTGACCTTGCGATACGGCGTCTCGACGAAGCCGTACTTGTTCACGCGCGCGAAGGTCGCGAGCGAGTTGATCAGGCCGATGTTCGGACCTTCCGGCGTCTCGATCGGGCAGATGCGGCCGTAATGCGTCGGATGCACGTCGCGCACCTCGAAGCCGGCGCGCTCGCGGGTCAGACCGCCCGGTCCGAGCGCCGAGAGGCGGCGCTTGTGGGTGATCTCGCTGAGTGGGTTGGTCTGGTCCATGAACTGCGAGAGCTGCGAGGAGCCGAAGAACTCGCGCACCGCGGCGGCCGCCGGCTTGGCGTTGATCAGATCCTGCGGCATGACCGTGTCGATGTCGACCGAGGACATGCGCTCCTTGATCGCGCGCTCCATGCGCAGGAGGCCGATACGGTACTGGTTCTCCATGAGCTCGCCGACCGAACGCACACGGCGGTTGCCGAGATGGTCGATGTCGTCGATCTCGCCCTTGCCGTCGCGCAGATCCACCAGCGTCTTGATGACGGCGAGGATGTCCTCCTTGCGCAGCGTGCGCTGGGTATCGGGCGCATCGAGGTCGAGGCGCATGTTCATCTTGACGCGGCCGACCGCGGAGAGGTCGTAGCGCTCGGCGTCGAAGAACAGCGACTGGAACATGGCCTGCGCCGATTCCAGCGTCGGCGGCTCGCCCGGACGCATCACGCGGTAGATGTCGAACAGCGCATCCTCGCGCGTCATGTTCTTGTCGGCCGAGAGCGTGTTGCGGATGTAGGGGCCGACATTGACGTGGTCGATGTCGAGCAACGGCAGCTCCTTGTAGCCCTGCTCGTTGAGCGCCTTCATCAGCTTGTCGGTGATTTCCTCACCGGCCTCGGCGTGGATCTCACCGGTCTTCGGATTGACGAGATCCTCGGCGACGTAATTGCCGACCAGCTCCTCGTCGGCCATGCGCAGCGCCTTCAGCCCCTTCTCCTGGAGCTGGCGCGCGGCGCGGACGGTGAGCTTCTTGCCGGCCTCGAGCACGACCTTGCCGGTGTCGGCATCGATCAGGTCGTTGACCGTGGAGTAGCCGCGGAAGCGGTTGGCGTCGAACGGAACGCGCCAGCCTTCCTTGGTCCGCTTGTAGAGAATCTTCTTGTAGAACGTGGACAGGATCGCCTCGCCGTCGAGACCGAGGGCGAACATCAGCGACGTCACCGGAATCTTGCGGCGACGGTCGATACGCGCATAGACGATGTCCTTGGCGTCGAACTCGATGTCGAGCCAGGAGCCGCGATACGGGATGACGCGGGCGGCGAACAACAGCTTGCCCGAGGAATGGGTCTTGCCCTTGTCGTGGTCGAAGAACACGCCGGGCGAACGGTGCATCTGCGAGACGATGACGCGCTCGGTGCCGTTGACGATGAAGGTGCCGTTCATCGTCATGAGCGGGATGTCGCCCATGTAGACGTCCTGCTCCTTGATGTCCTTCACCGACTTCGCGCCGGTTTCCTCGTCGATATCGAACACGATGAGGCGCAGCGTCACCTTGAGGGGTGCAGCGAAGGTCATGCCGCGCTGGCGGCACTCGTCGACGTCGTATTTCGGCTGCTCGAACTCGTAGCGGACGAATTCCAGCATCGAGGTGCCCGAGAAGTCGGAGATCGGAAATACCGAGCGGAACACCGCCTGCAGACCCTCGTCGAGACGTCCGCCCTGGGGTTCGTCCACCATCAGGAACTGGTCATAGGACGCCTTCTGAACCTCGATGAGGTTCGGCATCTCGGCGACTTCCTTGATGTGTCCGAAGAACTTGCGAACGCGTTTGCGACCGGTGAATGTCTGCTGCGCCATCGTGGCCTCTCATTTTCGTCGCCCGCCCTGGGCGCACCATCCGGAACGCGGCTGCCACCGCTTTCCGGGTTGAATTTTCGAACTCGTCTTGGGGGCCGGAGACGCAGCTTCAGGCGCCGATGTCCTGAATCTGTTCTTCAGACCTTCAAAACGCAAAACGACGCGCGGGGCGCAGATGCGCGCCCGCCCGTCACAACGATCATCTTCACGGACTGCAAAAGCCCGAAATAGCCTGCTCTCCCAACGGCTTACAGGGAAATCCAGCATCCCTGCCGCCGCGCTTTCGTGCTGCCGACCCGATATGGGGCGACAATAGTGCAGATTCGAGGATCAAGCCCTCAAATCCCCACACTTTTTCGTGTTCAGCCTGCGTCGGGACGTTCCGTCGCACGCCTTTTGCATCCGGTTCCACCCTCTCGAGGGGGACCAGGATCCCGGGCAGAGCCGCTGCTCGCCCGGGATCCCGCCAGTAAGCAGTGCTTACTTCAGCTCGACCTTGGCGCCAGCCTTCTCGAGCTGGGCCTTGATCTTGTCGGCTTCTTCCTTGTTCACGCCTTCCTTCAGCGGCTTCGGAGCACCCTCGACGAGGTCCTTTGCTTCCTTCAGGCCGAGACCGGTGATGGCGCGGACTTCCTTGATGACCTCGATCTTCTTGTCGCCGGCGCTGGCGAGAACGACCGTGAACTCGGTCTTCTCTTCCGCCGGAGCGGCAGCACCGCCGCCGCCAGCGGCCGGGCCGGCCACGGCGACAGCCGCGGCAGCCGAAACGCCCCACTTCTCTTCGAGGAGCTTCGCGAGTTCGGCAGCTTCGAGCACGGTCAGGCTCGAGAGGTCGTCAACGATCTTCTGCAGGTCAGCCATTGTTCAGTTTCCTTGAGTGTAAGTCTGGTTCGGGTTTGAGTTTTGCGAAGGGCGTCAGGCCGCTTCGCCCTTTGAGGCATGAGCCTGGATGACGCGCGCGAGCTTGCCCGCGGGCGCGTTGGCGAGCTGGGCCAGCTTGGTCGCCGGGGCCACGATGAGGCCGACGATCTTGCCGCGCAGTTCGTCAAGCGACGGCAGCGAGGCAAGCGCCTTCACGCCGTCGACATTCAGGACGGTCTTGCCCATCGAGCCGCCGACAATGACGAACTTCTCGTTCGCCTTGGCGAATTCGATGGCGACCTTTGGCGCCGCTACCGGATCGTTCGAAGTCGCGATCACGGTCGGCCCCTTCAGCATGGGGCCGATGGCAACGACGTCAGTGCCTTCAAGAGCAATTTTGGCGAGACGGTTCTTCGAGACCTTCACCGAGGCGCCAGCCTGCTTCATCTGCTTGCGCAGGGTCTGCATCTGGGCAACGGTCAGGCCGGAATATTGAGCAACGATCGCGACGCTCGTGGTCTTGAAGACCTCGTTGAGCTGTTCGACCGCTTCTTTTTTTGCCGCTCGTTCCACAGCAAGCTCTCTCCGGTTGGCGGTCATCGCGAGAAGCGGGACCGCCGGGTTGCACCCATCGTCCCACCCAAACCTGAACCTCCGGGCCAAAACCCCATCGGACACGCCGGGCAAGACGACAATTCAAAGCCTGCCCTCCGGGAGCCCCTTGAGAGGCCCACGGCGTGTCGAGGTCCGAACCAGACCCGTTTCGCAAAGTCAGCCCTTAAAGCTGAATGCGAAGTGAAATCCGGTCTTCACCCGTCTATGCAGGCCATGCGATTAAGCCGTTGAGTAATCGAAATTCCCCGCGGGCGCCTGCAGTCTTGGACAGGACGAGGTCAGCCGGCGAACCGCCCGACCTCTGCCCGCATCCCTGCCAAAACGACGGGTTTTCCTTCCTTTTCGGGCAAATCCTCGCGGACGTCCTGAAAAGGAATGATCTCCTGTCGTGTCGGGTTTTCGGAATGCGTGCACGAACGCGCCAGCCGAGGTCGGCACGTCCGGAGGCGGTTCTTTAACCGCTCGGAGCCGGCTTGCCAAGAGCAAAATTCACACCAGTTCCAATCGATTGTCGGCCGGCTTGAGATGGCCCAACAAGGACCGATTCAGGCCGATTTGACCGCGTAAGGCAGCGGCTTGCCCTCGAAGAACGCCGTCAGGTTGGCGAGCACGCAGTTCTGCATGGCGACGTGCGAATCCAGCGTGTGGCCACCGATATGCGGGGCGAGCACGACGTTGGGAAGTGCCGTCAGCGCGTCGGGGGCGTGCGGTTCCTTCTCGAAGACGTCGAGGCCGGCCCCGGCGATGGTCTTGTCGGTGAGCGCCGCGACCAGGGCCTTCTCGTCGATGACCGAGCCGCGGGAGATATTGACGACATAGCCGTCCGCGCCGAGGCGCTTGAGGATATCGGCGTTGACGACGTGGTGGGTCTCGGCCCCTGCCCGGACCGCGATCATCAGCACACTGCACCAGTCGGCCAGCGCCTCCAGTGTCGGGAAATACTGATACGGCAGATCGTATCGGGTGCGGCTGAAATAGCCGACCTCACTCTCGAAGGCGGCGCAGCGCGCGGCGATCTTGCGGCCGATCTCGCCCATGCCAAAGACGCCGATGCGGCGGCCCGGCATGCCGGCCTGGGGCCGCATCATCGGCGACTGTTTCGAGGCCGCCCAATCGCCGCTGCGGACATATTGGTCCGCGACGAGGATCCGCCGCGTCGTCGCCAGCATCAGGGTCATGGCGATATCGGCCACCGAGGCCGCATTCGCACCCGGACTGTGGCCGACCGCAATGTTCCGGCTGGCCGCCGCCTTGATGTCGACGCCGTCATAGCCGGTGCCATAGCAGACGATGGCGCCGAGCTTCGGAAACAGGTCCATCGCCTCAGCGCCGAGCGGGCTACCGCCCGCTGTCAGCATCGCGCGGATGCCGTTGAGCTCTTCGGCCGGAAACACCTCCCGCGCGGGCTTGCCGCCGGTGTCGAGCAGCTCGAACCGCTCGGCGAAGCGCGCCATCATCGACTTGGGAAAGCGCGAGTAGATCAGGACCTTTTCAGCCATTGTTGTTTCCGAAGAGCGCCGCCACAAACGACGAAGGGCGGAATCGGTTGCCCAATCCCGCCCCTCGCCTCATGCAATTTCCAGACTTAGCCGAGAATGGTGCCCGGCTCGACCTTCACGCCCGGGCCCATCGTCGAGGACACTGCAACGCGCTGGATGTAGGTGCCCTTCGAGCCGGCGGGCTTGGCCTTGGAGACCGCGTCAGCCAGAGCCTTGATGTTCTCGACCAGCTTTTCCTCGGAGAAAGAGGCCTTGCCGACGCCGGCCTGCAGGATGCCGGCCTTCTCGACGCGGAACTCGACCGAGCCGCCCTTGGCGCCCTTCACCGCACCGGTGACGTCCATGGTCACGGTACCGATCTTCGGGTTCGGCATCAGGCCGCGCGGGCCGAGCACCTTACCGAGACGGCCGACCAGCGGCATCATGTCGGGGGTGGCGATGCAGCGGTCGAAATCGATCGTGCCGTTCTGCACCTTCTCGACCAGGTCCTCCGCGCCGACGACATCGGCACCGGCAGCCTTGGCCTCGTCGGCCTTGGCGCCGCGGGCGAACACGCCGACGCGCAGTGTACGGCCGGTGCCGTTCGGCAGGGTCACCACGCCGCGGACCATCTGGTCGGCGTGACGCGGGTCGACGCCGAGATTGATCGCGACCTCGATGGTCTCGTCGAACTTCGCTTTCGCGCGTTCCTTGACCATCTTGATGGCGTCCGCGAGCGGGTAAAGCTTTTCGCGGTCAATGCCTTCGCGGGCTTTGTTCAAACGCTTTCCGATTGCCATGGCCGCTTACCCCGCAACTTCCAGACCCATCGAACGGGCGGAGCCCTCGACCATCTTCATGGCCGATTCGATGGTGTCGCAATTCAAGTCCTTCATCTTCTTCTCGGCGATCTCGCGCACCTGCGCCTTGGTCACCTTGCCGGCCTTGTCACGGCCCGGCGCCTTCGAGCCGGACTGGATCTTGGCGGCCTGCTTGAGGAAGTAGGACATCGGCGGCGTCTTCATCTCGAAGGTGAAGGAACGGTCCGCATAAATGGTGATGATCACCGGAATCGGGGTGTTCTTCTCTTCCTTCTGGGTCTGGGCGTTGAACGCCTTGCAGAACTCCATGATGTTGAGACCGCGCTGACCGAGCGCGGGACCGATCGGGGGCGAAGGGTTCGCCGCACCGGCCGGGACCTGAAGCTTCAGGTATCCGGTAACTTTCTTTGCCATGTATCACTCCTGTTGTGCCGGCGAGGCCGGCGGTTTCAGGTTCGTGGTCTGGGTCGGATGCGGCTGGCAACCGCCCTCTCCCTCCCACGGCCTCTTGCTGCGCGAGACCGAAGCCTCGCGCGTTACCCGATCAGACCTTCTCGACCTGACCGAATTCCAGCTCGACCGGGGTCGCGCGGCCGAAGATCGACACGGCGACCTTCACGCGCGAGCGCGCCTCGTCGATTTCCTCGACCACACCCGAGAACGAGGCGAACGGGCCGTCGGCCACGCGCACGTTCTCGCCGATCTCGAACGACACCGACGCCTTCGGCCGTTCCACGCCCTCCTGCACCTGGTGCAGGATGCGCATGGCCTCGGCTTCCGAGATCGGCATCGGCTTGTTTTCCGCACCCAGGAAGCCCGTGACCTTCGGCGTGTTCTTGATCAGATGGAACGCCTCGTCGGTCAGCTTCATCTTCACCAGCACGTAGCCGGGGAAGAACTTGCGCTCGGCATCGATCTTGCGGCCGCGACGCACTTCCGTGACCTTCTCGGTTGGAACCAGCACCAGCTCGAACAGGTCCTCGAGCCCGCGCTGCTTGGCTTGCTCGCGGATCGATTCGGCGACCTTCTTCTCGAAGTTCGAATAGGCGTGGACGATGTACCAGCGCTTGTCGGACACTTGAGCGGTTGCTGTTGCCATCAGTGAATGCCCAGGAGGAAGGTGATGAGGTAGCGGATAATCTGGTCGGCCGCGAAGAAGAAGATCGAGGCCACCGCGACCATCACGAACACCATGATCGTGGTGATCGTGGTCTCACGACGGGTCGGCCAGGTGACCTTGGCAGTCTCCGAGCGCACTTCCTGCAAGAACTTGAACGGGCTGACTGCCATCGTCTAGGGTCCAGCGTCCTCGACAGACGCAACTGAATTTCGGGGATCCGAACAGCCGCCGTTGGCCCAGCCCTCTGTCTCGAAGGATGAGCCGGAAACCGGGCTCGATTGTTCGGGGATTTCAAAGCCGCGCCGGAGATCCGCGTCTAACGGGCCGGCTGCGAGTGCGGGGTATCTACTGCGGATGGGGCCAAAGGTCAAGGTGAAGAGAGTTCGCCCGGGCAGGCCGTCCTCCCCGGGACGGCCGCGCAGAAGCCATGTGGATCAAGGACTTGTCGATCGACTGGAAGGGCGCCCGCCCGTGAGGCTATCTGGAGCCCGGCACCGTCAGTCGGCCCGGTCGACCACGGAAATCCCCGCCAGCGGCACCACGAACTTCCCGCCTTCGGCGAAATACCGGACCCCATGATCAAATTTGCTGAACTTGACGCACACAACTGCGCGCGGGACGCCTTTCCGCCGAAATCTAGTCTAAGTGATTGATTTGGCTGGCAGGAGTGGCAGGGCTCGAACCTGCGACCCCCGGTTTTGGAGACCGGTGCTCTACCAATTGAGCTACACTCCTACGAACCCGCGTCGCCGCGGATCAGGGGCGCTTTCAAGCACAGAGAGCGGCCGGTTTGCAAGGGTGAACCGCGCCGGCTTCGCTTGTTCGTGCCGGGGCTTCTGGGCCACAGTCCCTTGGCCATAACGAAAAACAATCGGGAGTGCCCATGACTGTTACAGCGACCGCTACAGCCGCCCCGCAGGCCGCAAACGCGCCCCAGACCCCGGCTTTGCCGGAAGCCCGCCCCGAGACGCTCGGGCTGTCGCGGCCGCGTCTCCAGGCCATGTCGGACGCCTTCAAGCGCGAGATCGACAAGGGAACCGTTCCCGGGGTCACGGTGCTGGTGGCGAGGCGCGGCCAAATCGGCTGGTTCGAGGCGCTCGGCAAGCAGGGCCCGGCAGGCGCGACGCCGATGGCGCGCGATTCGATCTTCCGCATCTTCTCGATGACCAAGCCGATCGTCTCGGTCGGCATCATGGCCCTGGTCGAGGACGGTTACCTCTTGCTGAGCGATGCCGTCGCCAAATTCATCCCGGAGTTCGCGAGCCAGCAGGTCGGCGTCGTCAAGGACGGCAAGCTGGAGCTGGTGCCGCCGGTGCGGCCCATCACCGTGCAGGACCTGCTCCGCCACACCTCCGGCCTCACCTACGAGCACCAGGGCGACGGCCCCGTGCACAAGCTCTACCAGGAGTCCCGCGTCCGCAGCCGCAAGATCACCAACGCCGAACATGCGGAGCTGGTGGCGAGCTTCCCGCTGGTCTGCCAGCCCGGCGCGGAGTTCAACTACAGCCGCTCCACGGACATCTTGGGCCGCATCATCGAGGTTGTCAGCGGCAAATCGCTCGGCACGTTCCTCACCGAGCGCGTGCTCGCGCCGCTGCAGATGGTCGAGACCGGCTTCTCGACAAGCCAGGCCAATGCCGGCCGCCTTGCCGAGCCGTTCGCGGCCGACCCCTGGACCGGCGACAAGGTCGCGCTGTTCAACATGCTCGAACAGCCGGTGATGGAGTCCGGCGGCGGCGGCCTGGTCTCGACCACGATGGACTATGCCCGCTTCTGCCTGATGCTGCGCAATGGCGGCACGCTCGACGGCAACAGGATCATCGGCCGCAAGACGCTGGAGCTGATGGCCTCCGATCACCTCGGGCCAGGCGTGCCCACCAACGGCACGCTGCTGTCGCCCGGCCATGGGTTCGGCCTCGGCTTTGCCGTGCGCCGCGAGGCCGGCATCGCGCCCTTCCCCGGCAGCGTCGGCCAGTATTTCTGGAGCGGCATTGCCGGAACGTTCTTCTGGATCGATCCGAAGGAGGATTTGTTCGCAGTGTTCATGAGCCAGGGGCCGGGACAGCGCGACTACACGCGGACATTGGTGCGGGATCTGGTGTACGCGGCGGTGGAGTGAGATCTCGTGCCCCGGACGCGCTGCAACGCTTTTCGCGTTGCTGCGCAGAGCCGGGGCCCATGCCTCCGCAACCGCGCTCTCGGTTTTCTGGGGCCCCGGCTCTGCGGAGCAGCACCATAGTGCGTCGAAGACGCGCGTGAACGCGCTTATGGTGCTGCGCCGCGTCCGGGACATGAGAAACTCAGCGCGTCGTCAACCTCAACTGATCGTCGCGCCGCCGTCGATCACCATGGTCTGGCCGGTCATGAAGTCGCCGGCCTTCGAACCCAGGAACACGGCCGCGCCGGCGATCTCGTCGGGGATGCCGATGCGCTGTAGCGGCGAGCGCGAGGTCGAGGCTTTCAGGTTCTCCGGATTGTCCCACAGCGCTTTGGCGAAATCGGTCTTGATCAGGCCGGGCGCGATGCAGTTCACGCGAATGTTGTGCTTGCCGTATTCGCAGGCGAGATTGCGCGCGAGCTGCATGTCGGCGGCTTTCGAGATCGCGTAAGCACCGAGGATGGTCGAGCCCTTCAGGCCGCCGATCGACGAGACGATGATGATCGAGCCGTCATTGCGCTCGATCATCTGCGGCACCACCATCGAGATCAGCCAGTTGTTGGCAACGATGTTGTTGTCGAGGATTTTCCTGAACTGATCGTCGGAGATGCCGGCGAGCGGGCCGTAATACGGATTCGAGGCCGCATTGCAGACCAGCACGTCGATCTTGCCGAAGGCACGGTTGCTCTCGTCGACGAGGTTTTGCAGATTCTCTTTCGATGAGATGTTGGCGGCGATCGCAACTGCAGTGCCCTTGCCGAATCTTTCGTTGATGCTGTTCGCCACCTGCTCGCAGACGTCGGCCTTGCGCGAGGAGATCACCACCTTGGCCCCGTGCTCGGCCATGCGCTCGGCGATCGCGAGCCCAATGCCGCGCGTCGATCCCGTGATGACGGCGACTTTCCCCTTCATGTCGAACAAGGTCATGTTTCTCTCCCAGATTGATTTTCGTCTTCAGTGTCAGGCCAGCTTCTTGACTTCCGGTCCCGCCGGCTGATGCATTGCCGCGTGCGCGGGATCCGCGATCCACGGCTGCTGATTGACCATCGGCAGCCGCCAGAGCGTGCGCTCGGGGCTCGCGAAATGATCGAGCCGCGTCACCGACACATTGTCGATATCGAATGCGAGCCCCTGCTCCGGCCGGTCGCCGAGCGCAAGACCGACAGCCGCCTTGATGGTGCCGCCATGCGCGACCGCGATGATGTCCTGCCCTGCCGCCTCGCTGTTGATCCGCTCGATGGTACGCCGCGTGCGGTTGTAGAGGTCCATGAAGCTTTCGCCGCCGGGCGCGGGCTCGTTGATGTCGGCGAACCAGCTCGCGCCGACGGGGCGGCTCGCGATGAATTCGGCGCGGTTCATGCCCTGCCAGCGGCCGAGGTTCTGCTCGGCGAGCTCCGCTTCCCATTTCATCGACGCAGGCTTTGGGAAGCCAGCCGCCCAGATCGCCTCGGCGGTCTGATGGGTGCGCGTCAGATTGCTCGAATACCAGACCGCCTGGCGTGGCAGCACCTTGGCAACAGCGTTGAACACGTAGGTATCGCTGGTGTCACAGGCGATGTCGCTCTGCCCGTAGATGTTGCCGCCGTCGTTGCGCACCGGCGCGTGCCGGACCCACCACCATCGCGTGACGACCACGTTCGGCTTGTCTGCACCTGCCATCGAAACCCTTCCATCCCGTCTGATGTCGCTGTACGTGAGTAGCGAACGTGTCTCAAGACACTTTACCGTTTGAAATCTTGTTTGAAATTCCGTCGCGCGGCAAGCGTCGTGCGCGAGCAAAAGGGAGAAACGCATGGGCCGTCTGCAAGGCAAATCCGTCATCATCACCGGCGCCGGCAGCGGCATCGGTCGCGCGGCTGCGCTGCTGTTCACCAGGGAAGGCGGCAAGCTGATCGCGGTCGATCGCACCGAGGCGGTGAAGCAGACGGTCGAGGAGATCAAGCAGGCCGGCGGCGTCGCGGAGGCGATGGTTGCGGATGCCGGCTCCGAGCAGGACGTCATCGCAATGATCGACAAGGCGGTGAAGGCGCATGGGCGGCTCGACGTGATCTGGGCCAATGCCGGCGTCTCCGGCGGACTCGTGCCGCTCGCCGAGCAGACCGTCGAGCACTGGCAGGAGATTTTGCGCGTCAACCTGATCGGGCCGTTCCTCGCGGTGAAATACGCCATGCCGCACATGGTCAAGCAGCAGTCCGGCGCGATCGTGCTGACCGCCTCTGTCGCGGGTCTCAAGGCCGGCGCGAGCGGGCATCCCTATGCCGCGAGCAAGGCCGGCGTGATCAGCCTTGTGCAAACCACGGCCTATTCGCTCACCGGCACCGGCGTGCGCATCAATGCGGTCTGCCCCGGCCTGATCGAAACAGGCATGACCAAGCCGATCTTCGATCGCGCCAAGGAGCGCGGCACCGCCGACAAGATCGGCCAGCTCAACCCGCTGAAACGGGCGGGACAGCCGCACGAGCTCGCGGCGATGGGATTGTTCCTGGCGAGCGACGAGGCGTCGTACGTGAACGGCCAGGCGTTCCCGGTCGACGGCGGCTTGACCGCGTCGATGCCGTATACGGGCAAGCCGGTCTAGTTCGCACTCGTGTCCCGGACGCGACGCAGCGCGTAAGCGTTGCGGCGCAGAGCCGGGACCCAGCAAGCCCTGCGCTTCGCTGATGACACGCAATGACGGAGCGCGTGGGTGCTGGTTCGTAGGATGGGTAGAGCACTTGCGAAACCCATCATGCTTCCCCGCAGACGAAAGGTGATGGGTTTCGCTGCGCTCTACCCATCCTACAATCCTGCAGACACGGTTTCGCATCCTCGCGGCGCATCTCGCCCGAGCTTTGCTTTCACCTCTTCGCCCTCATCGAAAGAAGGCGCAGGGAAGACCGGGAGCCGGCTGGCTCCCATTGACCGCCATGCCAAGAGCAGACTGCGTGTGCCTGGTGCATAGCGGGGAAACAGGGCAACCGGAGACATCCCGGCCTTCCCTGCGCAGTGGTTGGAACGGCTTATGTCGTGCTCTCCCCGGGGAGCGATGCACTATTGCCCCCGTCGCCTTGCGGATGGCTGATGCGTATCGCCCGGTCGGACAGCACACATCACCGCAACACTTGGCGCACAGACCCCGGGCGCCAGGACCACACGATTTTGCCGTACGCGAACCGCACCCGTCGTTGACACGAGGTCTTCGCTCACGGCTCTCCGCCCTGCGAAGCTTTTCGCGCCGATGTGGCCCGCGTCCACCGCCGCCCGACCCGCGTTCGTGACGATCGCGATACGCCCCTCTTCCTTGGGCCGGGTTGCGCGTCACATACGTCATTTCCGAATTTCGGTAAAGCGGAATATTTTATCGACGTCGTCTTGACCCACGCCTTGGGTGTTTTGCCCGACGGACAACGCAAGGTTTGGTAGGCCTGCCTCGTCATTCCGGGGCGCGACGCAGTCGCGAGCCCGGAATCCATTTCACAGCATGTAACGCGGCCCGATGGATTCCGGGCTCGATGCTGCGCATCGCCCCGGAATGACGGCTGCGGTGTTGATTTGCCCCAGGGGACCTCACGTTGGTATGGTTCCTGCAGGCAACTCAGCCTCCATTCCCTGACAAGACCGAGATAATGCCAAGCTCAAGATCCGACCGCATCCGAAAACTCCTCGCCGACCTCGTCAGCTTCGACACCGTCAGCGACCGCACCAACCTGCCCCTGATTGCCCATATCGAGAGCTATCTCGCTTCGTTCGGAATCAAGGGCGAGCGCATCGTCGACGAGACCGGCGAGAAGGCTTCGCTGTGGGTCACGATCGGGCCGGAGGAGCGGCCGGGCTTCGTGCTGTCGGGCCATACCGACGTGGTGCCTGTCGTTGGCCAGGACTGGAGCCATGATCCGTTCAAGCTGGTGGAGCGCGACGGCAAGCTCTTTGGCCGCGGCACCACCGACATGAAGGGGTATGTGGCGGTGTGCCTTGCCATGGTGCCGGAGATGGTGGAGGCGAGACTCAAGACGCCAATTCATCTGGCGATCTCCTATGACGAGGAGATCGGCTGCGTCGGCGTGCGGCCGATGCTGCATGAGGTCGCGAAGAAGAGGATCCGGCCGCTCGGCGCCTTCATCGGCGAGCCCACCCAGATGCAGGTCATCATCGGCCACAAGGGCAAGCACGGCGTACGCGCCACGTTCCACGGGCTCGCACGTCATTCCTCGATCGCGCCCGACGGCGTCAATGCGATCGAATATGCCGCCGAGCTGATCGTCGAGATCCGCCGCCGCGCCGTGGCGCTCGCGGCCGTGCGATCGACCGACAGCCTCTACGACGTCCCGCATTCGACGCTGCTCACCAGCATCGTGCATGGCGGCGCGGCGCTGAACATCGTGCCTGATACCTGCACGGTGGATTTCGAATGCCGCGGCATCGGCATCACCGAGTCCAAGGAGGTGACGGATGCGATCGTCGCCTGGGCCAAGGCCGAGATCGAGCCGGCGATGAAGGCGCGGCATCCGGACTGCGGCATCGATTTCGAGGAGATCCTCGACTATCCCGCACTCGATACCGCCGCCGACGCCGCCATCGTCACGCTGGCCAAGAGCCTCGCGGGGCGCAACGACCATGCCAAGGTCGCCTTCGGCACCGAGGCGAGCCTGTTCGCCAGCATCGCCGACATCCCGTCAGTGGTGATCGGCCCCGGCGCGATCGCGCAGGCGCATACGCCTGATGAGTTCGTGGAGATGGCGGAGCTGGAGAAATGCGCGGGATTCGTGGAGAGGCTGATCGCGCATTGTGCGAAAGAATAGCCGGAGTTCGTAGTTGACTGGGTCCCGGCTCTGCGCAGCAACGCTACGCGTTGCAGCGCGTCCGGGACACGAGAACACGGTTTAATCCACGCTGAGACGATAAAATATGCGGTCTCGTGTCCCGGACGCGGTGCGACACGAAGTGACGCTCCGCAGAGCCGGGACCCAGAGTGCTTGGCGATATCTCATACATGCAATTATAAGTAGCGACACCCAGTCGATACCGATTGCACGGACGTGCCATACTTCGTCTACATCCTCGCGAGCAAACGAAATGGAACACTCTATGTCGGGGTTACCAACGATCTCGCTCGCCGAATGACCGCACACAAGTTCAAGCTCATACCCGGGTTTACACGGCAATACGACGTAACTCTGCTGGTCTACTTCGAAACCTTTGAGTCGGTGCTCGAAGCGCGAGCACGTGAACGTTCGCTGAAGCGCTGGCGGCGCGCGTGGAAGCTCAAGCTGATCGAAGACCTCAATCCGGATTGGCGCGATCTCACTGACGAGCTGAATACTTTGGCGACATGACTGGGTCCCGGCTCTGCGGAGCAGCACTTCGTGCTGCACCGCGTCCGGGACACGAGAGAAGCGTACTAAGCAAAAAAGCGCGGCCAGCGGCCGCGCCTTCGCTCTTGCTACACCGCGCCCGCCTTCTGCGCGTATTCCCACGAGGCCTTTGACAGCGGCACGGTGCGCTTGGCTGACTCCAGCGCCTTGGCGTTGGCGGCGGTGCCGTCGCGGACGCGGCCGGCGATGCCTTGGGTGATGCCGGCGAGACGGAACAGGTTGTAGGCGAAGTACCAGTTGAGATCGGGCACCGTCATCTGCGTGACGTCGCAATAGATCTGCGCGGCCTCTTCGAGGCTCGGGATGTTGAGCGCCTTGAGGTCGGCGCCCTCGAGGCCCGGCATGATCCACTGCATCAAGAGATAGGTGAAGTCGGCCATGGGATCGCCGAGCGTCGACAGCTCCCAGTCCAGCACCGCCTGCACGCGCGGTTCCGTCGCGTGGAAAATCATGTTGTCGAGGCGGTAGTCGCCGTGAACGATGGAGACGCGCGCCTGCTCCGGCACGGTCTTCGGCAGCCATTCGGCGACCTTCTCGAACTCCGGAATGTGCTGGGTCTCGGACGCCCGGTATTGCTTGGTCCACCGATCGATCTGGCGGGCAAAGTAGTTGCCGGGCTTGCCGAAGTCGCCGAGCCCGATGGCAGTGGGATCGAACATGTGGAGCTTGGCCAGCGTCTCGATCTTGCTGGTGAAGATCTTTCGGCGCGCATCCGGCTCCTGGCTCGGCAGCGTCGGATCCCAGAACACACGGCCCTCCTCCATCGACATGATGTAGAAGGCAGCTCCAATGACGCCGTCGTCCTGGCACAGCGCGTAGGCGCGCGCGACCGGAAAGCCCTGTTTTCCAAGGGCCGCGATGACGCGGTACTCGCGGTCAACCGCATGCGCCGATGGCAGCAATTTGCCGAACGGCTTGCGGCGCATCACGTAGGAACGGTTCGGCGTGTTGAGGCGATAGGTCGGGTTGGACTGGCCGCCCTTGAACTGCAGCACGACCAGCGGGCCTTCGAAACCTTCGACGTGCTCGCGCATCCAGGCTTCCAGCCGCAGCTCGTCGAAACGATGCCGCTCCTCGACCGGCTTGGTGCCCGAGAATTCTTCGTCCTTTCTGACGCCGTCAGCCACGATGACGCTCCCTCTTTTCATTGTCCGTCATTCCGGGGCGCCTCAGAGAGGCGAACCCGGAATCTCGAGATTCCGGGTTCTCGCTGCGCGAGCCCCGGAATGACGGTGAGGAGAGCACTGTTCGCGCTCTCCGCCGTTCTTAATGACTAGAGTTTGCATACTTCCGAAGTTCGAGTCTGGCAATGGCGCGGTTGTGCACCTCGTCCGGACCGTCGGCGAGACGGAGCGTGCGGATGTGCGCGTAGTCCTTGGCAAGGCCCGCTTCGTCCGACACGCCGGCGCCACCGAAGGCCTGGATCGCCTCGTCGATGATCTTCAGCGCCATGTTGGGCGCGGCGACCTTGATCATGGCGATCTCGGCCTGCGCCGTCTTGTTGCCGACCTTGTCCATCATGTCGGCCGCCTTGAGACACAGAAGACGCGTCATCTCGATGTTGGTGCGGGCCTCGCCGATGCGCTGCTCCCACACGCTGTGCTCGACGATCCTCTTGCCGAAGGCGGTGCGCGAGGCGAGCCGCTTCACCATCTTCTCCAGCGCCTCCTCGGCCTTGCCGATGGTACGCATGCAGTGATGGATACGGCCCGGACCGAGGCGGCCCTGCGCGATCTCGAAGCCGCGGCCTTCGCCCAGCAGGATGTTCTCCTTCGGCACGCGCACGTTCTCGAGCAGCACCTGGGCATGGCCGTGCGGCGCGTCGTCGAAGCCGAACACCGGCAGCATCTTCTCGACCTTGATGCCTGATGTGTCGAGCGGAACCAGGATCTGCGACTGCTGCTGGTGCTTGGCCGCCTTGAAGTCGGTCTTGCCCATCAGGATCGCGATCTTGCAGCGGGGATCGCCGACACCGGACGACCACCATTTGCGGCCGTTGATCACGTAATGGTCGCCATCGCGCTCGATGCGGGTCTCGATGTTGGTCGCGTCGGACGAGGCGACCGCCGGTTCCGTCATCAGGAAGGCCGAGCGTATCTCGCCGTCCATCAGCGGGCGCAGCCATTTCCGCTTCTGCTCCTTAGTGCCGTAGCGGATGAACACTTCCATGTTGCCGGTGTCGGGCGCGGAACAGTTGAAGACTTCCGAGGCCCAGGTGATGCGGCCCATCTCTTCCGACAGCAGCGCATATTCGAGATTGGTCAGTCCCGCGCCGCGGAATTCATCGTCCTCGTGCTCGGACGGCGGCATGAACATGTTCCAGAGGCCTTCGGCCTTCGCCTTCTTCTTGAGGTCCTCGAGGATCGGGATCACCTTCCAGCGGTCGCCGCTCTTGTCCTGCTGATCGTAGATCGGCACCGCCGGGCGCACGTGCTTGGCCATGAAGGACCGCACGCGGTCGAGCCATTCCTTCTGCTTGGGGGACATATCGAAGTCCATGGGACGCTCCTCTCTTTCGCTGGTCGTTTTGCGCCGGACTGTCCTCCCGCAAAGAGCGGCCCGCAAGCGCGAATGCGCGCGTTCACGGACCTGTCGAAACCCAGCCGCACTTGCGAACGAGTCCCGATTGCGGATTGACTTTTCCCGGCCTTCAAACGATAGTTTCATACAAGCGTTTGAATTGCAACTCCCTCCCTGAGGGCTCCCATGGCCAGCGATCATACGAGGTCTGCCATTCTCGCCGCCGCCGAACGGCTCTATGCCGATCGCGGCTTCGGCGACGTGACGCTGCGCGACATCGTCGCTGAGGCGGGCGTCAACCTCGCCGCGGTGAACTATCATTTCGGCTCGAAGGACGAGCTGATCGCGGAATTATTCGTCACCCGCTCGGTTCAGACCAACCGCGAGCGCCTGCGCGAATTGAAGGCGGCGGAGGAAGAAGGCGGCGGCCGCGCGCCGATCGAGGTGATCCTGCGCGCGCTGGTCGGGCCGACGCTGCGCGGTTGCCTGGGGCCGGAGAACCAGCGCTCGACCGCCGCGCGCTTCATGATCCGCGCCTCGATCGAATCCGTGCCGCCAATCCGGCGCATC
This sequence comes from Bradyrhizobium agreste, assembly GCF_016031625.1. Lineage (GTDB taxonomy): Bacteria > Pseudomonadota > Alphaproteobacteria > Rhizobiales > Xanthobacteraceae > Bradyrhizobium > Bradyrhizobium agreste. Next base: position 153,872 of record NZ_JACCHP010000026.1, on the reverse strand, counting down.
AAGAACCGCGAGATCGACCATTTGCGCAAGTTCGTCGGCGCGATGCGCCGCGCCCTGCCCGAGCGCAGCGACGTCGATATCTATTGGGGCCTCAACTTCGCGCTCGCCATGGCGCATCACACCATCCGCGAGAGCGAGCGGCTGACCAAGCTGTCGGAGGGCAAATGCGACCTCGACGACGTCGAGGACGTGGTCGCGCGCGTCGTCAGCGTGGCGACGATGGCGCTGACGGCGGGAAAGGCCGAGGCCAAGGCGCCGGCGCGCGCGTTGGCCCGGGATGCGCGCTGAAGCTTCACATCAGCGCGATGCGCGTCGAAGTCTTATGGAAGCGCTGGCGAGCCTACGCCCGCTGCGGCATCTCCTCGGCCTCTTCCTTGGCGAGCAGCAGCAGCATCTCGATGCCCATCTCGCCTTCCTGCGGCGAGCGGATGAACTTGATCTCGTCGGCGCTCTGCCGCAGCGCGGCAATGATGGCGACGGCCTGATTGGCGGTGGCCGCCTCGGTCGCCAGAATGGCCTTCTGGTCCTTGGCCTGGAACCCGATCGTGTAGGACATTTGCTTCCCTCCCGCACTCAAGTGGAGAGATCGAACCAGAGTCTCGCGCGGAACGGAAGCCTGTGCGACTACGGACCGGGATCATCTGGGGATTGCGGCAAGCTTCAGGCAAGCCCCAAAAAAGGCGCACGCGTCCACGGCTGTCGCATCAGTCGCGCTGCCCTTGAATCCCGGCCTCTTGGCGGCGGGAACAGCGAGCGTCAGATGATGCCCTGCGTCTTCAGCTGCTCGATCTTGCCGGCATCGTAGCCGAGCTTGCCGCCGAGCACCTCCTCTGTGTGCTCCCCGAGCAGCGGCGGGGCGCGGTACTCCTTGATCGGCGTCTCCGACAAGGTGAGCGCGTTGCGGACCAGCGACAGAGCAGGCTCGAAGGGATGGTTGACCTTCACCCGCATGCCGCGCGACTGGACGTGCGGGTCGGCAAACACCTGCTCGAAATCGTTGATCGGCCCCGAGGGCACGCCGGCCTCCTCCAGCTTCTCCAGCCAGTAGGCTACCTTTTGCTTCAGGAACAGGCCGGCGAAGATCGCCATGATCTCCTTGCCGTACACGACGCGGTCGTTGTTCTTGACGAAGCGTGGATCGCTTGCGAGCTCGGGCGCGCCGAGCACGGCGCAGGTGCGCTGAAACTGGCCGTCATTGCCGACCACTACCATCAGCTCGCCGTCGGTGCAGCGGAACACGCCGGCCGGCATGCCGCCATTGCCCCAGGTGCCGCGACGCGGCGGGATCTTGCCGTTGACGAGATAGATCTGCAGCCAATGCGACAAGGATGCGATCACGGTATCGAACAGGCAGACGTCGATGTGCTGTCCCTGCCCGCCTCTGGCGTCGCGATGGTAGAGCGCCGAGAGAATTCCGATCGAGGCGTTCATGCCGGTCATGTAGTCGACGATCGACGGGCCGACCTTCATCGGGCCCTCGCCAGGCTCGCCGTCGATATGGCCGGTGACGCTCATCAGCCCGCCCATCGCCTGCAGGATGGCATCATAGCCGGCGCGCGGCGCATAGGGTCCGGTCTGGCCGAAGCCGGTCACCGAGCAATAGATGATGCCGGGATTGATCGCCTTGATGGTCTCGTAATCGAGGCCGTAGCGCTTGAGATCGCCGACCTTGTAGTTCTCCATGAAGACGTCGGCGTCCTTGGCGAGCTCGCGGACGATCGCCTGCCCTTCCGGCTTGGCGATGTTGACGGTGACCGACTTCTTGTTGCGGTTGGCGCAGAGATAGAACGAATTGTTGTTGTTGGCCTTGCCCTCGGGGTCGGTCAGGTAAGGCGGGCCGAAGGCGCGCGCGTCGTCGCCGGTGCCCGGCCGCTCGATCTTGATCACCTCCGCGCCGAGATCGCCCAGCATCTGGGCCGACAGCGGCCCGGCCAGCACGCGGGTGAGGTCAAGGATCTTGATGCCTGAGAGCGGCAGGGCCGACATGTCGATTTCCTCCGGGGAACTGGTGTTGGCGCGGCGGCTGAAAGCGGCCGCGCTTCCTGCGGATACCACCATTCTCGGGCCCTGAGCACTGCACTGGCGGCATACGGCTATCCTCTGCCGGGCTCAGGTCGCAACCGCCGGCATCCGTGGCCGGCGCCGAGCCAGCAGCATCAGGATCAGCACCGTCGCGCAGGAGAACACCAGCGTCAGGCCGAGCGCGCCGCGGCTGCCGAACGCGGTCAACAGGCCGACGAGCAGCGGCGGCGAGATCGCGGAGGCCAGATTGAGCGGCAGCGCGATCATCGACATCGCCTTGGCGAACTCGGCCTGGTCGTAGAACACGAGCGGGATGGTTGCCCGCGCCACCGCCATCGCGCCGCTGCCGGCGCCATAGAGCAGGATGAAGACCGCGACCGCCCAGGTGGCGCCCTCGCTCGTCATCAGCAGCAGCATGGCGACCGGCAAGGCGCTGCCCGCGACGAGCCCGGTGGTGATGCCGTCCCATCGTCCGCCGCCGAGGAAATCCAGCGCGCGGGCGCTGACCTGGATCACGCCCAGCATCGAGCCGAACAAAAGCGCCTGGGCCGGCGCCAGCCCCTCCGCCCGCAACAGCTCGATCAGGATCGCGCCGATGCCGAAATTGACGAAGGCGTTCAGCGTAATCGCGGCGACGACGAGGCCGAACGTGCTCCGTGCGATCGCGGGCGGCGGCGACCGCTTGGCCGGCGCAGCGTCATTGTCCTTTACGATCTTCCTGCGCGGCGCGCAGAACGCATAGAGCGGCAGGCTGACGAGAAGCATCATCGCCGCGTAGACCAGGCACGTCCCGCGCCAGCCGAGATGGCCGCTCAGGAACGAGGTCGTCGGCCAGAAGATGCTGCTGGACAGGCCCGTCACCAGCATCAGCGCGCCGATCGCGTTCTTGGCCTGCCGCCCCGCGATCTCGTTCAGCATGATATAGGCGCCGGTCGACAGGGTGGCGCTGCCGGCGATGCCGAGGACGATCCACGCGGCGAAATACAGCATCGGCTCGCGTGCCAGCGACAGCAGCACGAAGCCCGGCGCAGTGACGATCGTGCCGACCATCATGACCGTCCGCGCGCCATGCCGCGCAAATGACTTGGCGAGCAACGGGCCGCACAGCCCCATCGAGACGTAGAGGACGGACGTCCCGGCGAACACCGCCGGCAGGCTCATGCCGAGATCGGCGGCGAGATCGCGCCCGACGATGGCAGGAAGGCCGATCGTGCCCCATCCGACCAGCTGCGTGATGGCAAGCACCAGCAACACGCCGATCAGCCTGCCGTCAGATTTCAAGAACCGCATTCCAAACGTTCGCCTGCCCGGCTGGCACAGATTGCGCCTGTAGCACCTGTCTACTCGGAGACTCGGCGCACGGGAACGCCGGCCGCCGAATGGCAGGCGGCAGCCGGGAGCATGTCAGGACGAGGAAAGGCGCCCTACCCTGCCATGCCAAGCAGCGATCGCGCCTCAGTCGCGGTTGCAACGCGCCGGCCGTGGCGCGCGACCGCCTCGCAGGCCAAGGTCACGAGCTCGGCGTTGCTGGCCGCGAGGCGCGTCTTGTCGATGCGGATATTGTCCTCGAGCCCGGTGCGGACCGCGTCCGCGCCGCGGGCGAGCGCCCAGCCCATGACTTCGGCCTGATGGCGGCCGATTCCGGCTGCTGTCCAGGTTGCCTTCGGGATCAGCCGCCTGAGCTCGCCCAGGAGAATGTCGAGCACATGCTCGTCCGCCGGCATGGCGTTCTTGACGCCCATGACGAACTGCACGTGAGGACGCGCATCGATGAGGCCCGCCTCGATCAGGCGGCGGGCGCCATGCAAATGCGACAGATCGAAGATCTCGATTTCCGGCCGGATACCGTTCGCCTTCATGCTGGTGGCGAGCGTCTCGACCAGCGCGGCGCTGTTCTCGTAGACGATGGTCGGAAAGTTCACCGATCCCGTGGAGAGCGAGGCCATGTCGGGCTTGAGGTAGAGCGCCGATCCGCGCGCCGCGGGATCGCGTCCTCGCCCGCCGGTCGAGAACTGGACGATCATTCCCGGACAATGCTTCCTGATCCCCTCCTGCACCTGGGCAAAACGCTCGGGGTCGGAGGACGGCATCTCGTCATCGTTGCGGACGTGGATATGGGCAAGCGTGGCGCCGGCCTCGAAGGCTTGTTGCGTCGACTCGATCTGCTCGGAGGGCAGGATCGGGACCGCCGGATTGTCCTTCTTGCGCGGAACGGAGCCGGTGATGGCGACGGCAACGACGACGGGGTTCATCCCTAGACCTCATGATGATCGCGCTCGCGCGCACTAAGTCGAATAGACGTAGCGCAGGGAGCCATGCCGCTGCAAACTTCCTCGATCGCAGCGGCGTGGCTTCCTTGCGTCCCGTCAGGTGGGAATTGTGGCCGCATCGTTCGCCTCCGCACGCTGCCGCTCATAGTCGGCCCGCGGCATCGGCACCGCCTCGGGATTGCCGAGATCGTCGATCCTGATCCGATAGGTTTCACGGGCCGTGACGGCCGCCAGCGCCGCGATGACCGTGATGCCGAAGGCGATCGCCCCGACCGTCAGGGGAATGTTGGCCGAGCCAGGAGGCGCCACGGTCGCGAACAAGGCGGGCAGCAATGCGGTGATCGTGGTGCCGATGTTCTGCGAGATCGCCATCGCCGACACACGGGTGCGGGTCGGAAACAGCTCCGGATAGAAGCTGGGGAAGATCGCGTTGTAGCCCTGGTAGACCACGCCCCACATCAGCAGCGACAGCATGATGGCGAGTGGCACGTTCCGGATGCTGATGGCATAGAGATAGCCGAAGGCGAGCAGGCCGGAGAGCAGCGCGCCCACGATGATCGGAGGCTTGCGGCCGACCTTGTCGGAGAGATGGCCGACGAAGGGAATGACGATCACGGCCAGCATGTTGCCGAGCACCGGGATCCAGAGATAGACGTCCTTCGCAAACCCGATGCCATAGGCCGGCTGCACCGCATAGGCCGCGCCGAAGATGGTCGCAACGACCGGAATCACGTTCATCAGCGCCATGCAGATGACCCGGAGCATATCGGGCCAACTCAAGCGGATGGCCTGGACGATCGGAGCCCGCGGCGTTTCTCCGCGCTTCTCCTCTCGGGCAAAGGCCGGCGTTTCGTCGACCTCGCGGCGAATGACGTAGCCGGCGACGATGACGAAGAAGCTGAGCAGGAACGGAATCCGCCAGCCCCAGCTGTTGAAGGCCTCGGTCGGCATGTAGGCCGCCAGCGGCAGGAAGACGGCTGCCGCGAGAATTTGTCCGGCCTGCACGCCCTGAAGGGCGAAGCTCGCATAGAAGCCGCGGCGGCCGAACGGCGCATGCTCCAGGATCATCGAGCTCGCGCCGGAGATTTCGCCGGCAACGGCAAATCCCTGCACGAGGCGCAGCATCACGAGCAGGATCGGCGCCAGGATGCCGGCTTGCTGATAGGTCGGCAGCAACCCGACCGCCATCGTCGAAACGCCCATCAGGAACATGCAGACGATGAGCACGGTCTTGCGGCCATGCGTGTCGCCCCAATGACCGAGCACGAACGCCCCGATCGGCCGCGCGACGTAGCCGACGCCGTAGGTCGCAAGCGACGCGACGATCGCAACGGTCGGATTGTCGGAGGGGAAGAATATCTGCGGGAAGATCAGCGACGCCGCCGTCGCGTAGATGAAGAAGTCGTAATATTCGAGGGCCGACCCGATCCAGCCGCTTGCAGCAGCCTTCCTGGACTGGCTCATGTGATGGATCGCGCGCGTGGTAGCCATCAGAAAATTTTCCTCCCGATCTGTCTTGTTTGTGACGTCCCGTTGGCGGGCTTCGTTGGAAAATTCGGCAGCAATTCCCGGGCGCCCTAGCGGAGCTCCGCGAGCGCTTGGCACTGCCGATCGGTGTCTTGGGTGAGGAGGAGCATAGGCTTTCGCCGGGATAACACAATTACCCAGTTATGCGATAAACCTAACATGATGTTATGCGGGACGAACGCCCCTGCAGCGGCGATGCTCGGAGGACCACGAGCCAGCCGCCTCGATTTCAAGAGCCGGTGTGGAAATGATGCGGAATTGCCGCGGCGCGGTTGATCGCCTGATCAGTTCGCCGCCCAGAGCCGCGTCACGCGGTGTGGCCGGGATCGATGTGCTTCGGCGTCTTCTTCTCGCGCTGCGGCGTCATCTTGGCCGGATCGGGCGCGTCCGGTACGCCGCGCGGGCCGAGCTGGTCGCGCTGGATGTCGTCTTCGGAGCGGGATGGCTCGATGCCGTTGGGCTCACGGGGCTTGGTCATCGCGGCCTCCTTCTCTCGAATGCCCTTGCTGCCGTTCTAGACACCGAGCGCGTTGTCGCCGGCTTCGCGGCCGGGCACGCTGACATGCACTTCGTGTCCTTCGCGGAGGGCCAGCGAGGCCGCGGCGACCGCGGACTCGAAGGCGGCTTCCTTGGTGGCGTATCGGCTCTTGACGTCGCCGTCATGCAGCACGCCCCATTCGTCCTGCACCGGCACGATGGCGTATTGCGCGAGACCCATTGTCCAACTCCTGGCTTTGCGTTCGAAAGACCGTCTGACCTCTCAACGCGGGACCGGGCTTAACGTTGCGTTAGCTGCGGACGTGTCGCGCTCACCCGCCACACCGTGTTGCCGCTGTCGTCCGCGACCAGAAGCGCGCCTGATTTGTCGATGGCGACACCGACGGGGCGGCCGCGCGCCTGGTTGTCGCTGTTGAGGAACCCCGTGACGACGTCCTGCGGCGGGCCGCTCGGCTTGCCGTCCGCGAACGGCACGAATACGACCTTGTAGCCGTTGAGCACCTGCCTGTTCCAGCTGCCGTGCTCGCCGACGAAGGCGCCGCCCCGATAGGCAGCCGGCAGGCTGGTGCCGGTGTTGAAGGCGAGCCCGAGCGGAGCGACATGCGAGCTCAGCGCGTAGTCCGGCACGATCGCCTTGGCGACGAGATCCGGCCGCTCCGGCTTGACGCGGGGATCGACGTGCTGGCCGAAATAGCTGTAGGGCCAGCCGTAGAAGCCGCCGTCCTTCACCGAGGTCATGTAGTCGGGCACGAGATCGGAACCGAGCTCGTCGCGCTCGTTCACCACCGTCCACAAAGCGCCGGTCTGCGGCTCGAAGCTGAGGCCGTTGGGATTGCGCAGGCCGCTTGCGAACACGCGCCAGCGGCCGCTGGCGCGATCGATCTCGAGGATCGCGGCGCGGTTGTGCTCGGCCTCCAGGCCGTTCTCGGTGATGTTGCTGTTGGAGCCGACGCCGGCATAGAGCTTCGCGCCGTCGGGGCTGGCGACCAGGCTCTTGGTCCAGTGATGGTTGATCGGACCGCCCGGCAGCGGCGTCAGCACCGTGCCGGGCGCGGTGATCTTCGTATCCCCTTCCGTGTAGGGATATCTGACGATGGCATCGGTGTTGGCGACGTAGAGATCGTTGCCGACCAGCGCGACGCCGAAGGGTGAGTTGAGATGGTCGAGGAAGACGCTTTGCGTCTCCGGCACGCCGTCCCCGTTGCTGTCGCGCAGCAGCGTGATGCGGTTGCTCGCGCCGCTGTCGCCGCCGGAGGTCGCCCAGGACTCGACGAAGCCCATCACGATCTCCTTGGGCCGCTTGATCGGGGCGCCCTTCGGCGCCTTGGATTCCACCACCAGCACGTCGCCATTGGGAAGGACATAGAGGAAGCGCGGGTGCTGCAGGCCCGTGGCGAAGGCCTTGGCCTGCAGGCCCTGCGCGACCGTCGGGACCTCGTCCTTCTTCCAGCCGACGATGCGGGCGATGTGGATCGGCGGCAGCAGATATTGCTGGATTTCGGGAAGTGCCGGGTTGGCGCCGACCTGCGCGTTGGGATCGCCGCTGCCGTCGTTGCAGCCGGCCAGAGACAGCAGCGACGCGCAGAGCAGCGCGCGGACAATTGCAGACCTCATCGCGCAACTCCCACGCCGTGGCGATAGACCAGAGCCCAGCCGAGCCAGCCGGTGATCGGCAGGATCAGCACGGTGAGCGCGGACAGAATCAGCCCGCTCGGCCACACCGAGGTCCAGGCATCGCGCATGTGGATCATCAGGTTGAAGATCGCGAGGATCAGCGCCACGGCATTGCCGATCAGATGCGGCCAGGCCGGCGCCTGCGCCCGCACCAGCCGGCTGCCGAGGAAATCGGTCAGGCCCGCGATCGCCGCCAGCACGCCCAACATGACGCCGGCGAGCAGCAGCCAGGCGGAAAAGTTCGCCCACATGATCTCGGCGCTGGCGACATAGGCGATGTCGGTCAGCAGCGCCCCGACAAAACACGTGATCGGGATCGGCACCAGCATCGGATGAATCGGATGACCCGCGATCTGCGCGGTGGAGCGTACGTGCACGTCGTCTTGCACGGTTGGCCTCATGTGGCTTTCGCCCCGCCCGACCGGCCAACTCGCGCTCGCAGTGATGGTTCCTCAGACCCCTTCCCCGGGGCCGACACCTCATCGGGTCACCGCTCGATCGTTCCGGTGCGCCGAATCTTCTTCTGAAGGAGCACGAGTCCGTAAAGCAGGGCTTCAGCCGTCGGAGGACAGCCGGGCACATAGATGTCGACGGGCACGATACGATCACAGCCGCGCACGACCGAGTACGAATAGTGGTAGTAGCCGCCCCCGTTTGCGCACGATCCCATCGAGATGACGTAGCGCGGCTCCGGCATCTGGTCATAGACCTTGCGCAAGGCTGGTGCCATCTTGTTGCAGAGCGTACCCGAGACGATCATGACGTCGGATTGCCTGGGCGATGCGCGAGGAGCCGCGCCAAACCGCTCGATGTCGTATCGTGGCATCGACACCTGCATCTGCTCGATCGCACAGCACGCGAGGCCGAAGGTCATCCACATCAGAGACCCCGATCGCGCCCATGTGATGAGATCGTCGAGCGGGGCTACGAAGTAGCCACGGTCACCGAGTTGGTCCTGGACATTGTCGAAGGGCGCGCTTTCGTCGAAGGGAGCGTTTTCGAGATGGTTCATGGCGGTATCGCTCGCGAGCCCTGCCTGATGCTGCAAGCACGGCTCCGTCTCCCTGTTCCTAATTTCTTCTCTGTTTCCCTCGCTCCGAGCTCAAATGTCTTTTGCGCTCCGACTGGCAAGGAACAGTCTCGCGGATAAGCGGTTGACCGCCAAATCCGGAACTCGGGTCATCCCAAACCAAGCCATGGACGGACATCATGAAGATCGACAACTTCAAAGACCTTTACATCGCCGAGCTGCAGGAACTCGTCAGCATGGAGGATCAGCTGAGTGATGCACTCAAACGAATGGCCGACGTGGCGGTGCATCCCTCCCTGAAACTTGCCCTGGCCGAGCATCAGCAAGAGACGGTGCAACAAGCTCAACGGCTTCAGAACATCCTGCGGAGGCACGGCGCAGATGCGCGCGTGCACACCGATCAGGCCGTGGAATCGTTGATCGAAGAGACCGCGAAGATGATGAAGATGGTGACGCAGGATGACGCGACGCTGCGATGATCGCCTCGGCCCAGAAGCTGGAACATTACGAGATTGCCGCTTATGGCAGCGCAGCCGCTCTTGCCGGGCAGCTCGAGTTCAGGGAGGACCAGAACCTCCTGCACGACAGCCTGGAGGAGGAGAAGGCAACCGACACCATGCTGACGACGCTCGCGAAGGGCGAAGTCAATCTCGACGCTCTGGCAGCCTGACTTGGAACGTCGCTGGTGAGTCCTTGCTGACGGCCACGCGACTTCGGATATCCGCAAGCACGCGTGAAACCGGACAGTTGCGCTTGGCTTTTTCGTCGCGGAACTTGAATGTATTTATTCCAGGAACTGCCGAGGTTCTTCCCTACGCAAATCGCAATGGGTGCCATCTTCAAAGCAAGGTCTTCAAAACAAGGTTTTCAAAACAAGGACCCCGCCGGTTACCGAGGTAACCTGACGGGGCTTGTGAACGAACCTTTGATTTGGTTTATCCGCAGCTTTCGCTCTGGCTTCGCCATTTCATCGATCGCTCACTGAATAACCAACCGACGACCGCCACGGACGTTCCGGACGGCGGCCATTTTTAATGTTTCTGATCGTCCGTACTTGCGCAGGAGCACAAGGCGTGGAGCGGAGGAAAGCCGGGATCCTCGAGAAGATGGAACAGGGGCCCGCGCTTACTCTTCGGGCGGATACTTCCGATTGGAGCGGGTGAAGGGAATCGAACCCTCGTATCAGCTTGGAAGGGTGTCGAACTCTCAGCATTTTCAATGCCTGTTCGGACAAAATGCAGCTTCAGACGCCTCTGAACCTCAATAACTTTTCGGGCCTATCCGAACCCGATCAGCGCCCCTTATTCGTAGATTGCCCATCGGCGGCGCAACTCGTACCATAGCCTGCCAATCCGTTTTGCATAGCGGAAGCGAGCCATGCGTATTTTAAGAATTCTTGCGGTAGTCGTATTGATAGTCGCCAGCTTCGCCTTCGGGCCGACGATATTCTTTCATTTCTACCGACCACTTCCAAACCTAGCCGCCGGAATTTCCTCGCTCAGCAGCGATGCAGCGGCGCGTTCTGAATTGATCAGAAGGCTAAACGACAAATTCCCGCTGGGGTCATCGGACACGATATTGAAAGCCGAACTTGATCAGGAAGGATGGGGCCCGATCTACATAAGCGATCTTAACAAGCGCAAGCCTCCTACTCAGTACGTACGGTTCAAGCGTCACATCAGCCTGCTCTTCGTGGAGGTCGCCATTGTTTCGTGGAGATCAGACGACAATGGCAACTTGATCGAAATTGACGGCGGCTATTTCAGAGACGCTTCTTTCAAGCAAGGTTAAGCGCCGGGCGCACCAAACAAAGAGGGGCCTTTATCGGGATGAACACCAGCCTGCTTGTCCGAATGGAAAGCTGACAACGCGACAAGTGCCTGAAATCATTGGAGCGGGTGAAGGGAATCGAACCCTCGTATTCAGCTTGGAAGGCTGCTGCTCTACCATTGAGCTACACCCGCGTTACGGGCTCCCTAACACGGCCGGACGGCGGTCTCAACTGCCCAGGGGGTCGCTTTCCGGCGTCTTCCACCCCTCGCGAAACCGGCTCTGGTCCCTCCGGACTCACCGGCCCTTAACAGCGGCCGCAATGCAACCTATATTGAAACCTCCCGCAACCAACGAAAGGAGGTGATCCAGTGTCTTATCTCAAGCGCTGTCACCTCGCTGGGATCGCCCGCTAGGCTCTGAATAGGGCTTGGCCTCGGGGCGCTCTCAGCCCTGGACCAGCGAGCAAGAAATCGGGCGCGACGGGGCCTCCCGCCGCGCCTTTTCTTTTCGATTTCCTTGAAGCCTGGTCCGGGAGCCAGTCAGTTGGCGAGGGAGTTCAGTTCGTCCCTCAGGGAAGTTGAGTTACCTAAGATTGCGCAATTGCGGCTTGCCGCCAACTGGGTCCGGCTCTGCGGCGCGTCACTTTCGTGGCGCGCCTTGTCCGGGACACGAGATACCGGCTCGTCGCAAGGCGTCAGAAGCCGAAGATGCTGAACGCGCGCCGTCGTTTGCCGCGCCGGCTCTCGACGATCCGCTCGCCGCCGTTCTCGGCCGAGCTGCCGTAATAGCGGTGATGCCCGGCTTGGTCGTGCAGATCGGCCGGCTCCGACTGTCCCGCCCGCCGCGCGTCGCAGATGATCTTGGTGGTGTGACTCGACATTGCCGCCTCCAGCAAAAGCTTGTTGTTCGTGGTTCATCAGTCGCGAGGCGTTCCGGCGGCGTTCACATGGCAAGGGCGCAATCGGGTTTCAGGAGGGTTTCGCCGCTTGCCGGCCACGCAATATTTTGCTTCGGAAGTGTCGGCAGGGACTGCGGTGCCACGTCCTTGGGACTTGCGCAGAAAAGAAACGAGGTGACGATGCTGTACGCCATCCTGGCCTATCACGTGGAAGACGAAGTCTTGTCCTGGACGCCCGAGCAGGACGCCGCTGTCGTCGCCAAAGTCATCGAGGTTCAGGCGCCGCTGCGGGCCAGCGGCCAGTTTGGACCGGCGGCCCGGCTGGATGAGACCCGGAAGGCCCGCACCTTGCGAGGCCCCGGCGCGGGAATGGTGCTGGACGGGCCGTTTGCCGAGACCAAGGAGCAGCTTCTCGGCTTCCATTTGATGCAATGCGCCACCGAGGAGGAGGCGATCGCAGCGGCGCGGAAGCTGCGGGCGGTCAATCCGACGGCGGTGTACGAGATCCGCCCGGTCAAACTTTACGTGCCGGCCGATGGGTTCGGCGCGACATCCGGCTAGGCGCCCGGCCCGGTCCGGTTCGGAAGGAAGCGCCGGATCACGATGCCGCCGAAAGCGATGAACCACAGGAAGGGTGCGACCTGCGGCGCGAACGCCGCGACGATCGTGCCCGGGATGAACACCAGCAGCGGAAACAGCGAGGCCATGATTTCGGTGCGCCAGCCGCCGAGGATCGTCCACCACAGCCAGGCGTTGAGGCCCGCGATCGCGGTCAGATGCAAGCCGTAGAGGACGGCGACGGCGTTGCTCGTGCCCTAATTGGTGTAGAGGCCGTTGGTAACCGGCAGCAGCACGATCGAGAGCAGGAAGAACAGGTTGAGGATCACGTCGCCGCGGCTGCCGATCGGCTGGCGCGCCAGCCGGCGGTGATGGCTGATCCAGAACACGCCGGCAATGATGAAGCTCAGCGCCAGCCCGGCCAGCTTGCCGGAATAGACCTGGGCGAGCTCGCTCCAGCCAGGGGCGCTGGTGAACACCGCCGCTCTCGGCAGATCGTAGGCCAGCAGCGTCATGGCGACGCCGAAAATGGTGTTGCTGAGCGACTCCAGACGCCGCATCTCGAATTGGTCGGGCGTGAGCTCGGTCATTTCGCCGTGGGGTGCTGGAACCAAAGGGCCGTCTTCCCCTAAATCCTAATTCCAGTTCCGTCCAGCCGCATTGCGATTCGCGCCGGGATCGCCGAGTCTGTCCCTTTCACCGGGGCGATTCGTGGCGACATATCTGGACACGCTCAATGCGGAGCAGCGCCGCGCCGTGGAGCATGGCGTGGCCGAGGGTTCGACCGTGGGCGCCCCCCTGCTCGTCATCGCCGGTGCGGGCTCCGGCAAGACCAACACCCTGGCCCATCGCGTCGCGCATCTGATCGTCGCAGGCAGCGATCCCCGCCGTATCCTGCTGATGACGTTCTCCCGCCGCGCGGCCGCGGAGATGGCCGGCCGGGTCGAGCGCATCGCGCGCAAGGTGCTGGGCGAGAACAACGCCGCGATCATGCGCGATGCGCTGACCTGGGCCGGCACCTTCCATGGCATCGGCGCGCGGCTCCTGCGCGAATATGCCGAGCGGATCGGCGTCGATCCCGCCTTCACCATCCACGACCGCGAGGATTCTGCCGACCTGATGAACCTGGTTCGGCACGAGCGCGGCCTGTCGAAGACTGAGAGCCGCTTCCCCGCCAAGGGCACTTGCCTGTCGATCTATTCCCGCTGCGTCAATGCCGAGATGGAAATCGAGAAGGTGCTCGCCCAGCATTATCCCTGGTGCGCGGGCTGGGCCGCCGAGCTGAAGGGTCTGTTCGCCGCCTACGTCGAGGCCAAGCAGGCCCAGCACGTGCTCGATTACGACGACCTGCTGCTGTACTGGTCGCAGATGATGAGCGACGCGCTGATCGCCGAGGAGATCGGCGGCCGCTTCGACCACGTGCTGGTCGACGAATATCAGGACACCAACCGCCTGCAATCCTCGATCCTGCTGGCGCTCAAGCCCGACGGACGCGGCCTCACCGTGGTCGGCGACGACGCGCAGTCGATCTATTCGTTTCGCGCCGCCACGGTGCGCAACATCCTGGACTTTCCGCAGAGCTTCTCCCCGCGCGCGGAGATGATCACGCTCGACCGCAATTACCGCTCGACCCAGGCGGTGCTGTCGGCGGCGAACGGCGTCATCGGCCTCGCCCGCGAGCGCTTCACCAAGAACCTCTGGACCGACCGCACCTCGGGGCAAAAACCGCAGCTCGTCACCGTGCACGACGAGGCCGACCAGGCGCGCTACATCGTCGAGGCGGTGCTGGCGAACCGCGAGCAAGGCGCGCTGCTCAAGCACCAGGCGGTGCTGTTCCGCACCTCCTCCCATTCGGGTCCGCTGGAGATCGAGCTGACCCGCCGCAACATCCCCTTCGTGAAATTCGGCGGGCTGAAATTCCTCGATGCCGCGCATGTCAAGGACGTGCTGGCCTTGTTGCGCTTCGCCGAAAATCCGCGCGACCGCGTCGCCGGCTTTCGCATCCTGCATCTGCTGCCAGGCATTGGACCTGCGACCGCGCAGCGCGTGCTCGACCAGATGGCGGAGAGCACCGACCCGCTTGCCGCACTCGGCCGGCTGCCGGGGCCGGCGCGCACCGGCGAGAACTGGACCTGTTTCGTCCGCACGGTCGAAAACTTGCGCAATTCGGAATGGCCCGTCGATCTCGAACGGGTGCGGCTCTGGTACGAGCCGCATCTCGATCGCATGCACGAGGATGCCGAGACGCGCCGCGCCGATCTGATGCAGCTCGAACAGATCGCGAGCGGCTATGCCTCGCGCGAGAAATTTTTGACCGAGCTCACGCTCGATCCGCCGGATGCGACGAGCGACAAATCAGGTCCCCCCTTGCGTGACGAGGATTACCTGATCCTCTCCACCATCCACTCCGCCAAGGGTCAGGAATGGAAGTCGGTGTTCGTGCTCAACGTCGTCGACGGCTGCATGCCGTCCGATCTCGGCGCCGGCACCAGCGCCGAGCTCGAGGAGGAACGCCGCCTGCTCTATGTCGCGATGACGCGCGCCAAGGACGATCTCCACCTCGTCGTGCCGCAGCGCTTCTTCGTGCATGGCCAGGCCGCCAGGGGCGACCGCCACGTCTACGCGTCGCGTACCCGCTTCATCCCGGAATCCCTGGTCTATTTGTTCGAGCGCACCGCCTGGCCGAAGGCAGCGGCAGGCGCCGCGCGCACCGCGGCGCAGGGGCCGAAGATCGACATCGGGGCGAAGATGCGCGGGATGTGGCGGTAGGGCTGCCGCGATAGAGCCAACGGAAACCGAGCATTTCCGAAATGCTGCCTTGTGACGGTGCGGCTGCCCATTAAGTGTCGTTCATCCTCCCACAGAGACTTGATCAATGACCGCACCGCTCGAATTCGGACTGGACACCTTTGGCGACGTCACCAAGGACGCCTCCGGCGGCATGATCTCGCATGCGCAGGTGATCCGCAACGTCGTCGACGAAGCGGTGCTGGCCGACGAGCTCGGCCTCGATTTCATCGGCCTCGGCGAGCATCACCGCGCCGATTTCGCGATCTCCTCGCCTGAAACGGTGCTCGCGGCGATCGCATCGCGCACCAGGCGCATCCATCTCGGCTCGGCCGTGACGGTGCTGTCCTCGGACGATCCCATCCGCGTGTTCCAGCGCTTTGCGACCCTGGATGCGGTCTCGAACGGACGTGCCGAGGTGATCCTCGGCCGCGGCTCGTTCACCGAATCCTTTCCGTTGTTCGGCTTCGACCTGCGCAAATATGAGGAGCTGTTCGAGGAGAAGCTCGATCTGTTCGCCGCGCTGTTGTCGCAGCAGCCCGTGACTTGGCAAGGCAAGCTGCGTCCGCCGCTGCGGGATCAACTGGTCTATCCGCCGGTCGAGCACGGCCGGCTTAAAACCTGGATCGGCGTCGGCGGCAGCCCGCAATCGGTGGTGCGCGCTGCGCACTACGATTTGCCCCTGATGCTCGCGATCATCGGCGGCGATCCCGCGCGCTTTACGCCCTACGTCGATCTCTATCATCGCGCCTTCAGGGAGTTCGGCCGCCCGGCCCAGCCGATCGGCGTGCATTCGCCGGGCTACATCGCCGAAACGGATGCGCAGGCGCGCGAGGAGCTGTGGCCGGATTACAAGGCGATGCGCGACCGCATTGGCCGCGAGCGTGGTTGGCCGCCAATGGGACGCGACGAGTTCGTCCATGAGGCCGAGCACGGCTCGCTCTATGTCGGCTCGCCGGAAACGGTGGCGCGCAAGATCGCGAAGACTGCGAAGGCGCTCGGCATTTCCAGGTTTCAGTTGAAGTACTCGGCGGGACCGTTGCCGCACGAGAAGCTGATGCGGAGCATCGAGCTTTATGGGCGCAAGGTGGTGCCGATGGTGCGGGAGATGATGGGGTAGCGGGCTTTTGAGATAGTCTCAGTCCGTCTTCGCTCACCAGAGTCTCTTCTTCGCGAAGGCGTGGCCCGAACCGGATTTCAAGTAACGCTCGAACGCACGTGCCTTCGCGATGTCAGAGAAGGCTACGTAAGTCACCAGTCGCCAGGGAGCGTATTTCGACGTGTGGGGTGACTTGCCTGCGTTGTGGTCTGCCAGGCGTTGCTTGAGATTCGTCGTCAGGCCGATATAGCGCTGACCTCCAAAGGCTTCGCTCTCCAGAAGATAGACATAGAGCATCGACGCCCGCCCTCCTTCGCCAAGGCTTCGGAGGGCATCCTGCTTCGCGCAGCGAAAGGTTGCAATCCTGCGAAGCGCGTCAGCGCGAAGCAGGATGGTGGGGGAGGCAGGACTCGAACCTGCGAAGCCATGAGGCGGCTGATTTACAGTCAGCTCCCTTTGCCACTCGGGACACTCCCCCGCTCGACGGCAGCACAATCGGGCCGGACCTTGCCGGCGGACCGAAGACGGCCATGGAACGTGAAGGCCGCGACAACCCGGATCGGGGCGCGACCGGGCGCGTTTATGGGCGAAGCGGTGGGGCAAAGTCAACCGAGGCAAGCAGCTAAAATCGCCCTCGCGGGCACCGAAATTGCCATATTCCGGAACCCATGACAGAAGCGAGCCCATGAAGGATCGAAAATTCGGCCCCAAGGGGGCTCGCGGCGGGGCTAAGCCCTTCAACAGACCCGGAAAATCGGCCGGCCGGCCGGCCTGGCGCGATCGCGATTCGCAAGGCGATGGCCCGGTCATTCTCTACGGCTGGCACACCGTCACCATGGCGCTCGCCAACCCGCGACGACGGATCCGCAAGCTGACGCTGACCGAGAACGCCGCTAGACGGCTGGCTGAGGAAAACATCAAGACGCGGGTGGCGCCCGAGATCGTGCGGCCCCAGGAGATCGACCGGCTGCTGTCGCCCGACGCCGTGCACCAGGGCCTTCTCGCCGAAGCCGATCCCCTGCCTTCGCCCGACATCGAAACTCTCAAGCAGGAGGGCATGGTGCTGGTGCTCGATCAGATCACCGATCCGCACAATGTCGGCGCCATCCTGCGCTCGGCCGCCGCGTTCGCGGTGAAGGCGATCGTCACCACGGCACGCCACAGCCCGGAAGCGACCGGCGTGCTGGCGAAGGCGGCCTCCGGCGCGCTCGAGCTGGTGCCTGTTGTCACCGTGCAAAATCTCGCCCGTGCGCTGACGGCGCTGAACGAGCGCGGCTTCCAGACCGTCGGCCTCGACAGCGAAGGCAGTGAAGATATCGGCGACGTCGCGCTGCGCGAGCCGCTCGCTCTCGTGCTCGGCGCCGAAGGCAAAGGCCTCAGGCAATTGACCCGCGAAACCTGCAGCGTCGTGGCGCGGCTCGATATGCCCGGCGAGATCAAGAGCCTCAACGTCTCGAACGCGGCCGTGCTCGCGCTCTATGTCGGCGCGAGCCGGCTCGGGCTGATGAAGCGCTCATGAAACAAAACGCCCGTCCGCATCACGCGAACGGGCGCTTCGCAAATCTCGACCGATCAGCGATCAGTAATAGCGGCGCAGCACGCGGTGACCGCCATAATAGTGCGGCGCGTGGCGGTGGGCGTAGCCGTAGCGGTGAGCATGGCCATAGTGCACGCGCGGCAGGTAGCCGTAGCGGGGGCCGTAGCCGTAGCGATAGGGGCGGAAGTACGGGCGGCGATAGGGATAGGCGGCCGGCGGCGCGACCGCAGCGGCACGATAGCCATAGCCATAGCCATAATTGGCGGGCGCGACGACCGCATCCTCGCGGTAGGTCGGATACGGCGCGAAGGCGCCCGGACCGGTATAGGTCGGCCCCTGGTTGACGTAGTAATACTGCGTGGTCGGCTCGGCGAGACGCTCATAGGCGGCGTAGCCGTAGCCATACCCGTATCCGTATCCGCCGCATCCGGTGTTGCAGCCGGTATAGACCGGCGCCACCGGCGCGCATGTGGTGAAGCCGCAGGCCGCGGCCGGCGCGGTGGCGGCGAACATCACGGCAGTTGCCGCGACCAGTCCCGAAATCATCTGACGCATTATACTCTCCTGTTGATTTCCGTTTTTGGTTTTCACGTTTCTCAACCCGGCGGCCTGCCGGGTATCCCTGTGCGCGGCCGCGGCCGAGGGGGCCGAGGACGGTCGTTGATCTCGGGCGCGTAGATCACCGGGGGCGGATCGACGGGCGGGTCCATCTGCGCCGGCAGCGGCGCGGACGACGCGCCCCAGCTCTGGTGATAGCTCTGGGCGGGCTTGGGCAATTTGCGGTTCGCCGGCGGCTCGACCTCGAGCCGGCCGTAGCCCGGCCGCAGACCCAGCGTCGGGTAGTAATGGCCGACGTCGTCGGGCTGCCGCTCGGCGATATAGCGTCCGCCATAGATCGTGGGCTGCACCTGCTGGTTCTTGCCGAGGCCCCAGGTGCCCTCGACGACGGCATAGGATGCGTCGATGTTGTTGATGATAACAGGCACGCCGGGACGGCCGGGAACGACGATCTCGAAGCCGCCGGCCAACGCCGTCGCAGGCAGTCCGATCAGAAAGGCGGCGAGCGCCACGGCGCGCATGAGGAGACCCCGGTTATCCGGGCGGCAACCTAACCGATCGCGACGCAGAGAGGGTTAAGGCCTGCTCACCAATTTCCGGTAAGCCTAACGTGCAAGGATTGCGCGCCGCTCAAATGCTGCACAGCGGACTAGCGAAGCGTTAACGGCGCGGAACCGCACCGCTGGAACAGCGCCGGCAAACGCCTCCACCGATAGCGGCTACCGCCATCGTCGTGCGGCCTATCGTCAGACCAGCCGCGACTGGAACAGGAGCCCCACCGGCTTCTGGCCGACCGACGTCGCGGCTGGGGTTGCCGGCGCCGCGATCGGCACCGCCGGCGCGATTGCCACCGCCCCATTCCGCGGCTGGGACAATTCCTACGCCTACGATCGCGGCTGGGACAATCGTAGCTGGGACACCCGCACCTACGCCCAGCGCAACGGCTTCGTTTGCACGCCCGGCACCTGGTTCAAGGGCGCAGACGGCCGCCGCCACATCTGCCAGTAAGGCGGCTTGAGGCCAACGCGACACATCGGGCGGCCGGCGCGGCCGCCCGATTCACGCTTGCGACGGCGACCTCCCGGTTCTGGCACTTTCCGATCAAGTCTGGTATTGCGGCGCGCACGGGTGGACGGCCCCGGCGCGAGCCGAGCTCTGCCCCTGCCTCGTAAGGCGTCGCCGGCTTAGCTCAGCGGTAGAGCAGCGGTTTTGTAAACCGAAGGTCGGGGGTTCAATCCCCTCAGCCGGCACCATTGGTTTTAGTACCCCGACGTCGCGTCGTGGCCTGACGTGCTATGGCGACTTGCAATCGCGGTCGGCAGTGTTTCTAAAATAAACTGCAGCTTGCCACGGCTCCCCCTGGGCGACCACCGCAAGAACGAAATCATCTGTTCGGCGTTATCATCGAACCATGGAGCCGTCTCGCGGAGGTCTAGCGATGGACCCGAATGACCGGGCAGCCTTAGTCCTATCCGCTGTCGCCTTGGCTATCGCCATCGTGGTCGCTTCGACGGTCACGTTGGAGCGCGTCAACACCCGTACGGCCAGCAACGACGCACCTCCCGGAACGGTAGGACTCGCCAGGCCTCACGCGCCACTGGACCGTGCCCCCGGTGAACCGATACAGACAACAGGAACGCCGTCTAACGCAAGGCAACGTCCCTGATCGAACACCGACCGCACCGGCGCTCGATGGCCGCGCCTCAGCCTCAACTCTTGCGCGCGCCTCCCTGTTGGAAGTGCTCGACGGCCGTGCCGCCGATCTCGACCCAGGTATGTTTCGATTGCTCGAACACCGATCTGACGGGTGCCGGAAAATCCGGATCCGCGATCGCGCCAACGGCAACGCCGATCATCTCAGGCAGATTGTCGGCTTGCCAATAGACCGTTGAGCCGCAATCGGGACAGAAATAGTTGCGGACCTTGCCGCCGCTCATAGCTGTCCGAACATATGGCTTTGGCTGTCCCGAGATCGTGACGGTCTCTGCAGTGTAGAAGGCACCGACTCCGAACGGCGCGCCGGTTCGTCGCTGACAGTCGAGGCAATGACAGGCAACGACGAGACGCGACGGTCCCGGAAGCGAAAGTGAAACAGCGCCGCAGCTGCATCTGGCAACGATCATCGAACCTGATCTCCCTCATTGGCCGATGGAATTGAAGAGGCAGCGCCCTCGCTCACCCGTTCGACGAGGCAGTCTCATCCCATCTCCAAACGCGTTGCGGCGTCCGGGACACGACAGCGAACTCGTGACGTTCAGTCCGTCCCGGCCTCGAATGCCAGCAGCACGTTGCCGGCGACGCCGCTCCATTGGCCGTAACCGGAATTGGTGTAGACCATGCCGCCGGCAATGACGGGCCCGGGGCCGTCGATCGCGCCGCCATGGGCAGGGACCCCGTTCACCGCCTTGAAATCCCGCGCGGTGTCGTACTCCCAGAGCAGCTTGCCGTCGGTGGCGTAGGCGCGCAGGAAGCCGCTGACCCCGCCGGAGAACACGACGCCAGGGATCAGGCTCACCGCCGCGGAGAGCGCCGGGCTGCATTGAGGCCGCTCACCGCAGGCGACCGGCGCCACCTCCATCACGACTTTGCCGCTGGCAAGGTCGAGGCCGAACAGGCCGCCGCCTTGCGTGGAATCGAGCTGCCGCGTGCCGTCGCGTTTGAAGCGTATGTCGGAGTTGGCGACATAGATGCGCTCGCCGTCCGCGGCCGAACCCCATTCGCTGCCGCCGAGCGCACCGCCCTTCCCGATCCGGGTCTGCCACAGGATCTTGCCGTCATCGTCGGGATCGAGCGCGTGCACGACGCCGGACTTCTGCGCTATGGCAAGAATGCGGCTGCCGTCGCGCAAGGTGGCGAGGATCGGCGATTGGCCGAAATCGTGATCGGGTCCGGGCTCGTCGGGACAGTTGGTCTTGTCCATGCTGAAGCAGGCAACGACGAAAGCGTCCTTCGGCGTCGCCTGCTGCTTCCAGAGCAGCTTCCCGGTTGCGAGTTCGAAAGCAAGGATCGAATCGGCGGTCGCGGCCGGCGGATTCGAATAGGAATTGCTGGTCGCCACATAGACCGCGCCGCGCTGCGCATCGATCGTCGGTGCCGACCAGATGGCGACGCCGGACGGACCGAACAGCTGCGTGCCCTTGGCATTCTTGCCCGTCGGATGCGGCAGCTCGGGGATCGTGTACGCCTGCCAGATCATCTTGCCGTTCGCGGCCTCCAGCGCCACCACGCTGCCGCGGAAGGTGCAGCATTCGTAAGAGGCTTGCGAGCCGGCGGCTTCCTCGATCGAGGACACCGGCACGTAGAGCACGCCGGAATGCAGCGTCGGCGCGCCGGTGATGCGTGCGGCGGCATGTTCCTCCACCTTGGTCTTCCAGATCAGCGCGCCTGTCAGCGCGTTCACGGCATAGGCGTTGGCGCGCAAATCCCCGAAGAAGATCGCGACCTGGTCGGAGCCCGGCAGCGGCGCAAAGCTGATCGCGGCGCGAACCGCCGCATCGAGCGCCAAGGTCCACAGCGTGCAGCCGCTTCGCGCATCGAGCGCGTGGACCTTGCGATCGGTGCCGCCGATGAACAGCATCCCGCCCACGATGGTGGGCGGCGCAAACGACACCGAGGCGCCGGGAAAGGCATAGGCCCATTTCAACCGCAAATGCGGCACCTGCGTCGCGGTCAGCCCCGCCATATCGGCCGGCTGAAAGCGGCTGTTGTTGGTGTCAACGCCCCAACCGTTCCAGCGCGGACCGTCAAGAGCTTGCGCAAAGCCGCCCGCCTGCTGCGCGCAGCGGCCCTCGGCGTCGGCGCTCACCATCGGCATCTTGCCGGTCACGAACGAGGCGATCGCACGGCGTTCGGCATCGCTGCGGTCCTTCGCCATCGCCGCCATGCTGCCTGACGTCAACGTTCCCAGCACGTGGTCGAACGACATCGCCTGCAGGGCGGCGCGGCCCGGCACGCGGCTCTGCGCATCGCCATCGTGGCATTGCGCGCAATGCGCCGCATAGAGCGCCGCGCCTTCCTGCTGCGCCAGCGCCGGCGCGCTGCACCAGATCAACAACGCGGCCAAGACGGCACGTACGCTCATGGTGGCTCCGGTATGCGAGAGGAGATCGCTTCATGCAACCCGAAGTCTATATCCGCCGCGATTGCGGATGCAATGGACGTTGTGCCCGCCGCTGTCACACATCCGTTGCCATGCGGACAGGATCCGGCAATACGTCAAGCCGCCACAGCCCAAGGCTCTTGTCGCGCCAGCCGCCACCGCCCTCCTCGCAACGCTCGTCGATCAGCGCCTGCGGTGCCGGCCAGCCGAACGGCGCCTTCGTCATGTTGAGCGCGCGCCAGTCGCCATCCTCGCAATCGCGGTTGTCTTGCCACTCCGGAAAGGTCGTGACGAGCAGATATTGCGCGCCGCTCTCGCGAAAGCGGGCGGTGGCGCGGGCGATGTTCTGGTAGCTCAGATGCACCAGGCAATCCCGGCAAAGAATGACGTCGGCGTGCGGCAGCGCATCGCGCGTGATGTCGGCAACGAGAAACCGACCGGACGAACCGTCGGCTGCGACACGCTGGCGGTTTGTCTCGATCAGCGACGGTACGATGTCGATGCCGGTGTAATCGATATCGAGCTTGAGCCGGCCGATCCATCCGGCATCGCCGCAGGGTGCATCCAGCAGCGAGCGCGCGCCGAGCCGTTGCAGCAATGGAGGCAGCGCCTCCTGGATCGCGGCTGTGGCGACATCCTCCGAGCCGAGGCCCGACACCGAAGTGGCCGCGCCCCAGAGGTTGGTGCGCTCGATCCGCGCGAACCGCGCGGCGAGATCGAGGCCCACAAAATTGTCACGGTCGGCAACGAAGCGTTCGTGCGCAAGCACGGGAGGACGATCGGCGATCATTGAGCGAGCCTTTCCGGCGCGATCACACTATACAACCCAGATGAATTGTTCGAAATTCTCTGGCAGCGAACCTACGCACGTCATCGTCGAGACCATGCGCTCCAGCACTCCCAAAGAGAAGGCCAAGATCGTCGCCGGCGCGGTGACGGCTGTCGTCGCGACGGCCATGCTGTTCGTGTTCGCGCTCGGCCTGGTGCTGTCGCACTAAAGCGCGATGCGATTAGGATGAATCGTCATCGCGCTTTAGGTTGTTGTTTGAGCATGATCTTTTCGGAAAACCGCTACACACTTTTCCGGATCATGCTCTAGGCGCGATCCAAAGCCCCTGTTCTCGCATCGAAACTCGTCGGCCCGGAACCGGCTTCGGCGTCAGCCGTTGTCGGCGCATGAGGATCCGGGAAGAAAACCGAAACATGATTCTGCTGGCGACGGTGACGCTGTGCTGTAGCGCGGTGGCCGGGACGTTGGCGCTGTTCGAGCCGGCGCCGGGACGGGCGCCTGACGAGCTGCTCGCGGATCGAGCTGGCCCCACCCCGCGCACGCCTGCTCAGATCCCGGTTCGGGTGGTCGGCGCGCCGTTCGAGCCCAACGTCAATCCGCGCGAGCGGTAGCGCTCACCTTGGCGAGGCCTCCGCGCCCTCCTCGGGCCGGCCGTGCACGCGCGCCAATTCCTCGACCAATGCGATCACCTCCGCCCGCTTGTCGGGCGGCAGCGTCAGGAACGCGCGGATGAGCCTCAGGCCCTCCGCCTCGTTCGGTCGTTCTTTCGATGCATCCATCTGCCCAGTGTCGGGCCACCGGGAAAAATATGCAATCCCTTGCAAACAGCCTTGATTCGAAGCAGCCGCTTTGCTGCAATGGGCACGGCTGAGGTGGATCATGAAATGGATCAGGGAGCGCGACGCACTGATCGCGCAGACACTGGCCTTCGTCCAATCGGTGACCGGCAGGAAGGATGACGTCCTTCAGCCGGAGCCGCCCGCATCTGGCCCGGCCATCGCGATGGAGATCGTCACCGTGGAGGCGGTCGCCGCCGAGATCGAACCGCCGCAAGCCCCCATTCCGCCCCGGCCCGCACCTCTGCCGCCGCCGCGGACCAGCGGCGATTTCCGCACCGAGATGCAGGCCCGCATCGCCAACTTCCGCAAGCACCAAGAACGCTTCGAGCGCGAACGTGAGGAATATTGTGCGGCGACCCTGACCAAGTTGCGTGCCGCCATCCGCGACGCCTCCGGCCAATCGGCCGAAAAGTAAAGCCCGGCCAAGGGGGCCTACAGCCAGGGCCTACAGCCAGGACCAGACCAGCCAGAGATTGGCCGCGCAGGCGCCGAACAGCGCCAGCGTGAGCGGCAGGAGCATGTGCCCGCAGGATGTGTTCAGGTCGCTCGTCATGGCGGAAAACATCCGCTGATTCCTGCCGGCGAGTCCCAGGGATTCTTTTTTCCGGGATTCAGGACTCGTTAAGGACTCAACGGCGGCCCGCAACGATCACGCCCCCGTGAACGGCTTGGCGGCCGGAACTCCTACCCCGGTGAGCTCGTTAACCGGCTTTCTTGGAGCGGGATGAATGCCCTACGCCCTCTTCTGCAATGACGCCCAGATCAGCAAGGCCTATCCGAGCGAGGCCGACGTCTGGAAGCTTGCCGAGCGAAGTGGTCTCGTCGTGGACGTGACGACGGACGACGAGCGGCCGGGACCGCGCCGGGTGCTCGACAACGACTACAAGATCGAGCCGTGCCAGGCGGCCAGGGGCGAGGACCCCGCCAGAAACAAGGCGGAGGCCGATCGGCAGTCGAGGATGGAGCTCGAGCTGATTTCCTGAGTTCCGGAGCGAAAGCTCAGGGGGTGGCGGCCGCAAGCGAGGCCTGCTCGCCCGGCATAGCCACGCAGGCCTTGCGGCGGTGCAGCCCGCGAATGGCGCCGGTGACCTTCAGCACCTTGCCCGACGGACAGGAGGCGTCCTTGACGAAGGCGACCTCGTAGGGTGCCAACATCAGAGGCTCGGATTTGAGGATTGTCTGTGCAGAGCACGGCAGGCAGGCGAAGCACGAGAGCACCACTGCCGACACCAAGATACGCATGTCCGTCGTCCCACCTGCCCGGTCATTGTCATATAACGCGTTCCGGGGCGCGAGTTGCGTAAATCGCAAAAATTATTTTTGCTTTACGCCAGCCCCATGACGCGCGTGAGAAGGCGCGCCAGTATCGTTTGCAAGCAAATGACGCGCCAGATGGTTCACGAAATGCAAAGAAGGCGCCGCCCCAGGTGGAAGGCGGGCAAGCGAAAGGCCGGCGGCGCCGGCCTTTGTCAGGTCCTGCTAGTCAGGCCTTGTTAGTGAGGCCTTGGATCGGCGCTGACCGTCAGTACCGCGAGGCGGGCGGGCCGCCCCAGCCGAAGCGGTAGTTCACACCGACCTTGACGGTATGCTCGTCCTCCCGGCCACGAACGCCGACGATGTCGGCCGGGCCGGAGGTGAAGGTGGTGCTGCCGAAATTGTAATACTGGTACTCGGCCTTGGCCGACCAGCTCGGCGCGAACATGTATTCGAGGCCGGCGCCGACGGTATAGCCGTCCTTGTTGTTGCCGGTGGTGGTGAAAGCCTGCGGCACCCCGGCGATGTTCACGCCAAGGCCGTTATTGCGCCAGGCATAACCGCCCTTGGCGTAAAGCAGCGTCGGTCCCCAGGTGTAGCCGATGCGACCGGTCACCGACCCGATCTGGTCGGTGTTGGAGGTCACCTGCGTACCCAGCGGGAAGGTGACGCCGTTGTTGTTGGTCGGCAGCCAGGAATACTGGGCCTCGATACCCATCACCCAGTTGGGCGCGAACTGGTAGTCGAAGCCGCCCTGCACGCCGCCCAGGAAGCGGGCGTCGCTCGACTGGAAACTGTTGTCGCCGGCAAACGCGCCGCCGACATGGCCGCCGATATAGAAACCGGTCCAGTTATAGATCACCTGCGGCGGCGTGTAGGCCGGAGCCTTGGTGTAGGTGCGCGGCTGCATGTCGGCGGCTGCGGCGGGCGCGACCAGCGCAAGCAGAGCTGCTGCACCCAGCAAGATCGACTTCATGATCATCCCCGTTCTTTCATTTACGACACTCGGGAAACAACGTGGCGTGAATTGGGTTGCTTCGCGGCAATGCCGGAACGTTGATCGTTCGTTACTGTGACGGGTTGGCAACAACGCGATTTTGTTCCATCACGCCGTCCTGCCCCGACTGTTTTGTCGCCAGCGCAAGCCCCGCCGTAATGATTTGTCGCCAGTCGAAACCACCCCGTTCAAGGCTCGCCGAAATGTGATCCAGCGGCTCCGGCGGCTTCTGTCTAACACCCGGCGATGAAGGCTGCCTTTGCGCTACCGCGTCATCTTTTCCAGTTCGGGAAAGGGTGCGTAAACCGCACCGGCGCAGAGATCGCTGGTCTGGTCGACCACGCGGTCCGCACGGCCGTTGACGAAGATCACGGCCCGTTCGCGCATGCCCTTGTAGCTGCCATCCGTCTCGCGCGGGGTGAAGTGCAGGCAGCTCACGTAGAACTGCCGGCCGCCGACCTCGCGCTGCACCGGCTCGGCCATGCCGGCATTGCGCACGCCGACCGGATTGTTGAGATAGGTCCGCATCAAGGCCAGCGTGTCGCTCCGGAAATTGTCGGGAAACGGCTGCGGCCCGCCGGCCTGGGTCCCGCCCATGAAAGTCGGACGGTCACCGTCGCTGCCGAAACATGCCGCAAGCGCCAGCGGCAACACCAGGATCACTGCACATCTCGCCAATCGCCCCACAGGCCCGCTCTCCGCTCGAACAGATCAGGAGACGTTCTAGCCCCTAGCCTGTATGAAGGGAATTCGCTTGCAGAGGCTTAAAACAGCGCACCGGCCAGCTGCCGCCGCCTCGGGCTTCCGCACGAGGCGTGGCAACGGGCCAGGCCTGACATCCGCGCGCAGCGGCGGGGCAATGCCAGGGATGCCGCCGCGCGGGGATCAGTGTCAGTTGCGCTTATCGGACGTCGCGGGCTTCGTGAGATCCGGCTGCGCCTTCTGCGACTCCTTGGCCGTGACCTGCTTGTGGTGATGGCGATGCTTGCGCATCGTCTTGTGCGTGTCGGTGGTGACCGCGGCGTTCGCGTCCATTGCCTTCGACTTGCCATCCACCTTGGCGTCCGCCTTGACGTCGGGAGCCTTCACGCCCGTCGACTTCACGTCAGTGGTCTTGGCGTCTGCCTTGACGCCGGCTTCCGGTTTCGCGGCACTGGTCGCTGCCTTGGTCTGGCTCTGGTCGGCCTTGATGACCGGGGCGGCCGTGGTGGTCTTGCCGGCCTCGGCGGCCAACGCCGGGGCTGCGATCACGGAGGTTGCGAGCAAGGCTGCAGAAATGGTCTTCAACATGGTGGTCTCCTCTTGGAAGGATCATCAGGCGGCGCCCTCACGCCCACCCGTCGATCGTGGGGAGGAGCCTAGGCGGGTGGCACTGAACCCAATCTGAAGTCCTCTGCAGGCTTCCGTTCATCTCGATGACAAGTTTGTCATCCGCGGCCGGGCGAATAGATCGTGCGACGCGGGAATGTTTTCGGCCGAGAGGTGTTCCGGTCTTCGGGCAATCGTGTAGGATCGCCACGTTCCATACCGGAGAACTTTGATGCGCAAACTCTCAATGCTCGTTGTGCCGGGACTTGTCGCCGCGACACTGGCGGCCGCGCCGGTGCTGTCCAGCGCGTACGCCGCGGGCGGCGACGACCCTTCGTCGCCGCCGAAATCGGACACCTCGACCAAGAAGGGCAAGAAGAAGAGCTCTTCCGTCAGCGATCCCAAGTTCCTCGCGGCCTACCGCACCGCCTACGCGGCGATCTACGACAAGCACGATTACACGGGCGCGATCGACCAGCTGAAGTCGCTGGGGCGTGAGGACGTCGCCGATGTCGCCAACCTGATCGGCTATTCCTATCGCAAGCTCGGCGACTACCACTCGTCGAAGGTCTATTACGAGCTGGCGCTGAAGGACGATCCGAACCACGTCCGCACCTGGCAATATTACGGCCTCTGGCAGCTCGAGCAGGGCAACCGCGAGCAGGCGCAATATCACCTCAACAAGATCGCCTCGCTCGCTGGCACCGGCAGCTCGGAATATCGCTCGCTGGCCGAAGCGCTCGACAAGCCGACCGGCGCGACGCTCGTCTACTGAAGGCATCGCATCTTCGAACCACGCGAACGGGCGCGACCTTTCAGGTTGTGCCCGTTCTGCTTTCTCGGCTAGCCTCGCGCACCAACCTCCCTCGCAAATTGGTAGTGCAATGGACACGTGGCTGCGATCCGCGATCGATTACATCGGCTCCTGGATCGAATACCAACTGACGACGATCCAGCAGCCGGGCGTCATCGTGGCTTTCGTCCATCGCGGCGAGATCGTCGCCGAGCATGCGTTCGGCCTCGCCAATCTCGACACCGGCGAGAAGCTCACCCCGCGTCACCGCTTCCGCATCGCCTCGCACTCCAAGAGCTTCACCTCGGCCGGCATCATGAAGCTGCGCGAGCAGGGCAAGCTCCGGCTCGACGACCATGTCGGCCAATATGTCGGCGGCCTCAATCCGCGCGTGGCGGAGACGACCATCGCGCAAGTGCTGTCGCACAGCGCGGGCCTGACGCGCGACGGCGCCGATTCCGGCCAGTTCATCGACAGCCGCCCCTATCTCGATGCGAAGGAGCTGCTTGCGGAATTGAAGCTGCCGACCGCGATCGACCCCGGCACACGCTTCAAATATTCCAATCACGGCTTTGGCCTGCTCGGCCTCGTGATCGAGGCTGTTGCGAAGGAGCCCTACTCCGTCTGGATCAAGCGCGAGATCATTACGCCGGCCGGCCTGCGCGAGACGGAGCCGGACACACCGCTTCCCAAGGGCGCAGCGTTCGCGCGCGGCCACACGCGAAAGGTGCCATTTGGTGAGCGCTGTGTGATCCCGGGTGACAATCCCGCACACGCAATGGCATCTGCCGCAGGCTTCGTCGCCACCGCCGCCGACACCGCCCGCTTCTTCGCGCAGCTGGCGCCCAATGCGAAGAAGAGCGTGCTGTCAGTTGCGAGCCGCCGCGAGATGACGCGAAACCATTGGCGCATCCCGCAGAGCTTCGAGGCCCATTATGGGTTGGGCGTCAATGCCGGCAAGACCGATGGCTGGGACTGGTTCGGCCATGGCGGCGGTTTCCAGGGCTATATCTCGCGGACCTGCTCCATTCCCGCTTGCGAGCTTGCAATCAGCATCCTCAGCAACTCGATCGACGGCGCGGCGCCGTTCTGGATGGACGGCGCGATGCAGATCCTGCGCGTCTTCCAGACCCGCGGCGCACCCGACCGGCGCGTGCGCGACTGGACCGGGCGGTGGTGGACGATCTGGGGCGCGACCGATCTCGTCCCCGCAGGCAACCGCGTGCTCGTCGCCAACCCGCAGTTCAACAACCCGTTCATGGATGCCGCCGAGATCGAGGTGACCGGCCGCGACACCGGCAAGCTCGCCTGGGCTGCCGGCTATTCCAGCCACGGTGAGCCGGTGCGTCGGATCCGCGACAAGCGCGGCAAGATCAGCGACATCTGGATCGCCGGCGCGAATGTGAAGCCGGAAAAAGTCGTCGCGCGCGAGATCGCGCGACGCTATCCGCCGCGCAAACGCCGGCCTACTCCCGAATGAGCGCCTCGACCTCGCTCCGGAACGCCTGCCGCGACCCGTCGCGCGAATAGAACATGTGGCCGCCGGGATAGACGACGAACTTCACGCGCTGCGCCACGAAGGCCGGCAGCTGGTCGAGCACCCGCCTCGTTCCGAAATAGGGCGTGGCGAGGTCGAACAGGCCGTGCGTGACCAGCACGTTCAGCTTCGCATCGGTGGCGAGGATCTGGCGCAGCTCGGAGACTGATTGCGGCGGGTTGATGCCGCGGCCGAAATCCCAGTGGCCTTCGACGGCGCCGTTCAGGACTTCATAGGAGCCGTCGGGCCGCCAATTGAGCTTGCGCGAGAGCACGTCGACCGCGGCACTCGTCAGCGGTGCCTGGAGCGCATCGCCGGAGGGATCGCCGAAGCGCGAGCTGCTTGAATCGGGATAGGGATCGAAGCCGCGCACCGAGGCATCGTAGCGTCCGGTCACCTTGCCGTTCTTGCGGTCGAATTCGCGGCGGAATTCACCGACGTCGAAGCGGCCGGCGAGGCGGCGGCTCACCGCCTGGTCGATGCCGGTGAGCTCGGCGACCTTGTCGGCCAGACGCGTCGTTGCCTCCTTGTCCGCTTCGCCCTTGACGAGGTCGGTCAGGAATTCGCCGCGCGCGTAAGCCTCGACGTCGGCGAGGTCGGCGCGCTTGACCGGACGTTTGGCTTCGCGCGCCACCGCCACATAGCTCGGCAGCGTCGCGACATATTGCAGAAGGCTCGTGCCGGTGAAATCGCGGAAATCCAACAGCGGCGAGACCAGGATCAATCCCCTGACGCCGACGCCGTGCTGGAGCTGCAACTGGCGCACGACCTTGGGGCCGCGAATGCCGCCATAGCTTTCGCCGGCGACGTATTTCGGCGAGGTCAGCCGCTCGTGCTTTTCGAGCCAACGGCGGATCACGAGCGCGATCGAGTTGGCGTCGCCGTCGACGGAGTAGAACGATTTGCGCGCGTCCTCGCCGCTTGCCACGAACCGGCTGTAGCCGGTGCTGACGGGATCGATGAAGACGAGATCGGTGAAATCGAGCCAGGTCTCCGCGTTGGGCTTCACCTCGGGCGAGGCCGACGGCGACAGGGCCTCGCCATCGAGCGGCAACCGCCACGGCCCCGCGGCGCCGAACTGAAGCCAGGCCGAGGACGCGCCGGGCCCGCCGTTGAACAGGAACGTCACCGGACGCGTGGCGCGCTCGGCACCGTCGAGCTGGTAGGATGTATAGGCGATGTCGGCCAACGGCTCGCCTTTGCCATCGAACACGCGGATCGAGCCGGCGGTGGCCGTGAAGTTGAGGGTCCGGCCGGGCAGATCGAGCGTCTGCTTCGTGGTCGAATCCGGCGGCAGACGGTGCGGCTCGGCCGCGGACGACGGCGTCTGCGGCGCACCTTGCGCGCCACTGCCGCGCCCACCCTTCTGTCCGGCCGGCGCGGCCGTCTCGGAGCGCGGCTGCGGCGCATCATCGGCGTGTGCAACACCCGCGAGGGCGAAAGTCGACACCACCAGCACCAGGCCCGCGCGGCGGAGCGCCGGCAAAGTCGTGACCATGAACGTCCTCCGTGTCCGGCCGTAACCGCCGGTGGATCAGAAAGGTAGCGCCAAATTGCGACGGTTTGGGGAATCATTGGCCGTGCGAAGCCTGAAGCGGCCAACCAGGTTCAAATTGCCCGGTTCTATGCTTAAGTCCGGTTGGACCATCTCCGTTAGCTTTGGAGGGCGGTCATCCTCGACAATGCAGCCCCACCTCGTATAGACGAGCCCGGCGGAACCTTTTCTCCAGCAAGGCGGCCCTGCCGAGACGCCATGACCAAGCCTTCGCGATACGACCGGATCGCCTTCGTCGCCAGCCCGAGCAACGAGGCGCAGGTCGCCTTTGGCCAGCTGACCAGCGACTATGGCAATTGCGACCCTGACGAGGCCGACGTGGTCGTCGCGCTCGGCGGTGACGGCCTGATGCTGCAGACGCTGCATCGGAACATGCGCACGGGAAAGCCGATCTACGGCATGCATCGCGGCACCGTCGGCTTCCTGATGAACGAGTATTCGACGCACGATCTGCGCGCCCGGCTCGAGGCGGCCCACGAATCCGAGATCAATCCCCTCCTGATGCGCGCGACCGACGTCAATGACCGCGTTCATCTGCACCACGCCATCAACGAGGTTGCCCTGTTCCGGCAGACCTACCAGGCCGCGCGCTTGAGGATCCTGATCGACGAGCGCGAGCGCATGTCCGAGCTGATCGCGGACGGCATCATGGTGGCGACGCCGGCCGGCTCGACGGCCTACAACCTCTCCGCCCAAGGACCGATCCTGCCGATCAACGCCGCGCTGCTGGCGCTGACCCCGATCAGCGCCTTCCGTCCGCGTCGCTGGCGCGGCGCGCTGCTGCCCAACACGGCCTATGTCGTGATCGAGGTGCTGGAGGACGAGAAGCGGCCCGTGGCCGCCGTTGCCGACCACGACGAGGTGCGCGACGTCCGCCGCGTCGAGGTGCTCTCCGACAAGACCATCGCGATGCGGATGCTGTTCGACCCCGGTCACAGCCTGGAAGAGCGCATCCTGCGCGAGCAGTTCGGGTACTGAACCGCCTGCCCTGCGACACCGCCTCAGGCCTGGCCGCAACCCTTCGTTAACTCCCGGCACGATATGGTTAACGAAGGTTGACCCGCTTCTGGCCCGGGCGTCATGTT
Source organism: Bradyrhizobium agreste (assembly GCF_016031625.1). Classification (GTDB taxonomy): domain Bacteria; phylum Pseudomonadota; class Alphaproteobacteria; order Rhizobiales; family Xanthobacteraceae; genus Bradyrhizobium; species Bradyrhizobium agreste. The sequence goes on along the minus strand of NZ_JACCHP010000026.1, from coordinate 121,384 downwards.
CCGTATCGACTTCAACAAGCTGCGCTTCCTCGTCTGCGACGACAATCCGCACATGCGCCGCATCCTGCGGACGCTGCTGCATTCGTTCGGCGCGCGCGAGGTCTATGAGGCCGAGGACGGCGCCACGGCGCTCGAAATGTACAGCCATTACGTGCCCGACATCGTCATCACCGACTGGGCCATGCCGATCTTCGACGGGCTCGAGCTCGCGCAGATGATCCGCCAGCCGGAATCCAAGGGCAATCCCTACGCCCCCATCATCATGCTGACCGGACATTCGGAGAAACGTCGCGTCACCGTCGCGCGCGATGCCGGCGTCACCGAATTTCTGGCCAAGCCGATCTCGGCCAAGGGGCTCTATCAGCGCATCCTCAACGTCGTCGCCAATCCCCGCCCCTTCATCAAGACCAAGACCTATTTCGGCCCCGACCGGCGCCGCAACACCAACTCCGCCTATATGGGCCCGGAGCGCCGCGTCGGCGAAAAGCACGAGGTGCTGCAGCAGCCCTCGCTGCTCGACAAGGCCCGCTCCTCCATCTAGCGCAACCTCTTCGGACGAGGCAGGCATCATGGCGAAGAACAGCGCAAAGGACATCGAGGTCAAGGCCTTCGCCACACACCAGGTCATCACGCAGCCCAATCCGCTGCGCAAGGTCCTGCGCCGTGTCGAAGAAAAAGACCTGGACGACCCGGTCGGCCGCGCCGAGCAGGCGCTCGCGAGCCTCTCCGGCGAGTTCAAGGACTGGATGGCGATCGAGGTCCAGCGACTGTCCGCCGCCTGGACGGCCGTGCAGAAGGACGGCTTCACGAAGAAAACGCGCGACGAGCTGTTTCACGCCGCGCACGACATCAAGGGCGATGCGGCGACCTTCGGCTTTGCTTCAGCAGCAGGCATCGCTGAAAGCCTGTGCCGCGTCATCGAGCACGCGCCTGACCTGGACAAGGTGCCGGCCGAGCTGTTCACGCACCACATCAACGCCATTCTCGCCATCGTGCACGAGAACACCAGGCTGGACAGGATCAGCGTCTCGGCCGAGCTCAGCCGCCGCCTGCGCAAGGTCGCCGACGATTATCTTGCCCATGTCAACCGCGACCGCCCCGAGCATCTCGAGATGATCCTGTCCCCGAACATTGCGCCGGGCGAGTAGTTTCGCCGCGCGCAAACTATCGCAGGGTGGGCAAAGCGGAGCGTGCCCACCAATCGACATCAGCTGCGCTGATAGATTGTGGGCACGGCGCTTCGCGCCTTTGCCCACCCTGCGGCATCTTGTTATGCGGCGATCAGATCGTCGTACACAGGATCGATCGCATCGTCCGCGACCAGCTCGTCGCAGAACAGCCGTGCCTCTTCGCGCGCGGATTCGGTGGCGAAGCGGCGCAGCAGGACCATCAGCGGCTCGGTCGCGCCGCGATCGGTCTCGCAATGGGTGAGCACGCGTTCGACCATGCGCCGGCGCAGCCGCACCGCGCCGTCGTCGCTATCGACGAAGCCCTGCTCGTGGCAGGCATCGAGCGCGACCTGGAACGCTGCAAACGTCGCCTCCGGAAGCCCGGCGCGACGGAGCAGCGCGTGCACGCTGTTGCCGCCGCGGTCGTGCAGCAGCGCCGAGACGCGCGCCAGCGGCAGATCGGCGAGCTCGGCGAGTGCCGCCTCGAACAGGTCGAGATTGCCCGACAGCAGCGCGCGCAGGATCAGGCCCGCGGTCAGCTGGCCGGTGATGCGCAAATGCCGGACCAGGCCCTGCATGTCATCGCCGCGCGAGCGCGCAGCGATGTTCATGGTGGAGCGGTCGCGCGCCTCGATGGCGATGCGGTCAGCGCGGTCGGCGCTCAGCCAGTTCCGCGCCACGACGAATTGCGCGAGCGTCTCGGAGAGCTTTGCCACCAGCGCCGCACGCGTTGCGGCCGGCAGATCCTCCAGCACCAGCATCGCCTCGCGGATCGCAGCGAGATGGCCGTGACGCTCGACGATCCGGTCCCAGGAGAACGGGGCGAGTTCGGCGTGGGGATTCTCGATCAGCTCCAGCGCGGCAGCCGCGCAGCCGACTTCGGCGATCGCGGCGCACACCGACACCGGCAATGCGATGCGGCGGGCCACCGCGCATTGCACCTCCTCGCTGCCGGTCGCGACGATGTCGACGAGATCGGCGTCGATCAGGAGCGGGGAATGTTCGAGCACCGGCAACGCGACCGTGGGCTGATCGGCGGACAGCGCCCGCACGATTGCGCCCGGCGCGTCAAGGCTGCGGGCAAAGGCTTCGGCCATCGCCTGCCGCACCAGCGGCGAGGGATCGTCGAGCAGCATCAGAAGCGCGCCTTCGGCGGCGATGCGGTCGTCTGCAGAAAGGTCCGAGATCAGCCAGGCCCGGGCCAGCGCCCGCGTTGCCTCGGCCCGCTCGCCTGCGGGCGCCGTCCTGATCCAATGAATGAACTGCCGAACAATCATGCTGCTTCCGGCTTACACAACAAACGAAGAACGATGACGGCTCGTCACCTGCAACACAAAATAAACCACGACGCTTAACAAAGCGTTCACCATAACTGGCTGGTTTCATTGATGATTTGTTAAGGGAACAAAGGTGCGTGCCGCACGTGCCCCGGACGCGGCGCAGCACGCAGTGATGCGCTGCTGAGCCGGGGCCCATTCTTTGTATGCAGGCTGGGTCTCGGCTCTGCGGCGCACCGCTTGCGCGCTGCGCCTTGTCCGGGACACGGCGCGGAGACTAGCTCGAGAACGTGCCGCTGCGATCACTGAAGAGATCGAGCGGTTGCGGCGGCCGCACGTCCGGCGTCACTGCGGCGACCGAGGTCAGCGAGGCCTTGTTGCCCCATAATTTCTGCACTGTGGTCGAGACCGGCTGTGTGGCATCGCCGGGTTGATAGATCGAACGAAACACCGGCGTGCTCGCCGCATTGTCCGCGACCTGTGCCGACGACGTCGCGCTGACGGGCGTCACTGTGCGGCTATTCGGGAAGGTCTGGAGATAGGCGGCGTTGTCCACGATAGGCGCAGTGGGCACGACCGCATTGGCACTCGCGACCTGCGTGGTCGAGGGCGTGCCGCCATACATCGCCATCGCGCTGCGGGTCACCCTTGAATTCGCGGCGCTGGCATAGCGGGCGTCCAGCACCGAATAAACCTCGGAGACACTGCGGGCGCGGCCATCCTTGGCGTAGAAGATCGAGCGGTTGGCGGCCGCCGCGTTGGGAAACAGCCGCGCGCCGACGGCTTGCGGATTGTCCTCGGCGTTGGCAATGAGCTTTGCGGCGCCGCCAACGCCCATGAAATGCGCCATGTAGAGCTCGCTGTCGCTCGGCCTCCGCCCGAGCAAACCGGTGAGCTTGAAGCTGTTGGACTGCGTCAATGCCGCCGCCATGGCGGAAGCGGCTTCGGGGTCGTCGCGCAGCTTCATGATCGACCGCTTCTTGACGGGATCCTCGACGGTGTAGGTGCCCGATGACGTCCTGGTGATGGCGTCGGCGTAGCTGCCATAGCCGAGCTGGGCGCCGGCCTCCTTCACTGTACCGAGCCAGGTCTGGTCGATGAACTGGTAGAGTCCGTGCGCGGACGAGGTGGTGGCTCCCGCCGTCGGATCGAAATCCGATTCCATCTTGGCGGTGGTCAGCATGTACTGGAAGCTGACACCCGTGATGTTCGAGGCCTGCTTGATCGCACCGGCGACACGCGCCCGCGACGGATCAAGGCCGGCCGTCTGCGTGGCACTGAAATTGTCGATCGACATGATGGAGTGCCCGCCCCGCGCGGCGCTGAACGACGCCGGCAATTCGGCGCCCGTCGTCTTACCGTGGGACAGGTATGGTTAAGGCGGGGTTAATTCGGCTGCCCTCGTCGTTCCGGGGCATCGCGAAGCGATGGGCCCGGAATCCATTGAGCTGCGCGTGATGCCTTGCGATGGATTCCGGGCTCGCGCTCTCCGCGCGCCCCGGAATGACAGGCTGCTACTTCTTGTAAACGTCGTTCGGATCGAACAGCCGCTCGGCCCCGGTAAAGACCAGCCTGGCTCCTCCGCCCTCGGCCTCGACCTTGCGATAGAAGCACGACCGCCGGCCGGTATGGCAGGCCGCACCGATCTGCTCGACGCGGATCCAGACCGCATCCTGATCGCAATCGGTGCGCATTTCGACGACGCGCTGGGTCTGACCCGACGTCTCACCTTTTCGCCACAGGGCATTGCGCGAGCGGCTGAAGTACCAGGCTTCGCCGGTCGCAATCGTCTTGCGCAACGCCTCGTCGTTCATGTGCGCGACCATGAGCACGTCGCCGGTAGCGACGTCGGTGGCGACGACCGTCACGAGGCCAGCGGCATCGAACTTGGGCAGGAAGGTGAGGCCCTCCTCGATCTCATGGGAGTGAGCGGACACAGTAACTCTCGCCGGTTTTCGCGAGGTCAGCGCGTCGCGCCTCGCACCAGGGACAGGAAACGGGCCTGCTCCGCCGGATTGTCGCGGAACATGCCGGTGAAACGGCTGGTGAAGGTGGAGGCGCCATGCTTGGAGACGCCGCGCACCGACATGCAGGTATGCTCGGCCTCGATCAGCACGGCAACACCGCGAGGCTTGAGGACCTCGTCGATCGCGGCGGCGATCTGCGCGGTCAGGTGCTCCTGGGTCTGGAGCCGGCGGGCGAAGATGTCGGTCAAGCGGGCAAGCTTGGACAGGCCGACGACGCGCTCCACCGGCGTATAGGCGATGTGCGCCTTGCCGTAGAACGGCATCATGTGATGCTCGCATTGCGAGGTGAACTCGATGTCGCGCACCAGCACGAAATCGTCATAGCCCGCCGTCTCGCCGAAGGTGCGGTCGAGCACCTCGGCCGGGCACTGGTGGTAGCCCTGATAGAGCTCGTCGAAAGCCTCGACGACGCGGCGTGGCGTGTCGAGCAGGCCCTCGCGCTCGGTGTTCTCGCCGATATAGGCGAGCAGCGTCTTCACCGCCGCTTCCGCCTCGGCGCGCGCGGGGCGCGGCTGGTCGGCGCGGACGGCGGCAGTGAGGAATTCGGCAGGATCGAGCTCGGCCGGGCGGCTCTCGTGCTGCCGGTCAGAGGGCTTGCCCGGGCGGATGGATTTGATTGCTGCGTCCATATCGACTCCGTTCGACGGCCTAACGGCCGGAGTGTCACCGGCAGACGGGGCGGCCAAGCCGCCGGACGCCTGAACAGAACAATTTCGGTGCAAAAGTCCCGAGGTCACAACGCCGGCAGCACAGATCTGGATCACCGCCACCCGCACCGCTGGACTGTTTTTCCACCAGTTCCGCCCCTATATAGGACCGTGGGCGGCGCCCGCCAAGGCCGACCCGGCCCGGAAACGGGTGTGGACGTGTTGGACTCCATGACATGCTGAACGACATTTACAACAAGCGGATCATCGAGCTGGCCGGGAATATTCCGCGCCTCGGACGGTTGTCGGACCCCGATGCGTCCGCGACCGCCCATTCCAAGCTGTGCGGCTCGACCGTGAAGGTCGATCTCAAGATGAACGGGGACACTGTCACCGACTTCGCCCATGACGTGAAGGCCTGCGCCTTGGGCCAGGCCTCTTCATCCATCATGGCAAGTCACGTGGTCGGCTCGACTGCGAGCGAACTCCGTGAGTTACGCGAAACCGTTCGCAAGATGCTGAAGGAGAATGGTGCGCCTCCTCAAGGCAAATGGGAGGAGATCAAGTTCCTCGAGCCAGTCCGCGACTACAAGGCGCGCCATGCCTCGACGCTTCTCACCTTCGATGCCGTGGTTGATGCCATCGGCCAGATCGAGGCCAAAATCAAACAGCCGGCCGCAGCGCAAGGCTGAACTTTCCTTCGATGGCATTCCGGGACGCGTGCAGCGCGAACCTTGGTGCGCAATTGCGCACCGGGAGTAGAAATCTTACTTCTGCTGCGCCGTCGCAGCCGGCGTGGCAACGCTACCGGTTGGCACGGCTTCCGCCGTCTTGGTCGACTTGGAGGCCTGCTCCGGTTCCACGCCGAACCTGGCCTGCGTCTTCCGTGCAAGCTCCGCCATTGCCGGCGCCGAGATGTCCACGTGCGGGAGCACGTCAGCCACGAGATCGGTCGTGACCAGATTGGTGAGCTTGAGTTCGCCGGCGTCGAGCTCGTGCAAGTCCTCCCAGGGCGGGACGCTGAGCGCAAGCGACAGCAGGTCCCCGGCGCCACCCATGTCGAAGGTGTATTTGGCGAGGCGGCCGATGTCGCGCTCCACGATCATCAGGTCCTGCGCGTTGTAGCTCGCCGCCTTGGCATCGTCGGCGCGGTCGCCCATCCAGATCTGGTGAACCCGGACATGGGCGGCTTCCGGCACGTAGCGCTTCTTGCCGGCCAGCAGCAGGAACACGCACATCGATTCGCAATAGGCTCCCGGCGCGACCGCCGGACGCGTCGATGGGCCGCCACGGAGGCTTACACCGACCGTGGTCAAAAGCCCGAGATTGCGGAAACGTCGGCCGAGCGTGATCGCGTCATTGACGGAACCGCCGCTGGAATCGAGCACCACGGTGGCGCCGCCGAGCTGGCGTCCGCGCGAAAACTCTTCGAAGTCTTTGGGCGTATCGGCCGTGATGATGCCGACCGCGCTGATCCAGCCGCGGCAGTTCGGCTCACAGGCGACCCAGCTGAACTTCATCGGCAGCTTGCGCTCTTCGAGGGCAGCGCCGGCGCGGGCCGACGATCCGAATGTCGCGACGGCGCCAGCCAGCGCGACTCCACAAACGGCGGTTCCCACCAGCAACCAGCCGCGAAGATGAAGGGAGTTCAGAAGTCTCAATCTGGTTCCTTCCCCAAGCCCCAAAGCCCCAAGGTCCCCAAACAATCCCCGGTAGCGCAATCTGAGTCCATCATACAGGCGTATGTTTCTACACACGGCCGTCATAAAAATGGTATCCGGGCGAATACAGTTCGTCCACAGATACTTGCTGCACTGCTCCCAAAAAGCAGGCAAAATATGGCATAGAAACAACAGCTTACAGTTCCCTGCCCCGGAACCATGCAACATTCCGCTCAAGGTAGCGGCAAAGCGCACATGAAGCATTCAGCCTGCCAGCACCGTTCCAGTTCCGTCGATGGTGCGCTCCGGCTGCCGCGCAGATTCGGCCGTGCGTTGATCTGGCTGTATCGCCACACGCTGTCACCGCTGGTGGGTTACAATTGCCGGCACCTGCCGACCTGCTCCGCCTATGGCGATGAGGCGATCGAACGGTTCGGGCTCTGGGCCGGCGGCTGGATGACGCTCGCGCGCCTGCTCCGCTGCAATCCCTTCGGCACGTCCGGGATCGACAACGTGCCTCTCACCGCGCCCAAAGGCGCACGCTGGTATCTGCCCTGGCGCTATGGCCGCTGGCGCGGAGTCAATGCATCCTGACGTTTAGCGCGGTGCTCTGAGCCGCGCCGCCCTGACCGGAACCTTCGACTTTACGCCCGCGTTGTTTTGATGCTCCCCACGGGAGGAAGCAATAATGCGCTGGAAAATCAGCCCGCATTTTCACGTCAAGCCTGGCCCGAATCTCGATCATAGGGCACACGATCCGAGAACCATCGACCTGCTTGCCATCATCGCTTTGCTCGCACTCGTCCTCGGCTCCGGCTGGTACCTGGCGAGGAGCCTTGCCACACAGCCGAGCACGACGACGTTCATCGTGCCAAGCCAGAGCGTGCATTGGTGATCACCGGAACCAGAAAAAACGTCCCTGTGACGGCGGGACCGACTCCGGCGGTCGTAGCCGCTTCGGGCGCGGCGGCTTTGGCACAGGCTCGGCGGCCGAAGTGGCCTCCGCAGCCGGTGCGGTCTCGCTGCCCGGCACCTTCACCGCCAGCAGCAAATTCGATTCATGCATGCGCCAGCGATAGCCGACGCCGAAATCGATCGGCTGGGCGCGCGTGAACAGCTCGGCGTAGCGCTCCTGATAGCGGCCCGGAAATTCGTCGATGGGACCGAGATAGCGGCCGAACGGGAAGAACCGCCATTGCCGCGCATTGTAGTTCGCGAGCGGAATGCCGGAATCGTCCTGGATGATGGTCGCACTGTTGGCGAGCAACCAGTCGCGTGCGACGGTGAAATTGCCGGAGTGCAACAGGTAGGACGCACTCTTGATCAGGCTGTTGCCGGGCCCGAGCGTCTCGCAGAATTTCAGGAAGCCCGCGGCACGTGCGCCGGAATTGGAGAGGTCGGTCGAGAAATAATACAGCGTGCGCGTTTCCCCGTCGCTGCCGGCGAAGCTGATGCGGACGCCGCGCGTCGCGTTTCGTCCGGGATTGTCGTCGCCGAGATGCAGCCCGCCCTTGTCGTCGAGCGCGACCATCTCGACGTTGCGGATGGTCTTGCCGGAGCGGGCGAGGAAGACATAGAGGATCGGCAAGGTGCCGTTGACCTGGTTGGCGTGCAGGTCGACCTTCATCTGCTTGGTGATGAAGAAGGAGAAGCTCAGGATCGAGCCGAGCGAGCGTTCGACGTTGTAGAGCGCAGCGCCGACCGAACCGCGCGGCAGTCGCGTCAAATCGGGCACCGCGCCGACCGGCTCCAGCGCGCCGAGCACGTAGGTGCTGGCCTTGGAATAGAAGGCGTTGGCGTAGAGGAAATCGGGGCCGCTGAACAGGTAGAACATGGTGGGCCGGGGTGCGGCCAGATTGACGTCGGCCCAGCTGCGGATCTTCGAGAGCTGCCGCTGCTCGAGCTGAGCGAACGCGCCGTCGAAGAATTTGGCGTGACGCTGCCAGGCCGGTTCCCTGGTGAGCGGCACCAGCGGCGAGTCCGCCGAAGGTTGCATGCCCGCAAGGAAGCGCGCCGTGTCGTCGAAAGAGACGTCTGCGGCACGCGCTGACGAGACGGCCGCGGCCAGGAGGGCGAAGGCAACGGCCGCAATTCTCAGGGGGCGGAACATGTCTATTCGCGATGTGGCGATGCGGCAGCGGCGACGGGCCGCCTGCGGAAAACAGCGTAAATCAAAAGGCCGGAGAGCATGACGAGCATTCCCGACAGCGACTGAACCGGCCGCTCCGTCAGAAGGTAGTACATCATGAACGCGGTCACGAGCAGGAAAACGAGCGGCGTGAACGGGTATCCCCAGGTGCGATAGGGCCGCGGCAGATCGGGATCGGTGATCCGCAGCTTGATGACGCCGGCGACCGTGAAGAACGAGCAGAACAGCAGCGCGAACTGGATGAAGTCGAGCACCGCCTCGAAGCTGCGCGTGAACAGCAGAAGATTGGCAACGGCCAGTTGGAACAGGATGGCATAGGCCGGCGCGCCGCTTTCCGACCGCTTGGAGAAGACGCGCAAGACGGGAATGTCCTCCCCCATCGTCATCATCACCCGCGGGCCGATCCACATCATCGCACTGATCGAAGAGATCAGGCCGAAGCAAATCATGGCGCCGACGATCCGGCCGCCGAGACTACCGAAGATGGCGGTGCCGGCGACACTGGCGACGTCGAGCTGGCCGGCGAGCGCGCTGACCCGCGTCGAATGGAGAAATACCGCGTTCAGCGCGACGTACAGCACGAGCACGATCAGCGTGCCCGCGAGCAGCGCGCGCGGCAGGCTCCGTTGCGGCGTCTTCATCTCGCCGATGATGTAGGTCGCGGCATTCCAGCCCGAGAACGAATACATCACGAAGACGAGCCCGATCGCGAAGGGCGCGCTGACGATGTGGGCGATATCGCCCGGCTGCGGCGCGAAGGTGATCGGCTGCGGCACGGCGATGACGAAGCCGGCGACCAGGAAGGCGACGATCAGCACGACCTTGAGGACGGTCGAGATCAGCTGGAATGTGGATGAGTGCCTGACGCCGGTCAGTTGCACGAGCGAAACCAGCCACACGACGCCGATGGCGAGCGGAATCGCCGGCAGATCGGGCACGACCGATTTGGCATATTCCCCGAACGCCATCGCGGCGAGCGCGACCGGCGCCGCGAAGCCGACCGTGGCCGACACCCAGCCGGCGAGGAAGCCGAAGGCCGGGTGATAGGCGCGGCCGAGGAAATTGTACTCGCCGCTCGAGCGCGGAAACATCGCGCCCAACTCACTGTACGCGAACACACCGCACAGCGCGACGATGCCGCCAACCGTCCAGAGCAGCAGGATCGAGAAACCGGACGGGATATCCTTGACCTGGAAGCCCAGGCTGGTGAAGACGCCGACCCCGATCATGTCGGCCACGACGATGGCGGTGGCGACCGGCACGGAGACCCCGCCCCTCCCGGTCAGCCGGTCCGTCCAGGGCGGGGTACCCGCATCTGATGCCGTCATCGGGGTCCTTAACCTCAGGCGCTTCGCCTCGTGGCCCATCGTGCACTTTGGCCCAGTCAATTCAAGCAGGGTTAACAAGGGTTAAATGAGGCAACGGAAGTAGGTACCAGACCACCGCCCGCACGTCTGTTTGGACGATATCCTGGATTTGCCCGGAATTGCCCGTTCCCCTTCCCCACAATCAGGACACGATTGCATGGTCCTTTTGAGCGTTCCGGATGTGGGGAAGTTTCTCCGGACGCTTAACGTCGCCTAAACGCCCGTCGGCTCAATTATCTCAAGATTGTCGATGGACGTGTGACTTGGGACGCAAGACTTGGGACCTAAGACTTGGGTCGTGACTTTGGGGTCATGGGTGGATGGCCGGGGCCGCTCCTAAACTGAGAGCTGATGATCATGCCGATCGGATGCCGTCCGGTCGGCATGATCGTGCGCGCCGGGCCGGTTTGATCTCAGTCTTGGTGCCGTTGTCGCTGACGCTGGTTCAATGCGGCAAAGCGCCGGATCCGGCGGCGCTGGCGGCGAACTCCCAGGCGAATGTGCAGTTGGTCGCCAAGACCAATTCGCAGACGTCGAACTCGCGCGTGGCAAGCGGCGACACGTTCGAGGATCGCTTTCCGGCCCCGCAGTTTAGGGAGCGCTTTCCCTCGGCGAGTGAAAGCTTCTTGCAACGACAGATGTCGGACTTCTCGCCCAAGAGCGCCGTCCAGCGACAAATACCGGAGCAGGCGCCGCCCTACAAGGTAGCCTCTCTCGAGCCGCAAGTCCCGTACAAGCGCCCCGCCCGCGAGGATCTGACGACACTCGTCAGCATGAAGTCGTCGGCCTTTCCCTATTTCGGCAACAACCCCGCCTCCGACGCGCCCTTCCTCAACATTTCCAAGGGCGACCGCCGCGGCCACCGCAGCTATTCAGGGCGCGTCTACTGGCAGGACGAGACCTACAGCGACAGCCGCGTGCTGGTGCACGTGCCCGAGCATTTCGACCTGCGCAAGCCGGGCGTGATCGTGGTGTTCTTCCACGGCAATGGCGCGACGCTCGAGCGCGACGTCCGCGACCGGCAGATGGTGCCGAAACAGGTCACCGATTCCGGCGCCAATGCGATTCTGCTTGCGCCGCAGATGGCGGTCGACGCCGCCGATTCCAGCGCCGGAAAATTCTGGCAGCCTGGGGGCTTCAAGCGCTTTATGGAAGAATCGGCGACTCATCTGGCCCGGCTCACCGGCGATCCCAACAGCGCGCGCGCCTTCGCCAACATGCCGATCGTGATCGTCGGCTATAGCGGCGGCTTCCTGCCGACGGCCTGGAGCCTCGAGGTCGGCGGCATCAGCGACCGCGTGCGCGGCGTGGTGCTGCTCGATGCCGTCTATGGCGAGATGGACAAGTTCGCGTCCTGGATCGAGAACCACCGTTCCGGCTTCTTCGTCAGCGCCTACACCCGCTACACGGCGCGGCGCGACCGCGAGCTGATGAGCATGATCCGCCAGAAGGGCATCGACGTCGCCGAGGACATGGACGGGCCGCTACGACCCGGCAGCGTGGTGTTCGTGGAGACCGGCGAGGGGATCACCCATCGCGACTATGTCACGCGCGCCTGGACGCGCGATCCGCTCAAGGACGTGTTGGTGAAGATGGCGGCAACGCCGTCGCTCGCGCTCACGCGCGTCGCCGCCACAAATTAGCCGGGCAAGTATCAGGTCTTGGGCAGCTTCGGAATGCTCTCGGCAAAGCCGTTGAAGCAGGCCAGCCGCTCGTCCTCTTCTTTGATGAAGCGGCAGTCGGCGTAGCCCTTGGCCTTGGCCGGCTTCGGCTTCGGCGCCGGCGGGATCACCGCGTCGTAGCAGTTGAGGCGATCCTTGGTGCCGTCGTCGATCTCGAGGCAGGCCTGGAGGCGGACGGCCACCGACTGCGGCTTGCCCTTCGCGGCCGCGGCGGGCTTGGCCGCTGCCTCCGTGGTTCCCGCTTTGGTCCCCGCTTTGGTCCCCTTGGGCTTGACCTGCACCAGCGGCTTGTCCCCCACCATCGGCGGCTTGTCGGTTTGCGCGAAAGCGGCGGCCGTATATAGCACCGCGACAACCGCCAAAATCATCCTCATCTCAGTCAACTCTCATTGGTCCCACCGTAGGAGTTCTAGCGCTCTCTTGCGCGGTTTGCCAAGCCTCCGCTGTCTCCGCAGGCTCGCGAGGCGATCGCCTACCCTCTATTTGCTCGGCACCATCTCCGTCTCGTCGGGGGCGAGACTGCCGGCCTCTATGTCGGCCAACTCAATGCGATCACGACCGAACCGTTTGGCGCGATAGAGCGCCTTGTCCGCAGCGACAATAAGGTCTTCCGGGCTCGCACCGAGGGCCGGAACGAGACAGGCAATCCCGATGCTCAGCCCTACGCCGCTGTCGCGCCTTTCGCCCTCGAGTAGCCAATCCGCGCGCAGCCGCTCGGCAAGATCTGCGGCGTCGGAAAGTGTTGTGTCGGGCAGCAGGAGCGCAAATTCGTCCCCGCCAAGGCGGGCGCCGAGATCGGAAGGCCGCTTGGCCTGTTTGGCGATGGCTACTGCGATCTTCCGGAGCAAGGTATCCCCGGCCGGGTGTCCATGCCTGTCATTGTACTGCTTGAAATTGTCGAGATCGATCATTAGCAACGCAGCGGGAGCGCGCTTGCGCATGACGCGCCGCCACTCGCTGGCGAGCGTCCGGTTGAAATGTCGCCGGTTAGCCAGCCCTGTGAGCCCATCGGTGGCGGCGAGCACTGTCAGCTTCTTCTCCGCCAGGGTTCGCCTGATCAATTCGCGACGCAACAACGCCGTCAGCACGATCGTCAGCGCGCACAGGACCCCGACTAGCGCACCTGTGGCGAGCGCCTGCTTCCACCAGGGGGCGAAGATATCCTCGACCGATTGGCCAATCACGATGACCAGTGGCAAAGCGCCGACCTGGGAATAGACGAACAGCCGCTTGACGCCGTCAGATATCGCCGTTGATTGATAATGGCCGCTTGGCGCGCGTGGAAAGTGGTTGAACAAGGCAGCACGGCTCAGATCGCTGCCGATGAAATCCTCTTTATAGGGCCAGCGCATCAGCACAGTCCCGTCGATGCGGGCAAGGGTCACCGTGCCCTGCGCACCGAGCGCGACGGATTTGAACAGCTCCTTGAAATAATCCTGCAGGAGGGCGCCGACCACGATGCCGCCGAAGGAGCCGTCCTCATGTGTAATCCGCCGGCTCACCGCAATCATCGGCCGGTTGTTGGTGCGGGACACGAATGGGCGGCTAACGAACGATCCCAACAACGGACGATCCCTGTGGACCTGGAAGAAATCGCGGTCAGAAATGTTGAGGTGCGGCGGGTTGATGCGCTTGGAATCCATCATCACGCGGCCGGTCTCGTCGGTCACGAGAATGGATGTCACGCCGCGGGCCGTAAGAGAATTGTCGAACAGCACGCGCCGCTGCATCATCGGCTCGAGGCCTGCAAGCCCCGGAAGCCGCACGCCTTCGACCACAGCTTCGAGCGACAGGTTTAGGAGCTCAATATTGCGTTCGATGTCACTGCTGAGCGAATTGACAACGCTGGTTGCAACTTCGACGGCGCGGGCCTCGGTTGCGCGGCGCGCCTGCCACAAGACCCAGCCGCACAACGCGGAAAAACCCAGCGCCAGCAACAGCACCGGGACGGTGAGCCGATGATGCGAGCCTGCCGCGGTCGCGGAAACCCGTGCGCGCGCCTGGCCGGGCCCACGCCTCCAGAACAGCTCCCGCAGCCGGATCGTCACCGTCGCAGCCATGCGATCACACCTCCGACCTGATTATTTAGGGTCGTTGGATTCAACGAGATTAAGCAACGACACGATTGTCTTGGTGCTGGTTCAAAATCGGTGAGCGGATCGAATCAAATTTGATGCATGCCGGCTTGTTCGGACTGAAACTATGCTGTAGCCGCCGATTGCGGCCGGGTCAGGACCACGAGAACAAGCGCCGCGACGACGAAGCCCACCGCGACGAAGCCGAGCGCGTGCAGGAGCTCGCGGGCGAACAGCAGCCCGCCGACCGCGGAGCCGACCGCTTGGCCGATATAGAGAACGGACGTGTTGAGCGCGACGGTGGCCGATGCCAGCGGCGGCGCAGCCGCGACCAGCCGCACCTGCTGCATCGAATTGGTCGAGGCAAAGCCGAGGCCCCAGATCGCGACCGCGCCCGCCATCACGACGAGCGAGCCTGCACCGAGGGCCCAGCCGCTCATCCCGGCAAGCAGCAGGCAGATGAACAGCAACGAGGTGCGATAGGGTCCCGAGGTGTCGACGATGCGGGTCGCGACGACGACGCCGAGGAAGCCGCAGATCCCGTACAGCGCGAAGACCGAGCCGATCGCATCGGGACCGGCGCCGGTGAGCTTGTTGAGCAGCGGCCCCATATAGGTGAAAACGACGAACTGCCCCGACATTTGCAGCATCGTGATCGCAAGCAGCAGCAGGATCGTCCTGCTTCGGCCGACGGCAGCCCATGTCTTCAAATCGACCGGTGCGCCCTGCAGGCCCGCCGGCAGACGCAGCAGCAACAGCAGCAAGCTGACGCAGCCGAGCGCGCCGACCCCGCCGTAGGCCGCGCGCCAGCCGTAGCGGCTGGCGATGAAGGTGATCAGCGGCAGGCCGAGGGCGGCTGCGAGCGACCAGCCGAGGAAGATGTACGCAATAGTGCTGCCGCGCCGTTCCGCCGGCACGATCAGCGCAGCGGTACCGGCGGCCTGCGGCGTGTAGAGCGCGCCGACTGCGAGCATCGCGAGGCGAATGATCAGCAGGCTGGTGTAATCGGGCGCAAACGCGGAGGCGAGATTGCCGAGTGCGAGCACCGCCAGCGTGGTGGCGAGCAGGGTCCGCCGTTCGATGCGGCTGGTCAGCCACGCCGTCAGCGGCGAGCCCACGCACAGCGTCACCGCGCCGAAGGTGATCAGGAGCCCGGCCGCGTGGATGCTGATCCCAAGCCCCGCCGACAATTCCGGCAGCATGCCCGCCGGCGCCAAGACCGAGCAGCCGGTCACGAGATTGCCGAGCATCAGGGCAGTTGGCGCGAAACGGCCGGCGGCTGGGGCGCTTTTCATGCAAACGCATGTAGCGGCGGTTTGCGACGGGTTAAAGGGTACAACGTCAAATAGTTGCGGGCTCCGCCACGGGTTTTGCGCGCCGCTTTCTTTGAAATGCCGGATTGCGCAGGCCGAATCGCCTGATATATCGCTCGTTCCCGCTTACCTGCGCTCGTTCGCAGGAGTGAGCCCCAGGAGAAAAGCAATGTCCGACCAGCCCAAATCCGAGTCCGGCTTCCAGTACAGCCTCTCCAATTTGAAGCCTGTGACCCCCGCTGCCAAAGTCACCCTCACCTTCCCCGACGGCGCCAAGCGCCAGTTCGACAAGGGCATCACTGGCTTCGATATCGCCAAGGGCATCTCGCCGTCGCTGGCCAAGCGCACGGTCGCAATGGCGCTCGACGGTGTGCTCACCGATCTCAACGATCCCATCGAGGCCGATGCGAAGCTCAGGCTGATCTCGCGCGACGAGCCGGAGGCGCTCGAGCTGATCCGCCACGACTGCGCGCACGTGCTGGCGGAAGCCGTACAGACGCTGTGGCCGGGAACTCAGGTCACGATCGGCCCCGTGATCGAGAACGGCTTCTATTACGACTTCTTCCGCAACGAGCCGTTCACGCCGGAGGACTTTGCCGCGATCGAGAAGAAGATGCGCGAGATCATCGCGCGCGACAAGCCCTTCACCAAGGAAGTCTGGGACCGCGAAAAGACCAAGCAGGTGTTCCGCGACAAGGGCGAGGCCTTCAAGGTCGAGCTGGTCGACGCCATTCCCGGCAACGAGCCGATCAAGATCTACTACCAGGGCGACTGGTTCGACCTGTGCCGCGGCCCCCATATGACCTCGACCGGCAAGGTAGGCAACGCCTTCAAGCTGATGAAGGTGGCCGGCGCCTATTGGCGCGGCGATTCCAACAACCCGATGCTGACCCGCATCTACGGCACCGCGTTCGCCAAGCAGGAGGACCTCGACGCCTACCTCAAGCAGATCGAGGAAGCCGAGAAGCGCGACCATCGCAAGCTCGGGCGCGAGCTCGACCTCTTCCACTTCCAGGAGGAAGGTCCGGGCGTCGTGTTCTGGCACCCGAAGGGCTGGACCATCTTCCAGCAGCTGATCGCCTATATGCGCCGGCGCCTCTCCGGCGACTACAACGAGGTCAACGCGCCGCAGATCCTGGACAAGGTCTTGTGGGAGACCTCGGGCCATTGGGGCTGGTACCGCGAGAACATGTTCGCGGCGCAATCGGCCGGCGACGAGGCCGAGGACAAGCGCTGGTTTGCGCTGAAGCCGATGAACTGCCCGGGCCACGTGCAGATCTTCAAGCACGGCCTGAAGAGCTACCGCGACCTGCCGCTCCGCCTCGCCGAGTTCGGCGTGGTGCATCGCTACGAGCCCTCAGGCGCCATGCACGGGCTGATGCGCGTGCGCGGCTTCACCCAGGACGACGCGCACATCTTCTGCACCGAGGACCAACTCGCCGAGGAGTGCCTGAAGATCAACGATCTCATCCTGTCGACCTATGCCGATTTCGGCTTCACCGGCGACCTCACGGTGAAGCTCTCGACCCGGCCGGAGAAACGCGTCGGCACCGATGCGATGTGGGATCACGCCGAACGCGTGATGGCGACGGTGCTGCGCGAGATCCAGTCGCAGAACAATCACATCAAGACCGAGATCAATCCGGGCGAAGGCGCCTTCTACGGACCGAAGTTCGAGTACGTTCTGCGCGATGCCATCGGTCGCGACTGGCAGTGCGGCACCACGCAGGTCGACTTCAACCTGCCGGAGCGGTTCGGCGCATTCTACATCGACCATGACGGCGGCAAGAAACCGCCGGTGATGGTGCACCGCGCGATCTGCGGCTCGATGGAGCGCTATATCGGCATCCTGATCGAGCACTACGCGGGCAACTTCCCGCTCTGGCTTTCGCCGGTGCAGGCGGTGGTCACCACCATTACCTCGGAAGGCGACGACTACGCCAAGGTGGTGCTGGAGCAGGCGCGGCGCGCCGGGCTGCGGGCGGAGATCGACCTGCGCAACGAAAAGATCAACTACAAGGTCCGCGAGCACTCGCTGGCCAAGATCCCCGCCCTGCTCGTGGTCGGCAAGAAAGAGGCCGAGACGCATTCGGTCTCGGTCCGCCGGCTCGGCAGCGACGGCCAAAAGGTGATGACGACCACTGATGCGATCGCCGCCCTGGTCGACGAGGCCACCCCGCCGGATATCCGGCGGATGCGCGGGTTGGTCTGATCCCTGAAATCGATCTAAATTCGCTTCCGGTTGCGGGCGTGCATGCTTATCTCGGCATGGCACGCCCGCTGACCATTTGAAGAGGACATCGCAGTGCCCGACGCCATCGAACTCCTGAAGACCCGCCGCTCGGTCAAGCCGCGCGAGATGACGGGGCCCGGCCCGTCGGCGGCCGAGCTCGAGACGATCCTCACCATCGGGGCGCGGGTGCCCGATCACGGCAAGCTCGCGCCGTGGCGCTTCATCATCTTCGAGGGCGAGGCCCGGGCACGGGCCGGCGAAGTGATCGCGCGGGTCTTCGCCAGGAAGAATCCGGGCGCGCCGGCGGCCGATGTCGAGGCCGAGCGCAGGCGCCTGATGGATGCGCCGCTGGTGATCGGCATCGTCAGCTTCACCAAGCCGCATCCGAAGGTGCCGGCGTTCGAGCAGGAATTGTCGGCGGGCGCCAGTGCCATGAACATCGTCACGGCCGCGACCGCGCTCGGCTACGGCGCCTGCTGGCTGACCGGCTGGTTCGCGTTCGACCGCGACGTGCTCGACGGCCTCGGTCTCAAGCCGGATGAGAAGCTCGCCGGCTTCATTCACGTGGGCAAGCCGACCAAGCCGAGCGAGGACCGTCCGCGACCGTCGCTTTCAGACATCGTGACGCGATTTTAAATCGATGTTGTGTTGACGCCTCGCGCGTCTTGCGGCTTTGATCCCACCGCGGAAGGAAGGTGCGGATGAGACGCCGTGAATTTCTGGTCGGGGCCGCGATGCTCGCCGGCACGATGGCGCGAAGCCGGGCCGCGGACGTCCCCGCCCCCTCGCCCGAGGGGCTCGACCGCATCACGGCGTTCTTCGACAACGAGGTGGCAAGCGGCCGCCTGCCGGGCGCGGTGATCCTCGTTCAGCAGCACGGCAATCCGGTCTATCTGCAGTGCTTCGGCGTGCGCGACACCAGGACGGGCCTTGCGATGACGCCCGACACGATCTTCGCCATCCACTCCATGACCAAGCCGATCACGTGCCTTGGCGCGATGATGCTGATCGACGAGGGCAAGCTTGCGCTGACCGACCCCGTGTCGAAATACGTCCCGCTGTTCGCCGGGACCAAGGTGGGCCGCGGTGTGACCCTGCCCAACGGCACGGTCGAGCTCGACCTCGACCCACCGGACCGCCCCGTCAACATCGAGGATCTGCTGCGGCATACTTCGGGCATCAGCTACGATTACATCGGCAGCGAATGGGTCGAGCACGCCTACAGGGCCGCCAACATATTCAAGGGCCACTTCAACAACAGGCAATTCGCCGATCGAATCGCCGAACTGCCGCTGGCGCGTCAGCCTGGAACGCTGTGGCGCTACGGCCATTCCACCGACGTGCTCGGCAGCGTCATCGAGATCGTATCTAGCCAGACGCTGTACGACTTCCTGAAAGCACGCATCTTCGATCCGCTCGGCATGAACAGCACCAAATTCGTGCTCGCGACCGAGGACGAGCTGGCGCGGATGGCGCGGCCGCTGCCGAACGACTTCATCCTGCTCGCCGGCGAGCGCGACCGCCTGGACCACCCGGAATGGCAGTCCGGCGGCGGCGGCCTGCTCTCGACCATCACCGACTATCAGCGCTTCGCGCAGATGCTGCTCAACGGCGGCGAGTTCGAGGGCAGACGCTATCTCAGCCCCGCCGCGTTCAAGGCCATGACGACCGATCACATCGGGCCGGGCTCCGGCGTCGGACGCGACTATTTCTATTTCCCGGGCGACGGCTTCGGCTATGGCTACGGCCTTGCGGTGCGCACCGACCCCGGCAATGCGAAACCGCCGCCGCCGGGCTCGCTCGGCGAGTTGAAATGGGACTCAGGGAGCGGCACCTATTTCGGCGTCGATCCCAAGCTCGACATGGTCTACCTCATGATGCAGCAGACCCAGAACGAGCGCGGCCGCATCACGCCCGCGTTCAAGGCGCTGGTCTACGATTGCTATCCGCCCGAACTACGCCGCCCGTGAGGTGCGCTGGCCGAAATCGGCGAGGAGCTTTCCGATCTCGGCCGCGGGCCGCGCGGCGCTGAACAGAAATCCCTGCACCTCGTTGCAGCCTTCGGCGCGCAGCCAGTCGAGCTGATCCTCGGTCTCCACGCCCTCGGCGGTCGTGGTGATGTTGAGGCTGCGCCCCAAACCCGAGATCGCGCGCACGATCGCACCGCAGTCGGGCCGCTGCGCCAGATCCTTGACGAAGGAGCGGTCGATCTTGATCTTGTCGAAAGGAAAGCTGCGGAGATAGCTCAGGCTCGAATAGCCGGTGCCGAAATCGTCCATGGAAATGCCGACGCCGAGCTCGCGCAATTGGTGCAGGGTGGCGACATTGGCATCGGTCTCGGCCAGGAAGATCGACTCGGTGATCTCGAGCTCGAGCCGCTTCGGCGACAGGCCGGACTGCGCCAGGGCCGAGATCACGACCTGGACCAGGTTGCGGCTGCGGAATTGCGCCGGCGACAGGTTGACGGCGACCTTGACGTCGAGGGGCCATTTCACCGCCTCGGTGCAGGCTTCGCGCAGCACCCATTCGCCGAGCTGGGTGATCAGGCCGATGTCTTCGGCGACGGGTATGAACTCCGCGGGCGAGATCATGCCCTTGTCCGGATGACGCCAGCGCAGCAGCGACTCGAAGCCGGAGATGCGGTCGGAGGCGATCGACACCAGCGGCTGATAATGCAGCTCGAACTCGCCGTTGGCGAACGCCCGGCGCAGATCCAGCTCCATGTCGCGGCGCCTCTGCGCCTGGAGGTCCATCTCGCGTTCGAAGAAGTGGTGCACGCCGCCGCCGTCGGCCTTGGCCCGGTACAGCGCCATGTCGACATTGCGCATCAACTCTTCCGGCGTCGTGCCGTCGCCCGGCGACAGCGCGATGCCGATGCTGGCGCCGATCACCATCTCCTGTCCGTCGACGTCGTATGGCGCCTTCAGCATGTCGATCAGCAGGGACGCGCAGGCGCTGGCCTCGTTCGGCGAGACGTCGGCAGCCAGGATGACGGCGAACTCGTCGCCGCCGAGCCGCGCGGCGAGATTGCTGCCGCGGACCGCTTTGGTCAGGCGCTCGGCGACCTGCTTCAACAGGCGATCGCCCACCGGATGACCGAAGGAATCGTTGATGTTCTTGAACAGGTCGAGATCGATGTAGAGCACGCCGACCCTTTTTCCCGCGGCCTGGTCCAGCGCCTGCTTCAGCCGCTCCTGGAAGTATTCGCGGTTCGGCAGGTCGGTGAGCCCGTCATGATGCGCCATATAGGCGATGCGCGCTTCGGCCTTGCGCCGTTCTGTGATGTCGACCACCGCCACCAGATAGCCGTCGCGCTCGTCGAAGGGGACGCGACGGCCGAAGGTGAGCACCTCGATCTCGCTGCCGTCGGCGCGCAAGTGTCGCCAGTTGCGCGAGGAATGGTAGGCATCGCCGAGGCGCTCCAGCGACGCGGCGTGGCTGTCCCACTCGTCCTCCGGCCAGATCTCGTGCAGCTTCATGCGCAGGAAGGTCGCACGGCTGTAGCCGTAGTGCTGGACCGCGGCGTCGTTGACGCTGAGGAACGCCTTGGTCTCCGCGTCGAACACCCACATCGGCATTGGGTTGTTGTCGAACAGGAGGCGGAACGAAGCATCGCGCCGCTTCAAGACAGTGACGTCGGAGATGGTCATCGAGACCACGTCGGCGAAGGCGGTGGCGCTGAGCCTGAGGTAGCGCCCCGCGCTCTCGATCTCGAGCTGCTCGCCGCGGCCGCCCGACACGGCCTTGAGCAGGAATTCCATCACCTCGGGCAAGGCCAGCAGGGTGCTGCCCTCGCTGATCCGCCGCCACAACAGGCTTCCGCCCGCAACCTTCAGCAGCTCGCCCGCGCTCTTGTTGTGGTGTACGATCTGAAGGTCGAACGGCTTGCCGGCGGCATCGCGCAGCGTCGCCAAGGAGACCACCGCGTCGTCGGTTGCGGAAAAGATGGCGTCGAGGAGATTGTATTGCGCGCCGCGCTCGTTGACATAGGCGCCGATCAGCGTCGCGCCCCAGCGCGAGGAGGTCGGCAGCGCCAGCACGTCGTAGGTTCTGACCATGCCGTCGCGCACGCAATGCGCGCTCGCCTGGTGCGGCCGTCCGGTGGCAAGCGCGCTCGCCGCCGCTTCCGACAGCGCTGTGGCGCAGTCCGGCGAGAGTTCGGCGACCGGAATGTCCCAGCGCTCCTCGCCGAGCCATTTCTGCACGTAACGTCCGCTGCGCGACAGCTCGAGCACGCCGTCGTTCTTGAGCAGCGCGATGTGGTCGGCGAGCCGCCCGAGGCTGCCGAGCATCACGTCCTCGTAGCGCGGCAGCCGCTCGCCCGGCTTCAACGCCGCACGCCATTTGCGCTGAAGCACCGGGATGTCGTCGAACATTTCGGCGGCCGATTTTCCCGGCATCTTCTTCGCGGCAGTCATTGTAGTCCCCAACGCACTTTCCCGCCGCATCCAATGCAGGCGCGCTTAACGACGTGTAAAAAGCGCGCAGGCGCGGGTTCCATTCAGTGATTATGACAGTTTTAAGTCAGGTGTTGGTTAGTGGGCGTTAGAGACTGTGACAGTTGCGCGAAGGTGCTCTCGTGTCCCGGACGCGATGCAACGCGGAAGCGTTGCGGCGCAGAGCCGGGACCCAGGAGGCGACGTGCTCGCTGCTGCATGGGCCCCGGCTCTGCAGCGCACCGCCAAACCGGACGATGCTTCGCATCGCCGGGGAGGCGAAACCCATCATGCTTCCCCGCAGACGAAAGGTGATGGGTTTCGCTGCACTCTATCCATCCTACAATCCTGCAGACACGCTTTCGCATCCTCGCGGCGCATCTCGCCCGAGCTCTGCCTTTTGGCTTCGCCCTCTGGGAAAAGGGCGCAGGGAAGACCGGGTGCCGGCCGGGCACCCACGGTCCACTGTGCGAAAGGTGGCGACGAAGAATTTGCACAGCGGCATACAGGTGAAGCCAAACATCCGGCCTTCCCTGCGCAGTGGCTTTACGGCTTATGTCGTGCTCTCCCCGGGGAGCGATGCACTATTGCCCCCGTCGCCTTGCGGATGGCTGACGCGTACCGCCCGGTTGGGCCGCCACATCACCGCAAGACTTGGCGCACAGACCCCGGGCGCCAGGACCACACGATTTTGCCGTACGCCGATGGCACCGGTCGTATGCGCGAGGTCTTTGCTCACGGTTGCCCGCCCTGCAAACCCTTTCGCGCCAACGCCATCAGCGTCCACCGCCGCCCGGCCCGCGTTCGTGACGATCGCGATACGCCCCTCTTCCTTGGGCCGGGTTGCCGCAACACATACGATATTTCCGAATTTCGGTAAAGTGGAATATTTTCGCGGCATGTCTTGACCGACCGCCTGGGTGTTTTGCCTGTCAGGCAACGCAAGGTCTTGTGGCCGTGCGCCCCACTAATCCTCGCTGGAGGCCGCCGAGCGGTTGCGCAAATAGGCCTGGGACAGCAGGAAGAACAACGCGCGCTCGCCTTGATATTTGGCGGACGGACGCGTGCGCTCGAAACCGTCGGCAAATATCTTGCCGGACTGGTCGCATACCTGCCACCGCCAGCCGAACCGCTTGCGCCTGGTGAGGATCACTTCGAACATGCGACGAGCCTGGTCCCCTGCTCCCTGCCGGTCCTTGCAAGGCATGCGCCTGCTCCGGCCTTCCCCGTTAGACGGGCGCCAGACATATAGCGCAGCAGGATGGAAAGAGAATAAAATTGATTATCAAAAATACATATCGTCCACGGTCGTGAGCGAGACGCGCCGCTGCTGGAATGAGCCGATGCCGCCGGTGTTTCCTAGCCCCTGCATGCGGTTGATGAAGCTACCAGTATCCAAGATTGGAACACAGAGAAGCGGCGGAAGGTTACTTGGCAGAAACCCGCTGAAGGTAACGGTAATAGAAGACGCACATCCGTGCGCGCGATGAGAATCGTCGTGCCGGAGCCTCTCGCCGAGGGCCTTAGCGCGCGATGACTTCGACTTCGCCGTCGACGCCGTTGACGACGTTGAATCCACGCTCGTAGACCTTGCCCTCGTTCTTGGCGATGGCGCGGTACTCGCCTTCGGACAGCACGACGCGCGGGAACGCGCCGATCGATTCCTTGATGACGTCGCCGCCCGGGGTCAGCACCGACCATGCGGTGTTGGCGAGCGCCTCGCCGCCCCTGTCGCTG
Organism: Bradyrhizobium agreste; assembly: GCF_016031625.1. GTDB lineage: Bacteria > Pseudomonadota > Alphaproteobacteria > Rhizobiales > Xanthobacteraceae > Bradyrhizobium > Bradyrhizobium agreste. The sequence continues at coordinate 97,611 of NZ_JACCHP010000026.1, read as the reverse complement.
ACCAGCTTGAGCGTGATGACGGCGGCGCGGTGGGTGATGGTGACATCGGTGAGCTTGCCGGCCTGGACGCGGATGTCCGAGCGCACCACCGAATTGGCATCGCCGTAGTTGGAGACGATGTAATAGGTGCCCTCCGGGATCAGCACGACGTCGCCGGCGGCGACGTTCGGCACCAGGGATGCGCGCTCGCCCGCCTCGAACTGGCTGCCCTTGTAGATCGCGAACGAGATCTGGTTCTGCGGAATGCGGCTGGTGCCGACGCGGCCCTCGATGCGCAGGCCGCCGGCCGGAAGCACGAAGGATTCGCGATTGGTCTCGGACTTCAGGCTGACGGTGCGCACCGCGCTGACGAGGCCGAAGGCGACGTGGACGACATAATTGCCGGGCGGCAGCACGATGTTCGGCGTCCCGCTGCGATCCTCGCGGATCAGCTTGAAGGTGCCGTTCTCGTCGGGCCGGTCGGCAAACACGCGCCAGACCAGGCCGCTGGTGATCGGCGCCGAGTCCTTGCCGTATTTCGCCGTCAGCGACAGCACGCCCTGTCCGGGCACGGCCGCATTCAGCGGGGCGGCCGGTGGCACGGTCGAGACCGCGGGCGGCGGCGTGCTCGGGGTCGCCGGCTGCATCAGCGTCGGCGGCAGGCTTGGGGGTCCCGCGCCCGGCCCGGAGGGCGGCGCCAGGCTGACGGCGCTACCTGGGTCGGGCACCGAGGCCGGCGGCACCGGCGGCGGGCGATCCGAGAAAAGCTGCGCCTGGGCGGCGTTTCGGCCGGAAACCAGGAGACAGGCGCCAAGGATCAGCGCCGGCAGCAGCCTGCCGCTGCGCCGCCATCCGCTGATGCCGTCACCCCCGCGTGTCATGCTGTTTGCTTTTCACCGAAAACGCGGCAAATTCAAGCCTCTGAAACCCCACGAAATACGGCCCTGAGACTTCGGTGGAACCGGCTTGACGCCCCGTGATTAGTACGGAAGCAACCGCTCCTCGCTATATTCCTGCCCTGTGCCCTTTCCAAAGCGGCATAAACCAATGCTTCGCGCCCGATATGGCGGAGGGCAAGAGTGGTGCCTAGTCTGACGATGCGGGCTGGCCCGGCGTAGGAGAGTTTCGGTGCTGGACAGATTGAAAGGCCGGGGCGCGAACGGCTCGAACGGCGAGAAGGTCGGCCTTGGAAGCATCCGCCGGCCGGTGATCGGCCTTGCCCTCGGCGGCGGCGCGGCGCGCGGCTTTGCCCATATCGGGATCCTGAGGACCCTGATTGCCAATGGCATCGTGCCGGACGTCGTGGTCGGCACCTCGATCGGCGCCGTGGTCGGCGGCGTTTATGCGGCCGGCCGGCTCGACACGCTGGAAGACTGGGGGCGCAGCCTGCAGGGCATGCGCAATATCCTCGGCTATCTCGACATCCGCCTCAACGGCTCCGGCCTGATCGGCGGCGAGAAGCTCGCAACCCGGCTCGAGAAGGCGATCGGCCAGACCCTGATCGAAGATCTGCCCGTCAAGTTCGCCGCGGTTGCGACCGAGGTCCGCACCGGCCACGAGATCTGGCTGACGCGCGGCCGCATGGTCGACGCGATGCGGGCGTCCTACGCCCTGCCCGGCATCTTCTCACCGGTCCTGATCGGTGACCGCTGGCTGGTCGACGGCACGCTGGTCAATCCTGTGCCGGTCTCGGCCGCCCGCGCGCTCGGCGCCGAAATCGTCATCGCCGCAAATCTTTCCAGCGACATCTTCACCCATTCCACGACGATCCATGCGCACGGCGCAGTGCCAGCCCCAGTCGTGCCGGGGGCCGAGGAGCCGGCGGCCAAACGGCGCTTCCCGCGCCTGTTCTCGCCCGAGAAGACGATGAAGCGCGAGTTCTTCGGCGGCAACGGCCGGCCCGGCATCTCCTCGGTGATGGTGGATGCCTTCAACATCATGCAGGACCGCATCACCCGCGCCCGTCTCGCCGGCGATCCGCCCGACATGCTGATCACGCCGCGGGTCGGCCAGTTCGGCTGGTTCGACTTCCACCGCTCCGAAGACCTGATCGCACATGGCACGCGTGCCGCCGAGCGCGCACTGGAGTCCATCCAGGAGGCGATCCACGTGCTGGCGCCGGCGCCAGCGGGCACCGCCCCGAAAGCGGACGAGCAGGCCTGATCAGGCGGTCTTGATGTAGTCGCGCAGGGCTTCCTGCTCGGTCTCATATTCGCGGACACGCCATTTGACGATGTCGCCGATCGAGATCAGGCCGACCACCTTGCCGTTCTCGATCACGGGCAGGTGGCGGAACTTGCCCGTGGTCATCACCTCCATCAACTCGGCGACGGTGTCGGTCTCCTTGCAGGTCACGACCTTGCGGGTCATCACCTCCGAGACCGGCGCCTCCAGCACGCCGGCGCCGCACTCGCCGAGCACGCGCACAATGTCGCGCTCCGACAGGATGCCCTCGACCCGGCTCTGGTCCATCACCAGCACCGCGCCGATCTTCTTCTCAGCCAGCAGCTTGATCGCGTCCGCCAGCTTGGCGTCGGGCTCGACGCTCACGATCTGGTGGCCCTTGGTGTTCAGAATGGAACGTACCGTCATTGTCGCCTCCCTGAATCGGAGCCGTCCGCCTTTGGCGGTCCGGACTTGTTCGCGAGTCTTCAACTAACAGTTACAGCGCCGGTTCACGCTCGTGCGCTTTGCGAAGCATCGTCGCTAAAGACGTGTCGCTTCGGAACATTCTTCGCGGGAATGATGGATGAATTCGGGCCGCGTCGCAAGCGCCGCTTCAAATGCGGTCTGAAACGTCCCGTGATGACGCGCCCGCAGCATCGCTTCGCACGCGCGGCACGGGATCGAACAGCGCGAACAACAACAGGCCGGCGAAGAAGCCGCCGATATGCGCCTGCCAGGCCACGCTCGTGGTTTCCGCATCGACCCCGATCGCGCCCACGCCGAAGATGATGTTGACGCCGAACCACACCGCGAGGAAGCCGACCACCCGCCCGTCGCGCAGCGCGCGCGACAACGGCAGCGCCGGAACTTTCGCGGCGGTATCGGCATCCGATCGGCTGAACGACAGGAAGCTGCCGCGGACGAAGGCGAAGCGGATTGCGGCGGCCATCGCGCCCGACACCGAGGCCGAGGCGCCGATCATCGGCGCCACCGCATGCTCATGGGTGACGAGATGGGCGAGCGCGCCGGCCGCCGCCGTCACCGCCAGGAAGACGAAGAACCTGACCGTGCCGAAACGCCGCGCCAGCGCGCTGCCGAACGGCAGCAGCCACAGCACGTTGAAGCCGAGATGGGTGAGATTGGCGTGCAGCAGCGAATAGGTGACGAAGGTCCAGACCTTCGCCCCCGCCCCGCCCGGGATCTGCAGATTGAGCAGCGAGGAATCGTAGCGCTTCGGGATGAAGCCGAAGACGTCGATCGTCCAGTTCTCGAGCTCCGGCGGCAACAGCACCCGCAGATGGATCACCGCCAGCAGCAGGATATAGGCGGTCAGCGCCGGCGGCAGCGTCAGGATCGGCTCGCGCGGAGCCTCCACGACGGCCGGCACGTCCGGCGACGAATCTTGCGGGGAATCCAAGGTAGCTTCGCTTTCAGGCGACATCGGGGCGACAGGCTTGGAGATAGTCGCCTTTGCCGTCCCTGCGCAAGTGCACAAAAGGAAAAGGCAGGGCCCTGGGAAAGCCCTGCCTGTCCGTGTCGGCCTTCCGGTGGCCGGAGAGATAAGGCGTATCCCCACCCCTTCCCGCGGCCCGTGACCAAACTGTTTGACGCCCTGTACAGGCCCCGCCGAGAACCTGGAGAAAAGCGGCGAGGCTTGCGACCGTGATCACCATAGCAGGCGCGCGGCCGACACGAAGCGCATAGTTAATTTAACGTTAACGACGCAAAGGTAGGTCCAAGAGGCCTGAAAACGCGGCCGCGGCATGGACGCTGCAAATCCCCTCCTGCACAACAACAGAAGGGATCGCGGGTGCACTGAAGCGGGACAGGTCTGTCCCTTCGCGGTTGCACCCCGGGCGAGCGTTCAGTCATGAAACATCCGTCGAGCCGCGCGTTCTTCGCGTATTGGGACAAGAAGCGCGGCACCGCGCGGGCCCCTGACCGGGCCGACATCGACCCGGCCGCGGTCCGCGGCCTGCTCGGCGACATCTTCGTGCTGTCCTGCGAGCCGAACCGCGGCTTCCCGTTCCGCGTCGCCGGCACGCGCGTCTGCGCGCTCGCAGGAACAGACCTCAAGGACCGCAGCTTTGCGGCGCTGTTCACGCCAGCCAGCCGCAGCGAGATCGAGGAGATCACCACGATCGTCGCCGACGAGACCCTGGGCGCGATCGCCGGCATCACCGCCGCGCGCGAGGACGGCAGCAAGGCGCATCTCGAGCTGCTGCTGCTGCCCTTCAACGCCCGGCCGCATACGCCGGTGAGCGTCACCGGCGTGCTCGCGCCGTTCGACGACGAATGCGGCACGCTTTCCGCCTTCACCCTCACCTCCTGGCGCTATCTGCACCAGCCGGAGAAACTCCTGCCGCGCGCCATCCGCAAATTGCAGATCGCTCGCGGCCTGATGGTGTATGAGGGGCTGCGATAGAAGTCGCGTGTCCCTGCTCGGCCGCGCAAGGATACGCACCGACATGGGCAAGCCACATTGGCGTCCCGCACGCACCTCGGACCTCGCTGCGATCAGCGCGATTGCAGCACGCATCCATCCTGATCTTCCCGAATGCCCCGAAGTGTTCATGGAGAAGATGCAGCTCTATCCTGCCGGCTGCCGCGTGCTCGTTGCGGACGATGCGATCGCCGGTTACGGGCTGGCACATCCCTGGAGGCAGCATCGGATCCCACCGCTCGACCGCTTCCTCGAACGGCTGCCGGGCATTGCAGACTGCCTTTACGTGCACGACGTGGCCGTGCTGCCGGACCGGCGCGGAGGCGCTGCACGCGATTATATCGCAGCGGTCGCGGAGCTGGCGCGCGCAACCGGCGTCGCCACGCTTGCTCTGGTGTCGGTCTACACCACGCGGCCGATGTGGGAACGTCTCGGCTTTCGTCCGGTCGCCGCAGATGCGGAGCTGCGCGCGAAGCTGGCATCCTACGGGTCAGGCGCGACCTATATGCTGCGCCACGTCGCCGCGGCATAGGGCCGTCCCGCTGCCGGCTCACGCGGGCGTGAACTGCCGCCTCGAACCGGGTCCGATCAGCCTCCGTCGAAGATGTGTGCGAGCCCCTCCGGTCTCGCCGAACCGAGGCTGGAGAATGTCCATGAAGCTCACAATGTCGAAACTTGCTTTGATTGCGTGCGTTGGCACGGCCGCGTTCACCGCGACCAGCGCCAATGCGACACAGTACCGGCCCCTCTGTGACACCGCCTTCTTCGAAGGCTGCAGCGTCCTGGTCGAGACGCCCGCAAGCAGAGGCCGCCCCAATCGTGATATCTCGCCGACCTACATGAAGCAGATCGATCCCCGCTACACTTCGTCGATGCGCGATGCCGGCGGCGGCGGTGGTGGCGGCGGTGGCGGTGGCGGCGGCCGCTGAGCCCACCTCCCTCGACAGATGACGCCGCCGGTCCCAATCCGGCGGCATCATTGCCGTCCGTCCGAACCGCGGCGCTCAGCCGCGATGTTTTTTCTTTGCCTTCTTTCCCGATGCGCCCTTCCGGCCATGGCGTGACCGACGGCTGCTACAAGGTGATGAGCTGGAGGATCGATCGGATTGTTTCGCTGGACGCCGTCAGGCTGCTTCACGCCGCCGCGGCGCGGAACGACTGCCTGCCCCCGGACTTCCCGTTTCGTGGACCCAGGCCTCCTTGGCAAACCACTCGTGCGTTGCCGCACACATTCCGCAATAGGTGCGAGAGAAGAACACTGCACTGCACCGAAATCTTTCGCGGTCCATCTCGATGCCGGTCGAAATGGCATGGCCCGTTTCCGGGCACTTAATCATCACCATACCCATCTGATTTCCTCCAGCTCGGTCCCTTCACGGAAAGGCGTCGCCACCATCGGCCGGACGGCGTCTCTTCTGGCGAAGACGCTCGTCCAGCCGATTCACGCGGCCGATAGCCTCGATTCAGGCTGCCCTGTGCAGAACTCGGTTGAAGCTCTTCTTGATCGGCTCGGCCGTCTCGGTCGCAACCTTCTGGGCAAGGTCCCAAAGCTCCCGGTTTTGGCCGGAAGCCATTTCAAAGGTCCTACGGCTGTGGGTGGTGGAGAGGTTCACGACATCCGCAAACGACCTCGCATCCGCGAGCTGGGACAGGAATTCCAGGGTGGAGCTGGTATTGATCTTCGATATTTCGATGACCTTGGTGCCGTAGTCGGCGGCATGCGTGGCGTTGGTCGCACAGGCTTCGCGGAGAGCGTTGGTGATCTCCTCGGAAGCCGCCTTCATCTGCTCGAGATTTGCCTTGGCCCGCGCGGCGCCCTGCTCGGCGAGACCGCCGAAGATCCCCGGGATATTGAAAAACGGCACGTCGAACTTGAGCCTTGCACCACCATTTCCACCCGTGGGAGCGGCATTCGTCTCGGCTTTCACATTGGCATCATTCATCGTCATTCCCATCCTTTCACGCGAAACCAGATGTTGGATTGAAGACTTTCAGAAGCTCCCGGGTGCGGGCCGCACCGGGAAACCAGTGCCCCTACTCTCAAAATGGAGGGATGCTGCTGATGAGCTGCTGTCGCCCCCTGCCGATGCCAACTATGGCCAACCAGGATCGGACCTTCAGTTCGCTTTCAGACTCTCGACTTGAATAAATTCGATTCAAGCGACGACTCGCCGCAGGCGCAGCTATTGCATCTTTGAAGTTGCCGAAAAGGTTTCTGCCACCTTGAGAAGGCGCGGGCTCGCAACGCGCCCGGTGACACCATTTACTGATTGATTGCAAGTGGATGCAGCACTCCCTTGCGCACCGCGCGAGCCTTCGGCGGCATCAGTCTAGCGGGGCCGGAAAGCGGCAGATCAGCCCCGACGCTTCTTCTTCGCACTCTTTCCGGGCGCGCCCTTAACCGGCCACGGCGTGACCGACGGCTCGGCGTGGCCGGGCCTGTTCTTGTGCTTCCTCTTTCCGAAGGAAGGAGCATCGCCGAATTTCGGCGCGCGGGAGCGCTCCTTCGGAGCGTCGTGCCGGTGCGGCGCGTCCGCCATCGGCTCGATCCGGATGCTGTCTTCCTTGTCCGGACGGTTGATCCTGGCCGCGAAGGAATCCGCGACCCGTTTCGAGATCTCGAACTCGGTGGTGGTATCCATGATCTTGATGGTGCCGATGTCGCGCTTGTCGATGCCGCCGCGGCGGCAGATCATCGGCAGCAGCCAGCGCGCTTCCGCGTTCTTGCGGCGCCCGATGGCGGCGCGGAACCAGACACTGCCCTCCGCCATGGCGTGCTTCGACGCTTTCCCAGCCTTCGACCGCGGCTTGACGCGGTCCTCGCCGTCTTCGGACCGATCACGCCTGCGTTCGGGCTTGCCGCTTCGCTCGCCGGGATCGATGATGTCCTCGGGCGACGGCAGCCGCGCGCGATAAAGCCGCGCCAGCGCAGCGGCGATGTCCTCGGGCGAGCGCTCGGCCAACAGCGCCTGCGCCAGGGCCAGATCGTCCGGACTGGTCTCCTCCGTGAACAGCACGTCCTTCATACGGGCGTGATCGAGCTTGCGGACCTCATCCGCCTGCGGCGCCGTGCCCCAGGCCGCGTCGATCCCAGAGAGATTGAGCAACAGCTCGGCGCGCCGCCGCCGCGCCGGCGGCACCAACAGGACGCTGGTCCCCTTCCGGCCCGCGCGTCCGGTGCGGCCCGAGCGATGCTGCATGACTTCCGCGTCATTGGGCAAATCGGCATGGATGACGAGGTCGAGGCTCGGCAGGTCGATGCCGCGGGCGGCAACGTCGGTCGCAACGCAGACGCGGGCGCGCCCGTCGCGCAGCGACTGCAGCGCCAGGGTGCGTTCGTTCTGCGTCAATTCGCCCGACAGCGCGACCACAGAGAAGCCGCGCTCCAGCAGCGCGGCCTGCAAATGCCTGACCGCATCGCGCGTGCTGCAAAACACCAGCGCGCTCGGCGCCTCGTAAAAGCGCAGCACGTTGACGACGGCATGCTCGACGTCGGCGGGCGCGATGCGGATCGCGCGGTATTCGATATCGGCGTGGCCGCCCTCGTCGCCGGCGACCTCGATCCGGAAGGCGTCGCGCTGATATTGCCGCGCCAGCGCGACGATGCCGCGCGGAAACGTCGCCGAGAACAACAGCGTGCGGCGCGTCTGCGGCGTGGTTTCGAGGATGAACTCCATGTCCTCGCGAAAGCCGAGATTGAGCATCTCGTCGGCCTCGTCGAGCACGAGAGCGGCGAGCTCGGAAATGTCGAGGCGGCCGCGCCGCAGATGATCACAGAGACGCCCGGGCGTGCCGACGACGATGTGCGCGCCGGCGGCGAGCTCGCGCTGCTCGCGCCGCGGATCCATGCCGCCGACACAGGACACGACACGCCCGCCGGCATGCCCATAGAGCCAGGCGAGCTCGCGCTGAACCTGAAGCGCGAGCTCGCGGGTCGGCGCCACGATCAAGGCGAGCGGCGCGGCCGCAGTTGCGAACTGCTCGGCGTCATCGAGGATGTTCTTGGCGATGGCCAATCCGTAGGCGACGGTCTTGCCGGAACCGGTCTGGGCCGAGACCAGAAGATCGCGGCTGGTGGCTTCATGAGCGAGCACCGCGAGCTGGACGGGTGTCAGTGAATCATAGTTCCGCTCGGCCAAAGCGCGGGCGAGCGGCGGGGTCAGGGCCGGAAAAGACACGGGATGGAGAACCTTGGTTGAATTCAGGCGCGCAAACGGTGAACCGGGGCGCCTAAAGCTGCGTGCGCGGCAAACGGCCCGGCCGCACGCTGTTTTGATCTGGGCGCTCTTTACGCCATGCGCCCGGAAATCACCATAGCTGTGATGCATGGCTTGGTGGCGAGCCGCGCCTGAAGGTTGCGGCGGATTTTTGCGGCCGGCTCGATTAACCTTGGCGCGGCGGGATCGGCCGATAGCCGAGCCACGCTCACGTCTGAGCATATGGGGAATAGCAATGCGATTGGCGGTCATTTCCGATATCCACGGCAATCTACGCCGCGCTGGAGGCGGTGCTGGCGGATATCAAGACGCGGGGCGTCGATCGGACAATCAACCTCGGCGATTGCGTCACCAGCCCGTTGTGGCCGCGGGAAACGTTCGAATTGCTCCAATCGCTGGCGTTGCCGACTATTCGTGGAAATCACGATCGCTGGATCGAGGAGTTTCCGGACGACAAGCTCTCGCCGGCAGGTCTGTTTGCGCGCAACGCCTTGACTGCGGAGCAGCGTCGTGCACTTCACAACCTGCCCGCGCAGCTGCGACTGGACGACGGCATCCTGGCCTGCCATGGCACGCCCGAGAGCGATACGGCGTGCCTGCTGGAGGAAGCGCTCGACGACGGCCGCTTCGTGCCGGCACGCCGCGACGTGCTGGAGGCGCGCCTTGCGAGCGAGCCGGCGGCGCGCGTGGTGCTGTGTGGCCATAGCCACCGCCAGGCCGTCGTTCACGGGCCGCGCGAGTGTCTGGTCCTCAATCCCGGGAGCGTCGGATGCCCGGTCTTCGCGGACATTCCCTTTGCGGCGAAACTGGAACACCGCTCGCCTCACGCTCGCTACGCGATCCTCACAAAGGGAAAAAGGGGCTGGCAGGTCGAACTCCTGGCGCTCGAATACGACTGGGAGGCCGCCTCGGCGCGCGCGCTCGCCAACAACCGTCCGGACTGGGCGCAGGCCATGTTGTCCGGATACGTCAAATAGCCGGCTGCAGCGAGGTCTCCAAAATGGCTCGGAAGGACAAGCTCGCAGATTGGGCAACGCACCTGGCTGCCTGGTCCCTGGCTGCCTAGTCCCTGGAGGCCGCCAGTTTGCTGAAGCTGCCGACCAGCCTGGCTTTTGCGCGCACAACCGTCTCCTTGGCCGCGCGGGCCAGGGCCCGGATGGCGCGCCAGGCTTCGGTCCCCTGCAGCCACGCTTTCGCGGCGGCGTATTTTCCGTACGCCCACGCAAAGGCGGGGATTCGCATCAGCTTGTCGCGCGTGAGATGAAACAGGCGCTCGACCAGCACCAGCTTGAGCAATTCGCCGACGATGAAGGTCACAGCACCGCTCAGGACCTGACCGGTTGCCGCCAGGTAGGCTGCGACCGGCTTGATCGGCTCCAGAATAATGACGGGCACGGAGAACAGGGCGAGAGACGTATACGGCGGCAGCGATTTGATCCAGGCGCGCAATCGCCTGAATTCGAAATGCCGCCCGATCCAGCGCGCAATCGGTGCTGCCACGGACATGAACACTGCATCTACCAGGAAGTAGATCGCAGCCAGGATGTAACTCACCGGTTTCAGGATTCGTTTCACGGCACCTCTCCCGGGAAATGAAAGCCGGAACTTGGGCCTAAGTTTCACCTCGACGTGAATAGTTCTGGGATATTGGATGGAACTCTTTGGGCATCTGGTCCCACTCAGATCTCCGCGTACACCTCCAGCAAATTCCCGTCGGGATCGCGGAAGAACAGCGTGCGATGGCCGAAGGGCTGGTTCGTCGGTGGCGACAGCAGCGCCACGCCCTGCCGCACGAGTTCATCGGCGCATTGATCGACCTCGGCGGCCGAGACCTTGAACGCCAGCTGCAGCGCGGCGCTGCCCGGCGGCGTCGGTGCATCGCCGGCGGTGCGGCTCGGCCTTGCCAGCGCCAGCGTGTTGCCGCCGATGCCGTACTCGATCCAGTTCGGCGACAGCTCGCGCGAGAGCGGAAAGGCGAGGATATCTTCGTAGAAGCGCCGCATCGCGGCCATGTCGCGCACGAAGATGACGGTGTAGTCGATCGCGCGGATGGCGAGGAAGGGCGATTGTCGACGAACCGGCTGCGGTGCCATCAGCTTTCCCTGCCCTCCTCCGCCACGCGGTCGGCAAGGAAGGTGCCGTTTGGCTGGTGGAAGACGATCTGTCCGATGCTCTCGCCCTCCCCGCGAAATTCGACTGCAAATCCCGCCAGCTCGACGATGCGAAACCGGCGGCCCTGCTGCGGCTCGAGGCGATAGGCCGGCTGAAAATCCGGCTTCAGGATCAACCTGCCTTCACTGTCCAACGTCACGCGGTGAGTGATGGCGCCGCTCTGGAAATGCCCGACACAGCGTGCGCGGAATGCAGGATCAAGGCAGTCGCCGGCGGCTTGGCGCTGGAAGACGATGTCCTTCACCGTCGGCTCCAGCGGCACCGACAGATGCACGATGTTGCCCTCGCGGTCCGTCTGGAAGGTGATGGGAAGATTGTCCGGATGAAGCTGGTCGACGATTTCAGGCGTGACGAACGTCTCAAAGTGCCAGTGCGACAATTGCGCGCCCATGCCACGCCATGCCCAGTGCAGCGCGCCATCCCGCTCGCGGATCGAGATTACGCCGTACGCGGGATGGGCGTAGTCGCCGGCATAGGCGCCCAGCTCGTGCGCCGGCTTGGTGCCCTTGTGGCGTGAACTCTCGCGGGCGGTCTTGTTGGCTGGAATTTGAGCGATGAAGTCGTCGCGCATCTTGCGGAAGCGGGCGAGCCAGTCGACCGGCTCCCGGCCGCGCAGCCGGTCGACGATGTAATAGGTCAGGATCGATGTGACCTCGTTTGGACTGCGGTTCGTCAGCACGGCCACACCGAAGCCGGCGTCCGGCGCCAGCGTCATCAGCGAGCCCCAGCCAGTCCAACCGCCGCTGTGCGAGACGATGCGCTCGCCCTGATAGGTGTTAGTCTGAAAGCCAAGGGCGTAGTGCCCATGGCCGAACTCGGAGAATTCCGACTTGGCGACGAGCGCCAGTGGCGCGTGCAGCTGCTCGATCAGCGCTTCCGGCAGCAGCCGCTCGCCAGCGAACACCCCTTTGCCGAGATGCAGCCGCATCCAGTTGGCCAGATCAGCCACCGACGTGTTGATGGCGCCGGCCGCCGTGGTGCGGATCGGCAGCCGTAACGCCGGCAACCGCGTATCGACGTCGATCATGTAAGGCCGCGCCGGCTCAGGCCCGGCTTCGAGCTCGTCCAGCGAAAAACTCACAGTCATGCCGAGCCGATCCGTGAGGTGGCTGCGGAGGAAGGCTTCAAAGCTCTGCCCGCTCAGCCTCTCAATCAGGAGACCGGCAACGTTGTAACAGAGGTTGTTGTATTGCCAGGCGGCTCGAATGTCGCGGCTCAATTCGAGGTGCCGCATCAGCGGCAGCATCTCGGCCGGCGACAGGTCCCCCGGCACATGAACCCAATCATGGCGCGGCAGCCCGGATTGGTGGCTGAGCAGATCGCGGATGGTGACGCGTTCGGTGGCGACCGGATCGGAGAGACGAAACTCCGGCAGATAGTCGCGGACCGGCTTGCTCCAATCGAGCACGCCATCATTGTGCAACAGGGCGATCGTGGTGGCGGTGAACGACTTGGTGATCGAGCAGATGACGAAGTGCGTTTGCGGCGTCACCGGCAGATCGGCCTCGACGTCGCGCTGGCCATAGGCGCGCGTGAGCACGACCTTGCCATCCTGCACGATGGCGAGCGCGACGCCCGGGACCTTCCAGACCGCCATCGCTTCCGCGGCGAGCCGATCAATATCGGGAATGAGGGACGCGAGCGGAGTATCAGGGATCTCGGATGAACTGTTCATGATCAACGCGCGACCTTCAACGTGCGCAAGCTAGCGGCATCAACGTGGAATGGAAAGTCAGTGCGCCGGCTTTCGTAGAGAATTGAAGCTGATGTGGCGAGATCGCCACGGATAGAAGAGATCGCGCTACTCCAGCAGCTCCGGCCACGGCACGATGGTCGACTTCACCGTCTTCATCGCCATCGCATCCTGCACCGCTTGGGCGACGCCCGCTTCCGTGAAGGGGTAGATCGTCTGCATTTTCAGCCACAGATATTTGTCGCGCGTGCGGTAGAGCATGTCGACGCCGAGCGGAAGATCATTCCCGGTGAAGCCCCAAGATCCCAGCACGTTGAGATCCTTGGTGCAGATGCGGTGCCAGGAGGTGTCGATCGAACCGGCGTCGGTGAACTGGCCCATCTCGACATAGGTGCCGCCGTCGCGCAACATCTCGATGCCTTCGGGGCCGGCGGTCGGATGTCCCGAGCAGTCCATCACGAGATCGGCGCCGAAGCCGCCGACGATGTCGCGCACGCGATCGATGCGATCCTGCGGCGATTTGAGCTCCTCGATGTCCACAGTCGCCTCCGCACCGAACTCGCGCGCCAGCTTTAGCCGCGGCTCCTCCGGCGCGCCAACGCAGATCACGCGCCCTGCACCCATCTCCCTGGCGGCCGCGACCGCCAAAATTCCGATCGGGCCCGAGCCCTGGATCACCACGGTGTCGCCCCAGCTGAAGCCGCCGGCGCGCGTCGCGCGGTTGAAGGCCCGGATGCAGGAGGTCAGGGGCTCCGACAGCGCACCCAGGCGCAACGGCATGTCGTCCGGCAGCTTGTAGATTTTGGTGCCCGGCAGCATCTCGAGATCGACATAGACATATTCGGCCCAGCCGCCCCACAAATGCGGCGCCTTGTCGAAACCGAGATAGCGGCCGTAATAGACCGGCGTCAGGCACTTGTTGGCCGTTTGCGGATAGTGGATGCAGTAGTAGCAGCGGCCGCAGGGCATCAGCGGCGGGATCATTACTTTCGAACCGACTTGAAGCGGCTTGCTCATAAAATCCTCGGAAAATTCATCGCCGCATTCGACGATGATTCCGCCGAGTTCGTGTCCCAGCGTGAACGGCCAAGGCAGCGGCTTCGGCCAGTGTCCTTTCAGGATGTGCAGGTCGGTGCCGCAGACCCCACAGGCGCCGACCTTGATCAGTGCGGCCTTCCGGCCGACCTTCGGCCACGGCACGGTGCGGATGACGGGCTCCGAGCCGGGACCAGCGTGGGTGCAGACGCGGATTTGCTCCATGGTGTGTCCTCGCTTGCCCGTCTGTTATGATTGGTGGTGCGGGCTGGTCGAAAGCGTATGTGAGACGCGCGGCCGTGCCAAGGTGCAAGTCTCGTAGCCCGCATGAGCGAAGCGACATGCGAGAGACGCGTCCCGGATCTCGCTTCGCTCATGCGGGCTACAGCGCAGCATTGCATGGCTGCCGTTCAAGCACGTCCAATTGTCTTGAGCGCCGACTGCCGAACGTGTAAGGCGCCAAGAGTCTCACCTCAGGTCCTCCCGTGAATCCCCTCCCCCAAAATCCCATGGCCGCATCCGGATCGTTTGCGGCGATGAGGTCCGTGCCCTACCGCCTCCAGTTCGCCTCTTACGTGCTGGCGATGATGGCCGACAACATCGAGCATGTGATCAGCTATTGGGTGGTGTTCCAGAAATTCCATTCGCCGACGCTGGGCGGGTTTGCCGTGCTGTCGCACTGGCTGCCGTTCCTGCTGTTCTCCGTCGCGGTCGGTGGCCTGGCCGACCGGTTCGATCCGCGCCGCATCATCCAGTGCGGCATGCTGCTGTTCATCGCCGCCTCCGCCGGTTGGGGCTTCTTCTTCCTGACCGATACGATCCAGATGTGGCACGCGATGCTGCTCTTGGTGATCCACGGCTGCGCCGGCGTGCTCTGGCAGACGCCGAACCAGCTCTTGCTCTACGACCTGGTCGGCCCGGCCGACCTGCCGAGCGCGGTGCGACTGAATGCGATGGCGCGCTATCTCGGCATCCTGGTCGGACCTGCGGTGGGCGGGATCATCATGCTGACGCTCGGGCCCTCGCACGGCATCATCTTCAACACGCTGTTCTATCTGCCGATGCTGCTCTGGCTGTTCTGGGCCCCGGTCAGGGACAAGAGCGTGGCGGTACGGCGCTTCGCGGTGCGCGGCCTTGCCGACATCGTGCTCACCATCCGCGCGATCGGCACCCAGCCGGTGCTGTCGGCGATGACGTGGATTGCCGGCCTCACCTCGTTCATGATCGGCAACGCCTATCACGCCCAGATGCCGGGCTTTGCCGGCGATCTCGGCCATGGCGATCCCGGCGTCTCCTACAGCGTGCTGCTCGCGGCGGACGCCGCCGGCGCGGTGCTCGCCGCCATCGCGCTGGAATCCTGGGGACGGCTGAAGGGCACGCCGCGCACCGCGATCCTGCTCGCGATGCTCTGGAGCATAGCGCTGCTCGGCTTCGCGCTCGTGCCGGTCTATCCGGTCGCGATCGCGCTATTGTTCTTCGCAGGCTTCTTCGAACTGTCGTTCAACACCATGGCGCAGGCTCTGGTGCAGCTGAACGCGCCGCACGACATCCGCGGCCGCGTCGTCGGCCTCTACAACATGGCCGGGCTCGGCATGCGGGCCTTCAGCGGCGTCACGGTCGGGGTATCAGGCGCGGCGATCGGCATCCACTGGTCGCTCGGGCTCTCGGCCGCCATGCTGCTGGCGCTGCTCTGCCTGCTTTATGGGCGCGGCGCGCGGAAGCCGAGCCCCGCCTAGAGGTGTGGCTTTTCGAGCGCATCCTATCTGTCCGCAACCGGCGCGCCCGATCCTAACGCGGCATTAACCCTATACACCTTAGGGTCGTGCCGGACTCCGCCCGGGCGGGGGGTCGGGTGTTGGAAATGGCGTTGGCGAACAAAAAATTTCTTCCGGCCGCCGAGGAGCGCAGGCGCTTCCAGCGGGTGAAGGTGCACCTGCTCGGCCGCTACATGCTGCCGGACCGCCGGGAATTCCCCTGCCAGGTGATCAACATGTCGCCGGGCGGCCTCGCCTTGCTCGCCCCCGGGATCGGCAATGTCGGCGACCGCGTGGTCGCCTATCTCGACCATATCGGCCGTGTCGAGGGCAAGATCACCCGGATCATCGACAACGGCTTCGCCATGACCATCGGCGCGACGCCGCGCAAGCGCGACAAGCTCGCCGCACAGCTGACCTGGCTCGCCAACCGCGACATCCTCAATCTGCCGGAGGATCGCCGCCACGACCGTATCGTGCCGCGCAACCCGATCGCGGTGCTGACGCTCGAGGACGGCACCAAGATGACCTGCCGCATCATCGACCTCTCGCTGTCGGGCGCGGCGATCGCTGCCGAGAACCGCCCGCCGCTGAAATCGATTGTTCTGCTCGGCCGGGTCCAGGGCCGCGTGGTCCGAAACCTCGAAGACGGCTTCGCGCTGGAGTTCACGCACGAGCAGCCGGCAGAGACACTCGAAGAGAGCGTTACCGCGCGGTAAAGCGCAACTGCGCCAAAACCACTGATGTCCAGCCCTTAAAGGCGGCCTCCGCAACGCGGACGCCGCCTTTTTCATGCGTCATCGCAGGCGCCGCGCACGTTAATGCGGAGGCTGCGGGCGCGTGGAAATGCCGGTTGCGCCAGCGTTTCCGCGTTAATCAATAAAACTTGAATCAATTGATGTCATCTCCAATTTTACGCAAATTCTATTCAAGTATAGATCGAATTCGCCGCGCGTTTTACTTGCATTCGTCTCGACTTGACTTAGTCGACTTAGCGGCAACTCAAAAGCTCCGTGCGAAATGTGGCCCCAACAAGAAACGGGGGCCGCAATGTTTGATTTCAGGGGACAGGGGAAGGGATTGGCGCTTGCCGCCATGCTCTTCGGGATCAGCGCGGCAGCGCAGGCCGGCGAAGGCCGTCTGCTCTACGCGAGTCTCGGCGACACCACGCGTGCGCCGATCGGCTGGGTCGAGTTCTGCGCGGACAATGCTGCTCAGTGCCAGGGCGCGCCGCTGCAGCCGCGTGACATCGTGATGTCGCAGGCCGCATGGCGCGACCTCATCAAGGTCAATCGCTGGGTCAACGAGACCGTCAAGCCTCTGACCGACCAGGAGCACTGGGGCGTGATCGAGAAGTGGTCGCTGCCGTCAGACGGTTACGGCGACTGTGAAGACTACGTGCTGTTGAAGCGCAAGATGCTGATGGATGCCGGCTGGCCGCGCCAGGCCCTGCTCATCACCGTAGTGCGCGACAAGAAGGGCGAAGGCCACGCGGTGCTGACGGTGAAGACCGACAAGGGCGAGTTCATTCTCGACAATCAGAACGAGAATGTCCTCGCCTGGACGGAGACCGGCTACCGCTTCGTCAAGCGCCAGTCGCAGAGCGATCCCAACGTCTGGGTCTCGCTGGGCGATACCAAGCCGGCGGTCTCCACCGCCAGCGCGAAAGATCAGTAGGAACGAGACAACAGGTTACGCGACCCGGTCACATCCCCACCCCTCCCCGTCCCAGACCGGTTCGCGCGCGGCCAGCCATCCCCCAATGGCTGGCCGCAACTTTTGGGGCGACGCGATCAGCCCTGCTCGCCCTGGCGCGACCAGGGCACGCGCGCGGCGGTGAAATCCCGCCAGCTATCCTGCAACGTCGGCTGCGCGCCGATCGATGCCCGCGCCTGCCAGCCGGCGATCGCGGCCGCCGCAATGGTGCTGTCGCGATCGTCAGCGCCGAGCCCGTCGAGCAACGAGGCCGTCACCGCCATGTCGTTGAAGACGCCGAGCTCCTCCTGCAAGCCAGCGAGCCGGCGCGCGAATTTGCGCGCGGACTTGCGATCCTCGTACAGCGGCAGCAGGAACTCGCTGAGATAGCGCAGCCGCTTGGTGGCGAGCCGGACGCGGTGCAGCTCGTCGACCGTCAGCGACTTGAAGCGGCGGCCGCGCTTGAGCACCTTCGCGTACTGCTCGGCCAGGACGCGCCGGGCGAAATCGACGGCGGGCTCGGCGAGCCGGCCGAGATCTTGGGGCGCGACGCCGTTGCGCCAGCCGCGCGTCTCGATCCAACCGCCGAGGCCGATCAGGAAGCGCGCGGCGGACAGGCTTTGCGCCAGCCATTTGGCTTCCGAGCGCAGCGCATCGAGGTGGCTGAGCGCGCCGACCGATCGCATCAGATCGAGCGCAGATCGCAGCCGGCGCAGTGAGACGCGCAGCTGATGCACGCCTTCCGGGTTGCGGCCGTCCTCGGCCGCCGGCAGCGATTGCAGCAGGTGAAGGAAGCAGGCGCGCAGGATGGTCGCGAAGGCTTCGTCGAGCGTCACGGAAGGATCGAGGCGAAGCTTACGCGGCCGGCGCGCCGACGGCGGCTGGTCCGCGGCAAGGTCGAAGCCGCGTGCGGACTTGCTGCGGATGGACGGCTTCACCGTTCCGTGCTCCGCAAGGCGCAGCGCGATCTCGTAGATCGCGCTCGGGCTGCCGCTCTTCAGCTCCAGCTCGATCTCGCTGACAGGAACAGATCGGTCGCCGGCGGTCAGCTCGCCCTGGTCGAAGGCGACCTCGACCGTGCCGGACGGCAGGTCGATGATGCGCGTGTGCCGATGCACATCGGCCGTGAACAATGCTTCGAGCGGCTGTGCGTCGAGATGGCCCCGAAGCTTCTCCGGAACGAACGGCATCGCCAAAGCGAGATCGGGCGCAAGCGACGGCACACTTGCTTCCCATTCGCCGCGACGCAACGGATCGTCGGCAACCTCGGTCTTCACGGTCTGCACGAAGCGCGAGCCGCTCTGGCGGACGCGTAAGCTCAGGCCGGCGCGACGCAGCGCGCGCTCGGGCGTGTCGTAGTAGACGGACTTGAGATGTTTGCGCGTGCCCTTGTTGCGCGCGTTCGCCGTGATGACGGGCGCTGCGCTGAAATGCGCCATGCGATCGGCATCGACGAGAAGCTTCAGCTCGATTTCGCCGGCGGGATGAGCGTTGCTGCCCGGCTCAGCAGGTTGCAGATCGGGCTTCGTCTCCGGCGTCCGATCGCTCACGGCGTCCCTGATCCCCGGCTCCGCTTCTGGCCCTGCGGGTTCGATCTGCCTCAGGAAGCCGGCGACGACGTGCGCTCTTTTGTTCTCCTTCGCAGGGTGATTCCCATCCGGCGCGCCCGGAGTCTTGCGGGCCGGCGTTGAATCTGACTTGAGCATGCAGAGTATCGTGACAGTTTGATGACAGAGCACGAGCATATAGCCGATAGAGAGCGCGAGGAATAGTCAGGTTACGTTGCAACGCATCATCGCCCACATCCGACATCCCAAGCGCAAATATCCACGACGACTGTCACAATTGGGCTCGGCGTGACGAATTAAGTTGGCGCCGCGTACGGTTAGTGATCGTATTGAGAGGAAATCTCGCAGTTCTCGAAATCGAGATGAAACGCATCAATGAGCTTGGTTCATGCTAGCCGAGAAGTTCTTTCTGGTTCTGGAGACACTTAGAAGTCACCTGCCCGCTGGCAGGCCCGCGATTGTGACAAGCCCTCCGCCGGATGTGTCGAATCCCTCTGATTCGCGACGCAAAAAACCGGTTCCCGGCGGTCAGGAGTAGAAATATCGTTCGAGCTGCGGCACCAGGGAGCTCAATGCGCTCACGGACACAGCACATGTCTGAGCCACGGCTTAGCCGTGGGCGGGGACCATAAGGGCCGCCCGCAACTCACTCCGCGGCTTCGAGATTCGCGGGCTTATCGACCTCGCCCAACGGCGACACTGCCGGACCGTTGAGCGCGGTGCCGTCGGGCGCGAACTGCGAGCCGTGACACGGACAATCCCAGCACTGCTCCAGCGCATTCCAGTGCACGACACAGCCGAGATGGGTGCAGCTTGCCGAGTGAAGATGCAAATGCCCGTTCCGGTCGCGGCACGCCGCGATCTTCTTCAGGCCGCTGCGGACGAGGCGCCCCTCGCCGGGCCGCAGACGTTCGACGCTCGCGATCTCGCTCGCCGCAAGATATTCCGCGAAATTCTTCAGCGGCGTGATGTTCTCGCTGATGAACTCGCTGATGTTCTTGTAAATCTTCCGTGCCGGGGCGTAGACATCTTCCCACGGGCTCGCACCAATCGTGATCAGATCCGTCACCAACAAGCCGGCGACCAGCCCGTTCGTGATCCCCTGCCCTGAATCGCCGCTGACGATGAAGAGGTGCTCTTCGCCAGGGCTGCGACCGATGAAGCCGACGAAATCGATCGGCTCCATTACCTGCCCGGACCACCGATGAGTGACCTCGCGCAGGTCCGGTAGTCGCTCGCGCGCCCAGCGTTCGAGCGCATCAAGACGTTGTGCCCCGTCGTTCGCTTCGCCCGACTTATGGTCTTCGCCGCCGATGATCACGATGTCCTCATCGGCAGAGAACGGCTGGAGTCGGACATAGTGATAGGGATCGAGCGTATCCCAATAGAGCGCATCCTCCAGCGCGCCGGCCGCAATCTTCGCGGCGAGTGCATAGGTGCGGTAAGGCGCCTGCTTGGTGTGGATCGCGACCTGCACATTGACGGGCGAGTTCGTCGCGACCACCACGTCGGCGGCGTGGACCTCGTAGCCTGAGGCGGTCGTCACGACCATGTCGCCTTGGCGCTGGCGGACGCTCTCGACACACGTGTCGGCGTAGAGCTTCGCTCCCTGGCGCTCCAGTGCGCTCGCCAAACCAGCGAGATATTTGGTCGGGTGCAGGCGTGCCTGGCGTGGAAAACGCAGCGAACGCACCTGGCCTTTGGCATGGAACGGCGTCGGCTCCACACAATTGTCGACGGGAATCCCCAGCTTGCGACAGCATACCAATTCCTCATCCAGCTCGGACGCCGGCGTTTCGGGTGCCAGCACCCAATAGCCGTCCACGCGTTGAAAATCGCAATCGATGTGCTCGATACGCTGGATGGTCTCGGCGCGATCGATCGCTGTCGCGACGCTCTGATAGTAATGCCGCGCGCAGTCGTGGCCGCGTACTCGCACCAATGCGTCGTAACCGTCGTCGAGCGCCGTCGCCAGGTGCGCCGTGGTACGCGCCGTCATCCCGCTGCCGATGCCACCGCGGTCGAGCACCACGACCGAACGTCCGTGGCTGGCAAGTTCATACGCGACCGATAACCCGGCAATTCCAGAACCGACAACGACGACGTCTGTGCCCACGGTCCCGGACAGCGCTGGCGCGTCGGCAACCTGAACATCCATCCAGGGCGACCGGGTGTTCTCATCGCGTACGTTCATGGCAGTTCTCCTCGGAAGTACAAACGATGCGGCAGGATCAGGGTTCCTGTCCGACGGGTGGCGAGCGGAAAGGTATTGAAGCTCACGTCATCGATTAGGAACCTTCATCGTGCTCGCGCTTGAACCGGCATGAAAAGTCCATCACCGGGGATGCGCAGGGCGCTGCGCCAGGCTCGATTGTACGGGCACCTGCTCGTCCGAAATGACAGGCTGTATCACCCGGGAGGCAATCATCCGATTTGCTCCATACAGCTTGCGCGAGAGATGGTCAGGTCAGGATGGATGACCAAGCAGGACGGCGAATACGAGATCACGCCGGAGGGGCAGCTTGCCGCCGAGAGCGAACTCGGTCACTGAGGAGCCAATGCGGCACCGTCCCCGCAAAGAGCTGCCATGCCATTATTCCGTCCCGAGGAAGGTCGCCGGCGCCGCCTCCGCACTGGCCGTTGCGCTCGCCGCCAAGCTTGCTGCGGCAGGCCCGTCTTCGTCGTCAGGAGACAGCTATTTCACACAGTAAAATGTTGTTTCCATTTGCCTCCACTCGTGTGACATCTCTGCCCGGCGACCGCAGGGCGCCCAAGACGCAGAGCGAAACCGGAGGGGCAAGTGAGGACATTCGTCGGAATATTGGGGGCTGCAATTGCATGCCTTGTGGTGGCGACCGCTGAAGGGTCCGCGGCAGAAGCCTGGCCCACCAGAGCCATCAAGATCGTCGTCTCGACGCCCGCCGGCGGCATCACCGATGCATTCGCCCGCGCCTATGGCGATTACATCTCTCAGAAGCTCGGACAGCCTGTCGTTGTCGAAAACAAGACGGGAGCGAGCGGCGCGCTGGCAGCCCAATCGGTCAAGGATTCGCCGGCGGACGGCCATACGCTGATGTACACGATCTCGTCCACATTGCTCGGAAACCGGCTGCTGCTGAAATCGCTCGCCTACGATCCGGACAAGGATTTCACGATCGTCGCAGTGACGCCATCGGGTCATCTGCCGCTGGTCGTCCATTCCGCCACCGGCGCAAAGTCCATCGAAGATTTCGTCGCATATGCGCGCCACAACAAGGTCACGGCAGGCTCGTATGGCATCGGTTCGTTCGCGCACATCGCGATCGCCGAGCTCAACCGCCAATATGGCCTCGACATCTCCATCGTGCACTATCGCGGCGAAGCGCCAATGTGGCAGGACCTGGCGGCCGGCGTCATCCAGGCCGCGACCGGCAGCTATCAGGCCGCGCTTCCAGTCCTCGACACCGGCGTCGGCCGCGCGATCGCCGTCCCGTCACTGGTTCGCATGAAGAAACTGCCGGACACCAAGACGTTCGCCGAGCAGGGGGTCACCGGAAAGGTCTTCCAGCTGACGAGCTTCACGGCCCTGGTGGCGCCCGCTGCGACGCCGCCCGACCGGATCGAACTGCTCGCCAAGCTCATGGTCGAAGGCGGCAAGACCGAGCGTGTCCAGAAGCTGCTCGAGGCCTTCGGCGTCGACTCGCCGGCAATGGATCGCGCATCCTCGGTCGCCCTCTACGAAAACGAAGGGCCGGTCTGGCTGGAGTCGATCAGGAATCTCGGCTTGGAGCCACAATGACATCCGGACTCGCCGATCCCGCTGGCGACGCGGTTCTCACGCCCCCAACACGTCCGCCAGCCGCAGCTCGTCGGCGCCAAGCTCCTTCAGGAACAGCTCCGCCTCGATCTCGTTCAGGTGCGAGAGCATCAAGGCGCTCGCGCGCGCCTTGTCGCGC
Source organism: Bradyrhizobium agreste (assembly GCF_016031625.1). Classification (GTDB taxonomy): domain Bacteria; phylum Pseudomonadota; class Alphaproteobacteria; order Rhizobiales; family Xanthobacteraceae; genus Bradyrhizobium; species Bradyrhizobium agreste. The sequence goes on along the minus strand of NZ_JACCHP010000026.1, from coordinate 74,954 downwards.
TTGCCGATCGCGGCGACGATTCCCGCGTGATGATCGGTGCCGCACGCGGGCGTGTCGTGGCGGCGGTAGAGCAGGATGATGAGCGAGGAGCGCGCGATCAGCTCCTTGAGGAAGCCGAGATAGATGCTGTGGCCGCTCATCTCGGCGACGAGGCGATGAAACTCGCCGGAGAGCCGCACCTGGGCGCGCGCATCGCCGCGCAATTCCGCTTCGCGCTCCTCATCGAGATGCCGGCCGAGGCGATCGAGCCAGGCCGGCGAGACCGCATCGATCGCATGGTCGACGATGCTGGGCTCGATCAGGCGGCGCGCCTCGAACACCTCGCGGGCGTCGGCCGGGGTCGGGCGCGCGACGAAGGCGCCGCGATTCTTCTCGATGCTGACGATGCCCTCATGCGCGAGCTGCTGCAGCGCGGTGCGCACCAGCGTCCGGCTCGCGCCGTAGATGTCGCCGATCTCGTCCTCGCCGAGCTTCGTGCCAGGCAGCAGGCGATGCTCGAGGATCGCGGCGGTCACACCCTCCCGGATGCGGCTGACGCGATCGCTCGCATCGGGCGCATCGGGTTTCTGGCGGGGCTTGGCGGCCATGATTGTGAGGGCTCGATCGACGAACGTTCGGCCTGCAATGTTAGTCGACGAGCTGTATCCAATCACAGGCGAAACTTTATACAATTTCCGCCCGTTTTGTGTGCAGCCGGCTGCACAGGCGGCGGGCGGACAAATTCGGCCGGAATCGATCTAACGATCTGACTCCGCTGCACAGTTTTGGAAATTCGCAACGTCGCGGGCTGTTGGCACGGACCTTGCGGAGAGAGGCGGGACGCATCGCCCCTCCTCGGACACGCCATGGCCATTCCTGCCGCTCTCGAACTGGTCGCCGTCACCAAACGCTACGACGCCACGCTGGCCGTCGACAACGTCAACCTGAAGATCCCGGCGGGCACCTATTGCTGCCTGCTCGGCCCCTCCGGCTGCGGCAAGACCTCGACGCTGCGCATGATCGCAGGCCACGAGGCGGTGAGCGAAGGCGACATCCTTCTCGGCGCGCAGAATGTCACCGACCTCGAGCCCGCCAAGCGCGGCACCGCGATGATGTTCCAGTCCTACGCGCTGTTTCCGCATCTCTCCGTGCTCGACAACGTCGCCTTCGCCTTGAAGATGCGCGGCATCGACAAGGCGACGCGGCACAAGCGGGCCGGCGAATTGCTCGAGCTGGTGGCGATGAGCCAATATGCAGGCCGTCTTCCGGCGCAGCTCTCCGGCGGCCAGCAGCAGCGCGTCGCGCTCGCCCGCGCGCTGATTACCGAGCCGCAGATCCTCCTGCTCGACGAGCCGCTTTCGGCGCTCGATCCGTTCCTGCGCGTCAAGATGCGCGGCGAGCTGAAGCGGCTGCAGCGCGAGCTCGGCATCAGCTTCATCCAGGTCACCCACGGCCAGGAAGAGGCGATGGCCCTTGCCGACCACATCGTGGTGATGAATCACGGCAAGATCGAGCAGCAGGGCACGGCGCGCGACATCTTCCATCATCCCCGCACCGAATTCGTGGCCCGATTCATCGGCGGCCACAACGTGCTCAGCGACGCCGGCAATCTCATAGCCGTCCGCGCCGATCAGCTCGGCATCGTGCCGTTCGCCGACGGCGCTTTCGGGGCGCCGGCACTGCTGACCCAGACCGAGTATCAGGGCTCCTACATCGCCGTCTCGCTCACGCTCGATGACGGCACCGCCCTGTTCTCCCACGTTCCCGAGGCCACCTTCGACGTGCATCCGTTCCGTCCGGGCGATCGCGTGCTGGCGACCTGGGATCCCGCCAAGGCGCAACGCCTGCAATAGCACCCTTCACCACGGAAAATGCGCAACACAGAGGAGTGAGCGAAATGACCGAGACGACCAGGAAGACCGGCGTCAGCCGCCGCACGCTATTGAAGGGCACCGCGGGTCTCGCCGGCCTCGCCGCCGGCTCCGGCGCGATCACCGGCTTTCCCTACGTGAAGTCGGCCGACGCGAAGGTGCTGCGCTATCTCGGCACGGCGGTGAACGAGGGCGACGACATCTCCAAGCAGTGCCTGAAGGACACCGGCATCAAGATCGAATACATCACCGCGACCACCGACGACGTCACCAAGCGCGTGATGACCCAGCCGAATTCCTTCGACGTGTTGGATACCGAATATTTCTCGCTGAAGAAGCTGGTCCCGTCGGGCAACATCCTTGCGCTCGATGCCAAGAAGATCAAGGAGTTCGACAACATCACGCCCGTCTTCACCAAGGGCGAGACGCCCGGCGGCAAGAAGATCGGCGGCCAGGGCACCGCGCCCTGGAAGGTGCTCTATCTCGAAGGCAGGGATTCCAAGAAGTTCGCGACGTCGGCGACGGAGTTCGTCACGCTGATCCCGACCGTCTACAACGCCGACACGCTCGGCATCCGCCCCGACCTGATCAAGCGCCCGATCAGCACCTGGGCCGAACTGCTCAACCCCGAGTTCAAGGGCAAGGCCTCGATCCTCAACATCCCCTCGATCGGCATCATGGATGCGGCGATGGTCGTGGAAGCCTCCGGCAAGTACAAATATGCCGACAAGGGCAACATGACCAAGGAAGAGATCGATCTCACCATGAAGGTGATGACCGAGGCCAAGAAGGCCGGTCAGTTCCGCGCCTTCTGGAAGGACTTCAACGAGAGCGTCAACCTGATGGCGTCCGGCGAGACCGTGATCCAGTCGATGTGGTCGCCGGCGGTGACGAAGGTCCGTTCGATGGGCATCCCCTGCACCTTCCAGCCGCTCAAGGAAGGCTACCGCTCTTGGGCTTCGGGCTTCTGCGTGTCCAAGGGCGTCTCGGGTCAAAAGCTCGAATGGGCCTATGAGTTCGTGAACTGGTTCCTGTCGGGCTTTGCCGGCGCCTATCTCAATCGCCAGGGCTATTACTCCGCCGTGCTCTCCACCGCGAAGGCGCACATGGAGCCCTACGAATGGGCGTACTGGATGGAGGGCAAGCCGGCCGAGAAGGACATCAAGGCGCCCGACGGCTCGCTGCTGGAAAAGGCCGGCGCGGTGCGTGACGGCGGCTCCTACGAGGATCGCATGGGCGGCGTCGCGTGCTGGAACGCCGTGATGGACGAGAACGACTACATGGTCCGCAAGTGGAACGAGTTCATCGCGGCGTAGCAGACATGTCAGAAGAAGTCCTGCAACAGGCAACCCCGGGCTTGCTCCCGGGGGCGGGCACAGCGCGCGCCGCAAAGCCGACGCGCCTGTCGCCGTCCTTCATCTCCTGGCTCCAGGCCGGGCCGATGATGCTGGTGTTTCTCGCCTTCTTCCTCATTCCGCTCGTCTTCGTCGTCATCGTCTCGTTCTGGGACTACAATGAATACCAGCTGCTGCCGGCTTTGTCCGGCCGCGGCTACACCGACACGTTCGAGGGCTGCATCGCACAGCTTCCCGACCTCTGCACGATCGGGAAGACCTATGTGATGACGCTGAAGCTCTGCTTCATGGTCTGGGCCATCACCCTCTTCATCGGCTTCTGGGTCGCCTATTTCCTCGCCTTTCACGTCAAGTCCAAGACCTGGCAGATGGGCCTGTCGCTGCTCTGCACGATCCCGTTCTGGACCTCCAACGTAATCCGCATGATTGCCTGGATCCCGCTGCTCGGCCGCAACGGCCTCGTCAATTCCGGTCTGATCAAGACCGGCCTGATCAACCATCCGCTGGAATGGCTGCTGTTCTCCGAATTCTCGGTGGTGCTGGCGCTGGTGCACCTCTTCACCTTCTTCATGGTGGTGCCGATCTTCAATTCGATGGTGCGCATCGACAAGTCGCTGATCGAGGCCGCCTATGATGCTGGCGCCAGCGGCTTCCAGACCCTCGTCAACGTCATCATTCCGCTGGCCAAGCCCGGCATCGTGATCGGCTCGATCTTCGTCATCACCATCGTGATGGGCGACTTCATCACCATCGGCGTGATGGGCGGCCAGCAGATCGCCGCGGCCGGCAAGATCATCGAGACGCGGGTCAACGCGCTGCAGTTCCCCGCCGCCGCGGCCAACGCCGTGATCCTGCTCGCGATCACTTTCCTGATCATCACCATGATGTCGCGCATCGTCGACATCAAGAAGGAGCTCTAGAGCATGAAGGAAGGACGCCCGCGCTCGTTCTACGTGCTCGCGATCTTCTTCGCGGCCTATGTGCTGTTTCTCTACGGGCCGATGATCGCGATCTACGTGCTGTCGTTCCAGGGGCCGCAGGGCGGCCTCACTTTCCCGATGAACGGCGTGTCGACCTTTTGGATCGCAAAGCTGTTCCAAGGCACCGGCATCGTGGATCTCGGCGCGGCCTTCCGCCGCTCGCTGCTGCTCGGAATCATCGTGATGATCGTCACCGTCGTGCTGTCGGTCGCCGCCGGCATGGCGTTCCGAAGAAAATTCAAGGCGCAGAGCATCCTGTTCTACTCGGCGATCGCCAGCCTCATCGTGCCCTCGATCATCACCTCGCTCGGCATCTCGCTCGAGTTCCGCATCATCGACGACCTGATCAAGGCGCATTGGAACGAGAATTTCGAGACCTCGATGGGCCTGCTCACGTCCGGGCTCGGCGCGCACCTGACCTGGACGCTGCCGTTCGGGCTGCTCATCATGTTCGCGATCTTCAACCGCTTCGATCCGCGCCTCGAGGAAGCCGCGCGCGATCTCGGCGCCACGCCATGGCAGACGTTCCGTCACGTCGTGCTGCCGATCATCCTGCCCTCGGTGATCGGCATCGGCCTGTTCGGCTTCACGCTGTCCTGGGACGAGCTCGCACGCTCCAGCCAGGCGATCGGCGCGGTGAACACGTTGCCGCTGGATCTTCAAGGCCTCACCACCACCGTGACCAACCCCGACATCTACGCGCTCGGCACCGTGATCTCGGCGGTCTCGTTTACGGTCATCACGCTTGCACTCGGCACCATCCACGTGCTCAACAAGCGGCAGGCGGCCAAGGGCTCGGACGCCGGCAAGGGACCCGTCTGAAATAAGGACTCGTCTGTTCCGATGCGACTTCACGTCGTCAATCCCAACACAACGGCATCGATGACGGCTAAGATCGCCGCTGCCGCGCGCAGCGTTGCCCTTGCCGACACCGTGATCGATGCGCGTCAGCCGGCAATGGGCCCGGTCTCGATCGAGGGGTTCTACGACGAAGCTTTCGCCGTCCCCGGCATGCTCGGCTGCATCCGCGAGGCCGATCGCGACGGCGCGGACGCGCACATCATCGCCTGTTTCGACGACACCGGCTTGGATGCCGCGCGTGCCGCCGCCAAAGCACCGGTGATCGGTATCGGCGAGGCCGGCTTCCACCTCGCGAGCCTGATCGCCGCGCGCTTTGCCGTGATAACCACGCTCGGCGTCTCCATCGTGCCGATCGAGCACAATCTGCGGAAGTACGGCCTCGCCGAACGCTGCGCCCGCGTCCGTGCCGCCGAGGTCCCGGTGCTGGCGCTGGAAGAGCGCAACATCGATGCGCTCGGCAAGATCTCGGCGGAGATCACCGCCGCGATCCGTGACGACCGCACTGAAGCGATCGTGCTTGGCTGCGCCGGTATGGCCGATCTCGCAGGCGAGCTCGCCGCCGCGCACGGCCTGCCCGTGGTCGACGGCGTCGTGGCCGCGGTGACGCTTGGGGAATCACTGGTGCGGCTGGGACTGACGACCTCCCGTCTCGGGCCCTACGCCGCACCGCGCACGAAGAGCTACTCCGGGCCGTTCTCGCAATTTCAGCCTTGAGCTCGGTTCGACCGGCAAGCCCAGACTCGACCAATGAAGCGCACGTTTTCCTATCGCAATTAGATTGATACTATTTTTGGTAGAGTATATTTTCGTTGACCTAATTGGCAAACATCATTTGCGCCACTAGGGCGTGCGAGAAATCATGATCGCAGATCACGAATTTGGTGGGCAGCATACTGAACTAAAATTGTCGATTGTTGAGGGGTATTTAAAGGCCTTTACCACAGCGCTCCGTCCCCACTTCAAGAACCTTTGGTACATTGATGCGTTTGCCGGAAGCGGGACTCGGACGGTTCGAACTGAACGACAGGGCGCCACACTGATCGAAAAGCCAGTCGAAGAAGTCATCGAGCGAAGGCGCGGATCAGCTCAAATCGCGCTGGACGTAAGGCCCGAGTTTGATTTCGTGGTCTTCATCGAAAAGAATCCCAACTATGTTTCTGCGCTTGAAGATCTGCGTGCAAAAAATCTTCAACGCAAGATCGTTGTCGCAGAGGAAGACGCAAATTCAGCTCTGAAACAGCTTGTTGCCAATAACAGCTGGGACGACAAAAGAGCCGTTGTCTTCCTTGACCCATATGGAATGGAGGTCGGGTGGACCACTCTTCAGGCGCTCGCCGCAACGAAGGCAATCGACGTCTGGTTTTTATTTCCGTTGGCGGGATTGTTCCGACAGGCCACGAGGAAGCTAACCGACATTGACGAGCACAAGCGCGCCGCGCTGACGCGAATGTTTGGCTCAGAATCTTGGGAAGAAGAGCTTTATCCTGAAGTCGGCGACCCCGACATGTTCGGAATGTTGCCGGAGCGGCGAAGAAACCTAAATCCGGCTGGTCTGGAGCGCTACGTGCGAAGTCGGCTTAGCGAAATCTTCGGCGCAGTATTGAAACCCCTCGCGCTACCAATCGATCGCGGGCCGCAGATGTTTTCATTGTTCCTATGCATTTCCAACCCAGCGCCAGAAGCCATCGGTCTCGCCACGCGGATCGGAGATCACCTGTTAAATCCTAAGCGGCATCTCATCGTACGTCCGGCCACGAAGTAGTCTGCCCGATGCTTTCTTATTTCTACCGCCCCATTGCTTGAAGAAGAACGCCGTGCCGTGACGGCGGCAAGCAATCTCGATTTCGTCCACCCACTTGGGGTCCATCGACCGGGCGCGGGGACCGCTCTCACCGCCAACGATTGCCCAATGAATACCGGAGAGATCGGCGGTTGCTACAGATCCGAGCAGCGGTTCGAACGAAATGAACCGAACCACTGCGCGCACTCGGCGTAGATCGTCGATGCGATCAAAGTAATCTGCGTTCTCAACGCTGGTACCAAGCCAAACATTCTTGAGCGTTGGCAAAGCGTGTGTGATCTCGGCCATCCGATCGGGGCGCTTGGTCAAGATCTGATAGGTGTGCTGCGGTGTCGCCTGCATCGTCATCCACACTTCCGAGACAAAACTATCGGGCACATTCGCGTGGAATAGATCGGACATAGAGTTCACAAAAATTTGGCGCGGTTTGCGCCAGACCTTCGGTGCTTCGAGTGCTCGGCGATCAAGGAACAGCTTGCCGGTCCAAACAGACCGTCCTCCGCTCTTTCGCGTTAGGCCGCGGTATTTTTTGGCCCCCATTGCCTCAAGACGCGCGGCCATGCGCATGGCGTAACAGTTGGTGCATCCAGGCGAGAGCACAGTGCAGCCCGCGACCGGATTCCAGGTTGCGTCGGTCCACTCGATCGAGGTTTCGGCCATCGTGCATCCTCCGAGCGCTTAGACCTGACAGAGCGCAGTAAATTATCCCTAAGGGTCTGTGATTGCACTAACTGCCAGCGAGCTCGCCGCCGCGCACGGCCTGCCCGTGGTCGACGGCGTCGTGGCCGCGGTGACGCTGGCGGAATCACTGGTGCGGCTGGGCCTGACGACGTCCCGCCTCGGCCCCCATGCGGCCCCGCGCACGAAGAGCTATTCCGGGCCGTTTTCGCAATTTCAGCCCTGATCCCTGCCGCTGCCGCACCGTTTGGACCCGGCAAGGCTCGCTGATTCCTGGTTTTTTCCGCACTCAGCCTCTTTTTGGTCCCATTCCTTGCCGAAACGTAAGGCTTTCGGGACGCCCCGGTGGCCTCTCTGGGTTGCCGGTCTTCGCCACTCACCAAGTTTCAATTTGGGTTTTGTCAGCGATGATCGATCTCGCCCAGGACACGCCGTCCAACTCCCTTTTTCGCCTTGGCGCCCAGCCGATCGCGCTGACCGCTGCAGCCCTCCTGCTGCTGATCGCGGGCGTCACGTCGATCGCGATCTGGCGGGCCTATACCGGCGCCGCCCCCGAGAGCGACCGGGTGGTGGCATCACGGCAGCTTCAGGCCCGCACCGCCCAGGCCTCCGAGCAGCTGGTCGAGAAGACCAAGGGGCTGGAAGCAACCCAGCAGGAATCGATCGACCAGCTCCAGGTGGTGCAGGACCAGCTTCAGACCATGAAGCGGCTGATGGCGGCGCAACAGGCCGACACCAAGCGCCTGTCCGAGCAGGTCACGGCCTTGAACGAAGCCATCGACGGCCTGCGGCAGTCCTTTGCCAGTGCACGGGCGACCGAGGTCGAGACGCCAGCGGTTACCCGCAGGAAACCGGCGCGGCACCGTGTCCACGCCAGCGCACGCAAGCGCTCGCGCGGCTGAGCCTATCACGGGGGCGGGAACTTTATTTTCGCCACTTGTGAACTGGATCACATTCGCCGGTATGATTCCGCGCGATGCTGGCCATTACCGGATGGCGTGAGCCGATTTCAATATCCGGGGCTGGCAAGGTCGTTGACGGTATATTGCGTCAACGGCCTTGTTTTTTTTCACAGGTATTCCGCCTCACGCGGAGGCCTCGCCCCGGACTTCGTGACAGCGACGCGATCTCACTTCAGCGCTAGCATTCAGCAGCCGCGGCAGATGCTCTTGAGCTTCTTGTCGAGTTGCCGGTTCTCGGCGTTGACGGTGGCATCAGTATCCGCGCCGGTACCGGTGGTGACGCCGGACCCTGGACCGGATGATTGCGCGGTCCCCAGGCTGTTGGTGCCGGGTGGCGGTGCTGGCGCATTGGGGATACCTCCGGTCGATCCCACCGAGCCTCCGGTCGATCCCATCGAGGTTCCGCTCGATCCAGCAGAACCGCCGGCCGTTTGCGCGAAGGACGCGGCCGGCATCGCCGCGAGTGCGAGGATCATGATCGCGGTCTTGATCGAAGCGCACGACCTGGCCATCGGAAATTCTCCTTTGCCGGTCAACGATCGCGACGAAGACCTGTTCCGGAACAAGTGCCCTCACGTCAGCTTGAAAGCGCCAGACGGCCTTGCCCCTCCGCTACGCGGCAGCGCCCATCTCTGTCCCGAGATCCTCGACCATGGTCACGAAGATATGCGAATCCTCTCCGGCGCCGCCGATTTGAAGGCGCCGCCACGAGACCTTGCGCCGGCCGCGGATCGGGTTGTTGACCGTATCGATCATCGGCTCGAGCTGCTGCTGCTGGGCGAGCAGCTGCTGATCGCGTTTTTCGATCAGATCGGCGGTCTCCTTCGAAAACAATTCGCGCGCGGTCTTGCCGACGATTTCGGCGCGCGACATGCCGATCTGCTTTTCGGCAGCCTTGTTGATGAACAGATAGCGCAGGTTGCGCGCATCCTTCGCGATAATGCCTTCGGCCACGTTCTCGACGACGATGGCGAGCAAACGCTCCATGCGCTCGTGCATGCGCTCGCGCTGGCGTTGTTCGGTAATGTCCTCCTGCACCGACACCCAGCCGCCGCCGTCCATCGGACGCTCGTAGATCTTGATGACGCGACCGTCGTTCAAGGCAATCTCGTAGGCCGTCGGCTGGCGCTTGGCGATCCGGTCGAGAACCGCCGCGACATATTTCGCGACGTCGCCGCTGAACAATCCGCTCTTGACCCTGTGATCGAGGATCTCCTGCAAGCTCGATCCGCCCTGGATCGTCTCGGGCAGACCGTACATCTTCCGGTAATTGGCGTTCATCGCCACCACGTTGGCCTTGCCGTCGAGCATGATCAGGCCCTGCGGCATGCTGTTGATCGCCGCCGATAGTTGCCACTTCTTGGCCTGGTACTTGTCGTTGAACTTGTCGCGCTCGGTCATCGCCGCGTCGCGCGCCTGCGCGGTGCCGAGCTCGAGCTCCTCGAGCTGGAAGATGCGTGCCACCGCGTCACGGAAGTTCTGCACCGCGCGCGCAAGGCGCCCGATCTCGTCGTGACGGCGCAGATGCGGCACCTCGCTCTTGACGTCGACCTGCGCGATCCGGTCGGTCGCCTGCGTGATATCGGCGAGCGCGCCGACCACCGAGTTCCGCATGACCACGACGTTCAACGCCGCGAGGATCAGGGCCGCGAGCCCCAGCGCGAACAGATAGGCGGCGGCGTAGCGGTTCTCGTTGGCGAGCGCGTCCGCCTCGCTGGCGCGCTCACGGTAGATACGTTCGAGCGCTTCAAGATCGCCGTTGAGCTTGTTGCGCAGGGAGCGATTGGCGTCGTTGTCGCCCCATTCGCGGGCCGCGGCCGGGCTGATCTCCAGGCCACGCCGCACCAGCTCCTGGCGGAAGTCGATGAACTGCATGATGCGCTGGCGGAAGGTCGCGAACAGTTCGGCGTCATTGGTGCCGACGTGCTTCTCCATGCTCTTCGCGGCCTCGGCGAGCTCGCGATTGCGCCGCACCAGCCCGTCCGCGAACTGCTTCGCCGCGTTGCGATCGGCGGACATGTAGATGCCGCGCGATTCCATCACGACGGCATAGATCAGCGCATTGATGCGCCCGACGCCGATCGCCGCCTCGGCGGAGGAGGCATGCAGGTGGCGATACGTCGTCTGCAAGCGAACCGACTGGACCGACATCACCAGCAGGAAAGTGGTGACGATCGCGAGGAAGGCGGCAATGCTGTAGACCTTCTCCGCAACGCTCAGCGTGTCGGCGCCGCGTATGAAACGGACCAATTTCTTCAAGAACTTGGTTCCGGCATCGAAACCCGATTCCAGCGCCGCAGCTGCCATGGCGCCGCTCCTCCTGGTTGAAAGCGCTCGACGATTAGCGTGATCGCGCTAGCAGAGGATTAAAGCGCTAAGCTGTATTTTTACGGTATGGGCCGTGGCCCGGCTGGGGAGAACCGCAGCCGGTCGGGCAGGGTCAGCCGATCCGCTTCAAGCCCTGCTTGAAGCGCGGACCGTTGGCTACGTAGAACCTCGCCGCGCTCCCCATCTTCTGCACCTGGCCGTCGTCGAGCGTGCGGATCACGCGGGCCGGCGAGCCGATGATCAGCGAGCGCTCGGGGAACTCCTTGCCCTCAGTGATGACGGAGCCGGCGCCGACGATGCTGTTGCGGCCGATCTTCGCGCCGTTCATCACGATCGCGCCCATGCCGATCAGCGCACCCTCCTCGATGGTGCAGCCGTGCAGGATGACGTTGTGGCCGACCGTGCAGTTCCTGCCGATGACAAGCGGAAAGCCGAGATCGGTGTGGCAGGTCGAGCCGTCCTGCACGTTGGCGCCCTCGCCGATCTCGATCCACTCATTGTCGCCGCGCAGCACCGCGCCGAACCAGACGCTCGCGCCCGGCATCAAGCGCACCCGGCCGATCACGGTCGCGGTCTCGGCGATGAAATAATTGCCGTCGGCGGGAAGGTCGGGCGCCTGCCCGTCGAGCTCGTAGATGGCCATTGGCTGTCTCCTGTCGCGTTGACGACTGGCATAGCCAAACGGCAGCCGCGACGCAAAGGGCCGGCCGCGCCCAAGGCGCTTCGGATCAGCCCAGAACGCCGGCGGCGCGCAGCGTCATCAGGAAGAAGGTGCCGCTCATCATGCTCCAGAACCCGGCGATGAGGGTCGCCATCATGACGAACTCGACACGGCGGCTTTCCACCCGCATGCCGCGCAGCGTGTTGCGCATGATGATGAAGGGCGCGGCGAACACCAGGAAGGGAACCGCCGCGAAGGTTTTCGGGGCCACGCCGTCCTGCAGCAGGCCGAAGCCGGCGGGCCGCTGCGCCAGCGCCTGGTATCCGTTCACGAGCGCGCCCGCGAGCGCGAAACCGATGCAGATCGAGAAGAAGGTGTTGAGAGCTTCAGGTGTCATCGGAAGTGCTCCGCCCTTACGCAACGCGCGTGCCTTCCTGTGACAAAGAGTGCGCCTTAACGCTACATTATCCTTAAGGAAAGGTTAACGCGGCCGGCCGTCCCGCGCGGGGGCCATCCCGATCCAAGCAGCCGGGAACGCTGCGCGAAGCCGCGGTCGCATGGCATATTCGCCGCTGATTCGTCGGCCATCGGCCGACCTCCGGTCGACCTCGCGCAATTCATGACTTTGTTCTCGGCAGCTCCCCTCAGGTCCCCCCGCACGCACACCCGGGCGCATGTCGTCCCGATCGTGCTCGGCGGCGCGGCTGCGATCGCTGCGGTCGCGCTCGTCGCCTATCTGCTGTGGCCGACCTGGGGCAGCCGTGGCGTGAACGCCCCGGACAAGCTGCCGGTGAGCGTCGGCGGCACGTTGTTCAACCTGCCGGTCGCCGCGATCCGGATGAAGATCCAGCGGCACTCGGGCCCGCAGGAACGCATCGATCTCGACTTCCTCTATCCCTCGCTGGAGCCACCCGGCGCGCCCAAGCACGTCACCTCCGACACGGCGGAAGCGGCGCTGCAATCGATCGACCGCATCTTCCTGTCGATCGCAGCCCATCACGATGCGCTCTCGCCCGAGCAGCGCACGACCACGATCTATCCGCGCTATCTCGACCAGGCCGCGGCGATCCCTGCGGACGGCCTGGCGATGCGGACGTTCCGCGCCGACACGCCCTACGGCAGCGAGGACCTCTATTCGGCTGCGAGCCCCGCGCTGACCGCCCGCTGCACGCGCGATGCCGCCACCCCGGGCATGTGCCTCGCCGAGCGCCGCGTCGGCGGCGCCGACCTCACCTTCCGCTTTCCGCGGGCTTGGCTGTCGCAATGGCGCGAGGTGGCGGAGGCGATGGAGAGGCTGACCGCGCAGCTGCGCGGGCCGCGGGGCTGAGCGGGGCCGGCTGGCCTCGACGGGGGCTGCCAAAACAAAAACCACGAAAACAACCCCATGCACAGTAGACATGTGCTTGGCATAATTCGTATTTTCAGAATCACATCAGTGTTGGAGATCGATTGAGAAGCGAGATCCAACACAAGCCTTCGTATTTTTCGAATCCGACTTGAGGCGTCGGGCAAAACTCAGATAGAATGGCACGATGGAAAATCGCCGTTGCTCGTCATTGCGAGCGCAGCGAAGCAATCCAGAATCCCTCCGCAGATAGATCTCTGGATTGCTTCGCTGCGCTCGCAATGACGGCGGGATGTTTTCGCTGCGTGCCCCGGACGCAGCGCAGCGTCTCTTCGACGGTGCGCTGCTGAGCCGGGGCCTATTTTGCGGAGGTGTGCTGCGTGGCTTCTGGGTCCCGGCTCTGCACTGCAACGCCCTGAGTGCGTTTACGCGCGTCTTCGACGCGCTATGGGGCGTTGCAGTGTGTCCGGGACACGAAACGCAGCACATATCGAAAATGTCGCTGCGCTCGCAAGGACGAGGCGAAACTACTCCTGATCGACCAGATCGTCTTCCAGGATCGCCATCTGGAACTGGAACGAACGATCGTCGTCCTCGTCGTCGACGAACAGCACGCCGATGAATTCCTCGCCGATATAGACTTCGGCGGAATCGTCCTTCTTCGGCCGCGGCACGACGCGGATCTTGGGATTGCCGAATACGCGCTTCAGATACGCATCCAGCTTTCTGACTTCTTTGACGTCCACGGCAAGTCTCCGATCGAAAATGGTCGGCGGGTTTTAGGACGAGTTACGGTGAACCGCCAGCACGAATTGTCAAAGAATTTGGGGACGAAAAGGGCCGGAAAATCCAGCCCTTCGCAGCTTCAAGAGCCCGCTCAGATGCCCATTGCGTTGATCATCTGGTCCATGGTGCGCGACGGCTCGGCGCAGCCGGCCTCGCCGACGATCTTGGCCGGCACGCCCGCGACGGTGACGTTGTGCGGCACCGGCTTGACCACGACCGAGCCCGCGGCGATGCGCGCGCAATGACCGATCTCGATATTGCCGAGGATTTTTGCGCCGGCCCCGATCAGGACGCCGTGACGAATCTTCGGGTGACGGTCCTCGTTCTCCTTGCCGGTGCCGCCGAGCGTGACGCCGTGCAGGATCGAGACATCGTCCTCGATCACAGCCGTCTCGCCGCAGACGAAACCGGTGGCGTGGTCGAGGAAGATGCCGCGGCCGATGCGCGCGGCGGGATTGATGTCGGTCTGGAACACCGCCGACGACCGGCTCTGAAGGTAATAGGCGAAATCCTTGCGGCCCTTCAGATAGAGCCAGTGCGCGAGGCGATGAGTCTGGATGGCATGGAAGCCCTTGAAGTAGAGCAAGGGATCGATGAAGCGCGAGGTTGCGGGATCGCGGTCGTAGACGGCGACGAGGTCGGCGCGGAAGGCGTTGCCGATATCAGGGTCGTCGCGCAGCGCCTCCATATAGGCCTGGCGCACGAGATCGCCGGACAGCGCGGAATGATCGAGCCGGTCGGCGACGCGGTGAACCACCGAATCTTCCAGCCGGCCGTGATGCAGCACCGCCGAATAGATGAAGGTCGCAAGCTCGGGCTCGCGGCGGACGATGTCCTCCGCTTCGCTGCGGATCCGGTCCCAGATCGGATCGAGCGATGCGAGCTTTCCTCCCGGATTGACCTGATGCACTGCCATGGGATTTGCTCTCTCGAATGGGCGTCTTTTGCGGGCTGTATAGCACAATCTAGGCGACAAAGTCCTGACGGGCTTGCCCAGGAGTGAACAGCACCCTGCCCGATTGGCCACGCCAAGGCTTTGAAACACAACGGTTTCTTCTAGCGCCCCAAACGGCAAGGTCGTCTCAAGGTGGTCAGAGTTCCGCCAAAATCAAGCCGCGCGGCTTCAAACTATTGGTGAATTCTCTTTGAGCCGTTATTGCGGTCATTGGTTCAAAGCGAGGACGGAGCGGATTTGAGCATCACCACCGATCAATTGCGCGCGCGCGCCGCAGGGTCGCTTTGGCTGCGGCTGGCGGCGGTGGCCCTGCCCCTCCTGATGATCGCGCCGGCGCTCTGGAACGGCTATCCGCTGTTGCAATGGGATACCGGCGGCTATCTGGCGCGCTGGTACGAGGGCTATCTCGTCCCCAGCCGCTCCACGGTGTTTGGCCTCTACCTGCATTATGGCGAGGGTTTTGGCTTCTGGATCAACCTTGCGGTCCAGTCGCTGGCAACGCTATGGCTGCTGCAGCTCACGCTTCGCGTGCTGGGATTGATGCAGACGTTCCGCTTCGTCGCGATCAGCCTCTCCCTGATGCTGTCGACCGCGCTGCCCTGGCTTGCGAGCATGCTGCTCACCGACATCTTTGCCGGGCTCTCCGTGCTGGCGCTGTTCCTGCTGGTGGTCGGCGCAAGCCGCACCTCGACGCTCGAGAAGATCTCGCTGTTCGTCTTCACCGCCTTTGCCGCGGCGACCCACAGCGCCACGCTCGGCGTGCTGCTGGGGCTGTGCGCCGCCGGCTGGATGGTGCGGCCGTTCCTGGGCGGGCGGCTGCCGCTCGCCGGGTTGACGCAGGCAAGCCTCACCATCGTCGCGGGCGGTCTGATGCTGGTGTCGGCGAACTACGCGCTGTCCGGCAAGCTGGCCTGGACGCCCGGCGGTTACGGCGTCGCCTTCGGCCGCATGATGCAGGACGGCATCGTTGCGCAATATCTCAACGACCGTTGCCCGCGCGAACGTTACAAGCTCTGCCCCTATCGCAACGCGCTGCCGGCGAGCGCCGACGAATTCCTGTGGGGCAAGAGCATGTTCAACACGCTCGGCCGCTTCGATGGCATGAACGAGGAAATGGGCACCATCGTCGTGCAGTCGCTGAAGGACTATCCGGCCTGGCAGGCCGGCGCGGCGCTGCGGGCGATGGGGCAGCAATTGCTGCACGTGGCGACGGGCGAAGGCACCAACGGCTGGATCCCGCACACCCGCGGCATCATCGAGCGCTACATCCCCGCGCAGGCCGCGCCGATGCGCGCTGCGCGGCAGCAGAACTGGGGCGTCAATTTCGATGACGTGAACTGGCTGCACGTCCCGGTCGCGCTGGCCTCGATGCTGGCGCTGGTCGCGCTGCTCGCCCATGCACTCGCCAGCCGCCGGCTGGACGACCTGACGCTGCTGGCTGTGACAGTGACGCTGGCCCTCCTCGGCAACGCCTTCATCTGCGGCGTGATCTCAGGGCCCCACGACCGCTACGGCGCGCGGATGGTGTGGGTTGCGACGTTCGTGGTGCTGACGGCCGCGGCGCGGCGTTGGGGCGAGGACGACAAAGCGCGATGAGATGGGGATGAAGCGTCATCGCGTTTTGGTTTTGTCCGAGCAGCGATCGCCTTCATCGAAAAGGAACACCCACAGCCGACTTTGGTATTCAAATGCCGATCCGCGTCGGCAAAGAACCGGAGTCCGATAACCGCTCCCATTCGGACTCCGGTCGCTCCCACGCGGCCCGCTTGCACGTCTGCTCGTGAACCCAAAGCAGAAGTTTGCCACCTGCTGTGCGGACTCACTAGCCTTCGGCTATCCCTGCACCACACTCATCGAGGATTTTTGGTGCGTTTCTTTGCTCTGCTCCTGCTTGTGAGACATTTCCCGAGCTCCGGTCATTGAGCCGCCATTGAAGCAGTGATTTCAACTGGAAACGCTCAGTCACGTGAACACAACTTCCACCTTGCCGAACTTGCCAAAGTCAGCCATCGCGGACTGATCTCTGGTGGGAGCGTGAAGACCGGTTGTTGTGCCTGTCATAACGAATTGTCCTCGACCGATAGAGACACCCTGCGCGCTCAAAACGTTCACAAGCCATTCTAGCGCGTTAAGTGGATTGCCGATAACCGATGCCCCCGTGCCAGCCTGACGCAATTTCCCGCCGATCCGAAGCTCCACGCGGTGGGAGGAAAGGTCATGCCCCTTCCAACTGGTGAAGGGTGAACCTAGTATTGCGCCGCCGTTAGCGCAAAAGTCCGCCACGAGCTGAGGTATGTCATCGATCGTGAGCCGGGGAAAACGTGGGCTGACAATTTCAAACGCTGGAAAAAGGACGTCAACCGAATCCAGCACTTCTTGCAGAGCGTAAGGGGTGCTGCGCGCCGCGAGGTCGCGGCCGAACCGGAAAGCAAATTCACTTTCGAGCAAAAGATGTTGGAAGTCCGCAGCCGGCAGACGAGCAGGACTACTGAACACGCTCTTCTTGAAGACTGGGCCGTAGACGCATTCGGTGATGCCGAATAGCTTCTGTATCTCGTAGGATGTTGCTCCCACCTTCCATCCCGCGATCTCATCTCCCCAAGCCTCGATAGCCGCTCTTTGGACCCGATAAGCCTCTTCCATCGTTATTGGTCTGTGCCGTGGGTCCAAAGCCTCCAGCTTACTTAGCGAACGTCTCGCTTCGACGACCTGACGTGCGCAGACCTCCGAAGACTGCATGAAACTTCCTCCTGCGGCGCATCTTGGCGGATTGTGGTTGGCTTCACAGCCAACAATATTGCACGGCTTGCTGCGGCGCGTTAGCCCGGTTTTGGCCCGTTCGAGACCTGCCGGCCCGATCTGACCGCGTCCGCTTATCCGGCTAGATCGGAAGTCATCGCCTCATGGGCAAACCGACGCGAATAACCCCAAAGCCGACCATCCAGCCTTCTCTCAAAGTTGAGCATCCATCGGCCCGCCCAATTGATGCGTCAACCCCATGCAACTACAAGGCGCATCGGCGATGTCCGGGCGGACGTAAACTGGCTGGCAATGGGCCAAATCGGCACTCGTGACCCAACGCGGACGCGCGTAACACCCGTGGGCCGTCATCAACATGGAGGGGTAATCCTGCTACTTTGAGGTCGCGTCCCGGGCTTAACTGAGGAGAGCAAGCTTTGAGGCGGCGTGAGTTCATAGGCGCTTTGGCAAGCACTCTGGCGGCGCGGCCGCTTACCGCCCAGGCGCAAAGGACCAGATCGGTATGGCGGCTCGGCCACCTGACCGTCGATCCACGAGAACTTGCCCCATTTCTGCAAGGTCTGCACGATCTCGGCTATGCCGAAGGGCAAAATATCATTATCGAAACCCGAAGCGCGGGCGACAAGAGCGATCGGCTTGGTGATCTCGCCGCCGAACTGGTGCAGCTGAATGTCGACGTTATCTATGCCGATGGATCACAGGCAACTCGCGCGGCGCTGAGCAAGACGACGACGATTCCAATCGTGATGATTAGCTCCAATCCTGTCGGCCTCGGTTTCGTCAGAAGCCTCGCGAAACCCGGCGGCAATGTCACTGGGCTAAGTCTGCTTGGGCCGGAGGTGAGTGGTAAACGACTGGGAATGCTCAAACAGATGATTCCGGGGATAAGCAGAGTTGCGGTGCTTTGGAATCCTGACGATCCAGGTGCACTGTTTTCGCTGCGAGACACCCAAGCTGCGGCCGCCGAGCTTTCGCTTAACCTGCAAATCCTACAAGCCCGCAACGTCAGCGCGATCGAGGACGCGCTGGAAGCCGCCGCGAACGAGAAAGCTGAAGCAGTCGTTATTCTCCCAGCTCCCATCTTTGCCGGGATCACCGGGCAAATCGCTGGGCTGGCTATTCAGAAACGCTTGCCGACCCTTTACTTTTTCAAAGGCCCGGTCAAAGCCGGCCTGCTGATGTCATATGGTGCGGACATCCCGGCGACCGCTCGGCGCGCCGCCTATTTTGTCGACCGGATCCTGAAGGGCGCAAGTCCAGCCGATCTGCCGGTCGAGCAGCCGACCAAATTCGAGCTGGCGATCAATCTCAGGACGGCCAAGGCGCTCGACCTGACGATCCCGCCAACGCTGCTCGCCGCCGCCGACGATCTGATCGAATGAGCGGCCCAACTTGCTCATGATCATTGGGCACTAACCTAATCGCCTCAGGCAACATCGCCTCAGCCGCGACGTGACAGGAAGTCGAGCACGCCGGTCTTGTAGACCTTGTCGCCGACCGCACGCATGTGGTCGCGATTGGGAATATCGAGCACTTCCGCGCCGGGGATGATGGCACCGAGCGCGCTGGCGCTTCCCGCGACGTCGTCGGTCGAGCCGACCGCGATCAGCACCGGCACGTCGATGCGCGCGGCTTCCTCCCGGGTCATGAGATCGCGCGTGCCGCGCAGGCACGCGGCGAGCGCGCGGCGGTCGGAGCGGGTCTGGTCGGCGAAGGCGCGGAAGGTACGGCCGACGGGATCGGTGACGTCATCCAGCGCGGGCGCTTCCAACGCTATCGCGACGTTCTCGCCGGGGCCGGTGCCCTCGATCAGGCCGCCGATGCCGATGCCGCCGAGGATCGCCGAGCGCAGCCGCTGCGGCTCGTTGAGGGCGAGCCAGGCCGTCATCCGTCCGCCCATCGAATAGCCCATGATGTCGGCCTGCGGGATGGCGAGATGATCCATCAGCGCGAGCACGTCGCCGGCCATCACGGGAATCGAATATTGCGCGGGCTCGTAGAGCT
The DNA here is from genome assembly GCF_016031625.1 of Bradyrhizobium agreste. Classification (GTDB taxonomy): domain Bacteria; phylum Pseudomonadota; class Alphaproteobacteria; order Rhizobiales; family Xanthobacteraceae; genus Bradyrhizobium; species Bradyrhizobium agreste. Next base: position 55,628 of record NZ_JACCHP010000026.1, on the reverse strand, counting down.
TTGCGCTCTCGCCATGGCCGCGATTGTCGAGCGCGATCACGCGGCGGCCGTTCTTGCGCAGCTCCGACACCCAGGTCGGATAGACCCAGTTCACGTTCTTGCTGGAGGCAAAGCCGTGCACCAGGATGATCGGATCGCCCTCGCCTTCGTCGAGATAGGCAATTTCAACGGCGCCGTTGTGAAAGCTCGGCATCAGCAGTTCCGTGATGGTGTTGAGGGGAATGACGCGATCTTAGAGCACGATCGCAAAAGTGTGCAGCGGTTTTCCGGCAACATCATGCTCAAACAATAGCCCGAAGCGGCTCGCGCTTCAGGCCGTCGCGGCCGTGCTTGCCACAGCGGCGTCGGCCGCGATCTGCGCGCGGCGAAGCCGCCGCGCCCGCCGGCGATCGCACCAGGCTTGGGTCAGGCGCTCGGTCGTCGCCTTAATCGAGGAGAGCAGGCCGAACAGCGTCACGAGCGCGCCGAACAGCCACATCGCCAGGTCGAACGCGCCGCCGACGAGCAACAGCGCGCCACGGCCGAGCAGCTTGATGATCGCGCGCGTCTTGCCGCCCTGCGCTTCCGCAAGCCGCGCCGCGCGCGCGACGTCCTTCGGGCCCTCGGCGATGCGCAACGTATCCATCGCGCCGCGCGTGCCGGTCTTTCCGGCGACGCGCGTGACGTCCTTGCCGAGCCGGACCAGCGCACCGGCCTTCTCGGCCCGGAACGCGGCTTTGATCGCGCTCACGGTCTGGCCGGGACGCAGCACTGAGCCCGATGCCACCGCGTTGCGGAGCATCGGCGTGTCGACGACCTCGCGCGCGGAGCGGCCCGCCCATGCGGCGAGCCCCTCGCCGAGCCGTCCGAGCTTGCGCGCATCCTTCACCAGCGACAGTCCGGCGCGCACCGGCGCGGCACCGCCGACGGAGACGTAGGTTGCCGCCGTCACCGCAAGGCCGGCCGCCGCAAGGGAGAGCACGAGGCGGTCGGTGTCCTCGCCCATGGCAAGATGCTTGCCCTCGCGCACCACGTCCCTGATGTCGCCGAACACGAAGAGATCGCCGGCCACGGTTCCGGAGAGGCTGGCGACGTCGTCCGCGTTGCCGGTGACGAGACCGGTGGCGAAGCGCGTGGCGAAATGCGCGGTGGAATTCTCCGCTTTGACGGCGTCGCCGACGCGGCTCAAGAGGTCGTCGGGAAGCGCGATGTTGCGCTCGCGCGCCAGGTTAACGAAACTGTCGGCGAGATCGGCATCGCCGGCCGCGAGCGCGGCCTCGATATTGTCCTGAACCAGGCGGTCGTTGTGCCGGAGCAGTGCATCGAGCTTGAGCTCGGAGAGTGCGGCCGGATCATCCTGGGCGGCCAGGATCGCGCCGGCCTCGCGGGCATGCGGCGCCACCTGCGCGAGCACGAAGCCGCACACGGCCGTTCCCGCCAACGCCGTACTGATTCGCAGCCACTTCATGTGGAAAAGCCCGGATGCCCTTGGTTCGCTCGCGCGGAACGATACGCCTTTCGTCCCGATTTCACGCAACCACAGAGATAGTATGCCAAAATTGCGACACAACGTCCCCGACGAAAGAAGGGCTTCTCTCAGGCCGCAAGATTGTGTCGAATTTGCATGAGCAAATGAGCATGGGGCACTTGCGAAGCTTTTCGGTTCCGCTGGACTAGCAATCATCTGGACCCGCCAGTATGGTCCGCGGCGCCTTAAAGATGCCGCGTCAGTTCTTGATTGTGTCTGCCTCCATCGCCACTCCAGGATGAACTACGATGTCCGACCATGTCGTCCCGCACTTCCATAACGATGCCGGTGTTCCCGTCATCGAGATCGGCTCGCAAGAGTTCATGTGCGTTGGCGCCAACCCTCCGTTCGACCATCCGCACGTCTTCCTCGACCTCGGCAACGACAACGAGATCATCTGCCCCTATTGCTCGACGCTGTTCCGCTTCGCGGCCGACCTGAAGCCGGGCGAAGCCCGCCCGCCGGAATGCGTGCTGAAGGACAAGGTGGCCTGACCTCCGTCAGGCAGAGGTGGCGCTCCCCCGAACGATCGTCATTGCCGGTGCCGGCATCGGTGGACTGACGGCCGCGCTCGCGCTCGCCGCCCGCGGCTTCCGCATCGTCGTATTGGAAAAGGCCGAACGCCTCGAGGAAGTCGGCGCCGGCCTGCAGCTCTCCCCCAACGCCAGCCGGGTGCTGGTCGAGCTCGGCCTCACCGAACGCCTCAAGCTGCGCGCTGTCACCCCGGAAGCACTCTCGATCATGAGCGCGCGGGCCGGCGGGGAACTGCTGCGCATGCCGCTCGGTGAAGCCGCATCCGCGCGGGCCGGGGCGCCCTATTGGGTCGTGCACCGTGCCGACCTGCAATCGGCCCTCGCCGGCGCCGTCGCCGACGATCCCGACATCGACCTGAAGCTGGGCGCGACCTTCGAGGACGTCGCGCCTCACGCCAAGGGCCTGACGGTGGTCCATCGCAGCGGCACGATCCGCCGCAGCGATCTCGCCAGCGCGCTGATCGGCGCCGACGGCATCTGGTCGACGGTGCGCCAGCATCTGTTTCCCGAGGTGCAGCCGCGCTTTTCCGGCCTGATCGCCTGGCGCGGCACGCTCGATGCCACGCAATTGCCGAAGGACTACACCGCGCGCCGGGTGCAGCTCTGGATGGGACCGAATGCCCATCTGGTCGCCTATCCGATCGCAGGCGGACGCCAGACCAACGTGGTCGCGGTACTGCCGGGCACCTGGAACCGGCCGGGCTGGAGCACGCCCGGCGATGCCCGCGAGGTGATGGACGCCTTTGCCGGCCCACGCTGGCCGCCGGCGGCGCGGATGCTGCTCGCGGCGGTCGACAGCTGGCGCAAATGGGCGCTGTTCGGCGTGCCCGAAGGATGCCCCTGGAGCAAGGGTTCGGTGGCGCTGCTCGGCGATGCCGTGCACGCCATGCTACCGTTCGCAGCGCAAGGCGCCGGCATGGCGATCGAGGATGCCGCCGTGCTCGCCCGGCATTTGAGTCTCGAGGCCGCCGAGAGCAGCAACGAGGTTGCCGCCGCGCTGACGCAGTACGGCCGCGCCCGCCAAGCGCGGGTGCGGCGGGTGCAGCGGACCGCGCGGCAGCAGGGCCGCATCTATCACTTCAACGGACCGCTCGCGCTGGCACGCGATCTTGCGATCCGTGCGCTCGGCCCGGAGCGCATGCTGGCGCGACAGGACTGGATCTACAACTGGCGGCCCTGATGCGAAGCGCCGCCGGCAGGATGCCTCAGCGGGCGGCTTTGCCGGATTTCGCTGCGGATTTGGCGCTGGCCGCGGGTGATGCCGGCGGCGGCGGCGCCTCAGGCGGCGTCTCCCGGCACCTGTTGCGGCGCCAGGCGTCCTCGGCCAATTGGGCCTGCCCGCGCACGGCGACATAGTCGTTGCGATAAGCGAGCTCGGACACGACGGCGCCGCCGGCCCCGGTCTGCGCCTTGTCCATCAATCTCTGCAAATCGGCGGTGCGATTGGCAAGGTTCTTGCGCTCGGCCTCCAACTGCTTGCAGTCGTACAATTCGTATTTGGCGGGATCGGCGAAGGCCGGTGCGATCGTCTCGCTCACGCTGGCGCAGCCGGACAGCGCGAGGCCAGCCGCAAGCAGCGCGAACAGCGCGCCAACGCCGCGCAGCGAAGAGGAAAACGAAGCAGCCATGCCGGATGAATAGCCCCCGTGGATTGAGAATGCCTAAAGCGCGATGCGATTAAGATGAATCGTGATCGCGCTTTAGTTTATTGTTTGAGCATGATCTTTTCGGAAAACCGCGACACACTTTTCCGGATCATGCTCTAAAGCAGCAACAGATGTCCGGATTGAGGCTTTGCCTTGTGCCCCCGGCTCGCTTAAGGAAGAACCGTCCCTCCGGCGGCGAATGCGCCAATTCCACACCGCCGGAACGGACTTAAGTGTTTGATCTCGTTGGATCAAGCGGGCATGGCGGAATTGGTAGACGCAAGGGACTTAAAATCCCTCGGTGCGCAAGCGCTGTGCCGGTTCGACCCCGGCTGCCCGCACCATCTTTTCCGGCGCTGAGCGACTGGAGCATGGAGGTGCTGGTCAGGCGCGCAGCGAAAGATCGGGCCCAAGCACCTGGCGATCCGGGGCCGCGTGCGCCTTTCAGCGATAGATGCTCCAATCAATTGAGTGTTGGCGGCGGCGAGAGCCGTGGCTGGTAAGAAAATCCGTTGCGGATTCCCCACACCGGTTGGAGTCCGAGTCGCCCGCACCACTTCCTTGCCAATATGACAAAGAGCTACTGCCGCTTCGCATTGATGTCCAATGCTCGTGCGAGTCGGCCTGATCTGTGCTATGGTTTACGTATGACAACCAAGAAATCATCCTCCCAGAAGAGCAAGGCCTCCGGTTTTGTGATCGGCAGCGCACGCTTCAGGAAGATCAGCTCCGTGGAGGGCATCGTCTATTCGGCGAAGATGAAGGGCAGCTCTGCAATCACGGCGAGCAAGGCACGCACGCCCGAAGAGCGTCGGGAGGCCATCATCAAGGCCTACCGCAAGACCTAGCCTGATGTACGACGCCGTCGCTGACGATTACTGCTATCCCGGCACGACAGTTTTAAAGAACAAGCTCGATCTCAGAGACCCTGAGGAGCTTCATTCCTTTGAAGCGGAAGTAAGCGATGTCCGAGCCGATGAGGAACTTCCGGCCGGCAACCTCGATTTCACGCATTTCAAGGCAGTGCACGAACACCTTTTCCAGGATGTGTACGACTGGGCTGGCAGGATTCGGACCGTTCGCATGTCAAAAGGCGGAAACCCGTTCTGCTTTCCCGAGAACATCGAAAACCAGGCGAAGCTATTGTTCGCACAGCTGAAGAAGGACAAATTTCTGGCCGGCCTTGAGCCGGAGGCATTTGCAGAAAAGGGCGGCCCATTTCTTATCCGAACTCAACGTCATCCACGCATTCCGCGAAGGCAACGGTCGCACACAGCTGTCGTTCTTCCTGCTGCTGGCGGACCGAGCTGGGCATCCAATTGATCTTGAGGACCTTGATCCCTACGCCTTTCTCAATGCAATGATCGCTGCTTTCGATGGCGACGAAGCGCCTCTTGCGGGCGTGATTCAGGGCCTTGTCGAGAACAAAACCGGCTAACTTTTACATCAAGCTCGAAAGGGAATGTTGTCTTGGTTGTCGGACGTAAACGCCGTCTGCTGACGGCGAAACTGTAACTCGTGGCCCCGCAATCTCTCGGTGCGCAAGCGCTGCGCCGGTTCGACCCCGGCTGCCCGCACCAGATCGCATGAATCATCCCTGCTCGAGTCGCTCCGGCTCGGCGCGGAAATCGAGCAGCACGATCCAGAAGCAGACCAGCGCGCTGACGAGGAGGATGAAGGTGCCCTCGATCGGCGCGCCCAGAAGCGAGATCAGCGCCGGAAAGGCGAGGCCGATGCCGAGACTGGCGGCGAGCGCCAGGGGCGGAAGATCGACGATGAGGATCGCGGCATAGAGCGCGAGCTCGAAGAAGGCATATTCCTTCAGACGCGGCGAGCTGAGATAGAGCGCAAACATGGCAAGCACCGTGATGCGCATGGCCGTGCAGGGGTGATCCATCAGCCAGCGATCGAGCTCCGTCAGGAGCGATGCCCCTCCCCGCACCGGTCCGTTCGCGGCCAGCCGCAGGACGGACAGCGCGAACGGCACGAGCACGAGCGCGAGTGCCGCAAGCGCATAGGCCGCCAGCATCGCTGGCTTGCCGTTACCGAAGCCGGCCTGAACCATGAGGTTGCGCGCCAGCAGCAACAGCGACGGATTGGTCTCCACGAGACCGACGGCATGCTGGCCGGGAATCTGTCCCGCGATCGCGAGCAGCCAGCTCGCGAACAGATCCGGATACAGCAGCCGCGACAGCGCGAGCGGCAACGCGAAGGCGAACGCTGCCGCCGCGATCAAGGCCAGCTTGCGGCCGCGCGGCAGCGGCAGGAAATAGAGCGCCGCCAGCACCGGGACGAACACCAGCTTGAACGAGGTCACGAGGCCGAGCAGCGCAGCGCCGGCGAGGCGCAAGGAAAAGCGCGAATCTCGTTCGGACGCGAGCGGACGTAGCAGGAGCTTCAGCGCGATCGCGGTCAGCACACCGCTCAGCAGCGCAAAATTCCCCGACGCCACCACGAATTCGAAACCGACGAACGCGCCGAGCGCGCAGAGCACCTTCAAGCCAGCATCGCGCGCGCTCGCAGGCGTTCGGCCAAGGCCGGGCAGAAGCAACCCGCAGAGCACGGCGAGGACGAGAAAGATGCTTCTGTAATGATCGAGCAGAACGCCGCCCGCGCAGAGGGGACGGAAAAAATCCAGCGTCACCGGCAGATAGGGATAGGAATAATTGGTGCCCTTCAGGTTCTTGACGAAGTAGGGATCGAGCCCGTCGGCATGCGCATCGACCGCCGCGCAGTTGACCCGGACGTCCCAGCCATATGGCAGGTCGAGCGAGGCATCGTTGGCGAGATTGCCGAGCACCAGCAGCGCCGTCAGCGCGACCACGCCGGCAAGCCAGACGTTGCGCCTGCCAGCCTTGGCCGGAGGCGCCGACCATCGTGCAGCACCGGACATGTCGGACACGGGCGATACTCTGCTTGGCCTGGATTCTCCCAGCGCCGTTGCGGCAGCTGGTCCGGCCACAATGGACAGGACGTGTTGCCGATTCATCTCCCCGGCGTGCTGTGCCCGATCTTATGGTGAATCCCCGGTTGCCGGCCCCCTCCGGTGGCGCAGTTTCGGAAAGCGCTTCGACATGCGCGGCGATGCGGTCGAGGATGACCATCAGGCCGGCGACGGGCCCTCACCCGTTTTTGACCGCTCCCGCCCCGCCTGCCAGCCATCCCGAAACATGGGTTGTGCGACGCAGCATCGAGGCTAGATAAGTCGCTCGATTGCAGGGGTAAGCTTCTTGTCCGACGTCAATGCCGACTCTTGGGTGTCCTCGGGACACCGCCCGATGGGTTTTCCGGAATTCGTCATCGTGATCGCGTCCATCATGGCGCTGAATCCGCTCGCGATGGACATTATGCTGCCGGCGCTGCCCAATATCGGCGCCGCCTTCAAGATTCCGGTCGAGAACCATCTGCAGCTGGTGTTATCGACCTTCCTGATCGGCTTCGGCGCCGGCCAGTTCGTGATGGGGCCACTGTCGGACCGTTTCGGGCGCCGGCCGGTGCTGCTCGGCGGCATGGCGGTCTATGCGGTGGCGAGCGTTCTGGCGGTCGCCGCACCCTCGTTCGAGACGCTGCTGCTGGCGCGTGCGCTCCAGGGGCTCGGCACCGCGGCAACGCGCGTGATCGCGACCTCGATCGTGCGCGACTGCTATTTCGGCCGCCGCATGGCGAGCGTGATGTCGCTGGCCATGATGGTGTTCATCGCGGTGCCCGTGGTCGCCCCCTCGTTCGGACAAGCGGTGCTGCTGGTGACGGCGTGGCGCGGCATCTTCGTCGTGCTGATGCTGTACGGCCTGCTCGCCCTCGCATGGTGCGTGCTGCGCCTGCCCGAAACGCTTCCGCAGTCCGAGCGCCGATCGCTGGCGCCCGCCGACGTGCTCTCGGCTTTCCTGCAGACCGTGACCCATCGCCAGACCATCGGCTATGCGACGGCGGCCGGCAGCGTCATCGGCGCGCTGTTCGCCTATGTCTTCTGCGCCCAGCAGGTCTTCACCGGCATCTATCATCTCGGCCATTACTTCCCGCTCGCTTTCGCCGCGATCGCCGCCGGCACCGCCATTGCCGGCTTCCTCAATGCGCGGCTGGTCGGGCGGCTCGGCATGCGCGTGATCTCGCACGGCGCGCTCACGCTCTACACGGCCGTGGCCGGCGTGATGCTGCTGACGGAAAGCCTCGGCGTGCTGCCGCTCGCCTTGTTCATGGTGCTCTCCGCGCTGATGATGTTCTCGTTCGGCATGATGGTCGCCAACTTCACCGCGCTCGCAATGGAGCCGCAGGGACACATCGCCGGCACCGCCTCCTCGCTCTACGGCTCGATTACCACGCTGATCGGGATCGTGGTCGGCATGGCGATCGGGCAGAGCTTCGACGGCACGCTGCTGCCGTTCTCGATCGGCTTCTTCCTGTCCACCCTCGCCGCGCTCGCGATCGTGCTGGTGGTCGAGAAGGGACGGCTGTTCAAGCCGCAGCATCGTCCCATCTGAGGAACCAGTAGGCAGCCTCGATGTTGTCCTGCAGCAATTCCAGAGGATGCTGCAATGGAACGGGAACATCGCGAAGACCACGCCGAGGCCGAGCTTCAAAATCCGGAACCGTCCGTACCGCGCGCCGAGCAGGTCCCGTTCACAGCGCCTCTCGCGAGCGAGGGGCTCGAGCAGGTGCGCGACAGCCATTGCTGAGCACCAAAGCGCGATGCGATTAGGATGAATCGCCATCGCGCTTTGGCTTATTGTTTGAGCATGATCTTATCGGAAAACCGCTACGCACTTTTCCGGATCATGCTCTGTCTATTCGGTTCCTCGCCGGCTGGCGCTGAAATCGTCCGCCGCGCTTGTCGCCGGTCTTGCTTGCGGCAGGGCCATCAGCACGATCACCTCGCGAGACACGCCAGGCCGGCCCCATAGCGAGGCCTGCACGGTGAACTCGCGCCTGACGAAATGTCCGCCACGGGCGGACACCCCATCCAGCCAGCGACTGCAGTACTCCTGCCCGCGGAAACAGAGTGCGGCCCAGCCGCGGTCCAGCGTCGTCCTGCGCGGCAGGCCCCAGGTGCATTGATGCGCGAACGGCCGCGCGTAATGGGGATGGTCGGGGCTGTAGAACGCCGTCGCAAAGGCGAGCGCATCGTCGCCGCTGACCGCGCTCAGCGGCTCGCCGGTCACCTCGCGCCAGTGCCGCGTCAATTCGTTGGCCGCCTGTACGTAAAAATTGCGACCCTCTTCATAGCCGTGATTGTTGCGGTAGATGGCATGGATCGGCGCCGCCACCAGGACGGCGGCGAGTGCAGCGCCTGCCACGATCATCGTGACGTTCACCGTGTGGAAGCGCTCGATCGGATAGCTCGTGCCGCAGACCACGAGAACGGCGAACAGGAACAAGCCCTGCAACGCCCACAGCGACGGCAGATCGGTGCCCATCACAAGCGACGTCAGCACCGGCAGCACGATCGTGCCGATCGCAACGTAGAACAGAAGCCGCAGGCCCGGGCTCATGGCCGCGAAGTCGGCCGGAAACCGCCGCAGGCGCGATCCAGCGATGAGCAGCCAGATCACGGCAGATATGCTCATCGCCGCGGCCAGCCCGAGCAGAAAGTGTCTCACCTCGTCGACCGAGGTTGAAAGGTTGCCGTTGGCGTACGCCAGCGCGTAGGTGAAGGTCGACGCGCCCGTGGTCGCGAGCCAATGGATGTGGGGCGACAGCGCCGCGAGCCCCACGACCACCGATATCCATGGCGACGCGGAGCTGAGATAAGCGCGCCGCGCCGGGTGCGCCAGCGCGGCCAAGGCGAAGCTCGCGACGAGGAAGATCGAGTAATATTTGCCGACCATTGCCAGCGCGCTCGTGCATCCCGCCGCGATCGCCCAGGGCCAGGCGCGCGTCTCGAATGCGCGCAGGAAGCACCAGGTCGCCAGCGGCCAGGTCGCCAGCAGCACCGAATTGGCATTGAAGCGCTGGGCGTGAAATTGATAGGCCGGCGTCAGCATCAGGAGCAGGAGCACGAGGACGCGCTTGTGCCCGGCCACGAATTGCCGCGCGATACGGTCGACGAAGACCAATGCAAGCCCGGCATTGGCCATCGCCATCAATTGCAGCGACCAGTCGCTGAGCGGGAAAACGGAGGTCCAAGCGGCGGCAATCCAGCCGCTCAAGGGCGGATGCTTGTGATAGCCCCAGGCGAAATGCCGGCCCAAGGTCCAGGCCTCGAGCGTATCGGGGTGCAGACCGCCGCCCGCATAGGCGATCGCCAGATAGATCGTCCAGATCACGACGAAGCAGGCGATGAGAAGCGGCACGGCCCAGCCCGCCTCGACACCGTCGAGCCAGCGCAGGAAAGGCCGACGCCAACGCGCCGATGCGCGATCGGACCGTTCGGCCATCGCCTGGAGTGCAAAATCGATCGGCACGGGAAATCGGATTTGAGAACGGAAAAAAGATGCGCGCGGACGACACATCTATTTCAGGATTGAAACAAATAGCAACAATTGCAGATTGGAAGGGTTAAAGCACCGCGTTCGCCGAAAGGACAGAGGCGCCGCTGATCAGCGGCGCCTCCCTTGTTGTCCGAGGTCGCGAAGGATGTCTCTGGCTATTCCGACTTGTCGACGTTCCAGAACAGCGGCGTCGCCGGACCGTCGAGCACGCCAGTCAGCGATTTGCGCCAGCCGCTCGGCAGGAGGTACTGCCCGAGCGGGATGTAGATCACCTGCTCATAGGCTTCCTTCTGAATATCTGCGGCGATCTTCTTCTGCTCGTCGAGCGTGGAGGCGCGCACGAACGCGTCCTTGAGCTGCTCGATCTTGGGATCCTCGGCCCAGCCGAACCAGCCGCCCTTCTTGCCCTGACCGCCGATCGAGAGGTTGGCGATCGGGTTGGACACGTCGGGCGCGACCCAGTTGGTGAAGAACATGTTCCAGCCGCCCTCCTTCGGCGGCTTCTGGCTGGCGCGGCGGCTCACCACGGTCTGCCAGTCGGTCGCCTGCAGGTCGACCTTGAAGCCGGCCTCACGCAGCAGCTGGGCCGCGACGATCGGCTGCGCCTTCAGCGTCGTGACATCGCCGGGGGCCATGATCACGATCGGCGTGCCGTCATAGCCGGACTCGGCGAGCGCCTTCTTGGCTTCCGCCATGCCGTTGCCCTTCACCAGAGTATCGGCGCCGACCTCGGTCGCGAAGGGCGTATCGCAAATGAAGAACGCGCCGCAGATCTTCTGATACTTCGCGTTGCCGACCAGCGCATCGAGCACGTCCTTCTGGTTCATCGCCAGCAAGGCGGCACGCCGCACTTTCACGTTGTCGAAGGGCGGATGGAGGAAGTTCATCCGGCCGAGGGTCTGGTAGCCGAACTTGTTCAGGACCTCGATCTTGAGCTCCTTGTTCGCTTCCAGCACCGGCAGCATGTCGTAGGGAAGGTTTTCCATGAAGTCGATGTCGCCCGACTGCAGCGCGTTCACCGCGGTCTGCGAGTCCGGCATGGTGATCCACTCGACGCGGTCGACCTTCGCCACCTTGCCGCCCGAGGTCCAGCTCGCCGGCTCCTTGCGCGGAACGTAATCGGTGTTCTTGACGTAGACCGCCTTCACGCCGGGCTGGAATTCGCCCTGCACGAACTTGAAGGGGCCCGAGCCGATCTGCTCGGGAATCTGCTTGTCCGCCGGCGTCTCCGCAAGGCGCTTCGGCATCATGAAGGCCACGCGCGAGGACGGCTTGCCGATGGAATCGAGGACGAGGCCGTAGGGCTCCTTCAGCTTCAGCGTGATGGTCTTGGCGTCGGTCGCCTCGATGCTGGCGGTGAAGTCCATCAGCTTCTGGCCCATGCCGTCGACTGCGGCCCAGCGCTTCAGCGAAGCGACGCAATCTTCCGCCGTCACGGGCGCGCCGTCATGCCACTTCAGGCCGTCGCGCAGCGTGAAGGTGTAGGTGAGCTTGTCGTCGGAGATCTTCCAGTCCGCCATCTGCGGCTGGATCTTGAAGTTCGAATCCGGAGCCACCAGCGTGTCGTAGACCATGTAACCGTGGTCGCGCGTGATGTAGGCGGTGGTGAAGATCGGGTCGATGATGCGCAAGTCCGAATGCATCACCGCCGTGAGGGTCTTGCCGGCGGCAAGCACCGGCCCGGCCATCGCCGTGGACAGCGCGACGACCGACAGCGCAAGTTTGGAGGCGAACGCGCGTGGCCCCCGGCGCAAGAAGTTGAACATGGATAGTTTCTCCTGACGTGAAACTGTTCAAAGGCAGATTATTGGTTGAGCATCCGGTTCGTTCCTTGGGCGAACTAACCTCATGCAATGCCTTTATCTTTTCGAGACTTGCAGACAGTGCCGAGCGCGTCAATCCGGTTTCGGTGCAGGCCCTTGCGGCGCATGCACGGGCTCCACTGCGATCGATTTGGCTCTACAACACCTCCACTTGTCCTGCCCGCGCCGATGCAATGCGCGTTCCATCTTTCCAAGCTCGAGAGACATTGAGATGAATCCTGCCAATCTCCCCTTTGATTCCGAGGCAATGCTCGAGGGCCTGCGCGGCTGGGTCGAATGCGAAAGCCCGACCTGGGACGCGGCCGCCGTGGACCGCATGCTCGATATCGCGGCGCGCGATATGGCCATCATGGGTGCGACGATCGAACGCATCGCCGGCCGCCAGGGGTTCGGCGGCGTGATCCGCGCGCGCTTTCCGCATCCCAAGCACGGCGAGCCGGGCATCCTGATCGCCGGACACATGGACACCGTCCACCCAGTCGGCACCATCGAGAAGCTGAAATGGCGGCGCGAGGGCAACAAGTGCTACGGCCCCGGCATCTACGACATGAAGGGCGGCAATTATCTCTCGCTGGAAGCGATCCGGCAGCTGGCGCGCGCATCCTTCACCACGCCGCTGCCGATCACCGTGCTGTTCACGCCGGACGAGGAAGTGGGCACGCCCTCGACGCGCGACATCATCGAGGCGGAGGCCGCGCGCAACAAATACGTGCTGGTGCCGGAGCCCGGCCGCGCCGACAATGGCGTCACCACCGGACGTTACGCCATCGCGCGCTTCAACCTCGAAGCGACGGGACGGCCGAGCCACGCCGGCGCCACGCTGTCGGCGGGACGCTCGGCAATCCGCGAGATGGCACGGCAAATTCTCGCGATCGACGCCATGACAACCGAGGACTGCACCTTCTCGGTCGGCGTCGTCCACGGCGGACAATGGGTCAATTGCGTCGCCACCACGGCGACTGGCGAAGCGCTGTCGATGGCCAAGCGCCAGGCCGACCTGGATCGCGGTGTCGAACGGATGCTGGCGCTGTCGGGCACCAGCAACGATGTCACCTTCAAGGTCACGCGCGGCGTGACGCGGCCGGTCTGGGAGCCGGATGCCGGCACCATGGCGCTGTATGAGAAGGCGCGCGGCATCGCCAAATCTCTTGGCATGGAATTACCGCATGCAAGCTCCGGCGGCGGCTCCGACGGCAACTTCACCGGCGCGATGGGAATCCCGACGCTCGACGGCCTCGGCGTGCGCGGCGGCAACGTCCACACGCTGGAGGAGTATATCGAAGTCGAAAGTCTCGTTGAGCGTGGTCGGCTGATGGCGGGGCTGCTGGCGACGCTGGAGTGACGGCAGGAACACCGCCGTCATGGCCGGGCTTGACCCGGCCATCCACGCCTTGCCGACGAGCTGGAGCGAAGAAAGGCGTGGATGCCCGGGTCAAGCCCGGGCATGACGACCATGTTGGGGACAAGGCCCTCATGGCACGGGAATTGCTGAAATGTTAGGCTGGTGGCAGAACTGACCTCTCGCGGCTGCCGCCGATTTGACTCTAATCAGACGGATCCATCTTGCTCGGATATCTCCTTCGCCGAATTCTCGCCGCCGTGCCCGTGATGGGCGTGGTCGCGCTGTTCGTGTTCCTCCTGCTCCGCCTCACTCCCGGCGATCCCGCCGCGATCCTCGCCGGCGACAACGCGACCCCGGAACGGCTGGAGCGCATCCGCGAATCGCTCGGTCTCAACGAGCCGCTGGTCGTGCAGTTCATCACCTGGGTGAACAAGCTGCTGCACGGCGACCTCGGAACGTCGCTGATCTCCAACCTGCCGGTGATCAAGATGATCGGCCAGCGCGTCGAGCCCTCGATCTCGATCGCGCTGTGCACCATCGTCCTCGCCGTCATCGTCGCAGTTCCCTTGGGCGTGATCGCGGCGTGGAAGCACGGCACCTGGATCGACCGTTTCGTGATGGGTCTGTCCGTGCTCGGCTTCTCGATGCCGGTATTCGTGGTCGGCTATCTCCTCATCCAGGTCTTCGCGATCGAACTGCGCTGGGTGCCGGTCCAGGGCTTCCGGAGCATCTTCAACGGCTTCGGTCCGTTCTTCGAGCGCATGATCCTGCCGACCTGCGCGCTCTCCTTCATCTACATCGCACTGATCGCGCGCATGACGCGTGCGGCGATGCTCGACGTGCTCGGCGAAGACTACGTGCGAACGGCGCGCGCAAAGGGCATCAACGAGGTTGCGGTGATGATGCGCCATGCGTTGCGCAACGCTGCCGTGCCCGTGATCACCGTGATCGGCACCGGCTTTGCGCTCTTGATCTCCGGCGTCGTCGTCACCGAGAGCGTGTTCAACATCCCCGGCATCGGGCGTCTCACGGTCGATGCGGTGCTGGCGCGCGATTATCCGGTGATCCAGGCGATGATCCTGCTGACCTCGCTGATCTACGTCGTCGTCAATCTTCTCATCGACGTCGCCTACACCCTGCTCGATCCCCGGATCCGGTACTGAGGCAAGGACAAGAACAAAATGTCGGTCGATACCCTTCCCCAGTCCTCCATTCCGATCACGTCGCCGCTGCGGCCGCGATTCGGATTCCTCACCTCGACGCCGATCATCGCCACTGCGACGTGCCTGCTCGCCCTGATCGTGCTGATCTCGATCCTGGCGCCGCTGATCGCGCCGCACGATCCGGTCCAGCTCGCGCCGTCGCAGCGGTTGAAGCCGTCCTCGGCGCAATTCCTGCTCGGCACCGACGCCTACGGGCGCGACCTACTGTCGCGCGTGATCTATGGCGGCCGCGTCTCGCTCTTGATCGGCATCGGCTCGGCGATCCTGTCGATCGCCATCGGCCTTGCGATCGGCCTCGTCTCCGGCTTCTTCAAGCTGGTCGATTCCGTGATGATGCGCGTCATGGACGGCCTGATGGCAATGCCGAGCATCCTGCTCGCGATCGCCGTGGTGTCGCTCTCCGGCGCCAGCCTCTGGACCGTGCTGGTCGCCATCACGATCCCCGAGATTCCGCGCGTGGCACGCCTGGTCCGCTCGGTCGTGCTGTCGGCCCGCGAGGAGCCTTACGTCGAGGCCGCGATCTCGGTCGGCTCGAGCCTGCCGAAGATCATGTGGCGCCATCTGATGCCGAACACGATCGCACCGCTGATCGTCCAGGGCACCTATATCTGCGCCTCCGCGATCCTCACCGAGGCCATCCTCTCCTTCCTCGGCGCCGGCATCTCGCCGGAGACGCCGACCTGGGGCAACATCATGGCCGAGGGCCGCCAGTACTTCCAGATCAAGCCATCGCTGATCTTCTGGCCGGGCCTGTTGCTCTCCATCGCCATCCTCAGCATCAACCTGATCGGCGACGCCGCCCGCGACGCCCTCGATCCGCGCATGAAGCAGCGGGAGGGCAAGTGATGCGTGTAGCACTGTCATTCCGGGGCGCGCCCCTTGGCGCGAGCCCGGAATCCATTTCACACCGACATTGCAGCCCGATGGATTCTCGGGTGCGCAATTGCGCACCGGAGTTCGCGCTCCGCGCGCCCCGGAATGACGGCGGAGAGAATTGACGTGACCAACACCATCCTCGACATCAACAACCTCGTCGTCTCCATCGGCAAGAAGCCGAAGGGCGCCAACATTATCGACGGCATCTCGATCCAGGTGCGCGAGCGCGAGACGCTGTGCCTCGTCGGCGAGAGCGGCTCCGGCAAGTCGGTGACCTCGCTCACTACGATGGGGCTGTTGCCCAAGGGCACCCTGGTGCCGACCGGCGGCAGCATCAAGCTGGTCGGCGAGGAGCTGCTCACCGCCACCGACCGCCGCCTGCGCCAGCTGCGCGCGACCAAGATGGCCATGATCTTCCAGGAGCCGATGACCGCGCTCAATCCGGTAGTGCCGGTCGGCCGCCAGATCGACGAGGTGCTGCGCGCCCACACCAGCCTCGACGCGAAGGCGCGCAAGAAGCGCATCCTCGACATGATGGAGCAGGTGCGCCTGCCCCAGGTCGAGCGCATCTTCGCCTCCTACCCCCACCGCCTCTCCGGCGGCCAGCGCCAGCGCATCATGATCGCGATGGCGCTGGTGCTGGAACCGAAGCTGCTCATTGCCGACGAGCCGACCACCGCGCTCGACGTCACCACGCAGAAGCAGATCCTGACCCTGATCCGCGACCTCCAGCGCGATCACGGCACCGCCGTGCTGTTCATCACGCATGACATGGGCGTGGTCGCGGAGATTGCCGATCGCGTCGCGGTAATGCGGCAAGGCCGCCTGGTCGAGACCGGTCCGCTCGAGACCGTGCTGCGCAATCCGACCATGGAATACACCCGCAACCTGCTCTCCTCGGTGCCGAGCCTGGTGCCGCGGGCGCCGCGCGAGGAAACCCGCGAGCCAGTGGTGCTGGAGGCCAACGAGCTCAGCAAGGTCTACAAGGAGCGCGCTTTCTTCGGCAAAGGCCGCGAGGTCGTCGCAGCCGACAAGGTCACGCTGACGCTGCGCAAGGGCCGCACGCTCGGCATCGTCGGCGAAAGCGGCTCCGGCAAGTCGACGGTGGCGCGCTGCATCGTGCGCCTGATCGATCCGACCTCGGGCGGCGTGCGCCTCGCCGGACGCGAGATCGCCGACATCTCGCGCCGCCTGCTGCAGCCGCACCGGCAGAAGATCCAGATCGTGTTCCAGGATCCCTACCGCTCGCTCAATCCGCGCGTCACCGTCGGCGAGAGCATCGCCGAAGGCCCGGTCAATTACGGCGTGGCGCATGGCGACGCGATGAAGCGGGCGCGCGAGCTGCTCGAGCTGGTCGGCCTGCCCGCCGATGCGGTGTCGCGCTATCCGCACCAATTCTCCGGCGGCCAACGCCAGCGCATCGCGATCGCCCGGGCGCTCGCGCTCGATCCGGACGTGCTGGTCGCGGACGAAGCGGTCTCCGCCCTCGACGTCTCGGTGCAGGCGCAGGTGCTGGAGCTGCTCGACGAAATCCAGAAGCGGCTCGGCATCGCCATCCTGTTCATCACCCACGACTTGCGCGTCGCAGCCCAGATCTGCGACCAGGTCGTGGTGATGCAGCACGGCCGCGTCGTCGAACAGGGACCCGCCGCCGAAGTGCTGACGCATCCGAAGGAGGCCTATACCAAGGCGCTGCTCGACGCGGCACCTGGCCGCAACTGGGACTTTGCGAACTTCCGGGCGGTGGCGCAAGGCGTGGGGGCCACGGCGTAACTCTCTCCGTTGTCATTCCGGGGCATCGCAAAGCGATGAGCCCGGAATCCATCGAACGACAGACTATGGAGCACAATGGATTCCGGGTTCGCGCCCAAGCGGGCGCGCCCCGGAATGACGGCGAGAGAGACAGCGCGCTCTCGCCCACCGCATTCGCAGCATTCCCAAAACGTCTTGACCCCATGCACGGCACGATGGCCTCTCACCTTGCTCTCTCCTCAGAGCCAAGGCTAACGTCGCGCACTTTCCAACGCTGGACCTGAATTGATGACACGCATCGCCGTCGGCGGCTTCCTGCACGAGACCAACACCTTCGCTCCGACCAAGGCGACCTTCGCCGACTTCCAGCACGGCGGCGGCTGGCCGGCGATGACGCAAGGCGCCGACGTGCTCAAAGTGATGCGGCGCATCAATGTCGGGCTTGCCGGCTTCGTCGACGCCGCCGAAGCCCAGGGCTGGGAACTCATTCCGACGATTGCTGCCGCTGCGAGCCCCTCCGCGCACGTCACCGAGGACGCCTTCGAGCGCATCGTGAAGGTCATGGTCGACGGCATCGCAGCCGCCGGGCCGATCGACGCCGTCTATCTCGACCTGCACGGCGCCATGGTGACCGAGCATCTCGACGACGGCGAAGGCGAGATCTTGGCGCGCGTGCGCCGCGTCATCGGCAAGGATGTTCCGCTGGTCACCAGCCTCGATCTCCATGCCAACGTCACGCCCGAGATGATGGCGCATGCCGACGCGCTGATCGCCTATCGCACCTATCCCCATGTCGACATGGCCGAGACCGGCCGCGCCTGCGCGCGCCACCTCGCGCTGCTGCTGCAGACGAAACAGCGCTTCGCAAAGGCCTTCCGGCAATTGCCGTTCCTGATCCCGATCAGTTGGCAATGCACCAACGACCAGCCGACCAAAGGCATCTACCAACAGCTCGCCGCCCTGGAGAGCGATGCCGTTCCCACCCTCTCCTTCGCACCCGGCTTTCCCGCCGCCGATTTCCGCGACTGCGGCCCGAGCGTGTTCGCCTACGGCAGGACGCAGGACGACGCCGACCGCGCAGCGGACGCGCTTCTGAAGCTGGTCGAAAGTCACGAGGATGATTTCGACGGCAAGATCTGGTCGCCCGACGATGGCGTGCGCCACGCCATGGAGCTTGCCAGGAGCGCCAGCAAGCCGATCATCATCGCCGATACCCAGGACAATCCCGGCGCCGGCGGCGATTCCGACACAACGGGCATGCTGCGCGCGCTGGTGCGCAACAAGGCGAGTGCCGCAACCGGCGCCATCTACGATCCGGAATCCGCCAGGGCCGCGCACGCCGCCGGCGTCGGCGCCACCGTGACGCTGTCGCTCGGCGGCAAGTCCGGTATCCCCGGCGACGAGCCCTATCGCGAGACTTTCGTGGTCGAGCAGCTTTCCGACGGCCGCTTCATCGCGCCCGGTCCCTATTACGGCGGCCGCGAGATGGAGATGGGCCCGTCCGCAGCCTTGCGCATCGGCGATGTCCGCGTCGTCGTCTCCTCGCACAAGGCCCAGCTCGCCGACCAGGCGATGTACCGCTATGTCGGCATCGAGCCGACCGAACAGAAGATTTTGGTCAACAAGAGCTCGGTGCATTTCCGCGCCGATTTCGAGCCGATCGCCGAGAAGCTGATGATCTGCGCCGCCCCCGGCGCGATGCCGGCCGACACGGCGTCGCTACCCTGGACGCGTCTGCGGCCGGGCATCCGCATCAAGCCGAACGGCCCCGTTTTCACGCCTCCCTCACGCTGACTGGAGAACACATGCCCACGATCGACCGCATCGACGGCTACGCCGACGAGCTCACCGCCATCAGGCGCGACCTCCACGCCCATCCCGAGATCGGCTTCGAGGAAGTGCGCACCTCCGGCATCGTCGCCGACAAGCTGAAGAGCTGGGGCATCGAGGTGCATCGCGGCCTCGGCGGCACCGGCGTGATCGGCGTCATCAAGGGCAAGGGCTCGGGCAGCAAGCGCATTGGCCTGCGCGCCGACATGGACGCGCTGCCGATGGAGGAGAACACCAATCTGAAATGGAGCTCGAAGATCCCCGGCCGCTTCCACGGCTGCGGCCATGATGGCCACACCACCATGCTGCTCGGCACTGCGCGCTATCTCGCCGAGACCCGGAATTTCGACGGCACCGTGCACCTGATCTTCCAGCCGGCCGAGGAAGGCCTCGGCGGCGCCCGCGCCATGATCAAGGACGGATTGTTCGAGAAATTTCCCTGCGACGAGCTCTACGGCCTCCACAACGCGCCCGACCTCAACCATGGCGAGATCGCGATCCTGCCGGGACCTGCCATGGCCAGCGCCGACTTCTTCGATCTGCGCATCACCGGCTATGGCGCGCATGGCGCGATGCCCGAACGCTCCAAGGATGCGGTCGTCATCGCAACGACGCTGGCGCAGGCGATCCAGACCATCGTCAGCCGCAACGTCGACCCGCTGCAGGCCGCGGTGATCTCGATCACCCAGATCCATGCCGGCTCCGCCTACAACGTCATTCCGGGCGATGCGCATCTGTGCGGCACCATCCGCACCTTCTCGAACGAAGTCCGCGCCCTGATCGCCGAACGCATTCGTACCATCTGCGCCGGCATCGCGGCCGCGTATCAGTGCACGATCGAGGCGGACATCCGCGACACGTTCGGTGTCCTGGTCAACCAGGTCGAGCAATCCAAGGTGGTCGAGGAGGTCGCGCGCACCATCGTCGATCCCGCCAACGTGATCACCCGCACCCAGCCGAAGATGGGCAGCGAGGATTTCGCCGACATGCTGCAGACCATCCCCGGCGCCTATTTCTGGGTCGGCCATGACGGCTCGGTGCCCGTGCACAATCCCGGCTTCGTGCTCGACGACAAGATCCTGCCGATCGGCGCCAGCATGTTTGCCCGCATCGTCGAAACGCGCATGCCGGTGGGCTAGCATGCATAAAAAGAGCGTCGAGGAAGCGGTCACCTCGCTGCACGATCTGTCCGCGGTCGACCTGATCGCGGGCTATCGCGCCAAGCAATTCTCGCCGAGCGAGGTGCTGGAGGACGTGCTCGCGCACGTCGCGGCGTGGGAACCGCATCTGAAGGCGCTCTATGCATTCGATCCCGACGGCGCGCGCGAGGCCGCGAAGGCCTCGACCGCGCGCTGGACCGGCGGCGAGCCGTCGGGCGCGCTCGACGGCGTGCCCGTGACGGTGAAGGACAACATCGCGACCAAGGGCGTGCCGGTGCCGCTGGGCGCGGCCTGCGTCAAGCTCGTGCCGGCCGAGAAGGACGCGCCGCCCGCCGCGCGGCTGCGTGAGGCAGGTGCAGTCATCTTCGCCAAGACCACCATGCCCGATTACGGCATGCTGTCCTCCGGGCTCTCCTCGTTCCATGCGCTCGCGCGCAACCCGTGGGACCTGGCCAAGAACCCGGGCGGCTCCAGCGCGGGTGCAGGGGCCGCTGCCGCGGCCGGCTATGGCCCCTTGCATCTCGGCACCGATATCGGCGGCTCGGTTCGTCTGCCGGCCGGCTGGTGTGGCCTCGTCGGCCTGAAGCCGAGTTTTGGCCGCGTGCCCATCGACCCTACCTATGTCGGCCGCGTGGCAGGCCCGATGACCCGCACGGTCGACGATTGCGCGCTGATGATGAGCGCGATCGCAAAGCCCGACCGGCGCGACGGCATGAGCCTGCCGGCCGAGCCGCTGAACTGGAGGGGGCTGGAGAAATCCCCGCGAAAGCTGCGCATCGGGCTGATGCTCGATGCCGGCTGCGGCCTGGCGCTGGAGACACCGGTGCGCGAGGTCGCGGTGAAGGCTGCCAAGGCGTTCGAATCCGCGGGCGCAGTCGTGACGGAAATCGACGGCATTCTCACCCGCGAAATGCTCGACGGCCTCGACAATTTCTGGCGCGCTCGGATGTGGGACGATCTGTCCAGGCTGACGCCGGCCGAGCAGGCCAAGGTGCTGCCCTACATCTTCAAGTGGGGCGAGTCCGGGGCGAAGCTCTCGGGCGTCGATGTCATCCGCGGCTTCAACCAGACCATGGCGATCCGCGCGGCCGCGGCGAAGCTGTTTTGCGAGCTCGACTTTGTGATCTCGCCGACCGCGCCGAACGTGAACTTTCCGGCGGAATGGGCCTCGCCGACCAACGATCCCATGAGGCCGTTCGAGCACATCGCCTATACCGTGCCGTGGAATATGTCGGAGAACCCGGCGATCTCCCTCAACGGCGGCTTCGACGCCAAGGGTTTTCCCATCGGCGTGCAGATCGTCGGCCGCCGCTTCGACGACATCGGCGTGCTCGGCATGGCCAAGGCGTTTGAAGGCCTGCGCGGCCCGCAGCGGCCCTGGCCGAAACCACCGGCGAAGTAGCAACGCTCTCGTCATCCGGGGCAGAGCGCCCTTTAGGCGCAAGCCTGGATGATTTGGGACAGGCAGCATTCGGAGCCTCTTGCTTACCCTCCCCTGGAGGGGGAGGGTCGGCTCACATGGAGCGCAGCGAAAATGTGAGACGGGGTGGGGTGACGGTCTCTCCACATCCGACACTGCCCGAGGGGAGAGATCACCCCACCCCGCTCGCGCTTCGCGCGATCGACCCTCCCCCTCCAGGGGAGGGTAAGGAAAACTCAAGCCTGCCCATCTGTGCAGCGAAAAACAAAGGAAGGAAACCACCATGGCGTATGAGACGATCAAGTACGAGATCGCCGATCAGATCCTCACCATCACGCTGAACCGGCCCGACAAGCTCAACGCCTTCAACGCGCAGATGCAAGCCGAACTGATCGACGCGTTCGACGCCGCCGACAAGGACGACAATGTCCGCGCTATCATCGTCACCGGCGCCGGCCGCGGCTTTTGCGCGGGCGCCGACCTCTCCTCCGGCGCCGACACGTTCGACCGCGACGCGCGGCGCGGGCCGGTGAAGCGCCTCCCCGACGGCAAGGTCGACTACAGCGACCCGCAGGTGCGCGACGGCGGCGGCCAGGTGACCTTGCGCATCTTCAAGTGCCTCAAGCCCGTGATCGCCGCGGTGAACGGCCCGGCGGTCGGCATCGGCGTCACCATGCAGCTCGCGATGGACATCCGCATCGCCTCGGAGGCCGCGCGCTTCGGCTTCGTGTTCTCCCAGCGCGGCATCGTGCCCGAGGCGGCCTCGAGCTGGTTCCTGCCGCGCATCGTCGGCATCTCGCAGGCGCTGGAATGGTGCTATTCGGGCCGCGTCTTCCCGGCCCAGGAAGCGCTCGCCGGCCGTCTCGTCAGCAAGGTGGTCCCGCCGGACGATCTGCTGCCGACCGCACGTGCGCTGGCGAAAGAGTTTTGCGCCAAGACGGCGCCGGTGTCGGTGGCGCTGATCCGCCAGATGATGTGGCGCATGATGGGCGCCGACGATCCCATGGAAGCCCACAAGGTCGACAGCCGCGGCATCTATGCCCGCGGCCGCTCCGACGACGTCAAGGAAGGCGTGGTGGCGTTCCTGGAGAAGCGTCCGGCGCAGTTCAAGAACAAGGTCTCGACGGACATGCCGGACTATTTCCCGTGGTGGACGGAGCGGGAGTATAAATAGCCTATGGTCATTCCGGGGCTCGCGTAGCGAGAACTATGGTGCGCGCTTGCGCACCTGAGAATCTCGAGATTCCGGGTTCGATGCTCCGCATCGCCCCGGAATGACGGCGGTAGAAACTAATCCATCACCAGTGCCACGCGTCCGATCGCCTTGCGATCGATCAGCAGCCGCATCGCCTTGGCGTAATCCTCCAGCGGTAGGCGGTGCGAGACGTTGGGGCGCAGCTTGCCCTCCTCCGCCCATTGCACGAGCGCTTTCAGGCGGACCTCGCCGAGCGCAGGATTCCTGCGCACCGCTTCGCCGGCGCGCACGCCGAGCACGCTGGCGCCCTTGATCAGCAGGAGATTGGTCCTGGCCGAGCCGATGCCGCCGGTGAAGCCGATCACCAAAAGCCGCGCGCCCCAGGCTATGCAGCGCATCGAATCTTCGAAGACCTGGCCACCGACGGGGTCGAACACGACGTCGGCGCCGCGGCCGTCAGTGATGCGCTTGACGGCATCGCGAAACGGCTCGCGGTCGTAGCGGATGAGATGATCGGCGCCACGCGATTTCGCGATCGCCAGCTTCTCGTCGCTGGAGGCGGTCGCGATCACGGTCGCACCCAGCATCTTGCCGATCTCGACCGCGGCAAGGCCGACGCCGCCGCCGGCGCCGTGGACCAGCAGCACCTCGCCCGGTTCGACCCGGCCGCGATCGATTAAGGCGTGATAGGCGGTGCCGTGGCCGGCGAGATAGGTCGCGGCCTCCGCATAGTCGAACGTGGACGGTTTTGGGGTGAGCTGCGACGGCATCACCACCGCTTCATCGGTGAAGGCACCAAAGCGCATCTTGACGATGACCTTGTCGCCAACCGCAACGCCCGTTGCCTCCGGCCCGACCTCGGTGACGTCGCCGGCAGCTTCCACACCCGGCGTGAACGGCAGCTCCGGCTTGAGCTGGTATTCGCCGGCGGCCATCAGCACGTCGGGAAAGTTCAGCCCGGCGGCGCGGATCGCGACGCGGACCTCGCCCGGCTTCAGCGCGCGGGGCGGAAACTCTTCCAGACGCAAACGTTCGGGCGCGCCGAGTTCGCGGCAGACGACGGCGCGCACCATCAGGCTGCGCTCGCCTTGCTGCGCAAGAGCGCTTCGCGGATCAGCGGCAGGCGGTCATTGCCGAAATACATGTCGGTCTTGTTCACGAAGATCGTCGGCGAACCGAAGCCGCCGCGCGCGATGACCTCCTCGGTATTGGCCTTGAGCTGGTCCTTGATGCCCTGTTCGGCAATGCCGGCGAAGAACTTCTGCTCGTCGATGCCGACTTTCCTGCAGATCTCCGCGAGCACCGCATCCTGCGAGATATCCTTGTCCTCGCCCCAATAGGTCTCGAACACTGATCTCGCAAACGGCACCATGTCCTGACCGAGCCAGACGCAGCCGCGCATCGCCTTGACGCTGTTCACCGGAAACACCGTCGGCGGCATCTTGATGGCAAGGCCCGCCGAGCGCGCCCAGTCGGCGAGGTCCTTCTTCATGTAGCGCGCCTTCAGCGGCACCGGCTTCTCGCGCTGGGCGTAGACGCTCGGATTGACCGTATTGAAGATGCCGCCGACCAGGATCGGACGCCAGGTGATGTCGGCGCCGAGCTCTTTCGCCAGCGGCTGGATGTTGTGGAAGGCGAGATAAGTCCACGGGCTGGAACAGTCGAAGAAGAATTCGATCATGGGGTTTCCATCCGCCGGGGTTATGGCGACTTTCGTTGTTCTGTACCTCGACGTTAAGTCATGGCAGGAAGGGGGGCAACAACCAGCCGGGAGGGCCGCCATGCTGTTTCCAACCACGATCGCCGGCTCCTTGCCGAAGCCGGAATGGCTCGCCGAGCCCAACATGCTCTGGGCGCCCTGGAAGTCCGGAGGCGACGAGCTTGCCCGCGCCAAGCGCGATGCGACGCTGATCTGGCTGAAGATCCAGGAGGACGCCGGCATCGACATCGTTACCGAGGGCGAGCAGGCGCGGCAGCATTTCGTGCACGGCTTCCTGGAGAAGATCGAGGGCATCGATTTCGCCCACAAGGTCGAGATGGGAATCCGGAAAGACCGCTACAAGGCAATGGTGCCGCAGGTGGTCGCCCCACTCCGGCTGAAGGGCCGCGTCCACGACTTCGAGGCGCGCGTCGCGCGCACGCACACCAAGAAGCAGCTGAAATTCACGCTGCCCGGCCCGATGACCATCATCGACACCATTGCCGACCGCTATTATGGCGATCGGGTGAAGATGGCCTTTGCCTTTGCCGAGCTCTTGAACGAGGAAGCCAAGGCCTTGCAGGCCGACGGCGTCGATCTCGTGCAGTTCGACGAGCCCGCCTTCAACGTCTACATGGACGAGGTGAACGATTGGGGCATCAAGGCGCTCGAGCGCGCCGCGCAGGGCCTCAGCTGCGCCACCGCCGTGCACATCTGCTACGGCTACGGCATCAAGGCCAACACCGACTGGAAGGAGACGCTCGGCAGCCAATGGCGGCAATACGAGCAGATCTTCCCGGCCATCGACGCGAGCCCGATCCAGCAGGTCGCGATCGAGTGCCGCAATTCCAAGGTGCCGCTCGACCTGCTCGCGCTGCTCAAGAACAAGATCGTGCAGGCCGGAGTCATCGACGTCGCCAGCGACACGGTCGAGACCGCCGAGGACGTCGTGAAGGTGATCGAGGCGGTGTCGCAATTCGTGCCGAAGAGCAACATCATCGCCACCACCAATTGCGGCATGGCGCCGATGCGGCGCGAGATCGCCGAAGCCAAGCTGATGGCGCTCGGCGCGGGGGCGGCGCTGGCGCGCGAGAGACTGGGGTGATCACGAGGCGTCGGTACTTCAGCCCGACGCCGTCGGATGCAGCACGGGCCGATAGCCGGCCATGATGGCGCGCAGCGTGGAAGGTGGCGTCAGCAACATCGCCTGATCGACCAGGCGTGCATGCGACGCGTAGCCCGCCGGCGACCACAGCAGCGCCTGTCCCTGCATCACCAGAAAGCTGTCTTCGCCCTGCTGCACCATCGCGCCGTCGGGCAGGTCCGCCAGCGGCATCGGGAGCGGGTGCAATTGCTTGCGGCCGCGATCGAGGCGCTGCCGATGCAAAACGGCATCCATCGCCTTCGCGCTGACTTCGCTCACACCATTGCCCTTCTCCCACGCCGCGCGAAATCGTTTGGCGTCCTCGCGCCGGCAAAAGAAGCAGGGCCGGTGTCCTGCCGCGAAGGCCGTCGCCTCGTCGAGGAAGAACAGCTCGGTCCAGCTCCGCCGCGCCATCACCGGCCGCCGCCAGCCGCGGAATTCGCACAGGCATGTGATCCAGGCCGGCGTCGACCAGCGCTTCTTCAACAGCGTCTTCGTCGCGGGATCGTGGATGATGCCGCGATTGCCGGTGAACAGGCCGCGATGCGGCGTGGCGATGATCTCGCCGGTGGGGGTGACGCGGTTTTGGAGAGGGCGAGTGGCGAATGGCGAATGGCGAGTGGGGACGGTGCTACTCGCCATTCGCTGCTCGCCATTCGCTCTGGTCACGCCGCGCCGTCGCGCAGTGGCGGGTGGTAGGACAGCGCGGTGTCCCAGGGGAAGAAGATCCAGGTGTCCTGCGACACCTCGGTAATGAAAGTGTCGACCAGCGGACGTCCCATCGGCTTGGCGTAGACGGTGGCGAAATGTGCATCAGGCAGCATCTTGCGCACCATCCTGCCGGTCTTGCCGGTGTCGACGAGATCGTCGACGATCAACAGGCCCTTGCCGGTGCCGCCGCCGAGCTTCATGGTCGCGTCCGAAATGCCCTTGAGGACCTGGAGCTCGCCCTGCTTGGTGTGGTCATAGCTGGCGATGCAGACCGTATCGATCACGCGCACCCCCAACTCGCGCGCCACGATCGCGGCCGGCACCAGGCCGCCGCGGGTGATCGCGATCACCGCATGGAACGGGCCGACCTCGTTGAGCCGCCAGGTCAGCGCCCGGCAATCCCGGTGGAACTGGTCCCAGGACACCGGGAACGCCTTGCCGGCCTTCTCCTGCGCATTCAGTTCCGGTGCTTCACCAGCCATCGCCTTTCTCCTGCAATCTCGTCCGGCAATTCCCTGCTAGCGGTTGACGTTCAATCCCGCCAGCATTTCCTTCACCGCGCCCATTGCCGCCGCGAGCTTCTCCGGATCGCGCGAGCGCACCACCAGGTTGGTGTTGGGCTTCTGCTCCTCGTCCATGAAGGGATAGCTGCCGATGATGGTGTCGGGATGGGCAGCTGCGATCGCCCTTAAGGGGCCGCCGATGTCGCCCTCGCGCGCATTGGCGCGAACCGACTCGGACAGCATGCGTACGCCCGACTTCAGCTTGGGGGCGACGATGTCCATCATCGCCTGCATGATCGAGGGCACGCCGGCCATCACGATGACATTGCCGATCTTGAAGCCGGGCGCGAGGATGGTCGCGCTCTGAATCAGCTCGGCACCGTCGGGGATGCGAGCCATGCGCAGGCGAGCCTCGTTGAGGTCTTGCTCGCTCCAGCGCTCGCGGAAGCGGGCGACCACCTCCGGGTGGTGGTCGATGCCGACGCCGAACGCCTTGGCGACGCTATCGGCGGTGATGTCGTCATGGGTCGGCCCGATGCCGCCCGTGGTGAAGACGTACGTGTAGCGATGCCGCAATGCATCCAACGCGGCGATGATGTCGGGCTCGTCGTCGGAGACGATGCGGACCTCCTTCAGGTCGATGCCGATATTGGTCAGGTATTCGGCGATGAAGCCGATATTCTTGTCTTTGGTCCGGCCGGACAGGATTTCGTCTCCAATGACCAGAATGCCCGCCGTGACGATCTCGCTCATGCCTTAAGTCCCTCACCAGTGACGCCGACTTTGCCGAGGTAACGCGTTGAAGTCACGCGGTTTTGCTTCTGAAATAAGCAGTCTTCAGCCATTTTTTCAGGCACGCTGCCGGCCATCCCCGGCAAATGCCCGCTCTCCACGCTTATCGCGCTGGCCCGGCCCTTGCTACCACATGAAAGTCATGCACTGTTGACGCATGGCCACAGGACGTTGCGGTCTCATCAAGGCCGACGCGACCTGGCTCATGGCGCAACGCCTTGGGGGACAAGTCGGGATCTATGGCAGTCGCGTTTGATGAAATGAACATTCCTGGCGGGGATCTCCGCCCCGCCTACCAGGAGCTGGCACGCTGGCTCAAGGAGACGCCTCCCGAGGCGCTCGAATATCGCCGCCAGGAAGCCGAGCTCCTGTTCCGCCGGATCGGCATCACCTTCGCGGTCTATGGCGATTCCGAGTCCACCGAGCGCCTGATCCCCTTCGATGTGATTCCGCGGATCATGTCCGCCAAGGAATGGGCGGTGCTGGAGAAGGGCCTGAAGCAGCGCGTGCGCGCGCTCAACATGTTCCTGCGCGACATCTATCACGGCCGCGACATTCTCCGCGCCGAAATCGTGCCCGACGATCTGATCTTCCAGAACCCGGTGTTCCGTCCCGAGATGAACGGGCAGCAGGTGCCGCACGACGTCTACGTGCACATCGCCGGGATCGACATCGTCCGGGTCGACGCCGAGGACTTCATCGTCCTGGAGGACAACGCCCGCACGCCTTCGGGCGTGTCCTACATGCTGGAAAACCGCGAGATCATGATGCGGCTGTTTCCGGATTTGTTCGCCCGCCACAAGGTGGCGCCGGTCGAGCGCTATCCCGACGAGCTGCTCGCAGCACTGCGCTCGGTCGCGCCGCAAAGCGCATCGAGCGAGCCGACCGTGGCCCTGCTCACGCCCGGCGTCTACAACTCCGCCTATTACGAGCACTCCTTCCTCGCCGACAAGCTCGGCATCGAGCTGGTCGAGGGCCGCGACCTCGTGGTCAAGAACAACGAAGTGTTCATGCGGACGACGGAGGGATTGAAGCGGGTCGACGTGATCTATCGCCGCGTCGACGACGATTTCCTCGACCCGCTCACCTTCCGTCCCGATTCGGTGCTCGGCGTGCCCGGACTGATGTCGGCCTATGCGGCCGGCAACATCACGCTCGCCAACGCCGTCGGCACCGGCATCGCCGACGACAAGGCGATCTACTCCTACATGCCGGACATCGTGAGATTCTATCTCGGCGAGGAGCCGATCCTGAAGAACGTGCCGACCTGGCGCTGCCGCGAGCCGAAGGACCTCGCTTATGTGCTGGACAATTTGAGCGAGCTCGTCGTCAAGGAAGTGCACGGCTCCGGCGGCTACGGCATGCTGATCGGCCCCGCCGCGACCAAGGCGACAATCGAAGCGTTCCGCGACAAGCTCAAGCGCGAGCCGGAAGGTTTCATCGCCCAGCCGACGCTTGCGCTCTCGACCTGCCCGACCTGCACGGCGTCGGGCCTCGCTCCACGTCACGTCGATCTTCGCCCCTTCGTGCTCACGGGCAGCAAGAGCACGACCATCGTGCCCGGCGGGCTCACACGCGTCGCGCTCAAGGAAGGCTCGCTGGTGGTGAACTCGAGCCAGGGCGGCGGCACCAAGGACACCTGGATTCTGGACGAGTAGAGAGATGCTGTCGCGAACCGCCGAAAACCTCTACTGGCTCGCCCGCTACGTCGAGCGGGCCGAATATCTCGCGCGCACCATCGATGCGACGCTGCGCGTCACCGCGCTTCCCGCCGCCTATATCGGCAAGACCAATGAATGGGATTCGGCGCTGCTCACCGCCGGCGTGGCCGCGAGCTTCTATCAGGCCTATGAGGAAGCCAACGAGCACAACGTCGTCGAGTATCTCTCGTTCTCCCAGAACAACCCGTCCTCGATCCGAAACTGCATCGAAGCGGCGCGGCTGAACTCGCGCTCGGTGCGCACCGCGCTCACCAGCGAGATGTGGGACACCATCAACTCGGCCTGGATCGAGCTTCAGGCGGTGTGGAGCAAGGGCACCTCGACGCGCGAGGACCTCGCAAAATTCCTGCGCTTCGTGCAGGAGACCTCGCTACGCTTCGACGGCTCGGCCTATCGGACCATGCTGCGCAACGACGCCTATTGGTTCTCGCGCATGGGTGTGCACCTCGAGCGCGCCGACAACACCGCGCGCATCCTCGACGTAAAGTACCACGTGCTGCTGCCCGAGGAGGAGCATGTCGGCGGGCCGCTCGATTTCTATCAGTGGAGCTCGATCCTGCGATCGGTCTCGGCGCTGACGGCCTATCACTGGGTCTATCGCGAGACGCTGAAGCCCTGGCTGATCGCGGACCTCCTGATCCTCAACGACACGCTGCCGCGCTCGCTCGCCAGCTGCTATGGCAACCTCGTCCGCAACCTCGACCAGATCGGCGTCGCCTATGGCCGCCAGGGCCCGGCCCAGCGCCACGCCCGCGGCATCCGCAACCGGCTGGAACACAGCAACATGAACGACATTTTCCAGCATGGCGTGCATGAATTCATTCAGGAATTCATCGCGGACAATTCCAGGCTGGGCGAAATCATCACGAAGCAGTATTTGATCTGATCTTCAGTCATTCCGGGGTGCCCGAAGGGCGAACCCGGAATCTCGAGATTCCGGGTTCGATGCTGGCGCATCGCCCCGGAATGACGGAGCACATAATTCACCATGCGCCTGCGAATCCAGCACACCACGACCTACCGCTACGAGCCGCCGGCCACCAGCGTGATCCAGATCCTGCGCATGACGCCGGGTAGCCATGACGGGCAGTACGTCGCCGAATGGCAGATCGACGTCTCCACCGACACCAAGCTCGACATGCATGAGGACGCGTTCGGCAACGTCACCCACGTGCTGTCCTGCGGGCCTGTCGGCGACATCCAGATCACGGCCGAAGGGCTGATCGAGACCCACGACACCGGCGGCGTGCTGCGCGGCACCGATGAGCGTTTTCCCCCCGGCATGTTCCTGCGCTCCACCGACCTCACCTCGGTTAATCCGGCGATGGCGGCGGTCGCGCGCCAGCTGCGCAGCGAGGCCGAGAGCGACACGCTGGGCTTCCTGCACACGCTGATGACTGAGGTTGCCGATCACATGACGTTCGACGAGGACCCCACCAACAGCGGCACGTCCGCAGCGGAGGCGTTCACGCTCAAGCGCGGGGTCTGCCAGGACTACGCGCACATCTTCATCGCCTGCGCCCGCGCCGGCGGCGTGCCGGCGCGCTTCGTCTCCGGGCATTTCCTGCGTGCGGACGACACCGTGCACCAGGAGGCCGGCCATGCCTGGGCGGAGGCCTACGTGTCCGATCTCGGCTGGGTCGGCTTCGATCCTGCCAACAGCATCTGCGCCACCGACGCTCATGTCCGCCTCGCGATCGGGCTCGACTATCTCGGCGCGGCCCCGGTGCGCGGCACGCGCTACGGCGGCGGCACGGAAACGCTGACGGTGGCGGTGAAGGTCGAACAGGCCGGCCGCGGCGGGCAGTCGCAATCGCAGTCCCAGCGGCAGGGCTAGACTGTCATTCCGGGGCGATGCGAAGCATCGAACCCGGAATCCATCGAGCCGCAGAGTTCGTGGATGAATGGATTCCGGGCTCGCGACTTCGTCGCGCCCCGGAATGACGGACCCAATCGGGGGTTGGAGTGGCCCCTGAAATTGGCTAGTAATTCCGCGCAAACGCGTTCGGGGACTGGAAATGACCTATTGCTGCGGAATCCTGGTTCGGGACGGTCTGGTGATGATCGCCGATACCCGCACCAATGCCGGCCTCGACAACGTCTCGACCTTCCGCAAGCTGCACATCTTCTCCAAGCCCGGCGAGCGCATCATGGCGATCGCCAGTGCCGGCAACCTCGCCATCAGCCAATCGGTGCTCTCGACGCTGACCGAGGGCCTTGAAGACCCCAACACGGGCGAGATCGAGACGCTGATGAACGCGCCGACCATGTTCCAGGCCGCCCAGCGCATCGGCCGGGCGATCCGGGCGGTGCATGCCACCGAAGGGCCGGCGCTGAAATCCGAGGACGTCTCCTTCGACGTCTCCTTCCTGTTCGGCGGCCAGATCAAGGGCGCGCGGATGCGCCTGTTCATGGTCTACACCGCCGGCAATTTCATCGAGTGCACCACCGACACGCCCTACCTGCAGATCGGCGAGCACAAATACGGCAAGCCGGTGCTCGACCGCGCCATGCATTACGACGTCGAGCTCTACGAGGCGCTGAAGACCGGCCTGATCTCGATGGATTCGACGATGCGCTCGAACCTCGGCGTCGGCCTGCCGATCGACGTGCTGGTGGTGCGCAACGATGCCTGCGAAGCCGATCTCAATCATCGCATCGAAGCGGGCGAGCCTTATTTCCACGACCTTCGCTCACGCTGGTCGGCGGCCTTGCGCGCGGCTCATCAGAACATTCCGCGTCCGCCCTACAAGAACGACAAAGAACCCAAAACCTGACAGCAGAAGAGAAAAGGCAGGAAACGATGAGTGACGCGAAAAAAATCGCATTGGTGACGGGCGCCGGCACCGGCGTCGGGCGCGCGGCGTCGCTGGCGCTGATGAACACCGGCTTCACCGTGGTGCTCGCAGGCCGCCGGCTCGACATGCTCGAGGAGACGGCAAAGCTCGGTCCCGCCGGGAAAAGCCTCTGCGTCACCGCCGACATGACCAAGCCCGACTCCATCGCCGCACTGTTCGACAAGGTGAAGGCGACCTATGGCCGTCTCGACGTGCTCTTCAACAATGCCGGCATGGGCGCGCCGGCCGTCAACTTCGAGGATCTCAGCCTCGAGCAATGGCAGGCGGTGGTGAACACCAACCT
The DNA here is from genome assembly GCF_016031625.1 of Bradyrhizobium agreste. GTDB lineage: Bacteria > Pseudomonadota > Alphaproteobacteria > Rhizobiales > Xanthobacteraceae > Bradyrhizobium > Bradyrhizobium agreste. Next base: position 23,185 of record NZ_JACCHP010000026.1, on the reverse strand, counting down.
CACCGGCCCGTTCCTGTGCACCCAGCACGCCTTCCGCATCATGAAGGACCAGACCCCGCGCGGCGGCCGCATCATCAACAACGGCTCGATCTCGGCGCATGCGCCGCGGCCGTTTTCGGCGGCCTATACCTCGACCAAGCACGCCATCACCGGCCTCACCAAGGCGAGCAATCTCGACGGCCGCATGTACGACATCGCCGTCGGCCAGGTCGACATCGGCAATGCCGCGACCCCGATGACCGACCGCATGGTCAACGGCCCCGGCGTGCTGCAGCCCGACGGCACCACCAAGCACGAGCCGCGCATGGACGCCAAGGCCGTCGGCGACGCGGTGGCCTACATGGCCAGCCTGCCGCTCGATGCCAACGTGCTGACCATGACGGTGATGGCGACCAAGATGCCGTTCGTCGGGCGGGGCTAGTCGCCGCTCTCGTGCCCCGGACGCAACGCGGCATGCAATGACGCGCTGCTGAGCCGGGGCCCATGCCTCCGCGATCTCGATCCTGGCCTTCTGGGTCCCGGCTCTGCGCCGCAACGCTGACGCGTTGCGGCTTGTCCGGGACACGAGGCCAAAAGCGCCTCCATGTCCGCCCGGCATTGCCTTTGCAGCGCAGGCGCGGCCATAATCATCGAGGGGTTTGGGGACACCATGCTGCGCCTGCAATCGGCACTCGGCATTTTCGCATTGCTGTTGATCGCCTTCGCGCTGGCGGAAAATCGCCGCGCCGTGTCGCTGCGCCAGGCGGCGATCGGCCTTGCCGCGACCTTGGTCACCGCCCTCGTGCTGCTGAAGCTGCCGGTCGTCGCCCATGGTTTCGGGGCCATCAACGACGCGGTCGGCGCGATCTCGGCGGCCTCGCGGGCCGGCTCCGCCTTCGTGTTCGGCTATGTCGGCGGCGGATCCCTGCCCTTCGACCTGAAGGTGCCGGGCGCGGACTTCATCCTGGCGTTCCAGGCGCTGCCGATCGTGCTGGTCATGAGCGTGTTGACGACGCTGCTGTTCTATTGGCGCGTGCTGCCACCGATCGTCCGCGGCATGGCCTGGCTGCTGGAGCGCACGCTCGGCGTCGGCGGCGCCGTCGGGCTCTCGACCGCCGCCAACATCTTTCTCGGCATGGTCGAGGCGCCGCTGTTCGTGCGGCCGTATCTGGCACAGATGACGCGCAGCGAGTTGTTCCTGGTCATGACCGGAGGCATGGCCGGCATCGCCGGCACGGTGCTGGTGCTCTATGCGACGCTGCTGGCGCCGCTCATTCCGGACGCCGCCGCGCATTTCGTCATCGCCTCCGTGCTCGGCGCGCCGGCGGCGATCCTGGTCAGCCTGATCATGGTGCCTGAAACCTCCGACAAGCGTACCGGCGGCGCGCTGGAGGACCCGCAAATGGAGGTCGCCAGCACGATGGACGCGATCGTCAAAGGCACCAGCGCGGGCATCGAGCTGCTGATCAACATCGTCGCGATGCTGCTGGTGCTGGTGGCGCTGGTCTATCTCGTCAACGCAATCCTCGGCCTGCTCCCGCACGCCGGCGGCGCTGCGATCTCGCTGCAGCGGCTGCTCGGCCTCGTCATGGCGCCGGTGTGCTGGCTGATGGGATTGCCGTGGGATCAGGCGATCACCGCCGGCAGCCTGATGGGTACCAAGACCGTGCTCAACGAATTGATCGCCTATGTCGACTTCTCGAAGCTGCCGCCCGATACGCTCGAGCCGCGCTCGCGCCTGATCATGCTCTATGCGATGTGCGGCTTCGCCAATTTCGCCAGCCTCGGCATCATGATCGGCGGCCTAGGGGTGATGGCGCCGGAACGGCGCGAGGAGATCAATGCGCTGGGGCTGAAGTCGATCGTGTCGGGGACGCTGACGACCTGTCTGATGGGCGCGGTGGTGGGGGTGCTGGCATAGGCTCAACCGCACAATTTCGACTTCTGCAGGATGCGACGCACCTCGGGCATCTTGGCACGGCACGGCTCGGCCGCCATGGCCTTTGCCTCGCTGGTTCGCCCCTGCGCCCACAGCAACACCGCCATCAAGCCCTGTGCCCCGGAACGCACCGGTCCGCCCGCCACGTCGGAAGCAGCGAGCGACATGGCGGTTCGCGCTTCCGTCTCGGCAGCCCTGAGGTTCGCTTGTTCCAGGAAGAAGACCGCACGGTACACGTGAGCCCGCGCGTCTTTCGGGTAGCGAGTGACGAGATCGAGTGACCGGCTGACCATCTCGTCAGCCTTCACCGGCACTTCCGACGCGCGGATATAGTGCGCGGCATCGGCCATGTAGGCCGAGTAGTGGGCGGCGGCGAAGCCGGCGCAGATCAGAGATCCAATGGATCCTGCGAGCAAAGTCATGCTCGCGCTCCGGGGCAGGCTGTCATAGGACCAGAAGGCGAGCCACGGCGTGACGGCAAGCGCGGCGCCGGCGACCGCACCGCCTGCATGGGCGTAATAGTTGACGTTGCCGGACGCGCCAAAGGCAAGCGGCAGCAGTGCGGGAACACCAAAGAACAGCGACGTCTTCAGCCTCGATATGGTTTGATCGGCGTCGGCTTCGGGATCGAAGCTCGCGACGAACAGCGCAGCGATCAGTCCGGTGATGGCGCCGGACGCGCCGACGCCGACCGTGCCGGGACCGTTGCCGAGCAGCGAGCCGGCCTCACCGGCCAATGCACTGGCAACGAAGATCAGCGCGAACCAGCCGCGGCCGATCAGCGACTCCAGCCTGACGCCGACGATGAACAGCGCCACGCAATTGCTGACGAGGTGCCACCCGCTGCCATGCAGAAGCGGCGCAAGGCCGATCCGCCACCACTCCCCCCTTCCGACCACGAGATCGTAGCCGGACGCACCCTGAGCAATCAGCGAGCGGACATCGAGGTCGCCGTCCCGCGCAATGTCGATGGCCAGGCTGCGTTGCAGAACGAAGATCAGGAGCAGACCGAAGATCAGGCCGATGGTGAGGAAAGGAATATCGGCCAGCAGCTTGTTGTCGGCAAAGAGCGTCTCCTCGCCGGAAGAGGGCTTCTCTATGGCGATCGGCGCGGCGGCGGGTTGAAACGATGCTCTTGGAGCTGGCGCTACGGTGCCGCGTCGGCCAAAAGTGTTGGTCGCCATGAAGCATCTCCCGCGTTGTCACAGCCTTGAGTTGACGCGAGAGGCATTTTCGACTGGTTAGCACCAGGCTTGCGGGGCGGCTGAAATCGTTGCAATTGCTGACCGCCCGGTTTCGCGGATCGATAGCATTTTAGCGATCAAGAATCGCGCTTACGCCTTCAACTCCACCGTCTTGAACTCCGCCGGCAGGATCACCTCCAGCAGCTCCACGTCGTCCGAATAGTCCAGGATCATGTGCCTGATCTTCGGCGGCTGGGTCCAGGCGCTGCCTTGCTTCATCAAGGTCTCGCCCTGCCCTTCCATATAGGTCTTCACCCAGCCCTTGAGCACGTAGACCATCTGGAATTCGACGTCGTGATAGTGCAGCTTTGACACCTCGGCCGGGTTGCAGGGGCCTTGCAAGCGGATCACATGCGCCTGCGCGAGGCCATGGGTCGCCTCGGCGATGCCGAGGTCGCGATACTTCGCGTAGGCGCGCAAGCCGTCGGCCTTGAAGTCTTCCTCGCGGTGATGGCTGACCGCGATGCGCTGCTTCGGACGTGCGGGCTTCTTCGGCGCCGCGATACGCGCCTTCGCCTTCACTGCCTTGCGCGCAAAGGATCGCGCCGCTGCCTTGGCGCCGCTCCGCTTCTTCACCGCGGTCTTCAATGCGGGCCTCGATGCCTTTGGCTTGGCCATTGTCTGCCTCCCTGTTCCGAGCCGCGCCCGTCGCACGGGTGTGGCCCGAACGCCAGCTTACCCAGTCCCCGGCGAGGCAGCAATTGCAGAGCTGGTCGTGTTGAGTAACGCCGCATCCGCGCTCTCACCCTCCCTGGCCCTCCGCTGGAGGGGGAGGGTCGATCGCGCGCAGCGCGAGCGGGGTGGGGTGACGGTCTCTCCGCCTCGAACAGTGCCGGTGTGGAGAGATCACCCCACCCCGTCACGCGATCACCGCATCGGTCGTAGCTTGCCCCAAACTGTCTGCGGTTCGGCATCTGTTTGCAGAGACCGTGGTCGACCTGCCGTGCTTCGTGACGCTGCCGGCGCCATCCTCACCGCACTTGGCCTGCCGGACTGGGGCGCCGACAGCGAGGAGGCCTATGTCGAGATCGCGGCCAGCCGTGCGGCCGAGATCGGCGAGCTCGACAAGTTGCGCCGCGAATTGCCTGGGCGCATCGATGCCACGGCCGCGGGCAACCCGGTCGCATATGCGCAAGCGGTGGACGAGGCCTATCGCGCGATGTGGACACGCTATTGCAACGGCGGCGTCTGATCTCTGCTCAATGCAGCCGGAACACGCCGTCGACGGCGCGGAGCTCGGCCGGCTTGATCAGCTTGGAATGCGCCACAGTGACCGAATGCAGGGGGCCATCGAGCTTCTCCTGCCAGAACGCCAGGAAATCGGTGAGCGCCGGAAATTTCGGAAACATGTCGTAGTTCTGCCAGACATAGGTCTGGAGCAGCGACGGATGATCCGGCATCCGATAGAGAATTTGTGCCGTCGTCAGCCCGTAGCCCAGCATCTGTTTCCGGAAATCTTCGGAAACGCCCCCAACGCGCAGTCCCATGCCAAACCTCCTTTGCAGGAGCGCATGCAGGGGGTGGCTTGATCCGCGCCCCGGGAGCCACCCGGAAACGATGCGCTCACATGAGAGAAATGTGACGCAAACTGACAACTCATCTCAAGCCCAAAAGTTTAACAAGCTGTTGAAATTCAATGCGTTAGCAGCAGATGCGTCCCCGTGCTAATACGGCCTCCCAAGATGCCGGGAAGAGGCCTCCGAGGCCCGGTTAACAATGGCAAGGAGTTTCTGGCAGTCAGCGCTGCCGGCTGCTAAATTTTCTGCTACAAACACTTGCCCCCGCAAAATTCCTGTCCTATTTCTGCGTCGCTCGCGCTAGCACTCGCGGGCAACGACTGCTAACAATCCCAAAACCTCAACCCGAGCAATTGCTTAGGAGGACTGCATGAAATTCCGTCCGCTTCACGACCGCGTCGTGGTCAAGCGCATCGACGCAGAAGAGAAGACCGCTGGCGGCATCATCATTCCCGACACTGCCAAGGAAAAGCCCTCCCAGGGCGAAGTCGTCGCCGTTGGCCCCGGTGGCCGCGACGAAGCTGGCAAGCTGATCCCGATCGACCTGAAGGTCGGCGACCGCGTGCTGTTCGGCAAGTGGTCCGGCACCGAGGTCAAGATCGACGGCCAGGACCTGCTGATCATGAAGGAGAGCGACGTGATGGGCGTTCTCGAAGTCAGCGAATCCAAGAAGAAGGCGGCTTAAGAGCCCCTCTCCTCCCTCCAGTCAAACCCTCAAGGAAAACTCCAGATGGCAGCCAAAGAAGTCAAATTCTCGGTTGAAGCGCGCGACAAGATGCTGCGCGGTGTCGACATTCTCGCCAACGCGGTGAAGGTCACGCTCGGTCCGAAGGGCCGCAACGTCGTGCTCGACAAGTCGTTCGGCGCTCCCCGCATCACCAAGGACGGCGTCACCGTCGCCAAGGAGATCGAGCTCGACGACAAGTTCGAAAACATGGGCGCGCAGATGGTGCGCGAAGTCGCCTCCAAGTCCGCTGACGCGGCCGGCGACGGCACCACCACCGCCACCGTGCTCGCGGCCGCGATCGTGAAGGAAGGCGCCAAGTCGGTCGCTGCCGGCATGAACCCGATGGACCTGAAGCGCGGCATCGACCTCGCGGTCGAAGCCGTCGTGGCCGACCTCGAGAAGAACTCGAAGAAGGTCACCTCGAACGACGAGATCGCCCAGGTGGGTACCATCTCGGCCAACGGCGATGCCGAGATCGGCAAGTTCCTCTCCGACGCCATGAAGAAGGTCGGCAACGAGGGTGTCATCACCGTCGAGGAAGCCAAGTCGCTCGAGACCGAGCTCGACGTCGTCGAGGGCATGCAGTTCGACCGCGGCTACATCTCGCCCTACTTCGTCACCAACGCCGACAAGATGCGCGTTGAGATGGACGACGCCTACATCCTCATCAACGAGAAGAAGCTCTCCTCGCTGAACGAGCTGCTGCCGCTGCTCGAGGCCGTGGTGCAGACCGGCAAGCCGCTGGTCATCGTCGCCGAGGACGTCGAAGGTGAAGCCCTCGCCACCCTCGTCGTGAACCGCCTGCGTGGCGGCCTGAAGGTCGCGGCCGTCAAGGCTCCGGGCTTCGGCGATCGCCGCAAGGCCATGCTGCAGGACATCGCGATCCTGACCGGCGGCCAGGCGATCTCGGAAGACCTCGGCATCAAGCTCGAGAACGTCACGCTCAACATGCTCGGTCGCGCCAAGAAGGTGATGATCGACAAGGAGAACACCACGATCGTCAACGGCGCCGGCAAGAAGGCCGACATCGAGGCGCGCGTGGCCCAGATCAAGGCGCAGATCGAGGAGACCACCTCGGACTACGACCGTGAGAAGCTCCAGGAGCGTCTCGCCAAGCTCGCGGGCGGCGTCGCGGTGATCCGCGTCGGCGGCGCGACCGAGGTCGAGGTGAAGGAGCGCAAGGATCGCGTTGATGACGCGATGCATGCGACCCGCGCAGCCGTCGAGGAAGGCATCGTTCCGGGCGGCGGCGTCGCCCTGCTCCGTGCCTCCGAACAGCTCAAGGGCCTGCGCACCAAGAACGACGACCAGAAGACCGGCGTCGAGATCGTGCGCAAGGCGCTGTCGGCGCCCGCTCGCCAGATCGCGATCAACGCCGGTGAAGACGGCTCGGTGATCGTCGGCAAGATCCTGGAGAACAAGGCCTACAATTACGGCTTCGACTCCCAGACCGGCGAATATGCCGACCTCGTCAAGAAGGGCATCATCGACCCGACCAAGGTGGTCCGCACCGCGATCCAGAACGCAGCCTCGGTTGCCGCGCTCCTGATCACCACCGAAGCCATGGTCGCCGAGCTGCCCAAGAAGGGCGGCGCCGGCCCCGCGATGCCCCCGGGCGGCGGCATGGGCGGCATGGACTTCTGATCCAGCCGTTCAGGCACGATACGAATGCGAAACCCCGGCAGCGATGCCGGGGTTTTTGTTTTTGAATGAGGCACGCAAAAGTTGTAATTTTGGTCATTCCGGGGCGCGACGAAGTCGCGAGCCCGGAATCCATTTCACCGCGCACTCATGGCCTATTACGTCTACCTCCTCGCCAGCAAGAAGTACGGCACGCTCTATATCGGCGTGACGAACGATATCGTCCGCCGCATCTACGAACATAAGAGCAAAATCGCCGCCGGATTCAGCAAGCGGTATTCGGTCGACAGGCTTATATGGTTCGAGATTTACGACGATCCCGTCACGGCCATCGCGCGCGAGAAGGAATTGAAGAAGTGGCGGAGAGAATGGAAAATCCGGCTCATTGAGGAGAAGAATCCTCAATGGATCGACTTGTATCCGCAAATCGCGAGCTGAACACGCGGATCAATGGATTCCGGGCTCGGCGCTCCGCGCCGCCCCGGAATGACAGTCTAGGCCTCACTCCACCTTCCCGATCCGCTCGAAGCGCGGCTCGCCGTCCTCGTCGAGCGACCAGAAGATCCGCGTCACCTTGCCGATGAAATTCTCCATCGGCACGAAGCCGAACGCCGGCATGCGGCTGTCGGTGGAATTGTCGCGGTTGTCGCCGAGCACGAAGAAGTGGCCCGGCGGCACCGTGAAGACGTTGGTGTTGTCGAGAGTGCCGTTATCGACGCAGTCGTAGGTGACATAGGACGCGCCGTTCGGCAGCGTCTCGCGCCAGCGCTTGACGGCCGCGCTGCCGTCGAAACTGCAGGCGTCGCCGGCACGTGTCGTCTCCAGGGCGACGCGGGTCACCGGGCGGTCGTTGAGGATGAGTTGGCCGCGCCGCATCTGGATGCGGTCTCCGGGCAGGCCGACGACGCGCTTGACGTAGTCGACCGAACCATCCTTCGCGGTCCGGAACACGACGATGTCGCCGTATTCGGGATCGGCTGCGAGGATGCGGCCCGAGATCAAGGACGACGCGAAGGGGAAGGAATAGCGGCCATAGCCGTAGGCGTATTTCGCGGCAAAGACGTAGTCGCCGACCACCAGTGTCGGCGCCATCGAGCGGGACGGGATGTTGAACGGCTGATACAGGACGAAGCGAAACAGGATCACCGGCGACCACAGCACCGGGATCATGAGGATCAGGATAACGATCGCCTTCCAGTCGCTGGATCGCGCCGCGGGGCGAGTCGATTCCTGAAGAACGGTCATGCGCCTTCCCTGATTCAAGACGTTGCGGCTCCAGAATGACGCAACCTGCGAGCGCGCTCAATCCCCGCCGAGCTCGAATTGGTCGCACCTCGCGTCGACCGCGTTCAATGCGGACGGCGGCAACGCCGATGTGAAGGGCCGCCCGTGGGCGGCCCTTCGGTTCATGCGCTCTCGGGCGCCTTCAGGCGCACGAGCCGGGTCAGGAGGGCATCGAGGCCCTGGCCGTCGCCGGCATGGAGGTCGATGCGGCCGACCTTCTCGACCAGCCGCTCCAGCGACTCCAGCTCCTTGAGCCGCAGCAGCAGGGGGTTCTCCTCCATCAGGCGAGCAGTGTTCAGGAGCGAACGCGTCGCCGCGGTCTCCTCCTGCCGGCGGATCAGGTTCGCCTTCGCGACCCGCTCCGCCTCCACCACCTTGTTCACCAGCTCCCGGATCTCGCCGGGCAGGATCACGTCCTTGACGCCGAGCTCGGTCACCTCGACACCGGACTCTACGACCCGTGCCCGCACGTAGTCGCGCAGCTCAGCATCGAGCGCCGCCTTCGCCGACAGCACCTCGTCCAGCGTCCGGCTCGCGACCGCCTCGCGGATCGCGAACTGCACCAGGCGGTACAGCCACGCATCCACGTCGGGCACGGTCGCGACCGTGCGCTCGGGATCGACGACCTTACGGAACGCGGTCAACGTCACCCGCAGCGCGATGCGATCCTTGGTCAGCATCTCCTGCGCGGTGATCTCGATCGCCTGGGGCCGCAGGTCGAGGCGCTTCACCTCGATCTTGCGGCCGACGGTCCAGAAGGCGTGCCGGCCGGGCGCGAGCCGCTCCACGAGCCGGCCCTCGACGTAGAGCAGACCCGCCTCGTGGTTCTCGACCACCGTCTCCGACGTCACCGCCGAGCGGTTGCGCTCGATCATGGCCAGATGCCGCGTGCTGACCTTGGGATCAGCGGACACGTCGATGCGCTCGACATCGATGCGCGTCGCGACCTTCCAGTAGACGCGCACCTGCCAGGGCGTCATCAGATGCACGGGCCGGCCGTCGAGGCTGACGATGGCGATCTCGTCCGCTCCGGTCTCGACCGCCTCGAACAGCTCGGCGGCCAGATCGGGCCGCGCGGCCTTCAGCACCGCGTAGCGCTCCGCAGGAAATTCGCTGCGGACCACGTCGAACACCTCGGCCTTCAGCTCGTGCAGGGGATCGAACAGACGATGCTTGCCGGGCACGAGCACGCGCACGAGCTGCCCGTTGCGCGTGAGCAACGCACGCTCGCCATCCTTCACCGTCACGTTCAGCATCAGCAAATGCCAGCCCTTGTTCAAAGTCATGGCACGCCTCCTTTATTTTGCGCCCGGCGGATGCCGGGCAGCAGGTTTCGTTTGCAAAGGATGTGAGGACGCGGACGACGCTTCCTGAAAGATCGGCGGGCCAGGGCTTGAGCTTGCCTGACGACGGGCGCACGCGCGCGATCGCGCGAGACGTGCCGCGCGGTCATGCGGAGCCACCCGGCATCAGCGCAAGCGGTATCTACCCGCGGCGCAAAGCCGGTCTCACAGTGTCTAGGTTCGGACGGAAAGCCTTGCGGCAAAACGGCCGGACTGCGACTGAAGCGCGCGTCCGGTCCTCGTCAGAGGTATCAGCTTTTCAGGCTGAAACGGAGCGCTTGGAGCGGGATTCGAACCCGCGACCCGATGATTTCAACATCACCTGCTCTACCCAACTGAGCTATCCTTCGTGGGGCAAGAGACCGGAATCGAACCGATGCCTTCGGGTGTTCAGCCCGACGCTCTCCATGAGCTACGTCCTGCGCTTCTCCTTCATTCGGCGGAACACGAAATCGCAGAGCGATCCGCGCCAGTCGGGATCTCAGCGAGCCCGAACCCATGGCCTAGCGAAGGACGGCGCTAATAGACCAGGCACGTTCGGGTTGCAAGGGGGTGGCTGAAGTTTTTTCGTCGCAGCTTGCGCGGCGTGGCGCGATGATCGCGGCGATATGCGGCATCAATTGCGCGAGATGTCCTGGAAGCACGCCCTCACCCAGTCGATCGTCACGCGTGTCGCCGGATCGCGCTTGAGGTGGTTCTGCACCAGCAGCCAGACGTCGCGGCGCTTCGGCAGCAGGGTGGCGCGCAGGCTGCGGTCGGCGAGCAGGGGAGCGCAGCTGTGCTCGGGCAGCACGCCGATGGCCTGATGCGACTGGATCATGGTGCGGATGATGCGGACATTGTCGGTGATGCAGCGCACGTTCGTCAGCCGCTTCGCACGCAAGAACTGCGCTTCCGGAATCGCATCGAGCTCGTCCGGATAGACGCACGCAACGGGCTCGCCGCCGCCGCGGTCCGCGGGCTCGAAGAAGTACAGCCTGACGTCGCCGAGTTTGGAGATGGTGAAGTCGCCCTTCTCCGGCTTGCGCAGGCGGATGGCGAGATCGGCCTGCCAGCGCGAGAACTTGACGTTGCCGCTCGCGGTGAGGAATTGCAGCGTCAGCCCAGGATGATCGCGCAGGAAGCTGCTCGCATGCGGCGCCAGCAGCTCTTCGGCGACCGCATTGGTCGAGGCGATCCGCAGCCGCCCGACCGGGCCGGCCTGGCTCTCCTTGATGCGGTCGATCGCCGCCGCATGCGCGGCCATCGCGCCGACATGCGCGAGCACCGCCTCGCACTGGCGCGTCGGCCGCCGCATGCCGTCCACCGCATCGAACAGCGGCACGCCGAGATCGCGCTGGATGCGCGCCAGCCTGCGGCCGACGGTGGTCTCGTCGATGCGCAGCCGCGCGCTGGCGCCGGCATAGGTGCCCTCGTCCCTGACCGCGGCGATGATGCGCAGATCGTCCCAGTTCATCGGAGCAAGCTTAGCAGTCACTGCCGCCGCCTGCAAATCTGCAGCCATCAGCTGCAATAGTCCTGCACAATGGCAGGCTGCTGCTACGCTAGTGTCGAAGCATCCGACATTCACGAAAGCCTGACAGCATGACCGCTCCAAAGACGCTGCTCGAACTCGCCGGCGCCGATCTCAATCCGCCCAAGCTCAACGAGACCTGCCTCGTTCTGATCGACATCCAGAACGAATATTGCGCCGGCCCGCTCACCCTGCCCGATGCGCAAGCGGCGATCGCCGCGGCTGCGCGCCTGCTCGCGCGCGCACGGGACAGCGGAGCTGCGATCTTCCACGTCGCGCACAAGGGCCGCGCCGGCGGCCTGTTCGACCGCGAGGCGGCACGCGGTGCGATCGTCGAGCGCCTGACGCCGCTCGCGACCGAACCCGTGATCGAGAAGGCGTTGCCGAATGCCTTCGCCGGCACCGACCTGCAGGCCCGGCTGGCCGCGACCGGACGCAAGAACATCGTGCTCGCGGGGTTCATGACGCATATGTGCGTGTCTTCGACCGCGCGCGCCGCGCTTGATCTCGGCCTGCGCACGACGATCGCGGCCGACGCCTGCGCCACGCGCGATCTTCCCGACGGGCGCGGCGGCGCGCTGCCGGCGAGAATGATCCACGAGGTCGCGCTGGCCGAATTGTCGGATCGCTTCGCGATCATCGCGCCGAGCGATGCACTGACCTGAGGAGACGTTGCGATGCTGCAGCTCTATTTCTTTCCGATGGCCTGCTCGCTCTCGAGCCGCATCGCGCTGCTGGAGGCCGGGATCGAGGCGCAGTATCACCTCGCCCATATCTGGACCAAGCGGCTCGTGGACGACGGCAGCGACTTCCGCGACGTGTCGCCGAAGGGCGCGGTGCCGGTCCTGGTGCTGGAGAACGGCGAGCGGCTGACGGAGAGCGCAGCGGTGCTGCAATACATCGCCGATGTGAAGCCGGAGGCACGCCTTGCGCCCCGGCCCGGCGAGTTCGATCGCTATCGCCTGCAGGAATGGCTGAGCTTCGTCGGCGCCGAGATCCACAAGGCGTTCCTGTTTCCAACCTTCTGGTACAAGGACGAGGGCTCGCTGGCCAAGCCGCGCGCGAGGATCATGCAGACCTTGTCGGTGCCGGCAGCGCATCTGGCGGGCCGCGAATTCCTCGTCGGCGACGCCTTCACCGTGGCAGATGCCCATCTCACCTGGACCTTGCTGCTGCTTCGTCCCGCGGGGATCGACATCGCGCGCTGGCCGTCCTTGGCCGCCTATCTGGAACGCATGCTGGCGCGGCCCGCGGTGAAAGCGGCGATCGCGACCGAGATGGCGCTGCGCAAGACCCTGGCTGCAAGCGCGGCGTGACGGGATGCCGCGGCGGCGCAATCCGGAGGCCGGGCAGGCAGAGCATTGATGTCGGCGCGGCATGCGCTAATCTCGGGGATATTTTTCGATATTTCCTGGGAGGGCATTCATGCCTGCTTCTTCCGGAATGTGCCTATTGCGGTCTTGCGCCGCTCTCCTCGCCTACTGGCTGTGCCTTGCTCCGGCATCGGCGGAAACGCGGGTCGCGCTGGTGATCGGCAACGGCGCCTACGCATCGACGGCGAAGCTTCCCAACCCGTCGCATGATGCCGAGGACGTCGCTGCCTCGCTGAGGCGCAGCGGCTTCGAGGTGCTCCAGGGCATCGATTTGCGCCAGGCCGACATGCAGGACCTGACCATCCGCTTTGCGCGCGCGGCGAGCCGGGCGGATGTTGCCATGTTCTACTACAGCGGCCATGCGCTGCAGTACAACGGCGTGAATTACCTGATGCCCGTCGATGCCGTGCTCACGGATGAAGCGGATCTCAAGCGCTTCGTGCGGGTCGACGACATCGTGAACGATTTGCAGCAGGCCAAGAACCTGCGCATCCTCGTGCTGGATTCCTGCCGCGACAATCCGCTGGCCGAAACTCTCAAGCGCTCCGCCGCCTCGACGCGCGCCGCCTCGATCGGACGAGGGCTGTCGAAGGTCGATGCTCCCCGGGGCACGATTGTGGCGTTCTCGACGCAAGCGGGTCAGGTCGCCGCCGACGGCAGTGGCCGCAACAGCCCCTATACGACGGCGTTCCTCAAGCACATCGAGCAGCCGCAGGAGATCGGCGAGGTCTTCCGCGACATCAGCAGCGACGTCTACGAGAGCAGCGGCAAGACCCAGCTACCGGAGCTTTCGCTGTCGATCATCGGGAAGTTCTACCTGAACGGACCGGTATCGGTCACGGTGACGGCCCCGCAAGCCGCACCCCGGCCCGATCCTTGCGCATCCGCGGAAGCACATTGGAGGGCCGCCGATGGGATCGGCACCACCGGCGCCTATGAGGATCACCTCGCGCGCTTTCCGAATTGCAGCTTCGCAAATCTGGCCAGGGCGCGGATCGACAGCCTGAAGCAGAAGGTGGCACTTGCGCCGGCGGGCGGCGAGGACAAGACGTTCGATGGCAAGTGGGACGTCACCGTGAACTGCGCGAGCTCAGGCAAGGCGTTAGGCTACACCCGAGCGCTGTCGGCCACGGTCGCGAACGGCGTATTTCATGCAGAGGACCGCGACCCCCGTACGAACAGCACGCTCGAAATCGACGGTCAGATATCGGCTGATGGGAAGAGCACGCTCAGTGCACGCGGCCTCACCGGTCCGAGCGCCTACACCATCAACAATATCGCCCCCGGCTCACCATACGCGTACACGATCGACGCGCAATTCGAGCGCAGTCGCGGCAGCGGCAAACGCAACGAACTGCGTCCGTGCAGCTTCACCTTCGTCAAGCGCTAGCCAGCCATAACCACACGGGCGGCCACGCTGCGCCTCACTCCACCCGCGCCAGCACCGCGAGCTTGCGGATGCCCTTGTTGCGGTAGGCGTCGAGGAATGCGTAATAATCCTTGAACGACACGCAGCCGTTGGAATCGCCGTTCGGCCCGAGCATGAAGGTGTGCGCGAGCAGGCCGTCGCGGCCGTAGATCGCGCTCTCGCCGCCGATCGGCGTCAGGCGCAGCGCCGGCACGCCGTGGAACAGCGCCTCGCGCGGCTTCAGCGTGTAGATGTGCGGCGGCGTCACGCCGCGCATGCGGATTTTCGAGGAGCGCGGATCGTCGAGATTGGAGCCGAGGCCGGAATGCGCCTCGAGCTTGGTGCCGTCGGGCAGATACACCGTCTTGGCGGTAATGTCGTAGACCGCCGTGTCGCGCTCATAGGGCGGCGCGCCGCCGAGCATCGGGTTCTGCTCCTTCGGCGCGATGGACGCGGTCACGCTGGCATCGGCCGAGGCATAGGCGAGCAGCCCGCCGGAGGGCTCACGCTTGCCCCAGAGCTTTTCAACCATCGACTGGCGCGGAGCGGTGATCGACATCACCGCGGCCTTGGCGCGATCGGCGAAGGATTTCGGTTTCGCTTCAGGCGCCGGCACGATCTCGGCAGGATCAGCCGAGGCGAGTTGCAGCTGGGCAGCCGGCGCGCGCTTGGTCTTGTCTGTGGTGTTATCGGCGCTCTTGGCTGCCGGCTTCAGCGCTTCCGCGACCTTCGCGATCACGCCCTGCTTCGGAGCGTCCTTGGCCACCGCAACAACCTGCGTTGCGGGTGCGGCGCTTGCGGCATTCGACGGCACGCCTTGTGTTGCGGCCGCGGCAAAGCGCTCGTTGAACATCTCGCGCGAGATCGGAGCTGCGACCTGGAGACGGTCGGGCAGCAGCGCGAAGGTTTCCTTGATGGCCTCGCCGGCCTCGCGCAGCGCCACCCTGGGCGCGCGCTTGATCACCGGCTCGTCATAGCCGACGCTGCCGACGGTCGGATAGACGCTCGCGCCGAAGATGTTGCTGTGGATGGTCCAGCCGGCGCCCATCACGACGCAGCCGATCGCCGCGGCGCCAAGCCAATTGGTCGTCATTTTCCGGGAAGATTTCCGCGAATTGTTCTTGGAGAAATTCTTGGACTTCCGTGCCGCGTTACTCTGCGCAGCGATACTCGTACTCATTCGCCTTGCGTCCAGGACGGTGTCACTCAGTCCCCCTTCGAAGTGCCGCTGGTCACGATCCGGGAACAGCATCTCGCAGAGGGTCGGAGCGTCATTAAGGCGACTTTTAGTTAAATGCGGATTAAGTTCGGGCGGATCTGGGGCAACACGTTAACGTTGTCCCGTTTTGAGAAAAAAGCCCGCAGAATTACGGACTTAGTTGGGTTTGTTAACTATAATTCTCGGCCGGTTCAGCACGCTTTGCGGATGTCTGCGGCCACATCCATGACGCACCCAAGAACGTCATTTTCGTGGTCCTCAACTGCCCCTGAACGTAACGCGCCAGCGTTGCGCGAGGCTGGTGGACGACCCGTCCGATTGGCCTCGTCGACCGGCCGCGGGGCAACGGCACGTGCATTACGCGCCGAGCGACATCACGCGGCACGGCGCCGTGATTGAAAGTTGATCGCGTCGGTTCTGGACATCGCCGCCGCGAGAAAATAGCTCCCACCTCGGCACTTTTCAGCAGCCTCTGCACGTGATACGGTACCGTATCATCCCGCCTTGAACTGTGCCGAGCACGCAAACGGAGGCTGGCATGAGAGGGATCGCGCGGTTTTTCGCCCTGGCGGGGTCGTTTCTGTTGATCGGACCTGCGACTGCGCAGCCTGCCGCGAATGCGGGGTGCGCGGCATCGCCGTCGGCGGCCGGGACGCAGACCTGGAGCTGCGACAACGGCATCACCATCGTTGCGGAAAACGGCGCCAGATTTGAACTTAAGGACGCCAACCGCGACGGACATATAGACTCCGTGGAGTTGAGCAGCAAAGCGCTGCTGATCGAGGTGCCCAAGAAACCGCGCGGCAATCCCTTCAAGGTGCTGACGCCGCAGGCGATTGCCGCAGTGCGCGGCACGAAATGGGCAGTCGATGTCGCTGAAACCAAGACTTCCGTGTTCGTCGCCGACGGCCGGGTCGGCGTGACCCGCAGGGCTCGTGGACACGGCGTCGTGCTCGGACCCGGCGAAGGCGTCGACGTCGAGGCAACCGGCCCGTTGACGGTCAAGACATGGGGCCAGCCGCGCGTCGACGCGCTCATGGCCAGACTCGGGCAATAAGGCTGGGTCGAGACGGCTCGACCCGCGAGATTTGAATACAGTAGATTGCAAGACGACCGCATGCGCAGCCGACGCGTTCAGATCCTGGTGGCACTCGTCCTCACCGCGCTGTGGGGCGCGGGCATCTATGCCACGCACGCCGACGGCCATCTGCGCTTTCTGGACCGCCTCGAAGCCACGTTGACGGATTGGCGGACCCAGGCCCGCGGCGTGCAGCGTCCGCCGGATCTCGTCACCATCGTCGCGATCGACGACACCGTCGTGAAGCGCGGCGGCACCTATCCCCTTCCGCGCGCCGATCTCGCCCGCGTCGTCGATGCCATCGTGCAGTTCAAGCCGAAGGTCGTGGCGATCGACCTGCTGCTGGTCGACCGTAGCGCCGCGATCGGCGATGCGACGCTGGCCAACACGCTGGCCACCGGTCCCATGGTGCTTGCCGCCGCGGCGATCTTCCCCTCCGCCAGCGAAACCGTGGCCCCCAGCAGCGAAGGTCCCCTGGCCGTACTGCCGGAGGCCGAGCGCTTCCTGCAGCCATTGCCGGCATTCGCCGATCACGCCGAGGTCGGCATCGTCAACGTCGCGACAGGACAATCAGGCTCGCCGCTCGCGGTGCCGATGCTGTTCCGGACCCGCGACAAGGTCGAGCTGTCGTTTCCGTTGCGCGTCGCCGCCCGCGCGCTCGACGAGCCGTTGACCGTCGCGCCGGATCACCTCAGACTCGGCGGTCACGTGGTGCCGACCGACAGCAATCTGACATTGCCGATCACCTATTACGGCCCGCGCCGCACGATCCGTACCGTCAGCGCACAGAGCATTTTCGAAGGCACGCTCGATCGCGCGGCCATCGAGAACCGGATCGTCGTGATCGGCGCCTCCGTCGCCGGCGGCGGCGACTTCTATCCGACGCCGTTCGATTCCCTGATGCCCGGCGTCGAGGTGGTCTCGACCGCGATCACGCATCTCCTCGCCGGCGACGTCATCTTGCGTGACCACAGGGTCCGCATTGCCGACGCGCTCACGGCGATCCTGCTGCCGGTACTGCTGGTGGGCCTGCTCGCCTGGCGGCGCATCGCGCTCGGCACCATGGCGGCGGCCGCGGTGATGATCGCCTGGGCCGGGCTCAATTTGTTCGCGTTCACGCACGGCGTCTGGCTGAACGCCGCGACCGCGCTCGCCGCCGCCGTGCCGCCGGTTGCGGTCTTTGCCGGCGTGCAGCTGTGGGCCGGAGGCCGCCGCACGCAATATTTAGCCGCCCGGAGCAGGTCGCTCGCGCAATTTCAGGCTCCGGCGCTGCAAGATTGGCTGGCGCGAGATCCGAACTTCCTGTCGAATCCGGTGCGGCAGGATGCAGCCGTGGTGTTCGTCGATCTCTCCGGTTTCACCGGTCTGAGCGAGCGGATCGATCCGGACGAGCTCACGGATCTTCTGAAGGCGTTTCATGCGCTGATCGACCGGACCGCGATCGATTGCGGCGGCATGATCACCGGCTTTCTCGGCGACGGCGCCATGATCCTGTTCGGGCTGCCGCGCGCGATGCCCGACGATGCGGCGCGCGCGCTGAAATGCGCGGTCGATCTGCACCGCGGCCTCGAACGGTGGATCGCATCGCTGCCGCCAGCGACCGCAGCTCAGCTCGGCTTCAAGATCGGCGCGCATTGCGGCCCCATCGTCGCCTCGCGGCTCGGCGAAAGCCATCAGCACATCACGGCGACTGGCGACACCGTCAACGTCGCAAGCCGGCTGATGGAGATTGCCGCGCAGAACGATGCGCGGCTCGCGCTGAGCGACACGCTGCTGGATGCGGCCGACTTCCAGGGCGCGCCCGACGGCGTTCTGTCCGGTCCCCTGCTCGCCCAGGTCCGCGGCCGCTCCGGCGTCGTGACCGTCTGGTTCTGGCGCGATCGGGATGGGCCGGGCCAGGATGCCGACAAGGCCGAGATGATCGATTAAGGCGCTACCGCGCTTCCGGTGGCGGCGAGTGGTCCAGCACCTCGCCCTTGGCGCCTTCCAGCAGGTCGATGCCGTAGGTCTCGACCACGAGCGGCCCGCGCTTGCGCTGCAATTGTGCGATCTGCGTCACCTGCGCAAAGAAAGTGTTGAGGGCGGGATGGCCGTCGGCGCGCAGCTCGTCGACATAGAGCAGCTTGCCGGCGAGCAGCTTGGGATCGGGCTCAGCCATGTTGACCCAGCGGATGCGCTGGCTTTGCTGCGCGACGCAGGTGCCGCGCGGCAGATAGAATGCGAGCCAGCTCGTGGTGCCGTAATCCTGCGCGAGCACACAGGTGGCGCCACTGCGCGCGCGCACCGCTTCGATTCCCGCAGCGAGCTCGCGCCAGCCGACGCCGACGCTGCGCACGGTGGCATCGCGGCGATAGCCGGACAACCAGCCGGTATTGGCCTGCACGATCAAGGCTGCAAACATCACGATGCCCACGGGCGCGGCCCAACGCAGGCAGAATTCGACGAGGCGCCGCTGACGCGGCTTCCATTGCGCGAGATTGGCAGCGGCGGCCGCAGCAATGACGAAGGGCGGATACACCGGCGCGAACCAGTTGGCCTCGACGCGCGCATGCAGCGAATGCCAGACGAAATAGGCGACGATGGTCCAGAACATCGTCTCGATCAGCACGCGCGAGGCCAGCGCGCCGGCGCGCTGCCAGGTCAGCGCGTGCAGCCCCATCGCGCCGAGGATGAAGACCAAGGGCGTTGCGAACGCAATCTGGGTCGGGATCAGCTCGGCGATGAAGACGGGGCGGAAGTCCTCGATCCTGGCGCGGCCGAGCTGCTTTGCGAACGAGACCCATTGATGGTCCGCATTCCAGAGGATCACCGGCGAGAACAGCGCCAGCGCAACGAGGCCGCCGAGATAGGGCCAGGGCGAGAGAAACCAGCGCCGGAGTTTTGGCACCGAGGCGAGCCAGATCAGGATCGCCGGCCCGAAGAACATCGCGGTGTATTTTGACAGCAGCGCCGCGCCGACCGCCATCCCGACCGCGAGCCACCAGGCGCCCCGTCCCGTCTCCAGCACCTTGGCGAGGAAGAACAGCACGAAGCTGGAGGCGACCAGCAGCGGCGCATCGGGCGTCACGATCAGCGTGCCGACCGAAGCCAGCAGCGTCACGTTGAGCAGGATGGCGCTCGTCGCGGCCACGCGCACGCCGCCGAACAGGATCGCTGCGGAGCGATAGATCGCGTAGCTCATCGGCAGTGCGAGCAGGACCGAGACGAGGCGGACGCCGAGCTCGGTGTCACCCGCGATCATGGTGCCGGCGCGGATCACATAGGCGACCATGGGCGGGTGGTCGTAATAGCCCCCGGCGAGGCTCTTCGACCACATCCAGTAATAGGCTTCGTCGAAGGTAATAGGGGTGAACGCGGCTGCGACGAGCCGCAAGCCCACCAGCGCGAGAATCAGCAGCGCGGTATTGCGGACGATCCGCGCGTCAGCCCCGCCCATGTCCCACTATTTCTTGCGCCAGACGAACAGTCCGGACATGGCGTAGTTCCACACCACGCCCATCAGCGCGCCCGCCAGGCCGGCCAGCCACCAGATCGGCTCCTGGTCGTAGACCGAGAAAGCGACGCCGACATTGGCGAGCAGGCCGACGCTGCACACGAGGTAGAAGGCGATCAGGCCGCGCAGCAGCGCAAAGCCCTTCAGCCGCTGGTCGCGATAGGTGAGGAAGTTGTTGAGGATGAAATTGCTGGTCATGGCGACGATGGCGCCGGCGGCCTGCGCCTCCGGGAACGGCGCGTTGAACAGGCGAAGCGCGATGAAAAGCGTCGCCAGGTGCACCACGAGGCCGAAGCCGCCGACCATCGCGAACAGGATGAAGCGCAGCGAGACGATGTCGTTGGTCAGCTTGGCGAAGACGAGTCCGAGGAAGTCGAGCGCGACCATGGAATCGAGCTTGCTCTCGCCGTGCTGGCGGGCGCCAAATGTGTAGGGAATCTCGACCGCCCGTAAGCTGCCGTGCGCCGTCGCGACGATGTCGAGCAGGATCTTGAAGCCGTGCACGGAGAGCTTCGGCGCGAGCTGTTCGAAGCGGTCGCGGCGGATCATGAAGAAGCCGCTCATGGGATCGGCAATCTCGACCCGCAGCATCTTCTTGGCGACCTCGGTCGCGAGCGCGCTGGCGCCGGCGCGCTGTTTGTTGAAGCCTTCGCTCTTGTAGCCCTCGATGTAGCGGCTGCCGACGACGAGGTCGGCCTGATCGCTCGCGAGCAAGAGCAGCATCTTGGGCAGCTGCGTCTCGTCGTGCTGGAGGTCGGCATCGATCACCGCCACATAGGGCGCGCTGGAGGCAAGGATGCCCTCGATGCAGGCGCCCGACAGACCGCGGCGGCCGATGCGGCGGACGCAGCGCACGCGGCTGTCGCGCTGCGCCAGTTCGCGCACGACGTCCCAGGTGCCGTCGGGCGAATTGTCGTCGACGAACACGACTTCCCAGGCGACGTTGGCGAGCGTCGCCTCCAGGCGCCGGTACAGCACGGTGACGTTGTCGCGCTCGTTGAAAGTCGGGACGATGATCGACAGTTCCGGCCCCTCTTGAGCCCAGGTGTCGATGCCCGGTCTGATCGCTTCGTTCATGACGGCAGCGTATATCCGCCGCATCCTGCGCTGCCAAGCCGGGGTTCTGGGGAAGGGCCGAAAAGGGGGCCTAAAATGCCAACGACCCCGGAACGGCGGGCCGCGCGTACATCCGGCGCAAGCCTTAAGCTATTCCAAGGTCGTCCCAGCGACGGAGTTCTTTACGCTCAACGTCGCCGTTGGAAGCTAGATGGGGACGGCAAAGGCGTTCCGCAAGGGGGCGGAAACCCGATTTTTCAAGCGCTATTGGTTGGGCACTTCCCGGATGATCGGCCCGCGTGGGGCGGGCGCGGCGGGGGCTGCCGGTGCCGCCGTCGGGGCGGGCTCGACCTTCGCCGGCTTGGGCGGTTTGCCGTACTGGCCGATCGGCCCGAACACGACAGCAACCGCAAGCACGACCGCCGCGACGATCGCCCCCAGAATGCCACCCACCGACTCAGACGACATGCAAGTTCCTGCTCCCGATGTGGCGAGTGATACCATGGATGGGCGCGCGGCCGGAAGTCCCTGGGGCGAATTGCGAATGGCGAGTAGCGAATGGGGAGATTGTCTGCCCACCCTATTCGCCACTGGCCATTCGCCACTCGCTACTTCTGAGGCGGCCGGTGTTTGCTACTCCCACCAGCAGCATCCGCATCTTGTTCTCCTTCTTCGCGGGCCCGTCGCGAGCTTAGACCGGACCGGCCAACTGGCCAATCACATCTGGTTTGATTAGGATGAGATCCCTCCCCGTCGATGCGAGATCCTCCCGTGGCCAAAGCAAAAACTGCGTCCAAAAAATCCGGCAAAATCTTCATCGGAATTGGCGGCTGGACCTTCGAGCCTTGGCGCGGCGTGTTCTATCCGGAGAAGCTGGCGCAGGCGAAGGAGCTGTCCTATGCCGCCTCGAAGCTGACCTCGATCGAAATCAACGGCACCTATTACGGCTCGCAGAAGCCGGAGAGCTTTCGCAAATGGGCGAGCGAAGTGCCCGATGGCTTCGTGTTCTCGGTGAAGGGCCCGCGCTTTGCGACCAACCGCCGCGTGCTCGCGGAGGCCGGTGATTCCATCAAGCGGTTCTACGATTCCGGCGTGCTGGAACTCGGCGATCACCTCGGGCCGGTGCTGTGGCAGTTTGCGCCGACGAAGAAGTTCGACGGCGCCGATTTCGGCAAGTTCCTGGAGCTGTTGCCGCGCAAGCTCGAGGGGCGCGCTCTGCGCCACGTCGTTGAAGTGCGCCACGACAGCTTCTGCACGCCCGACTTCGTGGCGCTGATCCGCGAATTCGAGACGCCGGTGGTGTTCGCAGAGCACGGCAAATATCCCGCCATCGCGGATGTCGCCGGCGATTTCGTCTACGCGCGGCTGCAGAAGGGCAATGACGAGATCAAGACCTGCTATCCGCCGAAGCAGCTCGATGCATGGGCCAAGCGCTTCCAGGACTGGGCATCGGGCGGTGAACCCGACGATCTCCCGAAGGTCGACAAGGCCAAGCCGAAGAAGGAGCCGCGCGACGTGTTCGCCTATGTGATCCACGAGGGCAAGGTGCGCGCACCGCACGGCGCCATGGAACTGATTGCGCGGGTGAGTTGAGGGTCACATGGCAAAGGCGAAGAAGCTCTTCACCATCGGCTACGAGCAGACGCCGCCCAAGGCCGTGCTGGACGAGCTGGAACAGGCCGGCGTCAAGCTCGTGGTCGACGTGCGCGCGGTGACGTCGTCGCGCCGGCCGGGCTTTTCCAAGAAGCAATTGTCGGCGGGCCTCGACGAGCGCGGCATCGGCTATGTCCATCTCGCCGCGCTCGGCACCCCGAAGGAAGGCCGCCTCGCGGCCCGCAGCGGCCAGTACGACGTGCTGGAGAAGATCTATTCGAAGCACCTGAAGACACCGCAGGCGAAAGAAGAGATGGACGAGCTCTCGGCGCTGGTGAAGAAGGCCGGCCCGGTGTGCCTGCTCTGCTACGAGCGCGACCACACCCACTGCCACCGCCAGATGATCGCGGAGATCATCGAGGAGCGCGATGGGGTTGCGGTGAAGAATTTGGCGGGGCGACAGGCCTGAGCGGCTTTCTCCGTCATGGCCGGGCTTGTTGTGCGGACCGGGGACATGGGTAACACCGTTCGGAGACATGGGTAACACATCGACGGCATGGAAGGGCTTGGGAGGGCCGACATGCCGTGGCGCGAGGTGTCACTCATGGACCAGAGGAAAGAGTTCGTTCGATTGTTCCGACAGGCGGACGTGAACCGGCGGGAGTTGTGCCGTCGCTTCGGAATAAGTCCGAAGACCGCGTACAAATGGCTGGCTAGGGCGACCACGGCAGAGGCCGCCGAGGAGGATTGGGCTCAGAACCAGTCGCGGCGGCCGCAT